>CAVOIH010000032.1:0-336912 GCA_963695885.1 uncultured Solirubrobacterales bacterium | reverse complement strand
CGGTCGTGCTGAACAGCCCTCCGCAGGCACCGCGAACCAGATCTCGCCCCACCGGTCGGAGCACCGGCCTTCGCGACCCGGCCTGGTGGCGCAGGCTGATCTTCGGCGACTGGCATCCGCTGCTGCGCGATCCACTCGACCTGATGCGACTCTCCTTCCTGGTCGCGGCAATCTTCTTCCTGCTCGGCGGCAGTCCGGAGTACGCGGTGCGGCTGACGGGAACCTTCCTCCTCCTGATGGGCGCGCAGCGGCTGCGCCTGCCGCGGCTCTTCGACCTGCTCTTCATCCTCGGGATGTCGCTGCAGGCCTGGGGCAACGCCCTGCATCTGTTCGAGGACGTCTCCTGGTGGGACGACCTGGTCCACTTCGCCATGCCGTTCTCGAGCGTCCCGGTCCTCTACGTGCTCAACCTGCGACTGGGGCTGCTGCCGAACCTGGGGGAGGAGGAGCACCCTCGCCACCGCCTGGGCCTGGCCCTTTTCGGGGTCCTCAACGGGATCGCGATCGGCGCGATCTACGAGATCTACGAGTACGTCGCGGTCGAATGGCTCGACGCGCCTCTGGCGATCGGCTACTCGGACACGATCTTCGATCTCACCCTCGATGCCGTCGGATCGCTGGCGGGCGGCCTGCTGCTGATACTGTGGGCCTCGGCTGACCGAGAAACCGAACGGAGACCGCTCTGATGGGGCCGCGGATCGTCACCGCATTCAAGCTCGTCTTCCTGGCCTGGGCCACGATCGAGCTGCTCGGCGGGCATTGGGGCGACGCCGCGGCCCTGGTCGCCATGTTCCTGGTGCTGCTGGTTCCTCGGATCCTGGGCTTACCGTGGGTCTTCGACGGTGCCTTCGTGGCCGCCTGGACACTCCAGGCGCTCGGGCAGGTCGCAGGATTCTGGGGCACCGTCTCGTGGTGGGACACGCTCGTGCACGCGGCGCTGCCCGCGGTGCTGGCGCCCACCGCACTGGTCCTGTTGACCCGCCTGCGCGCGTTACCGGACCCGCTCGCCGAGGATGGGCGGTCGCGGACGTGGCTCGCGGTCGTCCTCATGGTCTTCATGATCGCGGCCTCATTCGGCTGCCTCTACGAGATCTATGAGTGGTTCATGGATTCGAACCTCGGCACGCACTACCAGCCGAGCAACTCGGACACGATGACCGACATCACGGCCAACCTCGTCGGCGGGGTCCTCGGCGGGATCTGGCTCGCGGGCTGGTCAGCGTGGCGACACGAGGGCGATGCGCCAGGCGCAGGCGACGGGCACACACAACCGTCCGGGCCCGCGGACCGGGATCCACGCCTCCGCTCGGCCCCCGTCGCATGAGGACGATGGCATCCCGACGACAGATTCGGCACCGCTGATGCGCGATCTCGGCCGCTCATCGTTCGCTCGCCAGCTGGGCCCGACGACGATCTTCGCGCTGGTCGGCGCGTTGGCGTTTCTCTGGCTCATGGCGCGCCCGGACGGGACGCCGGCCGGCAGCTACGTGGGACAGCTGTTGGGCGCCGAGTCGGTTCTGCTGCTGTCGATCGGACTCGTCCTGATCAGCACGCTGCCGTGGGTGGAGTCGTGGTTCGACGGCATCGACCGCGCCGCGATCTGGCATCGACGGGTCGCGATAGCGGGAGTCGCGCTGCTGTTGCCGCACGCCGCGCTGGCCTCGAATCCCGACGCGGGCACCGTCGGACCGGCGCTCGCGGTGATCGGTCTGCTCGGCCTTCTTACACTCGTCGCCTGGGCGATCCTGCCGCGCTGGCGATACGTGGTACCGGGGCCATTGCGCAGGGTCGTGGTGGCGGTCCGGGACGCTCCCTGGGTGCGGGACCTCCGGCGCGTCTTCGGAGGCTATGACCGCTGGCGCACAGTACACCGGACGACCGGGCTCTTCCTGACCGTCGGCGCCGTGCACGGCCTGCTGGACGCGACTCCGTTCCACGGTGCTCCTGTCCTGCGCTGGAGCTACGTCGCGATCGGCGCCGTGGGGGTGGCCTTCTATCTCTACCGCGAGCTCCTGGCGCGCTACTTCGTGCCGCTCCACGACTACGTGGTCGACAGCGTCCGCCGGCTCGACGCCGACCTCGTGGAGATCATGCTGCGACCCCTGGGACGCCGTCTCGACTTCGTCCCAGGACAGTGGGCGATGCTCTTCCTGGAGGCCCGCGACGGTTGGCACCGCCATCCCTTCACGATCTCGAGCGCCGCGAGCGAGCGGCTGTTGCGGGTCACGATCAAGGCTCTCGGTAACGCGACCTCACGCGCCCATCTCGTCGAACCAGGCATGCCTGCCGTGATCGGCGGTCCCTTCGGGCGCTTCGATCATCGAGTCGGCGGCGATCGGCAGCTGTGGATCGCGGGCGGCGTCGGCGTCACCCCGTTCCTGAGCTGGTTGCGCTCCGCCGAGCGGCAGGCGCTGCCCGCCCAGGTCGACTTCTTCTATTCCGCGGCCGGCGATGCACCCTTCGCCGAGGAGATCACGGCCATCGCCGCCCGGCACGAGGGCCTGCACATCCATCTGATCGACACGACGGTCGACGGCCGCCTCACCGCGGACGACATGCTCGCCGCCGTCGATGGAGACCGGCGCGGCCTGTCCGTGTTCATGTGCGGGCCCACCGGCATGTTGCGCGCCTTCCAGATCCAGCTACGGCGGGCCGGCGTCCCTGGCGGGCGGATCAACCGCGAGTACTTCGACTGGCGCTGACTCGACGAATCGCCCTCGATGGCGCGAGAAGCGGGTCGCGACCACCGCCGCGAAAAGTCCGCCGCGTTGTCGAGCTCATCGTCCTAGCTCTAGGTCGCGGCCACCGATCCGCACCGGCTGGTAGATACCGGGGACTGCCGCGCTCGCCAGCAACGACTCGACCAGCGGTCCCGACCTCAGCGCGACGAGATCCCCGCCGAGGAGGTCGGTCGCCACGGCGGTGAACGGAAGCCACAGGTCCTCGATCCGCTCGCTGGCGAGCACCCGCAGGAGCCGATCGCGCCTCGAGGGTTCGCACTCGCGCAGCAGGTGCGGCTCGCCGTAGCCCGGACCTCGCGGCCGACCGCAGATGCGGCTGCTTTTTCCGGGGGAAGTAAGTAGATCGACGGTCCCTCTTCTGCGGCTCGGCGGGCTCGGACGGGGGCCCGGTCCTCCCCAGCACCTCCGCCGACAGCAGCCCTGGCAGATACAGCACGGGAATGTCGCGGGCTGCCTGGTGGCCGAACATGATCGCCAGCGCCTGGGCGATCATCTCCGGTAGGCCGCGCGGCGGACGGGAGCGGAACCCGAATAGCCCGCAGTCGAGGACGACCATGCTGGCCGCCCCCGCCGACAGCGCGGCGCGGACCGGGACGTTGCTGTGGACCCTCCATCCACTAGGTTGCGGCCACCGATCCGCACCGGCTGGTAGATACCGGGGACTGCCGCGCTCGCCAACAACGACTCGACCAGCGGTCCCGACCTCAGCGCGACGAGATCCCCGCCGAGGAGGTCGGTCGCCACGGCGGTGAACGGAAGCCAAGGTCCTCGATCCGCTCGCTGGCGAGCACCCGCGGGAGCAGATCGCGCAGGCCATCAGCGGGGATGAGGTGTTGCGGCCAGATGGTCCTGATGGCGGCCGAGGGCCGGCGGCGGCGGAGATCGGCGAGCGGACTGGGATGCTCGGAGGAGACGGTCAAGCGCTGGCGCTCCCGCTGCGAGCGCGAGGGTCTCGAAGGTCTACGCGACCGCCCCAAGTCCGGGCGTCCGCTCACCCACGACGAGATGACGCGGGCGAAGCCGATCGCGCTGGCCTGCACCCGCCCGCCCGAGAGCGAGGAGGGGATGCGCCGCGAGCGCTGGACCTACGCGGAGCTCGGCGCGCGGTCGGCATGGCCCCCTCCCGCGCCCACGCGATCCTGCGCGAGGCCGACGTCAAGCCCCACCTCGGCGACTACTGGGTGATGAGCGACTTCGACCAGGAGGGCTTCGAAGAGCGCGCGGGCGAGGAGGTCGAGGAATGGCTCGAGACCCATCCGCGCTGGCGCTTCAGTTCACCCCGACCCACGCCTCATGGCTGAACCAGGTGGAGATCTTCTTCTCGATCCTGGCCAAGCGGCTGGACCTGTACGGCGAAGGTGCTGGTCGCATGAGCTGCATTACCTGGAGAATGGACACCACTAAGCTGGGGGGATGTGTTCGGCGGACCCAGATAGCCCGGCGGCGGCCGGGCCGCCGCCCTCGGCTCCACGCCCGGAGAGCCCGTCGAGAAGAGACCGTGCCGCCCGACTGCTGATCGCCTTCCTGGCCTTCCTGCTGGTCGGTTGGGGACTCGGTGCCTTCTGCACCTCGGTCCTGGGAGGGCTCGACCTGCGTTCCGTCCAGGACATCGCCTTTGATCGGACCGCGGCCCAGGTGAGCGCCGCGCGGGTCTTCTCCTGGATCGGCAGCGGCTACGTCGTCTTCCCGCTGGCCGCCCTTTCGTGCCTGATCCTCTCTCTCCGCAGGCGTTACGCGGCCGCGCTCACGATCGGCATCAGCACCCTCGGCGCCGTCCTCATCGCCAACCTCGACAAGAGCCTGGTCGGCCGCGCGCGGCCGCCGGTGCACCACCTGCAGGACGTCGCCGAAGCCAGCTTCCCCTCCGGTCATGCGGTGCAGTCCACGGCGTTCCTCGTCTCCATCCTGATCGTCCTTTCTTCGGCGCATCCGCTGCGCCCGATCCGGATCGGGGCCGTCACCGTGAGCACGCTCCTGATCCTCTCGATCGCAGCCTCGCGCGTCTACCTCGGAGTGCACTACCCGAGCGACGTGGCCTTCGGGGCGCTCCTCGGCCTCACCTGGAGCCTGGTCGTCGCCCACGAGATCAACTCGCCGACGCTTCGGTGGCAGCTGCCGGACCGGACGACGGAGGTGGCGCGCGTCGAGGCCGCCACCGGCACGACCGTGACCGTGGTCGTCACCGGGCTCGCCATCGCCACGGCACTCAGCCTGCTCGGCCAGATCACCTGGGTGCTGGAGCCGACGACGCTCTTCAACCTCCAGTACGCCACCCTGCTCGTGATCGCCGCCGCGATCCTGATGGCACTGCGGCGATCGCACCTGGCCGCCGTCGCGGTCCTGCTCGCCGCCCTCAACCTCGCCGTGCTCGCCCCCTGGCAGGGCGGACCACCCTCCGACGCCGCCCCGTCCGATCCGCGGCTGCGGATCGTCTCGTTCAACCTCGACGTCGCCAACCGCGACTTCGAAGGGCTGGCGCCGATGATCGAGGAACTGAGGCCAGACATCCTTGGCGTCACCGAGCTCACGCCGGAATGGGCACGGACCGGCAGGCAAGCATCCTCGGTGGTGAGGCCGCGCCTCTTCGTCGCCCAGCCCGGCGCCTACGGACTCGGCGTCCTCAGCGACCCCCGGCCGACCGCGATCTCCGCCGAGCGCTTCCCGGCCGACGGTCCCGCCACGATCGTCGCCCGCTACCGGATCGGCGGTCGCCCCGTGACCGTCGTCCTCCTTCACGTGCATACCCCGTTCGCCGGCCCCGTGCACACCGAACAGATGCGCGCCCTCGCCGATGCCCGTGCCTCCTTCGGGCCGCGGCTGGTGGTCTGCGGGGACTTCAATACCGTCCCCTGGTCGGCCCAGTTCAGGGAATTCTCCGACTCCACCGGCCTCACCGATGTCTTCAGAGGGTCCTGGCCGCCATGGACCTGGCCATCGTGGAGTTGGCTCCTGCAGACCCCGCTCGACCACTGTCTCGTCAGCGACGGGCTCGCCGTCCTCGACGCCGACGTCGGACCGAATATCGGCTCCGACCATTTTTCGGTCGTCGTCGACCTCGCGATAACCAGCCTGCGGCGCTGAGCCACCAGCGGCGCCTGGCTCGCTACCGCACACCGGCGCCGAGGGTCGGATCTCCCACCTCAAGCGCGGCTACGGGCTGCCGCGATCACGGCTGAAGGGGGCGGAGGGCGAGCGCATCTGGAGCGGTTGGGCGACCTTCGCCTATGACCTCGACACCATCGCCATCCTCTCTACTTGAGAGGATCGGCGGGCGCGAAAGAGCAACTGCCCATTGCGAAGACGGCCGCGCCGGCACCTCTGCGCGGCCGTTTTCATGTTCCGGGGTTTTTCCGGGGGAAGCAGCTAGGATCGGACAATGGCCGACGAGCCCGAACTCGACGTGCTGCTGAAGACGGAGCAGACCTTTCCACCGCCGCCCGGCTTCGCGGCCGAAGCCTCTTTCCGGGATCCCGGGGTCTACGAGCGCGCCGCGGCCGACCCCGGGTCGTGGTGGGCCGGCTGGGCGGAGCAGCTCGAATGGATCGAGCCCTGGCGACAGGTGCTCGACTGGAGCGACCCGCCCCGGGCCAAGTGGTTCGCCGGCGGCAAGCTGAACGTGTCGGTCAACTGCCTCGACCGCCACGTCAACGACGGCCGGGGTGACAAGGTGGCTTTCCACTGGGAGGCCGAGGATGCCGGCGAGACCGGTGACGCCGGCCGGCTCGGGATCACCTACGACTGGCTGCTGGACCAGACCCAGCGGTTCGCCAACGTGATGAAGGGCCTCGGGATCGGCAAGGGCGACGTGGTCGGCATCTACATGCCGATGGTGCCCGAGGCCGCCGTGGCGATGCTCGCGTGCACGCGGATCGGCGCCGTCCACAACGTCGTCTTCGGCGGGTTCTCCGCCGAGTCGCTCAAGGAACGAATGGAGGTGTCCGGCGCGAAGCTGCTGGTCACGGCCGACGCGACGCTCCGGCGGGGCAGCCCGATGCCGATGAAGACTTCGATCGAAGGCATCTTCGACGAGCTTCACGAGATGAAGAACGTGGTCGTGGTCGACCGCTGTGGCACCGATCCGTCGATGACCGAAGGCCGCGACCTCTTCTGGGCCGAGGCGGTCGAGAAGGCCGACCCTTCTTGCGAACCGGAACCGATGGACGCCGAGGACCCGCTCTTCCTGCTCTACACCTCTGGCTCCACCGCCAAGCCGAAAGGCATCGTCCACACCACCGGCGGTTATCTCACCCAGGTCGCGGCCACCCACAAGATGGTCTTCGACCTGAAGGAGGACGACGTCTACTGGTGCGCGGCCGACATCGGCTGGGTCACCGGGCACTCCTACATCGTCTACGGGCCGCTGGCCAACGGTGCCACTTCGATCATGTACGAAGGCGCCCCGGACTATCCGGAGAAAGACCGCTGGTGGGAGATCGCCGAGCGCTACGGAGCGACCATCCTCTACACCGCCCCGACGGTCGTCCGCTCCTTCATGAAGTGGGGCGAGGACCTCGTCGAGAAGCACGACCTCTCCAGGCTCCGGCTGCTCGGCTCGGTCGGTGAGCCAATCAATCCGCGGGCGTGGCTCTGGTACCACGAGCACATCGGCGGGGGCCGCTGCCCGATCGTCAACACCTGGTGGCAGACCGAGACCGGCGCGATCATGATCAGCCCCCTTCCCGGACTGACCACGACCAAGCCCGGATCGGCGACGGTCCCGCTGCCCGGGATCGAAGCGAAGATTCTCGACAGCGAAGGCGAAGCGGTCGAAGAGGGCGGCGGCACGCTCGTCCTGAGCAAACCGTGGCCGGCCATGGCCCGCACCCTGTTCAACGAGCCCGACCGCTACGTCGAGACGTATTGGGAACGGTACGGCCCGGAGACCTACCTCGTGGGCGACGCCGCCCGGCGCGATGAGGACGGTTACTTCTGGATCGTCGGCCGGATCGACGACGTCATCAACGTCTCCGGGCACCGGCTCTCGACCATGGAGATCGAATCCGCCCTTGTCTCCGACCCGGGTGTCGCCGAAGCGGCGGTGATCGGCGTTCCCGACGACGACACCGGCCAGGCGATCGTCGCCTTCGTCACGCCACAGGGCGATGCCGAACCGGGCGGGGAGTTCACGACCGCGCTCCGCGACCACGTCGCCGACCGCATCGGCAAGCTGGCCCGGCCGAAGCAGTTCTTCTACGCCGGCGACCTGCCGAAGACGAGGTCGGGAAAGATCATGAGACGGCTCCTGAGGGACATCGCCGACGGGAAGGACCTCGGCGACGTCAGCACCCTGCGCGATCCATCTGTGGTGGACGAACTGGCCGAACAGGTCGAAGCCTCGAAGAAGGCTTAGCTGCTTCCTCTTTTCTTCGCCTTCTTCTTGACCAGCTTCGCGGTCGAAATCGCCGACGGCATCGGGTCCCGGCTTCCGTCAAGATGCCCGGATCGCAGGCGACGAGACCGACTTCCGCACAGGGCCGCCGATCTTCATCGTCGGTGCGCCCTGCTCGGGTCAGAACGCGATCGTCGCCGGACTGAGCCTCACGCCCGGGACGGTCAACACGAGCGGGACCGATTTCGCCGAGGTCGCGGGGGTCGAGCTCGACCCCGCCACTTCCGCCGGGGACACCATGACCGCCACCGACGTGACCGCGGACCAGATCGAAGGCACCCGCCGGTGGGCCGGTGAGCGCCTCGCCGAAGCCGCGGAGAGGAACCCCGGTACGACTCCCCTGGTGCCCCTGCGGACGATCGGTGGCCTCTCCCGGGACTCGCTCCGGATCGGCATGCTCGACGCACTCTTCCCCGACTCCCGCTTCATCTACGTGAACCGGGATCCCGGCCAGGCGCTGACCCGCATGGCGGCCCTCTGGGACGCCAGCGCGGTGTTGACCCACCCGGACCTCCCCGGATGGGACGGACCGGAATGGAACCTGCCCCTGATCCCGGACTGGGCGAGCCTGAACGGAGGGCCGGTCGAAGGAATCGTCCAGGCTCAGTGGCTGAGCCTGACCACCACCGCCCTGGACGAACTCGAAAAGCTGTCGCCCGAGCGGTGGTGCGTGAGTGACTTCAACCAGCTGACCGGGCGCCTGGACGACGAAACCCAGCGACTGTGCCACTTTCTCGGCCTCGGCTGGCACCCCAACGTAAGCCGGCAGGTGGCGGCAACGCTGTCCGCGGCCGAGCAGGAGTTCGCGAAGCTCGGTTTCGAAGGCGAGATCGAGCCCGATGAGGCGGTCAAGGCGGCTGCGGAACGCGCGGCCGGCCTGATCGCCGACACCGAACCGCGCCGGAACCCCGGCGCCCCCGAGGCCGGCCTCGAACCACTGAGGAGCGTCTACACCCGGGGAGTGCCGGACATCTTCCAGAGGATGGCGAGCTCGTTGCTGATCAGCACGTACCAGAGCGGCCGCCTGATCTGCGCCCGATACGAGGACGGCCACCTGAACACCCACTTCCGGGGATTCGAACGTCCGATGGGGATCGCGGTGCTGGATGACCGGCTCGCGATCGGCACCCGGTCAGAGGTCCACGAGTATCGGGACATGCCCGAGGTCGCGCCCCGGTTGGAGCCCGAAGGCACCCACGATGCCTGCTTCCTGCCGCGAAAACGCCACTTCACCGGAGACATCGCGATCCACGACGTGGACTTCGTCGGCGACGAGATCTGGCTGGTCGCAACCCGGCTCTCCTGCCTGGCCACGCTCGACGCCACCCACAATCTCGTCCCCCGCTGGACTCCGCCCTTCATCACCGAGATCGCGACCGGCGACCGGTGCCACCTGAACGGCCTCGCGCTCCGCGACGGCGTGCCACGCTACGTGACCATGCTCGGCGTCTCGGACGAGCCCGGCGGCTGGAGAGCGCATAAGGCGACGGGCGGAGTCCTCTTCGACATCCAGAAGAACGAGCCGGTGACCGAACACATCTCGATGCCGCACTCGCCGCGCTGGTACCGCGACGACCTCTGGGTCCTCGAGTCCGGCAACGGCGGCCTGTGCCGGGTCAACCGCCACGGGTACCTGGAGACGGTCTCCGAGCTGCCCGGCTTCACCCGCGGCCTCGCCTTCGCCGGCAACCTCGCTTTCGTCGGGCTCTCCCAGATCCGGGAGACCGCGACCTTCGGCGGCCTGCCGATCTCGGAACGGGCGACGGAACTCGATTGCGGCGTCTGGATCGTCGACATCGACACCGGGAACATCGCCGGCTTCATCCGTTTCGAAGAGCAGGTCCAGGAGATCTTCGACGTCGCCATGATGGCTGGAAAGCGTTTCCCGGAGATCGCCGAGCCGGGAAGCACGGCAGCTCTGAATTCGTTCCAGCTGCCGGACTGAGGAGGGTTGCTTCAGTCGCGGCGCGACTCTCCGGCTCCGGGTGCTGGCCCCGCCGGGCCCGTTCCGGATCGGCAGGCCGCCGGACGCGCCGCACGGTTTCGACCCGTCCGCGTGTTTCCTTATCGTGGGTACGGGGAGAGTTCCGGTACCCGACACCAGGAACCGAGGCGCGTCATGGCGGAAACAAAAGAAGCGATCGAGTACGAAGCGGCCTCTGAGACACCGCTGAACCAGACGATCTCGCGGCGGATGCTGATGTTCTTCGTCATCGGCGACGTGCTCGGAGCCGGCATCTACGCACTCGTCGGCGAGGTCGGCGGCAAGACCGGCGGCGCGATCTGGGCCGCGTTCCTCTTCGCTCTCGCCCTGGCGATCTTTACCGCTTTCTCGTACGCGGAACTCGTCACCAAGTACCCCAAGGCCGCCGGCGCCGCGCTCTACGTGAACAAGGCCTTCAAGCTGCCGTTCGTCACCTTCATGGTCGCGTTCGCGGTGATGTGCTCGGGCCTCGCCTCCGCCGCGACCCTTTCCCGGGCCTTCGGCGGTGACTACCTCTCGGCCTTCGTCACCTGGGACGCGGTCCTGGTCGGCCTCGGCTTCCTCCTGATCATCGGCCTGATCAACATGCGCGGCATCAAGGAGAGCATGCGGTTCAACTTCGTGCTCACCCTGATCGAGGTCTCGGGACTCGTGCTGGTGATGATCATCGGCATCGCCTTCCTGACCGACGGTGGCGGTGACCCCGGCCGTGCGCTCGACTTCAAGGCCGACACCTCGGTCTTCTCGGCGATCCTCGCGGGCGCCGGGCTCGCCTTCTTCGCCCTGATCGGCTTCGAGGACTCGGTCAATCTGGCCGAAGAGGCGAAGAAGCCGCGGATCGACTACCCCTGGGCGCTGTTCGGCGGGCTGATCGTCGCGGGAATCATCTACCTGCTGGTCACGGTGATCGCCTCGATGGCCGTGCCGACCGACAAGCTCGCCGGATCCGACGGACCACTGCTCGAGGTCACCGGGCAGGGACCGCTCGAGGTGAACGACAAGGTCTTCTCGGTCATCGCCCTGTTCGCTCTGGCCAACGGCGCCCTGATCAACATGATCATGGCCTCACGGCTGCTCTACGGCATGGCCCGTGAAGGGATCTTGCCCAAGGTGTTCGCGAAGGTCCATCCCCAGCGGCAGACGCCCTGGGTGGCGATCCTCTTCACTTCGCTGCTGGCCGCCGGCCTGCTTGTCACCGGCGAACTCGAAGACCTCGCCGACACGACGGTCCTGCTGCTGCTGCTCGTCTTCGCGGTGGTCAACGTCTGCGTGCTGATCCTGCGGAAAGACCAGGTCAAGGGCGAGTACTTCAAGGCCCCGACGGTCATGCCCGTCATCGGCTTCTTCGTGTCGCTGGCGCTGCTGACCACCAAGGACGCCGATTCGTTCGTCCGGGCGGCCATCCTGCTGGTAATCGGAGCGATCCTCTACCTGATCACCTGGTTCACGCACGGCCGGCACAACCCGCCGAATCTGACCACCAAGGAAATGAAGACGATCAACGACCCGCGCTAGGCCGGCCAGCCGAGCAGGCGCCTGATCATCACCGCGAGATGTAGCGCCAATGTGGAGTCGGCGTCCTTCAGGTTGACCCCGAGGATCGATTCGATCCGGCCGAGGCGGTGGTAGAGCGACTGCCGCTCGATGCCGAGCACGGCGGCCGCCTCGGTCTTCCGGCCGCCGCAGTGGAGGAACGCCTCGAGCGTCTCGAGCAGGTCCCGTCCGCGGTCGCCACCGACTTCGAGCAGTGGACCCAGGCGTTCCTGGCTGAAGGCGAGCAGTTCGGGCGTGCCGCGCATCGAGAGCAGCAGCTGGCCGACCTCGGTCCGGCTCGAGTCATGCCAGTCGCGGGGCGGGCCCGTCGCTCCGGCTTCGGCGGCCAGCCGTGAGCGCACCAGGACCTCGGCCATGTCGTCCCAGGAGTCGCGGGCGCCGCTGATCGCGAACGCCACCTTGCCGGGATCGACCTCGTGCTTGGCGAGTGCCGCCCGAAACCGGGCGGCCAGCCGTTCCCTTGACGCGACGTCGTCGGGCTCGGAACCTTTCGTTCCCCGGTCGAGCAGGCCCAGCATGCAGTTGCCGCGGGAGCCGACGAGGGCCGGACGGTCGGGCTCCGAGAGCGCTCCCCGGATCGGCGCGAGCAGGGGCGCCCAGGCCTCCTCGAACCCGGTGCCTTCTCCGAGCGCGTCAGGGCGCCAGACGGCGGCGACCGCGACCAGCTGGCCGTGCCGGCGGGGGAAGCCGAGGGTCGAGGCCCGGCGGGCGGCCGCCAGCGGATCAACCAGGCCGGCGGCGAACTCGAAGAGCAGGTTGCCGCGCGAGCGCGCGCGGAGCTCGTCCTCCTCGCCCCCGCGCATCAGGCCGAGCCCGACGGCGACTGCGGCCCGCTCCATCGCGATCGGAGTGAACCGGTCGAACTCGTTCTCGGCCTGGATCGCGATCACACGCCCCCAGGTCCGGTTGCGCACGGTCACGGGCATCGCGAGGGCTCCTGTCGCTTCGCCGGTCTCGCGGCCCGACCACTTGAGGCCGGTCCACGAATCGACCACGGCAGCCTCGGTCTGGCCGGTCGAGCTGTAGGCCACGAGTTCGCTCCGTGCATCCTCCAGCACCACCGGATTGCCGATCAGCCGGCTGACCTCGGCCAGGACGGCCTCGGCCCCCGCCCCCTCGAGCACGATCCTGTCGAGGTTGCGGTGGAGTTCCTCGCCGCGCCGGGCGAGGGCATGGCCCGTGGTCAACAGGCTGCCATTCACCGCTTCCGAGACTTCGACGAAACGGATGCCGCGCCGCAGGGCGACCATGGGGATGCCGCGCTTCTCGGCTTCCTGGACGAGGGGAGCCGGCAGCTCGCGGTGCCAGGCGAAGCCGAGTTCGACGGCGATCCCGACGGCTCCTTCGGCGACCAGATCGCTGACGAACCGGCGCTGGGCGGTCGCGTCGGATCCGATCGAAACGCCGGTCGTGAGGATCATCTCTCCGCCGCGAAGCAGGTCGGAGACGTCGGGCACGTCGAGGCTGTGCACCCACCTGACCTCGGACCCGAGCCCGGCCGATCCCGCAACCAGGTCAGGCAGCGCCGCCTGGATGATCGGCAGCTCGATGAAGTCGGAAACTGTGAGGGCCCCGGTGCTCATGGACCCGAATCGTAAGGGTCTCGCCGCCTTGATCACCGCGGAGCGTTGATCAAGACGTCAGGACCCATTCCTTGTTCCTCGCCGCCTTGATCACCGCGGAGCGTTGATCAAGACGTCAGGACCCGTTCCTTGTTCCTCGCCGCCTTGATCACCGCGGAGCGTTGATCAAGACGTCTATGGCGACCGGAGGCGCGCCCCGTTCCATATCTTTTACGAATTGCGTCGTTTCCGCTTGCGCCGTTCGATCTGCGGCCCGTCCGGATCGGGATCCGGATCGTCGTCGAGCTCCGTGGCGCTGCCTTCGATCACGTCGCCATCGTCATCATCGGGCGGGGTGCCAGGTGGCGGCCACGGGAGCGCTTCGCCCGCCGCCCAGGCCGGAGGACGGCCGCCCGGCACGAAGCCGGTGATCAGGAAGCCGGCGTAGATGAACCAGAGCAGGGTGAACTGCGGGAAGAGGATCGATACCGCGCCGAGCGCCATCCCGAGGGATCCCCAGAAGCGCGTGAGCAGCCCGACCCGCATGGTCCAGAGGGCGATGTAGACGATCGAGATCGTGAACCCGAGGGCTCCGGCCAGGCCGAGGCCGACGGTGAGGTTTCTGGTCGAAGCCTCGTTCTGGAAGTCTTCGGCGGTTTCGTCGGCGCAGTCGGTCGCGATGTCCTCGCTCGACTTGGCCTCGTCGCCGTCGCTGCTGCCGGTGTCGCCCGTCGTCGTGGTGTCCCCGGCCGTTCCGGTGGCTCCAGCCGCTGCCGTGTCCCCGGTCGCGCCGCCACCCGTCTGGGCACTCTCGGGTGCGGTGGCTCCGAGGGCGGCGCTGCCGTTGTCCCCGTTCTCCTCGTTGATGCAGGCCTCGACCGGTGCTGCGCTCTTCTCCTTGAAGTCGGTGGCGGCCTGCAGGTTCGCGGCGGCGTTGGTGATCGCGGCGCCGGCGAGAAAGACCGGAGCCACGATGACCAGTCCGACGAGGCCGGCCTTCACCCGGTCGCTGCGGGCGGAGGCGGCCTTGAACAGGTAGAGGAGCGGAGCGATCAGGCAGAGGTAGCCGAGGGCCTGGACCAGGTTGACGAGGACCAGTCCGCTCCGGTTGTCCTGGACGTTGTTCAGGAACTCGGCGGCGCCGTCGCCGGTCGGGACCTGCGAGGCGGACAGCACGTAGGAGACCGCGATGAGCACGACCCCGAATACCGAAAGGAACCCGGCGATCCGGGCCCAGCGGCGCTCGCGCTCGAGTGTCTCTGCTTTGTGATTCATTGCTCGTCCTTCTCCTCATCGCGAATCGGGTAGTACTCGTAGTCGGTCGGTTCGGCGATTCGCGACAGGCACTCGCCGGCCGCGAGGACCAGGTCGAGCAACGGTGCGGCGGCCGAAATGGCGCTCTCGATGTGACTGCGGGTGGCCTGTTGACCGGGCTCGAGCTCGGTCACGCAGTAGTCCGTCCGCTGAAATCAAAAAGGGTCATCGGTCATTACGCTACAGCGACCGTGCCCTCCCCTGATCTGCCACGAGTCCCCCTCGAAGCCGGTGCCAGTCCGGACAATCCGCCTTGCCCGGCCTGCGGCGAGCCGCTCTTCCCCTGGGTCGAGCTGCCGGTGGGCACCGGAATGTCCCATCGCTGCGAAGCGTGCGGGCTCGGCACCTTGAGCCGTACGGGCGTGACCACGGACGCCCTGGCCGACCTCGACCGCGGCCGCGACGACGACGGAGGGGTGATCTTCAGCAACCGCGCCTCGCTCCAGGCGACGCTCACCGGAGGTGCCTGGAGCGGTCTCGGCACCGACCGGGCCTACTGCTTCACGCCCGAGGCCATCCGCCGCCTCGTGGCGAACCGCGATCTGGTCGTTTCCGGTTCGCGCTGGAGGCCCGGAGCCGGGATCGCGACGATGTGGCAGAGCGGCATCAACATGTTCACCTTCGGTCACAACGTCGCCCTCGGTGCGTTCGGCCGGGCGGTCAGGGTCCCCGCCCGCAAGGGCTGGCAGCGGCGGCTTGACGCCTTCATCTCGGTCGTGCTGGCAATCCCGGCGATCGTGATCGCGGTCCCGGCGGAGCTGATCGGAGCCCTGTTCCGGCGCGGCGGGTCCTACAGGGTGAAGTTCGAGGTTCTTTAGCGGTGGGCCTCAGCCGGCGGTCAGCAGCTCCGGGACTGCTTCCGGTCCGTCGCGCTCGGTGAAGACTCTCTTGGCTTCGGGAATCCTCGGAGTTACCGCGTTGGCGGCTTCGAGGAGCAGGGGGCTCGACGATGGCGTGGTCGCGACCGTGACCCCGGCCTTCATATCGGCGATCCGGTCCGGCTCCATCGGCCAGGCCGGTACCGCCGGGAGTTCGACCAGGAAGCTGTGTGCCGCATTCGGCCCGCGGTCCGCCCGGCCGGCGAGTCGGCCGGCGCCGGTGCCGAGGGTCGGGAGCTCTCCGCCGAGGAACAGGTCGTAGGCGGCTTCTTCGCCTCCCTCTTCCGCGGCGTTCCTGATCCCGGCGACGTCGGCCGACATGCCTTCGGTCGCGGCGGTGAGCAGTGCGAAGAGTGGCGGTTCGACCAGGATCGCCCTGGTCACGACTGCCGGTTCGGCAAGGGCGAGCTCCAGGGCGACGACCGCGCCGAATCCGACGCCGAGCACCGTGGTCCGGCCGACGCCGAGTTCCTTCAGCAACCCGGCTGCCTCGATCGACTGCTCGGCGATCGAGGTGCGCAGGTGGTCGCCGGCCGGTTCGGAACGGCCCCAGCCGCGGCGGTCGTAAGTGATGACGCGGTGGTCCCGGTCTGCGAGGGCGCCCGCGACCGGATCGAACCAGCCTGAGTTGGTTCCCGTGGCGTGGATCAGCAGGACTGCCGGCCCGTCGCCACGGTCGGTGAAGTCGAGATCGCTCAGCGCAGGCCCTCGCGCGCTTCGCGCACGAGCGTCACGGCTTCCGGGAAGACGACCCTGATCGCGTCGCGGACCTGCATCGCCTGCTGGTCGCTTCCGCCTTGCAGGTTGAGCCGGTTGATCGAAGCCACGGTCATCTCGACCGCGAGCTTGATCGCGTTGTCGGCCCAGGCCACCTGCTGCGAGGACTGCATCTGCTCGGCCATTTCCTGCATCCGGGCACGGAGCTCGTCGGGGTCACCGAACATGTCAAAGGGAGAACCTTCCATGGGACAAATGTAGCTGTTTCGTTCCTTCGGTCGATGAATCCGGAAGTGAATCGCGCTCAGGATGGCCTCATGGCCTCGCGCGTAAAATCCACGAAGGGCTCGGCCACGGTCGAGCAGACCGGGATCATCCTGCTGGTCGCTCTGGCCGTGGCGGGGATGATCGGGTATCTGGCGCTCGGCCACGGTGACCCGCCGGGCCGTGAGCTGGGGCAGCGGATAGCGAACCGCATTGCCTGCGGCCCCAGGGGAACAGAGACGTGCCGGCAGCCGGGGACCGTGAGCGCGTACGGGTGGCCGCTCGCCCGTCTGCTCCGCTTCTTCGCTCCAGCGCCCCTGGCCCGGCCGGGCCCGGACGGCGTGAGCCTCGTCCCGGTCGACTTCCGGTACTGCCAGCGGGCCAGTTGCGCCGTTCCGGGAACGGGTGACGGAAGCCTGACGACGGCCAATCGCCGCTCCACCGCATTCACGGTGGTCAACGACAGACGCGACACCGACGGCACGGTCGAGCTCGTCTACTGGCTCTACCGCCCGGACCAGGGCTGGGAGGAACTGCGGCGGACAGCGAGTGCGGCGGACATCGAAGCGGCGTCAGGGGTCCGGGAGCGCCTGACCGACAACCCGAGGCTGGTTCCCCTGGAGATCCTGCCAGGAAGAAACCACTACGACCTGCCGGCAGGAGACGAACCACCATGGCGATGGCGAGTGGAAACGAGCCACAACGGACGCTCAGCCTGACCCGGAACAGGGGAGCTTTGCCGCGCTCGGCCAGCTACCAGACTGCCGTGTGCTCCTCCATCACCCCTGCTCCGCTTTCGAGCTCGATTCCTTCCAGGGAGCCCCTGAACGTTCCGAATCTGTGGACGTAATCGGACCTGATCACTCCGAAGTTGTCGCTCCGCTTTCGTTCCGCGCCTCCGAACTCGAACTCGAGGAGGCTGCCGTCGCTGAAGCCGACCGCGTCCAGTCCGCGGAAGACGACCGGTTCCGGCTCGACCGGCACGCCATCGATCCAGATCGCCCGTTCGGAGTCGACGAGCGGGTCGTTGATGCCGGCGACCAGGTTCCAGCCGACGTCCCGGCCGTCGGCGGCCACGCCGATCCCGGCCGACCAGCTCCAGGCGGTGTGGCGCGACTGGTAACCCGCCGACTCATCGTCGAACCCGAGGCCGTCGATCTGCCAGGTGCGGCCTTTCGCCGAGACCTTCCCGGCCATCGGTACTCCGGCCCGCTTGCGGGTCCAGCCCCAGCCGCGGCCGCTCGGACACACGGACTCGACCGGCTCGGCGTGGCCGAGCACGAGGGAGGCGCGCAATCCGTCGGCCTCGATCTCCACGTAGTTGCCCTCCATGCGGACCTCCGGCCGGCCGGGCTTGAGCTGCGTGTGTCCGAGCACCTCTCCGGTCTGCCGGTCCCAGAGGGACCAGAAGCATTGCCGGAACGGCCCGATCAGGGCCTGTCCCGCGCAGAGCATCAGTTCGTCGCCGAAGAGGGCCACATAACGCCACTTCTTGCGCATCACACCATGCCGGAAGACGGGCATCGGGCCCGGCGGCAGGTGCAGATCGGGCCTGCCTTCACCCGGTCCGCGCCACGGCAGATCGCCACTCTGGCCGGTCCGGAGCTTCGCTGCCTGTATCAATCCGGCCATCTCCGGCTACACTACTCCGCTGTGCCTGAGACCGCGAAGACAAATGACCCTGACCCGACCGCCACCTATGATCCGGCCGACGACGCGATGTGCTCGCGCGCGAAGGAGCGCTTCGCCGCCGAGCGTAACCGGCGACTCCCCCGCCGCAAGGCGAAGCACGGCACCCTGCCCAACTTCATCATCATCGGTGGCCTCAAGTGCGGCACCACGTCGATCCACCACTACCTCGGCCTCCATCCCGACATCCACATGTCGAAGCCGAAGGAACTCAACTTCTTCGCCGCCGAGCAGAACTGGGACCTCGGGCTCGACTGGTACAAGGGCCGCTTCGACGACCGCGTCAAGATCAACGGCGAGTCCTCCCCCCACTACACCAACCGCCCCCGCTTCAACGGCGTCGCCGAACGGATCCACGAATACTGCCCCGACGCCCGGCTCGTCTACATGGTGCGCGACCCGATCAAGCGGATCCTCTCCCACTGGGTGCACGCCACCGGCGCCGGATACGAAACCCGCGAGTTCGTCGAGACTCTCTCGAAGCCCGACACCTCCTACATCCACCGCTCGATGTACTGGATGCAGCTCCAGCCCTACCTCGAGCTGTTCGACCCCGGGCAGATCGAAGTGATCACCCAGGAAGAACTCGGCAGCAACCGCGATGCGACCATGAAGAAGGCTTTTTCCTTCCTCGGACTCGACGAGAACTTCACCTCGGAGCAGTGGGACCGCCAGTGGGAGAAGTCGGGCGCCAAGCAGGACAGCAAGTACCAGGTGATGGAAAGGCTGATCAAGCTGCCGGGCTTCCGCTCGCTGGACCGGAACTTCGACCGGCTGCCGGAATCGATGCGCTGGATGGTCGAGAGGGCCGTCCACGACCCGGACAAGCCGCCCGCCCCCAAGCCGGAAATCCCCGATGGCCTGATGACGACGCTGAAGGGCCGGTTCCGCGAAGACGTGGCGGGCCTCGAGCGTCACGTCGGCCACAAGTTCGACGGCTGGAACGATTACAGCGCGAACTGACCAGCGCCGCGGGTTTGCCGCCACGGTTCGCGGGGGAGATTGAACACATCCCAGATTCTCCGCCCGAATCCACTGACTCGCAGATGCTCCGTTTCCTGCCCGAACCCGGGCCGACGAGCATCGAGGCCGAACTGGCCGGCTACCGGCCATACGATGACCCCCTCGAGGGCAGGCCGTACGTCGCCGTCAACCTGGTCACTTCCCTCGATGGCCGCGCCAGCCTCAACGGGCGCACGGTTGAACTCGGCAAGGAATGCGACATCGAGCTACTGCTCAAGCTGCGCACCCACTTCGACGCCGTGATGATCGGTGGTGGCACGATGCGCGGCGAACGCTACGGGCGGATCGTCAAGGATCCCGGTGAACGGGCGCGCCGGGAGGAAAACGGCCTGAGCCCCGACCCACTCGCCGTGATCATCAGCGGGCACCTCGACCTGCCCTTCGACGCCCCACTCTTCACGGACGGCGGCGGCCGGGTCTTGATCTTCACCAATCACGACGGTCCCGCTCCCGAAACGGATACCCCGGTCGAACTCGTCCGGTTCGAGGACCCGATCGCGGTCACCGAGGTACTCCGGCAGCTCCGGCAGGAGCACGGGATCCGCGCGCTCCTCTGCGAAGGCGGCCCGCTCGTTTTCGGTCAGCTCGTTGCCACCGGTTCGCTGGACGAACTCTTCCTCACCATCTCACCGACCCTCGTCGGGGAACGGGACGCGCCCCGCATTCTGGAAGGGCCGCTGGTCGAACCTGAACGTCTCGATCTGGTGAACCTGGCGGAGGCGCGGGGCGAGCTCTTCGCCCGGTATCGCCGCCGCCGATAGCCTGACGCCATGGATTTCGAACCTGGTTCCGAGATAATCGCCCTCCGCGACCGTGTCCGTGCTTTCCAGGAAGAGCACGTCTATCCGCGTGAGAAGGAGTTGCATGACGCCCTCGACGCAGAGGTGAAGGAGGGCGTCCCGTATCCGGCCGGGCTGGTCGAGATCCGGGCGAGAGCGAAGTCGGAAGGCCTCTGGAACATGTTCCTGCCCGACGACGAGTACGGCCCCGGCCTCAGCAACCTCGACTACGCGATCCTCTGCGAGGAGATGGGCCGCAGCCCCGCCGTCGCGCCGATGGCCTTCAACTGCGCCGCCCCCGACACCGGCAACATGGAGATCGTCCTGGAGCACGGGACGGAGTCCCAGAAGGAGAGGTGGGGCTTCCCCCTCCTGGAGGGCGAGATCCGCAGCTGCTTCTCGATGACCGAGCCCGCGACCTCGGGTTCGGACCCGACCAACCTCGCGGCCTCGGCCGAACTCGTCGGCGACGAATGGGTGATCAACGGCCTCAAGTGGTTCACCTCGGGTGCGGTCGGCGCCGACCTCGCGATCGCCATGGTCATCACCGAGCCCGAAGGCAATCCGTACGCCCGGGCCTCGATGATCCTCGTGCCTTCCGACGCCCCGGGCTACAAGGTCGAGCGGTCCCTGTCCGTGATGGGCCACGCCAAGGGTCCGGGCCATTGCGAGGTCAGCTACACCGACTGCCGCGTGCCGAAGGAGAATCTCCTCGGTGAGCGTGGCACCGGCTTCCTGATCGCCCAGGACCGTCTCGGTCCCGGGCGGATCCACCACTGCATGCGGGCGATCGGTTCCGCCGAGAGGGCACTCGAGATGATGTGCGTCTATGCGTCCGAGCGGGAAGCGTTCGGTGGCCCGCTGGCCGACAAGCAGTTCGTCCAGGATTTCATCGCCAAGTCACGGATGGAGATCGACCAGGCCCGCCTGCTCACTCTCCACGCCGCCTGGAAGATGGACACGGTCGGCAAACGCGCCGCGCGCCAGGAGATCTCGATGATCAAGGTGGTTGCGGCGAACATGGTCATGGATGTGCTCGACCGCGCGATCCAGGTCCACGGTTCGCTCGGCATGACCGACGACACCCCGCTGGCGATGATGTGGCGTTTCAGCCGGATGCTGCGCCTGGCGGACGGCCCGGACGAGGTCCACAAGATGGTGATCGCCCGGAGAGAGGTCGGCCGCCAGCTCAAGAAGCGAGAGGCCTAGGGTCTCGCCGCCTTATCTACTGATGCGCTCGACGGCCGCGGCCGCCGATTCGACCAGGGCCTCCACGCCCTTCGGGAACGAGTCGTCGCCGGTGTCCTTGCCGTACTGGCCCTTCTGGAACCGGGCGAGGACGCCCTCGAGGATGATCGCGAGCTTCCAGTAACCGAGCGCCACGAAGTAGTCGAGGTTCGAGATGTCCCTCCGTGAGACCTTCTCGTAGTGGGCGGCAAGCTCAGCGCGGGTCGGGAAGCCGGGCTCGGTGGTGGCCGGCCGGAAGATCGGCATCGACTCGTCACCCGCCTCGCGCCAGTAGACCATCAGCAGGCCGAGGTCGGCGAGGGGATCGCCCAGGGTGCAGAGCTCCCAGTCGACCACGGCGGCGACTTCGCCGAGGGAGCTGTAGATCACGTTGTCGAGGCGGTAGTCGCCGTGGACGATCGTGGTCTCGGCCTGCTCGGGGACCAGCTCGAGCAGGCTCCGGTGCACCGATTCGACGACCGGCAGTTCACGAGTCTTCGACTTCTCCCACTGTCCGGACCAGCGCTTGAGCTGGCGTTCCGCGTACCCGTCGTGGCGGCCGAGGTCACCCAGACCGTTGTTGCCCGGCTCGACCGCGTGGATTTCCACCAGGGTTTCGATCAGGCCCTCGCCCAGCCGTCTCCTCTGGGCCGGGTCGGGGAAGAGCGCGGCCTGCTCAGGCGTACGAATCACCGGTCCCTCGACGAATTCCATCACGTAGAAGGGTGCTCCGGTCACCGAGTCGTCCTCGCAGTAACCGACGATCGGCGGCACCGGCACCGGCGTCTTCGACAGGGCTGACACGACGCGCACTTCGCGGCCCATGTCGTGGGCCGATCCCAGGCGAGCGCCGAGAGGTGGACGCCGGAGGACCCATCGGGACGCGCCCTGGTCGGTGACCAGGTAGGTCAGGTTGGAAAGCCCACCGTGGATCTTTTCGTAGTCGAGAGGGGGCTCGAATTCATCGACCCTCTCCCGGAACCAGTCCTCGAGGGGCCCGTGCGAGATTCCATCCGTGTCTTCGCTCATCTGGTCTGCAGCTTACGGGCCGCGGCCGCGGGTCGAGCAGCTTACTTCCGGGCCACCTCGACCCTGATCTCCGAACCCTTGAGCCTGGTGCCGTCGAGGAACTCGACGGTCTGCTCTGCCCTGTCCGCGTCGATCTCGACGAACGAGAACCGGTCGAGGACCCGTATGTCGCTGATCGACTCGTCGCCGAGGACAGCGCCTTCCTTCAGCGCCCAGCGCAGGTCCTCCTCTTCGATCCCGCTGCGCTTGCCCCGGTTGACGAAGAGCTTGACCCGGCCTTCGCCGGTCACCGGCACGCCGTCTTCGCCCAAATCCCCGTCATCGGAATCGTCTTCGAAGCCGTCCGTTTCCGTGCCGGATTCCGGCTCGTCGTCGGGCAGTCCGGTGATCTCCTCGTCCTCCGGGAGGCCGGTGATCTCTTCTTCTTCTTCCTGTGCCTCGTCCTCTTCTTCCTGTGCCTCGTCCGTGGGGTCCAGCCTCCTCGACCGTTCTCTGCGGTTACGGCGGCGGCGCGGTTCCGGAGCGTGTTCGAGCCGCTCCTCCGGGGTTTCCCAGGCGGAGATCGAAATCTTGACGTCCTTCTTGATCTGCTCCAGGTCCTTGCGCTGGTCCGGGGTCACGAAGGTGATCGCCCGGCCGGTGCGCCCGGCGCGGCCGGTGCGGCCGATACGGTGGACGTACGTCTCCGAACTGTTCGGCAGGTCGTAGTTGATGATGTGGGTCACGTGGTTGACGTCGAGTCCGCGGGCGGCGATGTCGGTCGCGACCAGCAGCTTCACGCGATGCCCCTTGAAGGCGATCATGACGCCATCGCGGATGCCCTGGCTCAGGTCGCCGTGCAGCGCCTTCACGTCGAGGCCGCGGTTCTTCAGGTCCCGCTCCAGGCGCGTCGCGCCGATCTTCGTACGGCAGAACAGGATCGCCTGCTCCGGCTCTTCGGCCTTCAGCACCTCGATCAGCTTGTCGGTCTTCTCGCGATTCGGGACCTCGACGTAGGCCTGCGAGATCTTGTCGACCGTGAGGGTCTCCGGGGTGATGCTGATCACGATCGGGTCGTACATGAAGGCGTCGGCGAGCTTCTGGATCGGCGGCGGCATGGTCGCGGAGAAGAGCGCCGTCTGGCGTCCGCTCGGGCACATGCGAAGGATCTTCTCGACGTCTTCGAGGAAGCCGAGGTCGAGCATCTCGTCCGCTTCGTCGAGCACGACGAAGCGGGCGGCGGTCAGGAC
The DNA here is from genome assembly GCA_963695885.1 of uncultured Solirubrobacterales bacterium. Classification (GTDB taxonomy): domain Bacteria; phylum Actinomycetota; class Thermoleophilia; order Solirubrobacterales; family 70-9; genus 67-14. The sequence continues at coordinate 313,533 of CAVOIH010000032.1, read as the reverse complement.
CAGCGACCGGCGGGAGATCAGGTCCTTCATGCGGCCGACCGTGGCCACGACCACGTGAGCGCCGGAGCGGAGTTGTGCCTGCTGGCTCTTGATCGGCGCGCCACCGAAGACGGCGACGATCTCGATGTCGAGGTGCTCGGCGTACGAACGCATCGCCTGGGTCACCTGGATGCAGAGCTCACGGGTCGGAGTCAGGACGATCGCCTGGACCTCGTCGTTGTCCGGATCGAGGTACTGGAGCAGCGGCAGTCCGAAGGCCGCCGTCTTGCCGGTACCGGTCTGCGCCTGGCCGATCACGTCGTGTCCGGAGAGGAGCGCGGGGATGCCCTCCTCCTGGATCGGGGTCGGATCGGTGAAACCGAGTTCGTCGATCGCAAGCTGAATATCTGGGGAAAGACCGAGGTCCTTGAATGAAGTCACAAAGAGGGATCCAACAGGATTTTGCCGATGGTTCGTCGTGCGGCCAGATCCTCATGGATCCTGGCGACGTCTCCGAGGCCGAAAGTTCCGCCGACGACGGTCTTCAGATCGCCCTGTGAAGCCGCATCGAAGACCCGGCCGATACAGGCGTTCGCGAGCTCCGGGCGGGCCAGGAGATGGACCATCCAGAATCCGATGACCGCACGGCTATTCCGCATGAGATGGCCGGTTCTGACCGTATTCTGCTTCTTCGAAGCGATCCCGAACGTGACCATCCGGCCAAAGGGGGCGATCGTCCGGAGCAGGTCGTCGAAAGCGCTGCCGCCGGCCATTTCGAGGACCACGTTGACCTGCTCGCCGCCGTTCGCCTCGAGCACTTCCATCTGCAGGTCGTCGCTGCGCGAATCCACCGCCACATCGGCTCCGAGCTCCATGGCCAGGTCCCGTTTCTCGTCGGAAGAGGCCATCGCGATGATGTTCCCGGCGCCCATCGCACGGGCGATCTGGACGCACAGGCTGCCGGTCCCGCCCGCTGCGGCGTTCACCACGACCGACTCCCCCGGCTGCATCTTCGCCGAGATCCGGAGGATCGCGTCGGCGGTGAGACCCTGGATCAGCAACCCGGCAGCCTGGTCGTCGTCGACCCCGTCGGGAATCGGCACGAGCCTGTCCCCGGGGACCGTGGCGGCCTCGGCGTAGGCGCCACCGGGAACGATCGCGGCGACCCGCTGCCCGTCGCCGGTGACCCCGGCCAGTTCCTGGCCGGGTATGAACGGCAGAGTCTGTTTCGCCAGGTAGTCGTTCCCGGTGGTGTGGGTGTCGGCGAAGTTGATCCCCGTGCGGGTGACCCGGACGAGCTCTTCCCCGGGTCCCGGCGAGGGTTCCGGCAACTCGACCAGTTCCATCACCTCGGGCCCGCCGAATTCCTCTATCCGAATGGCTTTCACGACGCAATCTTCGCACCTCACGATTAAACCCACGACGTCGCTCTGGAGGTTGTGGCCAAGACTCTGTCCTCGATCCGAGGACGTCTTGGCGACAACCTCTAGGATTCCGGGATCCGTCCATTCCGGTCGCGCGACCGGTTGAAACGCTCACCTGAAACGAAAGGGATCACCTTGTCGCTGACCGTTGTCGGCTCGATCGCATTCGACGCCGTCCATACGCCCTTCGGCGAGCGCGAGAAGATGCTCGGCGGCTCGGCCGTCCACTTTTCGCTTGCCTCCAGCTTTTTCACCGAGGTCCGGGTGGTCGGCCCGGTCGGTGACGACTTCACCCGGGCCGAGATCGACGTGCTCGAGAACCGCGGTGTGATCACCGGCGACATCGAGCGGGTGGAAGGCGCCCGGACCTTCTTCTGGAAGGGCCACTACGAATTCGACTTGAACACCGCCCACACCGACGACACCCAGCTGAACGTGTTCGGCGACTTCGAGCCGAAGCTCTCGGACGAGTCGAAGTCGTCCGACATGCTCTTCCTCGCCAACATTCAGCCCGACCTCCAGCGCCAGGTACGCGCCCAGTGCGGCGGCGCCTCCTTCGCCGGCCTCGACACGATGAACCTCTGGATCGACATCGCCAGGGATTCGCTGCTGGCGGCCATGTCCGAGGTCGACTGCGTCCTGATCAACGACGCCGAGATCCGGCAGCTGACCGGGGAATCGAACCTCGCCCGCGCGGCGAACTACGTCATGGACCTCGGCCCGTCCGCCGTGATCGCCAAGCAGGGCGAGTATGGCGCGGCGCTGTTTACCCCGGGCGGATTCTTCGCCCTGCCCGGCTTCCCCCTCGAGGACGTGCGGGACCCCACCGGAGCCGGCGACAGCTTCGCCGGCGGGTTCCTCGGCTACCTCGACGGCGAATGCGGCGAGATCGACGAAGGCGCGCTGCGGACGGCGATGGGGTACGGAACCGTCCTCGCCTCGTACAACGTCGAAGAATTCGGCACCGAGCGCGTCTCCCGCCTCACCCGCGACGAAATCGACTCCCGGCTGGAAGCCCTTCGCTCGATGACCGCGTTCGATGTCGGGTAGGCCACGCCCGGCACATCGACCTGACGGAAGCTGTGAACTGCGATACTGGCGAGGATAGAAGAATATGGATCGGGTCCTGACGTCTTGATCCGCGGTTCCCGCGGATGCAAGGCGGCGAGACCCTAGGATGAGGACGGCCAAGGAGCGAAGCGATGGGGACCGAAGAAAAGACTGAAGATGGGGCGGCGGGCGACGTAGCCACGGCCGAAGACTCCCTTACCGTGACCGACAACCGCACCGGTCGCACCTACGAGCTGCCGATCGTGGACGACACGATCAAGGCGTTGGACCTCCGCCAGATCAAGGTTCACGAAGACGACTTCGGCATGATGGCCTTCGATCCGGCGTTCACCAACACGGCCGCCTGCCGCTCCTCGATCACCTACATCGACGGTGAAGCGGGCATCCTCCAGCACCGCGGCATCCCGATCGAGGACCTCTGCGACAAGTCCACCTTCCTCGAGGTCGCCTATCTCCTGGTCTTCGGCGAACTGCCGTCCCGCCCGCAGCTCGAAACCTGGGTCCACGACGTCACCCACCACACCTTCGTCCACGAGGACATCAAGAAGTTCCTCACGGGCTTCCGGTACGACGCCCACCCGATGGGCATGCTGCTCGCCTCGGTCGGCGCGCTCTCGACCTTCTACCCGGACGCCAAGAACCTCGACGACCACGTCGAGCGGTACCTCGCGACGATCCGGCTGATCGCCAAGATGCCGACCCTCGCCGCCTTCTCCTACCGGCACAACATGGGCCTCCCCTACGCCTACCCGGACAACGACCTCTCCTACTCCGAGAACTTCCTCTCGATGATGTTCAAGATGACCGAGACGAAGTACGACCCGGATCCGCGCCTGGCCAAGGCACTCGACGTGCTCTTCATCCTGCACGCCGACCACGAGCAGAACTGCTCGACCAGTGCCGTCCGCAGCGTCGGTTCCTCGGACGTCAACCCGTACTCCGCCGTCGCCGCCGGTATCGCCGCCCTCTATGGCCCGCTCCACGGCGGCGCAAACGAGTCGGTCCTCAGGATGCTGCGCCGGATCGAGAAGGTCGAGAACGTCCCCGACTTCCTCGAGTCGGTCAAGAACCGCGACGAGAAGCTGATGGGATTCGGTCACCGCGTCTACAAGAACTTCGACCCGCGCGCGAAGATCATCAAGGGCCACGCCGACGAGGTCTTCGAAGCGACGGAGTACAACCCGCTGATCGAAATCGCGACCGAGCTCGAGAAGCACGCCCTCGAAGACGACTTCTTCCTCTCCCGCAAGCTCTTCCCGAACGTCAACTTCTACTCGGGCATCATCTACGAGGCCCTGAAGATCCCGCCGGAGATGTTCACCGTGATCTTTGCCATCCCCCGCACCGCAGGCTGGATCGCGCAGTGGCTGGAGCAGTCAGACGATCCCGACAAGAAGATCTCGCGCCCCCGTCAGATCTATACCGGAGCGCGCGAGGCCGAATACATCCCGCTCGCCCAGCGCGGCGACGCCGACTCGATCACCGGACCCCCGGCGACCCGGCCCGGCGCCTGAGCGCCGGCTGGCAAGCGGGAGCCGGAGGCTGACGGTGGCCAACTGGAAGATGACCGTCCGGAACGGCTCCGACGTCACCCGAGTGAGCTTCGACGATCTCGGCGAGGCGATCAGCGAGGCCGAAGCGATGACCGAGAAGGTCCTGGAGGAGGGCCCGATGGACTCCGTAACGGCGTTCAAGGAGTACGCGCCCGACCAGCTGGTCAAGGCGAGGATCGAGATCAGCGGCAAGGGACTGCTCTCCGCTCCGACGGCCGGCGTCGACATCCAGGGCGACGGCGGCATGCTCGGCTTCACCGGCGGCGTGCGCCGCAAGCCGATCGAGGCAGACAGCCGCAGGGAGATCTTCGCCGGAATCAGGGAAGCTCTCTCGAAGTGAGCAAGCTCGAAGAACAGAAGATCCCCAAGGGCTCCTACGCGGCGGGCCGTATGATCCGCCTGCCCGAAGGGGCAGAACCGCCGATCGTGGTCTACATCAACGGCGTCGCCCAGACAGCAGGGCTCGACTACAACCTCCAGAGCACGAAGATCCTCTTCACCAGGGAGATCATCAAGGAAGAGCTGAGCGCGGTCCGGAAGTCCGCGTTGCTACTCGGCCTGTTCGGCACCTACCGGAAGAACGAGACGGTCGACATCCAGTTCCAGCGGGACGGAAAGACGGAACTGGCCGGAGACCTCAAGGTCGAGTCCTGACGAGGAAGGGCCCCGTCGGGGCCCTTCCTCCTCACTGGACTTGGCGCTGCTCAGGGTCTCGCCGCCTTGTATCCGCGCGGAGCGCGGATCAAGACGTCTATGGCGACCGAAGGCGCGACCCGTTCCTTACATCGTTGCTACTTGATTCGGACCTTGCTCTTCGTTCCGTTCGAGAGCTTGACCAGGGCGTGCTTGCTCGTCTCGAGGATCTGCTTCGCCTTCGTGCCCTTGACCTTCAGCTTGACCTTCCTGGTGCCGGCCGCGTTCAGCTTGTAGTGCGCGGCAGCGAGCAGGGTGCCCTTCCTGAACTTCTTGCCCTTGACCTTGACCGGCTTCAGCGACAGTACCTTCGCGCTGCCGGAGCAGGCCCCGGTGCAGGTGATGGTTCCGGCCAGCGAGGTCTTCTTGAGGAAGAGTCCGCCACCGATCCGGGTCTGACTGATCGGGTTGTTCGGGACCGGCTTCACCGGCGGGATCGGGTTGACCGGCGTGTGGTTGTCGGTGTCCTCGGCGATCACGGTCGCGGATGAGCTGTTGTTGCCCGTCTGCGACTCGAACGAGACCGTCGAGATCATCGCCGTGTTGATCAGCTTCACCGGAGGTGCATGCTCTCCGCCGGTGCGCAGACCGAGGCACAGCAGGCTGAGCCTTGCCTTGAGCACGTGATCGGTCGGGTTGTAGATCCGATAAGCCCTGGTCACCGGGCGCGGATCGTTGCCGAGCGACTTCAGGCCGTCGTCGAGGTCCATGTCCGCGACGATGCCCTTGCTGCCGTCGGCGCAGGTGAGCTGCGTCTCGTTGACCTTGCCGGGCTCGATCGTCACCTCGGTGACGATGTGCTCGAACTTCAGGTCGTGGGTGTGGCCGTTGGTGATGCCCACCTGACGGGTCAGGCAGCGGATCGAGAACGTGACGTGGGCCGGCTCGGAGACGTCGAGCACGAACCTCCACCCCTGGCCTTCCGGCTCGCTGTACACGAGATCGGCGGGCTTCGAGGACTGGAATCCCGGCTGAATCGCGATCTGGCCGGGGCCACACTGGAGGACAGCGGTCTTCTTGCCCGCGAGCACAGCGTCAGTGACCGTGATCGGGTCGGTGACGATGAGATCGTGGCCGTGGTCGCCATCAACGGTCTTCTCCTTGATGCAGACCGCGAAGATCTTGGCCTGCGCCCGGCCGGTTGCCGTGTTCTTCACGACGCCCTTCCAGGTGTCGAGCGAGCTGGCGTAGGACTCGAGCACCCGGGGTGCCGTCCAGTCGCCGGTGCCCTGGTCGATGTGGTCGATGCGGACCGAACCGTCCGATGCGAAGTAGCCGCTCGGGCAGGTCGCGGTGACGGTCTTCACCTCGCCGGCATCGAGGTCGATCTGTGTCTCGGCCTTCTGGACGTCGAGGAGATGGTCGCTCGCGTTGTTGAAGGTGCCGATCGGATCGACCTTGACCTTCACCTCGTAGACCTTCTCCTCGCCCGGATCGAGCGAACCGGTGGCGCAGTTGACCGTACCGGTGGTCTCGACACACGGCGCGCCGGCCGAGACGAAGGTGACGCCGACCGGCAGCGAGTCCGTGATCTTCACGTCCTGCGCGACGGCGGTGCCGATGTTCTTCGCCTTCAGCGTGTAGGTGACGACGTCACCCGGACGCGGGTTGGACGGAGCGGCCGTCTTGATGATCTCGACGTTCGCTTCGCCCTTGACGATGGTCTCGACCGTATCGGTGTTGTCTTCCGGGGTCGGCTCCCATTCCTTCTGGGTGGCGACCGCGGTGTTGACCACGGTGGTTCCGGCGACCGCGTAAGTGGCCTTGACCCGGATGGTCACGGACCCGGTGGCGCCCGAGTTGATGGTTCCCAGGTTGCAGACGATGGCGGAGCTGCAGTCGGCCGAGGACACGAAGGTCAGGCCGGCGGGCAGCGGGTCGTTGATGACGACGTCGGTCGCGGTGTTCGGACCCTTGTTCCTGACCGAGATGCCGTAGTCGAACTCGTCGTTCGACTGAACCTCGGCCGGAGCAGTCTTGTCGAGCACCAGGTCGGCGACCGGGAACTTGAGCGTCGCCTTGGCGTCGTCGTCGTCCTGGTACGGACCGTCGGCGTTGCCGGGGTTGCCACTCGAGTCCTTCGAGGCAGCGTCCGAGTCGTTGGTCTGGACCGGCGGGTTGGCGCGGGAAGCGAGTTGCGGCGTGGCCGTGAAGGTGATGGTGACGCTGGCACCGGGCGCGACCGTCTGACCCGCGAAGTTCCAGGTCAGCTTGTCACCGGCCGGGTCCGTCACTACGACAGGTTCTGCCGTGGTCGCACCGGTGATCGAGGTCGATCCGGCGTCGTAGGTCCAGGCGGGCGGCAGGACATCGCCCACGACCGTGTCGAAGGCCTTCGCCACGTCAGCGTTGTTCTTGACGACGATGCGCCAGCCGAAAGGCTGCTCGACGTTGGCGTCAGCGATGTCCGGGAAGCCCGGGGCCGTCGTCGTCTTGGTGACGTCGATCCCGGGGAACTCGAACTTGAGGGTCACCGAGTCGCTGTTGGACACGTACTCACGGTACGTCCAGGGGTTCGTGCGATCAGCTTCGGGGATGCCGAAGTACCTGGTCGCCTTGGCCGTGTTGACCGCGGTCTGTCCGGTGTGGAGGGTCGCCGACGAAACGGCCTGGGCCGTGTAGGTCAGCGTCACCGTCGCACCGGGGGCGATCGGGCCGGGGATCTTCCACGCCATGGTGTGGTCGCCCGGGCTCCAGGTCTTGGTACTGAGCCCGGCTCCGTCGGCGTTGACGACGTTGATGAGCTCGTCGTCGGGCTTGTCGGTCACGACGACGTCGTAGGCCGGGCTGGTGCCGTTGTTCCTGACCGCGATGCTGTAGGTCAGGTTGTCGCCGGCCTGCGCTTCAGCGGGACCGTTGACGAACGAGCCACCGGCGACCTTGACCTTCTTGTCGAGGCTGACGTTCGGCTCCACGATCGGAGTCGTCGTCTGCGCGATCGGCGAGACGTGGTCGTAGGTGCGCGTCGTGGGCGGCACGTTCCGATCGAACGTGTACTTGTTGGTCAGGTTCGACTCGGAGTTGATCTTGTTGACGACCGTCTGGCCGTTCACGACCGGGGCGCCACCGTTGCGATGGGTGTCGCGGACGTGGGCCTTGTAGGTGAACTCGATCACCCGGTCGGTGTCACCGGCGGCGACGTGGCCGAGGTCCCAGCCGATGTTGGTCAGGCCACCGGAGATGCTGGCGTTGTAGGTCTGGACCGTCGGGGCCGGGCTCGAAGCGGAGCAACCGGAGAAGCAGCTCGAGCCGGCGTAACCGTCGAAGTCGAGCGAGTCCGGCAGCACGTCGGCCGCGGTCAGGTTGAAGAACTCGAGGTTCTTCGGGATGGACAGCCTGGCCGTGTAGTTGACCGCTGTTCCGATCGTGGCCTGGGCCGGAGTCACGGACTTGGTGATCGAAGAACCGGTGAGCTTCACGGTGCTCGACGAGTTGGCGACGTAGCCAGTGTTGGTCGGGCTGCCCGCGGTGCGCTCGTCCGGGTTGGTGCCGCCGATCGAGGTGGTCTTCGCGTTGGCCGTGTTGACCTTCTGCGAAGCACCTATGGCCGGGCTGTTGACCGTGCCCTTGTAGGTCCAGATGACGCTGGAGTTACGGGGAATGTTGACCGCCGGACCGGTGATCGTGCGGGCCGAAGCGTTCCAGACACCACCGTTGGTACCGGGGACGACGGCGCCGTCAGCGACCGGGGTTCCACCGGCGCCGGTCGGGGTGATGCCGACCGGCACGTTGTTGACGATCACCGTGTCGTGCGCGCTGCTGACGTTCGACGAGTTCGAGTTGGTCGTGGTCAGCGTGTAGGTGACCAGGGCACCCGGCAGAGTGGTGCCGGAGCCGACGCTGTTGACCTTGGTCTGGCCGATCTGGGGCTCGACGATCGTCGTGCTCACCTGATTCGAGTTGTGGGTGCGGTTCGTGTTGTCGGTCCACGTGACGCTCGCCTGGTTGGTGCGGCTCTGACCGCGCACGTTCGCGGAGACATCCTTGACCTGGGTCTGGGCGACGATGTGAATGACCGAGTCGGTACCGACCGGCACGACGTAGTTGTCCGGGATGTTCACGGTGATCGTCTGGCCGACCGTGTTGATGCTCCATCCGGCCGGCAGCGGTGCGCCGTTCAGCGTCGCGGCCGGGGTGCCCTGGATCGGCTGGGTCGTGGCGTTGTTCGGGGTATCGGTGACCCTGGCGTTGGTGCCGAAAGTCGTGCCCTTCGGCAGGGTCACGTTGACCGCGTAGTTGATGAGCTCGCCGATCGTGGCCTGCGAGTTGATGTCGTTGTTGGCTTCGCCGATCGAAGTGGTACGGGCCTTGACGACACCGACCTGCGGGGTGACTACGTTGCTCGGATCGTTGACCTTCGCGATGTTCGGAGTGCGCGGGTTGTTCGGATCGATGTTGTTCTCGGGCGTATAGATGAACCGGCCGCCGGTGTTGGTCTCGCCTTCGTACTGGCGGACGCCCGCGGTGTTGGTGTACGTGTTCTCGGGACCGAAAGTCCCGGGGATGAGCACGTGGTAGGTCAGCGACCTGGTCGCGCCGTCGTTGATCGCCGGGATGGCGGGCCACTTGATCCGGTTGACGCCGGAATCGTTGATGCAGGTGCCGGCGTCGGAGACCGACGAAACCATGGCGCAGGTGTACGCGGCGGGGAGCCTGTCCCAGACCTCGACGTCCTTGGTGTCGTAAGTCAACTTGACGTCGATCTGGTAGGTGACGTCGTTGCCGCCACGGACGGTCAGGCCGTCGGCGGGCGGGTTGTGGACGGTCGCGTCGATCTGGCTGACACCCTTCTTCAGGCTCAGCGTCGGCGCGCCGGTCTCGAAGTCCTGCTGGTCGCGCAGCGGGAAGGTCGTTCCCGGCGTGTTCTCGATCGCGAACTTCATGAGGTTGCCCTCGATGTCGACCGGGGACATGATGCCCGCGGGCGGATCGATCGTCGTCTTGAAGGTGACCTTGAACTTCTGGCCACCGACCGGCACGTAACTGCCGTTCAGGTCCCAGTTGAGGACACCGTCGGCGGCGAGGCTCGTGTCGATCGTGTTGCTGGTCGTATTGCCGGTGAAGTCCTGGTAGCTGCCGGGCACGTACCTGGCGTTCCGGGGCAGGAAGTCCGTGACCCGGAGTTCCTTGGTATCGACCTTCGACGGGAAGTCGATGCCGAGTCGCCAGCAGATGGTGTCGCCGGGGTGGTACTTCGGAATGGCGTCGGCGTAGGTCGCGGTCGCGCAGTCGGTGCCGGAAGCCGCGACTTCCTTGTGCAGGACAACCGAAGGCGCGGACTGGCCGGCGGCCGAGGCGTCGACGACGGGCTCGGGCTGCCGGCCGTCGCTCCAGATCTGCGGGCCGAGGACCGAGCAGTCGGGCTGGCCCGGCGCGGTGCAGCGCGAGAAGGCGCTGCCGGTCAGGTCGACCTTGTTCTCGAAGCCGTCCCTGGCGAGGATCGGGGTCGAGTCCTGGAAGTTCTGCTGGTACTTCTTCCGGGTCTTGGTCGGGAAGGTGATGACGAACTCGTCGTCGGTCGTGGTGTGGGCCAGCTTGGCCAGTGACGACGGGTCCCACGTGATCGTGAAGGTGCCGTTCGCGTTCTCGGTCACGCTCTTGTACGGAGCGCTCGGGTCGTCGCCGGTCGGGTCGCACTCGGAGTCCGAGGCGCTGTTGCCGGTCGTGTTGTAGTTCACCGGACCGAGCGGGCAGAGGCCGCTCGGGAGCGTGTCGGTCACTTCGATGCCTTCGCTGTAGCGGTACTCACCGGTGCGGAAGCGGAGCTCCCACTTGGTGGTTGCGCCCTGGGCGATGGCAGGAGAGCTGAGGTTGGTCTTGTAAACGACCAGGTCTTCGGCGGTGCGGGTGATCGAAGTGCTGTCGGTCGAGTGGACCGAACCACCGGCGGTGGGCCGGTACTCGCCCGTGCCCTCGGCGTAATTGGTCAGCTTCTGCTCGTCCTGGACTTCGTTGTCCGGGGTGGCCCGGTTGTTGTCGAGGTTGTTGCCCTGCGCGCCCGTGAGCTTGTCCGGGGTGGCCCCGCTCCAGTCGAGCGTGTTGTTGGCCAGCGGCACGGCGGCCCGGTAGTTGTAGGTGACTTCCTGGCCCGGGGTGAGGGTGTCGACGAACCACTGGACGTGCGTGTAGACGCCGTCGGCGAGCGGACCCGACGCCCCGTCCGGATCGATCGCGACGGTCTCGACGAGACGCGGCTCGTGGCAGTCGGTGACCGGCTTGACGACGATCGGGCCCGAGCCGGAGTACTCGTCGGTGCTGCCGGGGTTGGCCGGAGCGTTCGAGGTGTTGTCGGGGTCGTTTTCGCAGCCGAGGTACTCGAGGCCCGCAGGCAGGTAGTCGTCGATCGTCGACAGCAGGGTCGGGTTGATCAGGTTGTTCTTGAGCTTCAGCGTGTAGATCGTCTGGTTGTCGTGGACACCCCGGAGGATCTCTCCTTCACGGCTGGGCTCGGACTTGGTGATCCGGATCGCCTTGATGTCCGACGTGGTCGAAGCGGTGGCGTTGCCGGTCGACGAGGCCGGAACCGGGACTCCCAGAGCGTCGAACTTCGGCAGGATGCGCGGATCGGTGTTGACGAAGGCCTCGTAGGTGATGCCGTAGTCGACCCCGACTTCGTAAGACGCGACAGCATGCTTGACGTCGAAGTCGATCGCCTGCTGCGAGTTGGCGACGAGATCCGAGATGTTCGAGAAGATCAGGGTCGTCTTGCCCGGAGCCGGGGCATCGTTGATGACCTGGGGCGCGTAGGCGGCGCCACCGTCGTAGCTGATGCCGGCCGGCAACACGACGCGGAAGCTGAGGTTGTAGCCCTTGGGCTCCCCGGCGGGGAGCGACGCGGTCATGGAGACGGTGCCCGTCTCGCCGTAAAGGGGACTACCGGCGTTGGCGCTGAGCGCGAGGTTCGGCGTTCCCGCCGCCTGAGCGGTGGAAACAGTGAACAGGCCGAGGCCGAGAACGGCGCACAGGGCAAGCAGGCGGACAGCGAAACGGGCTATGGGCTTCAAGTCTTCTCCGTGGTTCTCACGAGCCCGCTTTCCGGCGGACTCTCAGGCAATGTTCAATTGTCTTGTGAACGGCGGGAAAGCCTGAAACGGCCCGGATGTCTGCCCTGCATGACGACTGACACAGACATCAGAGTGTTGATCAGGGTGCATCTCAGCACCCTCACCCGTCTCCCTTATGTTCTTCGAGGAGGATAAACAGGGATTTCTCCATTGTCAAGCGTGCATCAGCTGGGTCGTTGTTCTTCTCGCCGCCTCGTATCCACGCGAAGCGCGGATCAAGACACCAGGAGCCGGCCCTAGTCAAAGACGTAGAGCAGGAGAAAAGCCGTCACCGCGAACACGACGCCGGCCAGGATCACGCCCCGGTCCTCGGCCACGATGGCGGCCGTCGAGCGGTCGTCGGACCGGTCGTAGATCAGGTAGAGGTAACGGAAGATCCCGTAGACCACCGGGGGGATCGTCAGCATCATGTTGCTGCCGATCAGCGGCGAGTCGATCGTGTAGATGGCGTAGCTGATCACGGTTCCGGTGGTCACCATGGCCACCATCTGGTCCAGGAAGGGCAGCGAGTAATGCTCGAGGACCGGCCGGCTGCTGGTGCCCTCGTGAAGTTCGGAGACCGCTTCCTGGCGGCGTTTGGTGAAGCCGAGGAAGCAGGCGAGCATGCCGGTGCAGAGGATCAGCCATTCGGAGGCGTCGGTGTCAACGGCTTCGGCGCCGGCCATCACCCGCAGGATGAAGAGCGCGGCCAGGGTCATGACGTCGATGATCACGACCTGTTTCAGGCCGAAGCTGTAGGCGACCTGGATCACTCCGTAGCCCGCGACGAACAGCCCCACCCTCCAGTTGACCGCGAGGAAAGCCACCGCGATCGCACCGATCGCCAAACCGATGGAGATCGCCCAGGCAGTCGGGATCGAGAGCTGGCCCGCGGCGATGGGGCGAAAGCGCTTCTTGGGGTGCTGGCGGTCCAGCTCGACGTCGTTGAGGTCGTTGATGAAGTAGCCGGCGCTCGAGATCGCACAGAAGGCGGCGAAAGTGATCAGCGCCTGCCCGACGGCCCACGGATCGTCGACCTGGCCGGAGAAGAGGAGGCCGGCGAAGACCAGTACGTTCTTGACCCATTCGTGGGGACGGGCGGTCTTTAGGGCGGCCCGCAGGGGGCCCCGCTCGGTCAGGCTGTGTTCAGAGGTGGCCGCTTCCAAAGTCGCAGAAGGCTACAACGATTCACGGGTGGCGACCGTCCACCGGTCACGCATAGGCAATTCGTTGCATCGGGCGCCCCGGGTTCGGGGTTGCTTGTTGTGGCGCGGGGTGGGATGTCCCGCGTCGCGGCCCCGGGCAGGGTTACGTTTGCTTGTCGTGGCGCGCGGTGGGGTGTCCCGTGTCGCGGCCCCGGCCGGGTTACGTTTGCTTGTTTTGACGTGGGATGGGGGTGTGCCGTCCTCACCGCCTGAGCTCCGGCAGGGTTACGTTTGCTTGCAGGGTTACGTTTGCCTGTTGTGACGTGGGGCGGGGGTGTCCCCGTCCTCACCGCGGGAGCTCCGGGCGGGCACACCCCCACCCCACGTATCGACAGTGGACGGCAGACCGGCCCACAGGCAAAGCCGGGGACAGCCGAGGAGGGTTCGACGCCGCACGAGGCCAGAGGTAACGAGATCCGAGTTATCAGTCGTATGCGCTGAAAACTTCAATCTCGAAGAATCACCGCGACTCCACGGTTCACCACATCGCCGCATAGGTCGCCGTCCGGTAGCTGACATGGACATGGTCAGCTGGTCGAGACATCCAAGTTGGTTTTACGAACGCGACCGGTTCTTCGACTGAAACCGGAAACACCAACTTGGATGCAGTTGTCCAGTTGGTTTTACGAACGCGACCGGTTCTTCGGCTGAGACCAGAAACACCAACTTGGATGCAGTGGTCCATAACTCGGCGAGACTCGCACAGGGCGTAGCCATTCTTTATTTCCGATACGCCCGCCACCCGCGGTAGACCGATACCCGAGGTCCCCCACAGCACCCGCGGTAGACCGACCCGACCTCCGCCCGCTACAAGGCGGTAGGCCGATACCGGCCACCACTAACCCAGCAGAACCCCCGGGTTAAGCAATCCATCAGGGTCCACCGCACCTTTCGCGGCATCAAGGGCATCGGCAAAGAGATCCGGCCTCTGCTGGTCGTACCACGGCCTGTGGTCGCGGCCTACCGCGTGGTGGTGGGTGATCGTTCCCCCCTGGTCGATGATCGCCTGCGAGGCCGCCGCCTTGACCTCGTCCCACTGCTCTACCTCCCCGCCCCGGACCGCCGGGGCGATGACCGTGAAGTACGGTGCGGCGCCGTCCGGGTAGACGTGGGTCAGCCGGCAGCTGATCCTCGGTGATCCCTCCCCTTCTTTCGGGGCACCGCAGACCTCGGCCACCGCCGCGGTGGTCGCCGACTTCACTTCGCGGTGGAACTCTTCGAACCGGTCCCAGGTGATCGCCGTCTCGAAGGTCTCGGAGAGGATCCCGCAGGACACGAAGGTGTCACGGAGGTACGGCGCGAGCAGGAAGGCGTCCTTCCATCTGTCGGAGCTGCCCCCGCCGCCGGACCCCTCGGAGCCGGGGCCCTTCACCGACTGGTTCGTGACCCGGCCACCGTGGTCCGTGGCGATCCCGGTCGCCTGGCCGAGCAGCTCGCCCACCGGCACGTCGGCCGATTCGAAGCCGAGGAGCAACAGGGTCGCGCTGCCGTCTGCCGCTCCCATCGTCCCCGCTTCCATCGGATCGATCAGCCGGCAGTTGCTCGGCCCGAGGCGGGACTGGACGATGGCCCGCACGGCACCGGTCGCCGCGGTTGCGAAGTCGTCGAACTCGACCACCGCCGTTGCCTTGAACACCGGCCTCGGCCTGACCTTCATCCAGGCCTCAGTCACCACGCCGAGGATTCCCTCCGATCCGACCAGCATGCGGTCGGGGGAAGGCCCGGCACCGGACCCCGGCAACCTCCGGCTCTCCCATCGGCCGGCCGGGGTGACCGCCGTGACCGACTCGACCAGGTCGTCGATGTGGGTCTCGCCGGTCGCGAAGTGTCCGCCGGCCCGGGTCACGATCCATCCGCCGAGCGTCGCGTATTCGAACGACTGGGGGTAGTGGCGGAGAGTCAGGTCCTGTTCGCGGAGCTGATCCTCGAGATGGGGGCCCCGGACGCCGCCCTGGATTCGCGCGGCGAGTGATGTCCGGTCGACTTCCAATACCCGGTCGAGCCGGGTGAGGTCGAGGGAGACGCTCGGCCGGTCATCGGCCAGCCGCGGCTCGATGCCTCCACAGACACTCGTCCCTCCCCCGAACGGGATAACGGCAGCACTCCAGTCCGCAGCCCGTTCGAGGACCTGAACGACCTCGGCCTCGTCGGCGGGGTACGCGACCAGGTCCGGCGGATTCGGGAACTCGCCCCGATGGCCGCGCACGATGTCGCGATACGCCTTGCCGAGGGCGTGCACTGCCCGGTCGTGGCGGCCGTCGGAGAAGAGTTCTCCCGACGGCGCTTCGAGCCTGGGCTCGCGCAGCGTGACTTCCTCGAGCGGAACCGCCGGCCGGACCTCGCCACCGAAACCGAGCATGGCCCGGATCCCCTCGGCTGCCTCCCGGACCTCGGAGAGGGGGCGCTGCTGGTCCTCGTATCCCCAGCCCCAGTGCTTGAGCCGGCGAGCCATCGTGATCTACCAGTGGACGCCGCGCAGCAGGTGCGCGAACGCAACCGCCTCGGTCGAGACCGGGGTCTCGCCCGATTCCTCGCCTTCGGCGCCCGCTTCGACGCCTTTCTTCGCGGCTTTCGATTCGGGAAACAGCTTGTACCCCTGGTTGAGCACCGCGTCGCTGGCCTTCGGCGAGATCGCGTAGAGCAGCTCGCCGAAGTTGCCGAGCTTGGTCGCGACCTTCTTCGGCTTGCTGACCATGGCGCCCGTGATCATCTCCGCGGCTTCGTCCGGGGTCATGGTCGGGAAGGCTTCGTACATCTTGGTCGGCGCGATCATCGGCGTCCTCACCAGCGGCATGTAAATCGAGGTTATGTTCACGTGGTCGTCGATGACCTCCGAGGCGATCGTGCGGCTGAACGCGTCGAGCGCCGCCTTCGAGGCGACGTAAGCGGAGAACCGCGGCGTGTTCGTCTGGACGCCGATCGAGCTGACGTTGATGATGTGCCCGCTCTTCCTCTCGCGCATGCGTGGCAGGAGGGTGAGGATCAACTTCAGCGAGCCGAAGTAGTTCAGCTGCATCGTGCGCTCGTAGTCATGGAAACGGTCATACGAAAGCTCGACCGAGCGGCGGATCGAGCGGCCCGCGTTGTTGACCAGGACGTTGACGTGGCCGTGCTCCTCGAGCACTTCCCTGCCCATGCGCTCGACGTCATCGATGTCGGAGAGGTCGCAGGTGTGCACGCAGGCCTCGCCGCCTTGATCCTCGATCGCCTCCTTGATGGCTTCGAGCTTGTCGGCGCTCCGCGCCACCAGCAGGACCTTGGCCCCCGCCGCCGCGGACTTTTCGGCCGCCACCTGCCCGATGCCGGACGAGGCACCGGTGATCATCACGATCTTGCCGCCGATCGCGCCGCCGAGCGAACGGTCGGTGTACAGGTCGGGATCGAGCTTGCGCTCCCAATAGTCCCAGAGCTTGTCCGAGTAGGTGGCGAGCGGCGGCACCGAGATGCCGGAGCCCTCGAGGGCGGCCAGCGCGTTCTTGCAGTCGAATTTGGTCGGGTAGTTGACGTAGACCAGCACTTCCCGCGGGATGCCGATGTCGTTCAGCACGTTGTCGCTGATGCGCTTGACCGGCGGCAGCATCATCAGGCCGCCCCGGACGGCCGGCGGGACGATGTTCAGCATCTCGGGGTCGATGCGGAGCGACATCTGCGGCGCGCTGGCCGACCTGGCGAACAGGTTGATCAGCTGGCCGGCCGTGAGCGGGTTCGGGTCGGTCAGGTGGAAGGCCTGGTTGTCGAGGCCTTCCACGTGGCTGATGTGGTCGATCGCGTCGGCCACGAAGTTGACCGGCACGACGTTGATCTGCTTGCCTTCGACGCCGACCGTGGGGACCCACGGCGGCAGGATGGCACGCAGCCGCTTGATCAGCTTGAAGAAGTAGTACGGACCGTCGACCTTGTCGATCTCGCCGGTCTCGGAACTGCCGACCACGATGCCGGGACGGTATGCGCGCCAGGGCCGGGTGGACTGGTCGCGGACGACCCTCTCGGACTCGTGCTTGGTCCGGAAGTAGGAATGGGTGTCGAGGTTCTCGGCCTCGTCGAACTGCTCTTCCCGCCACGTGCCCTTGTAGAGACCGGCCACCGCGATCGAGCTGGCCAGCTCGAAGCAGCCGGCCTCGAGCCGGTTCGAGAGTTCGACGGCGTGGATCGTCCCGTCGATGTTCGCTTCTCGCATCGTCTCTTCGGACGCCTCCATGTCGTACACGGCAGCGAGATGGTAGAAGTGGCCGATCTTGCCGCTCATGCCGGAGATCTCCTCCTCCGAGACGCCCAGAAACGGCTGCGAGAGGTCACCGATGACGGGAACGACGCGGGCAGCCGCCCCGTCACCCCAGCCGGAGAGCAGCTCCTCGAAGCGCCCGCGCGAGCCTTCGCGCACCAGCATGTAGATGGTTCCTTCGCGCTTCAGGAGTCTTTCGACCAGGTAGCGCCCGATAAATCCTGTACCGCCGGTTACGAAGTAATCCATCGCTCCTCCTCCGAGCTTCAAAACCACTTACCCGATGCACTGAGTGCCGGACTTTTCAGGACACTACAACCCCTGTGGCGAGAGCGGTTTGGCATCGCGGTAGCCAGGAAATCAACGCGGCTGAACGGTTTGCATACACTCCTCCTGAATGACCGAATCGACAATTACCGAGATCACGATGCCCGAGATGGGCGAGTCAGTCACCGAAGGCACGGTGCTCGAGTGGCACGTGGCCGCCGGAGACCTGGTCGAGGAGGGGCAGACGATCGTCGAGATCTCGACCGACAAGGTCGATGCCGAGGTGCCCTCGCCGTCCGGCGGACGGATCACCAGACTGATGGCCGAAGTCGATGACGAGGTCGCCATCGGCGCCGTCCTCGCCGAACTCGACCCTTCCGGCGGCGACGCCTCGTCCGGTGACGCCTCCGACGCCGAAAGGGCCGACGCCGCTCCGACCGAAGAGGGTGACGCAGACCTGGGTGAGGGCGAAGCCCCCCGCGCCTCCGGCACTCCCGACGGCGGTTCCGAAACTTCAGGCAACGGCTCCGTACCGGCCGGTGCCGGTGCCGCCGGTGAAAAAGCGGGCGAACCGGTCGAAGTGACCATGCCCGAGATGGGCGAGTCGGTCACCGAAGGCACCGTCCTCGAGTGGCACGTGGCAGTCGGCGACACGGTCGAAGAGGGCCAGACCCTCATCGAAGTCTCGACCGACAAGGTCGACGCTGAAGTCCCGGCTCCGGTCGGGGGCGAGATCACGAAGCTTCTGGTGGAGCCGGACCAGGAAATCCCGATCGGGGCCGCGCTGGTCGAGATGATCCCCGGCTCCGGCAACGGCGCCTCCGCCCCGGCCGAGGCGGAAGACGCCACACCAGCCACCCCGAACGGCACCGGTGACGCCGGTGACGGACGCGCCACCCCGGTCGCCAGGCGCATCGCCGAGGCGGAAGGGCTCAAGCTGGCCGACATCGCCGGATCCGGTCCCGCCGGCAAGGTGACCAAGGACGACGTGCTCGCCGCGGCGAACGGCGGGGGTGCCGCGGCTGCGGCCACGGGGGAGGAGAAGGCCCTCCGCGGACCGGCCGGAATGCTGGCCAAGGCGATGAACGAAAGCCTCAAGACTCCGACCGCGACCTCCTTCCGAACGATCGCGGTCGACATGCTCAATGCCAAGCGCAAGGGCCTGAACGGCGCCCTCGCAGAACGCGGCATGAAGGTTTCTTTCACCCACCTCGTCGCCTGGGCGATCGTCCTCGCCGCGAAGGAATGGCCGGCCATGGCCCGCCACTACACCGAGCGCGACGGCAAGGCCTTCGTCGTGAACGACGGCCAGGTCAACCTCGGCATCGCGGTCAACGTCGAGAAGAAGGACGGGTCCCGGGCCCTGATGGTCCCGGCGATCAAGGGCGCCGACCGGATGACCTTCCCCGAGTTCCACGCGAGCTACGAGGACCTGGTCACCAAGACCCGCGAGAACCGGCTCACCCCGGACGACTTCGCCGGCACGAACATCACCCTGACCAACCCCGGCGGCATCGGCACCGTCGCATCCGTGCCGAGGCTGATGAACGGGCAGGGCACGATCGTCGCCGCCGGCTCGATCGCCTACCCGCCGGAGTGGACCCACGCCGATCCCGCCCGGATCGCCCAGCTCGGCGTGTCCAAGGTGATGACCCTCACCTCGACCTACGACCACCGCATCATCCAGGGGGCCGAGTCCGGCAACTTCCTGAAGACCCTCGACGGCCTCCTCAGTGGCGGCAACGACTTCTACGAGAAGGTCGCGACCGACCTCGGCCTCGACGCAATGGTGCTTGCGGCCTCCGCGCCCAAGGCCTCGCTGGCCCCGCCGGTCTCGGCCGAATCCCGGGCCGTCAGCGCGATCCAGTCGGAACCGACCCCGGAACTGCTCCAGGCGGTCCAGGCGGCGACGTCACTGCTCAAGGCCTTCCGCACCCACGGCCACCTGGCGGCTCACCTCGACCCGCTCGGCGCCAAGCCCAAGGGCGACCCGGCCCTCGATCCGGAAACGGTCGCGCTGACCCCGGAACTGATGGCCAAGATCCCGGCCACGATCCTCAGGATCGGCGTGCCGGGCGAGACCCTGCTCGAGGCGCTGCCGAGGATGCGGGCCGCCTACACGGGTTCGATCGGCTATCAGTTCGAACACATCTCGTCACACCAGCAGCGCGTCTGGATGCGGGAGATGATCGAGACCGGCGCCCACCGGAAGCCCCTGACCCGCGACGAGCAGAAACGCCTGCTCGACCGCCTGATCGACGTCTTCGAGTTCGAGCGGTTCATCGAGAGGGCCTACCTCGGCCAGAAGATGTTCTCGATCGAGGGCCTCGACGCGATCGTGACCATGATCGACGAGCTGTCCACCCTTGCGATCCGCGGCGGCGCCGGTGAAGTCGTACTCGGCATGGCCCACCGTGGCCGCCTCTCGGTCCTCGCCCACAACGTCGGTCGCTCGCCGGAATCGATCTTCGCCGAGTTCGAGGGGGGCAAGCGGATCGAAGACGTCAAGGCCGTCGCGGCGATCCCCCACGGCGGCACCGGTGACGTCAAGTACCACTACGGGCACCAGGGGACCTACGAGGACAACGAAGGGCAGTCGATCGATGTCCACCTCTACCCCAATCCGAGCCACCTCGAGTTCGTCGATCCGGTCGTCACCGGTGCGACACGCTTCTCGCAGAGCGAAATCGAGGGCGACAGGATCGAACACGACTACAAGACGGCCGTGCCGGTCGTCCTCCACGGCGACGCGGCCTTCCCCGGGCAGGGAGTGGTTGCCGAGACCTTCAACCTCCAGGGCCTCGACGGCTACTCGGTCGGCGGCACGATCCACATCATCGAGAACAACCAGGTCGGTTTCACCACCGATCCGACCGACGGCCGCTCGACCCCGTACGCGGCGGACATGGCCAAGGGCTTCGACGTGCCGATCATCCACGTCAACGCCGACGACGTCGAGGCCTGCTCGCAGGCGATGCGCCTCGCGATGGCGTATCGCGAGACCTGGGGCCGCGACATCGTCATCGACGTGGTCGGCTACCGCCGCTACGGCCACAACGAGACCGACGAACCGGCTTACACCCAGCCCCTGATGGCGGCCAACATC
Source organism: uncultured Solirubrobacterales bacterium (assembly GCA_963695885.1). Classification (GTDB taxonomy): domain Bacteria; phylum Actinomycetota; class Thermoleophilia; order Solirubrobacterales; family 70-9; genus 67-14. Next base: position 292,970 of record CAVOIH010000032.1, on the reverse strand, counting down.
AAGAACCACAAGCCGGCCTCCCAGATCTACACCGAGAAGCTGGTCGAGCAGAAGGTGGTGACACCGGAAGAGGTCGAGAGGTTGGCCGACGCACGGCGCTCGCACCTGAAGGAGACGCTCGATTCCCTGCGGGAGAAGATGGACAAGGGCGTCTACGAGGACCCCACCGTCACCAACGTCGGCACCGGCGACCTCGACCGCAGCGCCAGTCCGCCGGTCCGGACCGCGGTCAACGAGAAGAAGCTGCGCAAGCTGAACGAAGAGCTGATCGACGTTCCGGCGAGCTTCACCATCCACCGCAAGCTGCGGAAGCCACTGGCGAAGCGCATCGACGTGATGGACAAAGGCGGCATCGAGTACGCCCATGCCGAAGCGCTGGCCCTGGGCTCCCTGCTCACCGATGGCGTCCACGTCCGTATGACCGGCCAGGACACCGAGCGCGGGACCTTCTCGCAGCGCCACCTCGTCCTGCACGACGAGAAGACCGGCCTCAAGTACGCGCCGATCCAGCACCTCGATGACGCCAAGGCGCCGCTCGAACTCCACAACAGCCCGCTCTCCGAGACCGCCTGCCTCGGCTTCGAGTACGGCTACGCGTCTTCGGACCCGGACTCGCTGGTCATCTGGGAAGCCCAGTTCGGCGACTTCGCCAACGCCGGCCAGGTCATCATCGACAGCTTCATCGCCTCCGGTGAATCCAAGTGGGGACTCACCTCGCGCCTGACCCTGCTGCTGCCCCACGGCCACGAAGGCGCCGGCCCCGAGCATTCGAGCGCCCGGATGGAACGTTTCCTCTCACTGGCCGCCGAAGGCAACATGCGGGTGGCCAACCCGTCAACCCCGGCCCAGTACTTCCACCTGCTGCGGCGACAGGCCATGATCAAGAAGGCCCGCCCGCTCGTCGTCTTCACGCCAAAGGGCCTGCTCCGGGCCGCGTCCGCCGCTTCGACCCTCGACCAGCTGGCCAACGAGCACTTCCACTTCATCCTCGACGACCCGAAGGCCACGAAACGGCGCGAGAAGGTCGAACGCCTGGTGCTCTGCTCCGGCCGCATCTACTACGACATCGATGCCGCCGACAACCGCGAATCCGCCGAGAATGTCGCCGTGGGCCGGGTCGAGCTGCTCTACCCGTTCCCCCGCGACCAGCTCCGCGCGCTGATCGAGTCCTACCCGAACCTCAAGGAAGTCGTCTGGGTCCAGGAAGAGCCGCAGAACATGGGGGCCTGGAGCGTCATGCGCCGGCGGCTCCCGGACATCATGGCGGACCACCTCGACCTCGACTACATCGGCAGGCCGGAACGGGCCAGCCCCGGAGAGGGCTATTCCGTCGCCCACATCCGGGAGCAGGAACGCATCATCCTTTCGGCTCTGACAATCGGTTCCTGAGCCTTCCCTCCCGAATCTGCGTCACCCTCTGGAATCGGATTGACGCCTAACCCTTGGAGGGGTATAAGATCAACCAGCAGTCCGTTGCAGTTGAAGCCATGGGAGAAAAGGGAAGGAGCAGGATCGGACGCGGAGGCCCAGAACGGCCCACCTTGAACAACCAGTTTCCAAAGCCCGCTTCCGGCGGTCTGACCCCGGAAGCGTTCGCGTCGGCATCCCTCCCTGGCTACCGGCGCGCAGGCGCGATGAGGGCCGCGCGGACCCCCTGCCTCCCGCGGCCCTCTCGCGCTGAATGTTCTTAAGGAGTCCTGTGAAACGAACTCATCCTGGGAACTCATCCTGGGGTTTTGGGAGTCATCGTGGGCCTGCTGGCGTTTGCCGCTCCGGTTCTGGCTGCTGCGGCTCGGCATGGGAATCGCTTTCGAGGGCAAGCGACTCGTGCCGAGACGGGGGCAGGCGGTCGTCCGGCTCAAGCCGGCTCCTGCCCGGAACTGACTCAGCCTGGTTGCCGGACCTCGACCGTTGCCGCGGCAAGGACCCGGCCATTGACCTGGACCTCGATCAGGTGTGGGCCCGGGTAGATCCTTCGCACCGATACCTCTCTGATCCGGTGCTTCCTCACGAATGCCGTTTCCATTCCCGGCTCGAGGTTCAGGCGCTTGAGCTTGAAGACCTTTGCACTCCTCACTCCTGACGATCCGGCGTGATGGATCGCGTAGTCGACCATCACCGGGGTCGGTTCGGTTGCCGTGAGGGCGAACTCGATCGTGATCTCCTGACCGATCCCGATCTCGAGCGGAGCGACTCCGAAAGCGGTGATCGAGACCTCGGCTTCGTGGTCGTACCCGACCAGCCTCAGGGCTGCCGGGTCGCCCGCCTTGATCAGGCTGCGCATCCCGTGGTTGACGATCCAGGCGCGGCGCTCCGTCACGCCTCCTTCGTCGATCCAGCGCTGTGCCGTCTCGATCGCCAGGTCCGGATGGTCCTTGGCGATGTCGTTCAGGTGGTTGGCCACCGACTTCCTCACGTGCGGCGAGGGGTCGTCGACCAGCCGGTCCAGCAAGGCGATCGTGGGCGAGGGGTCGGCGATGAAGGCCCTGATGTGGCCGCCCCATGGCAGCCGGGGGCGTGATCCCTCGGAGACGAGGCGACGCAGATGCTCGTCCTCGCTCTCGATCCACCGGCCGAAGTACTCGAAGGTCAGCTCCGGATGCTTCTCGATGAAGGGCCGGATCGCGAACTCGCAGGACCAGCGCGGGGTGAGCCTGGCCATGAGCGGCAACGCGACCTCCGGCTGGTCGATCCCGTACCTGGCCACGTAGTCATCGACGCAGTAGACGGCCCAGCCGTCCATCCGCGGTGAATCGAGCGACTTCCCGATGACCTTCGCGGCCTCTCCGAAGTCGTCCGGCAGCGTCGCCGCAAGGCCGTCGGCCACGTGCACAACCCGGCCCTTCATCTCGAGGCCGGCGAGTCCGTCGCACGCCCGCTCCACGAAATCGTCCTCGGGGAACCCCGGCCAGGCCGACTTCAGATCCTCTCCGAGCCCGGCGACCATCGCCGGGGAGATCCGGTCTTTGAAGTCTTTCGACTCGGCTTCGTCACCCTTCGGTGTCAAACCACGAACCTTCCGTGCACCCAACTCTCGAGTGGCAATGAAATTGCCTCCCAGGGAGGCAATTTCATTGCCACCTTTGGAGTCGGGACCTGGATCGGGATCTGCGGGATCTCGGGACCCGCCCGCTACTTCGCGTTGAGGTCGCGAAGCACCGTCTGGAGGATTCCACCGTTCTGGATGTAGCGGATCTCGTTCGGGGTGTCGAGGCGGACCGTTGCTTCGAACTCGACCGGGTCTGCCCCATCGCGCCGGGCGGTCACGGTGACCGTCTTCGCTTCGCCGTTCTGGAGGTCGCCGACCGAGATCGTCTCTTCGCCGGTCAAGCCGAGCGACTCGACGTTCTCCCCGTCCGGGAACTGGAGCGGCACCACGCCCATTCCGACCAGGTTCGAGCGGTGGATCCGCTCGTAGCTCTCGGCGATCACCGCGCGGACACCGAGCAGCATGGTGCCCTTGGCGGCCCAGTCGCGCGATGAACCCGATCCGTATTCCTTGCCGGCCAGCACGACCAGCGGGACATCGTCGCCGGCATAGGTCATCGCGGCGTCGTAGATGCTCGTCTCTTCGCCATCCGGGAAGTGCTTCGTGAATCCGCCGGCCTTCTCGACCAGCTGATTGCGCAGCCGGATGTTGGCGAAGGTGCCACGGACCATCACTTCGTGGTTGCCGCGACGCGAGCCGTACGAGTTGAAGTCGCCGGGTCCCACGCCCTGCTCCATCAGCCATTCACCGGCCGGGCTCGACTTCTTGATCGCGCCGGCGGGCGAGATGTGGTCGGTGGTGATCGAGTCACCGAGCACGGCCAGCACACGAGCCGACTCGATCGGCGACAGGCCGGGCGGGTCGGCCGGCATGCCCTCGAAGAAGGCGGGCCGCCGCACGTAGGTCGAGTCGGGCCAGGTGTAACGGTCGCCCTCGGGCACCGAGACGTCCTGCCAGTTCCGGTCACCCTTGAAGACCTCGCCGTAGTTCTTGGTGAACATCTCGCGGCGGATCGACTTGCCGACGACCTCGGCGATCTCCTCGGTGGACGGCCAGACGTCACTCAGGTAGACCGGGTTGCCGTCGCCGTCCTCGCCGAGCGGGTCGGTGGTGATGTCGAGGTCCATGCGCCCCGCCAGCGCGTACGCGACGACCAGGGGCGGCGACGCGAGGTAGTTCGCCTTGACGTCCTGGCTGATCCGGCCCTCGAAGTTGCGGTTGCCGGAGAGCACCGAGCAGACGACCAGGTCCTTCTCCTCGACTGCGGCCGAGATCGCCGGGTCCAGCGGGCCCGAGTTGCCGATGCAGGTGGTGCAGCCGTAGCCGACCAGGTTGAACTGGAGCTCGTCCAGGTACCGGGTGAGGCCTGCGTTGTCGAGGTAGTCGGTGACCACCGTCGAGCCCGGCGCCAATGAGGTCTTCACCCAGGGCTTGCGGGTGAGGCCCTTGGCCAGCGCGTTCCGGGCCAGCAGCCCGGCCGAGACCATCACGTACGGGTTCGAGGTGTTGGTGCAGGAAGTGATCGCGGCGATCACGACCCGGCCGTGGTCGAGGTCGAACGAGGTGCCGTCCTCGAGGGTCACCGGGACCGAGTCGCTCGAAGTGCGGTCCGCGACCTCGGTCACCGACTCGCCGCTCGGAGCGCCGTGGGGCTTGCCGACATCGTTCGAGTGGTCCTCGGCCGGCGGGTCGGACGCGGGAAAGGACTCGGAAAGGGCTTCGTCGTACGGGCTCAGTTCCCGGGCGGCCTCTTCGTCGAACTCCTCGAGCGCCTCGAGGAAGGCGGGCTTGGCGTCGCTCAGCGAAACCCTGTCCTGGGGCCGCTTCGGGCCGGCGATCGAAGGTACCACCGAGTCAAGCTCGAGCTCGAGCGTGTCGCTGAAGGTCGGGTCCTCGGAGTCCGCCGTGTGGAACATCCCCTGTTCGCGCGCGTAGGCGTTGACCAGTTCGATCGTCTCGGTCGCACGGCCGGTCAGCTCGAGGTAGCGCAGCGTCTCGGCGTCGGGCGGGAAGATCGCGCAGGTCGAGCCGAACTCGGGCGACATGTTGCCGAGCGTCGCGCGGTCGACCAGTGGCAGCTTGGCGAGTCCCGAACCGTAGAACTCGACGAACTTCGAGACGACGCCGCGCTCGCGCAACATCTCGGTGACGGTGAGGACGAGGTCGGTCGCGGTGGCGCCGTCGGGCAGCTCGCCGTGGAGCTTGAAGCCGACCACCTGGGGCAGAAGCATCGAGATCGGCTGGCCGAGCATCGCGGCCTCCGCTTCGATTCCGCCGACGCCCCAGCCGAGCACGCCGAGGCCGTTGACCATCGTGGTGTGCGAATCGGTCCCGACCAGGGTGTCGGGGTAGGCCGGGATCACACCGTCCTGCTCGCGGCTGTAGACGACCTTGGCCAGGTACTCGAGGTTGACCTGGTGGCAGATGCCGGTGGCCGGCGGGACCACGCTGAAGTTGTTGAAGGACTTCTGGCCCCACTTCAGGAACTCGTAGCGCTCGAGGTTCCGCTCGAACTCGCGCTCGGCGTTCGTCCGGAAGGCCATGCCGTTGCCGAAGGCGTCCACCTGGACCGAGTGGTCGATGACGAGGTCGACGTTGACCAGCGGGTTGATCGCTGTCGAGTCGCCACCGATGTCCTCCATCGCGTCGCGCATGGCGGCGAGGTCGACCACGGCCGGCACGCCGGTGAAGTCCTGCATCAGGACGCGGGCCGGCTGGAACGGGATCTCGACCGACGGCTCGGCGTTGGCGTCCCAGGACGCGATCGCCTCCACGTCCCTGGCGCTGACCGAGACACCGTCCTCGAGACGCAGGACGTTCTCGAGCAGGACCTTGATCGAATACGGAAGCCGGGCGACGTCGTACTTCGCCTGGAGGGCGCCGAGCCGGTGGATCTCGTAGCTCCTGCCGCTGACGTCGAGGGTGTCCTGCGCTCCGAATGAATTGCTGCTCATGGTTTCTTCTCTCGCTAGTTCTGCCTGAAGTTGTTTTGATTATCGCTTGTCGGCCTGGTGCCTGGCCAGGTCCTCGGCGACCGTCTGCCCCGTCTTTCCCGACTGGACCCTGTGTGAAATCGCCGGGATCGCCAGACCGAGGTGGGCCATCGCCTTCGAGATCCGCGGGGCGACGGTGATCTCGAGCCTGTCACCCCGAAAGCCCTTGACCACGGCGTCGGCGACCTCGCCCGGTGTGGTCGTGCCCATTGCGGACGGGGCCTCGCGCCCGGAGTCGGCGAACATGCCGGCCTCGCGGACGAATCCCGGAGCCACCAGCGTGACTCCCACTCCGGTATCGATCAGGTCCGACTTCAGCGCGAACGCGAAGCCGCGGATGCCGAATTTGGTGGCGTTGTATATGGACGACCGCGGACTGGCCGCCTTGCCGGCGAGCGACCCGATATAGATCAGCCTGCCTTCGCCGCGCTCGACCATCCCCGGAAGGAGCGCCTGGGTCATGAGGATCGGTGATTCGAGGTTGATGCGGAGCATGCGGCTCACCTGCTCGCCGGTCAGTTCCCGCAGCCGGCCGGTGCCGGGCAAGGCCGCATTGGCGACCAGGCCATCGACCGGACCCGCCCGCCCGGCGAGCTCTACGGCCGCCCCCGGAACGCCGAGGTCGGCGGCCAGCACCGAATGCCCGGAACCGGGCAGGCTGTCCGCCAGTTCCCGAAGCGCTTCTTCGCTCCGGCCCGAGACGGTCACCCGGCCACCCCCGGCAGCGAGCTTCGCCGCGATCGAGCGGCCGATGCCGCCGGTCGCGCCCGTCAGCAGAATTCTCTTTCCGGAGATCTCCATAGAGCCAAACCTAGCACCGCCAAAGCCCTGGCCCGGGACCCCGGCAATCGGAGCCCGAGTCGGGAAATCCCTGCTCCGGGCAGGTATCCGGGCAAGTGTTAGCGAATTACGTGCAGATGCTCTATAGTCCCGCCAGTTCGAAAACCGAGACGACGAGTTCCTGTGCCTCACCAGGCCCGGGAAGCGGGGGAACCAAGTTTCTGGGGCGAATCCACCACCGAGGTGGAAGCGCAGGCTCCTTAAGAGCGCTAGCCCGACAGCTAACCCCGTAGGCCGACAAAGGAGATCGGTATCTACCTGCTTCGCACAACTCAGAAGTCCAGCCCCTCAATAGCAGCAGTCGCCGCCCTGGCTGCCCTCGCTGCCGCCCTCATCTTCACCCTCTCCCCGGCAGGCGCCGGCGCCGCCACGACTTCCGGCGGGGGCTTGACGATGAACAGCCCGGCGGAGATCCCGGTCAAAACGGCCAAGATCGTCACGGGCCACGCGGTCGCCCCGTCGAGCGCCCCGGCCCGCGTCAAGAGGGTCATCGCGGCGGCCAACCGGATCGACGACAAGCCCTACATCTACGGCGGCGGCCACGCCAGGTTCAGGTCCAGGGGCTACGACTGCTCCGGCGCCGTCAGCTACGCCCTGAACGGCGGCAACTTCCTCTCGAGCCCGATGCCCTCCACGAGCTTCATGAACTGGAAGAAGGCCGGCAAGGGCAGCTGGATCACGGTCTACTCGAACCCGGGCCACATGTACATGGTGGTCGCCGGACTGCGTTTCGACACGTCGATGACCCCCGGCAACGGACCCGGCTGGAGCGCCGACCTGCGCTCCCCCCAGGGCTTCAAGGCACGCCACCCCAAGGGTTACTGAGCCGACGCAGCAGGCCGGCCTGGAAGCCCCCGGGATCCCGGGGGCGTTTCTCTTGCAAGGCCCGTTCCTTGCGAGCGCTAGGCTTGCCCGATGGACAAACGCAAGCTTGGCAGTGAAGGTCTCGAAGTCTCGAGCGTCGGTCTCGGATGCATGGGCATGTCCGAGTTCTACGGTGAATCGGACGACGCGGAATCGATTGCGACCATCGAGCGCGCGCTCGACCTGGGCGTCAACTTCCTCGACACCGCCGACATGTACGGGATCGGCAAGAACGAAGAACTGATCGGACCGGTCGTCGCCAAACGCCGGGACGAAGTCGTGCTCGCCACGAAGTTCGGAAACCAGCGTGATCCCGACGATCCCACGAAGGGGGGAATCAACGGCCGCCCGGAATACGTGCACCAGGCGATCGACGCTTCGCTCGGCCGGCTCGGGCTCGACCACGTCGACCTCTACTACCAGCACCGGGTGGACCCGGAGGTACCGATCGAAGAAACGGTCGGCGCCATGGCTGAGCTGGTCGAGGCCGGCAAGGTGAAATACCTCGGCCTGTCCGAAGCATCGGAGGAGACGATCCGCCGGGCGCACGCCGTTCATCCGATTTCCGCCCTCCAGACCGAGTACTCGCTGTTCGAGCGGCACGCCGAGACCAAGGTCCTGCCGGTCCTTCGCGAGCTGGGAATCGGCTTCGTCCCCTACTCTCCCCTCGGGCGGGGCTTCCTCACCGGCCGGTTCAAGTCGGCCGAACATTTCGGTGAAGGCGACTTCCGCAACTACGATCCCCGCCTCGGGGAGAACATGGAAGCGAACCTGGCCATCGTCGAGGAGATCGAGCGGATCGCGGCCGACCTCGAAGTGACCCCGGCCCAGCTGGCGATCGCCTGGGTGCTCGCCCAGGGCGACGACATCGTCCCGATCCCCGGCACGCGGAAGGTCAGCCGCCTCGAGGAGAACGCCGCCGCCGCGGAGATCGAGCTCTCGGCCGGGCAACTGGCGGCGCTCGACGCCCTGCCGAGCGCCGAAGGCGACCGGTACGCCGACATGAGCAGCATCGACGACTGAGATGGCCGGCTCCGGCAACGGCGGGGCCAATCCCCCGCCCCCGCCGTTCACGCCCGAACACGAGGAGCTGCGGGAGACCGTCCGCCGCTTCGTCGAAAAGGAGGTCGTCCCGAACGTCGCGGAGTGGGAAGAAAGGCGCGAGTTCCCGCGAGAGCTCTTCGAGCGGTGTGGGGAACTCGGCTTCCTCGGCCTGAAGTTCCCCGAGGAATACGGAGGACAGGGCGGCACTCATCTTCATGACGCGATCTGGGTCGAAGAGCTCTCGCGGCGCGGCGCCTCCGGCGGGGTCGCCGCCGGACTGAACGCGCACGCCTCGATCGCCATGCCGCCGGTCTTCCAGTTCGGCGACGAGTGGCAGCGGCAGCGCTGGGTCGTGCCCGGGATCAAGGGCGAGAAGATCGGGGCGCTCGGAATCACCGAACCGGGCGCGGGCTCCGACGTCGCGTCGATCAGGACCACCGCGAAGAAGACCGAAGGTGGCTGGGTCGTCAACGGCAGCAAGACCTTCATCACGAACGGGGTTCGGGCCGACTTCATGGTCTGTGCCTGCCGCACCACCGAAGAAGGGGGGCACGGGGGCATCTCGTTCCTCGTTCTCGAGAGAGAGATGCCCGGATACGAAGTGACCGGCAAGCTGGAGAAGCTGGGCTGGCACGCCTCGGACACGGGTGAGCTGTCGTTCACCGACGTCGAGGTGCCGGACAGCCACCTGCTTGGACAGGAGAACGGCGGCTTCCAGCTGATCATGGCCAACTTCGCCTGGGAGCGGCTGCTGATGGCGATCGGCGCGGTCGGTGGCATGGACCGCTGCATCGAGGTCTCGCTCCGTTACGCGAAGGAACGCGAGGCCTTCGGCCGCCCGATCGGCGGCTTCCAGGCGATCCGGCACAAGATCGCCGACATGGCGACCAAGGCGGCCGCCTCCCGCACTCTGACCTACGACACGCTCCGCCGCTTTCACGAGGGTGAAGTCGTGATCAACGAAGTCTCGATGGCCAAGCTCCTGACCCAGCGGTCACTGGTCGAGGTCGCCGACGATGCGGTCCAGATCTTCGGCGGATACGGCTACATGCGCGAGTACGAGGTCGAACGCGCCCTCCGCGACGCGCGGCTGGGGCCGATCGGCGGCGGAACCGACGAGATCATGAAAGAGATCATCGGCAAGAACCTGGGACTGTAGGGTTTCGACGCCGCGAAGTATGGATCAAGACGGCGGTACCCTGAATCGTTATCCGGAGCCGAAGCTCTGGTAGCTTGGCCGTGTTGTTTGCGGCAACCACCAGGGAGCCCGGCATGGACCGCGTCACACCAAGCAGCGCCGTGAGGGCCTGCGCGATTCTTCTCTCTCTACTGGGCCTGACCCTGCTCGTTTCAGTGCCTGCGCAAGCGTCGCCGATCCCGGGCGTCCGCCACTTCGACAACCCGCATGCCGCCCCGGTCCCGGACAGCCAGGTGCGGGCGGAGCTCCGTGATCCCGACCGGATCCCGCTGATCGTCGGCGGCAACAGGACGACTGCCGGGAAGTACCCGTGGATGGTCCAGATCAACGGCAACATCAACGGCAACAGCTTCGAGAGCTGCGGCGGATCGATCATCCACCCGCTGATCATCCTCACCGCCGCCCATTGCATCGTCGACGAGCAGGGCGACTTCTATTCGGACCCCGACTCCTACGACATCACCTTCACGGCATATGCGGGGCGCACCCTCACTGGCACCGGCGGCACCGAACTGGAAATCAGCGACTTCTGGGTGTCCGGCGACCACGTCCCGTCCACGCAGGAGCACGACTACGGGTTCATCACCCTGTCCTCCCCGGCACCGGCCACACGTATCCTCCTGGCCGGGCCGGACGAGACCGGCACCTGGGCGCCGGGCACCAAGGCCGTCGTCACCGGATACGGGGACACCTTCGAGACTTCGGCGGACACGCCCGGTGCCGGCAGCCTGTTTCTCAGGGAACTCGTCGTACCGGTCATCAGGGACTCGACCTGCCGCTCCGGCAGCGTCTACGGCGGCGCCTTCCATTCCGACTCGATGCTCTGCGCCGGCTACCTCGCGGGTGGCCAGGACTCGTGCCAGGGCGACAGCGGCGGTCCGCTCCAGGTGCCGCTCCAGGCGGGCGGTTACCGCCAGGCCGGTGTGGTCAGCTTCGGCGCCGGCTGTGCCCGGAAGAACCGTCCGGGGGTCTACACCCGGGTCGGTGCTCCCGCGATCAGTAGCCAGATCGCCAGGTTCGCCGACGAATACGAGAACTCGCTGGAGCTGCCGGCCGGCCAGAAGTACAAGGTGGTCGGAGGCGGCGCCACCGCCGTCGGCTGTGCCGCGGCGACCAGGACCGCATCCCAGAAGATCAACAAGGCGCTCAGGGCGAAGAAGAAGCTGAAGCGGGCGAACCTGGCGATGAAGCGGGCGCGCTTCCGCTCGGCGCCCGCCTTACGGCCGGCCAGGAAGCGGCAGCGCAAGGCAATGCGCCGGTTCAACGTCCTGCGGAACCGGGCGAACGCCGCCTATCACCGGTATGCCGCGTTGTGCAACATCTCCTGAGGCCCGGCAAACGTTCGCCAAGACACGAATCCGCCGTTATCGTCCTTCTGTGAATAGATTCGGCACATCCATCCTGCTCGGTCTCGTGGCCAGACACCTGGATGTCCGACACCTACCCGGGCCGCGGCCGACCGGCCGGAACATGGTCTCCAACTCCGGTTCCGGTGGAACACCGGGGTCACGAAGAAGGGCTTCCCCAAGGTCGAGTGGAAGGTCGGGTACAGGAACACCAGGGAGACCAAGCCGGGCCAGGCCGACGACGGCACCGGGACCACGCCGACCATCCTCAAGGACGGATACATCGCGATCACCGACAACGCCGCGCGAGAACAACTACGGCTACGCCGACATCTTCGGTCCGGACCGACCGGCCAAGGTGACCGAGCCCGGCTTCAACCGCGTCGACATCAAGAAGAACGGGCTTCGGCTTCAACAACAATTACTCGGGAATGGGACTCGGCCCCGACGGGACCGCGTACCTGGGCGTGATCGGTGGACTGATAGCTCTTCGAGACAATCGACCGGCCTATCGCGAGGGCGAGCAAGACTTGACACGGAGAACGAACTCCGAGCTTTCGCCCTCTCAAGGTCTTCACGGTTCTGAATAGGGCGGAAATGTTCCTTGACTGGGAAATCTCCGGTCCCTGCGGCAGGTCTGCGACTACGTTCAGTCTGGCCCCGTGAAGAAGCCCCAGATCATCATCCTGCTCGGAATGGCGCAGTTCCTGATGGTCCTCGACACGACCGTCATGAACGTGTCGATCTCCGAGGTGGTCGCCGACCTCGACACGACGATCGCCGACGTCCAGCTGGCGATCACCGCCTACGCCCTGGTCATGGGGTCATGCATGCTGATCGGAGCCAAGATGGGCGACAAGCTAGGGCGCCGGAAGATCTTCCGGATCGGCCTCGCGGTCTACGGCGTCGGGTCACTCATCACCGCGCTCAGCCCGAACCTGGCCGTGCTGCTGTTCGGCTGGTCCGGAATCGAAGGCATTGGTGCCGTTATGGTCATCCCGGCGATCGCCGCGCTGACTGCCGCGACCTATGAAGGCAAGGAACGTGCCCTCGCGTACGGGGTACTCGGCGGCATCGCCGGGGCCGGCGCCGCCGCCGGCCCACTGATCGGTGGCTGGGTCACCACCGAACTGAGCTGGCGGGTCGTCTTCGCCGGCGAGACCGTGATGGTCCTCGGCATCCTCGCGGCCTCGAGGGGGATCAAGGACAGTCCCGCGACCGACACTTCGAAGCTGGACGGCGTCGGAGCTCTCCTGTCCGTGCTCGGACTCGGACTGGTAGTCCTCGGAATCCTCAAGGGCGGCGAGTGGGGATTCATCCAGCCGGCCGGGGCCCTCACGATCGGCGGAACCGAGATCACGCCGTTCGGCTTCTCGGCGACGCCGTTCGTCATCGGGCTCGGTCTCGTCCTGCTCTACTTCTTCTCAGCCTGGGAAGAAAGGCGCCGGCGCCTCGGGGAACCGGTATTGCTCTCACCGGACCTGCTGAAGATCCCACAGATGCGGAACGGCCTGGTCATGCAGGTCACCCAGAACCTGATCATCGCCGGTACCTTTTTCGTCCTGCCGCTCTACCTCCAGGTGGTGGTCGGCAAGAACGCCTTCGAGACCGGGGTGAAGCTCCTGCCGATCTCCCTCACGATGATGGCCGCGGCGATGCTCGGCCCGAAGCTCTCCGAGCGGTTCTCCCCGAGGCTGGTCGTCCAGGTCGGCCTCGGCGTCCTCGGGTTCGCGATCCTCGGGATCATGTCCTTCATCACCCCGGAACTCACCGGTTTCGGCTTCGGGATCTCACTCGCCTTCTTCGGAATCGGCACCGGACTGGTCATGTCCCAGCTCGGCAACGTGGTCATGTCGTCGGTGGACGAGTCCCGCAGTTCGGAAGCGGGCGGCGTCCAGGGCGCTGCCCTGAACCTCGGCTCCTCACTCGGCACCGCCCTGATCGGAGCGGTCCTCCTGAGCGGTCTCGCCACCGGGTTCCAGGAGAAGGTGACGGCCGACCCGGACATCACGCCGGCGGTCAAGGAGGAGGCGATCGACCGCACCGCGGCCGGAATACCGATGGTCTCGATCCCGGACCTCGAGACGGCGGCCACCGACCTCGGCCTGCCACCCGACCAGGTCACCGAAGTCTCGGGCAACTACGGGGAGGCGCAGATCGACGCCCTGAAAAAGGCGCTCCTCTTCGCCTCCTTCTTCGGGTTCGCGGGAATCTGGTTCGCCCGAAGACTCCCGGAGAAAATCGTCACTTAGCGAAGCGGCCGCATTGCGTGGGGCGTGGTCCGGGCATCCCTGTCCAGAACCCGGACTCAGGCCCAGCCCAGGGCCTCTTCCACCGGCACGTATTCGCCGCCGACGCCTTCGGCTACCGGGGCGTGGGTGATCTTGCCGGCCGCCACGTTGACGCCCGGGAGGAGTCCCCGGTCTCTTTCCACCGCCACCTGGAGGCCGTTGTCGGCCAGTGACAGCGCGTAGGGGAGGGTTGCGTTCGTCAGGGCGTGGGTCGAGGTGATCGGCACCGCTCCCGGCATGTTGGCCACGCAGTAGTGGGTGATGCCGTCGACCTCGAACACCGGGTCGCGGTGGGTGGTCGGGCGGGAGGTCTCGAAGCAGCCGCCCTGGTCGATCGCGACGTTGACGAGCACCGCTCCCGGTTTCATCAGGCTCAGCTGTTCGCGGGTGACCACGTACGGCGCCTTGGCCCCGTGGACCAGAACCGAGCCGATCACGAGGTCGGCGCGCGGCAGGAGCTCTTCGACCGCGAGGGTCGTCGAATACACGGTCGAGGCCTCACGGCCGTAGTTGACGTCGAGTTCGCGCAGGCGGTCGATGGAGCGGTCGAGGATGAAGACGTCGGCGGCCATGCCCATGGCGATGAACGCCGCGTTGGCACCGACCACTCCGCCACCGATCACGACCACGGTCGCCGCGGCCACGCCCGGCACGCCGCCGAGCAGGATGCCGCGCCCGCCAAGCGGCTTCTCGAGCATGAACGCCCCGGCCTGGGTTGCGATCTTGCCGGCGATCTCGCTCATCGGGGCCAGCAGCGGCAGCCGGCCGGCGGAGTCCTCGACCGTCTCGTAGGCGACGCAGGTCGCTCCCGACTCCTGGAGGCCCCTCGTCTGCCCGGGGTCGGGAGCGAGGTGGAGGTAGGTGAAGAGCAGGTGGTCCGGCTTCAGCATCTCGATCTCGGAGGCCTGGAGCTCCTTCACGTGGAGGATCATCTCGCCGGCCTCGAACACGGCGGCGGCGTCGGGGACGATGCGCGCGCCCTGCGCCTCGTAGGCAGCGTCGGTGATCGCGCTGCCTTCGCCGGCGGTCGCCTCGATGAAGACTTCGTGCCCGCGCTCGGTCAGCTCGCGTACCCCGGCCGGCGTGATCGCCACCCGGTACTCGTCCTGCTTGATCTCCTTCGGAACTCCGACCTTCATCTGTTCAGCCTCTCGTAGGGTCTCGCCGCCTTGATCTCCGCGGAGCGTAGATCAAGGTGTCAGGACCCGATCCTTGTTCTTCTCGCCGCCTTGATCTCCGCGGAGCGTAGATCAAGGTGTCAGGACCCGATCCTTGTTCTTCTCGCCGCCTTGATCTCCGCGGAGCGTAGATCAAGGTGTCAGGACCCGATCCTTGTTCTATCGCCGGAGTTCCGGTCGCTCATGGTTCGGACCTGGGTCTATCGCATCCTCTTCGATGCTCCTTCGAGGACCGGCCGGAGAACGCTCTCCATCTCTTCGAACTGCTCGGTGTCGCAGGTGAGCGGCGGAGCGAGTTGGATGACGGGGTCACCACGGTCGTCGGCCCGGCAGATCAGGCCACGCCCGTAGAGCTCCTGCGACAGGTAGCCGCGGAGCAGGTCCTCGGATTCGTCGTCGTTGAACGTCTCCTTGGTGTCCTGGTCCTTGACCATTTCGATCGCCTGGAAGTACCCGGCGCCGCGGACATCCCCGACGATCGGGATGTCCCGGAGGCTTTCCAGCATGTCGCGGAACTCGCCCTCCTTCGCGAGCACGTTGCCGCAGAGGTCTTCCTTCTCGTACAGCTCGATGTTGGCCAGCGCGACCGCTGCCGCGACCGGATGGCCGGCGAAGGTGAAGCCGTGGCCGAACGAGGCGTCGTTCTCGTAGAACGGCTCGGCGAGCCTGTCGGAAGCGATCATCGCCCCCATCGGCACGTTGGCCGAGGTCAAGGCCTTGGCCGATGTGATGATGTCGGGCTGGTAGCCGAAGCGCTCGCAGCCGAAGTAGTGGCCGAGCCGGCCCCAGGCGCAGATCACCTCGTCGGAGATCAGCAGCACGTCGTGGCGGTCACAGATCTCGCGGACCCGCTGGAAGTACCCGTCGGGCGGGACGAAACAGCCGCCGGCATTCTGGACGGGCTCGAGGATCACGGCGGCGACGGTCTCGGGTCCTTCGAACATGATGCGTTCCTCGATCGCATCGGCCAGGAAGATCGGGTCGCGGTCCTCGGGGTAACGGTAGAGGTTCGTGTTCGGCACGTGGCAGCCGCCGGGAGCCAGCGGCTCGAACTGCGAGCGCAGGCTGGTGATGCCGGTCGCGGAAAGGGCTCCGAGCGTGGTGCCGTGGTAGGCGACCTCACGGGCGATGACCTTCGTCTTCTGGCCGTTGCCGCGCATCCGGTGGTAGTTCCGGGCCAGCTTCAGGGCCGACTCGACCGCTTCTGCCCCGCCGCTGGTGAAGAAGACCTTGTTCAGGTCGCCGGGGGTCATCGAGGCGATCTTCGATGCGAGTTCGATCGCCCGGGGGTGGGCGTAACTCCAGATCACGAAGAAGTCGAGCTCTTCGTACTGGCGGGCCGCGGCCTCGGCGAGTTCGGTGCGTCCGTGGCCGGCGTTCACGCAGAAGAGGCCGGAGAGGCCGTCGAGCTTGCGGTTGCCGTGCTCGTCCCAGACGTAGGCACCTTCGCCCCTGGTGATGATCGGGATCTGGTGTTCGTCGTCGTACCCGCCCATGCGGGAGAAGTGCATCCAGAGGTGCTTGCGTGCCTCGGCCTGGAGATCGAGACCGGCACCGGTTTCGCTTGGAATTACTGTTGACACGCGTTCCTCCTTCGTGGGTCCCGCCCGGGAGACGGGAATACTGGTGGTTCCAGTTCCACCTTAGAGCGGGTCCGGGGGCAAGGCAAGCTGACTAAACGTTCAAAGCTTTGGGTTCTGGTTGTCGAGATGTATGAAAATGCCGATGACCGCGGTCTGCGTCCGGGCACCGAGATCCCGGCGAATCTCCAGAACGTCCTGCTGCCCGGGGTGGTCCTGCGCTTCGCCTGGCGCTTCCACCAGTCGGAACCTTCTTCAAGAGACGGCGCGAAATCGCCGACCCGCACCTGCTGGATTGAGTCCGCCGGGCATCGATCCGTTCCGCACATTTCGGACGAATGTCCAACGCTTCGTCACTCTCCCCGGAGGAGTTTGGACATAGCGGGGTTGTCTGTGACCGGCGTTATGGCATAAGTTGCAAAAGCCGGTGGGTCGTTGGTGCCGGCAGAAGCAGCCAGTTCACCCCGAGGAGAGAGGTCTGATGGAAAGCTCGGTAGATGCCCCGCCCATCGATGGAGACCAAGGAAGATCCGTCGGTGCGGGTACGGCAGGCGTGCGACTGGAAGGTGTGACCAAACGGTTCGGCACCTTCGAGGCGGTCAAGGACGTGGACCTCGAAATCGAGGACGGGGAGTTCTTCACGATGCTGGGCCCCAGTGGCTGCGGCAAGACGACGACCCTGAGAATGATCGCCGGATTCGAGCAGCCGACCGAAGGCAAGGTCCTGATCGACGGCGACGACGTCGCCGGGCTGCCCGCGTACAGGCGGCCGACCAACACCGTCTTCCAGAGCTACGCGCTCTTCCCCCACATGACCCTCGAGGAGAACGTCGGCTACGGCCTCAAGCGGAAGAGGGTCAACAAGTCCGAGGTCAAGTCGAGGGTGGCGGCCGAACTCGAGCGGGTCGGCCTCACGGCCGAGGCCAAGCGGAAGCCGGCCCAGCTCTCGGGCGGACAACAGCAGCGTGTCGCCCTTGCCCGCGCCCTCGTCAACCTCCCCAAGGTGCTCCTGCTCGACGAGCCCCTCGGCGCCCTCGACCTCAAATTGCGGAAAGGCCTCCAGGTCCAGCTCAAGAACATCCAGCGGGATGTCGGAATCACCTTCGTGTACGTCACGCACGACCAGGAGGAAGCCCTGACGATGTCCGACCGGATCGCGGTCATGGACGGCGGCCGGATCGAGCAGTGCTCCGGCCCCGAAGACGTCTACGAGCGGCCGGAGACCACATTCGTGGCCGGATTCATCGGCGTCTCCAACCTGCTGCCGGCGAAAGCCGGACCGGGCGAGGTCGACCTCGACAACGGACCGACCGTCTCGACTCCCGACGCGAGCCGGTTCTCGCCCGGCGAGCGCTGCTTCGCGGTCGTCCGGCCGGAGAAGCTCAGCGTCTCCACTTCCGACCAGGCCCCCACGGACCGTCCCAGCATCGACGGCGTCGTCGAGTCCTCGCTCTACCTCGGTACTTCGACCCAGATGTCCGTAGCGGTCGCCGACGACGTGAAGATGACCGTGCTCGTCCCGAACGCCAACGAAGCCGACCGGCAGCAGCTGCCCGGCGGCGGCGCGCGGGTCAAGCTCAGCTGGACCCCCGAGAACATGCACCTGGTCAGCCAGTCCCCCGACGATACGAAAGCTCAAGTCGAGCCCACCGACAAGAACACCGAAGGAGACTCTCAGTGAATACCACGTCCAACAAACCCATGAAACTTCTACTCGTGGCCGCCCTCGCCCTGGTGGCGTCGATGGCCCTGGTCGCCTGTGGGGGTGATGACAGCGGTGGTCTCTCGGGATCCGACAATTCAGACGTCGAGACTGCGACGGGCGGCGATCCGTCCGGCAACCTGAATATCTCGAACTGGCCGCTCTACATCGACGACAAGACGATCAAGGACTTCGACGAGGCGTCTGGCGCCACCACCAAGTACACGGACGACGTGAACTCGAACACCGACTTCTTCGGGAAGATGCAGCCGCTGCTCAGCCAGGGCGATTCCGGCGGCCGGGACATCATCGTGGTGACCGACTGGATGGCCGAGAAGATGTACAAGCTCGGTTACGTCCAGAACCTCGACAAATCCAAGCTGAAGACGGTCGACGAGAACATGATCCCGAGCCTCAAGAGCCCGACCTTCGACCCCGAACGCAAGTACAGCGTGCCGTGGCAGTCGGGCATGACCGGGCTGGTCGTGCGTACCGACCTCGCCCCCGAAATCAAGTCGGTCAACGACCTCTTCGACCCGAAGTACAAGGGCAAGGTCACTGTGCTCGACGAGATGCGCGACACCATCCCGCTGATGATGGCGGCTGACGGCATCGATCCCGCCGAGGCGACCGACCAGGAATGGCTCGACACAATCGACAAGATGAAGGAGAACGTCGGCAACGGCCAGATCCGCAAGGTGACCGGCAACGACTACATCCAGGATCTCGAGAACGGCAACGTGGTCGCGGCCATCGGCTGGTCCGGTGACACGACCCAGACCAGCAACCCGAGCATCAAGTACGTCCAGCCCGAGCAGGGTTGCTCGATCTGGTCGGACAACATGTTGATCCCGGTAGGCGCCCCGAATCCGGCGGCGGCATACGAGTTCATGAATTACGTCTACGAGCCGAAGAACCAGGCCCAGATCACCGAGTACGTGAATTACGTCAGCCCGGTGGCCGGCGTCAAGGAGATCCTGCTGAAGAAAGATCCCTCGATCGCGAACAACGACCTGATCTTCCCCTCCGAGGAGTACACGAAGAACTGCTTCGCGCAGGTCTCACCGCCTGGTGACGAAGAGCAGGTCCAGGAGGTCGAGCAGGCCTTCGAAGACGCGAAGATCGGCTGAGGAAGGCATATCAGGCAGCTGTGGCGCTGACGGAGCAGATCTGGATTTGAGGTTGAACCGTTGACAACGCTCCGTCGGCGCATGGTGCCGTACTGGCTTCTCGCCCCCGGCCTGATCTGGCTGCTCCTCTTCTTCGTCGTCCCCATGTACTACATGGGGGAGCTGTCGCTGAAGACCGGAACGCTCACCCAGGGTTACGAACTGACTTGGGCTTTCAGCAACTACACGGACGCGATCTCCGACTACGGCACGCAGTTCATCAGGTCCTTCTGGTTCGCCGGGGTCGCGACGGTCATCTGCCTGCTGCTCGGGTATCCCCTGGCCTACGCGATCGCCTTCAAGGCGGGCCGCTGGAAGAACCTCATGCTGTTCGGGGTGGTTGCCCCGTTCTTCACCACCTACCTGATCAGGACGATCTCCTGGAAGACGATCCTCAGCGACAGCAGCCCCGTCGTTTCGGTGCTCGAGTTTCTCCAACTGGCACCCGACGGCAGAGTCCTGGCGACGAGCGGAGCGGTCATCGCCGGCCTCACCTACAACTTCCTGCCGTTCATGGTCCTGCCGCTCTTCGCGTCACTCGAGCGCCTCGACCGCCGGCTCCTCGAGGCGAGCAACGACCTCTACGCCTCGACCGCGCAGACCTTCTTCCGGGTGACGCTCCCCCTGACGATGCCGGGCATCATCGCCGGCATCCTCCTCACCTTCATCCCCGCCGCCGGCGACTACGTGAACGCGACCTTCCTCGGCGGCCCGGACCAGGCGATGATCGGCAACGTCATCCAGTCCAAGTACCTGGTCGTGAACGATTACGCGGAAGCCGCGGCGCTCTCGTTCACCCTGATGGCGATCATCCTGGTGGCCTTGATCCTGTACATCAGGTTCGCGGGCACAGAGGCCTTGATGGGTGACGAGGACGAAGCCCGATGAAGGCCTGGAACTGGCTGAAGAGCCATGCCATCCTGATCATCGGGATCCTCGTCGTCGCCTACATGCTGATCCCGATCCTGATCATCGGGGTCTTCTCGTTCAACGATCCACCCGGCCGGTACAACTTCGAGTGGTCGGGGTTCACCACGGAGTACTGGTCCGACGCATTCGGGGTGACCGACCTGACCGACTCCCTCCTGGTGAGCATCCGGCTCGCGTTATTCACCGCGATTGGCGCCACGATCCTCGGCACGCTGCTCGCCATCGCCCTGGTCAGGTACCAGTTCTTTGGCCGCAGGGCCGCCAACCTCCTGATCGTGATCCCGATGGCAACGCCGGAAGTCGTGATCGGTGCTTCGCTCCTCTCGTTCTTCCTGACGCTGGACATCTTCAAGCTCGGATTCACGACCCTGCTGATCGCGCACATCATGTTCTCCGTGAGTTTCGTGGTCGTGGTGGTGCGGTCACGCCTGATCGGTTTCGACCGGCGGCTGGAGGAAGCCTCCGCGGATCTCGGCGCGAACGCGTTCACGACCTTCCGCAAGGTCACCCTGCCACTGATCGCACCCGGCGTCGCCGCCGCGGGACTGCTCTCGTTCGCCCTCTCGATCGACGATTTCGTGATCTCCAACTTCAACTCGGGTTCCGAGGTGACCTTCCCGCTCTACATCTTCGGCGCCAACCAGCGTGGCATCCCGGTGCAGGTGAACGTGATCGCCACGATGCTCTTCGCGGTAACGGTGATCGCCATGCTCGCCGTGATCGTCCAGCAGCGCCGTGCCGAGAAGATCGCTGAACGGCGGGCGGACGAGCCGGACAAGCCGGCGGTTTCCCTGCCCATCTGAGTAGCTTCCGGTCCTTGGAGTGGACGAAGGACGACTGATTCCACCCCCACCCCCGGAGGCACCTGTTCAAGTGCCGGCATCTCCGCTGCCGCAGGCGACGAAGCCGTAATCGTCCGCAAGCCGGTCGCGGCGGTCTTCGAGCAGGTCGCCTTCCTTCTCGGCCGCGTCCGACGCCTCCCGGTCCTCGATTCTGATCGCCGCCGCGATTTCCGTGTCAAGCTCGTTCAGCTGCTTGCTGAGGGAGATGTACTCGTCGATCGTCACCTGGTCGGCCTCGGGCGGATCGATCTCCTCGATCTGTTCGATCGTCGCCGCTTCGGAAGCCTGGAGGCCGGTGACTACCGCCGCCGCGGCGGCGTAGTCGTCCGCCTTGATCGCCTCCTGGAACGCGGTCGCGGCCTTTTCCGTCCGGCGGTCGTCGGCGGCGCAGAGCCGGTCCACCTTGGCAATGTAGTCCTCCTTCTTGGTCGGCGGCGCGTCTTCGCCGCCACAGCCCGCCAAGAGGGCGGTGAGCACGAGCCCCATGCAGCCGAGGGTAGTCATCCGCAGAGCCATCGGACCACCCTATAAAGATCGGGTCCTGGCACCTTGATCCCGATGTGCCGCGCGTTGTGCGAGGGCGGCGAGAAAGAACAAGGATCGGGTCCTGGCGCCTTGATCCCGATCTGCCGCGCGTTCTGCGAGGGCGGCGAGACCCTAGACTCGATCCATGGACCAGGACCAGACTCCGTACGTGGACGCACTCCTCGAATACACCCAGAGCGACCCCGGCCGCTTCAACGTCCCCGGCCACCAGGGCGGCACCGGGGCGGACGACTCACTCCACCTGCTGGTCGGCGAGACCGGGCTGCTCGACGACATCCCCGCCCTGATCGAAGGTATCGACGTCGGCGAGACCAACCCTTTCCAGGAAGCCCAGCGACTGGCCGCGGACGCCTGGGGCGCCGAACGCACCTGGTTCCTGATCAACGGCGCATCCCAGGGCAACCAGGCGATGTGCATGGCCGTGGCCCACATGGGCGGCGAACTGGTCGTCCAGCGGAACGTCCACTCCTCGGTCATCGACGGAATGATCATGGCCGGGCTGAAACCCACTTTCGCCGCGCCGGAGATCGACCCCGAGCTCGGAGTCGCGCACTGCCTCACGCCCGACGCGCTGAACGACGCGCTCGACCGCTGTCCCGGGGCCGCCGCGGCGATGATCGTGTCGCCGACCTACTTCGGGGCGAGCGCCGACGTCGCGGCCCTCGCGGAAGTTGCCCACGCCCGAAGCCTGCCCCTGGTGGTCGACGAGGCCTGGGGGGCCCACCTTCACTTCCATCCTTCGCTGCCGCAGGACGCGCTCGACGCCGGCGGCGACCTGGTCATCTCCTCGACCCACAAGATCGTCGGCAGCCTCACCCAGTCGGCGATGATCCATCTCGGCTCGGACCGCTTCGACGGGGCAATCGTCGACCGGTGCATCAGCATGACCGAGTCGACAAGCCCCAATTCCCTGCTCTGCGGATCGCTCGACGCGGCCCGCCGCCAGGCGGCCATCCACGGCGAGGGGATGCTGGGCGAGACGATCGCGGTGCTCGCCGACACCCGGACGCGGCTCAAGGAGATCCCCGGCCTCGACGTGCTCGACGAACGCCTGCTCGAACGGGAGAGCGTCAGGGACTGGGACCCGCTCCGCCTGACCATCGACGTGCGCGGCACCGGCGCCAGCGGGTACCGGGTGGCCTCACTCGCGCGGGAGTTCGCCAACGTGAACCTCGAACTGGCCTCCGACACCGTGGCGGTCGCGGTCTTCGGCATGGGCACCGGTACACCGGCCCGGGCCCAACGCCTGGTGGACGGCATCGCGGTCGCCGTCGAACACCTCGAGGCAGATCCGCCGGAAACCGAGCCCGAGTTCGCGCCGCCACCCCCGTGGGGTGAACCGGCGATGACGCCGCGTGAAGCGTTCCTGGGCCGGCAGGAGGTCGTCGCGTTCGCCGAAGCCGAAGGCCGGGTCGCTGCCGAACCGCTCGCCGCCTACCCCCCCGGCATCCCGAACGTCCTGCCCGGCGAGGTCCTCACCCGCGAAACCCTCGCCTTCATCACCGACTCGGTCGACCACGGCGGTTACGTCCGCGGCGCCGCCGACCGGGAGCTGACCACCCTGCGGGTCGTTGCGCGGTAAGCCCCGCCCTTGACATGCGTGGGCTAACGCTGTTAGGCTAACGTTGTTAGCTAAACACAAGGAGACCAGATGAGGGAAATCAGAACGGAAACAGTTATCGACGCCGGTCCCGACGAGGTCTGGCGCGAACTGACCGACCTGGAGTCGTACCCGGAGTGGAATCCGTTCATCTCCGAGGCATCCGGAGAGATCGGCGACGGCAACCGGCTGGTCCTGCGTATGACCCCGCCCGAAGGGCGCGCAATGACCTTCAAGCCGAGGGTCACCAAGAACGACCCCACCCGGGAACTCCGCTGGCTCGGTCACCTCGGTGTGCGCGGGATCTTCGACGGCGAGCACTACTTCCGGCTCGAAGAGCTGCCCGACGGGCGGACCCGGCTGATCCACGGCGAGAAGTTCACGGGGATCACGGTTCCGCTTTTCGGCGGGGTCCTGGAGAAGACCGAGCGCGGTTTCGGGGAATTGAACGAAGCGCTCCGCGAACGCTGCGACGGCGGTTCGTGACCGACACGTCGGACCGGCGGGAGCAGATCGTGTCGGTCTCCCGGGGCCTGCTCGAGAACGAAGGTCCCGAAGCCCTGACGATGAGGAACCTGGCGTCGGCGATGGGCATCAAGGCACCGTCGCTCTACAAGCACGTAAACAACCGCCATGAGATCGAGACCCTGCTGAGCGAACAAGCCCTGGCCGAAATCGGCCAGGAGCTCGCCGCGGCGGGTCCCGGCCTCGAATCGATCGCCGCCGCATACCGGGCGTGGGCCAAAGCCAACCCCGAGCTGTACCGGCTGGCAACCTCGATTCCGCTCGACCGCGAATCGATCGCGGAAGGTGTCGAGCAGGACGCCGAAGCACCGTTGTTCGCCGCACTCGATTCCGATCGCGACCGGGCCCGGGCCTGCTGGGCGCTCGCCCACGGCCTGGTCATCCTTGAACTGAGCGACCGGTTCCCCCCCGGGGCCGACATCGACGCCGCGTGGCGCTCCGGCATTTCCGCGATGATCCCCCGGTGAGCGAACCCGTAGACGAGTCCTGCGCGAACATCGCGATCGCAACGCTGCCGGACTTTCCCCACCGTCGGTGCTCGGCCGCCGAGCGCGAGGCAAGCCCCGACCGGTTCTTTATCCGCCGAGCCCGGGATCGCTCTCGATCAGCTCGATCCGGTAGTCGTCGGGATCGCGCACGAAGCAGAGGAGTGACCCGCCTTCGCGCACGGAATACGGCGGCTTTTCCGGTTCGATGCCGATGGCCGACAGCCGTTCGACGGTCGCCGCCATGTCGTCGACCGTGATCGCGATGTGGCCGTAGCCGGTCCCGATCTCGTACGGCTCCTCCTGATCGCGGTTCCAGGTCAGTTCGAGTCGCGGGCCGTCGTCCTTCAGGCCCATGAAGACGTTGATCGCCTCGTCCCGGATCGGCAGGCGTCCGACCTCCTCGAAGCCGAGCTGCTCGTAGAACTCGACCGAGCGGTCGATGTCGAGAATCCGGTAACAGGTGTGGATGAGCTCGCTCATGACTTGACCCTATCCGGCGGGGTCGGATCGAAACGACTCAGCGCTTGATGCGGAACTTGCGTTTCGCCGGGGTCGTGTCGACGTTTCCGGCAGCGTCAGTCGCCCGGACCCGGAAGCTGTGCTTGCCCTTCTTGAGACCCTTGAGCGTCTTCGGCGACCTGCACGTCGAGAACCTCTTCCCGTCGAGCGAGCACTTGAAGGTCGAGCCCTTCTCGGACGATCTGAAGACGAGCTTGACCGCACGCTTGCCCACCTTCTTCGGGCCCTTGGTGATGGTCGTTGCCGGGCGCGTCGTGTCAGGGTGACAATCCGTCACGGCCTCACGCTTCGCGTCGCGGAACGCCTCTGCGATCGCGGCATGACCCTGCGTCACCTGGATCATTCGCCAGGGCCGCCCGGAGCTGCCCGAGGATGACCTGGAAATTCGCCCTGAAGTTGCATTCGGCCGGCACCTCGAAGTGCTGTCGCAGGTGCCGAACAGCGCGTCGCCGCCGCCGATTCCCGCGGTTACAACCTTGGTATCGAAAGCAGCGTTGATGCCGGCCAGGGCATCCGTGAGCTGCGGACCGGTTCTGATCGATTCGCTCGTCGCGCCGGGAACTGCCTCGTTCAGGAACTCGTCTGCTCCGAGGTCCGTCTGAAAATCGGGGTAGAGCAGCCCGGCGTAGTTGCCGGGGAGCGCGGTGACCGAATCACCGAGGGCGATGTACGGATTCGCCGACGCGATGGCGGGCACGGCGAGGCCGATTGCCATCGCTAGGCTGGAGCGATGAGCACCTTTGACACGCTGAGCGAGCTTCCGGTCGAGATCGATTCCTACGCGCTCGAAACCCTGCGGTTCTCACCGAACCCGGAGTTCGAACGGCTGACGACGGTGATCCAGATCGAGAAGGACGGCCTGCCCGGCAACGGCGAGGACGTCACGTACGAAGGGCTCGACGCGATTGCGCTCGCCGACGCCGGCAGCTACCTCGACCTGACCGGTCCGCGCACGATCGGCGAATTCTGCGACCTGATGGGCAGCACCGACCTCTTCCCGGTGAAGCCCGAGCGCGAGGTGTCCCGGAACTACCGTCGCTGGGCCTTCGAATCGGCCGCGCTCGACCTCGCGCTCAAGCAGGCGGATACCGACCTCGCCACCGTCCTCGGCAAGGAACTCTCGCCCCTCACCTTCGTCGCGTCGATGGGACTCGGCGGCGGGCCAGGTGGCAAGAAATCGAACGTCGCCCTGCTGACCGCCAAGCTCGAGCGGTACCCGACCTTGAAGTTCAAACTGGACCCCGCGCTCGACTGGGACCAGGACCTGATCGACCGGCTCGTCGAGACCGGTGCCGTGAACACCCTCGACCTGAAGGGCCAGTACAAGGGCACGCCGGTCGACATCGAAACCGACCCGCAGCTCTACCAGCGCCTGGTCAACGCATTCCCGGACGCCTGGTTCGAGGATCCGGACCTGACCGACGAGACGCGGGAAGTTCTCGGGCCGGTCATGGACCGTGTGACCTGGGACGCGCCGATCCATTCGGTCGCGGACATCGAGGCGCTCGAGTACAAGCCGAAGGTGATCAACATCAAGCCGTCACGGATGGGGGGCATCGAGTCGCTGTTCAACGCATACGACTTCTGCGAAGCGGAGGGCATGACCGCCTACGGCGGAGGCCAGTGGGAACTCGGCGTCGGCCGGGACCAGATCCAGTACCTGGCGGCGGTCGTCCATCCCGACGCCCCGAACGACACCGCGCCCCGCGGCTACAACGCCGCCGAGCCGGAGCCGGGACTGCCGGTCAGCCCGATGAAAGTCCCGTCAATCGGCTTCGGAATCCCTAAATGACGCTTAGCGGGAGCTAATCTCCAGGACGGCCGACCGAAGCCGCGACCTGCTGTACGGTAGAAGAAAACCTCGAACTGCGGAGACCAACGTGGCTAACAAGAAGACTTTCGGTCCGGCCCTGAACGGCCAGATATCCAATGAATTTGCGGCATCCCAGCAGTACGTCGCGATGGCCGTCTACTACGACGCGAACACCCTCCCCCGGCTGGCCGCGTTCTTCTACCGCCAGGCGCTCGAGGAGCGCGAGCACGCGATGATGATGGTCCAGTACCTCCTGGACGTGGACGAGCAGGTGGACATCCCCGACGTCAAGGCCCAGACCACCCAGTTCAAGGACCCGATCACGCCGGTCGTTGCCGCCGTCGCGCAGGAGGAACGTGTCTCCGACGAGATCTACGCCCTCTTCGAGATGGCCCGCGAGCTCAAGGACTATCGCGCCGAGCACTTCCTGCAGTGGTTCGTCAAGGAGCAGGTCGAAGAGGTCGCGTTGATGAGCGACCTCCTGAACGTAGTCGAGCGCTCGCAGGAGAACCTGCTGCTGGCCGAGGAATACATCGCCCGCGAGGGTCTCGGCGAAGGGGGCGGCGATCCGACCGCTCCCCCGGCCGCCGGAACCCAGTAGTCGCTCTATCCCTCGTATCGCCACGGAACTTCGGCATCGGGGTTCTCTAACCTCGGCCGGACATGACCGACCAGCGCTCCCGGCCAGACGACGACACACCGATCGACCCCGATGAACTCGAGACCGCGCTGCGGGTCTTCGGGAAGCTCGACCGGCTCCCGGTGGAGCATCCCGACTCGCTGAAGGTCCAGCAGGCGACCGCCGGCCTTTACAAGTCAGTCAAGCGCCGCCGCCGGCTCGAGAAGCGCCGGGAACAACTCGAGCACGACGGCGCGATCACGGCCCTGACCGCCACCGCCGCTCCGGGCCGGATCGACGACGAAACGGAAGGACTGCCGCTCGTCTCCGGGGCGAAAGGGGCGATCGCCGGCGTCCTGATCGAGCCCCGCGCCTGTTACATCTGCAAGCAGCCGTACACCCGGGTCGACGCGTTCTACCACCAGCTCTGCCCGGACTGCGCCGCGTTCAACCACGCCCGGCGCAACGCCACGACGGACCTGGACGGCAAACGCGCGCTGCTCACCGGGGGCCGGGCCAAGATCGGCATGTACATCGCGCTCCGGCTCCTCCGCGACGGTGCCGACACCACGATCACGACGCGCTTCCCGAACGACGCCGTCCGCCGTTTCAAGGCGATGCCGGACAGCGGCGACTGGATCGACCGCCTCGGCATCGTCGGCATCGACCTGCGCGACCCCGGCCAGGTGATCGACCTGGCGGACCACGTCGCGAGCCGCGGCAGCCTCGACATCCTGATCAACAACGCCTGCCAGACCGTACGCCGGTCGCCCGAAGCCTACGGCCCACTGGTCGCGGCCGAGAAACACACGCTGCCCGAAGGCAAGCTGCCGGCGATCGAGACCTTCACCCGGCCCGACAAGGAGGGGCACCATCACCTCACCTCGGGGGCCGCCGACCACTGGGCCCCGACCCCGCACGCCCTCACCGCGATGTCTCTCACGGCGGGATCGGCCAACTTCGACCTGATCGGCGAAGGGAAGGCGATCGATGCCGGCGGGCTCGTACCCGACCAGGTCGACACCAACAGCTGGGTCCAGCCGGTGAACGAAGTCGACCCGGTCGAATTGCTCGAGGTCCAGCTCTGCAACATGACCGCGCCGTTCATCCTGATCAGCCGGCTGCGAGCCTCGATGGCCGGCTCATCAGCACGACGGACCTACGTCGTGAACGTTTCGGCGATGGAGGGCCAGTTCTCCCGCGGCTACAAGGGCCCCGGCCACCCCCACACCAACATGGCCAAGGCCGCGCTCAACATGCTGACCCGGACCAGTGCCCAGGAGATGCTGGAGACCGACGGCATCCTGATGACCGCGGTCGACACCGGCTGGATCACTGACGAACGCCCCCACACGATGAAGAAGCGCCTGGCCGAGGACGGCTTCCACGCCCCCCTCGACCTGGTCGACGGGGCCGCCCGCGTCTACGACCCGATCGTCCGCGGCGAGGCGGGCGAGGACATCCACGGCGTCTTCCTCAAGGACTACAAAGTCTCCGACTGGTAGCCGGCCACGCCCGGGAAGATTTCAGCATGGCCGCCAGGAAGACGGTCGAAGTCAGGAATCGGTCAGGAAGCCCCGGCCTTTTCGCCGGTGACCTTCCGGAAGGCCTCGACGAAGGTTTCGGGTGCCTGGGCTCCGGAGATTCCGTACTTGCCGTCGATGACGAACGTCGGGACGGCCCGGATCCCGTAGGCCATCGCCTGAGCCTGGTCTGCCTCGACCGCGGACAGGTATTCATCTGCGGCGAGTGACTTCAACACCTCGTCCCGGTCAAGTCCGGCTTCAACCGCCAGGTCGGCCAGGTCTTCATCGCGGCCTACGTGGCGTCCTTCCTCGAAGTAGGCCTTCATCAGCCGCTCTTCGGTCTCGATCTGCCTGCCGTGGGCCTTGGCGAGATGCAGGAGCTGATGGGCCTTCACGGTGCGTGTGTGCTGGAGGGAGTCGAAGTCGTAGTGGAGCCCGGCTTCCTCGGCGACAGCGGTCACGTTGGCCAGCATGCCCCGCACCTGCTCTTCGGGCATGCCCTTGAACTTTGCGAGGAAGTCGATCTCGCTTCCTTCGAAGTTGACCGGTGTGTCCGGCGCGAGTTCGAAGCTGTGGAACTCGATCTCGACTTCGGTACCGGGATTCAGTTCTTCGAAATCCGCGACGCCCATCTCGAGTTTGCGCTTCCCGATGAAACACCACGGGCAGCCGATGTCGGACCATACATCGACCTTGATCGAATCAGGCAACCGCGGCCTCACCGGTATCGGATTCGGCTGCGGGCGAGGCCTCCTGGTCCGTGGGGACGGTCTTCGCGAGGACTCCGTTGACCAGGCTCGGACCAACGAGGCCGGCCGCGAGAGCACCCAGCGCCAAAGCCGGCCCGTGGTGCTTCAGGCCGAACGCGTTGTCGAGTGAAATCGGGCCAGGACCATGTTCGGCGACAGCCAGAACGATCGCGATCAGGACCGCGTTGTACTCCCAGCCGCCATCGCTGGCCCAGACGCCCTTGTCTCCATGTGCCGACCGGATCGCCTGGACCATCGTGCCCGTGATCGCTGCTGCGGCCAGAGGCGTCGCAAACCCCGCGGCGAGCAGAGCTCCTCCACCAGCCTCGCTCAGGCCGGCCAGCGCCGCCTTTTCCTTTCCCGGCGCGAGACCCATCCCGTCGAATGCTTCACCGGTTGCCTCCAACCCGTGACCACCGAACCATCCGAACAGTTTCTGTGTGCCGTGGCCGACGAACAGGAGTCCGACGAGGACACGGAGACCGGTGAGAGCAAGCTTCATGAGGGGCACCTTTGACTCGAAGATAGTTGCGTAGTCAAATATACCTGCCCGGAGCTGCCGGCAAACAGTCCCCGCATGTGAGTTCCCGGGCTGCCGCTTCAGCTGCGGCTCGTGCCCGGATCGGCGACCTCGTCCCTGTTGGGGCCACACTCGCCCGGTCCGGGCCAGAAAGCGGGAGCGACGGGACTTGAACCCGCGGCCTCTGGCGTGACAGGCCAGCGCTCTAACCAACTGAGCTACGCCCCCGTGGAGCAGCCGGGTGGAGCCGGCGAGCCGGGATTATCGCAAGTAGCTGCGTTTCCTGTCAGCACAGTGCCCCGAGTCCATAGGCTGACGCCATGAAACTCGTTACCTATCAATCTGACAACGGGCCGCGCGCCGGCGTCCTCACCCCGGGCGGCATCCACGATGCATGGGCCGTGCTCGACCACCCCACCCGCTCGAGCCTCAGGGAACTGATCCACGAGGACCGGACCGGTGAGGCGGGTGAGCGGATCGAGGCCGGGACCCAGGTCGAGCCGGTCGCGCTCGAATCGGTCCGGATCCACGCGCCGATCCCCGACCCGGACAAGATCATCTGCATCGGCCTGAACTACAAGAAGCACGCCGAGGAGACCGGGCAGGAACTGCCGAAGGCCCCGATCATCTTCGGCAAATACCGGAACGCCCTGGCCGGCGACGGTGAGACGGTCACCCTGCCGGCCGCGAGTGCCAAGGTCGACTACGAGGCCGAGGTAGCGGTCGTGATCGGACGGCGGGCAAGGGAGGTACCGGTCGATGAGGCACTCGATCATGTCGCCGGGTACACGCTGGTCAACGACCTGTCGGCCCGCGACCTGCAGGGACTCAGCTCGCAATGGATGGCCGGCAAGGTCTTCGACGGCTCGGCCCCCTGTGGCCCGGTGATGCTGACCCCCGACGAAGCCGGACCCCACGACCGGATCGGCATCTCACTCACCCTGAACGGCGAGGAGATGCAGAACTCGACGACCGAAGACCTGATCTTCGACATCCCCGAGCTGATCAGCCGGCTCTCCGCCTGGATGACACTCGAACCGGGCGACATCATCTCGACCGGGACCCCTTCGGGCGTCGGCATGGCCCGTCAGCCCCGGGTCTGGCTCGAGGACGGTGACGAAGTCATTGTGTCGTCGCCGCAGCTCGGTGAGTTGCGGACCACGATCAGCCGCTGAGGACTACTTCGAGCGGGAGGAAGCGCCGGTGCCGGTGCCGGCCAGTTCGTTCCGCTTCATCGGCAGGTCCGCCGAGAGCGGGGCGTTCGCGTTCCCGGACGAGATGCCCGCGCCGAGCCGGCGTGAGCGCGATCCCGACCAGCGCACCCTCACCGGCCTGATCTTCAGCAGCCGGTTCCAGGTCTGCGTGCCGGCGACTCCGTCCTCCACCAGGCCGCGCCGGCCCTGGAACTTCCTTATGCCGCGAATGGTCTTCTTGCCGTAGATCCCGGTGACGGGCACTTCGATGCCTGCGCCGTACAGGTGCTGCTGGAGCCAGACCACCATGTCGCCGCGCGAACCGCTTTCCAGCACCGGCTTCTCCCTGACCTCCCGGTAGTCCCGGTACGGGCCACGGGTCTTTGCGCCGAGCACGCTCCACTCGCCGCCGTTGGTCTCCTGCCACGACCACCAGCTGGGCGCCGTTTCGTAAGTCTCCGCGTATCGCCGGAACGCGGTCAGTTCTTTCGCCCGGGGATCCTGGTAGGTCTGGCCCACCGGATAGATCGGCCGCTTGTAGAGGAGGTTGTCGAGCCAGGTGACGGCGATGGCCTCGCGGACCGTGTCGCCGATCGCGTCCCAGTAGACCTGGGGCTGGTTGTCCGAGGCGGCGCCCGGGCCGAGGAAGACCGAGTACGGGAAGGCCGGGTGATAGTGGCCGTAGGGGAAGGTGCTCAGGGAAATCGGGTAACGGTTGCCGACCATGCCGCGGAGCTTCCGGATGTAAAGGTCGGCCGCGGCGTATTCGCCCTCGTATTCGGCCTCGGCGTCGATCACGAAGCAGTCCGCGCCGCGGCGCTTGGCCACCGCGGAGATCTTTGCCTCGCGCGCCGGGGCCCGGCCGTAGACGTACTGCCATCCGCAGACGTCGAGGCCGGCGCGCTGGAAGCGTCGGATGACCAGCTTGTTGAACTGGGACCAGGCGTCGGTGCCATCGCCGGACTTGACGTAAAGGGTCTTGACCCTGGCCTTCTTCGCCCGCTTGATGATCTTGGCCACGTCTCCGCCTTCGGAGCTGTCGATGTACCAGATCCACATCCCGTGATGGTCGAACGGCGAGGCGGCCGCTTTCGGGGCGGGCGCGACCAGAAACATCCCCATCAGGAGCAGGGCGAAGACCAATACTGGGGCCGGGAAGATCCGGCTGGCTCTTGGGGTCATCGAAAGTAGGAACACGGCGGGGTCGGATTCGGTGCGGGAGTGATCGGGACGCGGGATGCCGGCGGCCACCCCTCCCTGGCCCCAGCCTCGCAGGGCAAGCCGTTTCGGCCCCGTCCAAATGCCCCGCCGGCAAAGTTTCGTTCATTGCCGACGCGGCTCCGGGGTACGCGGGTCGGCCCTGGGACGACTACCGCGGCCGGTAGATCATCCGGTTGCCGAGGAGTTCCGAGACGGTGACGAGCTTGTAGCCACGGCGCTTCAGCCGGTCGATTCCCGTGGCGAGGGCATCCACGGTCTGGCTGCGCGGACCGCCACCGTCGTGCATGAGGACGATCGAACCGGAACGGGCGCTGGTGATCGTGCTGAGGATCGAGCCGGAACCCGGCAGTCTCCAGTCATTGGTGTCCCGGTCCCAGTTCACGGTTGTCACGTCATTGGCCCGGGCGGCGCTCAGGACTCCGGAACTGACGGCACCGCCAGGCGGACGGAACAGGCAGGGCTTGAATCCGGTGGCCTTCTTGATCACGTGGTTCGTCTGGCGAATGTCGGCTGCGCCGGGAAACGCACCGTGGTGCATCGTGTGGTTGGCGAGTTCATGCCCGAGCGCCAGGATGCGCCGCGACGTCGCCGGATACCGAGCGACCTCCTGGCCGATCTGGAAGAACGTGGCCTTCACGTTCCTGGCTTTCAGGATGTGCAGGACCTGGGGTGTGTAAGCACTGGGACCATCGTCGAAGGTGAGGGCGATTCGCTTGCGGCCGCGTGGTCCGTGCGTGACGAGTTGCCCGCCGCCCCCGGTACAGCCGACTGTTTCGATCACCCTGATCCGGTAGCGGACCGGGTGCTTCTCCGGAAAACCGGTCCGGCATTCCAGCGAACCCGCGTTGCACGAGCCGTCGGAATAGACGACCCGCCAGCGGTACTTGCCATGGGGCAGGCGGGCGACGGCGGGGTCTAGTTTGAAGACGAATTTCCGCTTCGAAGATCGCTTCACCGTCGCCGCGATCGTGTCCTTCGAATACACCCTGTTCACCCGGTTGGTCCTGGTGATCCCGAGGCGGTGGTGGACGTCGTGCTTCCCGCCGAGGCAGATTCGCGTGATCAGCTGTTGTCCGGCCTTGGTCATTTCGAGGCACAGGTACTTCGCCTTCGGCCGGTCGAGGTCGGGCTGCCTCGACAGGCCACCCACTGCGAGCTGGCGGCCGGTCCTGATCTGGACGATCAGGCTCTTGCCGGCCTGCGAGAGCTTCGCCCCGCTGACCGCTGCGGTATCGGCTCCCTGAGCCAGACTCGACGCCAGCACGGTGGCGAGCGCGAACAGCCCGGCGAAGCCGAAGACCGACCACCGGCGTCCCTGCGCTCCACGCGTTTTCTTTCTCCCTGAAATGAACACTGCCCGCCATTCACTATAAATGGCGTGCATGAACCGAGAGATACTCTGGAAATCCGTGCTGGTCCAATTGTTGACCGTGGCCGCCGTCTCGCTAGTTCTGGCGCTGCTGCTGCCGAAGTCGTTCTTCGAGGACTGGGGCTGGCTCAGCGGCCCGGCAGCCTGGATCGCCTGTGCCGTCTTCACCGCTGCCCTCCTCAAGCTGCCTCGCGGTACCGTCGTGCTCGGGGCGATCCTCGCCGGCCTGCCGAGCCTGATCGCGGTGATCGCCGGCGTCCACTGGCTCGGGGTCGTCCTCGCCGTCGGCTTCTTCGGTCTCTGGTGTGCCTACCGGGCTACGCCTGTCCCGCCTGTCCCGGGGTAGCAGCCACCCTGACGGATTCTTGACACCCGCACATCGTTGGTCCCGTTGAATCGCAAATAGATTAAGCGCGTGGCCACCGCACACAGCCCACAAGACGCCGACGCCTCGGCCATCGCACCCCCCGAGCCGCACGTCGTGGTCCTGTTCGGCGCGACCGGTGACCTTGCCAAGCGCAAACTGCTGCCCGGCCTCTACCACCTCGACCGGGCCGGCCACCTGTCCGACTGCCGCATCGTCGGCACGTCGCTCGAGGAGCTGACGACCGACGAGTTCCAGAAGCTGGCTTACACCGCCTGCGACACCTTCGGCCGCGGCGTGGTCAGCGGCGAGGACTGGGAACGGTTCTGGCGACGGATCACCTACGTCAGCCAGCAGGAAGGGCCGGCCGGGCTCGCGCAGGCCGTCGCCGAGGCGGAGGCCTCGATCGGCACTCCGGCCCGCCGCCTCCACTACGTGAGCGTCCCGCCGAAAGCCGCGACCGCGGTCGTCCAGATGCTGGGCGAGGCGAATCTGGTCGAGCGGTCCCGCATCGTCATGGAGAAGCCGTTCGGCACCGACCTCACGTCGGCCAAGGAACTGAACCGCAAGGTCCACGAGGTATTCGACGAGAGCCAGATCTTCCGGATCGACCACTTCCTGGGCAAGGAAGCCGCCCAGAACATCCTCGCGCTGCGCTTCGCCAACGGGCTGTTCGA
Source organism: uncultured Solirubrobacterales bacterium (assembly GCA_963695885.1). Classification (GTDB taxonomy): domain Bacteria; phylum Actinomycetota; class Thermoleophilia; order Solirubrobacterales; family 70-9; genus 67-14. The sequence goes on along the minus strand of CAVOIH010000032.1, from coordinate 258,275 downwards.
GCCGATCTGGAACCGCAACCACATCGACCACATCCAGATCGATGTGCCCGAGGAACTCACGGTCGAGGGCCGCGGCCAGTTCTATGACGCGACCGGCGCCTTCCGCGACATGGTGGTCACCCACCTGCTCCAGATCCTCGCCTTCGTCGCGATGGAGCCACCGGTCGCGCTCGAGCCGGGCTCGATCACCGAGGAGAAGAACAAGGTCTTCCGTTCGCTCAAGCCGATCCAGCCCGACGACGTCGTCCGTGGCCGGTACGAGGGATACCGCGACGAAGAGGGCGTCGACCCGCATTCGAAGACCGAGACTTTGATCGCCATGAAGGCCTCGATCGACAACTGGCGCTGGTCGGGGGTGCCCTTCTACCTTCGCACCGGCAAGGCGATGGGCGAAGGCTCCCGCATCATCTCGATCGCGTTTCGCTCGCCGCCGAAGAGCATGTTCCCGGCCGGGTCTGGCGTGGGCAAGTACGGGCCGGACCACCTGACCTTCGACCTCGACGAGTCCTCACGGATCTCCCTTTCCTTCTACGGCAAGAAACCCGGCCCGGGCATGATGCTCGAAAAGGCGAGCCTCCAGTTCTCGCTCCAGGAGGTCGAGACCAGCGCCGACACCCTCGAGGCGTACGAGCGGCTGATCCGCGACGCGATGGGCGGTGACCAAACCCTGTTCACCACGGCCACCGGCATCGAAACGCTCTGGGCCGCGTCGGCCAAGGTGCTCGAGAACCCGCCGGACGTGCTGATCTACGACCGTGGCTCCTATGGACCGAAGGAGATCCAGGAACTGATCAAACCGAACAAGTGGCGGCTCCCCTTCGAGAGGCGCTGGAGAGGCTGAGTTGACCCGCCTCTACGGGCTGTTTCCCCGGCTGCAGGAAACGCTTCCGAGCATCCGGCCCGGTACGGCACCGACCGCGCTCCGCCACTTGTCCGGTCTCGCCGGCGGCCCGGCCGGGATCTGGCTGAAGGACGAGAGCACTTTCGGCGACGGCGCCTGGGGCGGCAACAAGGTGCGAAAGCTCGAGTGGCTGGTTCATCACTCTCAGATCATCACCCTGAAGGGCAAGAGCTACCGGCTTCGGAACCGGGGTGCCGGGGTCAGGCCGGCCGATTAGGCTGGGGGCCTACGGCCCTCCACCTGATCGGCACCCCCGGCCTGCCGATGCATGATTCAGTTCCTGAAGATTCAGTTCCTGAAAATGATGCATATTTCGGTTCCTGTTGACAGCACGTGCCGTATCTGTACGCATTCAAGACCCGAGGAGCGCCAGTGGAACCACATAGACCCCATCATCTCTGCGATAAGCCGCAGGCCCGGTATTCACTACGACACGCGCCTTGAGGCGGTCACCTATCTTTGAATGAAGCCAGTTTAGGTGCTTGCAATCCTCGCTATCGACCGAGCTTGCCATCTTCACTTCGAGCGCGAGTACATCTCCTGAGGGCGCTTCAATGATCAAGTCGATTTCGTGAAGTCCGTCATGAGTTCGCATATGGAAGGTCCGGGCCTCGATTGACTGCGCGAAGACTCGCGCTGAAAGGGAAACGAGAGACTCGAAGAGCCCTCCGAGGAATGACCCGCCGCGGGGGATTGATACCGACCCAGCTTTTCCTTTGACGAGTTTGGCTTTCGTGAGACCTAGCAGAGATACGGCCAAGGCTGGGTCAGCCAGGTGGTGCTTGGGGGCCTGAGTCAGCTTTTTGAGGTGGCTGTTACTCGGAGTCCATCCATTGATTGGATCCAGGACGAAGAGGCTAACGAGAGCATCGCGGTATGCATCGGCAGCCTTCTTGGACATAACTTCCTGCCCTGGTGTAGCTGCGTCTCGAATCTTCTTGAAGCTTGTTGTGGTGGCCGTTGCTGCCGCGTATGCGGCCATCCATCTCTTGAGGCTCTCAGGACGTCTTACTCTCTGCCCCAACTCGTCTTCGAAATCTCTATCGATGACCCGGGTGACGTACCCGTCCATCCGGACGCGATGGGCTCGGCCATCTTGATCTCTAATCCCTGGGAAACCCGACCTAATGATCTCGTCGGTGTAGTCATCCAAGGTCAAACCAGTTTCACCGCTGATTGTCGGCGCCATTTCGCCGAAGAACGCTCCGAGGCTTACTGTTGGCTGTAGATCAAGGCGTTCATCTAGCGTCATTGGCCTCATCCGAAGGACATCTATTCTGGCGGCGCCAGAATGCCGTTCTACCTCGCCGCTGCCCGCTTGTGTTGCTGATCCGGTGAGAAGGAAAGGTCCAGGCGGAGTGCCATCATCTACCGCTCTACGAACAGCATCCCAGATCTCAGGTGCTCTCTGCCATTCGTCTAACAGCACTGGTCCTGCTCCGAACAGGATTCGCTTTGGGTCGGCCGAGGCAATTTCATTCTGGGCTGGATCATCGAGCCGCACGACGGTCTGGGCCCGTTTCTGGGCTGTTTCGGTCTTGCCGACCCCCTTGGGGCCCTCGATGGCCAGGGCTGGCAGCGAGGAGAGTTGATCCAGTTCGCGATCTATCACCCGCAGTCGATAATCTTTCATGGATTGAAAGATACCATTTCTCGGCGTTCTAGGATACTATTTCTCGATGATCTAAGAGACCATTTCTCCAATCAAGAGGTTGGGGATCCGGCTCGGCAAGCCCATGACGGGAGATCCAGCCGTATGCCGCGAACAAAGGCGCCCCCGGCCTGGCTGCATCGACGGGCACAGGTTTAATGGACCAACTTGCTTTGCCATTGGACTGCTCGACTTAATGGAACTCAACGTAGAACAGTCGTGATGGGCGGTACTGGGCTCGAACCAGTGACCCCCTGCGTGTAAAGGGCTCGGATTGGCCGCTGTTCTAACCTCCGATTTCGTCGGGCGCGGTATTCAGCCCACACCGTCAGTGAGGCGAGCCCATCGGGCGGGATGAGTTCACGCAGCAGTTGGATGTCGATCAAATCGCGGAATCGATCGTTCGGACGATCGTCCTCAGGTACCTCGGTGCAGGCATGAATCTTCTGTGCGATCTGGTAGCGCACCGACAAGATATGTCGCTCCGTCTACAAGGAAATGCTCATTTTGAGCATTTCCTGGCTACGAAACCACGCGAACTCAGCGACCCGGTCTTAGCGTCGTGAGAAGATCATCCAGATGAGCCCGCTCGCACAGCTCCTCGATCACTCGATTCTGCGCCGGATGGCCGACCCCGCCTCCTACGAGCGCGGAGTCGAGTACGCGACCTCCGGCCGGGTGTTGCGGGTGACCCGGAACGAGATGAGTTTGGAGGCGAGCGTGGAGGGCACCCAGCGCTATCGGGTCGAACTGTGGGAGGAGGATGGCGATCTGAAAGCCACCTGCGATTGCCCGATGGGAGCCCGCGGTGTTTTCTGCAAGCACTGTGTCGCCACGGGTCTCGCGGCGCTCGAGGCCGGCGATGAAGCATCCGCTTCGATCTCGTCCGACGACATCCGCCATCACCTCGCTTCGCTGAAGAAGGCCGAGTTGATCGGCCTGCTGCTCGAAGAGGCCGGCGAGGACGAGCGCCTGCTCGATCGCCTGCGTTTGCGGACGGTCACGGCCGGCGGCCTCGATATGGCCGCGTTTCGCGATGCAATCGATCGCGCCGTCGATCCCGGCAACTTCATCGGCTACGCCGAAGCCCGCGACTACTCCCGTGGTCTCGATGAGACCATCGGTTCGCTTCGCACCGTGCTCACCACAGGACATCCGACCGAGGCCGTGGAGCTGATCGAACACTGCTGCTTCGCGATCGAACGCGCGGGCGGACGCATCGACGACTCCGACGGTCACCTGACGATCGCCTTCAGCAGTCTCCAGCGCCTCCACAGGGAAGCCTGCGAGCGGGCCGGTCTCGACCCCGTCCAGCTGGCCGAGCGTCTCTTCAGCCTGATGATGGCGACCGAATACGAACTCTTCTACGACGCGGCCGAATCCTATGCGCCGCTGCTGGGGGATCGAGGGCGGAAAAGGTACACCGAGTTGGTCCGGATCGAATGGGAGCGCCTGCCGGAGATGGGTCCGGGGGACGATCGCTACGAGATGCGCTCCACTCCGTTTCTCGCAGGCGATGGAGAGATATCGGAGAGAAGCGCGCGCTTCCGCATCACCTACGTGATGGAGCTCATCGCCCGGCAGTCAGGCGACCCCGACGAGATCGCCGCGGTGCTCTCGCATGACCTCTCGATGCCCTATTCGTTCCTTCGCATCGCCGAGGTCTATGCGGACGCCGGTCGAGACGACGACGCCATCGCCTGGGCCGAACGGGGCGTGGCCGCATTCTCCGGCCACCGCGACGCTCGCCTCGTCGCCTTCCTCGCCGCCGCGCACCGGCGGCGGGGCGAGCACGATCGGGCGGCGGAGCTGATGTGGGACGTCTTCGAAGCAAACCCCGGGCTCGATTCTTACCGGGAGCTCAAGCCATATTCGGTGGACGCGGGAGCGTGGGCGGAGACGCAAGGCCGCGCCCACGCTCTGCTTCGTGATCGCATCTCCTCAGCCCGGGACAATCGCCAAGCCAGAGGAATCGGTTGGGCCCTTGTTGACGCCACCCAGCTGGTGCGCATCCATCTCTGGGAACGAGACCCGGCATCCGCCCTGACTGTCGCGCGAGAGAACGGATGCAGGCAGGACACGTGGCTTGTGCTGGCTGACGCGCTGGAGGAAGACGAGCCCGGAGAGGCCGCCACTATCTACCGCGAGCAGATCGAGCCGACAATCGAACGGAAGACCAAAGCCGACTACCGGGAGGCCGCCGAGATGCTCGGCAGGATCCGGGACCTGATGGAACGAACCGGAGAGAGCGCAGAGTTTCCGATCTACCTGGAGCAGGTTCGCGAGACCCACAAGCGAAAGCGCAACTTGATGAAGCTCCTCGCAGGGCTGGACAACGACCAATAGCGACGGGGCCTATGGTCAAGCGGGTCGGAAGTTCATATGAAGTGTGAATGAACTCGGGCTTGACGAGACAAGCGAATCGGCCGAGGATCTGGGCCGCCGAGCCGCTCTCGCCGTCGCGGCTGAAACGGTCTGGGAAGACACCCTCGGGCCGCTGCCAACGAGTGCCGAAGCACGACTGCTACTGGGCGGGATCAGCCGCGAAGCCTTGTCGAAAAAGGTCAAGGTCGGGACGGTTCTGCGGCTGAAGGATGAACGCGGATTGATCCGTTATCCGGCATGGCAATTCGACCCGATTGCCCAGGCGGCACACCCGGCGATCAAGAAGCTGATCTCGATGTACTTGCCGACCTGCTGGTAAGAACTCCAGGTCTGGCGATACGGGGTCGGCATGGCAAGTCCGACTGTTGCCAGCCGTTCCGCGCTGGAGAGGTCGGCGAGCTCGACAGCGAGCCTCCAGCGGTGATGGTCATGTGGCACGTGATCTTGAGGCCGGAAGCCCAACTCGGCGAGTGCGCGATACCACTCGGCAGTTGCTGTCTCGGCATCGTCAGCCAAGTAAAGGCCACCAACGTCCTCGTCCTTCTGCCAGCGGCCATCGGAGGGCGGCAAGCCGCGACCGAGAAGGTCAGCCCCATGAGGGACGTGCCGAACCCAGAGACCTTTGACCGAGCGGGCGTCGACTTCCACGCGGTCCTTCCGCGTCAGGAGACGCCCGGATACTCGATGCTCGAAATGACTCTGGCCACGGGCATGTACTCGCCACGCGCGATCAAGTCGATTGGCCGCTCATCGTCCAAGGCGACGTTCGGCCGAATCAGCCAAACGCTGATCGCCTCGGGACGAACGACTCGGGCAAGCCGATCGGTCATCGCCGAAAGTTCGACCAGCCGCTCAGCTCGAACGCCCGACGGCTCGCTGCGGCCACTCAGCCAACCGCGCACTGTGCTCGGCTTCGCACCAGTCGCCTCGGCGATCAGGCGGTCCGATAGACCAGCGCCCTCATGGACGTGCTGTGCCTCTTCGAGTAGCGGGCTCATGAGCCAACTCTAGCACTCGCACGTTATTACGTCGTGAAATAGCTCGGGACAGTTGACGGTCGTCTTCTGATTCTGACTGAAGAAAGGGGAGAGCAGGTTCTTCGTCGATTCTTGCCATCCGTTCGCCCGGACCGCCGACAATGCCACCGCCATTTAGAAGGAGGCCTGTCTACCCGGCACAACAGCTTGGTAGACAGGCCCTTCGTCAGCCTTGAAAGAAGATGGGCCGATTAGCAACCACTGTAAAAGTCAATGTTGTCGACCTGGCACCAATCATTAGCCCCGCCTCCGTAGAGGAAGTCCTTCTGTCCATCTCTGGCGTAGAGGTTGTCGACGTTGTCGTTCCCGTACATGGTGTCATTTCCAGGACCGCCTATCAGGACGTCGAGTCCTACCCATCCGTGGATTTGGTCATCGCCGTTTCCACCGTCTAGACCACATTCAAGCGTGTCGCAGAGAGCCTTATCGTTGCCGGTTTGACCGCGGATGACATCGTTGCCGGGGTTGCCGTAGATGATGTCGCCGTCTCCACCGCCGTGCAGGTCATCTCCGGTAGGCATGCCCCAGAGGTGATCTCTCCCATCGTATGCTTCCATCCGATCCCAACCGTCTGTGCCGATCATGTTGTTGGCACTGGAGTTCCCATAGCAAGGACCTCCGGTGCAATAGACGCCTGCGGCTTGAGAAACGCCAAAGCCCAGCAAAGCTGCAAAGACGATCGACAAGAACAGAAGCACCTTCGGCTTTCCAGTCATTTGCTACTCCCCTTTTACGAAGGTGTCGTATCGCTGTTCGACTTCGGACTCCTTGTAGACCCCCGGTTCGATGGCTCCAGCGTCCAGGAGCAGAACGGCACGACATAGCGGGTCCGCATCAAGAGATAAGTCTCCCGAGGCCGATTCCGTGCAGTGCCTCACAAATACTTCTTCTGGAGGTCCGACCGGGATATGTACCTCGTCGGACTCGATGGGAGGTCCGGGGCTACTCTCGGGTGGGGCTGACTCTTCATAGTGCTTGGCTGTTCTCAAGAAAGACTCGGGGTATTCCCGACCTGGATCGAGCCCGAGCGAGTCCGCTTCGCTGGAATCTCCCCCGGACGACTGGGTCTGCGCTAGGGCAAGTGCGCCGGTCCCGGCGAAAGCCAGAATCACCGCCAAAACTGAGATCACGCGCCTGAAACTCATGCATTTCCCCTCAAGGGTTCCTGACTAAACTCAACTTAGCGGATTTCCCGTCGAGTGAGCGACCCTGAACGGGATGACGCCACGTGTGCGACATCACGATCACCCTGGGCACTTCCTCGATTCCGGCTGGTTCCTGCCGCTTCTCTGCGGAGCCTCTTCCACCTAGGATCTCGACCTTTCATCTAAGCCGAGACAGACCTTCAAGGCTGGATCAATCTGAGTTCACCGGTTCAACGCGCGGGACATCCGGTAATTCGGCAACCACCCCGCCAGCTGTTATCCGCCGGTAGATATCGAGGTTGCCCGGAGCCGGGGCAGCCAGCTGTCGATGACCACGTAAAACTGTAGGTCCATGACCATCGAAATATGTCGGTCACAGGTTTCAGCAAAGGCCTTCTCGGACACCGCTCCTCAAGCCTTGGGATCGCATGCGATCCCAAGGCTTGAGGAGAGAAATTGATTACCGAGGAAGAACACATGGACATCAGAGCATTGGCCCGTCAGGGACTCAGCTACGCCGAGATCGGCCGCATCGTCGGTCGCGACTGGCGAACCGTAAAGCGCTACATAGACGAAGGTGCCGAACCGACTTACACCCGGGGCCGGACCCCATCGAAGCTTGACCCCTACAAACCGCGGATTGACCAGTGGCTGGCGAGGTGCCCGGGTCTTGAGGCGGCCCGGATCCACCAGGATCTGGTTCGCGACCACGGCTTCCCCGGCAGCTACCAGACGGTTCGCCGCTACGTTGAGCGAAGCCGGCCGAAGCCGGAGCCTCGGGATGAGGAGCGCTTCGAGACCGCCCCGGGCCATCAGGCACAGGTCGACTGGTCCCACGAAGAGCCGATCATGGCCCCCGACGGAACGAGGCTTCCCCTTTACGCCTTCCATATGGTTTTGGGGCATTCCCGGGATGCTTTCCTGGGTCTGGTCGGTTCAATGGATCTGGTTACTTTCTGGGCCTGCCACCGGGCTGCGTTTGCCCATTTCGGCGGAACCCCGGCCGAGATCCTCTATGACCGCACCAAGACCGTGGTTCGCTCCCACGTCGGCAAGGAACGCCGCTCGGGTGAGCGGCTCTACCATCCTGAAGCACTCGCTTCAGCCCACCATTACGGCTTCTCCTTGAAGCTCTGCCGGGCCTACCGGCCCCAGACCAAGGGCAAAGTTGAATCCGACGTTCGCTGGGTCAGGGGCCGGCTGCTCAAAGGTCATGAGTTCAGAGGCTACGAACAGGCAAATCGAGCCTGGTCCAGCTGGAACGAGGAGGTCGCAAGGGTCCGGACCCACGGCACCCACGGCGAGGTGGTCGCCGAGCGGGCAAAGCGGGATCGGGCGGCCCTCGGCAAGCTGCCGCCCGATCCTTACCTGGTCACTTTGCGAAGCACCAGAAAGGTCGCCCGTGACGGTCACTTCTCCTTCGAGGGCCGCCTCTATGAGGTGCCGGGAGCACTCGGCGGCGAGACGGTCGAGCTCATTTTGGGATCGCAAGAGATCGAGGTTCGCCACACCGAAAGCGGTGATCTGATCTGCCGCCACATCCGGGGCCGGCCGAAAAAGATCCTGCCCGATCCAGTTGAGAAGTCAGTCTCTTTGGCAAGCGTCCTTTCCTCGCTGCCGAAAGACGAAGTTCACACCCGCCCTCTGAACACCTACCAGGAGCTGATTCAAGGTGGCTGAGCTGATCAACCAGAGGATCAAAAAGAACGCGGCCGAACTCAAGCTCTTCGGGATTGGCGAGAACCCGGACGACCTGGTCAACCGAGCCGAAGAGGGCCAGTTGGGCTACCGCGAGTTCCTTGACCTGATCCTCGAAAGCGAGGTCGGAGTCCTTCAGGGCCGACGCTACGAATCAAGGCTCCGGTTGAGTGGACTGCCTCACCGAAAGACCCTCGATGAGTTCGACGCCTCATTTCAGCCCGAGCTTGATCCAAAGAGGATCAGTGAGCTTCGGACCCTCAGCTTCATCGAGCGTAAGGTCTCGGCACTGATCATGGGACCGCCGGGAACCGGTAAAAGTCACATCGCGATCGGCCTCGGCATGGAAGCACTCGCCAGGGGCTATCTGGTTCAGGTACACCACCCTTGACGACCTGATCCGGGCGCTTCGGGTAGCTGACCAGCTGGAGAAGCTCGGCCGAAAGCTCGCCTACTTTCAAAGAGCGCATCTTCTGATCGTCAACGAGGTCTCATACTCGCCTCTTGAGCCGGCAGACGCCAACCGCTTCTTCCAGCTGATCAACCGCCGCTACACCAAAGGCTCGACGATCGTGACTTCGAACAAAGCGGTTAGCGAGTGGGCCGAGCTGTTCGGTGAAGAAGCGGTTGCCGCGGCGATCCTTGACCGGCTCCTCCACGACGCCGAGGTGTTGACGATCAACGAAGGCCAAGCTACCGGCTCAAAGACCGCCAAGGGCTGATCTCGGGAGGAGGTGATGCTCCCGCAGACAAGACCCGTTAGCGAGTTGGCAAAGCTGCCACCGACCGACATTTTTGAATGGTCATCCACCGACATTTTTGGGTGGTCATTGACACAGTGAACCGAAGACGACTCCCTCGTTGAGGTGAACATCTAACTCAGCCGTTCTTCGCCACAGTCAAAGACCACATCTCACCGCCCTTGCCGAGTTGAAGTCTCAGTTTCTGCTCGAGGCATAGCTGGGGTAGTACTCGAACCTACACTTTCGGGTCGTGAGGGCCTGAGTACTGAGTGCTCTCGAAAACAATGGCGCCCCCTGAGCCGCTTCTGCCGTGCCATGTGCTCTGGCTTAGACCGCTAATGACGAATCGCATAACGGACCGACTATTCGAGTCGTTGTCCGAGCCCGTCGCATGAGAAGACTTAAGGGAGTAATTGTTTGAGGGAGGATGTCCGGATTCTCGTAGAACTTTGAAGGCGGCGGCCCTCCCGTCCCGTCCGCTCCCGGTGGGAGCGTTCGGGGCGCTCAAACCCAAGTCCGAATAGGACGAGAACGAGAGGAACCGCCATGAAGAAGGTAACGCGGCCGCAGGTCGCTGCGGCAGACGAGGTGCCCGAGGGTGCGCTCCCGCCGGAGATCACGGAGGCCCTCGGCGATATCGCCCAGGCAGCCCAGGAGGGGCTTTTGGCCCTCAGCGTCGGCGTGGGCCTCGGTGTGGTCCATCAGCTGATGGAGGCCGAGGTCGATGAGATCGTCGGTCAGAAAGGCAAACACGACTCGGATCGCAAGGCGAAGCGTCACGGCCACGAGAAGGGTTCGATGACCCTTGGTGGCCGACGGGTCAAGGTGGAGCGACCCAGGGTCCGCCCGGCAGGCGATGAGCGGGAGCCGGGGCTCAGAACCTACGAGCATTTCGCAGACCGCGATCCGCTCACCAAGGCGGTGATGGACCGGATGCTTGCCGGAGTATCGACCCGCCGCTTTGCCGGGATCGGCGAGCCGGTGGGTGAGGGAGTCGAGAAGGACTCTTCAGCCACCTCCAAATCGTCGGTATCGGAGGCGTTCATAGAGCGCACCACCACGGCCCTCGGGGAGCTGATGGGTCGCGGAGCTTGCCGATATGCGCCTGGCCGCGATGATGCTCGACGGCCTTCAGATCGCCGGGCGCACCCATGTGGTTGCACCCGGGATAACTACCGAAGGGGTGAAGGTGCCGCTCGGTTTGTGGGAGGGATCGACCGAGAACGCCACCTTGGCCAGATCCCTGCTCGCCGATCTGGTTGACCGGGGACTCGACCCCGAGCAGGCGATCCTGTTTGTGATCGACGGCTCCAAAGCACTCCGTAAGGCGATCGGCGACGTGTTCGGCGAAAACGCCCTGATCCAGCGCTGCCAGCGCCACAAGGAAAGGAACGTGCGTGACCTGCTGCCCGACCAAGATCGCGACCTGATCTCCGGCCGGCTGCGCTCCATCTGGGCCCTGGAAGATCATCACCTGGCGCGGGAGCGGCTCGAACTCCTTGCCTCCGAGCTCGACCGCTCCTGGCCGGATGCCGGCTCATCGCCAAAAGAAGGGATGGAGGAGACGCTCACCCTGATCAGGCTCGGGATCACGGGGACTCTCGCCAAGACCCTTTCCTCGACAAACCCGATCGAGTCAATGATCGGGATCGCCCGGGTGACCCAGCGAAACGTCAAGCGCTGGCGAGACGGCGATATGCGACGGCGCTGGACTGCGGCCGGGATGCTCCAGGCCGAACAGCAGTTCCGCAGGATCGCCGGCTACCGCGATCTCGCCGGGCTGGTTATCGCGATCGAACGGGAGCATCTCCACGCACACCCGTCACCGCCTCCGGCGGCGACGGGGAAGGAGGTGCCGGTTCACGCTACGGTGTGATCATCAAAAGACGGGTCGCCACCCTGAAGTTCCACGACGATCCGGACATCCTCAGGGACGGGTCGAGGATTGAACTGTCCGACTATCCGTCCCGAAGCCAAGAGCGAGCTTCAAGACGTTTGTGCCTCACGCATGCTCTTCCTCGACAGTGTCCGAACAGGGATGCTGGTCGACGCGCGCTCTGCATCGGTCAGACGGCGGGTGGTAGGCCGGCGCGGAGCGCGCTGAAATTTATGGAGAGCTCAACAACACGCCAGGTCCCACCCGGGGAGTCGTCCGGCAAGTTCGGACGCAGCGCCCCGGCACGGCACCATCCGAGCGTCTCCACCGTCTCATTGCTAGAAACCGAGCAGATCGCGAGCGACCAGTCCGCATCACGGAGACCAACCTCCACTTCACTTCGGCTGAGGAAGATGTGGACCAGACCACCACCGACGCGGCTGCTCGCCTTAACTTCGACACGTCGAGTTGAGCCATCTAGCCGAGGAGCGGCAATGTCGTAGCCAAGCTGATCTGAGACCAGGCTCACTCGCTGGACTGCTCCAGCCAGTTCTGGGCACCCTAGATCCTCAAGTTCTGCTTGGAAGGCTTTCAAGACGTGCTTCTCGCCCAGCTCTCCGAGTCGGCGACTCGCCTCATCATCGAAACGCCTTCCCATGGAGAGTAGAAAGGCCTCGCGCCCGTCAGGATCCGGAAGAACTATCTCGAGCTGTTCTCCTGCATCAGGAGGGGGCACCAAGGGCTCCGAAAACAGCCACTCTGGAAAGCCCCACGATTGCCAAGCATCCGCAAGTAATACCTCAATCGCTACTACCTCTGGAACCGAGGCAAGCTCGGTGAAGCCGTCCTGCGCATAGAGATAGCCGTCCTCCTTCTTTAGCCGCCCGACCTCAATCAGAAACCCCTCTGCTTTTTGCAACTCGGGTGGTGGAAAGAGGGCTCCAGAGGAATAGTGGTGGTAGCCGGATTGGGTGGCCCTGACGGCTGATCCGTGGTCCTCTATCTGCGCGATGACGTGCAGGGCAGCCCGGAGTAGATGTGCGGACGGCAGTCCGCCCGGCCCAAGAAATTCACTGTCATCACTCGCTTCCATTGGCAAGGTGCTGGAATAGAGCATCGAGGTCGCCCGGGTCCTCAATCATCGCCCCATAGTCTTCCTCGTCGGGCAGCGCCATCTCGACCAGGTCACGGTCGTCGAGCATGTGAGCGAGGTGCCTCGTCTTCTTCGCTACTCGCGAATCGACCGCCTCGTCGATCGTCCCCTCCGTCATGAGGAAGGTGATGTTCGTTTTCGTGCCCGGCTTGAGACCAAGCCGGTGAATCCGGTCCAGGCTCTGCAGCAGCTGACCAGCGTTGAAGGTCCGTTCGAGATAGATCGCGTCATGGCACTGCTCGTGCAGGCTGACGCCCTCAGCCATTGCCGCTGGGTTTGCCAGCAGGACCTTGCACCGCGGATCTGTGCGGAAGCGTGCAAGCTCGGATTCGCGGGTTCGGCCCCCGAGGACGGTATTGTTTTCCTCCGTCGGAATTCCGCCATAGATCAAAGCTGGCTGATGGGGCGCAAGTACCTTCTCGAGTAGCAGCAGGTTGTCGCGGAAGTTCGACCAGACCAGAGTCTTCTTCGGGGGATCGGCCGAAGCGTTCTGGCTGACGAGGAATGCCAGCTTTTCGAACTTCTCGGGACGCTCGTGCTGCTCGTAGGTCTGTACCAACTCCTTCAGGCGACTCCCGGGTGGAATCTCGAGACTCTGGTACCGGAAGCTGAGCGGATTGTCGGCTTCCTTTAGCAGCCCTGGGTTCGTGGCTGCCTCGAGAAGATACATCGTGACTTCGCCCATCTTGGCCAGCGCCGCTTGGTCTCCGCGACTCAAGTCGAACATCCCCGCGTACCGGTTTCTTAGCGCCGTGTAGATCTCCGCCTGCAAGGGCTTCATCCGGACCGGCTCGACTCGCAGATTCGGTTCGTCCAGTCCGAGCTCACTCTTGGTGGTACGAACGAAGAGTGGGCCGAGTGCCTCGCTTATCCGCTCAAGCGCGTCAGACGGAGGATCGCTCTTCAGCGCGGCTGCGGGAAGAATATTCCGCGAATCACCCCACCACACGAAATCGATTAAGGCGACGAAATCGCGTGGACCCTGTGGAGCTGGGGTGCCCGTCAAGATGTCACGGCGGCTGGCGACGTTAGCCAGCTGAAGGCAGGCTGCACCCCACTCCCCATCTAGGCCTCGCTTCATTCGGTGCGCCTCATCAAGAACCAGGTGGCTCGGCTCCTCCCAAAGCCAGGCTGCCAGCACATCGAAATGGCGGCGGAGCTTCTGGTAGTTGACCAAGACGACCTCGACTCCCACCGGTACACGCTCGGTGAACTTGTGAATCACAGGAGTCGCGGCGAAGCATTGTTCGGCCTCGACTTGCCATGCCTCGTACGCGGATAGCGGTGCGACAACTAGAAGTCGGCTCACGCGCTCGCGGACGCGCTCTGCCTCGTAGAGCGCGTAAGTAACCGTCGTCTTGCCTGCACCTGGCACGGAAAAGTTGCAGCCGTGCTCGAGAGATAGCAGCTTGGCGAGATCTCGCTTCTGGAAGGGCCTCAGGTCGCGTCGAAAGCGACTTTTGTCCAGTGTTTGGATGCTCTGAAGGTCGATCGCTTTTGCGCCTGATGATGCTTTCTCGCGGGCGGCCTTCTGCTCCCTTCGAACGCGGCCCAAGAGGGCCGTGATGCCCTCGTCGGCCTCTAATCCGACACCGTACGAGCGACAGGATTCCTGCAGCCGGCGGCGATTCGAAAGCAGTTGCTCAACGGTGGATAGGTAGCGCTCGCCGATCGGACTCGAGTCGGCCGGAGCGACGATCAGCGGCAGTCCGTGCCAGAAGTTGTCCGGTACATCTGCTTTGCGGATCAAGTTGACCCGTGGCGGCTGCCCCTCCAGTTCCAAGCGCAGGGCGGAGTAACCCACGGGCTATTCCTCCTCGCCGGTCAGCTCCGTGATCTTCTTAAGCTGCTTTCGAACTTGGCGCAGCTGGTACTCGAACTGGCTGCGGCGACGCTGGTCGAACTGTTCGTCGTCTTGAACAGCGCGGAATGCAGCCTCCGCGGTACGCAGCTTCTTCACTGAGTCGCGAAGGGCGGAGACCGGCTGGTCGAGCTCTCCCTCGACACGCTCTGCGGCCTTTCGGTCTGAAATCGCGAGCTTCATGGATTCCGCGACCGCCACCATGAGTTCAGGCCGATCCTGCTGATCCTGGGCCCCAGGCAGCTTCACGGTGTTCTCTTTACCGGCTAGGAGGTCAAGCAGCGGTTTAACGCTGGGCTCATGCTCATGGGGATCTTGGTCACCTTCCTCGTCGCCGAGCAGTTCCACGCCTGGAACATCTTTGTCTGAAACCGAGTCATCGGCGGCGATTAGATCGGCGGCGTGCTCGCCTAGTAGCTCATTCTCTTGAAGGCGCGGAGCCAGGTATTCGCCGGCGAATTCTTCATCGATGGCTCGCAATTGGTGGACGCTGGAGGCTCCAGCCAGAACTGCGGCCAGCCAGTTCAACCGGTATGACCGCGCGGCCTCAGAGTCATCCTCAAGCAGGCCGTTGTAGCGCTGCTCCAATGCCTTGAGCTGCTCCAGCTTGTCGTCAAATACCGTCAGAGGAAGGGTTGGGTCTGTGAGAGTCTGCATCTCCCGGATCAGAGCAAGAATCCGCCGCCGCTGCTTGACGGCGTCCGCTCCGTGACGTTTGCTGCGTCCATCGTCGGAAGCCCACCTTAGGTCAATCGCGATTTGTTCCGGGCTCATGCCGTACTCGCGGGCCATGTCTTCGATGAACAGGAGTTCCTCGGTGAGCTGGTACTTGTCCTTCAGTGGGTCCTGAACTTGGAGAGCGAGTTCGAGTTGGGCGAGCTCGGACGGCTCGGCGTCGTCTGGGAGCACTGCCACCCGTATCCATCTCTTTTCAGGGTCGCCTAGCTCCCGGAGCGCCGCTGCTCGAGTGTTCGCGTTGAGCAGAACGCCCTTCCGGGTGATGATGCCTGGGTCCCGCTGCCCCTCAAGCCGCAGGCTGTCCTTGAGCTTCACGAAGTTCCTGTGCCGCCTTTTCAGAAGCTCCGTGATCAGCCGCTGCGATTCGCTCGACCAGGGATCCTGGCCCACGGCGCTCGCGTCGCGTTCGCCCTCCAAAACCGCCTGTAGGCGGTGGCTGAAAGTGTTCAAGAGAACGACGTCGAGGTCAAGAGCGACTACCGGAAAGAGCTTCTGGCGCCCGCGCCACGGTAGCGGCGCCGTTTCTTTTTCCCCCGGTTCCTCGTGATACGCCTTAAGAGCTTCCTTGACACGCTGCTCACGCTGAGCCTGATTCATTCAACTCCTCCTCATCACCCCAGAACTTGATCGCCCCACGAAGATTGGTCCCCTCGTCGTGCGACAAAGGTCTTTGTTTCTAGTCACACGATAGCGAGCTGATCTGACAGGACTGCTGGGCCGCATAGCCAATCGCCTGTGTGTGGGCCTCAGGCCGAAAAATGGAAATGGTACTTGCACCCTTCTGAACCGACCATTGCGGGTTCGCCGCTGAGACGGCACTCGCTGCATGGCTCTGGCCGTGCGAACCATTCCTCAAGTCCGCAGAATCCGACCCGCGAAGGGAGATGGGTCACTCCCCGAGCGCGAGCCAGTAACAACTTCTGAGTCCTCCGCGCTCGATCTGGAGAGTCCTGTCCGATGGTTGACTCAAATTCGCGGGCTTTGATAGGTGACCGCCGGGTACGATCGGGCCGTTCCCGCCTCGATGAAGCGGTCAAGCGCGGCGAGATCGTGATCGAAGAAGATGAGAATTCCGTCGTTCTGAGCGTCCCTAACGCTGGCTGAGCCGAACACGCCTCCTAGCACAGCCCCGGCCTGCAGGTCCGTCCCGAACACGCCTCTCCACTCATCGTGCTTGCCACCTGTTTCGCGGTTGAGTCGCTTCACCCCGTTAGTTGCTGACCCCGAAACCTTGCATTCGATTGGGAGAAGCCGCCCGTTCCTAAGCCGGACTGGAACATCGCACTTTGCTCCTGCAACTCGCGTCTCTCGGGTGAACTCTCCGCGGCGAAGTATCTCCTGATAGTTGCCGGGGGTGAGGCCTAGCTTCACCTCATCGTCAAGGGCGCGAATCCGCTGGCGAATCTCAGCGCTTTCTACGAATCGAAGGCCGGCCGCCTCCAGGGCGGCCCGAACCCGTCGCTCCTGGGTCTTCGCCTGGCTGTTCCTCAGCTCGGTGGCCGATCGTTGCGATGCCCAGAGCTTGGCGGTGCAATCGACGGCATGACGCACATCTGGATGGCTGGCATCAACCTCCTCCATGGATTCCAGCCAAGGCGCTCGCTCCCGATCTAGGAACTCGACCACAACCTGGGCTGGGGTCCTGCCCTGAGGATGTCCGGATCGTCGTGGAACTTCAGGGTGGCGACCCGTCTTTTGATGATCACACCGTAGCGTGAACCGGCACCTCCTTCCCCGTCGCCGCCGGAGGCGGTGACGGGTGTGCGTGGAGATGCTCCCGTTCGATCGCGATAACCAGCCCGGCGAGATCGCGGTAGCCGGCGATCCTGCGGAACTGCTGTTCGGCCTGGAGCATCCCGGCCGCAGTCCAGCGCCGTCGCATATCGCCGTCTCGCCAGCGCTTGACGTTTCGCTGGGTCACCCGGGCGATCCCGATCATTGACTCGATCGGGTTTGTCGAGGAAAGGGTCTTGGCGAGAGTCCCCGTGATCCCGAGCCTGATCAGGGTGAGCGTCTCCTCCATCCCTTCTTTTGGCGATGAGCCGGCATCCGGCCAGGAGCGGTCGAGCTCGGAGGCAAGGAGTTCGAGCCGCTCCCGCGCCAGGTGATGATCTTCCAGGGCCCAGATGGAGCGCAGCCGGCCGGAGATCAGGTCGCGATCTTGGTCGGGCAGCAGGTCACGCACGTTCCTTTCCTTGTGGCGCTGGCAGCGCTGGATCAGGGCGTTTTCGCCGAACACGTCGCCGATCGCCTTACGGAGTGCTTTGGAGCCGTCGATCACAAACAGGATCGCCTGCTCGGGGTCGAGTCCCCGGTTGACCAGATCGGCGAGCAGGGATCTGGCCAAGGTGGCGTTCTCGGTCGATCCCTCCCACAAACCGAGCGGCACCTTCACCCCTTCGGTAGTTATCCCGGGTGCAACCACATGGGTGCGCCCGGCGATCTGAAGGCCGTCGAGCATCATCGCGGCCAGGCGCATATCGGCAAGCTCCGCGACCCATCAGCTCCCCGAGGGCCGTGGTGGTGCGCTCTATGAACGCCTCCGATACCGACGATTTGGAGGTGGCTGAAGAGTCCTTCTCGACTCCCTCACCCACCGGCTCGCCGATCCCGGCAAAGCGGCGGGTCGATACTCCGGCAAGCATCCGGTCCATCACCGCCTTGGTGAGCGGATCGCGGTCTGCGAAATGCTCGTAGGTTCTGAGCCCCGGCTCCCGCTCATCGCCTGCCGGGCGGACCCTGGGTCGCTCCACCTTGACCCGTCGGCCACCAAGGGTCATCGAACCCTTCTCGTGGCCGTGACGCTTCGCCTTGCGATCCGAGTCGTGTTTGCCTTTCTGACCGACGATCTCATCGACCTCGGCCTCCATCAGCTGATGGACCACACCGAGGCCCACGCCGACGCTGAGGGCCAAAAGCCCCTCCTGGGCTGCCTGGGCGATATCGCCGAGGGCCTCCGTGATCTCCGGTGGGAGCGCACCCTCGGGCACCTCGTCTGCCGCAGCGACCTGCGGCCGCGATACCTTCTCCATGGCGGTTCCTCTCGTTCTCGTCCTATTCGGACTTGGGTTTAGATCGCCCCGAACGCTCCCACCGGGAGCGGACGGGACGGGAGGGCCGCCGCCTTCAAAGTTCTACGAGAATCCGGACATCCTCCCTGCCCTCCACTAGGAGCTTCAGCGTGTCGTCGCTGATCACCGGGCTAGTTAGGTAGCGAGCGGCATCCAGGTACTCCCTTGGCATCCTCTCGAAGCAGTCGGGGTCGCGCTCGAGCTGCCAAAGCCAGTCCGTATCGCGCAGCAGTCTGCCCACTGTCGCCTTGCATTCCGCTTGGATCTGGCGGTAGGCGCTGCGCATGGCCTCTGAGAAGCGCTCGATATGAGCTTCCCTGGCCGCCGCGACAAGCTGGTCCAATTCGTCCTCGCTCCAATAGGGGTAACCCTCAGCCACGCTGCAACGCTATCCACATCGCTGTAGCGAGGTAGCTTGCTAGCTGCGCTTCCGCTGTATGGGTCGCAGGGGCAGCTCGAGCAAGTCACGCGGCTCGATTTTGCCGAGGCCGCCGCCATAGGTGCGCCCGAACTCACGCAAGATCTGCGCGTTGTCGTGATCCTCCAGTACAGGTCGCAAGTCTTCTGGAGCAACGTCGCCGCTGGTCCACACATTAAGCAGCGATGTCATGCAACGGGCCCCGAACTCATTGCGGACGAACCGGGCTTTGCCTCGCGACATGTAAGTCACGAAGAAGTCGGGCGACGGCACCTGCTCGACGCTGTACCAGGGCGTCCTCGAGCGGCAGTTGAAACGCTCGTTGACCTTCTCCGACTCACCGCGCTCGATGTGCCGCAACGCTGCGGTGCCCCGCAGCGCGCTCTTCGGCTTATGGCACCAAAGCAACCAGGCTCGCGCGCCTGCGTTTCGTCGAGTCTCCCAGTGCTCCTTGGTCAGCGCAGCGCTGTTCTCGGGGAGGTCTTTGGAACCCACCACGACGGGAACGAGGAACTCGAACTCAATCCTGCTCTCGTCAACTTGCTTCTGCGTGAGACAAAAGAACTTGTTATCGCCAGTCGCTATGCCGCGTCGAACCCGCGCATAGTCGCTCAACTTCGCCGTCCGCCCCTCGAGCAGCGGGGCGATGGCCTCAGCACGACTGGGAAGCAGGGGCGTCCAAGGCAAGGTCGGCTTTGCCATGGATTCCGATAGGTCTATCCTTCTATCTAGATGTACCGCTTTCCCGTCGAAGTGGCCTTCGCTGAGGCGAACCCGGCGCGGCGGAGGGCTCTTCTTGGTGGCGATGGTTATCGCCGTAGTCGTCAGCACCCCATCGAAGGCGAGGCTCTCAGTGTTAAGGACCGCGATGTCATCGATTTCGCACGTATCGAGCAGCACTTGCTTGACCGCCTCGCCATAACGGACGTCGAGGAACTCGACCGGGGTGATGAAGACAAGCCGCCCTCCGGGTCGTAAGCGGCGGATCGCCTCCAGAAAGAAGTACACGTAGCCGCCGGAGAGACTCGAGACCTTGGCGCCGAAGAGGGCCGAGTAGTGCTTGGCCAGCGCCTTTTGCTCGACCGGGAGGTTGTGGTGGCGGATGTAGGGCGGGTTGCAAATCACGGCATCGAACTCCTCAACGGAGAAAGGCCACCGATCGCGGTTCAAGAAGTCGCCTTCGACGATCTCTAGAGACCCGCCCTGCTGGGTCAAGGCCTCCTGCGATAGGCGCACAGCGGAGGGATCGACATCGCAGCCGAACCGGCTGGCCCCCGGCCCAACTGCTCGCAACAGCACCCCGCCTCCGACTCCCGGATCGCAGACCGTTGTGGGCTCAACGGCCATCACGGCCTCGGCCATGAATAGCGCGATTGGCTCGGGCGTGAAGAATTGGCCGAGCTGGTACCGCCTCTCACGGGAGTTGAGCTCTTTGAGCTCGACCTCTGGTGCAAGCCGCTCTGATGTCCCCGCTTCCATCGCGATCGATCTTAGACTTCACCGCGGACCTTCACCAGGACTGCGCTTCCGACCGCATCGTGACTGTGAACCCGGGGAGAAGGTCCCTAAGCCCGTCGCGGCGATTGTCTTGGTCAGACGCAAAAACCGGAGGGTCCCTCGCCTGGCGATCCCAGGGCCACCCCTAGCTTTCAGCAACAAAAACATCACCGCAGGCTTTTCCGGCTTTGAGATTCCACTGGCCCATGACCGCGCAGATGGGCCAGCTCAATGCTTTCCGACGTAGCGTCACAGCCGATCAAGCCAGATCCAAAGTGCGCCCGACTGGATTCGAACCAGTGACCTTCGGTTTTCGAAGACTGCAAGTCGATCGGGACCTGGCCTGGTATCGGCGAGATTGGACAGGGCTTATCTGAGCGATAGTCCTCTTCGGCGATGCAGGCGGATGTAGGTTTTTCCCGAACTGAAGCCAATTCCAATGAGTTGGGAGAACTCCGCGCGGTTGAGCTTCTCCCACCATCTGTTAGGCATACCGCAGAAAACAGCTTCAATGCGAGCGGGTCGCCGTAGACGGAGTTCGATCAGGGAGGATCAATTAGGTCGGCGATGTAGTCCACAATTTCTTTTACTTCCTCCCATGCTCGCTTCAAAACCGTGAAGCTAAGGGTCGAATCATCCCCATGGGCAATCTTGTGACGATTGCTTACGATCGTTCCCAGAGCATCGGCTTTTTCATCGACCAGATAGATCTTAAGATTCTCTTCCCAGTGCTTATCAAACTTGCCGAAGAGCTCCAAGATCTTGCCTCGTTTGGCGTTCTGAAAACGCCGCAAATCAGCTGCAACGAAGTTCGACACCTCGGGTGAACCATGCTCAACAGCGTAGACCCGCAGCAGCTCGGCGATTGAGGACTCTAGATACCCGCTTACTCTGACGCACAAGTACTTGGTGAAGTCAGCGCGAGCTTCAAGATCCTCACCATCGACACTCGCTATGCGAACAAACGTCGCATCGAGCCGGAACCTCTGACGGGTGACCTCCTGACGACCGGCCATCAGGAAACTTCTGAGAAAGCTTCCTTTGACAACTTCAAACGCGTAGAAACACTTTCTTCGTCCGCCGTCGCACGCTCGACCGCTCCAAGATATTCGTCGTTACCTAAGAGTCCATCGTAAGCAGTCGCAAGTGCTTCAGTGTCGACGATGTCCACCTCGAGTAGTCGAGTGGCAACGCCCGTCATCACCGAGTCGAATACGGCAGCGTTGATAGCAGTGGCAACCCGAAACACCCTGTCGCCTTTGGCGTCAACGATTACCTTGATTGTCTTCTCAAAGATGCCCCGAAGAGTTTCCTCGCTTTGATGATTCAGGTGACGGTTTGTTGCCGTATAGCGATTAAGGAACACCTTCATGGGTCTCTTATATCTGTCGCCGTAGAACAGCAAAGCGAAAAATCGCAAAATGAGCTCTTGGTCCTTCAGACGCTCGGAGGGTCTACCGAAGACCGATCGCCAAATCTCATTCTGATTCAGATCGCGAAGTAGATCCGGAAGATCCCCGTGGTAGAGAGCCGACCTAATCTCTTGCGGCTGAAGAGTCGTGCCTCCGGTATTCAGGCGCTCGAAAATCAGATAGATGCCTTCTTGGTCGTCCGTCGGTTGGTCCTGCCTGACGACGGTCGCATGGATGATCGCGTCGTCTATTCGCCGACGATCCTCGTCCTCAAGCTCATCGTACGTCTTGCCTTTGAAGCGATCCTGAACGGTCTCGAGCCTAAATTCTTTTCCAAGGAGGGTGCCCTTGTAAAAGCCTTCAAGCGTTTTCAGGCGCTGTTGCCCATCCAGTATGAGGTTTATGCCCCCCGGTTCTTTAACTAGAAAGATCCCGGGGACGGGAAGGCCCAACAGCAAGGATTCGATAAAGCGGTCGGCTTGAGGCCGACTCCAAACGTAACGCCGCTGAAATCCGACGATGCCAGACGGGGAGTCTTTCATCTCCGGATCAAACGTCGGAACGACGATGTCCCCTCGGTCGATCCGTTTAACTAATCCCTCCACGTCGTAGTCAGCGCCATAAGAGGTGATCTCAAAGTCATATGGAATGACCTCCCTAGCTTCGTCGAGATCATCGACCTCTTCTTCCTCAGGCAAATCCGGGTCTACTTCAGTTTCAGCCATTTTCAGATCCTACGGACTGGTCGAGACGAATCAAGGAGCGCCGGTACGCACCGAGGGAGCGCGACTATTCCGTAGGCGGGACGTAGGCGGCGCCACTGCCGAGCGAGAGGCCTCGATCACAGTTTCCACGTCCCGCGCCAGATCCAAAGTGCGCCCGACTGGATTCGAACCAGTGACCTTCGGTTTCGTAGACCGACGCTCTATCCAGCTGAGCTACGGGCGCAGGGTGCCGGGAGCCGAAGCTCCTGAATCGGAGATTGTATGGATCGTTGTGTGGTTACGCGCTCAGCGGACGCGGAAGCGGATCTTCCGCACCTTCGAGTTGGGTTTCCCGTCTCGTCGGTGAGGACGAGCCTCGCCGTCTGAGGCCCACGCCTGACGCACGGCAGCCAACGACCCTCCCCAGCCGTGGTGGTTCACACGTTTAGTCCTGCGTTGGGGAAAGTTTGTTTACAGTGGCCGGTACTTGCCGTCGATCCAAGGGTTTAACACTCCAATGACCAATTCTGCGAAGTACCTCAAACTTCCCCTCGCCCTGGCCCTCGCCGCCGCCGCGACGCTGATGCTGCTGCTCGGCGGCAACGTCAAGCAGGCCGACGCCGCCCCCGGCGTGTGCCCGACCTTCCGGGTCCTGCACAACGACAAGATCGGCGCCCTGTACCTGCCCAAGGGCACTTACAACGTGACCACGATCGATTCGTCCCGGCTGAGCTGCGGCGCCGCATCGAAGCTCTTCGCAGAGTTCCTGCAGGACTACGACGGCAGGCTGCGGTCCCCGTGGGTCGTGAACGTCACCGCCAAGAGCTTCACCCGCGGACCCGGGTCGAGGACCGGCTTCCGCGTCAGCAGGACCACCAGCGGTGGCGGCGGCGGGGGCGGCGGTTCGACCGCGGCCTCCTGCCCGGGCTACTTCACGGTCCTCCACAACGACAGCATCGGCAGCTTCAGGGTGCCCGCCGGCAAGTACAGGCTGACCCTGATCAACCCGAGGCGCTTCACCTGCTCCCGGGCGGCGAACCGGTTCAAGGAGTTCCTCCAGGACTTCGACGGAGTGCTTCCCCCGGCGTGGAAACTGAAGCGGTCGAGTGCGACGTTCTACAAGCCGCGGAATCCGCAGGTGGGCTTCAACATCAACCGGGCCTACGGCCCGTCGCCCGCTCCGAAGCCGGCCGGCAGGTTCGCTCGTTGCCCCGGGACCTTCCAGGTCCAGCACAACGACCGCATCGGCCGGCTCGTCCTGCCGAGGGGCCAGTACTACATCGCGGTCGGAACGACCAGGCCGCTTTCCTGCAAGGCCGCGGCCGGTTACTTCCGCCAGTTCCTGAACTACCCCGACGGCAGGCTGCCGGCCCCGTGGAACGTCAACCCGGCCAAGGCCCGCTTCCGGGCCGGCCCCGGCGGGGTCGTGTTCCGCGTCCAGCAGGCGTAGAAAGTTGACTTCGCTCGGCCGAAGTCACTGATGGTCGCGCTGTACGCCTTCGACCAGGTGTCCCGAGACTCTTTCAACCGGCCCGGGAGTTCAGGGGCGGCCGTCAGTCGTTGACGACGGTCCTGCTGCCGGCGAATTCCGGGTTGGCGAACCTGCCGGGTTCGATTCCTGAATCGATCAGGTTCTCCCTCAAGAGGAAGTCGGAGAGCTCGGCGAAACTGCCCTCGTCGAACAGCCCGATGTTCGCCGGGTCGCCGATCAGCGGCCGGTAGGCCTCGAAGGTTTTTTCGGCCAGACCGGGATCGATCTCCGGGTTCGACTCGACCAGGTCATCGACCGCAGCGGCCGGATCTTCGTCCGCGTCCTCGTAACCCCTGGTCGTTGCCGCCACGAATCCGGCCATCAGTTCCGGATCCTCCTCGATGCGTGAGCGGGTGGAAAAGGCGACCAGGCCGGGGTACGACGGCCCGCCGTACCGGTCGAATGCGAAGGACCTCGTGTCTTGCCCGGCCGCCTCGATCGCGGTGGCGTCGGCCGGGATGTATCCGGTGAAAGCCGAGACCTTCCCGGCCCGGAGCGCCTGGACCCCGTTGAATCCGATCGTCACCACCCTGGCCGAGGCCGGGTCTCCCCCGTCGCCCTCGACGATCGTCTCGTAGACGGCCTCGTCCGAAGGCACTCCGGTCACCCCGACCGTCTTTCCTTCGAGGTCGGACGGCGACTCGATTCCTTCTCCGGCCAGCGTGATCAGCCCGCCCGACGGCCGCTGCGTGACGGCCATGATGGCCTGGGCATCACGGCCGGCGTCGATCTGGGTGGCGATGTCGATGCCGTCGGCCAGCCCGAAGTCGGCCTTGCCCGCTTCGATCAGGCGCAGGGTGTCGGCGGTCGAAGTCGGCGTGACCACTTCCAGATCGATGCCTACTTCTTCGTAATGGCCATTCGCGATCGCTTCGTAGATCCCGGCGTGGACACCGTTCGGCAGGTAGTCGAGGACGAGCGTCGCCCTCTGGAGCGATACGTCGCCTTCGTTGTCATCACCGCAGGCGGCGAAACCCGGAGTCAACGCAACGGCTGCCACGAAGGTCAGGGCCAGCCGGCCGAAATTCACGGCACGCGGTGGACTTCGAACAGATTGGTGCCGAGCTTCATGTCGCTGAGGCCGGCGACGATCGCGATCAGTTCACCGGACTCGGCGGCGCCCTCGGCGACGGCGACGTCAGCGCAGGTGTAGAGCAGGTCGCGGATCTCGTTGACCTCGTCGTAGAGCACGGGCTCGACTCCGAAGACGAGTCGCAGCCGGCGCACCGCGGTCGCGGTGTGGGTGACGGCGAGCACCGGCACCTGCGGCCGGTGGGCCGCGACGACGACCGCGGTGCGGCCGGTGGCGGTCGGCACGACGATCGACTTGAGGTTCAGGCGGTAGGTGGCGACGACGGCGCTCTGGGTGACCGAAGTGGAGACATCCATCTCGTCCTGACTGGTCCGGTTGAGCAGCCAGTCCCAGTACGGCAGGTCCGGTTCGGTCGCGCGGGCGATCCGGTCCATGACCTTGACCGCCTCGACCGGGTGGTCGCCGACGGCGGTCTCCTCGGAGAGCATCACGGCGTCGGTCCCGTCGAAGATGGCGGTCGCGACGTCGGTCACCTCGGCCCGGGTCGGGCGCTTGGAAGTGACCATCGAGGCCAGCATCTGGGTCGCGGTGATGCTCGGCTTGGAAGCGAGGCCGGCGGCCCTGATCAGGCGCTTCTGCATGACCGGGACCGCGTAGAGCGGCACTTCGATGCCGAGGTCGCCGCGGGCGACCATGATGCCGCCGTTCGCCGCGTCGACGATGTCATCGATCGCGTCGGCCGCCTCGGGCTTCTCGACCTTGGCGATGATCGGCAGGTCCGAGCCGAGCTCTTCGAGCTTCTTCCGTACCGGGTCCAGGTCGGACGGCTTCCGCACGAAGGAGACGGCGAGCAGGTCGAGCTCGTTGCTGACCGCGAAGTCGACCCAGCCGAGGTTGACCTCCGAGACCGCGGCGAGTCCGGAATCGATTCCGGGGAGGTTCATGCCCTTCTGTGACGACAGGGGACCACCGACCTCGACTCTTGCGACCAGCGCATCCTCGGTCTTGCCCGTCACCAGCAGGCGGATCGAGCCGTCAGCCAGGTAGATCGTGGCGCCGACTTCGAGTATCCGGGTCATCTCGACCCAGGGCACCGGGATGTGGGTCGCCGAGCCGTCCTCGTCGCCGGAGGTGAGCGTCACCTCGGTTCCCGGGACCAGTTCGACCACGCCTTCGGGGAAATGTCCGACCCGCAACTTGGGTCCGGGAAGGTCTCCGAGGATGGCGACCTCGCGGCCGGCCCGCTCGCTCGCCGCGCGGATGTCGGTGACCGTCCGCGTGTGGCGGGCCACGTCGGCGTGGGAGAAGTTCAGGCGGAAGACGTCGGCCCCGGCCTCGATCAGCTCGACCAGGGTGTCGGGGTCCCAGCTGGCCGGACCGATGGTCGCGACGATCTTCGTTTTTCTGGCGGTGTTCATGTCCACCGCCCCATTCTGAACTACGGCCGGTCCCGGGGCGTGAACGCCCTGGGACCGGGTGAATCGATTGCTTTGCCGCTTACCGGTGACCCTTGAAGCTGATCACCTGCTGGATTCCGGACGGGCGGTTGGTGTACCGCATCGTGATCATCGGGAGCGGGCTGAACCTGATCCGCTCGCGGTTCGCATCGGCACGCCAGGTTGACGGATCGTCCGATCCGTACTTCTGGGCCAGCACCTCGCCGGCGTCGGAGATCGCGCCCCAGATCGCCTTCTGGCACTTGCCCTTGTTGCCGTGGCCGCAGTAGCTGACCCGGAACGGATCGGTCTTCTTGCCCAGCAGCTTCTTGATGTCACGCTCGAAGTACTGGTACCAGCCGGCGTACTGGCCGGACGGCGGCAGGTCGAAGCGTGAGAACAGGGTGTTCAGCTCGTCGAGCTGCGACCCGAGTTTCGGCTTCATGAACGCGTCGGCGATGCCACCCGAGATGACCGTGTCGGGCTCGGTCGCATCCGGGTCGAGGAAGCTCGCCGTGAGCTGGCCCCAGGCTCCGTCCATCGAGGCGGCTCCCGGAGCGTCGATCAGCCCGTCGAGGTTTCGGTCGAGACGGCTCGAGCCCTTCTTGTTCCACGCCACCATCTGCTCCAGCATCCCGGCAGCCATCGCGTTCGGGGCCTTCGAGCCCTTCAGCAGCTGGGCCAGGAGCGGAGTGGTGACGACCGAACGAACGTCCTGCGTGGCGGCGGCGTTCATCGCCGAGACGAGCGAAGCCATCGTCCACTTGCCGTTCCGCTTGTTCTTCTTGATCAGCTTGTTCAGCATGTTGACCCGGGCCACCGTTCCGGCGCGGCCCCATTGGTCATCGGCCGAGCCGAACTTGTGGGCGACGCTGTTGTTCCAGTTGACCATCAGGCCCGACTTCGGGTTCTTGCCGTGCGGGTGGGCGGAGTCCTTGAGGAATCCCTTCCACTCGAACTTGCCGGTGCCCTTGGTCGGCAAGCCGGGATCGACCTTCGGGTGGCGCATCGGCAGCAGCCCGCTGGTGTACTCGGCGACGTTCCTGTCGTCGATGTAGAACGAGTTGAACGTCTGCGGGGTCTGGGCCGCGGCCTTGAAGAAGGTCGAAGGGCTCTTGACCGTACCGTTCGAGATGCGGCGGTTGAAGAGCAGGTCGACGACATCCTTGCCGTAGCTCGAGCGCTTCGAGGCGAGGGCGACCTTGCGGCCCTTGACCGTCGCGTATCCGACCACCGGTCCGTGGACCGTGGTCTTGAAGGAGACCGGGTCACCGTCGAGGGTGCCGGCGTTGAACGTGCCCATGGTGCGGCACTTGCCCTTGTAGAGGTACTTGGTGTCGCTGCCGCCGCAGAGCTGCTCGGCGTACTGGTCGACAACGTCTCCGCTGGCCGAGGTCAGTGTGGTCGCGAAGTCCTGGCCGCGCCCGATCAGCAGGTAGCCGGGGAACGGGGCCGTGGTCGCGCCGCGCCACTTGAGGCCGGGCGCGTCCATGTCGATCTCGTAGACGAGACCCGGGAAGAAGTAGCTGATCTGCGGGCCGCCGACCATCAGCGGCTTGCCGGTTGCCGACTTCTCCTTCGTGACCATCAGCGTGTTGCTGGCGGTCTCACGCGCTTTCGGGGCCGTCAGCTTGGCCGAGAGCTGTTCGCCGGTGACCGAGGTCTTGACGAAGCTGTCGGGATCGAGCACGACGCTGCCCTTGCGGCTCTTCTTCGGCAGCGGCTCGTACGGAAAGTTGCCGTCGATCGAGGTCGGACTGCGGTCGCTGGTGTGCTGCCGCAGGTCGTTGAAGACCTTCCAGCCCTTTTTGGCGCCGAGGCGCTTGATCAGCCCGCCGAGGAACTGCGAGCGGCGGGCTTCGTCGCCGCCGCCCTCGCCGAGGAACTGGTCCTTGAGCGCGTTGACCGCGTACACGTCGTTGCGGGTCCAGACCGGTTCGTCCGGATCGTTCGCGGCCAGGTAGGCGTTGATTCCCGAGATGTAGGTATCGATGTCCCTGAGGACGGCCTTGCCTTCCTTGCCTTCGGCGAGGAGCGCGTCGGTCTGCTTGGCGAGCGCGGTTTCCGTCTCGGCACTCGGCTTGAAGTCGGCGACGCTCGCGACGAGGCCGATCGCGCTGAGGTGGGGCACGTCGATCGCCGCGACGCGGGAGTTGTAGCGGGCGACGGAGAGAAGCAGGCCGCGGTCCTTCGCCGCGATCCAGCCGGCCGCCCAGATGCCGCCGTCGTAGGTGGTCGACTTGACGTGCGGGACGCCGTACTTGTCACGGGTGATCGTGACGCCGGCGCGCGGCACCACCTCCGGGACGCCGGGGCCGGCGTTGCCGACCGTTCCGATCGCCTCCGACTTGAAGTACTTGGTCAGGTCGCTGTTCTGGACCTTGTTGAAGAGAGGGGTCAGGCCGTCGTACATGAGGGCCTGGGCGTCGGCGCCCGGGGCGGGCACTCCATACTGGCCCGAGGGCAGGATGTTCAGCGCGGTGGCCGCGTAGTCCTTGGTGGCGGCGCTGGCCGTTCCGGCCAGTCCGAAAATCCCGAAAATCACGAGCGCGGTGAGCGCGGTCAGACGACGCATGTATCTCTCCTCAAGTGTGTCAGCAGTAGAAAGTGGTTCACCTTCGGTTAACAACACCTTCGCACAAAAGAAGTAGCGGGTCCTGAACGAGAAACGGACCCTGGCACCTCGATCCGCGCTTCGCGCGGATTCAAGGCGGCGAGGAGACCGCCCGGGACGCCGGCCGGGTGATCGACGAGATCAAACGCCTCGGACCCGTTCCCGTCGTGTTCACGATTCCCGTACAACTCGATCACGCCGGCGCAGAGAGGGAGGGCCGCTGGGTCTTCGCCAAGGAGACCAGCGAGTGGATCCGGGTGCTCGCCCGGGAGGCGGAGGTCCCGCTGTGCGACCAGTGGAGCGTCCTGGCCGACCAAAGGCTCGTCAACCAGGGATGATCGACTATGACCAGGGCATCTACGACGGCTTCCACCTCGAGACGCCCGGAGGATTCCGCGCGAAGAAGGCTCTGCGGAGATCGGTCGATTTCCGGCCTCCCGCGCTGCTTTACGGCGCTCCCCTGCGGAACCTCCTGCTGCTCCGGACCCTGGCGGCACTCGACTCGGTGGTCGATGGTCTGGACGCCGGCTCATTGATTCTTGCCGTCGCATGAGCAGTGAGTTTCCGGGTTGAGACCGGTGGGTAGTTCAGTGGCAGGGTGAGTCGTGCCCCCAAACGGCTCCCCATGAAGAATGAGCCCCCGATTGACAAATGTGGGTCACGGGGCAGGCGGTATTTCCGACGACTGACCGTCTGTGGTGACCCAATGGGAGGCCAACCGAGGGCCTCGGACCCATCAGTCCGGGGCCCTTCGGTTTAAGGAGCGAATCCATACAATCCCCAGGCCCGGAGAGGTGGCCGAGTGGCTGAAGGCGCTTCCCTGCTAAGGAAGTATGCGGCAACCCCGTATCGAGGGTTCGAATCCCTCCCTCTCCGCTCCGACTGTTTCGTCTTGAGTTCTATTGAGTCGAGCAGTCCACGAAAAAGGGCCCGCTAAGTCGGATATGAGCGGCATTCCTGTGTAGAGGCCGAACAGACCACAACTGCGACGGGGACTCCCGGGAAGCTTTCACCGGAGCAACCTTGTCATGAAATCGGCAATCTGTCGAAGGGTAAATCAGCCGTCGGCGACGACGACGTCGGAAATGGCGGCAGCGGTGTACCTGGAAGGGTGTCGTTTGATGATCAATACTCCACATTTATGAAATCCCTCCAAAACGTCCAAATAACTCCCTCCAAAACGACCATAAATACCCCTCCAAAACGACCATCTATGATACCGTTCTCCCATATTGAAGCGGTCTGCCAGGATTAGAACAAGACGGGTCGAGGCTCTCGCTCTCGATTACATGCGGGACGATCCCGTTTTGCTTCTTGAAGGCCCCAGGTCTGTTGGAAAATCAACCCTCCTAGGCGAGATCGCAAAAGCAATCGACGCGGCTCTAGTCGATCTTGACTCACCAGAGGTGAGAAGCGTCGTCGAATCAGACCCAGCGTCTTATGTCCCACCGGGACAAAGAGTCTGTGTCGATGAGTACCAAAAAGCGCCCGTCATTCTTGATGCAATCAAGTCCGAGCTGAACCGCGAGACGATCCCAGGGCAGTACGTATTGACCGGATCGGCCCGGTACGACTCACTTCCCCCGGCCGCCCAGGCACTAACCGGGAGGCTGACTACGTTGCCGGTCTACCCGCTTTCTCAAGGAGAGATTGACAATCACGAAGAGCGATACGTAAAGCAACTTTTCGATGACCCTCGTGCATTGATTGACGGCTATCCGTCATCCACGACTGACAGAAATGAATACGCGGAACGCATTGTCGCCGGAGGGATGCCTCTGGCCTTCACGAGGCCAGCCGGAACGAGTCGAAATCGTTGGTTCGACAACTACGTGCGACTCACGCTTCAGCGAGATGTGAGGGAGCTGTCGAGTATTCACCAGAATGATCAGCTAGAACGACTACTTTTGCGCTTGGCTGGGCAGACTGCCCAGTCGCTCAACTTGCAGAGTGCCGCTTCAGAATCGGATCTCGCCAGACCTACCGCCGAGAGGTACTTGAACCTTTTGGAGGCTGTCTTTCTCGTGTACCGGCTACCCGCTTGGGGCAAAACGCTCCGGGCCAGGGTCAGCAAGAAGCCGAAGCTTCACGTCTTGGACTCTGGCGTTGCCGCGCGACTTTTGAAGCTGACGCCGGAGAAACTCAACCGGAAGGATCCCACGTCGATGGCTCACTACGGTCATCTTCTGGAGACATTCGCCGTTGGCGAACTGCTCAAACAGGCCTCATGGATTCCGAACGTCGCCGCTACAGGCCACTGGAGAACACGAGACCAGGACGAAGTAGATCTGGTGATCGAGCACGATGATGGAACTGTTCTTGGATTCGAGATCAAAGCGGCTCGCCGAGTGACTGCAGGCGACACTAGAGGCCTTCTGAAGCTGCAAGAAGCCCTGGGTAGACCCTTTGTTGGGGTAGTTCTTTACACAGGCGAGAGGTCATATGAGCTCGATGACGATCTGTACGCCATGCCTGTGGACGCGCTCTGGTCAAGCTGAAGCGTCTCTTGAATGCCAAAGTCCGGTTGGCGGGTCTTGTGGGGCCGCTGTCGGACTCTCTAGGCTCATCCCGTGGACCTTTCTTCCCGTAGCCACTCCTACTACGAAGAGATCTTCAGCGAGGTCGAGGCTCCGTTCGCGTTCGTCGACCTCGATGCGATGTGGGCCAACTCCGATTCGATACTGGCTCGCGCCGGTGGCAAGCCCGTCCGGGTCGCTTCGAAGTCGGTCCGTAACGTCGACCTGCTCGGCCGGATTCTCGAGCGGGACGAGCGCTTCCGGGGGCTCATGACCTTCACGCTGCCCGAGACGCTCTGGCTGGCCGACCAGGGATTCACCGACCTGCTGCTCGCCTACCCGACCACCGACCTCGAGGCTCTCCGGGAACTCGCACTGCAATATGCGGCCCAGCCCGACGCCGCCCCGATCCTCACCGTCGAATGCGCCGAGCACCTCGACTTGATCGAGTCGGTGCTCGGCAAGGAGGCAGCGCCGGTGCGGGTCAGCCTCGAGCTCGACGCCGGCTTCGAGGCGATGAAGGGCCGGATCCGCGCGGGCGCCCGGCGCTCGCCGGTCCGAACGCCCGCACAGGCGGTGGCACTGGCCGAAGAGATCGCGCGCCGCGAAAAAGTCGAGTTGGTCGCGCTGATGGCCTACGAGGGCCAGATCGCCGGCGTCGGGGACCGGCCGCCCGGACAGCGACTCCGGGCCCGGAAGATCAAGTGGATGCAGAAGCGCTCGATCGAAGAACTGAAGGAGCGGCGCGCCGCCGTGGTCGAGGCGGTCGGCAAGGTCGCCGACCTCAGGTTCGTGAATGGGGGCGGTACCGGTTCACTGAACTTCACCGCCATGGAGGACGCGGTAACCGAGTTGGCGGCCGGTTCCGGCTTCTTCGCTCCCGGCCAGTTCGACCACTACTCGTGGCTCAGCCTCGATCCCGCAGCGGCGTTCGCGATCCCGGTCGTGCGGCGGCCCGGACCGGGAGTAGTCACCGCGCTCGGCGGCGGTTATCACTCGTCCGGCGCCGCGGGAGCGGCGCGCCTCCCGGTCCCCTGGCTTCCCCGGGGACTGGAGCTGGATGAAGAGGAAGGAGCCGGTGAAGTCCAGACGCCGCTGCTCGGTTCCGCCGCCGACGGCCTCGAGCTCGGCGACAACGTCTACATGCGCCACAGCAAGGCGGGCGAACTCTGCGAACGGTTCGACTCGCTCCTCCTGGTCGAGAACGGCGAGATCGTGGACGAGGTCGCCACCTACCGCGGCGACGGGCAGACCTTTCTGTGAATCCAGGTCCGGGAGAAGGCGTTCAGGTGGGCTGGACGCGGAAGGCGTCGATGACCTGGTCGACGTGGCGCAGCCACACCTTGTGGTCTTGCTGGCCCCGTTCGTTCAGGACCCGGCTGATCCCTCCGAAGAGGACGCTCACGTCCCCGGCCTCGGCGTCCGGCCGCATCATGCCCTGCTCGATCGCCTTGTCGAGCAGCTGGCCGAGCAGGACCTTCGAGCGCTTTCGCTCGTATTCGAGGACCTCGCTCTTTCCTTCATGGTTCAGGCCGATCATGTAGTTCCGGCTCCGCATCTTTCCGTGGATCGCGTTGCGCAGGAGGTCGCCGAAGGCCAGCCACGCGTCCTCCTGGTCGATCGCGACGACGGTCATCTCGTTGAACCGCGCGAGCTGGCTGGCGAGGACCGCGGAGACGAGGTCTTCCTTGGTCTCGAAGTTCCGGTAGACGGTGCCCTTGCCGACGCCGGCCTTCTCGGCGATCTCGGGGATGCCGGCTTCGATTCCGTGCTCGCCGAAGACCTCTTCGGCCGCCTTGATGACCCGTTCGCGGTTGCGGACCGCGTCGGCACGGCGCGGGCCCTCGGTGGCTTCGCCTGCGGGATCGACCGCTTCTGTCGGGGCAGCGGTCATTCGGCAGAGAAAGCGGGTTCGCCGAGCGGGGACGCGGCGCCGATCTCGTCGGCGACCGGCAGGTGCGCGCTGCTCGTGCTCGGAATCAGCAGGGCCATGATGCCTGCAAGGATAGACACACCGGCCGTGACCATGAAGGCCGTCTGGAAGGCGGAGTCGCTCGGTAGGCCGGTGCCGGCGATGATGCTCCCGGTCAGGATCGAGGCGACCGCCTGCGACCCGAGCGAGGAACCGACCGACCGGGTCAGGGCGTTGAAGCCGGTCGCCTCCCCGGTGCGGCTCATCGGGACCGACTCCATGATCAGGTTCGGCATCGCCGCGAAAGCGAGGCCGACGCCCACCGCGGAGACGACGTTCCAGAGGATGATCGGGAGCACGGTCTCGTGCATCAGTCCGACGCCGGCCAGCCCGACGCCGGCGATCACGCCACCGATCGCCAGCGGGTACTTGTTGCCGATCCGCGAGCCGACCATCCCGGAAAGGGGGCCGGCGAACAGCATCATCATCGCGGCCGGCAGCATGACCAGGCCGGCCTGGGTCGCCGAGTAGCTGAAACCGAAGCCGGTCGACGTCGGTGACTCGACCAGCTGGGGTATCAGGATGAACGAGCCGAACATGCCGAAGCCGATCAGGAGCGTCGCGATGTTGGTCATCAGGACGGGAGGCCTCTTCATCAGGCTGACTTCGGCCAGCGGGTCCTTGGTCCGGCGTTCGAGCCAGATCCAGAAGGTGAGAACGGCGACGCCGACCAGCGCGAGGCCGATCGTCTTCGTACTGCCCCACCCCCAGTCGTTGGCCTGCGAGATCGCGTACATCGGGAGGACCAGGCCGACCGCCAGCACGACGGCACCCCGGTAGTCGACGCGGGCGGGGGTACGGTTCGGTGATTCGGGCACGAGGAAGTGGGCGGCGAGCGCAGCGACCACGGCGGTGGCGGCCCCCATCCAGAAGATCCAGTGGTACGAGGCGTTGTCGAGGATCAGGCCGCCGAGGATCAGGCCGAGTCCGCCACCGATGCCGGCGGTGGCCGAGATCAGGCCGATCGAAGCGGAGACCCGCTCCTTCGGGAACTCGTCGCGGATGATGCCGAAGCAGAGGGGGAAGATTCCGCCGCCGACGCCCTGAAGTATGCGTCCGGCAACGATCGCCTGGACGGAACTGCCGAGGGCCGAGACTATGGAGCCGGCGGCGAAGATGCCGAGCGCGACGACGAGCATGCGGCGTTTGCCGAACATGTCGCCGAGGCGCCCGAAGATCGGGGTGAAGACCGCGGCGGAGATCAGGTACCCGGTGAGGATCCAGGCTACGCCGCTGGCGTCGGTGTCGAATTTGACCGCCAGCTCGGAGAGAGCGGGGATCAAGGTGGTCTGGGCAAGGGCGAATGAAAGCGCGGCAAGTCCGAGGATGGCGAGGGTGCGCATCGGGGCAGGGCGGCTCGAAATAAGTGGACTCATGGGTCCGGATAGTAACAGAATAAGCGGACTCATCAGTCCGTTTATCCGTGAGACCCGTCACACAAAACGCCCCGGGAGGGCAATCCGGGCCCGGTGTTTCTAGTCGCCGAGGACCTTTCGCACGTACTCGTTGCTGAATACGCGATCCGGGTCGAACTTCTGTCGCACCTGCTGGAACTTCTCCCACTCCGGATAGCGCGGGGCGAGGGTCTCCGCCGTCTGCGTGTTCCGCTTTCCCCAGTGGGGCCGGCCCTCGTACGAATCGAAGATCTCCTCGATCGCCTCGAAGTACCGGGCGAACTCCATGCCGCGGTACTGGTGGATCGCGATGTAGGTCGCCGGCCGCTCGAACGCCGGGCTGAGCAAGGCGTCGTCAGGGGCGACCACGCGGCATTCGATCGGCATGCCCATCGTGAAGCGCTCGCTCTCGATCAGGTCGAGGACACGGCAGAGCGCCTCCGGCCCCGCCTCGCGTGGCAGCGCGTATTCCATCTCGTTGAAACGGATCGTCCGGTAGTTGGCGAAGACCCGGTGGGAGACGTCGACCCGCTCGGCCTGGTTCATGGCCATTCCGGAGAACCGGGCGATCTTCGGGATCGAAGCGGGGATCCGGCCGCTCCACCGGAGCGCGATGTCACCGATTCCGTTCTCGAGCACGACGTCGCTCAGGAAGCTCTCGACCCTGCCCCGGGGCGCGGCCGGCCGTGAGGTCCGGTTGCGCCGGATGGTCAGCGCCTTCCGGGTGTAGGGAAAGAGGAAGAACTCGAAGTGCGTGTTCCCGGCGGACAGCTCCTCGAAGTCCGCGAGCACGTCGTCGAGAGGCATCGGGCGGTCGATCCGGTGGAGGTTGAAAGCCGGGACCGTCTTCAGGGTCACGGCGGTGATCACGCCGAGCGAGCCGATCGCGATTCGCGCCGCCCGCAGCTTCTTCGGCGTGTCTTCGGCGGTCAGCCGCTGGAGCTCGCCATCCGCGGTGACCAGGTCGATCGCGACCACCTGGGCCGAGATGTTCGGCAGTTCCGCCCCGGTGCCATGGGTGCCGGTCGAGATCGCACCGCCGATCGTCTGCGTGTCGATGTCGCCGAGGTTCGGCATCGCCAGGCCGAGCCGGTCGAGCTCGCGGTTGAGGTCAGAGAGGACGGTGCCCCCGCCGGCCTTGACCAGGCCGGATGACCGGTCGGCCTCGATCACGCCGCTGAAGTTGCCGGCATCGATCATCACGCCGTCGGTCAGGGCCGCGGCGCTGAACGAGTGGCCGGAGCCCGCGACCGTGACCTGGCCGCCGCGGGACGCGGCCGCGCCGACGACTTCCCTCAACTCGCCGAGCCCGGCCGGCCGGAGGATCTGGTCGGGGTGGCAGGTCTGCGCGCCCGCCCAGTTCGACCATGTGTCGCCGGCCGGGCGCCTCGGCTTCAACGGAACTCCTCCGGCGGGGGTGCCAGCGATTCGGACGGGAGGGTCTGGATGGTCCGGCGGGCGACCGCGGTCACACCGGCCAGCAGCAGTGCGACCAGGAGCGACGGCAGCAGGTACCCCGAGAGCCCGGACAGCAGGCCGGCGCCGGCCGAGCCGACCATCTGCCCGCCGCCCCAGGCGACGTTCGAGGTGCCCGAGGCGTACCCCTGGTTGATGCCGGCCGAAGTCGCGGCGTCGGTGATCAGCGTGCTGGCCGGGGTGAACGAGAGGCCGGCCCCGAACGCGACTGCCACGACGGCCGCGGCCTGAACCCAGAGCAGGTCGAAGGCGCCGAGGGCGACCACGCCGGACCCGATGACGGCGACTCCGGCCATGAATGGAGCCGTCCGGCCCACCCGGTCGCTGTAGCCACCGATGAGCGGCCCGAGTATCGCTTCGCTGATCGAGCCGACGGCGAAGGCGGCGGCGATCAGGAAGGGCGATGCGCCGAGGTCATCCATGCGAAGAGGAGCCACGACGACCATCAAACCAAAGGCGACCGAAGGACCACCGAGCATGACCATGCCGCGGAGGACGTTCGAGCCCCGGAAGGCGGCGACTGCTTCCCGCACCGGCTGGCCGTCGACTTCGGCCACCTGGGGAATCGTGAGGGCGAGGATGCCGAGGCCGATCGCGAACATGGTCACCGAGCTGAAGACGACCTCGGTCCCGACCTCATGGGCGATCGCGCCGAGCGGGGCACCCAGCAGTTCGCCGACCACCGCGGCACTGATCACGGTGCCGAGCACCTGGCCGCGCTGGCCGCGCGGCGCCGCCGAGACGACCCAGCTGATCGCGCCCGCCCACATCAACGCTCCGGATCCGCCCTGGAGGAAACGGGAGGCATCGAGAAGGACGAAGTGGTCGGCGAAGCCGAACAGCGGGCTGAAGATGCCGATGCCGGCCAGACCAGACAGCAGGGTCCGGCGCGGGCCGAACCTGGCCGCGAGCCAGCCGCCGGGCAGGGCCATCACGAGGGTGCCGGCGGCGTAGCTCGCGGAGAGCACGCCGGCCGCCCCGTCACCGATCCCGAGGTCGTCCTGGTACGAAGGCAGGAGCGGGGTCAGGACAGCGAAGAACGCGACGTCGAGAAAGACGACGGCGCAGGCAAGAAAGAGCAGACGACGCACGACTCCATCCTGTCACCACGACGGCGCCCGGCAGCGTTCGCCGTGTCAGACTTGGGTCGCGCCGGTTCACGTTCCGGACCCAGGCGACCCCCGGAGGGGTGGCAGAGCGGTTGAATGCACTGGTCTTGAAAACCAGCATGCGCCTGAAGGCGTATCGAGGGTTCGAATCCCTCCCCCTCCGCTGTCCAGTGCTTGAGCAGAAGTGTGGCTGACCGTCCCCCGGGCCTACTTCTTCTTCGCGGCCGGCCTCTTCTTCGCGGTGGACTTTCTCGTCTTTGCCGCTGCCTTGGTCTTTGCGGCCGGCTTCTTCGCCGCGGTCTTGGCTTTCGCGGTCGTCTTCCTAGCGGCGGCCTTTGCCTTCGGCTTGGCGGCGGTCTTCCGCTTCCGTGCGGTCTTCTTCGTCGAACGGGTGGTGCGCTTCGTCACCGGGTTGTCGCCGAACGCCTTCTCGATCCTGGCGATCGCCTCCCGCAGTTGTTTCTCCGCATCCCTGGCTTCCTTCAGCAGGCGCTTCCTGGTCGCGGCGTAGTCGCTCTCGACCCTCGTCCGCGCGCTACCGGAGGACTTCCGGACCGTTTTCTGGACCGCCTTAGATTCGTTGGCCGAGAACTCCCGGATCCTCTCGACCGACTTCTCGAGCTGGTCGATGGCTTTGTCAATGGCAGACATTCTTCCTCCTGAGTTGACTGGTCATCCGAGTGTAACCGCAGGTCCCGGCGCCGCTGCCGCGATCGCCCCATGACCTGAGCGCTCGAAGCACCGAGACCACGAAAGTCCGCGATTATCCCTGAGAATCGTGGTCTCGCGGCCTGTTCGTTTTATTGGCACTTTCACAGCATGATCCTCGAAAAGGCTTCGCTCACCAGCAGCCAGAAGCTCCTCCGGAGCCGCCTCGGCCCGCTCGTTTCCCGCCTCTCCAGCCGCCGTGTGTTCCAGCGCGAGTTCGGCGCGGTCTTCTCGCCCGGCCATCCGCTGACCGGCGAGGAGGCCGCCGACCAGTGGTCCCTGGTCTGCCACAACGGCGGACGCAGCATGGGCCACAAGCTGATCCATTACCTCGAGGAACGCGCCCGCCTCACCGACCGCTGGCACGGCGCGATCCGCGACTGGGAAGGCCACCTCAACCTGGCCTGGGGCGAGCTCGATCCGGTGGCGACCACCTCGGTGCTCGAGGGCGTGCTCCAGCTGCGGCCCGGCGTGCCGCTCGAACGGTTCCCCGATCTCGGCCACTACCCGCAGATCGAGGAGCCCGGCGCGATCGCCGGTGCGATCAAGAAGGCCGAAACCTCGTAGCGCCGCCCATTTCCTGGCGCTCGGCCATTTCCTCGAACGTCAGCAACGGCCCAGTTGCGCATTCGGCCGTCTTGGGGGGATAATCCGTCTGGTGGGGTGATCTCTTGATCACGGCGGCAACCAGTGAAATCGATTCAGAAACGGACGGGGAACGATGGCGCAGCTCAGCAAGTCGGGTATTCGGGCGGCAACCGCAGGCTTTCTGCTGGCGATCCTCGCGCTCGTCACGTTCGTGGTCACACCGATGGCGGCCAATGCGCGTCCCGACTCCAAGGCGGTCCTCTCCCCCCTCGGCTTCCGCGTGCTCGCTCCCCCCAGTGCCGTCCGCGGGGCCGACGACCGCATGCATCTGGCCTACGAACTGCAGGTCGTGAACCAGTCGCCGCTCGACGTGACCATCCAGAAGATCGGCATTCGCGGCGGCAAGAACCTGCTCGGCAAGGCGATGAACGAAGATGACGTCGCGGCCCGCATGAACAACGCCGTGATCGGCACCGGCGCCACCGTCCCGGCCGGTTCGAACTCGATGATCATCATGGACGCGGTGTACAACCGGGGCCGGAAGACCCCGAAACGGATCACCCACGGCTTCGTCCTGAACTGGACCGATCCGGCGGCCGGCGAGGTCAAGCAGCGCTTCTCGGGGGTCAGGTCCCGGGTCGTCCAGCGGAAGGCCGTGAAGCTCGACCCGCCGCTCCGCGGCGGCAAGTGGATCGGCGCCAACGGCTGCTGCGGACTCAACTCCCACCGGGGGGCGACACTCGCGGTCGACGGCACCATCCACGCGCCCGAGCGCTTCGCCATCGACTACGTCCAGCTGAACGACGAGAACCGGCTGTTCAGCGGACCGCTCGACCAGAACTCGAGCTACGGCTTCTTCGGCGACCCGGTCCTTTCGGCGGCGAAGGGCAGGGTCGTGCGGGTCCGCGACGGACTCCCCGAGCAGACTCCCGGCAGCCTGCCGGCCGGTGCCACCATCCAGACGGCGGGCGGCAACCACGTCGTGGTCGACATCGGCAACGGACGCTTCGCGTTCTACGCCCACCTGCAGCCGGGCAGCATCAAGGTGAAGAAGGGCCAGCGCATCAAGTCGGGCCGGGTCATCGGCCGCCTGGGCAACTCCGGCAACACCGACGGCGCCCACCTCCACTTCCACGTCATGGACTCGGCCTCGCCGCTCCAGTCGAACGGGCTGCCGTTCGTCTTCCGGAGCTTCCGCGGCCAGGGCTTCGCCACCAACCTGGGTCCGCTTCAGGCCGGTAGCGAAGCAGACGTCCAGCGCCGTCTGATCGGCCCCCACCGGAACCAGCTGCCGCTCGAGAACCAGATCGTGAACTTCGGGAAGTAGGCCGGCGGGAGACGAAGATGCCCTCGGGCGGAGTCACCGAACAGGCCGGGCCGCAGTCGCGCCCGACCGTTACAACCGCGCCGTGGCATAGCCTGAATCACCCATGAGGGACCGATCGAACCTGATCAAGGGATGCCTCGCCCTGCTCGCCCTGGCCGCGCTGAGCGTCGGACTGCCCGCTGCCTTCGCTCCGGACACCTTCTACGAGGACTATCCCTTCTTCACCTCGTGGATCAACCTGCTGCCGCCGTACAACGAGCACCTGATCACCGAGGTCGGCGGTCTCTACCTCGGTTTCGGCTTCCTCTTCTGCTGGGCACTCGCCAAGCCCTCGCGCCAGCTGATCCTGCCGCTCTGCGTCGCCTGGCTGATCGCGCAGGTCCTCCACTTCGCTTTCCACATCTCCCACCTCGAAGGATTCACCACCACCGATTCGGTCGGCCAGACCCTCGGCTTCCTGATCCTGCTGCTCGCCGCGATGATCCCGGTCTCGATCCTCTGGAACCGCCGCAACTGACCAAAGCGGTCCCGCCGCCCGTCCTTCGCGGCAGGAATCGGCCCCCTCCCTGCTCGGCAGCCCGGCCGGCCCCTGTTTCTCCGGCGCGCCGGCTGGGCAATAATCAATGCCATGGAACTCTGCGTGATGGTCGAAGGACAGGAAGATGTCAGCTGGGAGCAATGGGTGGCGGTCGCTGGCGCCTGTGAGGAGCACGGCATCCCGACGCTCTTCCGCTCCGACCACTACCTCTCGGTCTTCGGCAGGGACGGGCACGGTTCCCTCGACGCCTGGGGCACGATCTGCGGGCTCGCCGCCCGGACCGAGAAGCTCAGGCTCGGCACGATGGTCTCGCCGGCTAGCTTCCGGCACCCGAGCGTGCTGGCCAAGCTGGTCGCCACCGCTGACCAGATCTCCGGTGGCAGGATCGAACCGGCGCTCGGCACCGGGTGGAACGAAGACGAGCACAAGGCCTTCGGCTTTCCGTTCCATTCGATGAAGGAGCGGATGGACGTGCTCTCCGAGCAACTCGAGATCGTCACCGGTCTCTGGGACGATGGCGAGTTCGAGTTCCACGGCTACCACTACGAATACACCGGCGTCGAGGCGCTGCCCAAACCGGTCCAACGGCCGATGCCGCTGATGATGGGCGGCAACGCCGGACCGCGGGCCGCCGCGCTCGCCGCGAAGTACGCGGTCGAGTACAACACGCCGAACCCGGGCAAGAACGAGGTGCGGGCCCGCCGGAAGGCGATCACGGAGGCGTGGATCGAGGCCGGCCGCGACCCCGAAACGGTGCGGTTCTCGGTCATGACCGGCGCCGCCGTCGGCCGGACCGAGGCCGAGGCGAACGACCGTCTCGAGAAGATCAAGGAGAAGACCGGCAGCGACGACCTCCACTACGAGTTCTGCGGATCACCCGACCAGGTCGCCGAGCAGCTGAACGCGTTCCGCGACCTCGGCGTCGACCGGGTCCTGATGCAGCTGCTGCTCCACGATGATCTCGAACAGATCGAGATCATCGGCAAAGAACTGGCGCCCGCCGTCGCCTGACTCGCACTGGCAATGAAATTGCCTCCCCGGGAGGCAATTTCATTGCCAGTGGCTCGTTCCGCGTGCCGGCAGGCGTCCTGCGCAGGCTCGCAGTTCTGCTCAGGTTCACCGC
This sequence comes from uncultured Solirubrobacterales bacterium, assembly GCA_963695885.1. Classification (GTDB taxonomy): domain Bacteria; phylum Actinomycetota; class Thermoleophilia; order Solirubrobacterales; family 70-9; genus 67-14. Next base: position 216,620 of record CAVOIH010000032.1, on the reverse strand, counting down.
CGGCAGGGCGTCCTGCGCAGGCTCACCGTCCTGCTCAGGCTCACTGCCGGCAGGGCGTTCTGCTCAGACTCACCGCCGGCAGGCCGGCCTGCTCATGCTTCGACTTCTTCGCGGGGCCCGGGCACGCGGCGGAACTTGAAGACCTGCGGTTCCATACCGGCCTGGACGAAAAACGCCTCGCCGGCGAAGTCGGCCTCGAAGAGCTCCATCACGCCGTCGACCACCTTCTCGACCTTGATCAGCGGGATGCCCGCATCAGTGAGTCCCTCCTTGATGCCGTCGACGATGCGGGTCTCGGCGAATCCCGGGCAGAGTGCGTTCAGCCTGATCCCTTCTTCGATCAGCAGCGGTCCCATCGAGCGGCAGATCGCCTGGACCGCGTGCTTGTTGGCGCAGTACACCGGGTCGTACGGGGTCGGTGCGAGGCCGGCCAGGGAGGAGGTGGCGATTATCGAACCGGAACCGTTCTCCCGCATCGCCGGCACGACCGCGTTCAGGCCGAAGACGACGCCGTCGAGGTTGACGCCCATCGCACGGCGGTAGCCGTCGAGGTCGAAGTGCTCGATCAGGCCGGAACCGGTCACGATCCCGGCGTTCAGGAAGGCGAGGTCGAGCTTGCCGTGCTTCCCGAGCGTGAAGTCGACTGCCTCCTGGCTCGCTTCGGGCACGGTCACATCGGTCTGGATGAAGTCCGCGCCGAGCTCGTTCGCGGCCGCCTCGCCCGCCCCGGATTCGATGTCGGCGAGGACGACTTTCGCCCCCTGGCCGATCAGGCGCGCGGCGGTCGCCCGCCCCAGACCGTTGGCTCCACCCGTGACCAGCGCGACCTTCCCTTGGAAACTCATGCCGCTCAGTCTCCCAGACTGATCCGATGACCGATCCGCGAGACAGTGGGTGCCATGCGGTGGCGGGCGCCGACGGGTGGCGGGCGCCGACGGGTGGCGGGCGTCGGCGGGTGGCGGGTGGCGGGCGTCGGCGGGTGGCGGGTGGCGGGCGCGGAGGCGATGCCGGTGGCATCGCCAAGACACCCGGTGGCACCCGGCGGCGTGTGGTGCGTGCCCGGCGCCGCGATAACGCGGAATCAATCATCTAGCATGGGGTGTTGCCTGACGCTTGCGACCCGAGGATCGCGGGTATGGGCACCAGACAAGTCACGGAGAGAGAGGCAGCACGTTGAACCCGAATCTGGCCAACCTTTTGCAGGATTCCGCCGAGAAGCATCCCGATCGGATCGGCATCCGCCTGGACGAAATCGCCCTTCCCTATTCAGTCATGAACCAGCTGAGCCAGAAGGTCGCCGGCCTGCTCAGAAGCAAGGGCATCGAGCAGGGCGACCGGGTTTGCGTGATGCTCCCGAATGTTCCCCACTTCCCGATGGTCTACTACGCGATCCTCCGCCTCGGGGCGATCGTCGTGCCGATGAACGTGCTGCTGACCTCCCGCGAGATCACGCACTACATGGAGGATTCCGGCGCCAAGCTGATCCTCGTCTGGAACGACTTCGCCGAGGAGGCGGTCACCGCCGGTGAAGAGGCCGGTGTCGAGGTCCAGAAGGTCGATCCCGAACCGTTCCTCGAACTGGTCGGCGGTTCCGACCCGGTCGAGGAGATGGCCGAGGTCCGGCCCGACGACACCGCGGTCGTCCTCTACACCTCGGGCACCACCGGCACCCCCAAGGGAGCCGAGCTGACCCACCGCAACATCGGCAGCAACGTCGAGTCGATCCTCGGGCTGTTCGGTCCGACCGAGGAGGACGTCGCCTTCGGCGCCCTGCCGCTCTTCCACATCTTCGGCCAGACGGTCAGCATGAACGTGGCGGCAAAGGTCGGCGCCCAGCTCACGCTGTTGCCGCGGTTCGATCCGGTCAAGGCACTCGAGATCATCGAGCGCGACAAAGTCACGATCTTCATCGGAGTGCCGACGATGTACGCGGCGCTGCTCAACACACCGGACAAGGACAAGTACGACATCAGCTCGCTGCGCCTCTGCGTATCCGGCGGCGCGGCTCTCCCCCTCGAGGTCCTCAAGGCCTTCGAGGAGGAGTTCGGTTCGCCGATCATCGAGGGTTACGGCCTGTCGGAGACCTCTCCGGTCGCCACTTTCAGCCGTCTCGACATGGAGCAGAAGCCGGGAACGATCGGCGTACCGATCGACAAAGTCGAGGTCCGCCTGGTCGACGACGAAGGCAAGGTCGTCGGAGTCGGCGAGAAGGGCGAGCTCCAGGTCAGGGGCCCGAACGTGATGAAGGGCTACTGGAACATGCCCGAGGCGACCGCCAGCGCGATCGACCCGGATGGCTGGTTCTCGACCGGCGACGTCGCCACGGTCGACGAGGACGGCTACTACTCGATCGTCGACCGAAAGAAGGAGATGATCATCCGCGGCGGCTACAACGTCTACCCGCGTGAGATCGAGGAGGTTCTCTACGAGCACCCCGCGGTCCGGGAGGTGGCGGTGATCGGCATCGAACACCCCGATCTCGGCGAGGAGGTCTGCGCGGTCATCTCCCTGAAGGAAGGCGAGTCGGCCACGGAGGACGAGATCCGCTCGTTCGCCAAGGAGAGGGTCGCGGCATACAAGTACCCGCGCCACATCCAGATCGTCAACGACCTGCCCAAGGGCCCGACCGGAAAGATCTTCAAGCGCGGCATCGACACCTCGGTCTTCGTCTAGATCGGCAGGCTGAGAAGGGGACGATGGGCAGGCGCGACGAAGGTTTTCGGGGCAGCCTGTTCCTGGTCAGGCGAGGGGAACAGGCTGCTGTCTCGCCGAGAGGTCGATCTCGACCAGGCGATCTGGAGCGGCGAGGGCTGCTCTGGCGGCGACCTCAATTGCCTCATGGTCGAGACCGAAATGGTCGGCGGCCTTCTTCAGAACCGCGAGATTGTCGCGGGGGTAAAGCACCTCGATGTTCGCCGGGCGCCCGTCCGCCAGTGCGACCACGCAGTAGTCGTCGTCGATGATTTCTGACCCATGCCAACGATCGACCTCGACGAGGTCAATTGAAAGTGCATCTGCCTGGCTGTCGTAGTCGGCTTTCATCTTCGATTCCACTCATGAACAGTAACGACGAGATCGGGCTTGTCAACTGCGACTACGACCCGAATCCAGAGACCATCGATTCGCATGATGAACCTTGGCCGACCCCCGGGGTCGAAATCGACTGGACTGCAGTCCGGCAGCATCTTCTCAATCTGTTCGGCGCTGATGTGGACCAATCTCATGCCGTTCCTGGCGTGGCGAGTGAACCTCACAGCCTTGAAGGGCTGTGGCGTCCAGGTCTCGCCCCCGGGCCCTAGCGGTTCGGCGAGCCGATCAGCCGCTGTGCCCAGAGCGTGACCGTTCCGGCGACGATCAGGAGGCTGACGTACATGCCGAGCGTGACCAGTGCGTAGGTCGAGTCGGCCGCATCGCCGAGGCCGATCGCCACACCGAAGAAGGCCGACGCCGGAACCGTCGTGATCGAGATCGCCACACCGACCGCGGCTGCCGCCCGGGTCTCGAAGGAGAGGATCGCCGCGATCCCGGCCGCGAGGGCGATGATCACGGTCGAATAGTCGGTCTTGACCAGGCCGCCGAGGGCGCCCAGGTAGTCGTCCGGATCGCCGTCGAGGACGCCGGCGATGCGGAGCAGGAAGGAGAGGACGGCGGCCACCAGCATCACGACCAGCATGCCGATCAGCAGCGTGCTGAACGCGCGGCCGGCCAGGTGGATGCGCTTGCCGACGAGGGCGACGCAGGTCGCGCAGATCGGCAGCAGGTCGGGACTCACCGCCATCGCGCCGACGATCAGGATGGCATTATCGGTGACCACGCCCATCGCCGCGATGCAGCCCGCGACACCCATCAACAGGAGGTAGCGGGCGATCGGCCTGGCGTTCTCCCTCGCCTGCCCCAGCACCTCGGCCCAGGCGAAGCCGTCGTCGGAGGCGATCGAAGTGCCGGGCTCCCCTCTCGGGGCGATCACATCCTGGCGCACCATCACATAGCCGTGGTCGGGAATCCCGAGTTCGATGAGCCGGTCCAGCACGCGGTCGGCGGCCGACGGCGACAGGTCGGCGTCGAGTACCCACTCTTCGTTCAACTCGTTGCGGTCGGCCGTGACCCGGCGAACGCCCTCGGTCTCGCGCAACCGGCCGATGACCCTGGCCTTCTCTTCCTCGGCGATCGAGATCCGGAGTCTCAGCATGGGCCGAAGGCTACCCCGAGTCCATAGGATCCGCCGCGATGCCGAACACGGGAACAATCGAGGCGATCGAGCGGGCCAAGTCCTACCCGTTCCGCCGGCCGCGGTGCTCGTACATCTTCACCCACGACCACGAGCACCTGCTCGAGGGGCATCCCGACACCTGGGAGGTCGACCTCGACGGCCTCACCCCCGTCTTCGGTTACAGCTCGAACCCGTCGCCGGTCACCCTCGCCCACAAGTTCGCGGGCATAGCGGAGGTCCACATCCCGGTGATCGCCTTCGAGGTCGAGGGCTACGACGCGGTCTACTCGAGCCACGTTTCCGCCGGATACATACCGGCGACGATCCACCCGTCGGGCGGCACGCGGATCCAGGGCTTCATGACCTACCTCACCGAACCGGAGCTCCAGACGATGAATGACTCCGAGAGCCTCGGCGTCAACTACGACCTGGTCGAACTGGACGCGACCGGCCGCTTCGAAGACGGCACCGAACTGGAGCGGCCGCTTTCTTACGTGAGCCTCCACGGCCAGCTCGAGATCGAAGGGTCTCTCCGGGCGGTGTCGGGCACGATCGCCAAGGGCCGGAAGTTGAAAGAGATGGCCCAGAGGGATGTGCTCGAAAAGGTCATCGAAACGATCGCCCCCGACGAGCGAACCGACCAGTTCATCGGAACGGCAGTCGCCAACCTGACCCAGAGAAAAGCCTGGACGGCAAAGTTGAAGGCATCGGATCTTCGTGCCGACGGGTAGCGTGACGGCCATGCCCCGCACCCTTCTGGTTCTCGGATGTCTCAGCGCGGTCGCGATCGGATGCGGTTCTTCCGGCGAAGACGTGATCGCCAAGGCGGACAACCTCTGCAAGGAGGCCCAGGAGAAGCAGCTGACCCTGCTCGACGGCACCTCATCGAACTCGAAGAACCCGAAGGTGATGAAGGCCTACCTGAAATCGTCGCTCGCGCAGACTCAAGACCTGAACGCTCAGCTGAAGAAGCTGACTCCACCGGCGGGCCAGAAGGAGAAGTGGAAAGCCTGGATCGCATCGCTGGACGAACAGGTGCGATCCGCGAAAAAGCTGATCGGGACAGTCAAGGAAGGGATGGTGTCGGAAAAGACCACGCCCTACCTGACGACCCTGAACGATTCGATCGCGGAGCAACAGAAGAGAAACAAGCTGGCCACAAAACTGGGCCTGAAGACTTGCGGGCACAACACCTCGATCTAGAAGCGGGAGTCAGACGGTCCGAAGCAATTCCTCGAACCGGTCGCGGTGGACCCCCAGGGGATCAAAGCGGCCCACATCTCCTGATGTCATCCACACCGGGCGCTCATCCGGAGAACGAATGTAGGTCGCTTTCCTGATCTGGGCCGTTCGCGTCCTGTTTCTCGGCCAGGACCGTTCCCTGGCGAGTTCGAGCAAGTCTCGGTTCCAGGTCAGGTTTCTTTCGAGCAGGTGCTCCAGGTGGTCCGGCCCAGCCAGGGTTGCACTCTTCGACCCGTTACAGCGGCGGCAAGAGGCCACCAGATTGTCGAGGCCGTCGTCGCCACTGAAACTCCACGGAACGAAATGGTCGATCTCACGGTTCTTCGCAATCGAATCGCCGCAATAGAAACAGCGGCCTGACTGAAGGTCGAGCAACCCCTCGCCGATTCGACCCAAAGCGACCCGATCGGCACCGAACATGAACGCTTCGAAGTCGACAACCGACTGCGCGGCCTCCACGTTTGGATTCAACCGGGCCGCCTTGTCGGTCCACCACCTTGTGATGAAGGGCCGAAGCATGGGCCCGAGGGAAGTGAGCGAATCCGCCACGCCTGGCAGTAGTGCAATAGATCTAGACGATTCCCGGTACTGGCTCACCCGCCAGCCGCCTTGTTCCTGCCATGGCCAGTCGAAGGAATATAGAAAGTCGTCGAAAGGCCGCTGTAGCCGGGGAATGGGGTACTCGGCGACGACTTTCTCGACCTTCTTGACGATGCGCTCCCAACGAATCCCCTCCTTGACCCTCTCCGGCAGATTTCGATTGGCCGTCCCAAGGCTGTCGCGAAATTCCACCAGGCTCTGAACGATCGTCGCTTGCCCACCAGACTGGTTCTGGCGAAGCACCTGACTGGTGGTCGGGTATTCGAGTGTCTGCTGCCAATAGAGATCAATGATCCGTTCGGCGAGACTCCGAACCGGGATCCTCGATCCATCCAGATGCTCTGGTGCCCGATCCAGGATCGCCACGAGCAATGCAGGTTTGTAGGTCGAGCTTCTCGCGGACTGGTCTAGTAGAGCCAAGAGTTTCTCGCCAAGTATCAGGGTCTCGGACATCTCAGTCGCCGCTCCAGTAGTCAGCTTTTCCTGGGATCACATTTCGCACTCCACCGCGCGGATCATCCACGTCACCCCGACTGCGCGGGATCACGTGAACATGCGCGTGGGGGACGGTCTGGCCCGCCGACTCACCGCTGTTGATCCCGATAGTCAGCCCATCCACTCCGTGGGTCGCTGCAAGTTCTTGGGAAACCTGCCGGACCAGATCGAAGAGATCAGCCCATTCCGACGAATCGAGTTCGTCAACACGAGCGACGTGACGTTTGGGAACCACGAGCCGGTGTCCTTCGGTCACGGGAAAACCATCGAGGAAACAAGCGGACGATTCGCTTTCCGCCATCAGATCGTTTTCATCCTCAACGCGCGCGCAGAACGGACAAGCCTGGTCCATCGTTTGAGGTTAGTCGAGGCCGGGGCGTCGGCCCTTGTGGCGGGATTCTCTCATGTTGTCCTGGTACTGGCGCAGCTTTATCCCGATGTCGTCGACCTTCAGATACTGGTCGACCACCTTCGGGACTCGCCCCAGTTCCAGCGTGCAGATGTATCCGAAGTTCCAGACCTTGACGACCATGCCGTCCTTGTTCTCCTCGGAGATGTACTCGTCCCAGAGCTCTCGCTCTTCTTCGTTGAGTACGCCGGGATCGAAGTCCGGCCACTCGGCCTCAGTTTCATTGCCCATGACCTCCGGGTCTGGGCCCCGGAGCGAAAACTGACACCGGTCGGTCAGCCCCGCGTGTGGTCGGTGATGAACCGGGCTGCGTCCGGATGCTCCGCGCATCGCCGCCTCGCCCGTGTAGAAATGGAAGACCTCCGGGCCGGGCAGCCGGTGGAGCATCCCTCTCCGGCCGGGATAGGATCGCGCGATCGAAACTCCGCCCTACATCTCGGTGGCCGGTCCGAGCTCGGCATCGGACGAAGTCCTCGACCGGGCCCACGAAGTCGGCCTGCTGATCGCCGGACGGGGAGGCGTCGTCGTGACCGGGGGCCACGGCGGAGTGATGGAAGCGGCCAGCCGGGGAGCCTTCGAGGCGGGCGGGACGACCGTCGGCCTCCTCCCCGGCAGCGACCGTGCCGCGGGCAATCAGTGGCTCACCGTCGCGATCCCGACCGGTCTCGGCGAGTTGCGAAACGGTCTCGTCGTGCGGGCCTGCGACGCCTTGATCGCCTGCGGCGGGAGCTGGGGCACGCTCAGCGAGGTGTCGCTCGCGCTCCGCACCGGCCGCCCGGTGATCTCCCTGGGCGGCTGGGACCTCGAGCGCTTCGCCGAGGCCGCAGACCCGGACATCCCGCTGCCGCGCATCGCCGCCTCGCCCGAAGAGGCGGTCGACCTGGCGCTCGAGGCGGCTGCTGGCAGCTGACTGGAAGGACACCGTCGAATGAGCCGGATGGACAGCCGGACAGGAGTTGCGGACAGGCGGTTGTCTAGGGTCTGCCCATGAACGATTACGGCCACGACCTCGAGTTCGGCGTCTTCATCACCCCGGACAACACGCAGGCGACGGCGGTGATCGAGCTGGCACAGCTGGCCGATGAACTCGGTCTCGATCTGGTCACCTTCCAGGACCACCCGTACCAGTCGAGGTTCCTCGACACCTGGACCCTGCTCTCCTTCCTGGCGGCCGCGACCAGCCGGGTGAAGCTGGCTCCCAACGTGCTCAGCCTGCCGCTACGGCAGCCGGCGGTGGTTGCGAGGTCGGTGGCGAGCCTCGACCTGCTGAGCGGCGGCCGGGTCGAACTGGGCATCGGAGCCGGCGCCCTCTGGGACGCGATCGAAGCAATGGGCGGCGAGCATCTGACCCCGGGCCAGGGGGTCGATGCCCTGACCGAGGCGGTCACGATCATCCGGGAGATCTGGGACACCGGCGAGCGCGGCGGAGTGAGGTTCGACGGCGAACACTACCAGCTGAAGGGCGCGGCTCGTGGCCCCGCGCCGGCGCACCGGGTGGAGATCTGGATCGGCGCCTACAAGCCGAGGATGCTGAAGCTGACCGGCACCGCCGGCGACGGCTGGCTGCCGAGCGTCCCGTACCTCGAACCGGAACAGATCGACGAAGGCAACCGGCGGATCGATGACGCCGCGGCGCAGGCCGGGCGCGACCCGGCGGCGGTCCGCCGCCTGCTGAACGTCTCTGGTCATTTCGGCGACGGCACACCCGGCCCGCTTGCCGGCAATCCTTCGGAGTGGCCGATCACCATGACCGAATACGCGATCGAGCACGGCATCGGCACCTTCATCGCCGCGGCAGACGACCGGGCGACGATCGAAGCATTCGCTGCGGTGGCGCCGGCGGTGCGGGAGCTGGTCGAGCGCGAACGGGAGGCGGCTCCGGCGAAGGAAGCGGTGCCGGACTTCAAGGAGGAGGAGCCCGGGGGGCCGGTCGAACCGGCAGATCAGTCGATCACCGGGGCCGAGGCCGCCGACGCGGACGAGTACGCGCGCCTCGGAGTGACCCCCACTCCCGATCCCGGAGTTCGCCTGACCGGCCAGATGCCGTGGGACGAAGCGGCCCGTCCCCACCGGCGCGAGTCGGGTCCCGAAGTCGAGTACTCGGAGCAGGGCAAGCTGGTCGGCAAGACCCTGATCGAGGTCCACGACCACCTGAGGAGCGAGCTCACCGATCTGCGCTCGGTCGTCCAGCAGGTCCGCGACGGGGCGCTGACCGCGGGCCAGGCCCGAAGCACCCTGAACGAGATGGCGATGAGGCAGAACGACTGGACCCTCGGCGCGTTCTGTTCCCGGTACTGCGTTGCGGTGACGCAGCATCACGGCCTCGAGGACGCCTCGGTCTTCCCGCACCTGAAGCGGACCGAACCGGCTCTCGAACCGGTGATCGACCAGCTGACCCTCGAACACCACGCGATCCACGACGCGATCGAAGAAGTCGACGCGGCGCTGGTCCACCACATCAACGATCCCGGAGATTTCGATCGCCTGCAGGGCGCGATCGACGTCCTGACGGACACTCTCCTGTCCCACCTTTCGTACGAGGAATACGAACTGGTCGAGCCGCTGGCGCGGGTCGGCTTCATGCCCGGTCAGGTGTGAGCCCTGACCGCTGCCGCGGACCCGAAGGACCAGCGGAAGGACGTCTCCCGCGCGGGCGCGGCCGGCTTCTTGGTGGTCGCCGGCCTCTGGCTGATTTCGGTTCTGTTCGTCTGGCTGCCGATCGCCTACTTCGCCAATGACTGGCAGAACGGAAGTGCCTCCCCGGATCAGCTCGAACCGCTGTTCTGGTCGCTGCTGTTCCTCCTGGTCGTGCCGTGGACCCTGGCCGGCCCGCTGTTCCTGACCGGAAAGGCCGACGAGTGGTGGTGGCAGTCCCGGAACGACTGCCGCGTGCCGAGCGAGACCGAGTGGACCCGGACCGAACCGCTCTGGAACGACGTCTGCGGGCGGGCCGGACTCCATCCCGACGCCTACCGGCTGAGAATGACCGACCAGCAGACGATCAACGCATTCGCGTCGGGAGATTCAGTGGTGAGCCTCGACCAGGGAATGCTGGACATGAACGACGGGGCAATTGCGGCGGTGATAGCCCACGAGCTCGGCCACCACACGAAAAGGCACATCGGAGGAATCGTGCTCGCCTGGTGGTACGGAAAGCCGGCCCAGTTCGTCCTCAGGCTGGTGATGCTCGTCTTCTACGCACTCCTCGCAATCGCTCGGGGGACGTTTGGTTGCTTCGGCCTGCTGATCGCGCTTGCATTCCTGGCCTTCCTGATCGTCCCCGCGGTAGCGCTGTACCTCGTACTAGGAGGGTCAACCCTGCTGCTCCGACTGCTCGGAAGAAGAACAGAGTTCGAAGCAGACGAGTACGCGATCGACCTGGGCCTCGGAAAGGAAATGATCGAAGCCCTGAGGCACCTGCAGGGAGGGGACGGAGAAGTGATCGAAAAGCAGAGCTTCATCGACCGCCTGACGGCAACGCACCCGCCACTGAGCGAGCGAATCAGCCGGGCCGAAGGCGAGCTGGCCGACGGCCCCCTGACTTAATCATGACGGCTATCGTAAACTTTCTGTCAGTGACGGCTCCACCATAGGTGGGTGGCGCAGATGGGGAGAAACCAAGGAATCTGGAGAGGGGCTTATGGTCAAGAGGACAACGATGATATTTGGCACGTTGCTCGCGATCGCCTTCATCGGATGTGGAGGTCCTTCACAAGAAGAGAAAGATGCAGCTGAGACCGCGCGCGCGGAAGCAGTGGAAGCTAACAACGATGCTGAAAAGCTCGCGGACAAGGCTGAGGCGAAGGCATCTGGTTTCCTCTCTTGCAAGAACCAGTTGGGTGACCTGTTGCAGTCATTGGCATCACTGGATAGCCGACTTTCGGTAGGACTCACATACGCGGATTACAGCACCCGAGTTGGTGACGTGCGCGTCGTCTACGACCGCGTGCCTTTTGGAAACATCAACTTCTCCTGTTTGTCCACCGGCGTCCGGGCTGAAAAGGCACTCAACTCGTACTCCGACGCATACAACACATGGAACGCCTGCTTTAGCGACCTTTACTGCAGTAACGACTCGATCGATTCCGAACTCCAATCCGATTGGTCCAAAGCAGGTCGCCAGTTGAGGAGCGCGAGAGGTTCTTACGCATCGTTAAGGGCACAAGCGGTCAATGCGCAGACTGAAGCCGACGACGCGAGGGATGAGGCCGAGAAGAAAGCAGATGTCGCCGAAGAAGCTGAAGCAAAGCTTGAAGAGTGATCCTCGACCAGATTCTCGCGTCAGTTACCGATAGCAATAGCGAAGGCGATGGCCTCACCCAGCCGGTCCAGCTCGGCGGGCGAGAGGTTGGTCTCGATCGCCAGGAAGAGTTCCCGTTCCTCGAACCGGGTGTGGTCGTGGAGGAGCGCTCCGAGTTCGTGGATGTCGGAGAGGGTGGCATCGCCGGCGAGCACCGTAGCCGCCCGGCGCCGGATGTCCAGGTGGTCGTGGAGCATCCGGACCGAGAGGTCGTCCTCGCCGGGGCCCGGCAGGTTCGATCCGGGCAGCAGGACTTCTTCTTCGATCCGGAAGTGGTTGATGCCGCCGGGCTGCCAGAATTCGATGAACTCAGCGGCGGCCGGTTCGACGTCCGTGGCCTCCTGAAGGTTCTTCGCCAACGCGAGCACCTGATGGTGGTCACGGGATAGCGGGGCGAGAGCATCGGAACGTTTCATTCTTCGAGGCTAGCGTCACCGGCGTTGCCCTAGGCTTCAGGTCGTGGCGAGACATCAACTCAAACCCCTTTTCGACCAGGTCGTGATCAAGGAACTGGAGCCCGGACAGATGCGGAAGTCCGGCCTGGTGGTCCCACCCGGATCCTCCGAGCCGGCCCCACAGCACGGGATCGTGCTCGACGTCGGCCAGGGAGTCGACTGGTGGACGGCCGCCGGAGTCGAGATGCCGGTGAAGAAGGGTGACCATGTGGTCTTCCCGGCCGAGGCGGGAGTCTGGGTCGAAGTGGACGACGAGCGCCTGCTCGTCTGCCGGGTGACCGAGCTGCTCGGCGTGCTCGACACGATTTCCGAGGTCGGCTCCGAAGCCGACCGGATCGAGTAGCTTCGCTCGGGTGAGTACCGAAGAGAACGTCGAGCTGGCCAAGCGCTTCTGAGAAGAGACGGAGTTGACCGTTTTCGGCCTTTCAGCCGGCGTCAGTCGTAGGTTGACCCCGAAGGATCAACGAGATGGACGTTTCCTGAATTAGCTTCGTCCGGGGTCCCGCCACCACTCCAGCCAGAGCAGGTCAGGTTGTAGAACTGGCCGGTCGCAGGACTGAAGGCCCGGATCGAAGTGCTGCCGGGATTGGATCCGTACTCGCCAGAAACGTTCATGGCGAATTCGCAAGAGGTCGCCGAGTTGGCCTGAACGCCACCGGTACAGGTCTTGGCCGGACCGTCGCCGACGGGAGCATTCCCACCACCCACGGGAGAAACAGAGGCAGCGTTCGACTGCGTCTTTTGATTCTGTTCCTTGAGCTTGTCGACCTCGGCCTGAAGCGCGTCGAGCTTGGCGTTGGCGGCAGCTTCAGCCTTGGCCTCCTGAGCCCCCTGCTCACGAGCTTCATGAAGCTGCTCGCTGCTCGGATCGTCATCGCTTCCGCAGCCGGCAGCGAAGGCGCCAACGCTGAGCACGATCAGGATGGCGAAGACTCCCCGAAGTCGTTTCATGGGTCGGACCTTACTTGCAGGTTGTCTCCCGCGGATTGAAGAGGCGAACATCCGGAACCTGCTCCGGCCTGGTGCAGTCCGGGAAGAACTTGAGCCGACACCATCAGCCTCGCCGCTCGCGGGGTGACGGGCGCGGATCGATTCAGCGAGTTGCCTGTGCCTGTGGCAGGCCTCACATTAGCTAGGACTTGATTTGGCTAGCCCGGGCCGGCCCGACTACGAAGTCGGCCACTGGAGGCCAGAGAGAAGTGAGACAGACGATTCCACTATCCAAGCGTCTTCGAGAGTTCGACGAAGTAGTCGAGTGAGTCCGGATTCTCCAGGGAGTCGCGGCTTGCTGCCTTCGCCACCGGCATGCCCATGAGGATTCGCTTGACCGGGACTTCGAGGATCTTTCCGGTTAGGGTGCGGGGGATCTCCGAGACCTCGAAGACTTCGTTCGGCACGTGGCGGGGCGAGCAGTCGCGGCGCACGCGATCGGCAATGCGGCTGCGCAGGTCGTCGTCGATCTCCACGCCTTCCGCGGGCACCACGAAGAGGGGTATCCAACCTTCGGTACCTTCCCGTGGTATGTCTACCACCAGGGCGTCGAGGATCTCCGGCATCGCGAGGATGGCCCGGTAGATCTCGCTGGTTCCCATGCGGATTCCCCCGCGGTTGATGGTCGAGTCGGACCGGCCGTAGATGATTCCGGTCCCGCGTTCGGTGATCTCGATCCAGTCGCCGTGCCTCCAGATCCCTGGGAACGGCTCGAAGTAGCTCTCGCGGTAACGGGTCATTTCCGGGTCGTCTCCCCAGAGATAGACCGGCATCGAAGGTAAGGGCTCGGTGAGGACCAGCTCTCCGACCTCGCCGATCACCGGCTCGCCCTCGTCGTTCCATGCTTCCAGCCTCGAGCCGAGAGCCCGTCCCTGGAGCTCCCCCCGGTAGACCGGCAGCCACGGCACGCCACCGATGAAGGCCGTACAGACGTCGGTGCCGCCGCTCGCCGAGAACAGCCAGGTGTCGTGCCCCAGCTGGTCGAAGATCCAGTCGAATCCTTCGGGCACCAGGGGGGAGCCGGTCGAGCCGACAGCCTTCAGTTTCGAAAGGTCGCGCCCCTCTCCGGGGACCACGCCCGCCTTCATGCAGCCCGATATGTAAGACGCGCTGGTGCCGAAACAAGTCACCCCGGTCTCCGCCGCGAGGTCCCACAGACGCGAAAGATCCGGGTAACCCGGGTTTCCGTCGTAGAGCACGATCGCCGCCTCGGTGAGCAGGCCGGAAACGAGGAAGTTCCACATCATCCAGCCGGTGGTGGTAAACCACATGTAGCGGTCGCCGCTCTGCAGGTCGAGGTGGAGGTTGTGCGTTTTCTTGTGCTCTAGCAGGATGCCGCCGTGGCTCTGGACGATCGCCTTCGGAAGGCCGGTGGTGCCCGAGGAATAGAGGACCCAGAGCGGATCGGAGGAACCAACCTGCTCGAACTCGAGGTCGGAGCGATCGTCGACCGCGAGCAGGTCTCGCCAGTCGATCACGCCGAGCCGGTCACCGAGCGTGCCGGGTTCGCCGTTCGTCACCTTCTCCAGCCGGTCCTTGCGCGGGACCAGGACCACGGATTCAAGGGTCGGCATCGCCCGCACCAGCTGATCGAGGGCCTCGGTCCGGTCGAACTCCTTGCCCCCGTACCGATAGCCATCGACCGCGATCATCACCTTGGGTTCGATCTGGGCGAACCGGTTGACCACGGTGCGCGTCCCGAAGTCCGGCGAGCAGCTCGACCAGATCGCGCCGATGCTGGCGGTGGCCAGGAAACCGATGATCGTCTCGGGGACGTTCGGCAGATAAGCAACGACCCGGTCGCCGCGTCCGACCCCGAGGTCACGCAGTCCGGCGGCGGCCGCGGCCACCGCCGAGCGGAGTTCGCCCCAGCGGAGCTCGGCGGCCGCGGACGATTCCGAGGCGTGGACAATCGCCACCGCATCGTCGTCGTGGCCCTCGAACACGTTCTCGGCGTAGTTCAGCCGGGCACCCGGGAACCACTCTGCCCCGGGCATCTCACGCGAGCTCAGGATCCGTTCATAGGGCCGGGAGCACACGACTCCGGTGAAGTCCCAGATGGCAGCCCAGAAGCCGTCGAGATCGGTGGTCGACCACTCCCACAAGTCGTCGTAGCCGGCGAACTCCAGCCCCTTCTCGGACGCGAGCCAGTTCCGGAACGCAGTCAGGTTCGACCGCTCGACCAGATCCACCGACGGTTCCCAGAGGAGCTCGCCCGGCACGATCAGCCCTCGTCGGGGATGAACGCGACACCGTCAATCTCGATCTTCGCCCCCAGGAGCAGATCGCTCACGCCGACCGCGGAGCTCGACGGCTGAACGTCGGGGAACCGTTCGGTGCGGACCGCGCTGAAGTCCCCGTACTCGGCCAGGTCGGTCATGAAGACGTTCAGCTTGATCACGTCCGAAAGCGATCCGCCCTGCTCGGCGAGGCGCCGGTCGATCTGGTCGAAGATCCTATTCGTCTCGTCAGAGATCCCGCCTGACACCACCGCCTTCCCGGTTTCGTCGAAACCGACCTGGCCCGAGATGTAGACCCAGGCTCCGGACCCGGTCACCGTCACCGTTTCACTGAACTTCGCAAAGCTGGATGGTGTTCGTTCAATAGTCATCAGTGTCACCTTTCGTTCAGTTCTCCGTCGGCGAGACCGTCATGGCCCCGCCCGAGCAGACCTTTTCCTTTGCGCGGAAAACCCCCTTCGAGAAGCGTCACTCGAGTCCGCCGCGTGTGAATCCGGTATATGTCGGCCGCATCGACCGCGTCGCCCTGTTCGATCGTGTCGAGCAGCAGACGGTGCTCGAGCACCGAGGTCTCGATCCGGTCTATCGAAGTGTAGGCGAAGCGGTACCGATGCGTCCGCCGCCACAGTCCGGCCGCTATGCCGCTCAGCACCTTCATCCCAGAGGCTTCGAGTAGTGCCGCATGCATCTCGGCATCGATCCGAAGGTACCCCGTGATGTCTCCGACCGCCGCGTATTCCTCACTGCGGTCGTTCATCTGTCTGATCGCGGCAAACTCCTCGTCAGTGATCATCTCGCAGGTCGCTTCGATGATGATCGGCTCCAAAGCTTCCCGGGCGAGGTAGACCTCGACCAGTTCCCGGTCGTCGAACGGGGTGACTCTGGCGCCCACATCACGTTCCAGCTCGACGAATCCGTCTGCGGCCAGATCGAGAAACGCCTCACGCACAGGAGACCGGCTGACCCCGAACCGCTTCGCGACATCGGCCTGCTTGATCCTCGAGTCGGGTGGAATCTCACCTTTGATGATGGCCTCGCGAAGGCCCCTTGCAACGGCAGCGGCGAGCGGTTCCTTCGGCAGGCGATCCGGAAGTCCCACGTCCTCTTCGCTCATCGCGTCACCGTAGTACCCCGCTCGGCTGCCGTTACACCGCGCATCACTCTCTGCCGGGCCTTCCGTCGGCGATCCATCCGGCAGTTTCTTCAAGTGCCGCGCTCATCGCGCCAATCGTCAGTTCCAAGGCCTCGTCGTCGAGCGTGGTACACATGGCCATCTCACCGTCCGGCCCGAAGAACACCCCGCGATTCATGGCGGCCAGGTGGAGGTAGTAGCCGGCTTCGCGATCGGTGGCACCGCTGGCATCGAGGACGTGATTGCCTATCACCGAGCCGTCTCCGGAGACGTCGAGGGCGAGGTCGACCCCGGCCGAACGATCCCGCAGGATTCCCCGGAGCCGATCGGCCTTCCGGTCCATCTCTTCGATTCGTTCGCCGGTGAGGTCTCGCAGGGACACCTTCCCCGCAGCCGAGGCTAGAGGGTTGCCGTTGAACGACCCCCCGTGGTAGAGGCGTTTGTCTCCATAAGGATCCATCTGACTCATGATCTCCGTCTTCCCGGCAACGACGCCCATGGGCAGTCCGCCCCCGATGAACTTACCGAGGCAGGTTAGGTCGGGCTCGAACTCGTACTTCTCCGCCGAACCCCCTTCCGCAAGGCGGAACATCAGGCAGTCGTCGAGCACGACGACGGAACCGTTCTCCCGGGCCAGTTCGCAGACCTGAGGCAGGAATTCTTCCGGGGGAGAAACGACCCGGAAGGTGAGCAGCACCGGTTCGATGATCACCGCCGCGATCTGGTCGCCGTGTTCGGCGAACGCCTCCTTGTATGAGTCGATGTCACCGAACCGGGCGAGTGCAGTCCTGCCGGGGAAGTCCTTGTTGCCGTAGAGGCCCGCTTCGAGATCGTCATAGGAGCCGTGATACGCGCCCCAAGACTTGAGCACTAGCGGCCGGCCGGTCGACTGCCGGGCTAGCTTGACTCCGAGCATCGTCGCCTCTGTGCCGGTATTGGTGAAGCGGACGAGGTCCGCCGAAGGAATGCGTTCGCAGAGATCCTCTGCATAGGCGATCTGGTACTCGGACGTCCCGACCCAGGCCGTTCCGTTCGGCAGCGCCCGGACCACGGCCTCCTCGACCGGCCGATACGCGTGGCCGTGGATGAGGCTGAGCCCGTTGTACGTCAGGTCGACATACCGGTTGTCGTCCTCGTCCCAGAGCCAGGGCCCTTGGCCGCGCTTGAAGACGACCGGGTAGGGCCGGAAGAAGGCATGCGAGCGCGAGCTGCCCCCGGGCATCACCCGGCTGGCGCGCTTCATCAATTCCCGCGACCTCCCGGTCGAGGCGAGGTAGCGGTCGAGGGCCGGTCCCGCAGTGTCGAGGGCTGTGTCTGGAGAGTTCATGTTGTTCCGTTCGGGTTGGTGCTGGCGGCGGAAGCCCGCAGGCTCTTTCTCAAGTTCCAGGTTTCATCGGGTTCGACGGCAAGACTGCCGTCTTCGATCCGGCCGGTGGTCACGACCCCATAGGTGGAAGAAGCCGACTCACCGGAAACCCATCCTTCGAGAACGTCGTCCACGACGGCCTCGGGGTCGCGGTCGAGCGGGTCTCCGTAACCGCCGCCTCCTGACTCGATGCCCCGGATCATCTCCCCGGGCGCGAGGTCGGCCCCGCCCATCGGTTCGAGCTCGGTCTCGGTGCCGTCGAGTTCCACCTTGGCTGCTTCGGCACCCTGGCCGGGCAGTCCCCCGAGGACTCCTTGCGGCGGCCCCTCGGCGAAGTCCGCGGCATAGAAGACCTGGGTCATGTTGGTCCCGCCGGGGCCGAAGACGACCTCGCTGGCCGGACCGCCGCGGTAGCGTCCGGCACCACCGCTGTCGGTGAGCAGCCTCACCGCATCGAAGTGGAGCGGGTACTTCTGCTCGATGATCTCAACGCTGTCGATGTAGACCGTCTTGGCGCAGTCGGGCATCGCGTAGGTCACCCAGCCGTCGCACTTGGGGCCGCCCGGGCCGCCGTTGTTCCCGATCACGGCCTCGTTTATGTAGGCCTCGCCACTGCGGTGGTCGATCCCCGAATAGACGCCCCAGCCGACGCCGAGCGCACCGCCGCCCTCGGCCAGGCCGTAGCCATCGCCGAGCTGGGAGAAGGCCGACTGGGCCGCGTTGATCAAGCGGTTCAGGACATTGGTGGTCGACATCGAACTCGAGAACGGAAACTTGAGACCACCCGCGACCGAGCCGTCCCGGATCATCACGTCGATCCGGCGAAAGCTGCCGGCATTCCGGGGGACGTCTGCCTCGATGCAGTTGAACACGGCAATCACGGCCCCGGCGGTGGCGCAACTCCGGGAAAGGTTGATCCCCGCCGGGACGCAGTCGATGTTGTCGCGCAGGTCGACTTGGATCCGGCCTTCGTCCGGGTCGATTCCGATCTTCACCTTGACGTTGACGCCGTCCGGGAGGTCCGGGAGCGGGTCATGGACCGAGTGGGCTTCGAGCTGCGCCGCCGGAAGTTCGGAGATCGCCTGGATCATCCGCCGCTCGGAATAGTCGAGCCACCATTGCTGGAACTCCATGACGACTTCGATTCCGTACTCGTTGACCAGTTCCTTGATCCGGCGCTCGCCGATGCGCACCGCGCCCAGCGAGGCCAGGTAGTCGCCGTACCACACGTCGGGCACCCGAATCCGGCGGCGGCACATCCGGATGATGTCGTTGACGTCCTCGTAGTCCTTCTGGATGCGGACGCAGGGGAAGTTGAGACCGCCCTCTTCGTACAGGTCCGCCGCGAACGGCATGTAGGTGGTGGGCTGGGAGTTGCCGCAGTCGGCTTGGTGGGCCTTCGCCGAGACCGTGAAGACATGCTCGCCGCCCGCGAACACCGGAACCAGCAGGGTGTGATCTGCAGTGTGAGTGTTGCCCAGGTACGGATCGTTGTGCATGAAGGCGTCACCTTCGGCCAGCTTCGGGTGCAGCTCGCGCATCGAGGCAGTCTGGAAACCGGCGCCCAGCACGTGGACCTGCAGGCCTTCCGCCGCGGCCAGCAGCTGGTCATCTGCGGTGATCACGCAGCAAGAGAAGTCGCGAGCCATATTGAGGACCGAGGAGCGACCGGCCCGGAAGAGAGTGTTCATCATCTCGCGGACGATCGCCTCGAAGCGGTTGGCGAGGACGGCCGCGAGGATCGGGTCGAAACCCTTTTTCTCGACGGGACTGCTTTCTGTATTCACTTGGCCTCCATCAGGTAGTCGCCGGCCGCGGTCACCGTGAGACTCCATTCGGGCGGGACCACGATCGTGGTTGTCGGTTCGGTAATCAGCGCCGGCCCCTCGAGCTTCGTACCCGGTTCGATTCCGGCGCCGGGAAGGATGTCCACGTCAATCCGGCCGTGGCCCCTAAAGTGCGCGGTGCCCTGGCGTGGCGGGGGGACGCCCTCACCGGAGTCGGGCCTGGCGGTACCCCGGGGCGGCTTGGTCGGTTCGGCCGTGAGCCGGCCGGTGAAATGCAACAGCTCCAGGGTCTGGCCTGGCTCTGAAACGGCGAAGATGCGCTCATGCGTCGCGTGGAAGGAGTCGACCAGCTCATCCAGGTCGGCCTCCGACTCGAGCCGCCCCGTCCGCAGGGGTATGTCGAGCGACCAGACCTGATGGGCATAGCGTGCTTCGACCGTCCACTCGACCCGTTGCTCGGCGACCCCGTTCTCCCGGAGCCCGTCAGCGTAGGGCTTCAGCGCCTCGTCGATCTCCTTGAGAGCGGCATTCACGGTTGCGGAATCGAACGAGTCCGTCCGGCAGTAAGCACTCCGCCCCTGTTCGAAGACGATGTCGGAGTACTGGCCGCCAAAAGCACTGAGAGCTCCGGCGGTCCTCGGCAACATCACGCTGGGACAGTCGAGTTCGGACGCGATCGCCGCGATTCCGAATCCGGCGGCGCCGCCTCCGGCGACGACCCCGGTACCACGGGGATCGATCCCTTGGTTGATCGTGATCTCCTTGATCGCGTCGACCATGTGCTCGTTCGCGACCGTCATCACCGCTTCCGCCGTACGTTCGACACTCAGGCCGAGCTGCGACGCCAGACCGTCGAGCACCCGTCGGGCCGCCTGCGGATCGAGTTCCATGCGACCGCCGAGAAAGCTTCCCGGATCGAGGTAACCGAGGACCAGGGCCGCATCGGTGACGGTCGGCTGATCGCCACCGTTGCCGTAACAGGCAGGGCCGGGGTCAGCTCCCGCGCTTTCGGGCCCTACCCGCAGGAGACCTCCCGGGTCCACCCAGGCGACCGACCCACCGCCGGCACCGATCGAACGCACGTTGACCGAACTCAAACCGGTCAGGTGCCCGGTGAAGGTTCCGCCGAGCCAGGTTTCACGAGTGGTGACGATCCCGCCATCCCGCACCAGGCTGATGTCGAAACTGGTGCCACCGGTATCGCACACGATCAGATCGCGGCTTCCCAGTTCATCGGCGAAGAGTGCGCCGGCGACCGGAGCGAGCGAAGGACCCGACTTAGCCGCGTAGATCGGCCGGCTGATCAGGTCCTGCATCGGCAGCGCTCCGCCGACCGAAGTCGCGGCGAGCAGTTCGCCTTCGAATCCCGAACCGCGTAGGCCCTCTTCGATGCCGGCCAGATGCCCCGGCATCAGCAGCTTCAGCGAAGCGTCGATGGCGGTTCCGGAGGCCCGCCGGTATTCGCGGACGATCGGGTTGAGTTCATGCGACAGCGTGTAGGGGATCCCGAGCGACTCTTCGATCATCGTGCCGAGAGCGGCCTCGTGTTCGCCGTTGGCAGTCGACCAGAGGAAGCAGACGGCAACCGACTCCACTTCATTCTCCCGCAGCCGTTCGAGGAGATTTGCGGCAGCTTCGCGATCGAGTTCCTTTACGACCTCCCCTTCGGCGTTGATCCGCTCGGGGACCTCGAGGGTGAGCCGGCGGGACACGTAAGGGTCCGGGTACGGCCGGCTGTAGTCGTAGGGCAACATCGACCCACCCTCGCGGCGGGTCAGGACATCGCGGAATCCCTCTGTTACGAGCAGAGCGGTCCTGGCCGTCTTGCCTTCGAGGATCGCGTTGGTCGCCTGAGTGGTGCTGTAGACGAAGAGTTCGCACTTCCCGAGCAGCCGGTCGGTCTCCATGCGGAACTGCTCTGCGCAGACTCCGATCGCTTCCAGCAGACCATCGATCAGGTGCGGCGGGGAGGTCAGCGCCTTGCCGACGACCATTCGGCCTTCCTGGTCGGAGACCACGACGTCGGTGAACGTACCGCCGACATCGCAGGTGACCTTGAAGGTGACCGGTTCTTCAGCCATTGGACTTGTCTGCCTTTCGAGCGCTGTCTTGGATGTTGCCGGATTCGGCGCCGCCGGCCGGAGCGTCGCGGCTTTCGCGCAACCTCTCATAGAGACGCGGTGGCCAGTGGAATTCTTTCCCGTTCATGATTCCCTGCCGGCGATAGGCCAGGACCAGCAGGATCACGATCGCCAAGGCGGCATCGGAGATCCCGTCGCGTCCCGAGAACTCGACCGGACCGACCCCAACTCCGTCCTCGATCGATCCGAAGAGGAAGCTCAGTTCAGTGATCAGAACCGCCCCTACCACGGCGCCCGCGAGGCTGTTCTGCCCACCGACTATCAGCATGGCTATGGTCAGGAAGGTGATGTGGACATAGAAGGTGGACGGGGTGAACGCTCCGATGAACTGCGCGTAGAGGAACCCGCCGATACCGACGATGAAGGCGCTGAGGATGAAGGCGATGGCCCGTTCGCGCGGAATCGAGATGCCAACCGAGCGGGCGACGAACTCGTCTTCCCGGGTCGCTCGTACCCTCAGCCCGGCTGCCGACCGCTGGTAGGCGTAGGCGCCGATCAGGACGACGACGCTCCAGATCAGGGCGCTGGTGATCGTCGTGTTGGTCGGGACCCCGAGCATCGTCTGGCTGCCCCGGGTGACCGCATCCCAGTTGCTGGCGACCTGGAACGTGATCACCAGCACCGCGAACATCGCGAGACTGGCGCTGAGCCCTCCGAGCCGTGTGATCGGAACGACCAGGATGAGGGCAAAGACAACGGCGACGAGTCCTGCGGCGAGTCCGGTCAATACCGGGCTGAGTTCCATCGTCGCCAGGAAGCCCGGCAGATCGGGAAGCAGGACGTGCTTCTGGATCTGCGGGATCGAAACGATCGCGGCGGTATAGGCACCGACCGACATGAAACTCATCTGCCCGAACGAGAGCACGCCGGTGTTGCCGGCGAAAACGTAGAGGCCTGTCACCAGGACGACGTTGACCAGGACCTCGATCGTCTGGCGCTGGGTCACGCCGGAACCATTGGACCCGATCACGGCAACCGCCGCCAGAATCAGGATCAGGGACACCAGCGCCCAGTGCCGGCCCACGGTTTTGTCGAAGAGTGGCTTCATCCGGTCACACTCGCTCGAATCTCGCCTTGACGACGATCAGGCCTTCGGGCCTCAGGAGCAGCACCAGGACCACACCGGCGTAGACGAAGGCGTCGCGGTAGGGAGCCAGCGAATCGGGCAGCAGTACCTGCAGCAGGACCGTCAGCACCCCGAGGAAGAAGCCACCGTAGGCGGCGCCGTAGAGACTGCCGAGGCCACCGATGATCGTCGCCACGAACGCGATCAGCACTGGCCCCGAGCCGATGGTCGGAGTGACGGTGCCGCTCTGGCCGACGATCAGGATCGCAGCCACTCCGGCGAACAGGCCGCTCAGGGCGAAGGCGGCAGCGATAACCACGTTCGAGCGCACCCCGACGAGCTGGGCAGTCTTGAAGTTCTCGGCCGCCGCCCGCATCTGGATCCCGAGCATCGACCGCTGGAGGAAGGCCGCGAGTCCACCGACCAGGACGATCATGACGGCGAACGTGATCAGGTTGAGACTGGAAAACGTGACCGACCCGAGCGAGATCGACTGGTCGAACCAAGTAGGGAGCGAGATGCCTTTGGCCCGGGAGGTGAAGATCACTGTGGCGAGCGACTGCAGGGCGAAACTGAGGGCGAACGAAGTGACCAGGAGGACCGGTGCGCTCGCTCCCCTGAAGGGCCGGAAGGCCAGGCGTTCCATCAGGAGCGCGGCCATGATCGTGATGAGCAGGGCGAGGACGAACTGGATCGGCCACGGCGCCGAAGCGAACACGTACAGAGTGAACGCGCCGATCATGATCAATTCGCCGTAGGCGAAGTTGATCAGGTTCATGATGCCGAAGATCAGGGCGACGCCGATCGCGAGCACGGCGTAGAGGCTGCCCAAGCTGATCGCGTCAGCCGCATGCTGGAGAACGTCGGTCATGCTTTGCCCTTGCCCTTGGCCCTGTCGGGCGATCCGAGGTACGACTCGGTCAAGAGGTCGGTGTCGGCCAATTCACTGCGGCTGCCCTGAAGGACGACCTTGCCCGCATTCAGGACATAGGTCCGGTCGGCGAACTGACTTGCCCTGATCGCGTTCTGTTCGACCAGCAGGATCGTCACCCCATCCTCGCGTAGCCGGGTGAGGGCTTCGAAGACGACGTCGACGAGCTTTGGGGCCAGTCCGAGCGAGGGTTCGTCGAGGAGGAGGAGCTTCGGACGGCAGAGGAGAGCCCGGCTGATCGCCAGCATCTGTTGCTGGCCACCGGAGAGTCCGCCGGCGGGATTCGCCAGCCTCGGCGAGAGGTCGGGGAACCGTTCCAGCTCCCGGTCGATCGCTTCGCGGGCATCGGCCTTTCCCAAGTCGGCGACCGGCAGCTTCAGGTTCTCGCCGACGGTCAGCGTCGAGAAGATCTGGCGTCCTTCCGGAACCAGGGCGATCCCCGACCGCACAAGGCTTTCGGGCTTCTCTCCGACCACACTACGATCGCGGAACAGGATCGTTCCCGAGGCCGGCTTCAGCTGCCCGACTATGGCGGAAAGCGTGCTGGTCTTGCCGGCACCGTTCGGTCCGACCATGCTCACCGCTTCGCCGTCGGCCACGGTGAGGTCGAGCCCGCTGACTGCGGCACTCCCCCCGTAGGCGACGGTCAGGTTCTCGATCCGGAGCAAGGCTCAGCTCCCGAGGTAAGCGTCGATGACTGTCTGGTCGGCCCGAACTTCGGCCGGCGTTCCGACCTTGATGAGCTTGCCGTTGTCCAGGACGATGATCCGGGAACAGGCGCCCATGATCACCCGCATGTCGTGCTCGATCAGGAGGATGCCGCACCCGATCAGCCCGGGCAGTCCGGTGATCACGCTGAGCAGGTCGTCCGACTCGCTCTCGTTCAGCCCGGCAGCCGGCTCGTCCAGGAAGAGAAACCGGGGTTCCATCGCCACCGCCCGCGCCACCTGGAGGCGGCGTTCCTGTCCGGTGCTGAGGTCGGAGGCAGTCCGGTTGGAAAGAGCGTCGAGGCCGAGCACCTCAAGGACCTCTGCGGCGCGGTCCCGGGCAGCATTGAGGCCCAGACCCTGGCCGACACCGGAGACCTGGACATTCTCGAGGACCGACAGGGCCGGAAACAGGCGGGCGCCCTGGAAGGTCCGGGTCAACCCTCGCCGGGCGCGCTTCTGCGGGGGGTCATTGGTGATCTCGGTGTCCCCGAGACGGACGACTCCTTCGTCGCACTCCTGAAAGCCGGTCAGGACGTTGACCAACGTCGTCTTTCCTGCCCCGTTCGGACCGATCAGGCCGACGATCTCCTTCGTCTGGAGATCGCAGTCGACCCCGTTGACGGCGGTTAGCCCCTGAAACCGGACGACTATGTCACGGGCGGTGAGGCGAGACGGAAGCGCGGTGCCGGATCCCTTCGATCCGGCACCGCCGCCGCCACGGGCACGGTCCACTGAGCTGTCGGCCCTGACCGGCATCTGACTCGCGGTGCGACCTGACTTCTCCGTCTCTAGTTTCCGGCTACCGGTACCGATTCCGGGCTGAGCTCCTTGACCAGGGTGGTCTTCCCGTCCTGGATCTCCATGATTCTGAGCGTTCGCTTGAACGAGATGTGGTCCTCCGCCGTGAAGGTCGTCGGCAGGAGAAGGTTCTCATCATCGAACGTTTCGAGTTGGGCCTGGAGGTCGGCACCTTCCGTCGAACCATCGGCTCCCGTGATGGCCTTGTCGAGGGCCTGAACGGCGGCGAAACCGGTAAGAAACAGGGAGGTGTCCGGCAGGTCGCCTTCCTGTTGCTTGTACCGCTTGACCAGATCATTCACCGCGTCATCCGAATCGTCTCCGTAGATGGAGGCGTACGTGGCGTAGAAGACATCACTTATACCGGGGACCGCGTTTTTCCAGTAGTCACCGTCCATGTCCTCATCGCTGAGGATCGGCATGTCGAGTCCGGCCGCCCGCACCTGCTTCATAGCGCTGGCCAGACCAGGGTGGTACGACGTGATCCAGAGTGTGTCCGGGGGTTCGGGCAGGGACTTGATCTCGTTGATCTGGGAGGCGATCGATGCGTCTCCCTGCTTAAACGTGGTCTCCACCAGGATCTCACCACCGAGTTCCTCGAACCGGTCCGTAAATCCCTGGGTGGTCTGCTTGGTGAACTCGAGCGTGTCGTCGAGGATGGTGGCAGCGGTCTTGTAGCCCTGGTCGTTGAAACCGAATTCCGCCATCGCAGCTCCTTCGACCGGTGCTGCGGTAGCCATCGTGAACGCGAGCGGGCCTATTCCGGAGGGCCCGAAGTCGGTCGAGGCCGCGCAAGTGGACATCGCCAGCTTGCCTTTCTCCTGAGCGACGATCGCCGCCGGGGAGCCCTGATCGAAGTCGCAGCTGACGATCACGACGTCGGCACCTTCGTCGATCACCTTGGTTGCCGCGTTTCCGGCCAGCTCGGGCTTCGACTTGGTGTTCGCCGAGACGATTTCGATCTGGCGCCCGTCAATCCCGCCGTCCGCGTTGATGTCGTCGGCCGCCATCTGGGCGACCGTCCGCGTTGGGACATCATACGGCTCCATAAAGCCGGTTTCACCGATCGCGAAGCCCAGCGTGATCGGATCATCACTGTTGCCTCCCGCACTGTCGCCGCTGTCGTCGGATCCACACGCGGCGAAGCCCATGGCCAGACCTGAAATGGCCAGTACTGCAACGAGACGTCTCATCGAAAATCCTCTCAATCAGGGATAGGTACCTAACAGCTCGCACGAAAGAACGTATACGATTTGAGGCTATTTGTCCAAAGTTCTGGCATTTGTTCGTGGATGTCCCTGCTAATTGCATACAAAATGGTTGAGCTTTGTATCCAATCCGTAGAAAATTCGACGTAGGGAAACGTCCGGCGCTGCCGGATGACCCCGAGATCACCGACTGCGTCTTCAGCGGGCCGAGTTCCGGCCGGGCATTGCGGGTGGCGGTGGCACCGCCGAGATGCTGTCCAGTTCTGCCTGGGCGTTGGCGGCTCCTGCCTCGGCCACGCTTGTGATCTGTAGCTGGGCCGCGACCGCTCCGTCTGATTCCCCGGCCCTCTTGCCCGCCCTCGCGCCCTGCTTCGTGCCCGACTCCTTGCCGTCCTCGAAGCCTTCGGTCGCGGAGCTCCTTCTCACCTCGGCCATCGTCTTTTCCCTGGCCCTCTCGAAGATCTGCCTGGTGGTCAGGTCGGTGTCGGCTTCGTCCGGCTTCGCCTGGTCGCCCGTTGACAGGCCGATCACCAGCGCGATCAGGACGGCCGCCGCCCCGGCCACCAGCAGGACGCTCTTCCGCTGGCGGGCCTTCGCCTCACCGGCCGCCATTGAAGAACCCTCCCCCGTCATTCCCGGGGATCGCCGCCGCGGCCGCGGCCGCCTCGTACTCGGCCAGCTCGGCGGCGGTCGGACAAACATCGGGTGCCTCGGGGATCGCGCCGCAGTTCGCCTGCCGCTCGGCGATCGAAGCCTCGGCCGCCGCCTGCGCCGCCGCGGCCGCCGCTTCGCCTTCTTCGGCGGACTGGAGGCCGGCCATCCCACCACCCAGGTCGAAACCCTCGCGCTGCCCGGTCTTCACGCCGGCCCTCCGGCCGCGGGTCCTGCCTTCTTCGAGTCCCTGCTCTCGCGCGAGCTCCTCGACCGTCTCGAAGCTCTGGTCGTATGCGAGCTCGTAAGCGTCCGCCCTGGCCGTCTCGGCCTCGCTTCCCGTCGTCGCCGATCCGGATCCGATCGCGTAGCCGGCGATCGCCGCGAGCGCCACCGCCAGCACACCGCCGATCAGCCAGGGTGTGAACTGCCTCTTCACGGCTCGGGGACGTCGATCTCTTCGCTGGTGGGCGGTTCCAGCCCCGCCTGTTCGAACGCCCTCTTGTAGTTCAGCTTGTAGGCCTGGATGTAGGCCTTCTCGAACCCCGCGTCGCGGCCCCTCTGGAAACCCTCGGCGTAACCCTTCGAAGCTCCTTCGATCGCCCCGGCCTGCTTGCCGGCCGCCGCCCCTTCGAGCCTCGCGGTATCGACGTCGTCCCCGGTGCCCTTGCCGATGAAGTACGCACCGATGCCGACCACCAATGAAGCGACGACGATCGCGGCGATCCCCGCGACCACTCCGCCCTCGGGCTTCGAGACGTTCGGCTTCGGCGGTTTCGGCAACTCGACCCCGCGCAGCTTCGCGACCGCCGCCGAACCGGCCGCCTTCAGGTGGGCCGTGACCGAATCGGCCGGCTCCTTTTCCTCCCCGGGCAGGTCCGCCTCCTCGGTCTCGAGGTCGACCACGTTGACTTCTCCTTCTTCGATCTCGTCGACGAAGTACTCGTCTTCTGCTTCGTCCTCATCGACCACGCCTTCGTCGATGTAGTCATCGACCACCCCGTGGTCGAATTCTTCTTCGTCGTATTCGCCGGTCTCGGGCTCGCGTCGGCGCAGCGCCGCGGTCTCGGCCTCGGCCTCTCTGGCCCTCGCTACCCGGTACTCCTGGGTGTCTTCGAGCGAGATCTCTTCGGTCTCGTCGGGTTCTTCGCGTTCTCTGAACATCTGCCCTGCTTCACGTCCACGGGTGGTGGCCTTTGGTTCAAGTCGTACTCACCCTGTTTTACGAGGGTCGCACCCGATTACCTTGATTGGAAGCGATCTTTCAGTCGCTAGGCGGCGACACTTCTCGCCGATTCGAAGAGTTCCGCGGGCATTGGAGTCCTCAGCCGCCAAGTGAATTGGACGGGGAACTCGCCCTGATGCGAGACATAATCGGCCGGACCGAGATAAGTGAAAGGCATGGTTCCGAGTTCGCCCTGTTTTCTCTCTCGCACAAAGAGCTGAACCTTGGTCCCTCGCTCGCGATGGTTGATGTACCGCTGAACCATCGGCTGATGTGGAGCCTGGCGGGACTGCGATTCCCAATGGAACAGTTCGCGGTTGATGGCGTAGTCGCGATACATCGTGGTTGGTGAGTAATCGCGTTCGGCCTTATGGAGGTCGATGAAGAACACATCGCTCTCAGCTTGGGGGACCCAGAGCACACCACCTTGCGTGATCTTTGGCTTGATGCCTTCTCCAAAGCCGAGAGCAGCGACGATTTCCTCTCTCGAGTACCGGGCATGAACATCGAGCGGAATTTCGGAGTTGGCATCAAACAGAAGGGGATTCGTGTAAGCGCGATCGGCAACGACACCAAGCAGTTGTCGAAGTTCAGCCTTCACTGCATCCTCTTTCCACAGATCGGCGAAAAACTCGTCAAGCGATTCGCGTCCAGACTTCCCGGAGCCAAGGCCCCAGGCGAGCATTGTCGTGAGCCGTCGCTGACGTTCGGAGAAGTTCAAGGGTCGAGGAGATTCATCTCGCGCCAACAAGCTGCCATAAAAGCCGCCGCGCTCTGGATCGTCCAAGTGCGTTAGCCGGCTCAGGTTTCGCAAAGCCAGTGCTTCCAGCTCGGCGTCGGATGACTCGAAAGCACTAAATCCGGCTTCCTTTCGGAAGCCAGTCCAGGAACACTTAGATCGATAAATGCTCTCGACACGGTGCTCGTATTTCTCGAGGAATTCAGCAAGCCCCATTTCCGGGCCGGCTTGCTTGAGGTCGTCAACGATCCGCGCTGGCATCGAATGACGACTGGCTTCCTTCAGGTTCTCCAGCACAACCTCGGTGCTCTTCCGGTCCAGGTCAACGGTGCAGCCAGCCGGCAGGAATGGAAAACCGGCCTCCACCTGATCCTTGATGCTGCCCCGGCGCCGGTCGAGGATCGCCGAGAGTCTCTGGTCGAAGCGAAACTCCTTGCGATGCTGTCCGATCAAATCCAGCACCGTCAAGTGACTCTTGCCTTCAGCCCGACGGAGACCGCGTCCCAACTGTTGAGCAAACAAGGTCGCGGACTCAGTTGGGCGAAGTAAGAGCAAGCAGTTGAACATCTGGAACATCCACGCCTTCGCCAAGCACTTCAACCGAGAACACGCAACGGAGATCGCCCCGAGCAAGTCGAGTCAGGGCCTGTTGCCTCTTCTCAGGAGCATCGTCTCCAGTTACGGCAACACTCTCAAGCCCGGCTCGAGTGAATCGATCGGCCATGAAATAGGCGTGGTCCTTCGACACACAAAAACCGAGGGCTTTCATGCTTCCGGGATTGCCAATGATCTTCTGAATGGACTCGAGAATCTTGGCGACCCGATGATCGTCTCCGGTGTAGAGGTTGCTGAGTTCTCCGGCCGCGTATCCACCTCGACGCCAACCGATTTCACCGAGATCAACGCCATCCGCGATTCCGAAGTACTGGAATGGCACCAAGAAGCCCTGATCGATCGCCTCCCAGAGGCGCAATTCAACGGCGATTCGGCCACCGAACCATTCAGTGACGTCTTTGCCGTCGAGTCGTTCCGGCGTAGCGGTTAGGCCAAGGAGTTCCTTTGGCTTAAGGAGGTTCAGGAGTCGCTCGTAGCTCGACGCTGCGGCGTGGTGAAACTCGTCGACAACCACGAGTTCAAAGGCCTCGGGATCGATCCGTTCGATCTGCTTGGCGTTGAGAGACTGGATCATGGCGAAGACGTGGTCCCCCTTCGCCTGCTTGCCTCCTCCTAGAATTTCGCCAAACGATCCGTCTTTCATCACCGCGCGATACGTGGCGAGCGACTGGCGAAGGATCTCTTCGCGATGAGCGACGAAGAGGAGAGACGGCCGGCCGCCTGATTTACGGGCCAATTGCCGATAGTCGAGGGCCGCAACCACGGTCTTGCCGGTTCCGGTGGCAGCAACTACCAGATTCTTGTGGCGATCAAACCGCTCGCGCTCCAACCCAAGCGCCTCAAGCATCCGTTCCTGGTGTGGATAAGGTCGAACTTCGAGATTTGCGAAGGAAATCGTGGAACTCTCACCGAGCGATCGACGGTCATGCTGAACCAGCGCCTCTTCGAGATCTTCACCGTTGACGTCCGGGTCGTATGCCTCGAAGTGCTCCGACTCCCAGTGACTTGCGAACGTCATTCGCACGCGGTCGATCACGTGCTTCGCGTTGACCGAAGACAACCTGATGTTCCACTCGAGGCCGTCGAAAAGTGCCGTATGCGAGAGATTTGAAGAACCGACGTAGGCGGTATCGAGTCCAGACTCTCGCTCCAGCAACCATGCCTTCGCATGGAGCTTCGTTGTGCGGGCGTCGAGAGCCACCCGAACCTCAGCCCCCAACTTGAAAAGTTCGTCCACTGCTCGCTTCTCAGTCGCCCCCATGTAAGTGGTGGTGATCACGCGCACCCTTCCACCTCGAGCTACGACGTTCGCCA
This sequence comes from uncultured Solirubrobacterales bacterium, assembly GCA_963695885.1. Lineage (GTDB taxonomy): Bacteria > Actinomycetota > Thermoleophilia > Solirubrobacterales > 70-9 > 67-14. The sequence goes on along the minus strand of CAVOIH010000032.1, from coordinate 185,996 downwards.
ATGCGTCGCGAAGGTGACGAACCCCCGACCAGATCACAAACGCGCAAATTAGATCCACACTGTGGGCCGATGCCAGTTCAGCCTTCAGCTCCGAACCGATGTTGGGTTGTCCCTCAGCGTTGACTAAGAGATCGCTCTGGCTAAACGGGGTGGCTGGATCAGGCGGAAGATCGAGCGGTCAACCGGTTTTCGATCGGGCCTTCACGCCGCCAAGGAGCTGAGGTGGCAGCTCGATGACTTCTGAGATGTCGAATCGCAGGTTCTCGAGCGCAGAGTTGAGTGCTTCTGCTTGGTCAGCCGAAGGGAGTTCAGGATCGAGTCCCCGAAGCACTTCTTCTTTCGCATACTGAGAGAGGCGGTGGGGCGCCTCGGCGGGATCCAGATCCGAGAGAACCAGAAGCTCAGGATCGACTTCGTTCAACTCAGATCGAAGCGACTCGGTAACAAGTTGGTCCCGAGGACCTGGCTTCATACCCGGATCTTCTGTCTCCCTTTCCCTCACAGGATGATCATAGGACCGACGATCAGCACCGGCGGACCAGGGTCAGGCCGTCGGCCATTCCCAGCATCACCGAATCGACCCTTTCGTCTTCCAGGAAGCGGTCGTTGAACATCTGCCCTGCTTCACGTCCACGGGTGGCGGCCTTTGGTTCAAGTCGTACTCACCCTGTTTTACGAGGGTCGCACCCGATTACCTTGATTGGAAGCGATCTTTCAGTCGCGGCGGAGCGATCAGGCGTGCGGATTGAAGACTGTCATGCCCAACTTCGACCACGCCGCATTCATTCGCGAGTCACTTGAAACGGCAATCACGTTGTCGTCGTCCATTCCCAGGGCGGCCGCACAATGAACTGCGTCGAATCCACGCAGGCCAAACTGGCTCGCGAGTAGCGCCGCCCGAAGCATCAGCGGTTCCCCCAGTTCGATGACGACCATCTCATCCCACATTTGCTCAAGTTGCTCGAAAGCGTTCAGCGAGTCTGCGTCTGAGACGCGCTTTGCTCGTCGGGCCCTCTCCAGACTCGAGGCCGATTCAACAAACAGGAGTCGAGTGGATGTCAGTTTGTCCGCGCTGGCCCACAGCTCCTTGAGTGGTTCGGTCGTGCGTTCGGCCATGAGTAGGGGAACGAATGCTGAGGTGTCGAGGTAGACATTCAACCTCTCTGCTCTTCGAGAAACTCCAGAATCGAACCTTTCATCTTGATGGGCTTGGGAAGTGTCCTCCTGTTTGGTTGCTTCGCGGCGGTGGCGCTTCCGTCAGCGATCATCTGGTCGAGCTTCGAGATCTTCTTGATCGGTTCGATCCGGGCGATCGGCTTTCCGTGATCCGTGACCGTGATTGCCTTGCCATCCTGGACGCTCTTGAGGTGCCGGCTGAGGTTGTTCTTCAGGTCCCTGATCCCTACGTCCATGGGTGACTCCTTTGTAGCTACATTAGTAGCTAAGATTATAGCCACTCTGCCTTCTCAATCGCCATATCCAGGGCCTGGCGCTGCTCCGGCGGCAGCTCATAGGGACCCATGAACCTGAAGGCACGTTCGATCGCCATCGCGAGGTCCACTTCGAAATAGCGATTGGGTGACCGAAAGTCGAAGCAGCTCCCGTTTCTGCTCAGGTGCATGTACTCGCGCGACATTCGGTGCTTGTAGGCGTTCAAAACCAGGCCGTTGGTCAGCTGGACTTCGAACATCCACATGAACCACTCCGGCAGTTCCCCGCCTATGACCAGTTCGAGCGGCGCCCAGTCGGGACTGTGACCCTGAGTTGCCTCGCCTTCGTGGAATTTCTCGCTGAACATGAGGCCAGACTCCTGCAACTCGGATCACGAGTCCACACCGAATGCGCACGAACCATGATCAAACCGTGCCGTCCGAACGCACGGCCGATCCGCTGAAGGGACGGCGCCTCAGTCGCCGCGGCGGCGGACCAGGGTCAGACCGTCGGCCATTCCCAGCATCACCGAATCGACTCTTTCGTCTTCCATGGTGCGGTCGTTCAGGCTCTGTACGGCTGCCGTTCCTTCGTCCGGATCCGAATCGAGGATCCGGCCTCCCATGAATACGTTGTCGATCGCCAGCAGGCCACCCGGGCTCAGGCGGGGCACCAGCTCCTCGTAGTAGTCCGGGTAGCCGGTCTTGTCGGCGTCGAGGTAGGCGAAATCGATCGCTGCTTCCGGCAGGTCGCGAATGCCTTCCATCGCGGGCCCGACCACTATCTCCGTCTGCTCTCCCACACCGGCCGCGTCCAGGTTGGCCTGGGCGATGTCGGCCCTTTCCTGTTCGAGCTCGAAACAGATCAGGCGGCCTCCCGGACCGAGGCCCCTCGCGATCCGGATCGCCCCGTAACCGGTGAAGGTTCCGACCTCGATCGCCAGTCTCGCGTCGACCAGCCTCACCAGCATCTCGAGGAAGGCCGCCTGTTCCGGCGCGGTCTGCATCCTCACGATCGACCCCATCGCTGCGGTCTGTTCCTCGACTCGCCTCAAGGCTTCGTCGCGCCCGCCTGCGTGATCCTGGACGTAGACGGCAAGCCGGGCGTCGACCGGTGTGGGTTCGACTGACATGCCCCAACGCTAGCGCCTCGACAGGCCGCTCTCAGGGCTAGCCCTTGATCTCCTGGATGATGTTGCCCCCGTCGACCACCAGGGTCTGCCCGGTGATGTACCCGGCCTCCGGCGCAGCGAGCATCACCACCGCCGCGGCCACCTCGTCCGGCGTCCCGGCCCGCCCGACCGGAGTGCGCTTTCCGGCCTCGATCTCGTCCGGGGTCGCGCTGCCGGATTCGATCCAGCCGGGATTCACCGAATTGACCGTCGTACCTCCCGGGCCGAGCTCGATCGCCAGCGCCCGCATCAGCCCGTCCAGCCCCGCCTTGGCGGCGCTGTAAGCGGGATTGCCCGGCGCGCTCACCATCGGTCCGGTGACCGAACTGACGAAGATGATCCGGCCGCACCCGGCCCGCGTGACCGACGGGAGCGCGGCCCGCGTGACGCTGGCCGCCAGGTTCAGGTTCCGGTCGATGCCGGCCCGCCACTCCTCCGCGCTCAGCTCGCCGAAGGGGCGGCTGATGTCCGCAACGCCGGCCTGGACCATCCCGGCGTTGTTGACGAGGATGTCGATACCGCCGTGGACCGCGTTCGCCTCGGTGACGACCCGTTCGGCCCCGGCGTCCGAGGTGAGGTCGGCTACGTGGGCGCTCGCCACGATGCCGAGGTCCCGGAGTTCTCGGGCTCGTTCTTCGATCCGCGCGGTGGTCGAGGTGATCGCCACCGTCGCCCCCTGCCGGCCGAGCGCCCGCGCCGTGGCAAGACCGATGCCGGCCTCACTGCCGCAGCCGGTGACCAGCGCGACCCGCCCGGTCTGATCTGCGAACGCCGTCCCGCGGTCCATCATCCGAGCCTACCGGCCGCACCCCCGGGTCCGGTCGCCCTGCCGGACACATGAAGCTCAGCGGTTGGGCGAGCCCGTCACCGACTCGTTGTCGTCACCCCACTTCTCCTCGCTCCAGTGCTGTTCGACCTGTGGTTTCGAGAAGAAGCCGATCACCTTCAGGTCCTCGTCGCCGGTGTTGTGGATGTCGTGCATCGTGCCTTCCGTCAGCACGATCAGGTCGCCCTTCTTCACCGGTTGCGGGCCGTCATCGAGCAGGAGATCACCCGATCCTCCGACGAAGAACTGCGTCTCCTCGGCGGTGTCGTAATGACGCCCCAGTCTCTTGCCCGGCGGTATCGCGAAGTAGAGCTCCGCCGACTGCTCCGAGCCGTTGCCGCCGTAGGCGAAGTAACCGCCGGTCCACGCCGCGTCGTCGCTGGCGCTCGATTCCAGCGAGACCGTTTCAACGTCGTCCACATTCAATGTCTTGTCCACTGTGCCTCATTTCCTCGTTTGGGATCCCACCCCATGCCCTGCTGACATCCTCGCACAGAGTCCTCCCCAAGTTCGCATTAGTTGTGAACGGCCCCTGGGTATGATCAACATTGCGTGGCAGGGATCCACAACTTCTCATTTCGCCGGTTCGGAGCCACTCTCCTCGTAGGGCTGCTCGCGACGGTTGCCGCTCTCGCGATCGGTGCCGGCAGCTCGTCGGCCACCGTCTATTCGGGCAGTGCCGCCGACCCCGCCGGAGACGGACCCGTTTCGAGCCGGGACATCAGCGCCGCCCAGACCAGCTACGACAGCGAAACCGGGGAATTCTCCGTCACCACCACCTTTGCGGCGCCTCCCGGAGAACTCTTCACCCAGATCACCGGCGCGCTCGGCCGGCTGAACGATAGCGGCGAGTGCGCGGTGGTTCCGCTTGCCGCCCTCGGGACCTTCCTTCCCGACGGGGACGCCGTCTGGATCCGCGAGGACGACGGACCCTTACCCCCCGAGGCCGACGGCCCCGCCGACCGGACGATCGAGGCCACCCGGGTGACGCTCACCACGACCACTTCCGAACTCGCCGACCTCCCCGTGAACTGCTCCGCAGTGCTGCTCACCGACCCCGACGACCCGGACCTGGTCTTCGACAGGACCGAATCCTTCGCGGTCGAGCCGCCGCCGAAGAAGCCCCGGCTGTCGGCTTCGATCGGCGGCGCGAGAGGCAGCGTCAAGCGCGGCTCCAGCCACAAGGTCAAGGTCAGGGTCCGGAATTCCGGCGACGCGGGCGCCTCCCGGGTCAAGGTCCGCCTGAGCGCCAACGGCCCGGCCAGGGCGAAGCCCGCCAGCCGCGGCCTGAAGTCCATCGGCCCGGGCAGGTCGAAGACCGCGACCTTCAGCCTCAAGGTCAAGCCGAGAGCCAAAGGCAAGATCAAGCTGCGGGCCAAGGTCACCGGCAAGGGCGTCAAGGCCTCTGCTTCGAAATCGGTACGCGTGAAAGTGAAGAAACCGAAGCCCGGGCCCACGGGCAGAGGCCTGGCCGGCAAGCTGTTCTGGAACTTCGAGACCTACCAGTACGACCGCTCCGCCGACATCCTCGGGCTCTACTTCGCCAACTCCAGGTTCGTCCACTGGGGCATGCCCGAGGGAGGCCTGAAGAACTGTTCGAAGGTCACCGCGAAGAAGGACGAGGACGGAGACCTCCAGCCCGGGTGCCTGCGCTACTCGTTCGATCCGAAGACCGGCGCGGTCCGGATCGGCGAGAACAAAGGCACGTACCGGAACGGGACGCTGAAGCTGAAGCTCGAGGCGGACGGCTGGACGGAAGCCGCCGTAGGGACCTGGTACGGCTCTGCCTTCGCCAAGCCCGGCGCCCGCTTCAAGCTGACCCTGAAGAACGCGTCCTTCTTCGGCCTCTGCGGCATCACCTTCTACTGCTCGACCTCCCAGGAATTCGTGACCCTGACCCGCGACGGCAGGTTCGGGCGGACCTCGACCTCGCTGATCACGAGCGGTGGCGGCTCGATCCCGTTCGTCGCGGTCGGCAGCTTCCCGCCGGAGGACCGCGGCACCTACCGGGTCCTGTCCCGGGGGCGGATCCGCTTCAGCTACGACGACGGCAAGACGAAGACCGAGACCCTGACGATTCAGGTGAACAAGCGGGGCAAGCCCGACGCGGCGAACGAAGGCATCCTGCTCGACGAAGCGTGGTTCTACAAGGACGAAGATGACTAGACGCCCCCTGGCACTGGCCGTCCTGACCGTCGCCTGCCTGGCGGCCGTCACGGAAGCATCCGCGGCCCGCGAAGTGGTCGCGCACGCCGGCGACCTCGCGACCCGGCCCGCCGGCCTTCCCGCCACCACCGATCCCGCCCGGCAGATCGAATCGGCCACGGTCCGGCAGGACCTGAAGAACGGCACGATCGGTGGCACCGTCACCCTGAGGGCACGGGCGACCGCCGCCACCGACTCCGACCTCGTGGTCGAGTTCGGGCGGTCCGTGGAAGGGGTCTGCCAGGGCGACGAAGGGGTCGTCGTCGGCACCGCTCCCGGCAGCTCGTCCGGCGCCTCTTACTCCGGCCGGACGATCAAGGTCAGCGACGAGCGTTCCGAAGCCGAGACCGCCGGCTGGAACTGCGCGTTCGCCGCGCTGAACGCCGTCGGCACAACCGACACCTACGACGCCCTGGTCGGCGATCTGACCGATGTGCTCGCCCCTCCGGTCCCGAAACTGAAGATCGGGATGAAGACCGGGCGGACCGTCAAGCCGGGACGCTGGGTGAAGCACCGGATCAAGGTGTCGAACCCGGGCACGGGCACCGCCCGGGAGGTCAAGCTGAAGCTCGGCACCAGACGGGCCAAGGCCAAGCCCCGCAGGCTCAGACTCGGGAACATCGCGCCAGGCAAGAGCCGGACGCGGACCGTGAAGGTGAAGCTCACCTCGAAGAAGGCCGGGCGGGTCGTCGTACGGGCCGTGGGCCGAAAGGCGAAGGCCCGCCGCACACTCACGCTGCGGCCGAAGATCGAGGCCAGGCCAGGCAAGGGCGGTTACTTCGAGAGCTCCGACGGCAGGGTCAACTTCACGATCACGCCGGGCGGCTACCTGACCGGGTTCAGAATCTTCCTCCAGGTCCGGTGCGGGATCTTCCCCGGCATTCCGACCACGACCTTCGGCTACTACGACTTCCCGACGGTCAAGATCCCGCGGAACGGCAGGATCGACGCCAGGGACAAAGGCGAGCTCTACACGACCAGGCTCGAAGCCACGGTCGACGGCAACCGGGTGAAGGACGGCTACTTCAGCTACAACGGACCGCACTTCTGCTCCGGCAGCGACCGCTGGACCGCACGGCCGCGAAACTGACAACTCGATTCACAGAAACTTCACGGTGGCGAGCGGGTTCCGGTTACCATCCAGGTAGCAATCGGCGCGGCTATGCCGCTGAAACTGGGGGCGGGAATGATTCGCAGAACGGGAACTACTCTGAAACGCGGCGCGTTTTCGGCCGCCGCGCTGCTTGCCTTCGGGCTGGTCGCCGCCGGTATTGCGTCGGCTTCGCTCGCCGTGGGGCCCGGTTCCACCTTCAGCACCAGTTACATCGACCTGCCCGAAGGCGCGCTTCCCGGTGGCAACAGCGGCTTCGACCGCTCGAGCCTCAGTGGGAACGGCCGCTACCTGGCCTTCACCTCGGACCTGAACTCGATGGCGCCCGGCGCCAATCCGGACTACGCCAACGTCTATCGCAAGGACCGCCAGACGGGTGCGGTCGAGCTGGCCAGCCGGACCACGGGTGCCGGCGGCACCGGACCCGCCGCCCACTCGGTCAGACCCCGGATCAGCGGCAACGGCAATATTGTCGCGTTCCTCACCGACGGCGCCCTCGATCCCGCCGACCTCGACGGGAAGTACGACGTCTACGTGCGGGACCTGACCAGCAAGGTGACGACCCTCGCCACCCCGGGGACGACCGAGGAAATCGATGACTTCGACCTTTCGGCCAACGGGCTCTTCGTGGTCTTCCCCACCGAGGAGAAGCTGATTCCGGCCAACGACCCGAACGCTGAGAGCGACATATACCGCCGAAATCTGCTGAGCGGCGTCATGGAGCTGGTTTCCCGGAAGAACGCCTCCCCGGATGCCGGCACGGCAAGCTCTTTCTCGCCGTCGGTGAGCGGCGACGGCCGCTGGATCACCTTCGCCTCCGACGAAGACCTACTGACGGCCGTCTTCAACGACGGCAACGGCGGTTCCACCGACGTCTTCGTCCGCGACATGAATACGCCCACCAATTATCTGGTCAGTAGCAGCCAGGGCGTTCCCAGCACCGGCGCCAACGGCGGCAGCCGCGGCCCCTCGATCGCCGGGACCCCGGTGAATGCCGCTGACGTAAGGGTCGCTTACTCCAGCGAAGCGACCGACCTCTCCGGCGACGACACGTCCACTGCATTCAGCGTCTACCAGGGCCGCGCGACCGACTCCAACTCGATCCTGATCAGCCGGCAGTCCGGCGTGGCCGGAGCCAATGCCAACAGCCGCGCCCACGGGCCGGAGATGAGCGACGACGGCCAGCTCGTCCTCTTCTCGACCGACGCGACCAACCTGACCCCGAACGCCGACTATTACGGGGCGTACTTGCGGAACCTGAACGACAATACGACCAGCCTGCGTTCGAACTCCACCGAGTACGCGATCGCGGCCGACATCTCCGGCGACGGCAGCCGCGTCGCCTGGACCGAGTCCGGGGGATTCACGCCGGACAGCGACCGGGCCAGCGACGGGGTCTTCACCCGTCCGGCGGCCGGCGGGGCGGCCGAGTTCACCTCAAGGCCCCCGGGCAGCGCCAGGGTCCTGCTGCCGGGCGCGGCCAACGTCGTTCCGGGATCCGGCGCCCGCGCGATCAGCGCCGACGGGCGCTATGTCGTCTTCGCCGCCACATCGGACCGCATGCCGGGTGGAACCGGCCTGAGGCAACAGGCCTACCGGCGCGACCTCCAGACCGGCGAGATCGAACTCGCTTCGAGGGAGACCGGCAATGGCGCGCCCTCCGAATTCGGGGCCACAAACGTCTCGATCAGCGCCGACGGCAGCCGGGTCAGCTTTACCGCCTACTCGCCGCTCAGCCCGGAGGACGCCGACAACGAAAACGACATCTACATGCGCGACTTCGCGAACGACACGACCACGCTCGCCTCGAGGGCCGACGGCGCCCTGGGCGCGGTAGCCGATCAGGACGCCATCGATTCGATGCTGAGCGGTGACGGGAAGCGCGTCGTGTTCTCGACGAAAGCCACCAACCTCGGGGTTCCGGGCGGTTACGAGCAGATCTACGTCCGGGACTTCGGATCGAACCAGACCATCCTCGTCTCGAGGGACGCCGGTGCCGATCCCGGGGTACACGGAAACGCTGACTCCCGGAACGCCCGGATCAACGGTGACGGCACGGTGGTCGTCTTCGAGAGCACGGCGACCAACCTCGATCCCGCCGACAATGTCAACAACCGGGACATCTATGTCCGGGAGATCGCCGCCAACGAGACCACGCTGGTCTCCCGCCTGGAAGGCCTGGCCGGGGCCACGACGCCGGGGCCCAAGTACTACCCGGCGATCAGCGCCGACGGCAAGGTGGTCGCCTTCCAGGCCACCGATCAGACGCTCGCGCCCGAGGCCGGTCCCTGGCCGGTGGGCGCCGAACAGATCGTGTCACGGGTGCTCGCGACGGGGGCCAATTCCCTGGTCAGCCGGGCCCCGGGCGGCGCGCCGGCCGAGACCAGGGCCGAACATGCTTCGGTCAACGGAGACGGCTCGGTGATCGCCTTCGAATCCAGTGCGTCGAACCTGAAGCCCGGACTCGGCGGCGACGACCGCTCGTCGGTGTTCGCCCGCCAGACGGCGACCGGCGAGCTCTCCGGACCGCCCGCCTTCGGCCAGTTCAGCAACAACCAGGGCTCCTTCGCGCCTTCGATCAGCGACAACGGCCAGTGCCTCGCCTTCGTCGCGAGCGGATTCAACCCGGTGAGCGGTGATCTGAGCGACCTGCGCGGGGGCTACGTGAACGTGGTCTCCGGCACCTGCACCGACCCCCGCCAGAACGAGGTGGTCGAACCGCCGAAAGTGAAGCCGAAGCTGACCAAGGTCAGGCTCACCAACAAGAAGTTCGCGGTCGGCAAGAAGAAGACCGCGAAGGTCTCGGCCAAGAAGAAGAGGAAAGCGAAGGGGGCGAAGAGGGGCACGAAGGTCAAGTTCACCCTGAACACCGACGCCTCGGTGACCATCAGGATCGAGAAGAAGGCCAAGGGCCGCAAGGTCAAGGGCAAGTGCCGCAAGGTCACCAGGAAGAACAAGGCGAAGAAGAAGTGCCCGCGCTTCGTGAAGGCCGGCAAGCTGGTCCGGAAGACCGGGAAGAAGGGCGCCAACAGCGTCGCTTTCAGCGGACGGATCGGCAACAAGAAGCTGAAGCCCGGCAGGTACCGGGTCGTGATTACCGCCTACACCAAGGTCGGAGCTTCGAACACGGTACGCCGGCCTTTCACGATCGTCAGGAAGTAACAAGTAAGCCGAATCCTTCGGCCGCAAATGGTGTTGACTAAAGCAATGGGAATCCTGCCTGCGTCTTTCCGCGTCCGTTTGTCCATCTTCGTAGCCGTGCTGGCCGGCCTGTTCGCCGTGCCCGCCGTGGCGTCGGCCACCTGCACCCCGCCCCCTGCTTCGGACGATGAGTCGGGTCCAGGTGAGGCGCAGACCTTCTCCGGGAACCTTCCCGGGGCGTACCGGGGCAAATTCATCCAGATTCCGTTCGAGGTCGGAGCCGACGTGACCGGCATGCGAATCAGCTACTGCTACGACAGCGACGGTCCGGACAACATGACCGGCGGTGCCAACAACGCGGACAACACGACGCTCGACCTCGGTGTCTATGAGCCGAACACCGCCAGTCCCGAGAACTGGACCATGGACCAGCGCCGGGGCTGGAGCGGCAGCGCGATCAAGGTGGTCGGCATCGGCGAGAACGGCCACACCACCAATGAGATCTACGGCGAAACCGCCGCTTCACGTGATGCCTACGTTCCCGGAAATACAACGAGGGCTTACAAGCCCGGACCGATCCCCCAGGGCACCTGGGCAGTGGAACTCGGCGCCGGATACATCGATGATGAACCTGGCTACCTCACCGACTACACGGTCGAGATCAGGACGAGCACCGCCGCAGCCTGGACCGACGAGAACTTCGAACCGAGCCCATACGAGCCGTACGTCGCCAACCCCGCCGCCGGGTGGTACACCGGGGACCTCCATGTCCACGGAGAGAACGAGCCCGGCAACGCGCCGATGGAAGACACCTTCGACCTCGGCTTCGGCCCCGTCGGTCTCGATTTCATGACCCTGGTCGATCACAACAACGACGTCGCCCGTCAGACCGAACTGGGGGACTACGACGAGGACTACCCCGGCAAGCTGATCATCCCGGGAACAGAGATGACCACCTACGACGGCCACTTCAACAGCCAGAACTCCGACCAGTTCACCGATTTCCGCCTCAGCGAGATTCTGCGCTTCGATGACGCCAACAGCAACAGGCAACTCGACGACGGCGAACTGACCAGCGTCCGTGGCCCCGAGGATCCGTCAACCCGCTTCGCCCAGATCCAGGGTGCGGGTGGCTGGAGCCAGATCAACCACCCGACCACGTTCAAGGATGCCCCGGCGAGCTGCCGCGGCTGTGCCTGGACCTACAGCGACGCCGACACCGACTTCACGAAGGTCAACGCGATCGAAATCGTCACCGGTCCGCCCGGCATCCCGGCCAACTCCCCCACCGGCCCGTCGGTCATGAACCCGTTCGTGACCACCGCGATCGAGTACTACGAGCACGCCCTGTCGACCGGGGCCCACGTCGCCGCGGTCGCAACGAGTGACGATCACAAGGCCCAGGACATCGCGACGGGCCTCGCCGAGACGGTCCTCGGCAAGGGGGCCACGGTCGTCCACGCCGACGAGCTTTCGCAGACTGGCGTAACGGCCGCAGTGAAGGCCGGGCACACCTACGTCAAGTCGTTCGGGCCCGACACGCCAGATGTCGAACTGAAGGCCGGTGAGCCCGGCAAGGCCGGCCCGACCCGACTGCCCGGCGACTCGGTCACCGCTCCGGCCATGAACATCCAGCTGAACGTCCTGGAGGCCGGGCCCACCGCGACCGTACCCGGGCCTTACACGATCGAGATCCTGAAGAACGGCGTCTCGATCGACTCGGCCCCCGTGGTCGGTGACGCGTTCAACCACGAGCTGAACGTGACCGAGACCGGACGCTACTCGTTCCAGCTGTCCCGGATGGCCGGCCCGAACAAGCTGATCATGGCTTACTCGACCCCGGTCTGGTTCACCTACAAGGCGCCGTCGAACAAGTTCGGCTTCCAGGGATTGAAGCTCAACCGGAAGAAGGGCACCGCCACGCTGAAGGTCAGGGTGCCGGGCAAGGGCAAGGTCGCGCTCCTGGGGTCGAAGACGGTCAAGGGCCAGAAGAAGACCGCGAAGAAGAAGTCGACCGTGTCAATCACGATCAAGGCCAGGGGCAGGGCCGCCAAGGCACTGAAGAGGAAGGGCGTGGCGAAGGTCAGGGCCAAGGTCAGGTTCACCCCGGCCGGCGGCAAGGCCCTGACCAAGTCGAAGACCGTGAAGCTGGTCAAGAAGAAGGCCGGGAAGAAGCCGAAGAAGCGTTAGTACTGCGTCGGAGATCTTTCACATTCATGACTAGTCTGGTTATGTCGTTATAGTCAGAGTAGTCATGAAGATGATCGGCGTCGCGGAACTCAAATCTAGGTTGAGCGAATACCTCGCCCAGGTCAAGTCGGGTGAAGAGATCGTGGTGACCGAGCACGGGCGGCCGGTGGCGAAGCTCGTGAAGGCCTCTCCGGACGCCGATGACGGGCTCGACGACCTGGTGCGGCGGGGCATCGTCGAGCGCCGGGGGAGCGGGGTCGTCCCGGACAGCTTCTTCGACGCCCCCCGACTGAAGAACGAGGGGACTTCGCTCAGCGATGCCGTGATCGAAGAGCGCCGGTCCGACTGGTAGCCGTGCGGTTCTGGGATGCCTCGGCAGTGGTCCCGTTGTTGCTCGACGAGCAGCACACCGCGGCAATGACGGAACTGCTCCGGGAGGACCCGAGGCCGGTCGCCTGGTGGGAAACCGCGGCCGAATGTGTCTCGGCGCTGCGGCGCCGGGAAAGAGAGGGGCTGCCGCGCGCCCAGGTCAACGAGGCACTCGAACTGCTCGAGGCCCTCGCCCGCGAATGGACCGAAGTGCGGCCGGCCGATCAAGTCAGTGCCCAGGCAATCAGACTGCTCGCGGTCCATCCGTTGAAATCCGCCGATGCTTTCCAGCTGTCCGCCGCAATCGCATCGAGGGCCGATTCCGAAGCAAGGTCCGATTTCGTCTGCCTCGACGAGCGCCTGGCCGACGCTGCCCGCCGCGAGGGCTTCCGCACCCTGCCGAACCCGTAACCTGTCCCGCGATGGCCCTCTCCATTGGAATCGTGGGGCTTCCCAACGCCGGGAAGTTGACCCTGTTCAACGCCCTCACCAGGAACGACGTTCTGGCGGCGAACTACCCCTTCGCGACGATCGAGCCGAACGTCGGCGTGGTCGGCGTTCCGGACTCCCGGCTCGCGAAGCTGTCCGAGATCTACGACTCGGAGAAGATCCTTCCCGCGACCGTCCAGTTCGTCGACATCGCCGGAATCGTCAAGGGTGCGTCGGAAGGCGAAGGGATGGGCAACAGGTTCCTCTCGAACATCCGGGAGTGCGACGCGATCTGCCAGGTGACCCGTGTGTTCCGCGACGAAGACATCACCCACGTCGAGGGTGAGGTCGCGCCCGGGAACGACATCGAGACGATCCAGACCGAACTGATCCTCGCCGACCTGCAGACGATCGAGAACGCCCTGCCCCGTCTCGAAAAGGACGCGAAGCGCGACAGGGACCTGCTGCCGCAGGTCGAGGCCGCGAAGGAGGCGCAAGCGGTGCTCGAATCCGGCAAGGGAATCTTCCGGGCCGGCCTCGACCCCGCCCCGCTCCACGACCTCCACCTGATGACCGCGAAACGCCAGCTCTACGTCTTCAACTGCGACGCCGACGAACTCGCCGACGAGTCACTCAAGTCGGAACTCCGCGAGATCGTCGCGCCGGCCGAGGCGATCTTCCTCGACGCCAAGTTCGAGGCGGAACTGGTCGAGCTCGACGACGAAGAGGAGGCCCGCGAGATGCTGGCCGACGTCGGCGTCGAAGAACCGGGCCTCGACGTGCTGGCCCGGGTCGGCTTCGAGACCCTCGGCCTCCAGACTTACCTCACGGCCGGGCCCAAGGAGACGCGCGCCTGGACGATCGACAAGGGCACCACCGCACCCGAGGCCGCCGGCGTGATCCACACCGACTTCCAGCGCGGCTTCATCAAGGCCGAGATCATCTCCTTCGACGAGCTGGTCGAGTACGGGTCGATGGCCGGAGCGAAGGCCGCCGGCAAGGTCCGGATGGAAGGCAAGGACTACGTGATGGCCGACGGCGACGTGGTCGATTTCCGTTTCAACGTTTGAGCCGGGGCGGTCAACGGATACCGTTCCATGATGAAGACCAGTGCCGGCCTGCTAGTTTTCCGCATCCGCGACCGGCGGCTCGAGCTCTTCATCGCCCACATGGGCGGCCCGCTCTGGGCGAAGAAGGACAAGCGTGCCTGGTCGATCCCGAAGGGCGAGATCGATCCGGGCGAGAAGCCGCTCGAGGCGGCGATGCGCGAGTTCCGCGAGGAGACGGGCATGGAGCCGCCGGACTCGAAGCTGGTCAACCTCGGCCAGTTCCAGCAGTCGAAACGAAAGAACATCATCATCTGGGCGGCCGAAGGAGAGCTCGATCCTTCGGGGCTGAAGAGCATCACCTTCATGCTGGAGTGGCCGCCGAACTCCGGCAAGGAGATCGAGATCCCCGAAGTCGACTACGCCGAGTGGTGCACGGTGCGGGATGCCTCGGAGAAGGTGATCAAGGGTCAGGTCCAGGTCCTGCGCGAACTGGAGAAGCGCCTGATCGCCGACGACTTGATCGACTGACCGTGCTCAGTCCCTGACCGGTCCCAGGTGGACCCGCCCGTCGGCGGTGACGCCTCCCCGGGCACCTCCAGCAACGGTTCCCATCCGAGTCCGTCGACGTAGAAGTGCCTTGCGGTCCGGAGGTCCCGCACCCCGAGGGTTATGGCCGTGAGCTTCGGGTCCACGGCTACCGGAAAAGGTCCCGGCTCATCTGGCCGACCCGCATCGCGATCAGTTTCATCAGATTCTCGAGGAGGATGCAGACGAGCTCCGGATCTTCGGCGCGGATCTCGGCCAGGTCTTCCCTCGAGAGGGCGAAGGCGATCACGTCATCGGCCGCGTCGGAACGGCCGAGTCGTTTTCTTTCGCTGAGCATCGCCACCTCCCCCAGGGTCATGCCGCTCGAGAAGGTGGCGATGCGGTGCTCCTGCCCATCGCCGCCCATCGCCATCACGTTGACGTTGCCCTTGACCACGAACAGCATCTCCTCGACGTGCCCGACCTGCTCGTAGATCCGGGTGCCGGCCGGGTACTCGCGGCGCTCGAGGCGGGCGGAGAGCTTCTCGATCTGCGCCCGGTCCATATTGAGGGCCGCCGGATGCCGAGAGATCGGGATCTCCTCCGGCTCGGGGTTGCCGCCATGGACGAGGAGCAGTTCGTTCTCGCACCATTCGAGGGCCAGGTCGAGGTCGGGGAAGGTCCGGACCGGGTGGAGGCCCGCTTCGTCCCGAAGCTCGACGAGATCCTTCCTGATCCGCGGGCGGTGGCGCGTCGAAGAGAAGACGAGTTCGATCCCGTGTTGCTCGAATGACTCGACGAGGTGACTGATGATCGGGATGACCACCGGATCGATCTCCCGGACCGCGGCGAAGTCGAGAACCGCGTACTTGACCCCCTCGAGGTCGTTGAGGACGGCGTTGGTGATCAGTTCGCCCGCGGCGAACAGGATCTCGCCCTGGAGCTCGATCACCCGCACCTCGGAACCGTGGTCGCGGAGGATCGCCTGCTCGGCGACGAGCCGCAGGTGCTTCGAGTGGTTCTCGGAACAGGTCGTCTCCCTGCGGACCGGCGGAGCGGGTCGGCGCTGCGGGCTCATCACGTGGAGGTGGAGTTCCTCGGAGAGGTCCTCGCATACCTTGACCCCTCGCACGCTGTTGCCGTGGAGGTCGAGTGGCGGCGAGTAGACCGCGATGCCGAGCTGGCCGGGAAGCACGGCCACGATGCCGCCCGCCACCCCGGACTTCGCCGGCAGGCCGACCGAGTAGAGCCAGTCGCCCGCGGCGTCGTACATGCCGCAGCTCGCCATCACGCTGAGAACGCTGCGGACCGTGTCCTCGCGGAGGACCCGTTCCTTCGTGATCGGATTGACGCCGGTCGAGGCAAGCGTCGCCGCGATCAACGCGAGGTCACGCCCGCTGACCAGGGTCGAGCACTGGCGGAAGTAGGTCTCGACGATGTCCTCGACCTCGTCATCGAGCACACCCGCGTTCTTCAGCAGGTAGGCGATCGCGCGGTTCCGGTGGCCGGTCCTGTTCTCGGACTCGAAGACGGCTTCGTCGACTTCGAGCCGCCGTCCGGCGAAGGCCGAGTATTCCGCGAGGATGCGGTCGATCGGCCGGACGCCACCCTCCGGCTTGATCAGCGAAGTCGTGGCGATTGCCCCGGCATTGACCATCGGGTTGAGCGGGATGCCGGTGCCCGGCTGCAGGGTGATCGAGTTGAAGGCGTCGCCGCTCGGCTCCACGTTGACGTGGCGGCGCACCTCTTCCTCCCCCAGCGCCTCGAGTGCGAGCGCGTAGGTGAGCGGCTTCGAGATCGACTGGATCGTGAACTCGTGCTGCGTCTCCCCGACCTCGTAGATGTTGCCGTCGGCGGTGATGAGAGCGATCCCGAACCAGTCGGGACTCGCCAGGGCGAGTTCGGGGATGTAAGAGGCCACCTCACCGGCGGTGTTGCCGGCGTGGCGGTCATGAAGGCGCTCGAGCAGCGCCTGAATGGGCGAGGTCGGTTCGGAGCGGGGCAGCGTGATCGTCATGGGCTGAGTATGAACCAGCCCGCCACCGGCAGGTGACCGGCGGCTATGCCGGCGACTCGAAGCAAGTCCCGCAGCAAAGCCGGATGTGATGGAGCCGGACCGGAGTCCTCGAATCTGACCAGAACTCTAGGGGGCGGGGTCGAGCGTCACCGCGGTGCCGTAGGCGCAGACTTCGGTCCAGGTGTCACCAAGCTGGGAGGTGTCGAACCGGAAGGCGATGACCGCGTTCGCGCCCTTCTCCTCGGCCTCTTCGACCAGGCGCGCGGTGGCGTGCTCCCGGCCCTCGACCAGCATCTTGGTCATTCCCTTGAGCTCGCCGCCGCCCAATGACTTGAGGCCCGCGCCGATCTGCGATCCGATGTTCCGTGATCTCACGATCAGGCCGAAGACTTCGCCGTGGACGGCGGTGACGTTGCGACCGGGGACGTCGTTCATGGTCGAGATCAGCATGTTCAGGCCTTTCGTTCGGGGTTGGCTCAACTCTAGTTGTCTAAGCTCGGTTCATGGAGGCGGTACCGCTCGAAGAGCAGGACATCCGGATCCTCGAGATCGAGGGACCGACCATCGTCGGGCACACCTGCAAGGTGATCCGGCTGGGATCTCCCGGGGTCGTTTACGGCGACCTGTATGAATCGATCGCCGCGAAGATTCCGGCGGTGCCCGAGCTCCGGTGGAAACTGGGCGAGTCGAATGGTGCCACCGCCTGGGTCCAGGACGACGACTTCGAGCTCGGCGAACATCTGGTCAGCTTCCCCTCCGACCCACCTCTCACCGACGCCGGCCTCTCGGACGCGGCGGGCGAACTCTTCGGCCAGAAGCTCGACCGCGACCGGCCCCTCTGGCGGATCGACGTGGCCGGAACCGGCGACGGCGGCACCGCCCTGATCTGGCGGATCCACCACGCGCTGGCCGACGGCACCACCGCGATGCGGCTCGCTCGCGAGATCCTGTGGGAGGAGACCGTCACCGGGGCCGGCGCCACGCCGGCCGCCCGTGCCGCGGTCAAGGAGGCCGACGACGCGCGCCGCCATCGCCACCTGGCCGGCCTGTTCGAGCGGGAGTTCTCGCGTGAGCCTGGTCCCTCTCCCTTCGACGGCAAGATCGGTTCCGAGCGCTCGATCGCCTTTGCGACGGTCTCGCTCAGCGAGATCCACGACGCGGGCAAGCGTGCCGCGAACGCGACCCTCAACGACTCGGTGCTCTCGATCGTCGCCGGGGCGATCCGCCACTGGATGGGGATCCACCACAAGCAGCACCTCGGTCCGGTCCGGGTCCGGGTGCCGGTGAGCATGCACCACGGCGACGGCGACGGTGGCAACCGCGACTCGTTCTTCTCGGTGCCCCTGCCGCTGAACGAACCCGACCCGGTGCTGCGGCTCCAGGAGATCCGTTCCGAGACCGAGCTGCGCAAGCAGGATCACGACGCCGAAGAGCTCGACTCGCTGCTCCGGCGGATCAGCCACACCTCGCCGCGCCTCCGCCACCTCTATTCGAAGTTCGAATCCAACCCGCGCCGGTTCGCGCTCAACATCTCCAACGTGCGCGGTCCGGCCCGGCCGGTCGCCGTGCTCGACGCGCCGGTCCAGACCGTCCATTCGATCGCCGAGATCGGCGAG
The DNA here is from genome assembly GCA_963695885.1 of uncultured Solirubrobacterales bacterium. GTDB lineage: Bacteria > Actinomycetota > Thermoleophilia > Solirubrobacterales > 70-9 > 67-14. The sequence goes on along the minus strand of CAVOIH010000032.1, from coordinate 167,916 downwards.
CACCACGCGCTGCGGGTCGCGGCACTGTCGGTCGGCGACCGCCTCTGTTTCGGGTTCTGCGCCGATCCGGAACTGGTGACCGACCTCGACCAGATGGCCGAAGGGATCGAGTGGGCCGCCGATCGCCTGATCCGGGCGAGCGAAGAGTCCTGAGCATCCGGGCGGGTGGCTGCGATTTCCGGGCAAATGCCGTGGATACCGCAAACACCTCGTGTCATGGGTGGCAGCGAGCAGGTTTAGTTAGGCTCAACCCGTGCCTGAATCACGGACAGACGAGGAGAGCGAAGGGGCCGGCCCGGCCATCCCTTCGGCCGCAGTCGAGGACTACGCCAAGGCGATCTACTCGCTGACCGGATGGGGCACGGAGACCGCTTCGACCAACGACCTCGCCGGGAAACTCGGGGTCAGGGCGGGCTCGGTCTCGGCGATGATCAAGAAGCTCGACGATGCCGGCCTGGTCGAGCGGGTCCCCTACCACGGCGTTCGCCTCACGGCCGAAGGCACCCGCGTCGCGCTCGGAGTGCTGCGGCGCCATCGCCTCATGGAACTTTTCCTGGCCGAAGTGCTCGACGTACCCTGGGAACGGGTCCACGACGAGGCCGAAGTGCTCGAGCACGCGCTCTCCGACGACCTGACCGACCTGATCTCGCAGAAGCTCGGCGAGCCGTCCTTCGATCCCCACGGTGATCCGATCCCCGGTCGTGATCTCTCGATGGAGGAGACGGAGACCGACGACCTGGCTTCATTCGCCCCGGGCGACCGCGGCCGGTTCGTGCGGGTGTCGGACTCGAACCCGGAGATGCTCGCCTACCTCTCCGAATGCGGCATCGCCGTCGGCGACGAATTCGAAGTGGTCGAGCGCCAGCCTTTCGACGGTCCGGTCTCGATCCTGATCGGCGGCGACACCCACGTGCTCGGCCTCACCCTGGCCAAGGCGATGCGGGTCGTCCTGTTCGCCTGATCAGCGGGGAGTCGGTCCGCCGGGAATCGGGACGCTCGGGTCGCGCGGCGGCGGGTCGCGCGGCGGCGGGTCGACCACCGGCGGATCGCGTGGCGGCGGGTCGCGCGGCGGCGGGTCGACCACCGGCGGATCGGTGACCGGAGGCTCGGGTTCAGGCTCCACCGGGGGTTCAGGCTCGGGTTCGGGAGGCGGGTCTTTCGTGGAACTCCCGCCGAGACCGCTGACCGATTCGGGACCGGAACCGACCGGCTCGTTCGAGCGGGGCTGTCCGCCCGAGCGCGGCTCGCCCGGGGACCCGGGGTCGGAAACCGGAACCGGTTCGCCGGTCCCGGGGTTGACCGGGATGACGGTTTCTTCCTCCCGCACGATCTTCTTTTCCTTCTTGCCGTTCTTCTTCACCACGATCTCGGTCTTCTCGACGACCCTTTCGGCGACCGGTTCGGCCGGCGGCGCATGATGGCTCGAATCGGAGGTCTGACTGGCCAGTACCGCCAGGACGACCACGGCCAGTACGAGGGCGCCGGCTGCCACTCCGGCCAGTGTCTTCCGGTCCATGGCACCGCCCGGGCCGCTGCCCGAAGCTGACGATCCGGTCGCGGGGCGTTCCACGCCGGACCAGTCGGCACCGACCGAATCGGAAGCCTCGGCCAGGGTGTCGCGGAAGAGGTAGGCGGCCGGGATGACCGGGGTCCAGGCCCGGTAGGAGATCCCGGCTTCCGACATCTCCTCGCCCGCCAGTTGGCAGGAGGTGCAACCGCCGATGTGGCCGTCCAGCCAGGACTGCTCGTCTTCCGGGACGGATTCGCCGTCCTGGCGCATGGACATCAAGGGCCGAGCCCTCTCACAGTCAGGCGACGACGCTGCGAAGGCCGCCGCGGATCCCACCCTCATCTCGCTGCGCAACCGGGTCCGGGCCCGGGAGATCAGCTGGGCGACCGAGTTGCTGTTCATGTCCATCGTCGCGGCGATGTCGTCGTAACTCATCTCCTCGACCTCGCGGAGGACGAGCACTTCCCGCTGCCGCTCCGGCAGCCTCTGGTTCGCCTCCTGGACGCTCATGGCCTGAGCGCCCGCCAGCGCCGCCCGCTCCGGGTCGGCATCGAGATCGATGCCGTCGCGGTGGAGGTGCCCCTCCCCGGTGTCGGGGAGATCGGCGACCGGCTGGGAAGCCTTGCGGCCCTTGATCATGTCGTAGCTGACGTTGCGGGCTGTCGTGAACGCATACGGACCGAACTCGACATCCTTCTTGGCTTCCGGGAGGCGCTTGAGCATCCGGACGAAGGACTCCTGTGTCGCGTCCTCGGCGTCCTGCTGATTGCCGAGAATGCGAAACGTGAAGTTGTAGATCCGCTTTTCATAGGTGCCGTAGAGCTGGGCGAATGCGGCCCCGTCGCCGGCGGCCGCGTTCCTCGCCAGATCGAGCTCCCTCGCCCCGGCTTCATCGGTCGGATTGACCCGGCTCAATTTTCAGTTCCGGGGCGAGGGGTCACGATTATCGGCACCCGCCTCTGGTCATTTGGCCACCACGATCCGCATCGACTTCCTGACGGTCCGGGTGTTGCCGGCTCCGTCGCGGACCTCGGCGGAAGTTACGACCTTTCGAGCCCTGCGGTCCTTCTTGAGAAGGCGCCGCACCGGCTTCTTCGGTCGGAGGTTCACGACCCTGGTCACTCCTGCCGGCATCGAGTAGGCCTTGCCGGCGATGGTGACCTTCCGCTTACCACCCCTGAACCGGACCTCGGCCCTGGTCTTGAGCGACACGCGTCCGCGGCACGACCCGGAAACCTCTGTGACCGGGCACTTCAGCCGGATGCTCATGGCTCCGGAACGCCTGAGATTCGTCTTCGATCCAAGGATTTTGACACTCACCTCGGTGTCGGGCACGACATCCGCGATCCGGAGGAGCTCCCAGCCATGGATCCCGTCGTTTCCCGTGAAGTACAGGTCGTCGTTGAAAGGCAGGAAATCATCCGATCCGGAGCTGTCGTCCCCCGGCAAGACGTCGGCGAAGAGCTTCGCACCGGCGGTGTCGTCCAAGGTCCAGATCTCGTCGCCATTGGTACTGGTTTCTGCCGTGAAGTAGACCTCACCGTCGTACTCGACCATCTGACGGGGGTCCGAGCTTTTTTCACCCGCCTCAATGTCTTTGACCAACTCGGACGCGGCACCGTCGCTCCGCCACAGTTCCTCGCCGTTGGTGGGATCCTGGGCCGAGAAGTAGAGCTGCGAACCGAGGCCGAACATGCTCCCCGGGAACGAATCACCGGCCCCCGGATTGATGTCCGCGACGAGGGTGGTCGTATCCACCGGCCAGACCCCGTCAGTCCTCCAGAGTTCGGAGCCGGCCGCGACGGTCCTGGCCCGGAAGTAGAGATGATTGCCCATCCGGGTGAACTGGGACGGCAACGAGTCGCTAACGCCATTGATGTTTTCGAGGAGGACCGTGCTCACTCCATCGGTCCTCCAGGGCTCGATGCCGGACGCGGCCGTCTCCGCACGGAAGTACAACGAACTGTCGAACTCCGTGAAGTTCTGCGGCCTCGAGGATCCCGCTCCAGCCTGGATGTCCATCCAAAGCGACGCCGAGGCTCCGTCGGTCCGCCACAGCTCGATTCCGTTGATGCCATCGTCGGCCCGGAAATAGGCGTAGGCACCGAGGACGGTGAACTCGATCGGCGTCGACGATGGCGCACCGGCCTGGATGTCCTCGATCTGGGTGGTCGAAACGCCGTCGGTCCGCCAGAGTTCGCGGCCCGAGGTCCCGTCGTCGGCACTGAAGACCAGCGCATCGCCGACCTTCGTCATGCCGATCGGTTGGGAACCGTCGTCGCCGGGCTTGATGTCCGAGACGAGGGTCGTGGTGGTGCCATCGGTCCGGTAGAGCTCGGTTCCGTTTTCAAGGCTGGAGGCCCGGAAGTAGAGGTAGTCACCGAGCTCGGCGAACTGGTCCGGATAGGAATCTTCGCTCCCGGGGTAGATGTCAGCCACCAGGGTCGCCTTGGTCCCGTTGCTCCGCCATAGCTCGGTTCCCTTGCCTTCGCCCCTGGCCGAAAAATACATGTAGCCGTTGAACTCAGTCAAGCTGTCCGGGCCGGAGCTGCTCGGACCGGCATTGATGTCCGCGGCGAGCTGAACTTCCTTCTCAGCCGAAGCCGGGGCGGCAACGATGCCGAACCCGGCGAAGACCGCAAGCAGTGTGGCGAGGATCAGGCTCCTGATTCCGCCGGTTGGATCGATTCGAAATGCCTTCATGACTCATTCACTTCCTTCAACGTTTGGTCGGCCGGTTTTTCGGCCCTGTGACTCTCTAACGGTGAAGCCGCCGGTTTCTTACGCGGCGACGCAAAACTTTTCACCCTGCATTCCCGAGCCTAGTACCCATGCGGGGTCGCTGCCTGGAATTGACCGCCGGAATCGGTTTCCTCATGCTTCGGGGCGGGTACAGCCCGCGCCTATGCCCGGATCCACGAAGGTGCGCCTTTCCGATCTGCCGAACCACCTCGAGGTGCGCTTTTCCGATCTGCCGAACCACCTCGAGGTGCGCTTTTCCGATCTGCCGAACCACCTCGAGGACGGGCGCGGCGAGTTCCAGATGGGCCGTGCCGCCTCGAATCGCACCAGGTGGTTCCGTCACCCGGGTGACCTACACACGAAGCACCCCCGGCCGGTGGCAATGAAATTGCCTCCCCGAGAGGCAATTTCATTGCCACCGTGGGTCAGGCTCCTAACTGGTCCTTCAGCGCGGCCAGTTCGGTGCGCAGATCGGCGACTTCCCGCTCGAGCTTCTCGATCCGTTCGGTCTCCGGTGGGTCGGCCGGGACCGCCAGCGGTTCGGAAGCGGACTGTGCGGCGATCACGTCTTCCGGTTCTTCGTCGGCCCCGTCGGCAGGGTGCGGGGGTGAGGCAACCGTGCCGCCGTCGTGGGCGGCGGCTTCATCCCCGGCCCGGTCGGCTTCATCCCCGGCCCGGTCGGCTTCATCCCCGGCCCGGTCGGCTTCATCCCCGGCCCGGTCGGCTTCATCCCCGGCCCGGTCGGCTTCGGTCCCTCCGACCAGCTGCCGGTAGCGCTCTTCCTTCTGGCCCGGGCGGCGCTGAAGACGCTCGGCCAACCCGCGGGAGATCAGGGCGTCGAGGGTGGTGTGGACCGCGGCCAGGTCGTGGAAGGCGAAAAGGCGCTCGGTGCGCTGCTTGAGCTCCCCCGGGGTCTGGGCCCCGCGCAGCATCATCACCGCAAGGACCGCGACCTGGTCGTCGTCGAGTTTCATCTCGGTGTCGAAGAGCTGGCGGTATTTCGGCACCCGGCTGCTGTGGCCGGAGGCCGAGCGGATCCACCGGCGCCGGCCGAGATCGCCGAGGGCGCGGCGCACGGTCGCTTCGTCATAGCCGACCACCGGGTCGCGGTTGGTCAACTGGTTGCAGGCGTTGATGAGCGCGTTCAGGGTCAGCGGATAGTGGTCGGGCGTGGTCCGCTGCTTCTCGATCAGGCAGCCGAGCACCCGCATTTCCTCATCGGTGGGTCCGATCATGGCGCCAGCCTACCGGGCAACCAGAACTGGCAATGAAATTGCCTCCCCGGGAGGCAATTTCATTGCCAGTGTGGGCTGGAGGCGGTTGTTTACACCGTTACGAGGAGACCCGTTGTGTAGAGGGCGAGGGCGCCGATTCCCAGGGCTGCCGAGGAGACCGGGGTGAACGTCTTGCCGTCCTCGCCCTTCATCGCCGGTACCAGTTGGACGATGACCTGGAGGATCGCGCCGACTCCGATGCCGATCAGGGCCGCGGCGATCTCGTCGCTCGAGACCGACCCCCCGGCCAGGGCCCCCAGGATCGCCGGTCCGCCGGCGATCGCGCCGAGCCCGAGCAGCGCCCGCACCCGGGGTTTCCCGGAAGCGAGCGGCGCCACGATGGCGAGCCCCTCCGTCGTGTTGTGGATCGCGAAGCCGACGATGAGTGCGCTGCCGAGGGCGAGTTCGCCGACCGCGTAGGCCGACCCGATCGCGAGGCCCTCGCCGAAGTTGTGGAGGCCGATGCCGATGGCGACCATCAAGGCAAGCTGCCAGCCCGGGGCTCCCGCCTTCTCCGATTTCTGGCGGCGCCCCTTCATCCAGGCATCGATGCCGGACAAGGCGAGGAAGGCGAGCCCGGCGGAGAGGAACACGAGTGCGTTTCCGCCGAACACGCCCGATCCCAGTGCCGCCAGATCCATCGCCTCGAGGGTGCCGTCGACCGCGAGGAAGGCGAGCAGCCCGACCGTGAAGGCGATCAGCGCGGAGGTCCACGCGCGGCCGCCACGGCGGAGCAGCGGCAGCGCGAGCATGCCGAGCGTCACCGGGATGAAGCCCACGTACAGGCCGATCAGGATCATCGAGACCAGGAAGTCGCCACCGGCCTCGGGCGTCTCGACCGCGGCGCCGATCGTGTGCGGGATGACCACGCCGGTCGAGGTCAGCAGGCCGATCTCGTACGGGTTGCCGTCGATCCAGGGGTAGTCCAGGGTCAGGGTCTCTTCGCCGAGGCGGCCGATCGAACCCACACCGCCGTCGAAGTCGACGTACGAGTCGTTGACGATCACCTGGGCGACGGTGACGTCGTCCGGCCCGGCGTTCCGGATGGTCAGTTCGATCTCCCCGGGTTCGAGCACCGTCTTCTCGACGCGCAGGTCTTCGATCGGCGGGCCCTTCCGCTCCGGCAGGGTGTCCCCGCCGAGGGACCCGATCGCGACCAGCACCACGGCCATCACGGCCAGCAGCCCGAGCGCCATCGCCCAGAGGGGCACGCGGTCGAACGGACCCTTGGCCCGGGAGGTACTCCCGGTATCGGCCTCATTCATTCCCCGACCTCGAAGAAACCCATCCAGCCGAGCTCGGCGAACTCGGTCTTGTGGGCATGAAACATGTATTTGCCGGTGAACGGGAAACGCATCTCGAGGATGCCGCGCTGCCCCTGCACCTGGCTGATCGTGTCGGTGAACTCGACCGGCTCGAGCGAGGTGCCGGTCGGGAAGTAGTCGAAGAAGTTGCCGTGCAGGTGGAACGAGTTGATCGGGTCGTACTCGAGCATGTTGGTCAGGTAGAGCCGGACCAGCTGGTCCTTCTTCACCTTGACCGGCACGTGCATGTAACAGAAGGGGATCCCGTTGACGAAATACAGCTGGTTGCCCAGCCCGTCGAAAGTCGTGTTGTAACCGGCCTGGACCATCACGATCTCGTCGGCCTGCGGGCGCCCGGCCTTCGGATCGATGATGATCGTGCCGTACATGCCGCGGGCGATGTGCTCGGCCAGGGGCTCGGCGTGGCAGTGGAAGAGATGGAGGCCGAAAGGCTCGGCCTCGAACTCGTAGACGGTTCGCTCTCCCGGCATGATCAGTCCGGCGCCGAGTCCGGCGATGCCGTCCATGTTCGCCGGATGTATCCCGTGAAAGTGCATGGTGTGCGGGTGGGCCGATCCGTTGCCGAAGTTGATGCGGAGCCGTTCGCCTTCCCTGGCCCGCAGGGTTCGGCCGGGGACCCGCCCGTCGAAGGTCCACGCGGGGAACTTGACCCCCGGCGCGACCTCGATCTCCTTGTCGATGGCGTTGACCTCCCATTCGCGCAGGGTCTGGCCGCCCGGCAGCTTGCTGGTCCTGCCCCAGTCGAAATCTCGAAGGATCCCGGTCGGGTCGAAGCCGTTGAAGGAGTTGTCGACCATGCCATCAGCGCGAAAGGTCGGGCCGCCGTGGTTGACCTTGTGCATCGCGATCATCTCGGCGGAGCCGGCCCCGGTCATATGGCCACCATCGGTCGCGGCCGAAGCCGTGCGGGCCCCGAGCATCGCACCGGCCCCGCCAACCGCGGCGGTGATTCCGGCGCGGCGAAGCAATGACCGTCTGGTCAGCGCCTGCGCGCCTTCGGTTGCAGCCGTCGTTTCCGGGGCAGTCTCATCAGAGTCCATCCAAGTAGTAAATCAGATTTAGGTATGCCTCAACCTTAAATCTTGAATCAATGCGCCATCTGTCATCGATTCCTGCCCCATAAACCCGACAGCCTCTCGATCCGGCTGTCCCCGCCGGGAAGGATTCTCTCCAGCCAGCCGAAGATCTCGCCCCCGTCCAGGGAGGACACGCCCACGAGCATCTGCTCGATGTTGACCCAGTCCTTGGTCCGGTCGAAGATGGCCTTGCAAACCATCAGATGCTCAGGCGACAGGATCGGGATTCGGCCCTCACCGAATTCGACGGAGCGGGCATCGCGTTTCATCGCGTCGTGGAAGGCGTCGTACGAAAAGAACAGGTCGATCGGGTTGCGGCCCCACCAGATTCGTACCTGCCCGTCCCGCTCGTTCGTCACTGCCCGTTCGAGGTCGCCGGTGCCGAGCGGTTCGAGAACCTTCATGACGTATCCAAGTTCGCCGGCATCGACGAACACGTTCACGTCGATGTCGACCGTGAGCCGTGGCTCACCGTAGTAGGCGAGAGCGAGTGCCCCACCAAAGGCGTGGGGGATCCGCCGATCGCCGAGCACTGCGTGAATCTGCGTCACCTTGCCGGCCAGGGATGGTTCTGCTGCCATCAGCGCGATTCGATCCTTGGATACCGGGCGGGTGCCTTCCGGCCTCCGGGCGGCAGTGACTCACCCAGGTCGAGCAGATCGGCCAGAGCTTCGGCGCGCTCTGCCGTAGAGGCCCCTGCCCACTGCTTCATGCGATCCGTTTCGTGAGTCACGCTCGCGTCACCGGGAGACAGGCTGTCCGACAACAGGCGCGCCAGGCCCGGCCGGACGGTATGGCCCCGGGAAACCTGCCTGAGGACTTCCGCCGCGGCCCGGTCTGCTTCCGAATCCACTATCGGAGCACCGGCGCGCGCCGCGCTCTTACGGAGATCTTCACGGTCGATCGCCGCAGAACTGCGCTCCACGATGCGGTTCGCCACTTCCGGGGTGAATTCCCGGAAGGTCGCGAGAGTGCGGCTGCGGGGGCCTTTGGGCGTGCGGCGGGACTCCCTCGCCTCCCAGGTTCCATTCGGTTTGGACACGACGAAAGCCATAGTGGGTATTTTACCCACTACGCGGTCGCTGTCAAGGAAGAGAAGGCAGCCGGCCCCACGAGAGGCTCAGGAGGAAGGCTTCTGGTGCGCCGCTTCGATGACCCGGACGGTGGCCTGCGGCACCGTGATCTTCTCTTCGACCACGTCCTTCTCCGCCTCCGCGATCGCGGACCCGACGCCGGGGCGGGCGTGGAACTCGGCCAGGACCGCCTCCTCGATCATCGCGTTCAGCCAGCGCAGCTGCTGCCGGAGCCGCCGCTCCTGGAGCAGCCCCGACTCGTCGAGCAGGGCGCGGTGCGCCTCGAGGGTCTCCCAGAGCTCGGACAGTCCCGTCTTCTCGGTGGCCGAGCCGATCAGGACCGGGGTCTCCCAGCCGGGAGTGGCCGGCGGGAGCATGCGAAGCGCCTGGCGGTAGTCTCCGCGGGCGCGCTTGGCCAGCGGCACCCGGTCGCCGTCGGCCTTGTTGACGAAGACCAGGTCGGCCAGCTCCATGATGCCGCGCTTGATGCCCTGGAGCTCGTCGCCGGCACCCGGCACGAGCAGCAGGCAGAGCGAATCGACCAGTTCGGCGAGCTCGGCCTCGGACTGCCCGACCCCGACCGACTCGACCAGGATCACGTCATAACCGGCGGCTTCGCAGAGCAGCATCGCCTCGCGGGTCTTGCGGGCGACACCGCCGAGCACGCCGCCCGAAGGCGAGGGCCGGATGTACGCGTCCCGGTTCATGCTGAGCCCCTGGATTACGTAAGCCTCAAACTGGGGGGGACGATTGGAGGCTCCATGTCCCGTAGCCTTCGGCCCCATGCGATTCGAAGACTTGCAGGACAACTGGGAAGGGTACGGAACAGAGAACCCCCTCTGGGCCGTCCACACCGGTCGCGGCAACATCGAATGGGACGAAGCCGAGTTCTTCGACACGGGCGTCGCCGAGATCGATGCGCTGCTGGCGGAACTCGCCCGGCTGGGTGCCGATCCGCCCCGGGCGCGGGCACTCGACTTCGGCTGCGGCGTCGGGCGCCTGAGCCTGGCACTAGCCGGTCATTTCGACCGGGTCGACGGAGTCGACATCTCCCGCCCGATGCTCGAGGGAGCGGAGAAGTTCCGGTCGGGAAGCGATGACATCGACATCTCAGCGGTCCGGTTCCACCTCAACACGGAACTCGACCTGGCGCTGTTCGAGAGCGGCACCTTCAGCTTCGTACTCTCCCTGGTCACCCTTCAGCACATGAAGCCCGAATTCTCGGCCATCTACATCGCCGAGTTCTGCCGGGTCACCGGACCGGGCGGGGTGCTTGCCTTCCAGATACCGGCCCGCCGGACCACCCCGCTGTTGCGGATTCGCGGCGGGGTCGGTCGCACGGTTCGCCGGCTGCGTCCCGCCAGGACGCCGGTGATGGAGATGTACGGCACCCCGCGAGCGGCCGTAGAGACGAACCTCCGGGACCACGGGATGCGGATCGTCGCCGTCGAAGCCGACGACCGCGCCGACACGTGGGAAAGCTATACCTACGTCGCCGTCAAGGACTGAGCGGGATCAGCCGGCGGAATCGCCGAGTGCCGCCGCTTCGATCACCTTCGCGGTGGCCTGCGGCACCGTGATCTTCTCTTCGACCACGTCCTTCTCCGCCTCCGCGATCGCGGACCCGACGCCGGGGCGGGCGTGGAACTCGGCCAGGACCGCCTCCTCGATCATCGCGTTCAGCCAGCGCAGCTGCTGCCGGAGCCGCCGCTCCTGGAGCAGCCCCGACTCGTCGAGCAGGGCGCGGTGCGCCTCGAGGGTCTCCCAGAGCTCGGACAGTCCCGTCTTCTCGGTGGCCGAGCCGATCAGGACCGGGGTCTCCCAGCCGGGAGTGGCCGGCGGGAGCATGCGAAGCGCCTGGCGGTAGTCTCCGCGGGCGCGCTTGGCCAGCGGCACCCGGTCGCCGTCGGCCTTGTTGACGAAGACCAGGTCGGCCAGCTCCATGATGCCGCGCTTGATCCCCTGGAGCTCGTCGCCGGCACCCGGTACGAGCAGCAGGCAGAGCGAATCGACCAGTTCGGCGAGCTCGGCCTCGGACTGCCCGACCCCGACCGACTCGACCAGGATCACGTCATAACCGGCGGCTTCGCAGAGCAGCATCGCCTCGCGGGTCTTCCGGGCGACACCGCCGAGCACGCCACCCGAAGGCGAGGGCCGGATGTACGCGTCCCGGTTCATGCTGAGCCCCTGCATCCTGGTCTTGTCGCCGAGGATGCTGCCGCCGGTGCGGGAGCTCGAAGGATCGATCACGAGGACCGCCACCCGGTGGCCCTGCTCGATCAACCAGAGGCCGAGCGACTCGATCGCGGTCGACTTGCCGGCGCCGGGCACCCCGGTGATGCCGATCCGCCGCGCCCCGCCGGTCTCCGGCAGGATCTCGGCGAGCAGTTCCTGGGCCTGGGCCTGGTCGTCGGGGCGGCTCGACTCGGCCAGCGTGATCGCGCGCGAGAGCGCTCCACGGTCACCGCCGGTCACGCCGGCCAGAAGCTCTTCGACCGGAGCGCGCTCCGACATCAGGCGGTGGTCGGCTCGTCCTGCGTGCTGATGTCGAGCCCCAGCCGCCCGATCAGGAGCTCCAGCAGCTCGCCGGCGGCCTCGCCGATCACGGTGCCGGGCGGGAAGATCAGGTCGGCCCCGGCCGCCTTCAGCGGTTCGAAGTTGACCGGCGGGATCACGCCGCCGGCGACAATCATGATGTCCTGGCGGTCGAGGTCGTCGAGGGCCTTCCGCAGGGCCGGCACCAGCGTGAGGTGGCCGGCCGCGAGAGTGCTGACGCCGACCACGTGCACGTCGGCCTCGATCGCCTGGCGGGCGACTTCGTCCGGAGTCTGAAAGAGCGGGCCGATGTCGACGTCGAAGCCGAGGTCGGCAAAGGCGGTGGCGATCACCTTCTGGCCGCGGTCGTGACCGTCCTGGCCCATCTTCGCGACGAGCACGCGCGGGCGCCGGCCTTCGGCCTTCTCGAACTGCTCGACCAGCTCCTTGGTGCTGGAGAAAGAATCCGAACTCACGCCGACCTCCTGTTGGTACACGCCTGCGATTGACCTGATCTCCGCCGCATGGCGACCGTACTCCTTTTCAAGCGCAAGGCTGATTTCCCCGACCGTCGCATGGGCCCTGGCGGCCTTCACGCCGAGGTCGAGCAGGTTGCCCTCCCCGGTCGCGGCGGCCCTGGTCAGGTGCTCGAGGGCTTCGTCGACCGCGCCCTGGTCGCGCTCGGCCTTGAGCCGCTCGAGCTTGGCGAGCTGCGCGTTCCGCACCTCGTTGTTGTCGACCTTGAGGACGTTGACCAGCGTGTCATTCTCGGGCCGAAAAGAGTTGACGCCGACCACGGTCTGGATGCCGGAGTCGATCCGCGCCTGGGTCCGGGCGGCGGTCTCTTCGATCCTGAGCTTCGGGATTCCAGCCGCGATCGCCTCGGTCATGCCGCCGGCCTCGTCGATCTCCTTCATGTGGGCGAGGGCCTTGAGCGCCAGCTCGCGGGTCAGGTACTCGACGTAATAGCTGCCGGCCCAGGGATCGATCACCCGGGTGGTGCCCGATTCCTGCTGGAGGAAGAGCTGGGTCTGGCGGGCGATCCGCGCGCTGAAGTCGGAAGGCAGGCCGAGCGCTTCGTCGAGCGCGTTGGTATGGAGCGACTGGGTGTGGCCCTGGGTGGCGGCCATCGCCTCGATGCAGGTGCGGATCACGTTGTTGTACGGATCCTGTGCGGCAAGGCTCCAGCCGGAGGTCTGGCAGTGGGTCCGGAGCGACATCGACTTCGGGTTCCCGGGGCCGAACTCCTTGATCAGGCTCGCCCAGAGCAGGCGGCCGGCACGCATCTTCGCGACCTCCATGAAGAAGTTCATGCCGATCGCCCAGAAGAAGGAGAGCCGCGGCGCGAACCTGTCGATCGTCAGGCCGGAATCGAGGGCGGCCTTCACGTACTCGACGCCGTCGGCGAGCGTGTAGCCGAGCTCGAGGTCGGCGCTGGCCCCGGCCTCCTGCATGTGGTACCCGGAGATCGAGATCGAGTTGAAACGCGGCATCTCCCGAGACGTGTAGCCGATGATGTCGGAGACGATCCGCATCGAGGGCTTCGGCGGGTAGATGTAGGTGTTCCGCACCATGAACTCCTTGAGGATGTCGTTCTGGATGGTGCCGGTCATGCTCGCGTGCGGCACCCCCTGCTCCTCGCCGGCGACGATGAACAGCGAGAGCACCGGCAGCACCGCGCCGTTCATCGTCATCGACACGCTCATCTCCTCGAGCGGGATGCCGTCGAAGAGGGTGCGCATGTCGTAGATCGAGTCGATCGCCACGCCGGCCATGCCGACGTCACCGGCGACCCGTTCGTGGTCGGAGTCGTAACCGCGGTGGGTGGCGAGGTCGAAGGCGATCGAAAGGCCCTTCTGGCCGGCCGCGAGGTTGCGGCGGTAGAAGGCGTTCGATTCCTCGGCCGTCGAGTAACCGGCGTACTGGCGGATCGTCCACGGCTTGTTGACGTACATCGTCGGATACGGGCCCCGCAGGTACGGGGGGAAGCCGGGCAACGTATCGAGGAAGTCCAGGTTCCCGGTCGCAGCCGATGTGTACGCCGGGTCGAGCTCGATTCCTTCGGGCGTTTCCCACTTGACCGGATCGTTCTCGTGCCCGGCGGCATCGTTCAGGATGCGGTCCAGCTCCCGGACCTCCGCCGGCTGGGTCTCGATGCCGCCGAGCTCGATCTCCGAGAAGTCGGGGATCACGATGTCCTCGCTCACGACGGCACCTCCACTCCGAGGCGGCCGAGCGCCGGGACCAGCACGTCGAGCATGTTGACCCCGTTCTTCAGCACCTCGTCCGCCCCGGCCGCTTCGTTCAATTCCGGGGTCGAGTCGATCATGTAGACGAATTCCGCTCCCGCGCCGCGGAGCTTCCTGACCAGGCCGGCGACATCTTCGGCCGATTCGCGCTTGCTGGCGCAGACCGCGGTGACGGTGAAGCCACCGGCCTTGAAGGTGGAAGCCTGGTCGTCGTTGCCGCCGAGCGCGCCACTCGGCACGGTCTCGATGCCGGACACCTCGAAGAAGCTCTTGGCCCAGTTGGCGAGAGCGACGTGCTGCGCGACGGTCCCCATGCAGGCGAGGTAGATCTGAGGGCGGTCGTTGCCGGCCGCCTCGAACGCGCGGGCGGCGTCACGCAGGCGCTCGAACGGCGCCGCTTCGGGGCGGGGCTCGAGCGGCGGCAGGGACACGATGCCCGAGGTGTCGGCGTTCAGCGCCGCGGCGATCTCGTCGATCCGCGCACCGGACGAAGCGAGTGCGGTCGCCTTCTCCAAGCGCTTGCCGGGCTCGACGCCACTGAGGGCGTCGATGGCGCCCAGGTCCGGGCGCTCGGCGAGGCGGGCCGCGTCGATCTTGCCGAGGGCTCCGCGGTCGAAGGTCTCCGGCTCGGTGCCGTCGTCGCCGAGCAGCGGGAACTCGTTTATGCCGGTCATGACCCGGGCACGGTGGACCAGCTCGTCCTCGCGCTGGTCGGCGAGGCCGGCGAGCGCGTTCGCGATCAGTCCCGAGCGGAGCGCGGCGAGCGCACCGCCTTCGGCCTCGATCCCGGTGAAGCGTTGCCAGCCGGCCCGCGCGACTTCGTCGGTCAGGACCTCGACGTACCAGGAGCCGGCCGCGGGGTCGGCGATCCGGCCGAGCGACGATTCGTCCTGGAGCACGATCTGGGTGTTCCGCGCCATGCGGCGGCCGAGGCTGCCGGGGTCGCCGATCCTGCGGTCGAACGGCGTCACCGTGACGCCGTCGGCGCCACCGGTTCCGGCGGCGAAAGCGGCGGTGGTGACCCGGAGCATGTTCACCCAGGGATCGACCGCGGTGACCATGCGGGCGCTGGTGGTGCCGTAGGTCGCGGAGTGCCGGCCGGCGGCGGGGACCCCGCACTCCTGGAGCACCCGGGCCCAGAGGCGGCGGATCGCCCGGAACTTCGCCATCTCGAGGAACTGGTCGGCGCCGGCGGAGAGGTTGAATTCGATCTGGGCGGCGGCGTCCGCGGCGGACAGCCCGGCGTCGGCACCGGCCCTCAGGTGCTCGACCGCGGTCGCGATCGCGATGCCGAGTTCCCAGGACGTACCGGCCCCGGCGTCGGCGTAAGGGCTGGTGTCGACCCCGAGCGCCCGCACCCTTTCGTACGTGCGGCTGGTCTCCAGCGCAAAGTGGGCCGCACGGGCGAGGCCCTCTTCCGGCGAGAAGGCGAGTTCACCCTCCCGGGCCAGCACGCCGAGGGGGTCGGCCCTGAACGAGCCGATCGCCTGGCCGGACCCGATGCCGTTCTCGTGCCACTGGGCGGCGAGGAGGGCCGCGGCGGGCAGGGTCGCCGTGCCGGCGTGGAGCGCGACGCCGGCCATGTCGAGGTAGACGCCGTCGAGGACCTGACTGAGGTCGTCGAGGTTCGAGATCGAGATTCCGTCGCGGCCGCGAAGGGCGTCGAACTCGGGGGTGCCGGGCACGGCGGCGAAGCGCGCGGCGCGGTCGAAACGAAGGGTGAGTTCGGTGACGCCGCCGTTCAGGTCCTCGAGGATCCCGGCGTTCGCGCGTGCGCGGTCGGGGTGCGACTGCTCCTGGCGGATCTGCCAGTGCCGGCCGGCCCGGGTGCCACGAACGAACGGCGCCTCGTTCGGCAGGCCCGCCGGATCGGGGGCGAGCTCGTCTTCCCGGGTATAGAGCCACTTGGCTTCGACTCCTTCTTCGAGAACGGTGCGCAGAGCCGCGTCTTGATCGCCCTTCGTGGCCGCTTCGGCCCATTCGTCGATCGAGACCGGCGCAAATCCTTCAGTGAAGTTGTCGTTTTCGGGTCCGGGCATCGACGAACAAGCGTATCTGGCATGGCCTCGCGGGCGCGTGATCCCATTGACACCGGGGCACGGCAATATGCTGCGCGGGTTGGCGGGACGATTCGAAAAACCAGAGCCCCGGGAGCTACCGCTCGAGAAGTACCGGTTCGTGCGCGTCGGCCAGAACCCCCTTCGTGCGATCGCGATCCGGGTCCTGCTGGCGATCGGGCTGCTCCTGCTGGTCACGATGATCACCTACATCGGCCGCGACGGCTACTACGACGCCCGCGGTGATGACCCGCTCACCTTCATCGACGCGCTCTACTACTCGACGGTCACGATCACCACGACCGGCTACGGCGACATCGTCCCCGCGACCCAGTGGTCGCGGCTGGTCACGACGGTCGTCGTCACACCGCTCCGCGTCCTCTTCCTGATCCTGCTGGTTGGGACTACCCTTCAGGTACTGGCCGACCGTTCGAGGCTGATCATCCGCCGCAACCGCTGGGAGAAGGAATTGAAAGACCACATCGTCGTTTGCGGGTTCGGCATCAAAGGCCGGGCCGCTCTCGAATACCTGCGGAACCACAACGACGACTGCCCCGCGGTCGCGATCGACATCGAGGAATCCGCGCTCGAGGCCGCCAACCGCCTCAACGTCAACGGGATCCTCGGAAAGGCCTACGACCAGGACATCCTCAGGGCGGCCGACGTCGAAGAGGCATCCACCGTGATCGTCGCCCTGGGAACCGACGAACAGTCGGTGCTGGCCGTCCTCCGGGTGAAAGAACTCGCGCCCCGGGCCAAGATCGTCGTGTCCTGCAAGGAAGAGGACAACGTCGAGCTGCTCAGGACCTCCGGCGCCCACGAGGTGATCGTCTCGTCCAGCTCGGCCGGGCGCCTGCTCGGGATGGCCGCGGAAGCACCCGAGGCGGCCCGCGTGATCAACGACCTCCTGACCTTCGGCGAGGGACTCGACATCGACGAGCGGCTCATCAAGGAGTACGGCGAACCGATTGAGGTGGATCGCGTCGAGACGGCCATCGCAGTGGTCCGGGGCAACCTGGTCATGCGGCCCGGCGACGCCCGCTGCCAGTCCCTGGAGGCCGGAGACCGGGTGATCTACATCCGCGCCAAGGAAGAGTCGATGACCAGGGCCGACACCCTGACCTAGGCGACGACCGGATTGCCGACCATCCTCACGGGTAAAGCCACGTAGATGCCGCCCGAACTGGCGATATCGACCGTCCTGTTTGCCGCTTGCACACTCTTCGCCCTGAGGCCCGTGCGCAAGCCGCCACCGGTCAGCGTGCTGAGCTACCTGATGGGAATGGCCTTGAACGAGATCCCGTTCGCCATCTTCCTCTACCTGCTCCTGCCTGGAGCGGCCCTTGCCCTGATCGAGGGGGACATCCACGCTCCTCTCGGCTGGGTTCTGGCCGGATTCTGGCTGCTGGTCGTCGCGGGACTCGCGATCGTCTGGTGGCGCCAGCAGGACGCGGTGAACGAGGTGGACGATGCCCTCGACGAAGCCCTCGGCCACGAGCCGGGATCGAGGAATGGCACCCTTTACGGCCCGGGCCCGGGCAAAGCCCCCGGTTTCCTCCGCGTTCTCGCGGCTCCGTTCCCGGTAGGCCGGCTCGACGTCAAACGGGTCGCCAACCGCGCGTACGGGGACGCCGGGCGCCACAACCTCCTCGACGTCTACCACCATCGCTCCCGCCCGCAGGGCGCCCCGGTCCTCCTCTATTTCCACGGCGGCCACTTCCGCGGCGGTCACAAGCGCCGCGAAGGCCGCCCTTTGATCCTCCGCCTGGCGAGCCGCGGGTGGGTCTGTGTCAGCGCGAACTACCGGCTCAGGCCGGAGGCGTCATTCCCCGACTGGGTGGTCAACGTGAAGCGGGTCATCAAGTGGGTGAAGGAAAACAGCCGCGACTACGGCGCCGACCCGGACTCGATCTTCGTGGCCGGCAGTTCCGCCGGCGGCAACATGGCGGCGATCACCGGACTGACCCCGAACGATCCCGTGTTCCAGCCCGGCTTCGAAGGGGTCGACACGACGGTCTCGGGTTTCATCAGCCTCTACGGCTACTACGGCGCCCTGAGCGGGACCGAGCTGCCGTCGTCGCCGCTCGACTACGTCAACGAGAACGCCCCGCCCGCGTTCCTGGCCCACGGCGAACTCGACACCGTCATCCGCGAGGAGGGTGCCAGGCGGTTCGCCGACCGGCTCCGGGAGACCTCGGAGAATCCCGTCGTCTACGTGGAGCTGGCCGGCGCCCAGCACGGCTTCGACGTGTTCCACTCGGAAAGGACCGAGCGGGTGGTCGACGGGATCGAAGCCTGGGCGGCGCAGGTAGGGCGTGCCGCCCGGGTGGCTTCGCCGCCTCTCAGTCGGAGAGTTCGACAGATTCGATGACCTTCGGTTCGACCGGCTTGTCCCGCCCGTCGGTGTCGGAGGCCTCGATCGTGTCGACCACGTCCATGCCGCTCGTGATCTCACCGAAGACGGTGTGCTTGCCGTCGAGCCAGTCGGCGGCGGGAATGGTGACGATGAAGAACTGCGAGCCGTTGGTGTTCGGGCCGGCGTTGGCCATGGCGAGCGCGCCACGCACGACCTTGTGGTCGTTGAACTCGTCCTCGAAGGTGTAGCCCGGTCCTCCGGTTCCCGTGCCGTCCGGACAGCCGCCCTGGATCATGAAGTCCTTGATGACGCGGTGGAAGATGAGGTCGTCGTAGAAGCCGTCTGCGGCGAGCTTCCTGAAGTTCTCGACCGTCTTCGGCGCGTCCTCGTCAAAGAACTCGACCTCGATGGCCCCGGTGTTTGTGTTCAGCGTTGCTTTGGACATGGCCTGACCATACAGAGAGCCGGGGTCCGGGCTCAGAGGCCGAGGTTCCGGACGCCGTCCTCCTTGAAGCCGAAGTGGTGGCCGAGTTCGTGGCGCACGGTCCGCTCGACCTGAGCCGCGAGCAGATCGCGATCGTGACCGAAGTCGCGGGTCAGCGTGTCGCGGTAGATGACGATGCGGTCTTCGAAGTTGTCGCGGGCGATGCCGTCGCCGTAGTACATGCCGTAGGCGCGGTGGTCCTGCCCGAGTTCCGAGATCACGACCGGCACCTTTTCGATCTCCCGGCGGAACAGTTCCGGCAGGTTGTCGATCGCATCGGCGACCATCGCCTCGAATTCTGTCTCGGTGATTTCGTTCATGAGTGCTGATCGGGTCCCGACGTCTCGATTCGGATCCAGGCGGCGAGACCCTGTGCACACATATTGCCGACCGGCGGCCCCCGGCCGGCAACGAATCCTTCGAACTCCAAGAACAAGGATCGGGTCCTGACGCCCTGATCCAGGCTTCGCGGGGATCAAGGCGGCGAGACCCTAGCCGAGGATCTTGGCCTTCTGGGCCGCGAATTCCTCGTCGGTCAGCACGCCGCTGGTGTGGAGCTCGCCGAGTTCCTTCAGCTGTGCGATCGGATCGGCGGACGGTGCCGGTGCGGGCGGTGCGGGCGGCGGCGGGGCCGCGGCCTGCTGCGGCTGGACCTGCTGCGCGTCCTGCTCGGCCCAGCGCTGACCCTGGCGGCGCGAGACCCGGTTGCTGACGGTGGTGGCGGTACCGGCGATGACCGCCGTCCTCGCTACTCCTCTGAGAAGTCCTGGCATGGTTTCCTGCCTCCTAGGCGTTGATGGTGGGTTCGGATTCGTCGAGCGCGGCGATGATCTCCTGGATCGGAATGCGCCCGTCGGCGACGAGCCGGGCGCCCGAGCGCCGCATCGCCGCCGCGAAAGGAGCCGCCCAGCGGTTCTCGTAGACGAGGATCGCGGCCGTGCTCCCGTTCTCGAGGGCGTTCGCGGCTTCGACCTGGTCCTCGGAGGAGATCAGGCCGGACGCGGCCCCTTCGAGTTCCTTGAAGCCTTCGACCTTCGATCCGAGCTCGGAGATCTCGAGTTCGACCACGGCCCCGTCCTCGTCCTTGGCGATGAAGCTGAGGTCGATCAGGCGGATGAGACCGCGGTCCACGAGTTCGAGCAGGTGCGGAACCGCTTCACCCGTCGGCTGCTTTCCGGACCACTCGACGACGAGGTAGTCGATCGGGCCGAGGTCATCTGATTCATCTGTGTTCACTGTCTCATGTCTCCTCTTGCTTGAAGTTGCCCGGTCAGACCAGGGCGAAGTGATGATCCGTCGTCATGCTAACCGGGTGAAGTCGGCTTGCCGGCTTGCTCATCGGGGGATTCGAGCAGGCCGGCCCTCCTCGCCACCGTCACCGCATCTGTCCGTGAATTCACGCCGAGCTTTCGATAAAGCGATACGGCCTGCGTCTTGACCGTGTTCCGCGACAGGTTGAGCATCTCGCCGATTGCCCGGAATGAATGGTGGCTCGGCAGATAGCGAAGGGTCCGGACCTCCGCCCCGGTGAGGTTGAACCCATCGTCGCTCAGGGTTTCCCGGGCTCCGTCGAGGGCTTCTCCGACCTCACCAAGCCACCGCTCGAGGACCGGAGCATCGGGCAACCTTTTGACGAGTGAAGATGACTCTTCTATCAGCACGCTCGCTGACTCGAGGTCACCGCTGCGAAGATGGACCCGGCTGAGGGTCAGCCGAAGCTCCGCTTCGTACCAGACAGGGAGTCCCGAGTTGGTGCGAAGCAGCGCGTCGCACCGGGCGAGATCGGCCGAAGCGCCTTCCAACCTGCCTTCGTGAAGTCGAACGAGCGCCGAAGTCGCAAAGACAATCGCCATCGTGCCGAGGGTACCGATGCCACAGCGGTCGACCTGGCTCTTGGCCTGGCCGGCGAACCGGGATGCGTCGTCCCAGCGACCGGCGTCCATTGCCGGCAACGCGAGTTGGGCCAGGGCAAGTGACTGGATGATCGGACTGTGGATCGCCCCCCTTCGCGCAGCTTCCCGCAGGATCGGCTTGGCGGAGTCCTCGTCACCCCGGACGTGGACCGCTATGCCGCGAAACAGCAAGCAGGAAGCCTGCCATGGAGACGTGGGACTGAGCCCCCGCGAAGCCTTCAGAGCGTCCGCTTCCATCTGGGACAGGCTTCCCTGGGCCAGTGTCGCCTTCAGTTCGTGAAGCTCCGCCTCCCACGCCGAGCCGTCGCCCGCCGCGTCGATCGCCATGGCTGCCCACGGTGCCGCGGCACCTCCCCTGCCGCTGGCCAGCTCCCTGTGGGCCAACGCAAGCATCAACGGTGTGCTGGACCGGATCCTCTCTTCCCCGAGGGCTTCGAGCCAGCGATCGACGGTGGCCATCTGGCCGCGGCCGCTCAGCTCCGGGAATGCCTTCCAGATCAGTTCACCGGCCAGGTCCGAATCGCTGGACGCGATGGCGTGGTCGATCGCGCGCATCGGCTCATGATTGGCCGCGTACCACCGGCTGGCTCGCGAATGAAGCTCATCCTCGGCATCGGGCTCCCGCCTGTGGAGTTCGGACCTGAGCATGTCCGAGAAAAGGTGGTGGTACCGGAAGAGCGTGTTCGACCGGTCGAGCGGCACGACCATCATGTTCGCCCCGGCCAGCTCGAGCAGGACTCGTGCGGAATCGTTGCGGTCGAGGACAGCGTCGCAGAGGGGGGCCGAGAGTTCCTCCAGCAGCGAGGTCCGGTAGAGGAACTGTGCCCGCTCCCGGGAGAGTCCGGAGAAGAACTCGTCGCGGAAATAGTCGACGACGACGCGGTCGTCGCCGGCGAAAGTCTTCACCGGCCCCCCGGACGGTTCGCCGGGGCTGAGCAGGGCGAGACCGGCGAGATAGATGGCGGCCGGCCAGCCCTCGGTGCGTTCGAAGATCGCGTCGATCGATTCGGAATCCGGCTCGAGCCCGATCTCGGCCAGGAGCTCCGCGCATTCACGCCTGGTCAACGCCAGATCGCGCGGCCCCAGTTCAAGCAGCTCCCGTTTGGCACGGATGCGGCCGACCGGCAACGGTGGCCGGCTTCTCGAGCCGATCGCCAGCTGGGACCCGGCGGGCAGCGATTCGAACACGGATTCAAGGATCTCGCCGGTTCGATCGGCCGTCAGCCTGTGGACGTCGTCGATGACGAGCACGAAGGGTTCCGGTATCCGTCGCAGCGCGACGACCAGCCGGTCGAGGACGGTGTCGAGGTCCGGGGTCGGTGAACTCAGCGCCAGCAGGATCTCGGGGTCCAGCAGTTCGACCGGCTCCAGAGCTTCGACGATCGCCGAAAGCAGCAGTGCCGGATCATCGTGCCTCGACTGACAGCTGACCCAGCAAAACTGCCGTTCGTCGGCGGAATCCCAAAGCGCGAGGCAAGTCGTCTTCGCGTAGCCGGGAGGACCCTGGAGTACGACCAGCGGCACGAACCGGGATCTGAGCAGTTGCTTCATCAGCCGGGGCCTCGAAATGAGGCCGGAGCCGGCCCCACCCCTGGATTGCGGAAACTCCGGACCACCTGCGAATGATTCCTTGAAGCGCGACTGTCCTGCCTGGTTCGACTCGAAATCTCCCGAAGCGACTTTCTCCGGTGGATTCATGACCCGGATGATACGCCGACCGACTTCACCCCGATCGGATGATGCCCATCGGGATATCCGGATCTAGCTTGTTTCCAGGCTGGTTGACCAGCCACGAAGCCGCGAAAGCGGAAACTCAAAGTTAGGAGAACCATGAGGGGAGCAGGAAGAGTTGCGTTTGCCGGAGTCATGCTGCTGCTGATAGGCGTCTTGAACGTAATCTACGGGATCGGCGCGCTCGACAACGCAAACATTTTCGTGAACGACACCAGGTTCATTCTGTCCAACCTGAACACGCTCGGCTGGGTGCTGATCGTTCTGGGCGCTTTCCAGTTCATCGCCGGGATCTCTCTGCTGGGCGGTCAGACGTTCGGCCGGATCTTCGGCGTCATCGCCGGCACCCTCGGTGCAGTGGGCGCGCTGTTCTCCCTCGGGGGTGCCTACCCGTGGTGGAACCTCGCGATCTTCTTCGTCTGCATCTGGGTCGTCTGGGGAATCATCGTCTTCGGCGAGGACGAGGACGCGGTCGCCTGAACGATCTGCGGGGGACCCGGGCATTCCGCCGGGTTCCTCGCATGTTTCACCCGGACTTCACGGGCGCGG
Source organism: uncultured Solirubrobacterales bacterium (assembly GCA_963695885.1). Lineage (GTDB taxonomy): Bacteria > Actinomycetota > Thermoleophilia > Solirubrobacterales > 70-9 > 67-14. Next base: position 145,042 of record CAVOIH010000032.1, on the reverse strand, counting down.
ATGTACGGGTTGTTGCACGCTTCGGAGCTCCGGCAAGCGCTCCGGAGTGACTCCCTATCCTCGTTGCCAGCGCAACAGCCATCCTCTTCGGCGGTTGTCATACCTGATGCCTCCAGCCCGATCGATCAAAACTTCGCTTCTTTCCCTTCTCGGCATGACCTTCCTGGTCCTGCTGGTCGTCCCTGCCGGTTCCGGGGCGAAGCAGCTGACGCCGCCCGGCAAGCAGGTGTACTTCGGGGTGACCGACACCGGTGAGGCCAGTGACTTCCGCGACTTCGCGCGGTCGGTCGGCAGGCATCCCGCCGTGATCCAGACCTTCCACCCCTGGGGCAACAGCCTCCACCAGGCGATGCCCCGCTGGAAGTCCGTGCGGGCCCGGCCGATGCTCCACATCACCACCCGCGCCGACGACGGAACCGAACTGATCACGCCTCGCCAGATCGCACTGGGCAAGGGAGACGACTACCTGCTGCGGCTGAACCAGTCACTCGACCGCAAGAGGATCCGCGCCTACATCCGTCCCCTCGGTGAGCCCAACCGCTGCCTCAACGCCTACGCGGGGGTCGACTGCTCGGGCAACCTGCGGGGCGGCTCGTATGCGTTCAAGTGGTACAAGCAGGCCTTCCGCCGGATCGGGATGGTCATCAAGGGCGGGGCGAAGCGCGGCACGATCAACCATCGCCTCGAAGAGATCGGCATGCCGAAGATCCAGAAGCTGTACAAGAAGCGAAAGCTGCCGAGGCGCCTTCCGACCGCGCCGGTCGCCGTCGTCTGGAGCCCCCTCCCCTACGGATCCCCGACGACCCCGAACAACAAGCCCAAGTACTACTGGCCGGGCAGGAAGTGGGTCGACTGGGTCGCCACCGACTTCTACAACAGGTACAACGACTGGGACCACCTGAAGTCTTTCTACAAGAAGTGGTCGCTCGGCAAGGACAAACCGATGGCCCTGAGCGAGTGGGCCCTCTGGGGCAGCGACGGACCGGGCTTCATCAAGCGGCTGTTCAGGTTCCAGCGGACCCGGAAGAACTTACGAATGATGATCTATTACCAGGACTTCGGATCATCCAACGCATTCCGGATCCAGAACTTTCCCCGCGGACGCAAGGTCCTCAAGCGAAACCTCGCCAAGGCGACCTTCCCGCGGTTCGCAGCCAGGTACCCACGCTGAGACCCGGGCGGGCCGCGCGCGTCAGTCGATCGCGAACCAGGCCCTCACATCGGCCTCGTGGTCGACGAAGGGTTCGCCGGACAGATCGACGATCACCTTGTCAATGGTTCCTCCAGTGAACGGAAAGGGGGCTTCATACTCCGGTGTGACCGCCGAGGCGCTGTCTCGGCCAACGCAGATGCCATCTCCCGTCAGGCAGAAGTAACCCGGCTGGGTGACGATCGTCTCCGCGCCGACCGGCTGGTCATCCACGTACAAGGTCAGAGTTCCGGTTGCGCCCGGCATCTCCGAGTCCTGGCTCGGTCCCGCCAGTTCGAATTCGGCGACGAAAACGTGACCACCCGGGGTGATCCCGGTGTCGGAGATCACGTCCTGCAGGGTCGTGCCGACCCAGTTGAACGTATAGCGCAGGCGGCCGTCCTTTACGTAGAGGCTGTGTCCGCCCGGGATGCCGCCGACCGCCCAGAGCACGCCCTCTGCGTCAGCCGAATCGATGTTGACCCCTGCAGCGATCTTGTATGAACGCCCGCTGATCCTGGGACCCGCTGATTCCGGCACGTCGGCACAGTCGGGATAGAAATCGTAACGATCCCGGGGCGGAGCGGCCAGCGGTCGTTCCGCCAGGACCTGTTCGATCGCCGACCGGTCGTCCAGGGGAAGGCCGTTGTAGATCCCGGCGTAATAGAACCAGAGGCTCTTCATCGTTTCGAGCCGGTCCGGTTCCTCGGCCGCCAGGTTCGTCGTCTGTGAACGATCCTCGTCGAGGTGGTAGAGCTCCCACTCGTCCTGCTCGAACTTGCCCCAGCCCGAGAGGGGCGGGTGGACCGTGCAGGCGAGCCAGCCCTCGTGATAGAGCGAGCGCTGGCCGAGCATCGTGTAGAACTGGCTGCTCTTCGAGGGCGCATCGGGGTCGCTCAGGACAGCGGCGAAACTCTCTCCCTCGATCGGGTTCTGCTGGTACCCGTTGATCTCGTCGGGTGGATCGATGCCGAGGAGTTCGTAGATGGTCGGGACCACATCGACGGCGTGGATGTATTGCTGGCGAGGTTCCTGCTGCGCCTCGATCTGCCCGGGCCAGGCGACCATGCACATGTCGGCGGTGCCACCTTCATAGCCCGCCCATCGCTTCCAGTACGGAAAGGGCGTGTCGAAGGCCCAGGCCCAGCCCGTGTTGTAGTGGTTGTTCGAGGCCGGGGTTCCCAGCTCGTCGATGTGAGGCAACGTGCCCTCGGCGGTATCGGGCACGCCGTTGAAGAATCTCCACTCGTTGAAGCTGCCGTTCGGACCCCCCTCACCACTCGAACCGTTGTCCGATATCGCGACGATCAGGGTGTTGTCCAGCTCACCTGCTTCTTCGAGGTAGTCGAGCACCTTCCCGAGCCGGTCGTCGTAGTACGAGAGGTAGCCGGCATAGACCTCAGCCATCCTCGTGAACAGACGCTTCTCGTCGTCACTCAGGGAATCCCAGGGCCGAACGGTGTCGAGCAGTGGCCAAGGCTGGCCGTCGGGACCCTTCCGGTCGGGTTCCCCGTGCGGATTGACCGGGGACAGCTCGGTGTCCTCCGGCAGCAGTCCGAGCTCCTTTTGCCGGGCGAGGATCCCGTCGCGAATCGCTTCGTAACCCTCGTCGAAGACGCCTTTGTACCGGTCTGCCCATTCCGTGGGAACCAGGTGAGGAGCGTGACCCGCCTGCGGCGCGTAGTACATGAAGAAAGGCTTGTCCGGGTCGATCACCTTGGCGTCCCGCACGAACTGGATCGCCTTGTCGGAGAGGTCGTCGGCCAGGTGGTAACCGTCTTCGGGGCGCGCCGGCGGTTCGACGGGATGGTTGTCGTGGATCAGGTCGGGATAGTAGGAGTTGGTCTCTCCTCCGAGCCAGCCGTAGAAACGTTCGAAGCCCCGTCCCAGCGGCCACCGGCCCTTGTACGCGGCGAGGTTGCATTCCTCGCCCGGCGTCAGATGCCATTTGCCGACGCAGTACGTGTTGTAACCCTGCTCGGCCAGTACCTCGGAGATGAATCCGCTCTCGAAGGGAATCCGGGTCGAAATGCCCGGGAAGCCCGATGCGAACTCGGCGATCGTCGCCATGCCGTTCGTGGTCGCATTACGGCCGGTCAGCAGCGAAGCCCGGGTCGGGGAACAGAGTGCGGTCGTGTGGAAATTCGCAAAACGAACCCCCATGTCGGCGATCCTCTTCATGGCCGGAGCCTTGACGGGCCCACCGAAGGCGTCCATCGTCGCGTAGCCGACGTCGTCCCAGGCGATCATCAGGACGTTCGGTGCGCCTTCTTTCGCTCTCGGCGCGAGGAAGGGCGACCAGTCCGGGATCGAATCCCGAACGTCCAGCGCGATCTTTCCGTCGAAGTTGCTCTCGAAGTTGCTCTGGCCGTTTTTCCCCATGGCGACAGCCTACGGCGTTCACGACCGGCTGCTTAACCCCGATCGGATGATCCCGGGAGCCGACCGCTAGACGAACGCCGGGATGCCGGTGAGGGCCTTGCCGACCGAAAGCGTGTGGATCTCGTCCGTTCCTTCGTAGGTGAAGACTGACTCGAGGTTGTTCGCGTGCCTGAGTACCGGGTACTCGAGCGTGACCCCGTTGGCCCCGAGGACGCCCCGGGCGGTTGCGGCCACCTCCCTGGCCATGCGCACGTTCTGGCGCTTGCCCATGCTGATCTGCTCGGTGGTGATCTCGCCTTTGTCCTTCAGCTGTCCCAGCCGAAGGGCCAGCAGGTACCCCTGGTTGACGCCGGCCGCCATGTCGGCGAGCTTGGCCTGGGTCAGCTGGAAGGAGGCGATCGGCTTGCCGAACTGCCGCCGGGTCAGCGAGTACTCGAGGGCGGCTTCGAAGCAGGCCCGGGCGGCTCCGACCACTCCCCAGACGATGCCGTAGCGGGCCTCGTTGAGGCAGCTGAGCGGACCGCGCAGTGACTGGACACCCGGGAGCCGGTTGGCTTCCGGGATCCGCACGTCGTCGAAGATCAGCTCCGAGGTGACCGAAGCCCGCAGGGAGAGCTTGCCGTGCATCTCGGGCCGGGTGTATCCGTCCATGCCGGGTTCGGCGAGGAAGCCCTGGACCCCTTCGTCCGTCCGGGCCCAGACGATGGCGACATCGGAGATCGAGCCGGAGGTGATCCACATCTTGGCGCCGTTCAGGATCCAGTCGTCTCCGTCCCGCTTCGCATGGGTCTTCATGCTCGACGGATCGGAGCCGGAGTCGGGTTCGGTCAGGCCGAAGCAGCCGATCTTCTCGCCGGCCGCCATTTGCGGCAGCCACTTCTCCTTCTGCTCCTCGCTGCCCCACTTCCAGATGGCGAACATCGCGAGCGATCCCTGGACCGAGCAGAACGACCGGAGCGCGCTGTCGCCGGCCTCGAGCTCCATGCAGGCGACGCCGTAGGCGGTCGCGCCGGAACCGGCGCAGCCGTACCCCTCGAGGTGCATGCCGAGCAGGTTCAGCGAACCGAGCGCCTCCGGCACCGAGGTGTCGAAGGTTCCCCGCTCGAAGTGCCCGTTGACGCCGGGCAGGTACTTCTCCTTCACGTACCGGGCGACCGTCTCCTTGAGCAGGCGGTCCTCATCCGTGAGCAGCTGGTCTATTTCGAGGAAGTCGTCGGGTTTCACCTTGAACCCATTATGCCCGCCGAGGGGAAACCTGCCGCCGTCTCGGTCCCCGCCGCCTCCCGTCGCAGACCTGGCTGTGTCGCCTTCGGGCTGGTCGCAGCCCTTCCGGCGTAACCCTGAAGCGAAGGCACTCGCTCGACAGCCTCACGCCTTTCATCTAGTATCGGCCCCGTTCAGAGAAATCGCCGAGTCCGGGCCTTGGGTCCGGAACGGGGGACCCATTGGAATCCTTTGTCAGAGGGATTCCGGGGGCGAATCGGACAGCTCTTGTCCGTAGCGCAGCTTCTTCAGCGCGAGCCCGTCAGCTAACCCCGTAGGCCTCACGAAGAAGGAGGTACCCAATGGATCTGAACTCACAGGTAGTGAGGCCAGTAGTGGAACCGACCGGCGCAAGCGCCGTGTTGGCCTACGTGGCCGGTGGTATCGCCGGGACAGCGATTGCGCTGCCCGTGCTGATCGGGGTCTTCGGACTCTAGATCTCCGCCTCATGGACCGGCTCGGCTTCGGCCGGCCGGTCCATGATTTTCAGAGCTTCGGGTCCCGGCGTCTTGATCCGCGCCAGACCCTACGGGCGGCGCTTCAGGCGGTAACGCCCCTTGATCCCCCAGCGCTTCTTCCAGACCGGAACGTCGGTGAGGTCGCGCCTCAAGGTCTGGCGGTAGCGGACGACGCAGCGGTTCCATTCGTTGGCGACCCGTGGCACGGCGATCAGGCTCTGGCCGCGGAACCGGTACCACTCGGGGATGGTCCGCAGGTTGACCTCCGGAAAGGTGTAGGCGCGCCGCTGGTTGCGGACCGCTTTGCGCTTCAGGGTGAGGAGCGGCCCGGTCGGGGTGTGCATGCGCAGCTCCCGGTAGGTGCCTTCGTCGAGTATCCGCCGGACCGCGGGCGTATCCCGGAAGAACTGGATCCGCACGAACCGCGAATAGCGGGAGGCGGTGATGGTCGCCTGAATGCCGTGGAAGACCGGCCGGATCGTGAATCCGGTCAGGGCGCAGTACTTCCGGGAAGGCACCTCGACCTCCACCGGCTTCTCGACGACTTCGACCAGAGGAGGGGTCGGCACCACCGTGAAGGCCCGCTCGGCGGGAGACGGATCGGCCAGGCCGACCCGGTCGATCGCGCGGACCCGGAACACGTGGTCGCCCGCCGAAAGGCCGACGTGGCTCCGGGGCGACGTGCACGAAGACCAGGCCTCTCCGTCGATCTGGCATTCGAACGTCCCGGGCTCATTCGAGCGGAAGGTGAAGGTGACGTTCTCGGATGCCACCGGCGGAGGGCCGGAGACGATCTCGGTGTCGGGCGGGGACGAGTCGAGGGTCCAGCGCCAGGCCGCGGGAGTCGGGTCGATCCGCCTGTCACCGCCGCTGGTGCCGGGAGGCAGCCAGGCCCGGACCTCGAAAACGTGCTCGCCGTCGTCCGAAGCGTCATCGGACAGGGCCACTTCGAACGGATCGCCCGCTGAGGGCCGGGGACAGCCGGACCAGCCACCGCCGTTGACCCGGCAATCGTAGCCGCCTTCGGCCGGACGGTCCGAGGTGAAGACGAAGCCGGCGACCGGGTCTCCGGTCAGCGTCGGCGGGCCGGAGACGATCGTCGTGTCGGGCAGGGCGTCGTTGACGGTCAGGTCGGTGCAGGCGAGGCCGGCCGGGGAGTTGCCGGCCGCGTCGCGCAGCCGGGCGCAGACCCGGTAGATGCCGTCACTTTCGAGGCTGATGCCGGACACCGAGATCTCGGCGCCGTCACCCTGGGCGGCGACGTCCTCGGTGCGGGAAGGGACGACCGGTTCGAAACCGGAGCCGATCCGCTTCTCGACGGTGAAGGTCAGCGCGGACTGTGGCGACGCCGAGCCCGAGGCGATGCCGGCCTCGTCCGGATTGGCCAGGGCGAGAGTGAATCCCGGGCCACCTTCCCGGATCAGCTTCATGCCGGGAGCGTCGATCACCGGCGAAAGGGAATCGTGCCGGACGGTGATACCGGTGCTGCAGGCACGCTGGGCCACACCGTCCTCGGCGCAGGCGGTGACCGTGCTCGAGCCCTGCGGCACCCGCCCCAGGTCGAGGTTGATCGTGCCGGACCCGGAGGCCGGGCAGGGTTTGAACGAACTGCGGAGCTGGCCGGGTCGCCCGCCCGGGCAGCCCACCTCAAAGAGCGCTCCGGGCTGGCCCGGCGTGACCGTCAGGCGCGCACCCGAGACGCCGGTTCCCGCATCGACGGCGGACCATGAGATCGGCACCTGGCCGCCGCTCAGCCATTCGCCGGCGAGCAGGCGGGAGCCGGGACTGCCTGCGGCGCCGGCTTCGGGCCGGGCCGTCACCCCGGCCGGTGGCAGCGGGTCGTCCATCAGGAGGTTCAGGTGCTGCAGCTGCACGAAGGTGAACCCCGCCGACCGGCAGGTCGGCTCGGCGCAGCGGAGTTCGATCCGGTAGGCGACATAGGGACCTTCCGGAACCTGGCCGGTGAGCGACGGGACGGCCCCGGTCGCCCCGATCTGCGAAGTCGCCCAGCCCGGCATGAGGGTCTCGCTGAAAAGGCCGGTGGCCCGGTCGAAAGAGAAGGGGCGGCCGCCGTCCCACTGCGCCGGCGTGCCGAGCCCGCCGGCCTCGTTTCCCCAGTACCAGCCGTAGAGGCCCGGGGAGTCGGAAGGGTTGAACCAGTACGAATTGTTCGGCACCGAGAACCGGGCGGCAAAGAGGTGGTTGCCACCGAACCCGAGTCCGAACGTCCGGAACATCCACGGTTCCGAACTGATGCCGAAACCCGAACCCGATCCGTTCACGGAGGTTCCTCCGAGCTCGGCGCGGGCCCGGGTCAGGCTTACCCCGGAAGGCACCTGCCACTGGAGCCCGGCCCACTGGTCACGGCGTGACGTCTGGCCCGCGCCCTGGTTCACCGGTTGCAGCCGGTACCCGTACTGGCCGCCGGAACCGAGCCGGCAGCCGGTTTCGGCGGAGAAGCCCGCAGTGCTCACGTCGACCGGCACGGGGCCGACACCCGCGCCCGAAGCCGCCTGGCAGGGCTTCACGGCGTACCCGGCCGCACCGGCCGGGGGCGGAGGCGCAACGTATCCGGTGAAGCCGAGGACCAGGGCGAATGCGATGAGGATCCGGCGCTTCATCCCCGCACCTCGACTTTGACCGTGCTGGAAGCAGCCGGGTCGAAAGGGAAGAACTGGGACGGCAGGAGGACAGCGCGCAGCCGGATCCGCGCTGAGCTGGTGATGTACCGGAACCGGTAGCCGGCGTGGAAGTTGCCGTGGGGCCCGGCCCTTGTCACCAGGACGGGACGCCACCTGCCGGAGGCTTCCTCGAAGTACTGGATCGCGACCAGGCTGCCCCGCCCCGGTCGCCGGGCCCAGCGTGACTCGACCCGCCCCCGCAACCGCAGTACCTGGCCGGTCTCGAGCTTCCGCGGCGTGGCGCGGAGCGAGAGAGAGCCCTTGACCCGCAAACTGAGCGGTCCGGCGCTCGCCGCCATCAGCTTCGGGCTGCCGGCGAAAGCGACCGAAACCCGCCGGCTGGCGCCCCGCGGCAGCCCCACCGAGAAGTAGCCGTCGCGGCCGGTGGTCGCCCGGATCACCGACGTGGCCGCCCGGGCCCCGGAGGCCGGCGTCTGGACCACCCTGATCCGCTGCCCCGCGAGCGCCCGGCCGCCGTCGCCGGTCAGCCGTCCGCTGACCCGGGCCGGCTTGCCATAGGGGACCTTCAGGGCAAGGCCGCTCCGCCTCTTCGAACGGAGCCGGGCCGTGAGGGAAGTCATGTCCTTCAGCGGCGCCCGCAGGGTCAGCGGTGAGCCGTTGCCGCGCCGTCCGGTGACGAATCCGTTGCCGGCCCGATCGAGGACGCGAGCCTCGAACTCGTAGGTGCCAGGGGCGACTTCGCCGGAAGGGAAGTCCGCCTCGAGCGCGCGCCCGGCGAGGTCGTACCTCGTCGGAAGCTGGCGCCACGAACCATCACCCTGTCGCCGGTACGAGATCGTTCCGCCGGCGACCCCCGAATGACCATCGGAGACCGGCACCCGCAGGTGCTCCGGCCGGTCGGCACCGGGTTCGGCGAAATAGCCGGAGGGTGGGACGTCATCGAGCCTGACCATGGTCTCGGCGGCGGCCGCCGGGTTGACGTTGCCGGCCTGGTCGACCAGCCAGACCGCGACCCGGTACTCGCCGGCCCGGGGAACCGTCAGGCGCCGGATGGCTCCGGAGCCGAACTGCGAAACCGGGCCGGAGTCGTGGCCGGGCGCGGTCACCCGGTACCGCGAGATCACGATCGGGGCCCCGGCCCCCTGGTCCGGGTCCAGCCAGAAGAGGTCGAATGCGCTACTACGCTGCCAGGCGCCGCCGCCGGTCACGTAGAGCTGCCGGGGCGCGGCCGGAGCCGTGTTGTCGGTACGAATCGTGCGATCGGCCAGGCAACCGCCATTGCCCGCGAAATCGACCGCGCACTGACGAAGGCGGTGGGACCCGTCGCTGAGGCCGGCCGTGTTGATGGTGTGGCTGCCACCGGCCGAGAGCGGGCAGGGCCGCATCCGCGTGCCGCGCCACTGCCCGGCGATCAGTTCCTTGCCACAGCCGTGTTCGGTCTGGACCCGCACCGACCCGTCGACGAGGGTCTGTGCGTACCGGAGACCCGACCCGATGTCGGTGGAAGAAAAGGCAAGCGACTGGGATCCGCGCATCCAGGACCCACCGGCCAGCGTTCCGCTGATCGAGGTGCCCGGCGCCTTCGAGTCATCGATCGTGATGGTCAATCCGCGGACCCCGGCCAGCGAGCTCGTCTCGGTCGAACAGAACCTGTCTTCGGCCTTGCCGCACCGTAGCCGGGACTCGACCGATTCCGCGAAGGGTGAGAAGGAAGCCGCGAAGTCCCGTTTGACCAGGTCGGTCTCCGCCTGGTCGAGGAAGGGCGTGAAGCTGCCGTTCGGCGTTGCCGAGCCGATCCGGTGCTGGAAGCCGTCCTTCAGCACGTGCCAGCGCTGGCCCCGGATCGTGACGATGCCGGTGCCGGCCGGGGCCTGCCAGCGCCAGCGCGCATACCGGGTGCCGGCGACCACGTCGGCCGACGCGCGGGTCTCGGAGTTCAGGTGGACACCATCGAACGGATCGGCCGAAGCCGGAGGCTGGCAGAAGGAGCTCCGGGTGAACTTGTCGGCGCTGCTGTCCGCCCAGGTGGCATCGTGGCCCACGTGCCAGCCACACTGGGTGACGGTGTAGCGGGCGGCCACACCGCTTTGCGGTGCCAGGAAACCGGCTATGGACAGCAGGACCAGTGAAAGGGCGGCGGCGGACTTCCGGTGCATCTCGAGCTCCTCGGGTAGTGGCTTCTCACGGCCTAAGGAGCCGAAAGCGGGGACTCTCCCCCCATCTGCGAGAATCAGGACATGCCCCTCCCCTCCGAAGAACAGGTAACCGAGAAGCTCACCGCCGTGATCGACCCCGAACTCCGGCGGAACATCGTCGAACTCGGCATGGTCCGATCGATCGACATCAAGCCCGGCGGACAGGTCAACGTCACCGTGTCGCTGACCACCGCCGGCTGCCCGATCCGCTCCCATTTCCAGGACGCCGTGACCACCCAGGTCTCGTCGCTCGAAGGCGTGACCAAGGTCGGCGTTGGCTTCGATGTCCTCTCCGACCAGGAGAAGGGCGCCCTCCAGCAGACCCTCGGCCGCGGCAAGCTGCCCGAGGGCGCGCTCGCCCAGGTCAGCAACATCATCTGCGTCGCCTCCGGCAAGGGTGGTGTCGGCAAGTCGACGATGACCGCCAACCTCGCCGCCGCGCTCCAGGCCCAGGGCCTGAAGGCCGGCGCCCTCGACTGCGACGTCTACGGCTACTCGATCCCCCGCATGCTCGGGGTCAACGTCAAGCCCGACGTCAACGGCGAACGGAAGATCCTCCCGCCGGAAGCGCCTTCGGGCGTGAAGACGATGTCGATCGGATACTTCGTCGAGGAGAACTCGGCGGTCGTCTGGCGCGGTCCGATGCTCCACAAGGCGATCCAGCAGTTCCTCGAAGACGTCGCCTGGGGCGACCTCGACTACCTGCTGCTCGACCTGCCGCCCGGTACCGGCGACATCGCCATGACCCTCTCCCAGCTCCTGCCCCAGGCCAAAATGACCATCGTGACGACCCCCCAGCCCGCGGCCCAGTCGGTCGCCCGGCGTTCCGCCGAGATGGCGAACAAGGTCGACCTCGAGATCATGGGCGTGATCGAGAACATGTCGGGATTCACCACTCCGGAAGGCGAGACCTTCTCGATCTTCGGCGAAGGTGGCGGCCGACTGCTGGCTGATGACGTAGGGGTGCCGCTGCTCGGCACGATCCCGCTCTCGGAAGAACTGCGCGAGCACGCAGACGAAGGCCGCCCGCTGGTGGTCGAAGAGCCGGAGTCACCGGCCGGAGCCGCAATCATCGGCATCGCAAAGCGGATTGCGGCGATGTCGCCGCGGGAGCTGCCGATGCTCCAGGAGGCGCCCGCGGCGACTCCGCCAGCACCAAGGCTCGGGGCCAACGCCCGCGAGCTCCCGGTGCTCCAGTAGTAGCAATCCAAGTCGCACAGCGGAACCATCCTGAAAAAGTCTCCTCGCACCGCACCGATGCGGTCGGAACCCTGTTTCGGAAGGACAGGATGAATATGAACATGACGAGAATCCCCTCCCCTTTCCGCTCCCTGACCCGAATTTCACCGCTTGGCGCAGCCCTGATCGCGGTGGTCCTGATGGCCAGCGCCGCTCTGGCCCCGCAGGCTCAGGCGGTGCCCAAGGCGCCGTCCGGATTCCTCGGGATAGTTCCCCAGGAAGGCATCACCCACCTCGATACCATTCGCATGCACCGCGGCAAGGTGAAGTCGCTCCGGGCGCCCATCCCCTGGTCCATCGTCCAGTCGGTCAACGCAAAGCGGTTCGACTGGGGCGGACTCGACGGAACCGTCAGGGTCGCCGCACGTGAAGGCGTTCGAGTGATGCCGACCCTCTACGCCACCCCTGCCTGGCTGTCGAAGAGGACCACCAACCTGCCGAGAACCCGCAACCAGCTGACGAAGTGGCGCGCGTTCGTGAAGGCCGCCGTCGAGCGTTACGGCACCCGCGGCGACTACTGGGATGAAGCCCCGAAGAGCCTGCCCTACATGCCGATTCGCGAATGGCAGATCTGGAACGAAGCGAACTTCCACTACTTCGCGACCCCCGTGAACGCGAGCCACTACGGCAAACTGCTCGACGCCTCGGCGGACGTCATCCACAAGGCCGACAAACATGCGGACGTCGTCATGTCCGGGCTGTTCGCCCGTCCGAAGGGCTCGAAGCGCCAGGCGGTCAACGCCGACCGGTTCATCAAGCAGGTCGCCCGGAACTCGCGGAACAGCAGCGTCGACTCGCTGTCGCTGCATCCCTACGCCGCCGACACCGCGACCACCCGGGAAATCCTGCGGGAATTCCGGCGCGCCGCAAACGCAGCCGGGTACAAGAAGAAGCCGATCGAGATCACCGAGATCGGCTGGGGTTCAGGCCCTGCGACCAACTCGTTCCTGAAGGGCAGCAAGGGCGCCCAGGCCCAGCAGCTCAAGTCCGTCTTCACGTACCTCGTCAACGACCGCCACCGGCTGAAGCTCCGGAACGTCTACTGGTTCGCCTGGCAGGACACCGACCCCAAGGGGCAGAACTGCAGCTTCTGTTACACGATCGGGCTGTTCGCCTACCGGAAGGGCACCAAGCTGGTGGCAAAACCGGCCTGGCACCAGTTCGTTGGGTTCACCCGCGGCAAGCCGTAAGGAAGTTGGGAACGAGTCCTGAAACTCCGGCCGGCTCGAGAGCCGGTCAGTTCTTGAAGTATTCGGCGTTCTTCTCGGTGTAGCTGGCCCATTCGGCGGGCAGCTGGTCTTCGGCGAAGCACGCATCAACCGGACAGGCCTCGACGCAGGCATCGCAATCGATGCATTCGTCGGGGTCGATGAAGAGCATTTCGACCTTTTCGTAATCCGGTTCGTCGGGGGTCGGGTGGATGCAGTCCACGGGACACACTTCGACACACGAGTTGTCCTTGGTCCCGATGCATGGTTCGGCGATGACGTAGCTCATGGCCACGTATCTTAGAGGCTGGCGCAGTCCAACGTCCGCCGCACCGGTGCCGGCATTTGACCCCGAAATACCGGGTGAACCGCCGGCACCGGCGGTCGGTGCCGGCTCGGGTCCGGGGCTTGGCGCCCAATACAATGGTCGCCATGCAGTCCCGACCGACCGTTTCCACTTGATACTTCTCACCGGCGCGACCGGCTCCATCGGCTCGCGCCTCCTGCCCCGTCTGCTCGAGTCCGGAGAGCGGGTCCGCTGCCTCGTCCGGGAGCCCAGGAGGCTCGGCGACCAGCGGGTAAACGTCCAGATCACGATGGGCGACCTGCGCGAACTCTCCGACCCCTACCTGCTGCGTCAGGCGATGCGTGGGGTCGACACGGTGATCCACCTCGCCGCCTCGATCCGCGACCAGCCGCCGTACCGGGTGGAGGAGCTGAACGGCCTGGCGACCGTCCGGCTGCTCGAAGCGGCCGAGAAGGCGGGCGTCAAGCGCTTCGTGTTCTTCAGCGCCCTGAACACCTCGGCGGTACAGCGCACCCGTTTCTTCCGGGCGAAATGGGTCGCCGAGCAGGCGGTGCTGAAGTCCGAGATCGACACGACGATCTTCCGCCCGTCGATCGTCTTCGACAACTCCGACCCCTGGATCACGCTGCTCCGGCGTCTTTCCTTCCTGCCGATGATCCCGATCTCGGGCGACGGCAACTCGGCCTACCAGCCGATCTGGGCCGACGACGTGGCCCGCGCGGTCATGGCCTCGCTCGAGAAGCCGGCCGACAGCGAGATCGTCGACCTGGCCGGTCCGGAGACGCTCACCTACTCGCAGATGTCGGTCCTCGTCGGCCAGCTCGCCGGCCGTCCCCGCCGCCTCTGGCACGTGCCGCTGCCGGTGGTCCACCTCGGCCTCAGCACTCTCCACCGGATCTTCAAGGAGAAAGTCTTCGCCACCTGGCAGGAAGCCGAGCTCATGCGGGTCCCGATGACCTCCGTGCGGGGCACCAGGGACGTCGAATCGCTCGGTGTCACCCCTTCGCGCATGGCGGACGTTCTTTCCCAGCCCGGCTGAACCGCAACGAGGCCCCGGCGTCCTTGTTACGAGGGTATGGAAATGAAGCCCCTCGCCCGCCTCACGCCGGCCCTCCTCGCCTGCCTTTTCCTGCTGATTTCCGCAGGGTCGTCCCAGGCTGCGATATTCGGCCCACCCAAGGGCAAGGTCCTGACCGGGGTCAGCGACGACGGCTCGCTCGAGTCTTTCCAGAACTGGACAGAAACGGTCGGCAAGCACCCGGCCGTCCTGCAGACCTTCCACCCCTGGGGCAATGGCCTCGACCTCGCCTACGAGCGGTGGGAAAACGCGCGGGTGACGCCGATGCTCCACATCTCGACCACCGACGACGAGACCCTGGAGGAACTGATCACCCCGCAGGAGATCGCGGCCGGCGCCGGCGACCCTTACCTCTGGAAGATGAACCGCTTCTTCGCCGAGAAGGGACTCCGCGCCTACATCCGCCCCCTTGGCGAACCGAACCGCTGCCTGAACGCCTGGTCGGCGTTCTACTGCGACGGATCGAAGCGCGGCGGCGAGCACACCACCTACTGGTACCGCAAAGCGTTCCAGCGGATCGCCGCGATCGTGCGGGGAGGCAGGGAGACGGTCGCCATAAACCGGCTACTCCGAAAGCTGCGGATGCGCCACGTCCAGTGGGGCGGTACGAAACAGCCGGAGACGATGCCCGCGGCCCCCGTCTCGATGGTCTGGAGCCCCCTCCCCGCCGGCTCGCCGAAAGTACGCGGCAACTGGCCGGGCAACTACTGGCCCGGCAGCTATTTCGTGGACTGGGCCGGGACCGACTTCTACTCGAACTATCCGTACTGGCGGGACCTCAACAAGTTCATGCGCGGGCGGCCCTGGCGGGGCAAGCCGGTCGCGATCACAGAATGGGGCGTCACCGGTTACGACGATGTCAGATTCGTGCGGCAGAAGTTCCACTGGGTGAACAAGCGTCCCCGGGTGAGAATGCTCGCGTACTACCGCGGCTTCGGCGACTACGACCCTTACAACCCCTACTACTACCCGGAGGCGGTCCGGGTGATGCGCAACAAGCTGAAGGATGACCGGTTCCTGCCGTTTTCGTTCGGCCACGCCCGCCGCTAGCCGGCAAGCAACGAAGGCCCGGGATATCCCGGGCCTTCGGAGGAATTCCCCTTGGGGACGGTTGACAAGGGGCCGCAGGCGCCCGTCCCGCTTTACATCATGCCGCCCATACCGCCCATGTCGGGCATCGCGGGCGCGCCGGCTCCGCCTTCTTCGGGGGGCTCGGCGATGATCGCCTCGGTCACGAGGATGTTCTTCGCGATCGATGCGGCGTTCTGGAGCGCGGAGCGCGTGACGACGGTCGGGTCGAGGACTCCGGCCTTCACCATGTCGCCGTACTCGCCGGTGGAGGCGTTGAGGCCCTCTCCGGTCTTGAGGTCGCGGACCTTGTTGACCACGACCGAACCTTCGAGACCCGAGTTCTCGGCAATCTGCCGGACCGGCTCTTCGAGGGAGCGATGGATGATCTGGCCACCGGTGCGCTCGTCGGCGTCTTCGAAAGCATCGACGTCGAGGGCTTCCTGAGCGTTGAGGAGAGCAACCCCGCCGCCGGGGACGATTCCCTCTTCGAGTGCCGCACGGGCAGCCTGGAGGGCGTCTTCGACGCGGTGCTTCTTTTCCTTCATCTCGGTTTCGGTGGCAGCACCGACCTTGACCACGGCAACGCCGCCGGCCAGCTTGGCGAGACGCTCCTGGAGCTTCTCGCGGTCGAACTCGGAATCGGTGTTCTCGATCTCCGAGCGGATCTGCTTGATCCGGCCCTTGATGGCGTCGGCTTGGCCGGAACCGTCGATGATCGTGGTCGTATCCTTGGAGACGACTACGCGGCGGGCCTGTCCGAGCTGGGTCAGCTGGGTGTTCTCCAGCTTGAGGCCCATCTCTTCGGTGATCACTTCACCACCGGTCAGGATGCCGATGTCCTCGAGCATGCGCTTGCGGCGGTCGCCGAATCCCGGCGCCTTGACCGCGACACCGGTGAAGGTGCCACGCAGCTTGTTGACGACGAGGGTCGCGAGGCATTCGCCTTCGACGTCCTCGGCGACGATCAGCAGCGGCTTGCCACCCTGCATGACCTGCTCCAGCACGGGCAGCACGTCGCGGACGGAACCGATCTTCTGGTTGGCGATCAGGACGTAAGGCTCTTCGAGAACAGCCTCCATCCGGTCCTGGTCCGTCACCATGTACGGCGAGATGTAACCCTTGTCGAACTGCATGCCCTCGGTGAACTCGAGTTCCATGCCGAAGGTCTGGCCTTCTTCGACGTTGACCACGCCGTCCTTGCCGACCTTGTCGATCGCGTCGGCGATGGTGTTGCCGATCTCGTCGTCAGCTGCCGAAATGGCGGCGACACGGGCGATCTGTTCCTTGCCGTTGATCTCCGCGGACTGCTTGGAGCGGAGGTTCTCGACGACCTCGTCGACGGCCCTCTCGATGCCACGGCGAAGCGCCAGCGGATTGGCTCCGGCGGCGACGTTCTTCAGGCCCTGGCGGACGATGATCTGGGCGAGCAGGGTGGCGGTGGTGGTTCCGTCACCGGCCACGTCGTTGGTCGCGGTCGCGACTTCACGGACGAGCTGGGCGCCCTGGTTCTCGAAGACGTCCTCGATCTCGACCTCACGGGCGATGGTGACACCGTCGTTGGTGATGGTCGGAGCGCCGAACTTCTTGTCGAGTACTACGTAACGGCCCTTGGGGCCGAGGGTGACCTTGACTGCGTCGGCAACGGCGTCAACGCCGGCCTGCAGGGCCCCCCGTGCATCTTCTGCGAACTTCAGCTCTTTATGAGCCATGGTTTGTACCTCCTGAAAGGCTGGTTTGGGGGATTACTGGACCTTGGCGAGGATGTCCGATTCACGGAGGACGAGCAGTTCATCGCCCTCCACCGTGATGTCGGTCCCGCCGTACTTGGAGTAGAGGACCTCGTCGCCTTCGCTCACGTCGAGCGGGCGGCGGGTTCCGTCTTCGGCGATGGCACCGTCTCCGGCGGCCACGACCGTTCCCTTCTGGGGCTTCTCCTTGGCCGTTTCGGGGAGGACTAGGCCACTTGCGGTGGTCTCTTCTTCCTCGACCGGCTTGACGATCAGCCTGTCCCCGAGGGGCTTGAGCTTCATTCGATACCTCCGTTGTCATGTGAACTGGAAAGCTTTGAAAAGCTTCTCGTTGGCACTCTAGTACTTAGAGTGCCAAAGTGACTTGAAATATACACGTTCGGCGGCGCGGGTCAAGGAACAAGCCGAAAAATCCATTCCGGGTCGGTTCTGACCCGGCGACCTCAGGCAATCAGCTCGATTCCCTCGCGTCCTCGCCGGTGGCGAAATCGCGCATCTCGCAACCGAGGTACTGCGCGAGGCCCTCGGCCCCGCCCTTCATCACGTGGTCGTGGCTCCACACGAACACGGGCCGGGCGATCGGGTTGAGTATCTGCATCCACCTCCTGGTGACCACTACCTGCCACTCGTAGACGATCTGGGTCCATTCAACACGGATCGGGTCCTGGCGTCTGCCTCCACGCTCAGGCGCGGAGGCCAGGCGGCGAGGCCTTCGCCCCGGCTGGTCGAGGCCGGCGACCGGGCAGATGTGCCAGGTGCCGGACCCGGCCACCTCACCCGTCGCCCTGCCCTCGAGGCTCTTCGGGTATTCGCGCCCGATCGTCTCGATCTCGAATTCGATCGTGTACCCGACGGGGCCGCGCCAGTGGGAGTTGGCCCGCTGGCCGATGCCGTTCTCGTCACCGGGAGCGATCTCCTCGACGTCCTGGAGGCCGGGCCACCAGTCGGGCCAGGTCTTGAAGTCGACGAGCGCGTCCCAGACCGTTTCGGGCCCGGTCAACAGCTGCCACCGGGAAGTGAAGTCGAAAGCCGGATCTGATCCGGTTATCGACACCGGCTCAGTTGGGAGATGGAACCGCCCCGAAGCCGGCCAAGCCGGCCTCGACCACCTGCGAGAAGTGGATGATCGTGACCAGGGCGTCCGGCTCGATCTCGCGGTCGTAGATCTGTTCGAGGAAACCGCGGGTCTCTTCCACGCGGCGGAATTCCGGGTTGTCGCGCTCGATGTCGCGGGGCGAGAGCTGCGAGAGGCGCTTGACCTCGACCTCGTCGATGATCGCCGAGAAGATCTTCTCGCGGCGAGAATGCCTCGAACCGACCGTGACCCACACGACCTGGCTCCGTTCGTACTTCTGTGACTTGTCGCCGAGCCGGATCGTCGCCGTCTTGCGGCCCCGTTTCAGCTGGTCGACGAACAGGGGCGAGTAGAAATTGAGTGCGTAGAGCCCGGATGCCATGCAGACCTAGAATATGTAGTTGCTGAGCTTGGCGGGTTCCAGGACCGTCACCTGGCCCCTTCCCGCCCGCACCACACCGGATCGCTCGAGGTCGGCGAGGAAACGGCTGACGCTCTCGCGGGACGTCCCCGCGAGCTGGGCCAGATCGGCCTGGTTCATCCGGATCGTCACCTCGAACTGGTTGCCGTCGCCGCCTTCGTCGGCGACGAGCTGCGAAAGGACGCCGGCGACCCGTGACGGAACCGTCTGGAAGGACTGCCGGGAGATGCGCTCGTTGGCCGCCCGCAGGCGGCGGGTCAGGGCGGCGACCATCTTGACCGTGATCTTCGGGTGGCGCTCGAGCAGCGCCCTCACGTCGTTGGCCGGCAGGGCGAGCAACTCGCCTTCGCCGCCGAGGGTCTCGACGCTGGCCGACCGGACCTCGCCGTCGAGCATCGCCAGCTCACCGACGATGTCACCGGGAGAAAGCGTCGCCAGCGTGATGGCGCGGCCATCGGGATGCTCCCTCGTGACACGAAACTTGCCGGAGCGGACGATGTAACAGGCGTCGGAGTGGTCGCCCTCGTGGAAGACCCGCGTGCCCTCCGGATAGGACCGCGGAACCACGACCCGGGAGAACCTCTCCAGTTCGTCGTCCTCCAGCTCGGCGAACAGGGGCACACTCCGGAGCAGGCCGGCGACAGATTCCTCATCCAGGGACACGGGGCAAGTATCCCTTACTGGTTCGGGAATACCAAATGCCGAGTCGGTCTACACGGTTTCACCCGGTGTCGAACGCCTCCCGGAGGCGGCCCGGCGGAACACCGTGTCTCCTTCGCCCATGCCGATCATTCCCCGCCGTCAGGCGGGAACAACCAGCTTGCGCGGCTGGCGATGGAATCCGGCCTGGACGAGTGCCCCCTCGAGGCCGGAGCCGATCAGGGGCTCGCCGTCGAAACGCTCGATCTTCAGTGGTGCGATCAGACCCTCCTCGGCACATCGCGCGAACTCTCCGAGCAGGCGGATCAGCTCTTCGCCGGGCAGACCGGGGTCGAGCCGGAGGATTCCCTTGCCACCCTTCTCCAGGTAGAGCAGCGGCAGGCCGGAGCGGAGCAGCACGTAAGAACCCGGCGAGCGGGCAGGCCGCCGCCGGTTCTCGAGCTTCGGCCACTTGAGCGTCGCGCCGTACGGGTTCGCCGGGTCGGTCGATGCGAGCACGGTGAGCGACTCGTCGTCGAGCGGCTGGGAACGCAGGCGCTCGACCGCGCCGGGCAGAGCGAACTGGGCGCCGCCGAGACCCTCGACGAAGTAGCCCCGCCGGGCCGACCCGAGGACTTCGAGGTTGGAGAGCTCCGGGTAGAGGGTGGAGAAGCCGCCGGGAATGCCTTCGGCCAGTGCCATCTCCCGGGTCAGGATGCCGTGGCGCTCGAGCATCAGCTCGGCCTGTGCCCGGAAGCGCGGTCCGGCCGCCGGTGAGTTCCGGAACAGGGGTTCGGTCAGGGACCACCGGCCCTGGACTGCCGGGCTTGCGGCGGCCCGGCGCCTGGCGAAGCGGCGCTGCCCGCGTTCGACCCGGGGCACCGCCCGCAGCCGCGGTGCCCGCAGCGGCGCAAACGAGTCATTGGTGATCTCGCCGGCGAAGGCCAGGTCCCAGATCGCCGAGTGGAGCTCTTCCGCGGTGTGGTCGAGCTCGGCGACCAGGTCGAGCCAGAAGTCCGGCCCACCGAGCAGGCGCTCGCGGATCGTGTCGTGGACCGGCCCCTCCGGCCGTTCCAGCCTGGCGTTCGCCGGGGGCGGCCCGGCAAGGCGCACGTCTTCGCGGAAGTAGAACGCGACCCGCCCGTCGGCCCGGCCGATCGCCCCGGCGCCGATCCAGACGAGTTCACCGCTGGTGCAGAGCTCGTCCAGCCACGCCGGGTTGTAGGCGCCGGCCCGGCGCGGCAGCACGTCGCGCTCCCAGACCTTCGGGGTGAGGGCCACCCCCTGGAGTGGCACGAGGATCTCCCGCAGCCGGTCTGGACCGGCTCCGGCACGACGGAAACCGTCAACTCCCTGCCATGACGCGAGGAACCGGGCATAGGTGGCAGCGTCGGCCGGTTCGACCTCCTGCCGGAGGTGGGCCAGGCTGGCCCGGCGCACCCGGCGGAGGACGTCGGCCTCGCACCATTCGCGCTGGGTGCCGCCAGGCAGGATCTCGCCGCGCATGAGCACGCCCGCGGACTCGAGCTGGACCAGCGCGGGCGTCGGGTTGACCCCGTAACGGTCGCGCAGCCGGGCGGTCGGGAAGGGGCCGTGGGTCCGGGCGTAGCGGGAGACCAGACCGACCATCGGCTGCTCGCGCTCCTCGAGGAAACTCTCCGGCAGACCGCCGGGCGGCGACACCCCGAGGGCGTCGCGGTACAGGCCGGCGTCCTCACCGGCGATGTAGCGCTCCTCCCCGTGGATCCTCACCTTGGCGACCCGCCGCTCCCTGATCAGGTTCTCGAGCATCGACTTGGCCGACTTGCCCACCTCGGTCCGGGCCTCGGCCTCGGCTTCGGTCAGGTCACCGATCCTCCGCAAGACCTGCTGGAGGCCGTCGCGGTCGGTGGCCCGCCCGTTGTCGGTCAGGTGCTGGAGCGATTCTTCGACCTCGATCAGGGCATCGGGCTCGATCAGTTCCCGCAGCTCGTCCTGGCCGAGCAGCTCGCGCAGCAGTTCGCGGTCGAGCGAGAGCGCCGTCGCCTTGCGTTCGGCGTTCGGGGTGTCGCCTTCGTACATGTAGGTGGCGACGTAGTCGAAGAGCAGCGAAGACGCGAACGGCGAAGCGGTCGGCGTCTCGACCTCGACCAGGTTGAGTTCCCGGGAATGGAGGCCCCGCAGCAGGGCGTCGAGGCCGGGCAGGTCGAACACGTCCTGGAGGCACTCGCGATAGGTCTCGAGGATGACCGGGAACCGCGGGAAGTCCTGGGCAACCTCGAGCAGGCTCTGCGACTTCAGCCGCTGCTGCCAGAGCGGGGTGCGCTTGCCGGGATAGGCCCGGGGGATCAACAGTGAGCGCGCGGCGTTCTCGCGGAACCTGGCGCCGAAGAGCGCCGAGGTGCCGAGTTCGCGCACGACCAGGTCCTCGAGCTCGTCCGGCTCGATCATCACCAGGTCGGCGGAAGGCGGCTCGTCGGCGTCGGGAAGGTGGATCGCGATGCCGTCGTCGGAATAGATCGCGTCAGCCTCGAGGTCGTGCTCGTCGCGGAGCTTCCGCGCGATCGCGAGACCCCAGGCGGAATGGACGCGCCCGCCGTAGGGCGAAAGCACGCAGAGGCGCCAGTCGCCGATCTCGTCGCGGAACCGCTCGATCACGATCGAGGTGTCCGACGGCACGACCCGGGTCGCTTCCTGCTGCTCACGCAGGTACGCGACGAGGTTCTCGGCCGCCATCGGGTCGAGGTGGTGGGTCTTCTCGAGCTCCTTGGGGTCGGCGTTGACCGCTTCACGGGAGAAGGCTCCGATCGCCTTGCCCAGTTCGGCCGGCCGGCCGATGCCGTCGCCGCGCCAGAAAGGAATCGCCCCCGGCACTCCCGGGGCCGGGATCACGATCACGCGGTCGCGGGTGATCTCCTGGATCCGCCAGCTCGATGCGCCGAGCAGGAACACCTGGCCGGCCCGCGCTTCGTAGACCATCTCCTCGTCGAGCTCGCCGACCCGGCGGCCGTCGGGCAGGTGGACGCCGTAGAGGCCGCGGTCGGGGATGGTGCCGGCGTTGGTGACGATCAGCGAGAGCGAGCCCTTTCGCCCGTCGATCGTTCCCTGGGACCGGTCCCACACGATCCGGGGCCGGAGCTCCGCGAAGCGGTCGGACGGATAGCGCCCGTCGAGCATGTCGAGCACGTTCTCGAAGTTTTCCTCGGAGAGTCCGGAGAACGAAGCGGTCTGCGTGACCAGCTCGAAGGCGTCCTTCGTCTTCCACTGGTCGAGCGCGGCCATCGACACCAGATGCTGGGCCAGGACGTCGAGCGGATTGGCCGGGATCACCGTCTCTTCGATCTGGCCGTCGCGCATGCGCTGGGTGACCACGGCGCTCTCCAGCAGGTCGCCGCGGAACTTGGGGAAGATGCGCCCCTTCGAGGTCTCGCCCAGCCCGTGCCCCGCCCGGCCGATCCGCTGGAGTCCCCGGCTGACCGACTTCGGCGACTCGACCTGGATCACCAGGTCGACCGCACCCATGTCGATGCCGAGCTCGAGCGAGGAGGTCGCGACCAGGCAGGGGATCTGTCCTGACTTCAACTGCTCCTCGACCACGGTGCGCTCGTCGTGGGACAGGGAGCCGTGGTGGGCCTTGGCCAGGACGGGTCCGGCTTCTTCGCCGTCGACCTGCACTGTCCCGGTTGCGGTCCGGTTCGGTGATTCATCCGTCCCGCCCTCTTCGTCGAGCTCGTTCAGGCGCTGGGCGAGCCGCTCGGCGGCACGGCGGTTGTTGACGAAGATGATGGTCGAGGTGTGTTCCTTGACCAGCGCCAGCAGTTCGGGGTAGATCGCCGGCCAGATCGAGCGGACATGGCCCTCGCCCGGTCCGCTGACCGACTGGTCGCTGACCACCGGGTTGCTCATGTCGGTGACCGGCACCACGATCTCGAGGTCGAGTTTCTTGGGCTCGCCGGCATCGACGATCTGGACCTCACGCTTCGGTCCGGCGAGGAACCCGGCGATCCGCTCGAGCGGGCGCTGGGTGGCCGAAAGCCCGATCCTCTGGACCGTTCTGCGTCGGTTTCCATTCACATCTGAATTCGTAACCGACCCGGAATGGTTTTCCTCCGTGTCCTGGCACTTCCGGACCAGGTGATCAAGCCTTTCCAGGGTCAGGGCGAGGTGGGCTCCCCGCTTCGTCGCCGCGACCGCATGGATCTCGTCGACGATCACGGTCTCGACCGAATGAAAGATCTCCCGGGCCCCGGAGGAGAGCATGAGATAGAGCGATTCCGGAGTGGTGATCAGGATGTCGGGGGGTGTGCGGCGCATTCTCGCCCGCTCCGCCCGGGGCGTGTCGCCGGTGCGGAGCGCGACCGAGATGTCGGACCCGATCCCGGCCAGCGGGGCCTTCAGGTTGCGGTCGATGTCGTACGATAGGGCCTTGAGCGGCGAGACGTAGACCAATTTGACTCCGGGGGCACGATCCGGGCGCCGGGACAGGCTGTCGATGCCCCAGAGGAAGCTGGCCAGGGTCTTGCCGGACCCGGTCGGGGCACAGATCAGCGTGTTCTTGCCGCTACTGATGGCTTTCCAGCCCTCGGCCTGGGCCCGGGTCGCCCTTTCGAAGGAAGCTCCGAACCAGCGGCGAACCTCATCAGTGAAGGGATCGAGGGGGTTCAGGGTCGCTTCTTTGGCCATCTGTGACCCCCCGACGCTACTCCCCTCTGGTTATGGCCGGCAGATTTACGGGTAGGACCCAGACGACGGTCCAACCTGCACCCCATCCGTCATCTACATCCGCAGGAAGACAAGACCGGCCACTGCGATAAAAAGTTTGTAGCCAGAGCGCACCTATTGCCCTAGCCGGTGGTTGCAAGGTGTGAATCACAGTCAGGTTTCGTCCAGTTCTGGCTCAAAAGGAAATCACGTGAGCCGCACCCCCAGTCCCAACACCGAATCCAACTCACCCTCTGGAGCGGGCAACGCCAGTCCCGGTCACGATTCCGTGCGCTCCACGCGTCCGAATTCCGCCACTCACCTGCGTCGCCTGAGGCGCTGGGCCCTGGCGCTCGCCGATACGACGGGTATCGCGGCCGGTATCCTCGTCGCCTGGGAGATCGGCAAGCTCGCCGACGAGAATCTCCTCTGGGTCATGATGATCGTCCCGATCTGGATCTTCGTCGCGAAGCTCTACAACCTCTACGACCGCGACGACCGCCGCATCCAGCACCGCACGGGCGAAGAAATCCCGTCGCTGCTCGCCACCGCCGCGATCACCGTCGTGATCGCAAAAGCCACGACCGAGATGCTGCCGATCGCGGCCTTCCCCAGTTCCGCCTTGATCACCATCGGCGGCGTCGCCGTGATCATCTCGATCTTCCTCCGCACGACCGTCCGGAACCTCTACCGGACGGTGGCCGACCCGGAGAAGACGATCGTCGTCGGTTCCGGCACCAAGGCCGCTCTGGTCGCGAAACGGCTCACCCGGGAAGCCGGTGACGCCATCCAGCTGAGCGGTTTCGTGTCGAGGTCGTCGAACGGTGAACACAGCGGCCCCGCGGACTTCGGTGTCAAGTACTTCGGTGGCGTCGAGAACCTCCCGGAAGTTGCCAAGGACCGCGAGATCAGCCGCGTCATCATCGCCGACGACAGCCTCGACTCCCGGGCGATCAGCTCGATCATCAACGACTGCCGCGAGATCAACGTCGCGGTCACCCTCGTGCCCGCGAACCAGGAACTGCTCGGCCCCGACACTGAACTGAACCGCATCGCCGAAGTGCCGATGCTGGACTTCCACTTCAGCATCCCGCCCCGCTCGACCATGGCGATCAAGCGGACCCTCGACTTCACCGTCTCCGCCGCACTGCTGATGTTCACGTCGCCGATCCTGCTGGTTTCGGCGATCTGCATCAAGCTCGACTCGAAAGGACCGGTCTTCTTCCGGCAGGTCCGGGTCGGCAAGAACGGCAAGCACTTCACGATGTTCAAGCTGCGCACCATGGTCGCCGACGCCGAGTCGCAGCTCGACGACCTGATCGACCTCGACGCGCTCGAAGAGCCGATGTTCAAGATCCCGAACGATCCCCGGATCACCCGGGTCGGCCGGTTCCTCCGGCGCTCGAGCATGGACGAGATCCCCCAGTTCATCAACGTCCTGAAGGGCGACATGTCTCTGGTCGGACCCCGCCCGGAGGAAGAAGCGGTGGTCGCGCTGTACGACGAACGCCAGCGCCAGCGCCTCAGCGTCAAGCCGGGACTGACCGGTCCGATGCAGGTCGCCGGCCGGGGCAGCCTCGGCTTCGAAGAGCGGCTCGCCCTCGAGCGCGATTACCTCGACAACCTCACCATCGCCGGCGACATCTCGATCCTGGCCCGCACCCCCAAGGCCGTGATCCGCGGGGACGGCGCTTTCTAGAGCCCGCCGGGTCCCCCGGGCGGCGTGCCATAGCCTGATCCCATGCCGCGCCCAGACCTCGAAGTTGTGATCGTCAGCCACGGGGCGGAAGACCTGCTGCGGCGCTGCCTGGCCTCGCTCGAAACCCATCCGCCGGCCCCGGCGATGAAGGTCACCGTGGTCGACAGCGGCAGTCCCGACTCGACCCCGGACATGGTCGCCGCCGAATTCCCGCAAGTCGAGCTGGTCCGGGCGGGCAACATCGGCTTCTCGGCCGCCAACAACCTGGTGCTCCGCAGGAGCGAGGCGCCGTTCATCCTCCTGCTGAACCCCGACACCCAGGTCTACGAAGGATCGCTCGACGCTGCCCTGGAACGCCTCGAACACGATCCTTCGGTCGGCATGGCCGGGGTCAAGCTGGTCACCCCCTCGGGCGAGCTCGACCACGCCTGCAAGCGCTCCTTTCCGACACCCCTCGCCGCCCTGGCCCACTTCAGCGGCGTCGGCCGCAAGGCTTCGGCCGGCTCCTCGCTCTCCCAGTACCGGGCGACCGAACTCGGCGACGACGAACCGGGCGAGGTCGACGCGGTCAACGGTGCCTTCATGATGGTCCGGCGGGAAGCCCTCGCGCAGACCGGTGTGCTCGACGAGGGCTACTGGCTCTACATGGAGGACCTCGACTGGTGCCGCCGTTTCTGGCGGGCCGGATGGAAGGTCTTCTACGAACCGGCCGGCACGGTCCTTCACGTCAAGGGCGGCTCCAGCGGCAAGCGGCGCGGCTTCAGGCAGGAAGTCGCCTTCCACCGGGGCATGGGCCGGTTCTACCGACGGTTCGACGCGGAGAATAACCCGCCGATCCTGAACCTGGCGGTCTACGCGGGAATAGCAGCAAAGCTGGCTCTGAGCCTGGCCATAACAGCCATCAAAGGCCGCTGACTAAAAAGGAAGGCCGCCCGCGACTAAAAAGGAAGGCCGCCCGCGACTTCGCTGAGCAGCGGAGCCTCGACGTCCCTCTGGGACAGGAGCGGCTCTTCCACCGGCCACTCCACTCCTACCTCCGGGTCGTTCCACCTGATTCCCGCTTCGGTGGCCGGGTCGTAGAGGCTGGACACGAGATAGGTGACGTCGGCCAGATCGGAAAGCACCACGAAGCCGTGGGCGAATCCCACGGGAACGAACAGCTGGCGGTGCTTCTCGTCGTCCAGCACGTAACCCTCCCACTGGCCGTAGGTCGGTGAACTTCTTCGCAGGTCCACCGCGGCGTCGAAGATCGCGCCGCGCGGACAGCGCACCAGCTTGGCCTGGCCGGGCGACATCTGGAAATGGAGTCCGCGCAGGGTGCCTTTGCCGGAACGGGAGTGGTTGTGCTGGACGAACTCGGTGTTGACACCCATGTCCTTCCAGGCGGAGGCGCTGAACGTCTCGACGAAGAAGCCGCGCTCGTCTCCGTGGACATCGGGCTCGATCAGTACCAGGCCGTCCAGTTTCGTCTCGATCCGGCGCGCCATCAGCCGGAGAGCTTCGTGCCGTACTGCTTCTCGTAGTAATCGCGGTATTCACCGGAGCGGAGCGCACCCCACCACTCCGGGTTGTCGCGGTACCAGTTGACCGTCCGCTCGATCCCCTCTTCGAAAGAGACGGTGGCCGACCAGCCGAGGCTCTTCGTCTTCTCCGACCCGAGCGAATAACGAAGGTCGTGCCCCAAGCGGTCCTCGACGTGGGTGATCAGCGACTCGTCCTGCCCGGCCACCCCGAGGATCGTCTTCACGACCTCGATGTTCGTCTTCTCGTCGGGACCGCCGACGTTGTAGACCTGCCCGGCTTCACCCTGCGCGAGGACCGTGTCGATCGCGCTGCAGAAGTCGCGGACGAAGAGCCAGTTCCGCACCTGCAGCCCGTCGCCGTAGACCGGGATCGGATCGCCGTGGAGCGCGTTCAGCACGACCAGCGGGATCAGCTTCTCGGGATGCTGGTTCGGCCCGTAGTTGTTCGAGGCGCGGACGACGAGGCTGTCGGCGCCGTAAGTGTGGTTGAAGGCCGAGACGATCATGTCGCCGCCGGCCTTCGAAGCCGAGTAGGGCGAAGAGGGATCGATCGGCGAACTCTCGGTGAACGAGCCCTCCTCAATCGAACCGTAGACCTCGTCGGTGGAGATCTGGAGGTGGCGGATGCCGGCGTCGCGCGCGGCCTCCAGGAGTACATAGGTGCCGAAGACGTCGGTCGTGATGAACTCGCCGGGAGCCTCGATCGACCGGTCGACGTGGGACTCGGCGGCGAAGTTGACGATCGCGTCACATCCGTCAACCGTGCGGCGAGCCGCTTCGCGGTCGCAGATGTCGGCCTCCACCAAAGAAAAACTGCCTTCGGCAAGGCCTTCGAGGTTCTCGGTCCGGCCGGCGTAGGTCATCTTGTCGAGCACGACGATCTGGTCGCCGGGATTGTTCTCGAGGTGGTGATGAACGTAGTTGGAGCCGATGAATCCGGCCCCGCCGGTGACGAGGAGCTTCACGTGTCGCTTTCCGTTCCGGAGCCCCCTTCGGAGCTCTCTGTTGCGCTTTGCTTCTGGGCGAGGTAACTCGCCAGACCATCCTGCCACGAGGGCAGCCGGATCGCGTGCTCGTCGGCGCTGACCAGGACCGAACGGGCGGGTCGCGGCGCCTTGGCCCCGAACATCTCGGTCGTCGCCGAGAGCGTCACGACGTCCATCTCCGAGAGCTTGAAGATCTCCCTGGCGAACTCGTACCAGGAGCAACTGCCGGCGGCGGCCATGTGGTGGATGCCGTATTCGTCGGAGTCGAGCAGACGGACCAGGCCGTAGGCGAGGTGCCAGGTGTAGGTGGGCGAGCCGACCTGGTCGTGGACGACGAGCACCTGGCCCTGGCTTTCACCGAGCCGGATCATCGTGTCTACGAAGTTGGGTCCGTCGATCCCGAAGAGCCAAGAGGAGCGGACGATCATCGAACGCCGGTTGGCCGTCGCGGTGGTGACCTCTCCGGCGAGCTTCGACGCGCCATAGACCGAGATCGGCCCGGTCTGGTCGGTCTCGACATAGTCGCTTCCCTTGGTTCCGTCGAAGACGTAGTCGCTCGAGACGTAGAGGATCTTGGCGCCGACCGCCGCGGCGGCGGCGGCGGCGTTGCCCGCTCCTGTGCCGTTGACGAGCTGTGCCCCTTCGGGGTCGTCCTCGGCTCCGTCGACATCGGTCCAGGCGGCGCAGTTGACGACCGCGTCGGGACGTTCGAGCTCGAAGCGGCTCCGCAGGGCATCGGGATCGGTGATGTCGAGGTCGGTGTGGCCGAACCCGCGCACTTCGTGGCCGACGCCGGCCGCAGCCCGCACCACGTCGGAACCGAGCATTCCCCGGGCCCCGAGGACCAGCACCTTCATCAGACGATCTCGATCTCGGAGCAGTCCCCGACCAGCAGGCGGAGCGTCCGGGGCGGTCCGTCGGTGCGGGTCACCCGCACGTCCCGGCCCAGCAGGCTGGCTTCCATGCGGGTGCCGAGGTCCTCGACCGTCGCGCCGGCCAGGAGGATCGAGTGCTCGACTTCCGAGCGCCGCACGACGACGTTCGCGCCGATCGAGGTGTACGGGCCGATGTAGGCGTCTTCGACGACGGCGCCGGCCGCGATCACGGCGGGGCCTCGCACGACCGAGCCGCGCAGCACCGCGCCTTCTTCGAGGATCACGCGCCCCTCGACCTTGGAGTTCTCGAGCGAGCCGTCGATGCAGCTCTCGATCTCCTCCAGCACCAGCCGGTTGGCGTCGAGCATGTCGGCAAGCTGGCCGGTGTCCTTCCACCAGCCCACCACCACTTCCGACTGGACCTCGCGGCCGTCTTCGATCAGGGCCTGGATCGCTTCGGTGATCTCGAGCTCGCCGCGCCACGAGGGGCTGAGTGCCCGGGCGGCATCCATGATCGCCGGGGAGAACAGGTACACCCCGACAAGGGCCATGTTCGAAGGCGGGTCTTCCGGCTTTTCGACGAGGCCGACCACGCGGTCGCCGTCGAGCTCGGCCACGCCATATGAGCGCGGGTCGTTGACCGCGGTCAACAGGATGATCGCTTCCGGCGAGTTCTCCCGGAAGGTCTCGACCAGGCCGGAGATGCCGTTCCTGAGGAGGTTGTCGCCGAGGTACATGACGAAGGGCGATCCCGCGAGGAAATCCTCCGCCGTGAGCACCGCGTGGGCCAGCCCGGCGGGCTCGGCCTGCTCGATGTAGGTGATCCGGGCACCGAAGGCCGAGCCGTCACCGGCAGCCGAACGGATCTCGTCGCCGGTGGCCGGTGCGATGACGATTCCGATGTCCGTGACCCCGGCTTCGACCAGCGCCTCGATTCCGTAAAAGAGCACGGGCTTGTTGGCCACCGGGACCAGTTGCTTCGCGGAGGTGTGCGTGATCGGACGCAAACGGGTGCCTGCCCCTCCGGACAGGATCAATCCCTTGAGGTCTTCCATCGGGCAAAGGCTATAGACATAGGATCGGTCGAATGGTCCCAACCGCCTACATACCGACGCTCAACGGACGGGACCGCCTTCGCCTGGCTCTCGAAAGCCTGCGCGGGCAGACGGCACCATGTGAAGTCGTGGTGGTCGACAACGGCTCCACGGACGGCTCCCAGGTGATGGTCCGGGCCGAATTCCCCGATGTCACGCTGATCGAACTCGGCCAGAACCTCGGGTTCGGGCGTGCGCTGAACCAGGCGATCGGCGATTCCGGCGAGGGCCCGGTCCTGCTCATGAACAATGATGTGGAGCTCGAGCCGGAGTTCGTCGCGGAAATTCTGGCGACCGCCGAGGCGACCGGGGCCGAGATGGTGGCGAGCGTATTGCTCCGGGCCGATACGACCGGCGTGATCGATTCGGCCGGGATCGTCGCCGACCACGAGACCCTGATGGCGTTCGACTTCCTCGAGGGCCAGCCGGACACGGCCGCCGACACGGCCGAGGCCCCGCTCGGGCCGAGCGGCGGTGCGGCACTCTACGACCGGGCCACGTTCGAAGCTGTCGGCGGGTTCGACCAGCGGATCTTCGCTTACTACGAGGACCTGGACCTCGCCCTGAGGATGCGGGTCGCCGGTGCGTCCTGCGCCCTCTCGAGCCGGGCCCGCGGGGTCCACGCCCGTTCGACCACCCTCGGCTCACGCTCCCCGCACAAGTACGGGATCACCGGCTGGAGCCGCGGCTACCTGATCCGCAGGTACGGAGTCATGAAGTCCTTCTCCGGGCTCGTCCGCACGATCTTCTTCGAGGGTTTCGTCTGCGCCGGGCAGCTGGTCCTCGAACGCACGGCCAGCGGGATCCGAGGGCGATTCCGCGGGTGGCACGCCGCGAGCGGCCTGGGGATCCGTCAGCTGCCCTCCTCGGGGCTCACCCGGATCTCAGCCCGGACTGCCATCCGGGAGCGGCTCGCCCGGCTGCTCTGACCCGGCCCGCTGCTCCCCGGTGATCGATTCGACCGCCTCGCGGATCGCCACCGCCCAGGGCCGGTCGGCACGCCGGAGCTCTTCGTGCCGTTGCCTGGATGCGCGGGCCAGTTCACCGCGGCGCCTGGCGTCGGACACCAGGCCGTCGATCAGACGGGCCAGCTCAGCGGCGTCGCCCGGCTCGAAGTAGAGGGCGGCGTCACCGCCGATCTCCCGGTGCGGCGGAATGTCGCTGGCGATGGTCGGCAGCCCGGCCGCGAGTGACTCGGACACGGAGAGGCCGTACCCCTCGTAGCTCGAACCGCTGATCGTGCCGATGCTCTGGCCGTACAACGACCGCAGTTCTTCGTCCGAGATCCAGCCGGTCATGACCAAGCGCCCGTCGATCCCCGGGTCCGCCGCCCGCTTTTTCACGTCTTCGGCGTACCCGGAGTCGCCCTCGGCGTCACCGACGCACTTGACGGTCGCTCCGGCGCCTTCGGCTCCGGGGGCGATCGCGTCGATCACGGTGTCGATCCCCTTGTAGGTGCGCAGCGCCCCGACCACCAGGAAATCGGGGTCGTTCGCCTCGATCGTCTCGATGGGCACCGGTTCGACCCCGGCGGGCCGTTCGGACACGATCGTCACCGGGCAGCCCGGCCGAAGGTGCTCGGTGAGCTCGGCCTTCGAGAACTCGGAGATGGTCAGGATGTGGCTGGCCCGGCGGGCGCCTGCCGCCATCACCTTGCTGTAGTAGGTCACCTCGAGCCCGGCCTGGGCCGTCTCGGGGGCGACGATACGCCGGACGTCGTGGATCACGAAGAGCAGCGGTGCCCGGCCCCAGAAGGGTGCCTGGTCGCCGGGGCAGAGCAGAAGCGTCGATGCGCTCGTGAAGAACGGGGCGACCAGCTGCTGGTAGAGGATGCGGAGCACCCGGGGCCGGCTCGACCGCAGCGGAGCCTTGAAGGCGGTGCCTTCGGGGAAGACCGACCGCATCTCCTCGACGACGTCCTTCGCGCACTTGACCTCGACCGGCAGCAGCAGGGGGTCGCGCTTCAGGCTCTCGCCGATCTCGGCGACCCGGCGGCCGATACCGGAGAACCGGGGAGCGACCTGGAGTGCGTCGATCGTGAGCTTCCTGAGCGGGGGTTCGCCACGCAGCCCGAGGGCCCGGGAGAAGATGATCAGGGGCAGGATCCAGCCGGCCGAGAACACCATGGCGTTGGCGATGTCCCCACGGATCAGCTCGAACATGAACCAGAAGATGGATGCGGCGACGATCGGCTCCACCAGGGGCGGGCCCCGTTGCGAGATCCTCCGGTCACAGAACACCACGAATCCGCCGAGCAGAGCGAGGGCGAGGATCGCCCCGGCCGGGCCGAAGTCGTAGTCGGTCTCGGCCACCAGCGGGGTCGCAAACGACACGTTCTGTGCGGCGGCACCGGGAAAAGCCTGCTTCGTGAACTCGGTGCCGAAGCCCTGGCTCTTCTCCGGATAGATCGATCTCGGGATGGGCTTCGCCAGCAGATCGACGAAGGAGTTCCTGATGTCGAGCTCCTCGCGATTCTGCTCGACCAGGATCGTCCAGTTGAAGCTCGCGATCTGGCTCGAGTAGAGGTCCCGCCACTGGTCGGGCTGGATCCGCTCGACGAATCCGCCGAGGGTGAACTCGTTGAATCCGCTGATCTGGTTGCGGGCCGCCTGGGTCAGGCCGATGAAGATGACGCCGACGATCACCAGGACCGCGGTCATGCGCAGGCCGATGAAACGGTTGCCGAGGAGGACCGCGAGCAGCATGACCGCCAGGGCGATCAGGAACCCCCGCTGGCCCGTGGGGATCAGCAGGGCGACGAACAGGACGGACCCGATCACCGGGGACCTGTATTCGCGCCACTCGGCGCCTCTGGCGATCAATCCCTGCACCCAGAGAGCGAATCCCGGCACCGCGAAAGTTGCGAGCACCAGCAGGTAGGTCCCGCCGATCCAGAACGATTTGAGGCTGTCCCAGAGATTTTCGATCGGGAACTGGGTGCCGCCGAACCTGATCAGGGCCCCGGCCACGCCGAGGAACCCGACGGTCACCAGGGCTTTGCCGATCCGCTCGATCTGGGAAGACCGGCGCACCCTCCTGACCGGGGGCGCGCTCAGCAGCACGGCCATGAGGACGGCCGTCCCGATCCCGGCCAGGCCGGCGAGGCCGGTCACCATCGCTGCGTACTTGAAGCCGTCGTCGTTGATCTGGGTGTCGAAGCCCACACTCGGGATCGACGAAGCGACGTCCTCCTTGCTGAGCGTCTGTGCCCTCGCGGCCGAGGTCTCGGCCGACTCCGGCACCGAGACGACCGCGGACAGCCCCGAGAAGACAACCAGGATGATCGCGAGAATCGTCGGTATGGCGAATCGCCGGCTCGTGCCGACCAGGGATCCGGCGATCAGGGCGAACCCGCCGGCCAGGAACCACGCGCGGACGGTCGAAGAGAGCCAGTCGCCGGACAGGGCCGCGGTGAGCACGAGAAGGGCACCGATGGCTCCCACGCCCAATCGCGGATAGCTGACCACGACCCGATCGTCACTCATGCGCAATCGCACGTTCCAGGCACCTGCCGACGTCGCCGGCTGGGTTCTTGCTCGTCAGTTCTTCCATGTTCTTGCGTGCGGATGAAACCAAGTCTTGCCGAGCGGTGTCTTCGGTGTCGAGTAACCGTTCCAGAGCCGCCGCCAACTGGGAGGAATCACCTGCATCCACACGCCATTCGGGGGGCCAGGCGTCGACCAGGCCATCGACCGAACTCGCCACCCCGGGGACCCCCAGGGCCAGTGCCTCGAGGGCGATCAGGGGCAGGCCCTCGAAGCGCGACGGGATCGCGATCAGGTCGATTGCCGACAGGAAGCCGGCGATCTCCACCCGACCAAGCAGCCTGACATTCTCCCCGATCCCGGCCTTCTCGACCTGGCGTTCGATGAGTCCACGGTCCTGGCCCTCGCCCGCGATGGCGAAGAGCAGCCCGGGACGGCGGGAAACCATTTCGGCCGCGGCCTCGACCAGGGTGTCCTGTCCCTTCTGGCGGACCGTCAGGCGGCCGGCCATGCCGATCACGGTCCCGTCCCCCGGCAAGCCGAGCTTGTCACGCGCAGGGTCGCGGTGGACGCGCCCGATCTCCGGTTGGGGCAGGCGGACGAGATTCAGCTCGGTGCCCTTCGGCGACCATTGACGCGGATACTCGTCCACGGCGTGACGGGAGAGCAGGCAAACCGCGTCGAGCCGCGAGATGGCCCGCCGGGCCAGACGCTCGCGCAGCCGCCCCAGGCGGAACCCGAGGTCCCCCATGGTCCCGCTGACGTGCATGAAGCCGACGATCGGAGCAGAGGAACTGCGCCTTGCCAGCAGGGGGGTCGAACCGTATTCGCCACTCGGCAGGTTGAGCAGGATCACGTCGGCGGCGGCCTCGTCGAGGACCCGGCGGACCACCCGGAGGCGCCGTGGGTCGTACAGGTCGAAGGCCGCCATCCGCGGCTGCTGCGCCGGCACCGCCAGCGCCGATCCGGCTCCGGCCGCGGCGATCAGGCAAGCGGTCAATTCTTCGTTCTCCGGTGGCGAAGCGACGACCAGCTCGAATCTGCCGTCGGCACGGAGGCCCTCGACGACGTCGCACAGGACCGACTCGGCACCTGAGAAGATCGCACTCTCGGCATATACGAGGACCCGGGTCGGTCCTGCTGTTCTTCCGGCCACGCGCACATCATCGCAATCGGTCCCGTTCCGTTGCGATTCAACCGGGCACGCGTGGCATATGCTCGACCGTCAGTGATCTGCTTTAGCAGCCGAAATCCCCCGGTTTCCCCGGACCCCGCGAACCGCTCCGGGATTTGACCGACTCACCGCTCGATTCCCCGCTGGATCCGGTTCCGGTCGCCCCCGCACGGGGCGTCGAGCTGAAGTCCCAGGCGGTCAGGGGCGCGGCCCTCCTCAGCGTCCGCCAGGTCCTCGTCGGTGTGGTCACGGTCGGCGGCATCGTCGCGCTGCCGCTGCTGCTTTCGCCGGCCGAGTTCTCGCTCTACGGCTACGTGAACACCGTGATCCTCGTCGGTGCCGCCCTCGGCGATCTCGGGCTCGCGGCGTACATCATGAAGAACCCGATCTCGGGCCACGACCTCGGCCGGAGCCTCGCCATGCAGCTCGTTTTCTGGGGTGCCCTGTGCCTCGTGCTCCTGGGGGTCTCGGCGACCCTTGACCCGTTCGGCTTCTCGGTGCTGACCAACTCGCTGCTGCTGTTCGGCCTGTTCCTCTTCGCTCTCCAGGCCCTGCCGACCGCCCTGCTCGAGAAGGACCTCAAGTTCAAGCAGATCTCGGCGATCGAGATCGTCCAGCGGGTGGTGCTGATCGCGACCGCGGTCACCCTTGCCGCGGCCAGCCCTTCGGAGTGGTCGATCCCGCTGGCCGCCGCGATCGCGGCGCTGGTCGGCTACCCGGCCGTGCTGAAGGCCTCGGGCTGGCGATGGCGGCCGCGGCTCGGGGGCGGCGAGCCGCTCTTCAAGGGCTTCTCGTCCCAGTGGTGGCAGGTCAGGATCGTCAACCAGGCGGCGTACGCGGCCTATCCCCTCCTCGGCGGGCTGCTCTACACTGCCCACGAAGTCGGGCTGATCGTCTGGGCCATCGCGATCACCTCGATCCCGGCCTACTTCGCGCCGATGGTCGCCCGGGCGACCTTCCCCACCCTGGCGCGGGCGGAAGGCAAGGAACGGGCCGAGATCTACAGCTCCCTGTTCCGCGGTCTCCTGCTGATCGGCATGCCCCTCGTTGCGGGACTGCTGGTGTCGGCCGGAGCCATCACCGAGCACATCTTCGGTGACCAGTGGACCGAAGGCATCGGTCTGCTCCGGCTCGAATCACTGACCACAGCGCTCGGAATCGCCATGTCATCGATCGTGCCCTTCCTGTTCCTGAGCCTCTCGCCTTCGACCGTCCGGTGGATCTCGGTCAGTTCGCTCGCCGCGATCGTGGTGTTCTCGATCGCGCTGAGCCCGTGGTTCTCGTACCTGTCGATCTCGATCGCCACGATCATCGCCGGGGCGGCCCAGTTGATCGTCTACGACCATCTTCTGCGGCGCGATCTTTCCTACAGTCCCCTCCGCGACATGGCGCCGGCCGTCGCCGGCCTGCTGATCGGCGTCGCGGCCGGCCTGCCGATCATCCTCGCCAGCGATTCGCTGGTCGCCGGGATCGGCGCGGGCATCCTCGCCGCCGTGATCCAGATCGCGGTGACGTTCCTGCTGAAGGGCGGCGTCGACCCGCGCGAAATCCTGAAACGCCGCGCCGGTGCGCCCGCCGAAGCCGGTTAGGCGGGCGGGGCACCGGGCTTGACCGCGGTCACCAGGTAGTTCGCGCTGAGCGAACCGCCCCGGGGCACCCGGGCATGCGGGGGAAACCGGGCGTTGACCCATTCCGAAGCCGAATTGAGTGCCGCCAGCAGCAGCCGGCGAACCGGATCGAATCCTACGCGCCGGCCGAACTCGTCGACGTACTGGGCGACGATGTACCCGAGGCAGGCGACCACGTTGCCCTGCTCCTCGATCCGGAGGTCGGACCATTCGCCGGTCTGCCGGAAGATCCGCATCAGCCCGGAGTGGGTCCAGCGCCAGTAGTCACGGTCGCTGGTCGGCGGATCGGGGTGGTAGAGGAATACGCCGTGGGTCGAGACGAAGGCGGCGCCGCCCGGAGCCAGGACCCGCCTGATCTCCGCGAGGGCCACGGCGGGATCGTCGACGTGCTCGAGCACCTGGGTGCAGAGGACGACGTCGAATTCCTCGTCTGCGAACGGCAGGTCTTCGGCGACACCGATCCGGTCGACCTGCAGGCCGTCAACCGCGTCGACGCCGATGTAGCTGGCCGCCTGGCCCGCGAGCAGCGGAAGGTAGGGCTTGTTGCCGCAGCCGATGTCGAGGACCCGCAGGCCCGTCCGGCCCCCCAGCGTCGTCTCGATCCCGTCTTCGAGCGCGGTGGCCAACGATCCCAGGGCGAGGTAGTGGCGATCGGACCGTCCGGGCCGTCGCCGCTCGGCTTCCGGCCACTTGGCCAGAGCCGCCGCGTCCGGGATCGCGCCCGGTTCCCGCTCAGTAGGTGCCGGCAAGTTTCCGGTGATCCCAACTCGCCGTGTTCACGGGCTTGAACTGCATGACCACCCGCTTGGAGACCTGGGACGCGAAGACCTCGGCGGCGTCGAGGCCGGTCACTCCGGTCTCCTTCGAATACCTGACCCCGAGCTCACGTGCGAACTGACTGATCGTCCCGGTGTCGCTGTGGAGCACCGCCTCGGTCTCGAACATGACCCCGCGCAACTCGGCGTAGGCGTCACCGGTCTCGATCAGGATGGTCGTGCGGTTGTCGCGCTCGAGGTTCTTGATCTTCTGCGACTTGGCGTAAGTCCAGGCCCAGGTCTCGCCGTCCCGCGGCAGGTACCAGAGGGGCATCGAGTGCGGCCAGCCGCGAACCCCGTTGGTGGTCGCGATCATGACCCGCTGCTCGTCGAGGAAATCGGCGATCTCCTCGTCGGTCAGCCTGATCAGGTCGCGGCGGCTCACTACGGTGCCCGGGTCAGCCGGGGAAGCCGCCGGTAAGCTGGGTGAACGCTCTCCACGCCTTCTTCGGCCGGAGTGGCGCTTCCTGGTCCGGCACCGGCTCTACGTACTTGAACAGGCCGGTCGTGTAACAAAAGCTGCAGTTCTGGCCGGTCGGGTCGCTGTCCTTCCAGGTGTACCAGTACACGCTCTTCAGCTTTACCTTCTTGCGCGCCTTGATCAGGTAGCTGAGAGCAGAGGTGAGCTGCTTCGCCTGCTTGGTCTGATTGCCCTTGAGGAAGGCGTTCGTGGACTTGCCCGACCCCCAGCCGATCTCCGTGATCGCCATGGTCTTGTTCTTGTACCCGGCCTTGACCACCGCCTTGCGGAAGTCGTTCAGCACGACCTTCAGCTGCGGGGTGTCCTTGGTGTACGGATGAAGGGCGACCTGATCGAACTTGTTCGGCTTGACGTACGTCCGGAGCTCCTTGATGAACTCGGTCGCCTTGACCGCCTTCTTCGGCGGGCCCTTGGGACGCGCGTACAGGCCGGAGAGCATGATGTCGGTCTTCCTGTCGTTGGCCCGGATGATCGGCGAGGCGGCATTGACCATGCGGCCGTAGTTCCTGGCCGAGACCGGGAAGGCGAAGTAGTGGAAGTTCACTTCGTTCCAGAGCTGCCATGCCTTCGGCGGGTGGCTCTCGGCATACATCTGCTCGGGTTCGTCCCAGAAGGCTCCGTTGACGCCGTAACGCTGGACCACGGCTTCGACGAAGTTCTTCCAGGCGTTGATCTGGCCCTTGCTCGTCGGCAGGGTCGTGGTTCTCTTCGCGAGCCACCCCGGAGTCGAGTAGAGGACCGGCAGGACCGTCAGTCCGTTGGCTGCCGCCGACCGGACCGCGGCGTCGTAGATGTCCCATTCGAACGTGTCGGGTCCGTCGGGCTGGATGACATCCCAGGAGAACGGCACCTTGATCGAGCGAATGCCACCCTGGCGCATCCGGAGGGTCTCGGCTTCGGAAGTGCCCTCCTGCGGGGCGACGTTGAGGAAACCGGGCGGAGCCTTGGGGCTCGGAGCCGCGGTCGTTCCGCCTGCTCCGAACGCGAGTGCGCCGACCAGGATCAGTCCCATCGCGGCAAGCGGAGCCGTCGGCCGGAGGATCGGGCCGCCACGCTCGTTGCCGCGGCGCCGGTCGAATGCCACCTTGGTACCAAAAGCTCCGACAATCAATACGATTACGCCGATCAGCAGCAGAGGGAATTGACTGGAAGAACCATCATCGCTGGAACTGCCCACCGAAGCTTCGGCGTCGTCGTCGTCGCTGGCAGTGACGACCGGGTCATATCTGTACTGGACCTCGGCCGGAGCGTCGGTCGCACCCGCCACCGGGCTGAACGCCATCACGACGAACAACGACATGAGCAGAACAACCAGGTATCGCTTGAAATTCTTCACTAAAGTTTCATTCTCTCTTCGATTCGGGATGGCCTCAGCTTGAAAAAGCGGGCCGTCGATCTGGCGGGCAGTACTGAGCCAAAACACGTCGTGACGGCTTCGGTTGCGGTCGTCATCACCGTTCTTGCCCTGTCGTACGGGGGGTACGGTACCGATACTCTCGCGCTTCTGTCAGTGGCCTGCTGGACCGTAATCCTCGCGGGTCTCGGCTTCAGATTCTTCCCGCGCACCCGGCTGACCACTCCGTCGTGGGTACTGCTCGGACTTCTCGCTGCATTGACCGCATGGACGGCTCTTTCGATCAGCTGGTCGAACGACGCCGGCCTCGCCTACATCCGGGCGATCCAGGTGGCCACCGCCCTCGGCATCGCCACGATCGTGATCCTCGCCTCCAAGCCCGGCGAGGGCCGCGCCTGGATCTCCGGCCTGACCATCGGACTGGGGGTGATCGTCGCGCTGGCGGCCTTCAGCCGCTTCATCCCGGTGATCGGGAACGACGCCGAGCTCACGCAGCAGTTGGGGCCGATCATGGGCGGCCGCCTCTCGTGGCCCCTCGGTTACTGGAACGCCCTGGGACTGGTCGTCGCGATGTTCATGGCGCTCTGCCTCTGGCATGCGGGTACAGCCGGGCGAGAACGCCTCCGCGATTCCGCCGTGGCGTCACTTCCCCTGATGGCGGTGCTGCTCTACCTCTGCTCCTCGCGCGGTTCGGTCGTGGCCGCCGTGATCGGTGTGCTGATCCTCTTTGCCCTGGACCCTCACCGCAGGGCCTGCGCGGCGAGCATCATTCTCGGTGTCGCCGGCTCGATTCCGCTCGTCCTGCTGGCTTCGCGATTGGATGAAGTGGTCCATGCCGGAACCGGTGGTGACGCCGTGGTGCAAGGCCTGATCCTGCTCGCCTCGACCGTGGTCGTCTGT
The DNA here is from genome assembly GCA_963695885.1 of uncultured Solirubrobacterales bacterium. Taxonomy (GTDB): domain Bacteria; phylum Actinomycetota; class Thermoleophilia; order Solirubrobacterales; family 70-9; genus 67-14. The sequence continues at coordinate 105,433 of CAVOIH010000032.1, read as the reverse complement.
ACCGTCGTCGGCTGGGCCAGGGTGCCCGTGCTCCGGCGGATCGAGAGCGCCGACCTCAACCAGCGCACTGCTTTCCGGGTCGCGCTCGGCATCGCGGTCGTCGCTCTGATCGTCCTGATCACCTCGAACCCCACCGACCGGATCAGCTCGTTCACCTCGATCCCGGTCAACGGGGTAGAGACCGACGACTCGACCTACGCGACCCAGCACCTGCTGAGCGAAAGCGGCAACGGCCGCTGGCAGCTCTGGGAGACCTCGCTCGACGCCTTTCGCGAAGAGCCCGTCCGGGGGATCGGGTCGGGTGGCTTCGAGGCCTACTTCAAGGTCAATGGATCGTTCTGGATGAAGACGATCGATCCCCATTCGACCCCGCTCGAGTTCCTGGCCGAACTCGGCCTCGTCGGGTTCCTGCTGCTCGTCGGAGCCGCCGGATTCGCCTTCGTGGCGGGAATCCGCCGGTACCGCAGCCTGGGCGTCAGCCTGAACTCCGCGGAACGAGACGGAACCAGCCGCCAGGAGATGGGCCTGTTCTTCGCCCTGCTCGCGATCGGCGTGTTCGGGGTCTCGATCGACTGGACCGGCGAGCTACCGGTGATCTCCGGTGCCCTGATGCTGTTCCTTGCCGCCCTCGCCGGCCCGCTCTACGCGGTGCCCGCCCGCGAGCGGCGCCGCGCCGGTTCGGCGGTCGTTCCCGTAGTCGCGGTCGTCGCTTCCATGCTCGTGGCCGGCGTGATCATCGTCGCCTCCGCCCGGCAGTACGAGGCAAGCCAGAGCATCGAGTCCTCCCGGACCGCTTTCGAGGACGGCGACGGCCGGAAGGCACTCGACGAAGCCGAGCAGGCGGTTTCGGCGACGCCCTTTGCGGCGGCAACGTACGCCCAGCTCGCGGCGGTGCAGGAGAAGACGGGCAACCTCGGGGGGGCACTCGCATCAGCTGAAGAGGCGACCGTCCGGGCCTCGAAGAACGATGAATACTGGCTGCTGCTCGGGAACATGCAGGCCAGAGACGGCCTCACGACCTCAGCCTTCCTGTCGTTGCTGACGGCGCAGTCGCTCAACCCGAACTCGGCCTACTGGACAAAGAAGAACATCGCGAAGCGGGCCAGGGCCGCGAGCGCAGCCGCCGCCGAATCAGAGGCTGTGGGTGAAATCGAGTAGCCGGTACCAGGCCGGTTTCGCTTCACCCCGGTTGTCGAAGAGGCCGGTCTCCTTGCAGAAGGCGCAGGCCTTTCCTCCTTCCGGCAAGTCGTCCCAGGCGAACCAGTAGACGGACTCGAGGTTGAGCCGCTTCCTGTGGTGGAGGAACGCCCGGTAGGCCGAGGTGAGCTGCCTGCCCTGTCCGTCGAGCGAGCCCATGCCGAAGACGGTCGCCGAATCCGATCCCCAGCCGAGTTCGGTAACCAGCAGCTCCCGGCGGGAGTGGCCATGCCGGTTCAGCACCCGCCGGATGGGATAGGTCCGCTTGATCGAACCCCTGGTGGTGCTCGCATACGGGTGGATCGCGGCCGCGTCGAAAGAGGACCGGAATCCCCTGATTCGGTAGGCCCGGTCGAGGAAAGGCCCCGAGTCCATGCCCGAGCGGCGCGGCACGCGCGCGTAGAGGCCGGCGAGAACGGTGCGGGCGTCGGGATCGAAGTTCCGGATCACCCGGGCCGAGATCTTGACCAGCCTGGCGTACCGCTTCGGTGAGACCGGCCACGCGAAGTACCTGATGTTCGGTTCGTTCCAGATCTGCCAGCCGGTGACCGGCGTGACCGGGATGCCGGGATGCTCGACCCAGAAATCGCCGTCGGTCCCGAACCGGAGCACCGCCGCCTTGACGAAGTCCTTCCAGTCCTCGATCGCGCGCTTTCCCCAGATCGGAAGCCGGCGGCGGTCGCCGGCCAGCCATTTCGGGGTGAAGTAGAGCACCGGCAGGACCTCTATCCCGCGCCGCGCGGTCGCGCCGACCACCCGGTCCATGTGCCCCCAGTTCATCTCACCGTCCTCGGAAACCACGCTGCCCCAGGCCACCGGGATCCGGTAGGCGCCGACCCGGCCCCACTGCATCGTGTCGAAGTCGTCTTCGGTGAGCGGGTTCTGGGAAGTCACCCCGAAGAACGGGTCGGCATCAGCGGCCCGTGCCCCACCGGCCCCGGCAAAAAGTCCGATCAGAACCACCGCCGCGAGGGCGAAGAAGCTAGCCGGGGTTATCGGAGAAGCGACTCGCATCAGGGAATGATCACCGAAACCCTCAACACCGCGGGGCGGGGCGGAGTTGCGGTCATTCACCGAGGTCGAAGGGCAGCCGGCCCTCGGCCTCGAGCTTCTGGAGGTGGGCCTCCATCACGACGTTCGCGGCCGGGCGGAGCTGCTCGTGGACGTCGGACCAGACCTCGTCGAGCAAGGCCATGCGCGAACGCTGGCCACGGTTGAGCGCTTCGATCAGGCCGTTCTCGCGGGACTCGCGGTGCTCGATGTACTCGGCGACCTTGGCCGCCGGGTCGGTTATCCAGGGGCCGTGGCCGGGACAGATCAGTTCCGGGGCCCGCTCCTGGATCAGCCGGAGCGAATCCATGTAGGCGGCGAGCGAGCCGCCATCAGGGGGCACATAGGTCGAGCCCCAGCCGAGGATCAGGTCACCGCTGAAACAAACCCCGTCGTCGGTGAAGAAACAGGCATGGTCGATCGCGTGGCCCGGGGTCGCGACCGTCTCCAGGCCGCCGTACTTCTCGCCGTTCACGATCGACACAGGCTGGTCGCCGAAGAGCGGGATGCCGCCCGAGTGGTCGTTGTGGGAATGGGTGAGCAGGCTTCCGCCGAGTCCTCCCCGCTCCCTGACCGCCTCCTTCACGGCAGCGATATGGGCCTTGTCCTCGGGCCCCGGATCGATCACCCAGCAGGGATCGGCGCGAAAGAGGTAGGTGTTGGTGCCGGTCAGGGTCATCGGACCGGGGTTGTCGGCGACCACCCGGTAGATCTCCGGGTGACCGGGCGCGGCTTCGTCGCCGACTTCCATCAGGGAATCGAAGTCCAGGTCATCCAGCGGGGCGAAATGATCTGGATTCCTTGTTGCCGGCGCCCATAGATAGAACTTCAGTTCAGTTCGTGGGCGATGGCGGCGCGGGCCTCCGCCGGCTCGAGTACCACCAGGTCACCGGCGCCGCGGAGGATCTCGCGGACCAGCCAGGAGGTGCCGGCGTAGGGCAGTTCGATGACGACCGAGCCGTCGTTCAGCTCTTCGACGACGTTTCGCTCCTCGCGCATCCAGCGCGACCGTTCCGGCGAGACCCAGACCCGGGCGACCGAGGCTTCGGGCACTTCGCCGTCGCTCATCCAGCCTTCGACGCCGGCCATCTCGGCCGCCTCCGGGCGGCGGTCGAACGACTCGTCGGAGATTCGCGCCTCTTTGATCCGTTCGAGCTTGAAGTGGCGGATCGCCTCCCGCTCGAGGTCGTAGCACTCGACGTACCAGCCTTCGCGGCCGTTTTCGAGGCGGTACGGCTCGACCCGCCGGTCGGAGTACTTGTCTTCGTTCTCCTTGTAGTAGACGAGCTCGAGCACCTTGCGGTTGGCGATCGCCTCGTTGACGATGCGCGATGCCTCGGCGCCGCCGGGGTCGAGGGCGATCGCCAGCCCTTCCCGGGCCGGGTCGTGGCCGAGCGCCTCGACGATCTTGTCGCGGGCGGAATCGAGCCGGGTCTGCGGCAGGTAGTCGCCGACCAGGTCGATCGCCGCGACGAGTGCCTTGGCTTCGAGCGGCAGCAGGCGCGCCGGCCGGGCGAACGAGTCGCCGTAGGGCTCGGAGTCGACCTCGATGACGTCGCCCTTGATCTCGGCGTAGAGCACGTACGTGCCGCCGCCGAAGTTGACGACGTTGAGCACGTCGATGTCGTCACGGAGTTCTTCTTCGGAAAGCTCGAGCCGGCGGCTGAGGCCGCTCACCGAGAGCTGCCCTTCTTCCTTTGCGGCGCCGATCAGCATGCCGGCCAGCGTGACCAGCCGGCCGAAGCGCTCGGGCCGGATCGCCGCCGCCGCGCTTTCTTTGTTCCTCTGGCGGCGCTCCTTTACCGGCGGAGCGATGCCTTCGCTCGACTTGGCGATCTCGAAGCCGTTGATGTGCCGGTCACGGAGCAGGCGGATCCGCTCGTCGGCGAGTGCGCGCAGCTCGGGCGGATCGAGGACCTCGGCGTTCTGGCGCCAGCGGAGCACCCAGGCGAGCAGCTCACGGTCGCTGGCGTAGGTGGTCTCGAGGATGATGCCGCCTTCGTCGCCGCCCTGGCCGTCCTGGCGCGTGATCGTGCCGTGCCGGCTGAAGTCGCGCTCGATCAGCCAGGCGATGCGGTCACGGAAGAAGATCCGGGCGGTCCCCCGGGTTTCACCGAGCTGCCAGTCGGCGAGGTCGGCGTAATCACGCCGCTCGAACTCCTCCGGCGGCGTGAAGTCGTGCTCGGACTTGCTCGCGTACCCGACCTTGCCCTTGATCCGCGAGAGACGGAACACCCTGACCGCTTCGCGTTCGTGGGCGTAGCCGATCAGGTAGAACTGGCCGCCACGGAAGACGAGGTGGTACGGGTCGACCTTCCGCTCCGCGATCTCGTCGCGCTGCATCGTGTGGTACTTGAAGGTCACCGTCTTGTGGCGGGAGATCGCGGTCTCGATGCGGGCCAGGCGCTGCGTCAGGTCGCGGGAGGAGGTCGAAGCGAACTTGGCCATCGACACCGGCGTGTTGTCCGGGTCGACGAGCGGGTTCGGATGGCCCCACGCCACCTGCTGGAGGGCGAGCCGCAGCGGTTCGGCGTAGGCGAACTCGCCTTCGGTCAGGAGACTGAGCGAAGTCCGGAGCGCGGCCAGCTCGTCGTCGGAGAACTCGATCTCCGGCAGGTAGAAGTTCTCGGGTGGCAACGAGTAGAGCTCGGCCTCGAAGAAGCCTTCGCCGGGCCGGTCGACCTGGAGCTCGATGCCGAGGCTGTCGAGTTCCGCACGGTCGGCGTAGAAGCGGCGGGCGAAAGCATCTTCGTTCATGACGCTGTAGCCCTCCACCTCCCTTTTGATCTCCAGTGCCGAAACGGGCCGGCCCTGGGCCATCAGAAAGGAGATCAGAGAGAGCTGGCGGATGAGCTTCTCGGTGTCCTTTGCCATCAACGACGGAGGATACCTGCGGCGGGTCCGCGGCCCACCCCGGACTGGCCCTGAATCCCGCATTTTGGCCGCATTTTGCCGAGAAACGGGGATTCGTACCATCATCCGTCACACTCGTGACGATCAGGACTGCCGTCAGCCAGTGAGCTGCTCGGCCAGGCGCTCCGCGAAACGCTCGGATCGTTGGAGCGCCTCTTCCTGCTCCATGTACGGGACCAGCAGGGAGTAGAGGATGTCCGGCCCGACATCGGGCAGGAACTGGGTGCGATCGTCGACGATCTCGCCACGGATCACTACGGCGGCGCCGCCGACGACCATTCCGGCCACGGACTCGGGGACGTCTTGACGGCCCGGCATCTCGGTACGGCCGACGTCGACGAAAGCGGCGATCAGCCGGACCGCCGACAGGTAACGCTCGAGGGCGGAGGGTCCCGCCGAGAACATGTCGACGATGCACATGCGAGCGAAGGCGGGCTCGGCCGCGAGGAAGGCCAGGCTCGCCTCGATGCCGAGCTCGATCTGCTCGGGCCAGGTCAGGCCGGGGTCCTGGCAGGCCTTGATCACCTCGGTGACGAAGCGGCCGAGGATCGCATCGTAGGCGGCGAGAAAGCAGGCCTCCTTGTCGGGGAAGATCTCGTAGAAGGTCGAGCGGGAAACCCTCGCCCGCGACACGATGTCGGCGACGCTGACCTCCGCGTAACGCTTCTCGGCACAGGCCTGGGCCATCGAATCGAGCAGGCGGTCACGCTGGGAGTTGACCACGAACTCGCGCGGCAGGTTGTGGCGGCCGGAAGGCAGTCTCGAAGGGGCGGTCCCGGTCATTCGGGGATCGGGGTCTCCGCCATCGCCTTCAGGGCGGCTTCGTGGCCCAGGTATGGGACCACGACGACGTACACCATCTCCGGCAGCAGGGAAGGCAGGTTCGCGGCCTTGCCTTCCGAGGCCTCGTTGAACATCAGGGCGGAGACGCCGCCGACGATCACCCGGGCGGTCTGAGGGGGCATGCGATCCGGGTCCGGGGTTTGGGCACGGCCGGCGTCGAGGAACGGGAAGAACGAGCTGACCGCCTGCTGATAGCGGTCGCGCGCCCTGGCACCGGCGCCGAATCCCTCGACGATCCCGACCCGGGCGGCGACCGGGTTGTGGGCAAGGTAGACCAGCAGGTTGCCGATGCCGCTCCGGATCTTGACCACCCAGTCATCGGTCGCGATCGTGAATCCCTGGGCGACGAACGCCAGCAGGCGCTCCATCACGGCGCCGTAGGCGGCGACGAAGCAGTCCTCCTTGTCGGCGAACTGCTCGTAGAAAGTCGCGCGGGAGACTCCGGCGTTGGAGATGATGTCGGCGACGGTGGTCTCGGTGTAGCCCTTCATGGCGACCACGGCGATCATCGACTCGACCATGCGCTCGCGCTGGGACCGCACGACGGCCTCTCGTGAAAGGCCGTGTCTCCCGCTCGGGAGCTTGCCTGTCCCGAAGGGGTCGAGTTCCTCCTGTGCCTGCTGCATTCTCCTGATCCTATCCACCGGTACTGCGCTCAGTACAGTCCGGTTCATGATAGCCATACCGTCTTTCTTCGGAAGAACGCCGATTCCCCCGGATTTTACGATTCAGCCGTATGTCCCGGCGGCAGCCTAGAATCACCCCGGTGACCAGTCCCCCGGCCGAGCGGCCTCCATCATGAGCATCGGCATCGTCGGCCTCGGGTACGTCGGGCTTCCCCTTGCGGTCGCCTTCGCCGAAGCGGGCGAAGACGTGATCGGCCTCGACTCCGACCGCAGCAAGGTCGACCGCCTGAATGCGACTGACAGCTACATCGAGGACGTCCCCTCCGCGACCCTCCGGGATCTCGCGGGAAGGATCAGCGCGACCACCGAGTACGCGGACCTCGGTGGCTGTAAAGCGGTGATCGTCTGCGTGCCGACGCCGCTGACCGGCTCCCGCGAGCCGGACCTCAGCTTCCTCGAGTCGGCCGCGAGCCACCTGGCCGAAGTTCTGGCCGAGGGCCAACTGGTGGTGCTCGAATCGACGACCTACCCCGGTACCACCCGCGACCTCATGGCCACCGCGCTCGAGTCCGGCGGGAAGAAGGCCGGCACGGACTTTCACCTCGCCTTCTCGCCCGAGCGGATCGACCCCGGCCGTACCGATTTCACCGTGCGCACGACACCGAAGCTGGTCGGCGGCCTGACCCCGGCGTGTACCGAACGCAGCGTCTCGCTCTACGAGAAGATCTGCGACCGCGTGATCCCGCTGTCCGGGCCGGAGGCCGCCGAACTCGCGAAGCTGCTCGAGAACATCTTCCGCTCGGTCAACATCGCGCTCGTGAACGAACTGGCCCAACTCTGCGACCGGCTCGGGGTCGACGTCTGGGAAGTGGTCGACGCCGCGGCGACCAAGCCCTTCGGCTTCATGCGCTTCGACCCCGGGCCCGGCATGGGCGGCCACTGCCTGCCGGTCGACCCGTTCTACCTCGCCTTCAGTGCGCGCGAGCACGACTTCTACCCCGAGTTCATCGAGCTCGCCGGGAAGATCAACCAGTCCCAGCCACTGTTCTGCGTCAACCGCGTCGAAAGGGTCCTGAACGACAACCGCAAGCCGGTCAACGGCACGAAGATCCTGATCCTCGGGGTCAGCTACAAGGCCGGCGTCGGTGATGTCCGTGAATCGCCTTCGCTGAAGATCATCCGGCTCCTGTCCGAGCTCGGAGCCGACCTCAGCTACCACGACCCCCACGTGCCGGCCCTGACCGAAACCGGCCTCGAGAACTCCGAGCTCGGTCCGGCCCTCGAAGCTGCGGAACTGACGGTCATCGTCACGGCCCATCCCGAGTTCGACCTCGAGGACGTCGTGAAGCGCAGCGACCTGGTGCTCGACCTTCGCGGCGTGACCCGGGGCATGGACGCCGACCATGTGACCCGGCTCTAGCTCCGATGGCCCGCCTGCTTCTGCCCGGACTCAGCCGGCCCCGGCACTCGCACTGGCAAGTGATCAAGTCCGACAAGTCGACGCTTGCGCTGGCGGCATCGACCCTGGCGATCGCCGGCGCCGTGCTGGTCGCCCAGTACGGCCGCCTGCTGACCCGGCGTACCCACGAGCAGAGCCCCGGCGAGAGCGCAACCGCGGCTCCGGCCGACTTTTTGAACGCAGCCCCCGCGGCAGCGGTGGACACCGTCAACGTCGCAGTCGAAGGTTTCGGCAGCGCCTCGCGCAGTGAGCTCGTCCTCTTCAACCTGCTCGCCGGCTTCCTCGGCAGCTTCGCTTCCGTGCGGCTGACCACCTGGATGATCAAGGACAACCGCGGCCCCTTTCGCAACGTCAAGGTGGGTGGCCGCCACATCCACCATTTCGTGCCGGGCATCCTGATCAGTTTCGCCTCCGGGATCGCCGCCCTGCTGGCCCGTGGCGAGACCGGCGACAAGCGGATCGCCGTGACGATGGGTATCGGTATGGGCCTGACCTTCGACGAGGCCGCCCTCCTGCTCGACATGCGCGATGTCTACTGGACCCGCGAGGGGCTGCTCAGCGTGCAGCTCAGCATGGGCACCGTGGCGACACTCGGCATCACGATCCTCACTTTGCGCATCCTCGGACGCGGCGAACGCCACCAGGAAGAAAGCGGGGAAATTCCGAAGCTGGACGGCACCCTGGCAGTTCGGAATTAGAGAGCGGCTTCTGCGTCCGCTCCGCGCTTCGCGCGGAAGCCAGGTGGCAAGACTCCGTGAACGCCTCTGTACCGCAATCGGCGCGCCGCCGCCCTTCATTCGCGAACACGTCTGTACCGGGCAGGCAGACATCGTGTTCAGGGGGTGGAATCCCGCCAGAAACGACTCCGGACAGGCCGGGCCCCTGGAAGTAGATCTTCGGCGACGCGATCTCAGTATCAGAGCAAAAAAAATGTCGGCTGGCGAGTCGACTCAAGGGAGAGTGAGCCGACTCGCCTGTCACCGACGAAGCGTTGCTGAGGGTAGGGAGGGACCCCAGTCAACGATGTATACGCAGTCCTCACGTCCAGTGATGAACTTGCTAAGACGGCAGTGTACACCATAAACGGCGTTTTATGTGCATCCGCTCAACCAGACCACCTGTTCACGTCCCGGGCCGACTCCGACGAGCGAAATCGGGACCCCCACGAAATCGCTGATGAAGGCGATGTAGTCGCGGGCGCTCGGCGGGAGGTCCTCCTCGGACCGGCAGTCAGTGATCTCGGACCCGAAGCCCGGCAGGTCGACGTACTCGGGCTTCGCGTGGTGGAGGACGCTCTGGTGGTACGGGAACTCGTTGAGCACCGCGCCCTCCCGCGAGCGGTATCGGACCGCCACCTTGAGGGTGTCGAGGCCGGCCAGCACGTCGAGCTTGGTCATCGCCAGGGAAGTGGTCCCGTTCAGGCGGACCGCGTAACGCAGGGCGACCAGGTCGAGCCAGCCGCAGCGGCGCGGCCGCCCGGTGGTCGTGCCGAACTCGTGGCCACGCTCGGACATGTGCTTGCCGACTTCGTCGTCGAGCTCGGTCGGGAACGGTCCCGCGCCGACCCGCGTCGTATACGCCTTGACGATGCCGACGACCTCGCCGATGTCGGTCGGGCCGACGCCGGCGCCGACGCAGGCGGCGCCGGCGATCGGGTTGGAGGAGGTCACGAACGGATAGGTACCGTGGTCGAGGTCGAGCAGTGCCGCCTGGGCACCCTCGAAGATCACCTTGTTGCCGGCGTCGAGCTCGTTCCAGCAGAGCCGGGCGGTATCGGTGATCAGCGGCTCGAGCCGATGGCCGTAACTCAGGTACTCCTCGGTGATCGAGTGGAGGTCGAGCCGGTCGTCGATCAGAACCTCGGCGTCGGGTTCCGCCTCCTTGTGGAGCTTCCGGCGGCGTACGGCGAGCTCACGCAGGACCTGCCGCTTGTCCTCGAGCGCGGCCATGATCTTCTTTCTGAGGATCTTCTCGTCGAGCATGTCCTGGACCCTGATGCCGAGCCGGAGCGCCTTGTCGGCGTAGGCCGGCCCGATGCCCCGGCGGGTGGTGCCGATCGAGAGCTTCCCGAGCTTCAATTCGCCCGCCGTGTCGAGAAGGATGTGGTACGGCATGATCAGGTGGGCGTTGGCCGAGATCCGCAGGTTGGAGGTCGAGATGCCGGCGCGGCGGAGGCCTTCGATCTCCTCGAGCAGGACCCGGGGGTCGATCACCACCCCGTTGGCGATCACGCAGTACTTGTCCTGGTGGAGGATGCCTGACGGGATCAGGTGGAACTTGAACTCCTCGCCGTCGCGCACGATCGTGTGGCCGGCGTTGTTGCCGCCCTGGAAACGCACGATCGCGGAAGCGTCCCGGGCGAGCAGGTCCGTGACCTTGCCCTTGCCCTCGTCGCCCCACTGGGTTCCGACTATCGCTACTCCTGGCATGAGGAATTCAGTCTACGGAGGTCAACCGGAGCGGAGTCTGTCCCGTCGGCGCAAAGGCGTCCGGCGGATCACTCATTGCGGAGACGGGGCTTGTAGCGGGCGTCTTCGCCTTCCAGGTAGAGCGGATCGCCACAGATTTCGACCAGCCGCGAGACCGTGCGCTGCCCGATCTGAACTTCCAGGTCGGGCTGCATGAGATTGGTCGTCACGATGATCGGCCGCTTGCGCTCGTAGCGCTCGTTGATCAGGGCGTACAGCTGTTCCAGCACCCACTCGGTCTGTTTCTCGGCCCCGAGGTCGTCGATGTGGAGCAGGTCGACGTCGCAAAGGCGCTCGAAGAACTCGGCGTACGACTCCTCGCCCTCGGCCGCATCGAAGGTCGCGCGGATCCGGGCCAGCAGCTTCGGCATCGAGTAGATCGCGACCGAGTGGCCGGCCTTCAGCGTCTCCTTGGAGACCAGCATGGCCAGCGTGGTCTTGCCCGTCCCGGTGTCGCCCATCAGCCAGAGGCCGAGGCCGTCGTCGAGGTTTTTCCGCATCGAGTGGGTCCAGTCGCGGACCGCGTTGACCACGACCTCGTTGATCTCGGTCACCGGTGGCCGGTCGAATGAGACGCCACGGTACCGGGCCGGGATCACTGAATTGATGCCGGCGTTCCGGGCCTTGGCCAGGCGCGGCGCGCGGCAGTCGCACTCGTAGGCGAGGTTGTCTTCGCCGAGGATCCAGCCGCCGCCGTCGCACTTGCCGAACGGGCAGGAAAGGGACGCGCCATTGTTGGCGAAGCCGTTGGCCATCGCTAGAGACTCGCCGGGAGCGCGGACGGATTCATCCGTACTGCTCTTCCTGGGCCCGCACGGCGGCCGGCGAGCCCTCGCCCGTCGGGTGCTCCGGCGCGCGTTCCACGAACTTGGGATACTGCGGCAGGAAGGTCAGGGGGCTCTTGCCGATCGGGCCGTTCCGGTGCTTGGCGATGATCACCTCGGCGGTGCCGTCTCGTTCCTCTTCCTTGCGGTAGACGTCCTCGCGGTAGAGAAACGCGACCAGGTCGGCGTCCTGCTCGATGTTGCCTGAGTCGCGGAGGTCCGAGAGCATCGGCCGGCGATCCGTCACCGGCCGGTTCTCGCTGGCGCGGTTGAGCTGGGAAAGGGCGAGCACCGGCACTTCGAGCTCGTTGGCGAGAAGCTTGAGCCCACGGCTGATCTGACCGACCCGCTCGACCATGCTCGAGCGCGACTCGTCCATGCGCATCAGCTGCAGGTAGTCGACGATGATCATGCCGAGCCCGCCCCGGTCCAGTTCCTGGGTGTGGAGGCGGCGCGCCTTGGCCCTCAGGTCGAGCAGGCCGAGGTCCGAAGTCACGTCGATCCAGAGGGGCGCGTTCTCGAGGCGGTTGCCGGCCGCCGTGATCTTGCCCCAGTCCTTCGAGCTGATCTTCGCCCGGCGGAGGTTCTCGCCGTACACCTTGGACTGGGAGGCGATGAATCGCTGGGCGAGTTCGATCTCCGACATTTCGAGCGAGAAGAACGCGACCGGTAGCCCTTCGTTGACCGCCACGTGCTCGGCGATGTTCGCGACGAAGGCGCTTTTGCCGACCGAGGGCCGGGCGGCGACGATGATCAGGTTCGAGGGCTGGAACCCGCCGGTCATCCCGTCGAGGTGCTTGAATCCGGAGGGGATCCCGGTCTCCTTGAGCTCACCGGACGCGATCCGCTCGAGGCGGTCCACTTCGTCGTCGATCACCTGCCGCACCACCCGGAAGTCGCCCGACTGCTCCTTGTGCGCGACCTCGAACAGCAGCTGCTCGGCGCGCTCGGAGAGTTCGTGGCCGCTGCCCTCGCGCTCCTCGACCCAGGCGCCGATCTGGTGGCTGGTGTCGAGCAGGCGCCGGAGCAGCGCGTTCTCCTGGACGATCTTCGCGTAGTGGCCGGCGTTACCGGGAGCGGGTACTTTGGCCGCCAGCTCGGAGACGTAGTTCTTGCCGCCCGCCTCTTCGATCTGCCCGGCCGAGGTCAGGGCCTCGTTCACGGTCAGCTCGTCGCAGGGCTGGTCGGTGCTGTAGAGCTCGACCATTGCCGAATAGATCAGCCGGTGGCGGTCGAGGTAGAAATCGCCGGCTTTCAGCCGGGCGTCGTCGATTACGCGGTTGACCGCGGGATCGCTGACCAGCATCGCGCCGAGGACGGATTCCTCGGCTTCGATGTTCTGCGGTGGTACCTGGGCGCTTATTTCTCTTCGGCGACGATCGTCTTGACCGAAGCCGTGGCGCCGCCCGTTACTTCGACGTCGATCATGTAGGTACCGACCTGATGGATCGGCACGTCGAGACGGATCTTCCTGCGGTCGACCTTGATGCCACGGGCATCGCGGATCGCCTCGGCGATCTCCTTGGTCGTGACCGAGCCGTAGAGCTTGCCGTCTTCGCCGGCGCGGTGGTTGATCGTCAGGACGGTCTTGGAAAGCAGCGACGCCGACTCGGCGGCGCGGGCGATTGCCTCGCGCTCGGCCTTCTCGGCCTGAACCTTCCGGCGGATCGCCTCTTCGAGGGCGCCCGGGGTAGCCGGCTGGGCCAGGCCGCGGGGCTGGAGGAAGTTGCGGAGGTATCCCGGGGAAACCTCGACGGCGGTCCCGTTCTCACCGAGCCCTTCGACGTCGGCCAGGAGGATGGCCTGGGCCATTACCGCTCACCCACGTACGGGAGGAGGGCCACTTCGCGGGCGCGCTTGACGGCCACGCCCAGCTGGGCCTGGTGCTTGCGGGACAGCCCGGTCACCCGGCGGGACCGGGTCTTGCCCTTGTCCGAGATGAACCGGCGCAGGAGCGTCAGGTCCTTGAAGTCGATGTCCTCGGCGGTGATCTTCGTGTACTTGCGCGGGCGGACCCGCTCGCTGTAGCGGCGCCCTTTTCGCGATGATCCTGCTTCTCTTGTCTTAGCCAAAGTTTTTCGGTGCCTTACATAGTTCCAGCCCGGACGACCGGGCACTGACGGACTCGTGATCCTAACGGTTCGAGCCGGTTTCCGGCAGCCACAGGGGCTTGGCCGCCGGATTGGCCGCAAAAGTCCGCTGCGGGCGCGGCGCTAGAAAGGAATGTCGTCATCGGCGCCACCGCCACCCGGAGCCGCCGCGAAGTCACCCGTGTCGGCCGGGACGTCGGAGGCCGGCGTGAATCCGCCACCGTTGCCGTTGCCGCCCGGGGCCGAACCGTCACGGGATCCGAGGAACTGGACCGTGTCGGCGACGATCTCGACCGACTGCCGCTTGCCGGACCCGTCCTTGGCTTCCCACTCGCGCCAGTCGAGGCGGCCGTTGACCGCGACCGGTCGGCCCTTCGAAAGGTAGTTCTTGCAGTTCTCGCCCTGGGCGCCCCAGACGGTCACGTTGAAGTAGTTGGGCTTGTCGACCCACTGGCCGCCCTGGTCCTTCCGGCGGCCGTTCACCGCCACACGAAGCTGGCACACGGCGGTGCCACTCGGGGTATGGCGCAGTTCGGGGTCGGCGGTCAGGTTGCCGGTGATGGTGACTCTGTTGATATTTTCGGCCATTTGGCTATTTCTCCTAGTGTTTTGCCTGCTAATAAGCAGTATTTGGCGTCACGAACAACTGTCCGGGACGTGAGGACTGGAAACATGCATCCCCAAAGTCAGGACGCGCTAACGATTCACGACAAAAACGACAAATTGAAGATCTACTATGCAGCATTGCTTGGCATCCAGATCTCAGTCGGTCGTCCCTTGCCGTCTGAATGTTCCCTCCGTTCGAGTCGGCCGGACTCAACCAGGACGGTCAAAGCTCGGTCGATCTCCCGGGACTTCTTGTTGCGAGAGAAAAGATCGCGTACTTCTGTGCGGGATACTCCCCCGGTTCGCTCCCGGGCCAGGGCCCAGATGTCATCAGCGGTTGGATCGCCAAAGCTCTCTCCGAAGATCCATCGGGCGCTATCGGCGGCGTACTTCCAGAAGGCCAAGGCTGCTTCGAGGTGACCTAGGCCGATGGCCTCGGACCGGTCGAGCAGTGCGTAGATCAGCGCCAAACGGACACAGTGCGCTTCGGATCGAGCAGTCGCAGCCCCAAGTAGACCGGTACCACCCTTCGACAGTTCGCTGTAGGTAGAGACCCAAAAGTCAGATGCCTCATGGTCGAAGTCGATCTTCCTCGGGTGGGAGGAAAACTCCAGCGCCGTACCAAGGTCGCTTTGAATTCTCGTCAGGTCCTCTCCGTCCAACTGGCCTCCGAATGGCAGTTCCTTCGACCTCTGTACCGCGATCACAAGAAAGCGGTTGAAAAAGCCGTTGGCGAGTTCAGTTGCTCCCAAGTAGCGAAGCAACTCATCCTTTGTGATGTGTCCGACCAGGGCGATGTGGGCATTGGTCGCACGCATTGGGGAATTCTTGGCCATCGTTTGCAATGTCTTGCCGTCCCATGCCTGGCGAACCACGGGAGACAGGGTGTTCCCCTCCCGAGCCAGAACCTTCATGACCTGGGCGAACTCCTGCTCCAAAACAAGCACCCGTTTATCAGCTTCGTCTTCTTTGCCATCACGAACTTCAGCGATCAGACCCTCGCCCGAGGAAAGCCCCATAGCCAGACATTCGTCAACGAACTCCGGGTCAGAGGTAGCCATCATTTGCTCGACGTGCTCCCAGGAGGAACCCTTGCGACCCTTGCTGGAAGGCCCTACGAGGACACAGAACTCGTTGGGATAATGTCGTGTTGCCTCTACCGCGTAGTAGCAATTTCGGCCGGCAGCGACCCCAAAAGCAATCAGGAACTGGGCGAGCAGCGCCATCGGGTCGGCCTCGGTGTGAGGTTCAGTGAGCTCGACGAACTCACCCGCCGGTCCGTGGAATACCTCGGCGGCCGGGGCAGGTGGCCAGCCTGGGGTTTGTGATTTAGATAGTTCGAGCATCACTGCCTTCCCGGTTCAGCCTTCCCATCAACTTTCGATTCACCTCACGCGCCGCCTCAAGCTCTTCTTCCAAAACCGCGACACGTTCTTCGAGTCGGAACTTGTCGCCTTCGAGCTTTGTCAATTCGGCATCAGCTTTCTGATCAAATGCCCCGAAGCTGACCTCAGGCATATCTTCCATCAGCTTCTCCCCCATCAGCTCACTAAGTCGGGCTCTTAGCGCACTTATTTCACCCTTTTGTCGGCGATTTATTGCTTTGTAGTTTTCAAGCTCCGCCCGAAGCGAAGCAGAGCTAACCCGAGCACTCGCCATCATGCCGGCGGCCGCTTGCTCCTGTGACTCGCGAATATGGAGTTCGATCTCAGCTCTGAGATCGGGGTTTTCGTAGATGAACGTGCGTCCGACACCAGCTCGCCTGGCCAGAGCCGAGATCGACACTTCCTCGCCGCGCTCGAGCATTGCTTTCAAGGCCGCCATTACCTGCCCGCGCTTCTGTTTGCTTGAGAGCCTGCGAGTTTCGCGCATAGCTCTCGTGCGTTCTGTTTCAGCCATCGTTCTCTACCGCCGGATTAGTTGTCGGGGAAACGATCCTCACCTGAAGGGCGTCCGTTTCCGGAATGTTCAGGTCTGCCTGCGCTCTGAGCTTTCGCATCGTCGCAATCGCTTCTTCTACCGTCTCACGATCCTCCTCTGGCAGCTTTTCCAACAGGCGCTCGTTGGCGCGGACCAGCTCACGCACCGCCTTGATCTCGCCCTGAGATAAAAGCGCATCATCTTTTGCCCAGTCGGCAAGCCCAGGTAGTTTGGCGCCGAGTTCTTCATCAGCGGCCAAGAGCCTCCGCAGGTGATTCTGGAGGTCCTCTAAATGGGAGGGGTCGGTCCGGAAATGGCTGCAGCCCAAGCATCGGTACCTGTAGGGCCAAGAGCTGCCGTGTGCTGCGACATTTGACTTTTCGGTGCACCATCCCAGGGGCACCGGGATCCGACCAATTTCACGCCGGGCCAACATGGCGTCAAGCACTTCGTCGCCACCTACAACTTCGCCCGCATTGTTCATGGTCATTGGAGAAACGAGGGCGGTTGCCATTCGCTTGCGCTTCTCGGGCACGTGATAGTAGTGCTGCGTGGAGGAAAGGTTCTCGTGGGCCAGCAAGGCCGAAAGCACGTCAACCGGTGTTCCTTTGTCAGCGTGGCGCTGGGCGAACGTATGCCGAAAAGCGTACGCGGTGATGCGATCCTTGGAATAGTCGGATCCGCTCTGCCCTTTGATCTCAAGCCGATCTACCCAATCTCGAATCAGGTTTGCCATCTGGGTCACGGGTATTGATCGGATACCACGAGGATTCCTCGATCTAGCTGGAAACAGGGCCAGCTCCGAGCGGGGAGTATCTGGAAAGCGCTCGGTGATGCGTTTGGCTTGACGCTCGATGATTTCGGCCGGTTCGCGATGGATCGGCACGCGAATCCTTCGGAGCCTTTGCTTGCCGGCGTCATACAGGAGGGCAGGGTCGCCGCTTGATCCGTATTCCAGACAATCCAGTTCAAGGGAACAGGTTTCGCCGGGCCGTCGTCCGATCCAGATCTGAAGCAAGATCAGATCACGAACTTCAGCGCCTTCGACCTCAAGCAGCTGTGCTTGTGCGCTCTCGCTCAAGAGTTGATCCATCACCGTTTGGGGCAAGGACTTGTCTGAGCCTGTCTCGGCTGATCGCCAGGCCGCAGGTATGTCTTCTCTCACAATCGAGAAGTTGTCTGCAAGTCCCTCCAAGGGGGCTGCCCGGTCTGCAAGCCCTAGCTCGCGGGAGCTACGCAGAAAGAAGCGCAAATCATAAACGATCGATCGGCGAGAAGCCGGGGACAGTTTTCCCACCGACTCCATTCGCGCAAGCCGCCTGAGCAAGGCTGCGATGTCGGTCCTTTGGAGCGCCGAGACGACTTCGCCCTTGTCGGGCCGGGCCTTTAGATGTGCCGACAGTCGCCTGACCGAGCCCAGGATCTCACCTGTTCTACCGACACTCCGAGCGATGTTCTCCTTTGCCCATTCCTTGGCAGCTTCTCGAAGCCAGTCTTGACTGATCGGCGAGAAGTCAAGGCGGCGTCGACGTCCGCTGCCGCTGGGGAAACCGAGCATCCTCAGATCCCAGACATCGCGTTCAAGTTCCTCGTCAGGATCAACGAAGACGATCCTTATCGCCTGCTGGGTCCGGTTGAGAAAGAGTCGGTCACTGCCATTGCCGCGCTCCATACTGAACTCGAGCAGAGAATCCATCTTGGATCGAAGGGCACGACCCGCTAGTTGCTGGATCGTGTTGCAGCTAAGAAGCACTTCATCCATCGCACTGGTTTGAATTCCTAGGAGCAGCTCTAGTCTGATCCTTTCGGTAAGGGGCGAGAGATCAACAAAGCGACCTCCACCGAAAACCATAGGTGGGGCTGACGATCGCCACTTGGCTAGCTCCGGATGCCCTGCGAATCGCCACTCCTCACGGCAGCGCGTACAAAGGCGGTTACTGCGAGTAGCGGCCCGACGCGAGCAGCCAAGGCGCGTACACAACCCGTGGCCGGGCAGCGGCGAGGCAGGCTCCCAATGATTGTCACCACTGACGAAAGCTTCTACGCTTTGATCTCGCCAGCGACGTTTGCCCTCGCAGTTAGAACAAAGGCCGCTGGGGCCCGATGAAGGACGTTCGTGCCCTGGGGTTCGACAAACGAGACAGAGATCCGGCCCATTGTCGTTCAAATCGGCAGGTGGGCGGGGAATTCTCAAGAACGCGTTCCGGGTACCTCCAACTTTGTCGAAGCGACGATGGCATGCGGTGCAAAGGCCTGCTTTGAAGGATGCCATCTCGCAGTCCGGGACATCGCAAAACTCGTAACCGAAATAGGTGTCATTCTGAGCCGGTTCGAAGTGCAGGTTCTTCTGATTCCAGCCATGCTTTTTGAGCAGGCGCCAATCAATCTCGGTTCGCAACAATTCCAGCTCACTTGGCCCGGAATGGAGATTCGGAAGCTGGCTGGTCGCTGGCACGGTCAATGGTTCTCCGTCGTGGGTTGGCTGCCCGGCGTTACAGCATCCACCGCATCCCGGAGCCTTTCTCCACGGATGTGGTTGTAGATCTGGGTACTCTGAATCGAGCTATGGCCAAGCAGGGCTTGGGCTACGTCTAGCCCCCCGCTCTCGGCCCACCTGGTCCCGGCAGCATGTCGAAAAGCGTGGGGGGTAATCGCAGGTTCAATACCGGCACGCTTGGAGAGGGTCGTGAAGATGCGATTCGCCCCATCCGGCTTCATCGGTTCTCCGAGCGGAGCGGCGAAGAGATTTACGAAGACGAAGTCGGAAGCCTCAGCCTTCTTCACCTCGGCTCGTTCTTCGAGGTAACGCTCGTAAAACCCCAAAATGTAGTGATGGGCCGGTATCCCGAATTCTTTTCGCCGCTTCGAATCGGCCCGGTTCACATTGTCACGTTTTCGGATGTGGATATGAGGACCCTCGGTTTGGCAGCCCAGCACCGTTGAATCAGACGCAAAGTGAAGGTCTTCCCGTCTCAGGCCAAGTGCCTGGCCGACGCGGAGACCCCCGAACCACAAGAGCGCCAGCAAGAACCTATCCCGCCAATGCTCGGAAGCTTCGACCAGGGCGTGGAACTCCTCGGGAGAGGCCACGCGCGGGGTCTTGTTACGGCTGCCGTGCAGGACATGGCGAGGGGCAGCCCGATAACGCAAACCGTGTCCATCGGGTTTGAGCTCCGCAGGAAGCCACCGATTATCGCCAACCTCAAACAGTTTGCTCAAGACCTGCCCCCCGACGAGATCGTGAGCAACGGCAAACTTGTAGAAGCTTCGGACTACCGAGAGAATCGCGTTTATTCGCTCAGCCGATCGCGGGTGTCCACGGTTCTTTCCGGCCTCAATCGGTTGCGTACGAAGCTCCAAAACAAACCGGCCGAGATCTGAAGGTCCAGACTCTAGATCTAGACCTTTTCTAGTCAGCCAGTTGAAATACAGGCAAAGGTCTCCGGCGTATATCTGAGTCGTCCTTTCAGCACGATCCCGCCCAAAGCGCGACTCTTGTAAGAATCGATCAGCTTCGGTGACCGGCCGGAACTTCGAGTCCACGACGGTCCAGTATGAGAGAGCCTCCGAGATACGGACACGAAACGGCCGGACATCAGTACGGGAAAGCCGTTCGATTGTACCTAGTTCACTTCCGTTCATGCTCCGTAATGCTAGAACAGAACTCGGACGCTAAACGGACACTGCCGAACATGGCGAACAACGCCAATCGGGGTGTTTGCTGAAGATTGGCTCCCGCATCGAAAGGCAGTGTGCCAAGTCGCCAGGCAACCCATGCACCGCATTCGCTCCGCCCATTTCGGCCTACCCGTCCCTGAAAGCTCTAGGGGAGCGTTGGCCCAGAATACTTCGGCTAGTGCACCGTCTCTAAAACAGCTTTACATCGATTCACCTTCGCGACGATCGCCTCAGCCGACGCCGTCCACACGAACGGCTTGGGATCGTCGTTGTGTACCTCGAGGAACTCCTCGATCGCCTCGATAAGGTCGGGCACCGAGTAAAAGGCGCCGCGACGGATCGCCTTCTCGGTGAGCTCGCGAAACCAGCGCTCGACCAGGTTCAGCCACGAGCTCGAGGTCGGGGTGAAATGCAGGTGAAAGCGCGGGTGCCTGCGGAGCCACTTGTCGACGTTGGCGTGCTTGTGGGTGCGGTAGTTGTCGACGATCAGATGCAGTTCCTGCTCACCGGGGAACTCCCGATCGAGCGTGCGCAGGAACCTCAGGAACTCCTGGTGGCGATGGCGGGGAAGGCACTCTCCGATAACCCGGCCGTCGATCATCGAGAGCGCCGCAAACAGGGTGGTCGTGCCGTTGCGCTTGTAGTCGTGGGTCATCGTCCCTGCCCGGCCCTTCTTCATCGGCAGGCTCGCCTGGGTGCGATCGAGTGCCTGGATCTGCGACTTCTCGTCGACGCAAAGGACGATCGCCCTCTCGGGCGGGTTCAGGTAGAGCCCGACGACATCGGTGAGCTTCTCGAAGAAGAGCGGATCGTTGGAGAGCTTGAAGCTCCGCACCCGGTGCGGCTTGAGACCGTGCGCATCCCAGATCCGCTGGACCGTCGCCGGGCTCACGCCCTGAGCCTCGGCCATCGTCCGGCAGCTCCAGTGGGTCTCGCCTGGCGGGGTGGTCTGGGTGGTGGCCTCGATGATCGCCTTCACCTTGCTGGTCGGGATCGAAGGCTTGCGCCCCCGACCCGGCCTGGTCTCGGCCAGCGCGGGCGGCCCGCCCCGGGCGAAGCGCTGGCGCCACATGATCACCGTCGGGCGCGAGACCCCGAGCTCTCGTGCGATCGCGCTGTTGGATTCGCCCGCCGCGGCCCGCAGCACGATCCGGGCCCTGGTGGCGATGCTCTGCGGCGTCTTGTGGGCGCCGGCCCAGCGCTCCAGGGTCGCCCTTTGTTCGTCGGATACGACCGTGACTGCGGCAGCTTTCGGCATGCGGTCGAGGTTACCGGCTCACCGACCGTATGTCAATGTATTTGTGAGACACTACACTAGTGACGAAGAACTCTGTGTCTTTCCGCGCGATCTACCTAAGCCATCTCGGGCTGACTACCCGACCTGGTCTAGCGAACGTCAGTTAGCGAGTCCGCAAGCGGACGATCGTCTTGCGGGTCGTTGACAGGGCCCCCTTGGGCGCGAACCTGATGCTGACAGGGAATCGGGCCTGACCACGCTTGACCAGCCTTCTCTTCGTGCTGCTCTTCAGGCGAAGGGCGACGGATTTCATACCCGAGGACTTCGCCATCTTCGAAGACCTGCGAACGGACTTGCCGAACACTGTGAGGCGACCCGGCCCGAATATCCGTGTTTGAACAGTGCGCTTGAACGGATTTACTTTCCGAACCAGAAACGGTGTCTTCCGCTGCCAGTCAGCCATGGTGTCGAAGGCAGGTGTTGAAGCCACTTCGTGGGGGTTCGAACCATCGGCTTCCATCGCAAAGATCGCGCCCCCGCTGGCATCCGAGTAAGCGATGGCAGTGCCGTCTGGTGAATAAACTGGCCGACGTTTCTCAGTTGGGTCACTGGTTAGCTGATCCAGACCGGTACCGTCGGCCCCGATCGAAAAGATTTGCCGGATGCCTCCGGCCGTACCAGTAAATGCTATGCGCGATCCATCCGCTGAATAAGTTGGATTGTCTGCGGCTAGACCTGCTGTTGGAAGTGTGCTGACAACTGTCCCACCAATCGTGAGTATTCGAATTACTGATTCTGAGCCGCCAGCATCCACGATCGCGATTCGCGACCCGTCGGGCGAAATGTCGGGGTTCAAGCTGAAGCTCGCCCACTGACCCAACGGTGCGGCATCTCCACCTTCGACCGATATTTTTCGAAGTTCTTCGACCGGGGGTACTTCGCCCGGTCCACCGAAAATCTCCGCAACGTTGTAAACGATCGATTCACCGTTTGGAGCGTAAACCGGGGCCCCTGGATAATTCGAGTCAAAATCGGAGTTATCCGTCAAGGGCACTTCTTGACCACCCGAGCCTGATGATGGCTTGGTCCAAAGCTGGTCGTCCGGGTTGTTCCGAACGTAGACAATCCGGGTGCCGTCTGGGGAAAAAGAAGCATCGTAACTGCTCTCCGAACCCGAAGAGATCTGAGTCAAAGGGCCCCCGCGCGGATCCACGGTAAAGAGCTTCACGGCGCCGCTGACATTGCTTTCGAGCATTATCTTTCCGTTCTGCCCGGGCACCGTGGCTTCAGCAACCTGCGAAAGCCCCGCCCCGAGCAGGACAACTCCAATTACGGAAAGGCTTAAACTCTTCAGGCGTTTCATCGCTCTGCGTCTCCTCGGATTGCGTTCTCGATGAGCTAAACCGCTGAAGTTGCCTAAGTTGCGGGCAGGGGGCTTTGCTGGTCCGTTCCGAGTCTGAAACTCTCGACTATATCCAGGCATCCCAGATCCCCTTGAGCGTGTTCCCAGCTGGCTTGTAGGTTTTCCCGTCGCTTGCTTCAACGACACCCAGCTTGTAGTAGAGACCCGTCGGGCTAGTCATCAACGGGTCAAGGTCGGTGAAGCCGAAGTTGATCACGCCTTCGACCTGTGGATATGAGGCTACTCCGAACCAAACAGCCGCATGAAACGTGGCATGCTCACTAGCGCCGATCTTGTTGCTAGAGATTCCAGTTTCTGTGAACCACAACTTTCGAGTAGTTCCGAAGACCGGTCTCAACCTGCTGAGGTAGGTGTCCATGACAGTCGCAGAGCCCTCCGCGGCAGTGTTGTCGTCAGAAGGATTTAGCGGATCGGTGTAAGCGAATCCGTTTTGGTTGTTTCCAAGGTTTGCGTACGGATGAAAGGAGCCTCGCCACGCGGCCTGGAGGATCCCCCGCTTGGTGGCGTTTGTGGGGTTAAGCAGGTAGAGGTAGGTATTGATCGCATCTCGCATGCTTGCTGCGTATTCTTCGGGCAACCAGTCATTCACGAATGAGGCTCGACCGCCCCGGATCGCTAGCGCACCCGCGAGCACATTTCTCTTCGGAGTTCCATCGGA
Source organism: uncultured Solirubrobacterales bacterium (assembly GCA_963695885.1). Lineage (GTDB taxonomy): Bacteria > Actinomycetota > Thermoleophilia > Solirubrobacterales > 70-9 > 67-14. The sequence goes on along the minus strand of CAVOIH010000032.1, from coordinate 82,441 downwards.
TTTCTGACCGCCGCAGTAGTCCGCCCAATGGGTCGCATAGGCAGCCATCCGCCCATAGTCCTCAGGAGGGATGGCAGTGGCATGAGGCGTGCCGGAGGTAACCTTCTGATTCGGTTCGTTCGACAGCTCAATAAAGTTGCAAACATCAGGCAGTGTCGGGTCATTGTTGAGATAGCCCATTATTTGCCCCACCGCGATTCCATACTGGTTGGCACCCGCGTCGGTGGTTGTGTAATGACCGCCCGAATCGCGTCCATCGACCCAAGTGGGCAACCCGTCGATCATTGGAAGCACCTGGTAGGTCGACTTGAATGACCTGGCGGCCCTCACGATGTCTTTGATTCGATCTAACTGAGCCGTAGTTCCAGCTACTCGACGAAGTAGCCTGAAGAGCCGGCAGAGGCGTTCCACTGCCAGAATAACCGCCCATCTGACCGCCCCAGTTGATGTTGATGCGACCTATATTCGCACCCATCGCGGCCTGCCGTTCGGCCGACTCGACTGCAGTGAAATGATCGGCTGGAAGGGTCGGCTGGAAGGGTCGGCTGAACAGCAGGATCCCAAAGACTGAACCCACGATATGGTCCGGGTACCGGGGTCATTTCTCATCCTTTAGTTGAGGCTCTTTGTCCCAGTTGACCAGTAGGTCGGAGCGCCTTTCATCGCCAAGGGCGGCCTTGTAGTGGGGTCGCACGCTCTCGGGAAAAGGTGAAAGAACTGCCAATGCCTGTCGATCTCCCACCACCACGATCTCGTTCGCGCTGGTCACCTTGCCAAGGTTTCGTTGTCCGGAAATTAGATCGTGCGCGGTATTCGCGCTCATCGAAACTGCGGAGTCGGGTGGCAGCGCCTCCCGGTCAAAAGTCACGGAACCATTCTCACCATTCAAGCTCACGACGATGTTCGCCTGCGGATCGTTGAGCAATATCCCGACGGTCAAGTTTTCCTGGCCGAAGGGGGGAGTGACGTCTTCTCGCTCGACAAACCTCTGTATCGCGACGCCTATCGTCGAGTGCACCTCTTCCGAATCGCTAAATAAGTGACCGGATTCGCCCTCGCCTGCGGACGATGCGTTGGTAGAACCTACGAAAGGAAGAGACGCGACCGCCCCGCCGATAGATAAAATGGTGAATCGAGAAAGGAGATGACGTCGTGAGACGAGCGTAGCTTTTCGGACCGAAGTCAATTCGATCTCCCGGTGACCCGTTTCGTCGTCCGACGCGAACCGGATCCTCCCATTTGCGTCACACCCATGCTCTGATTCCTCTCCTAAACCTACAGTCGGGCCAGCCTATGCGATCCACCTGGGCATGTCAAACCCGAAGTTCGCATTCATGCGGCACTTTGCGCTGGTAACCCTGGTAGGAATCAAGCGGACCAGCTCATCAACTCCTGATGGCCCTTGACAGCCTAATGTCCCGACGTCACGGACTTGAACGGCTGCCGACCTCAGCACTCGGCGAACAACCGCGAACAGAACGTGGAGGGCTGTAAATGTTGATGTTCTCAGCCATTGCGTATTCGCTCCTCGTTGTTCTTTCCGTCTCAACAGACTTTGCGTTTGCACTGCTGACGGGAGTGTCGGCAGCAAGAGTCCAAATCTAACGAGACGTGATGAGGTCAAAAGGGACGGGACGGAATTTCTCGCCCCCCAAAGCCGGAATTTGGGACGGATTCCGGTCTGCCGCGATATGGGTATCGGTCTACCGCGATGGCGGGCGGACCCGGATCAGGGAAGAAGGGCGGTTCCGCCCTCTCGGAGAGGTCAACGCTCTGCATCCAGGTTGAAGTTCCCTGTGAATAGCGCCGGAAGGTTCAAGGTCACTGGTTATGGAAAGCCAACTTCGATGTCTCGAGTTGCTGACCTCGTCTACGCCAGCTACCTGTTGGCGACCCAAGCGGGCCGCAGGCACTACGAGACGACTACTCGTCGCGGTAACGGCCGCCTCGGCCCCGGCGCTCATCGTCATCGCCCGTGGGCTGCATGATTGCGGCTGTGGCCGGAGGGGCCGGCAGAACAGGGGCGTCGGGGTTGACCTTGAATACGCGGAAACGGACGACGCCGTCGGTGATCTTCAGGGTGTGGTCCAGCTGGGTCAGGAGATCGCGGGGAGCGTCGAAGCGGTACCAGCGGTAGTCCGATTCCTTCTTGCGATTGATCTCGTAGGCCATCTCGCGGATTCCCCAGTTGTCTTCATGGAGGAGTTTTCCGGATGCCTCGATCGAAGCCTTGGTCTCAGACGCAAGCTTCTCACGGTTTTCCTCGGCCAGATCAGGATCGAGCATGAGGACCAGTTCGTATTGGCGGGGTTCTTCAGACAAAATCGACGCGGGACTATAACGGGCTTTGGGGGGAGAGACTTCCCGGCCCCGACCTGAAACCGGCATGAAGGAGCTCCGGATCGATCGGGAACGCGCGATCAAGGTCGCCGCCGTGGCCGGATTGGTGGTGCTCGGGCTCTCCGTCCTGCCCGGTCTGCTGAAGACGCCCGAACCGCCGGAACTGCCACCTGATGTGGGTTTCACGGCGTCCGAGACCAACCCCGGATCCCTGCTCCCGGAACCCCGGGACCCTCCCCACGCCCGGTCCGATGACGGCGAAGGCCGGAACGAACAGAAGCGTGGTGAGGAGGCGGGCGAGCGCAAGGGCCGCGCCGCGAAACCGCGGGACGAACGTCGCCGGAACCGTCCCCGGGTGCCCCGCAAGGCCGGCCGGGCCGCCCGAACGCACGGCGGATCCACCCGCAAACCTGCCGGCTCGGGAGCCCCCGCAGCACCGGCGCCGGTGGCCCCGGCCCCTCCGGCGGCCGTTGCCCCCGCCCCGGCACCCGCGCCGGTCCCGGTCGCCCCGGCACCGGCCCCGCCTCCGGCCACTCCGGTACCGAACCCGCCGCCGGGCGACGGTTCCCAGGAATTCGCGCCGCGCTGAGCGGGTCCGGCTACCGGATGAGATTCCGGACGAAGTGGCGGATCCGCCCGGTCGCCGGCGACGTGAACGGGTAGTAGAGCTCCGAGGCGTGGCCGCGGTTCGGCACCACGTACAGGCGGCCGCGCGGGAAGCGCCGGTTCACCATCCGGGCTTCCTTCACCGTCGTGATCGCGTCGAACTCGCCGGCGAGGACCAGGGTGTTCAGCCTCCCCGGCATCTTCTTCCCGGCCGGGATCGGCGGTTTGATCCGCGGGGTCGGGCCCGGCCACGTTATGCAGTTGTCGATGTCGCTGGCCGGATCCTTCATCCAGGTGCCCCTGGGGATCGGGGCCCAGAAGTCCTTCGGACGGAAGTCCCGGATGGCCCGGGCGAACTGCTTGCGGCGCCCGGGAATGGCGGACCTCTGATTCCACGGGGTCGGGTAATCGTTGCAGGTGACCGCTTCGTACATGCCTTCGGAGAAGTAGCCGGGCGGGCCGGAACCGGGGCCTCCGGGGTCGACCAGCTCGTGCAGCTCCTTCCGGCTGCCCCGCAGCCAGGCCGAGACCGCGGTGTTCAGGTTCCGGTACCCGTTGGGGGAGTAGCTCGGCGCGGTGCCCATGAGGTAGCCGAGGATGTTGCTGACGAACCGCGACTTGACCCCGGACCGCTTCATCGTGCGATTGAGCCGTCCCAGCGCGTTGCCGGAACACTCGGGGAAGCGCTTGCAGGAGAGTCGCACGGCCTTCTGCGCGGCCGGGTAGAGCGTCCGCCAGTAGGGGTCGTTGCCGGGGTAGGCGGACGAGAGGATCATTCCCCTCAGCCCCTTGCCGTACCTGGCCGCATACGACTGCCCGAGGTAGGTGCCGTAGGAATCGCCGTAGAGGATCATCTTGCGCTTCGGCAGCCTGAGCGCCCGGCGGACCGCCTCGATGTCGGCCGCCGAATCGGCCGTCGTGTAGCCCTGGTACTTCGGGCCGAGCTTCCTCGCACAGGCCTTGAGCGCCTTCTGCTGCGGCACCCGTCCGCGCTGCAGCTGTTTGCAGTTCAGCGGATTGGAGAGCCCGGTGCCGCGCTGGTCGATCGCGATGACGTCGTGCCGCTCGAGGAAAGGAGCGAAGACCGCCCCGAACGGCTTGATCGAGTCGGAGTTCGTCGCCGCGTAACCGGGACCGCCCTCGACGAACACGAACGCGCCCTTCGACGGGCGCGACCGGTCGCCACGGGGACGGATCGCGAACCCGATCTTCTGCTTGCCGAGCTTCGGCAGGCCGCGGACCGCCGGCACCATCACCCGGCCACAGCGGAACGGCTTGTTCGCGCCGATGTCGCACTTGTGGAGCTTGGGCCGAGGAGGGGCGGTGGGATTGTCGGTCGCCGGCGCCCGGGTTGCCGGAAGAAGCAGGCAGGCGGCCAGAACGATCGACCCGGCGGTCAGTCTCAGTGAACTACTCATGCCCCAATCCTATTCGTCGGCGAGGGCTTCCTGCGAACGGCGCTGGATCAACCGGTCGATGTCGGCCACCTGGTCGTCGATCCAGTCGCCCGGCGTTCGGGATTCGATCACCTCGCGCAGGCCGTCAGCCCGGCGGCGCCGTTCCCCGGGCGTCATCGTCAGTGCCCGGTGGATCGTGTCGGCCTGGTCCTGGATGTCGAACGGGTTGACCGTCAGGACGTATTCTTCGAGCTCCTCGTGCGAGCCCGTGTTCTCGGAGAGCATCACGACGCCGTCACGCAGGTTGATCGCCGGAGCCTCCTTGGCGACCAGGTTCATCCCGTCGAAGATCGCGTTGACCATGAGCAGGTCGAAGTGCTTGTAACGGGCGACCGCCTCGGGGAAGTTCTCGTAGACGCGCAGGTCGATCGGCATCCAGTCGGTCGTGCCGTGGCGGTGGTTGACCACTGCGACCAGGGCCTCGATCCGCTCGAGGTACTCGGCGTACTCGGGCACGTCCTGGCGAGACGGCTGGAGGTGCGCGATGAAGGTCACCTTCTCCCGGAACTCGGGGTGCTGCGAGAGGAAGGTGTCGAACGAGGTGAACCCGCGCAGGATGTTCTTCGAGAGGTCGGCGCGGTCCACCCGGAGGATCAGGTGCTCGCGGCGCCGGGCCAGCACTTCCTCCTCGGCGACGGCGACCTCGGGCGTGCCGGCGGTGCGGTGGAGGCGCTCGGAGTCGATCGACAGCGGGTAGGCCCGGGCCAGGGTCTTGCCGCCCGGGTGGGTCACGCTCAGCTCGTCGTAGTCGACCTGGTAGCCCATCAGCCGCTTGCAGCAGGAGAGGAAGTTGTGGCAATAGGTCGAGGTGTGGAAGCCGATGATGTCGTTGCCGAGCATTCCCGCGAACAGCTCCTCGCGGAGACGGGCCGGCAGGACCCGCCAGCTGTCGGGCTGCGACCACGGGATGTGGACGAAGTGGTGGATCAGGGCGTCGGGACGGGCTTCCCGGATCATCGCCGGCGCCGTGTAGAGGTGGTAGTCGTGGAGCATCACCAGGGGCTCGTCGATCCCTTCGATCTGCCTGATCACGCAGTCGGCGATGTCGCGGTTGACCGCCTGGTAGCCCTCGTCCCATGCCTGGAACTCGGCCTCCCGGATGTCCGGCGCGTTCGACAGGTCCCAGAGATAGTGCTGGATGAACCAGAGGATCGGGTTGGCGATCACGTTGTAGAACTGGTCGTAGGCCCAGGGGTCGCTTTCGACCATCAGGACCTTGTAGTCGACGCCGTCGACCTCGATGCCGATCGGACGATGTTCGTTCTCTTCGCTGACGGCGATGTCCTCCTCGGTCATCGCCGATGCGATCCAGAGGGTGTCGCGTTCCGCCGCCAGCCCGGAAAGGGCCGTTACGAGCCCGCCGCCGCCCCGCCTCAGCCACCGTTCGCCGTCCTCGTCGCGCTCGAACTGCGCCGGACCGCGGTTCGAGACGATGATCAGGGGCTGGGTGTCGTTTTCTCCGGGCGAACTCACACCTTTAGAGTCTACGCCCGGGTTTCTTGTCCGGCTGCCAGTAGCCGCCCCCGGCGGTCAGGGGTTGCTGAGAGCCGTCGGGCGCTCTTCCAGCTCCACCTTCACGGTGAGGTCCTCGCCGTCGCGGACGACTCCGAGGTTGACCGAGTCCCCGGGCTCCAGCCGGCCGACGATGCGGCCGAGGTCTTCGGCCTTCTCGATCCGCAGGCCGTCGATCGAGACGATCACGTCACCGCCCGTATCGAAGACCGACCCCTGGAAGGTGATCTCGCCGTCTCCCCCTTCGATGCCGGCGTCGTCGGCCGGGCCGTCCGGGACCACCCTGGCGACCAGGGCGCCGGAACTGGCATCGATGCCGAGCTTCTCGGCGAGCTGCGGGTAGATGGGCTGGGTACTGACGCCGATGTAGGCGTAGTTCGCCTCACCGTCCTCCTCCAGCTGCTTCGCGGAATAGTCGATCGTGTTCGAGGGGACGCCGAAGCCGACCCCGTCGCTCGCCCCGGAGCCTCCCTTGATCTGCTGGCTGATGCCGATCACCCGCCCCTGGCCGTCGAGCATGGGGCCGCCCGAGTTGCCGGGGTTGATCGCGGCGTCCGTCTGGATCGCGCCTTCGATCTGAAAGTCGGTGAGCGACCTGACCGACCGGTTGGTCTGGGAGATGACCCCGGTCGCCAGCGAGTGGTCCTCGCCGAACGGCGACCCGATGACGGCGATCGGCTGTCCGACCACCACGTTGTCACTGTTCGCCAGCTCGAGGGGCTCGAGGTCGAGCCCACCCGGATCGACCTTGAGCAGGGCGACGTCGGCGAAGGGATCGAAACCGAGGATCTCGGCCGGCAGGATGTTGCCGTCGTAGAACTCGACGTAGACCTGCTTCGCCGGGGACCGGTCCTCGCCTTCGCCGTCGGAGACCACGTGGGCGTTGGTGATCAGCTCCCCGTTCCCGTTCAGCACGAACCCGGAACCGCCGGCGACCTGGGCGCCGAACGGATTGTCGCCCCCGCCGAAGACCGCTCGGACCGAGATCACGCTGGGCACCGCGTCGCGGTAGATCCGGGCGGCGTTGAAGGCCTCGCCCGTCGTGTCGATCAGGACGGGCTCCTCCGGCTTCTCGGACAGCGCCGCGGCGGTCGCGGCGGGGCTGTCGCCGGAGTTCCCGTCGTCGATGCCGTCGTCCGAACCGCATGCGGCGATCAGCAGCCCGAGAAGGACCACGAGGGTGATGATCAGCGGCCAGCGCATCGCGGTGTTCGCGCGGTGATCTCGGGTATCCGGAGCAGAAGGCACGACTGCTGAGAATACGCAGGTGGCAGTCCCGGCCTCAGGCGAGGTGGTCGAAACCGGCCGGCCCCGGGCGCTCGCCGGCTTCGTCGAACAGGGTCAATCCGGCGCCTTCTGCCACCCGCCCGACCGGGGTGAGCTCCAGGTGAAGGGCTTTGAGGGCCTCGCGGGCGGGTCCGAGGCCGGCCTCGGGGATGGTCACCGCGAGCTCGTAGTCCTCTCCGCCGGCCAGGGCCAGATCGCCGGCGGAGAGTCCCGCGGCCGATTCGACCGCGTCCACGCCCGCCTGGACGGGGACGAGCCGGGCGTCGCACGAGATACCGGCCCCTGACATGTCCGCGATGTGGCCGAGGTCGCCGGCCAGGCCGTCGCTGACGTTGACCATCGCTGTTGCGCCCAGGCGGCCCAGGACCCGCCCGGCATGGAGCCGGGGGTTCGGGCGTAGCTGCCGGTCCAGCAGGGCCGACCGGAACCCGGGATCGAGCCCTTCGACCTCGGGGTTTCCGTTCTCGAGCAGCCAGAGCCCGGCGGCGGCCCCGCCGAGTGTGCCCGTGACGGCGACCACCTCGCCGGGCGCCGCGCCGGAGCGCCGGACGAACTCGCTCGGTGCGCCCGCGTGCCCGACGACGGCCACGGCCACGAAGAGCACCGGTGACGAGACCGTGTCACCGCCGGCCAGCACCGCTCCGAAGGTCTCGGCGGCAGCGGTGAAGCCGGCTGCCAGCCTCCCGAGAAAGTCGTCCTTCGTCCCGCCCGGGATCCCCAGGGTCACGTATACCTCGCCCGGTTCGGCAGCCATCGCGGCCAGGTCGGAGAGCGCCGCGGCCAGTGCCTTGTGCGCGATCGCGTCCGGTGGACTCCACTCCGGCCGGAAGTGGACGCCTTCGACCACGGCATCGACCGAAGTGGCCGTGGCGCCGCCGGGGAGGGTCACCGCGGCGTCGTCGCCGATGCCGACGCCGAGGCGCGTAGAGGTGGCACCGGCGGACCGGAACAGCTCGATCAGTTCGGATTCCCGTATGCCTTCATCCATGGCTCTTTGACACTATGACCAGTCGGATGGGCGAGGAAACCAAGAGCGACGGAGAGAAACCCGAGGAGAGCCTTCTCCACCGCATCGGGCATTTCGGCTCGACGGTGGGCAAGAAGGCCCCACAGAAGCGCTCGACGAAGCTCATCCTCCAAGGTGGATTCGCCTTCCTGATATTCGCCTTTCTCGTATTCACGGTGGTCTCCCAGTGGTCGGAGCTGCGCGAGAAGGGCGTCGAGTTCAATCTGGTCTGGTTGCTGCCCGCGATCCTCGCGATGCTCGCCTATTACACCGGGAGCGCCGGGGTCTGGGGCCTGATCCTCAAGTTCATGGGGTCACCGGTCTTGCCCGGCGACACCCAGAAGATCTGGGCCCAGCCGCTCCTCGTGCGCTACATCCCGGGCAGCGTGCTCTTCGTGCTGGCCCGCGTGCTCATGGCCGAGAAGGTCGGCGTGACCCGGCGGGTCTCGACCGCCGGCATCGTCTACGAACAGGCCGTCTCGGTCGCGGCCGCCCTGACGATCGCCTGCTACTTCCTGATCGCCCACCCCGACCTCCAGGACAACCCGTTCCGCTGGGTCCCACTGCTGGTTACACCACTGCTGGTGCTGTTCCTCCACCCGCGGATCTTCGGGCCGGTCTCGACGAAGCTCCTGACCGCGCTCGGCCGGGAGCCCCTGCCGAAGATGATGTCCTTCGGCGGCGTGCTGACCATCTTCGTGAGTTACGTCGCGCTCTGGTGCATCATGGGCCTCGGCGTGTACTTCGCCGCGAGGTCGGTTCACTTCCTCGACATCAGCGACCTGCCGATCGTCGCGGCGTCACAGATGATCGGGTTCCTCGCCGCGGTCGTGTCGGCGGTGACTCCAGCCGGCCTCGGCGTCCGTGACGCGGCCTTCGCCTGGGCGGTCAAGACGGCCCTGCCGAGCGGCGACTTCGGCGTCGGCGCGGCGATCGCGATCGCGGTGCGTGCCACCCAGACCGTGGTCGAACTGATCTACGTCGGGGTCGTCACCCTGTTCGCCGGGCGCTCAGGCGAGGAAGACGTGGTCGAAGCCCTGAAGGAAGAAGCCCAGGCGGGTTAGCCCGGGGGCGAGACTCCTCCTCCGCCGCCCCCGATTCCGCCGCTCGGCGGGGTCACCGGAGGCGTGGGGGCCGGCGCAGGGGACGGCGCCGGAGCGGGCTCGGGGGCCGGGGTGCCGGTGCCCGGATCGGTGCCGGTAACGGGAGTGTCCGCGCCGCCGGTATCTTCCTCGTCTTCGATCGTCTGGTCCTCACCGGTCCCGGCATCGATGGCTTCGGTGTCGCTGTCGGCGAAATCGCTCGAGGTGCCTGCGGAAACGGTGTAGTTGCCACCGAAGCTGCTCCAGTCCATCGCCTCGGCCGGCACGGGGAACTCCTCACAGGGGACGGCCGCATTGATGTAGAAGCTGTTCCAGATGCTGGCCGGGGTCTCACCACCCGAGATGCCCGTGCTGATGCTGTTCGACTCCGGGTATCCGACCCAGGTCGCGGTGGCGAGGTTGGGCTGGTAGCCGACGAACCAGGCGTCGGTGAAGTTGTCGGTGGTACCGGTCTTCCCGGCCTGGCCGATGCAGCCGGTGTAGGCACCGGTGCCAGTGCCGCCCGTGATGTTGCCGTGGAGGATCTTGGTGACTTCGTAGGCGGCGGGTTCCGACATCACCCGGACGGGCTTGGCGTTGGTGGGCCGGTCCTCGTCACCGTCGGGGAAGGTGACCTTGCGAATGGCCGTCGGGTCATGTCGGAGGCCGCCGGCGGCCAGCGTCGAGTACGCGCCGGCCATCTCGAGCGGCGAGACGCCGATCTTCAGGCCGCCGAGGGTCTCGGCCGGGTAACCGTCGAGGTGGGTCTTGATGCCGAGCGCCTTCGCCATCTCGGCGACCTTGTCCGGACCGACGTCGAGCGCCAGCTGGGCGAAGACCGAGTTGTCGGACGCCAGAGTGGCCTGGGCGACGCTGGTCGTGCCGATGTAGGAGTCATCGTAGGTCGAGACTTCCCAGTGCCCGTAGACCGGGTCGTCGATGTTCAGCGGCTTCGACTCGTAGTAGGTGGTGTTCGGGTCCATCCCCTCGTTGATCGCGGCCGCGAGGGTGAACGTCTTGAAGGTCGAGCCGGGCTGGCGCTTGCCCTGGGCGGCGAGGTTGTACTGGTTGTCGTCGTAGGAGGCGGTGGACACCATCGCCTTGACTTCGCCCGTCGTGGGCTCGATCGCGACCAGTGCGCCCGACGGGCCACCGGGGTAGAGGTTGGCCGAGAGCGCGGCGAGGCCCGCCTCCTGCATCGAGGGCTCGATCGTCGTGTAGACCTTGAGGCCACCGCGGCGCACGGTGTTCACCCCGTACTTCTTGATCAGTTCCGACTCGACGTAGTCGAAGAAGAAGGGCTCCTCACGGTCGAACAGGCCCTCGACCGGGTTCAGCTGCATTCCGGCCTTCTTCGCCGAGTCCGCCCGGGCCTGGGTGATGAAGCCGTTCTCGGCCATCGCGTCGAGGACCTCGTTGCGGCGCTCGTGGGCGCCGCGCTGGTTCTGGAACGGGTTGTAATCGGTCGGAGCCTGCGGCAGCCCGGCCAGGAGGGCGGCCTGCGGCAGTGTCAGCTTTTCCGGCTTGGTCGAGAAGTAGACCCTCGCGGCGGCGTCGATGCCGATCGCCGTGCGACCTTCGTTCGTGCCATAGGGAGCAGTGTTCAGGTACGACTCGAGGATCTGCTCCTTGGTGTGGTCCCCCTCGTAGTCGACGGCCATCTTGGCCTCGACGATCTTCCGCTCGAAATCCCGCTTGGGGTTCGTGATGTAGAGGTTGCGCATCAGCTGCATGGTCAGGGTCGAGGCACCCTCGGAGATCTCACCGGACTCGAGGTTCTTGGTCGCGGCGCGTGCCACGCCTTCGATGTCGATTCCGTTGTGGGAATAGAAGCGCTCGTCCTCGATCGCGATCGTCGCTTCCTGGACGCTCTTCGGGATCTGGTCGATGTCGACCGGGGTGCGCACCTCGTCGGAATTGATCAGCCCGAGCTTGGAGCCGTCACCGGCGTAGATGACCGAGTTCTGGCCCTTGTCGATCGGCTTCAGGAGGGCGACGTCCGGGGCGTCGCTGGCGATGCTCAGAACCCAGCCACCGGCCGCAAGCACAGCGGTGAGCAGCAATCCTCCGACGACCGCGGCGGCCGCGACAATCTTCTTTCGCGGGCCACCCTGGCGCCGGCGCACACGTCTCTGGCGCCTGGTCATGGTTAAAAGAGTACCGGGGCCAAGGCTTGCGCCGGCTAAAGAGGGCGAAAGCGGCCCCGCGATTGCATGACTGGCAATGAAATTGCCTCCACCAGAGGCAATTTCATTGCCAGTTCGTGAGAATGCCGGGACCTGATGGAAGTGACCCTCCCCCCACCCGGTGAACCCCCGCCCCCCTCGCCACCTCCGGCAGAGCCGGAGGCCGCGAGGGACCCGAATGCCTTTCCCTTCGCGACCTGGGGGCCATGGCAAGCGACCGGCGCCACCTTCGCTGCCCTGGTCGGCGGACTGTTCCTCAGTCTGCCCTTCATCTTCATCGACGGCGGCGACGCGGACGACTTCGCGCTCGCCACCACGGTCGCTATCCAGCTCTGCACCGCAGTCGGCTTCGTGGGGGTTCCCCTCCTGCTCGCGATGATGTCCGGGGGCGGAGCGAAGACGGCTCTCGGCCGGCTCGGATTCCGGTCGTTCCGGGTTTCCACCGCGGCCAAGTGGATCGGGCTCGGCGCACTGACCTACATCTTGCTGGCCTTGGCCTACTCGGTGGCGGTCGGCGAGCCGGAGCAGGACGACATCGCCGGGGACTTCGGCCCGGTCCCGCTCCAGATCCTGATGATCGCGGTGATCGCCCCGATCGCCGAGGAGGTCTGCTTCCGGGGCATGCTCTTCGGCGGAGTACGAACCCGGTTCCCGCTGCCACTGGCGGCGCTCATCGCCGGCCTCGTCTTCGGCCTGCTCCACTATTCGACGGGCTGGTCGGCGGTGCCGCTGCTGATCGGCTTCGGCGTGATCCTCTCGGTGGTCTACGAGAAGACCAACTCGCTCTGGCCGGCGATCATCCTGCATGCCTTCAACAACGGCCTGGCCCTGATCGTCCTCAACTCCTAGGCCTCTAGGATCAAGAGATGGACCGACCGAGCAAAACCCGCGACCACCTGATCGAACTCCTGCGCGAGCATTCGCTGGTGCTCGGGGACGTGACCCTCTCGAGCGGAGCGACGGCTTCCTACTACGTCGACGTGCGCCGGACCATCATGCAGCCGGCCGGCCTCAGCGCCGCCGGCAAGCTGATCGCGATCCACGCCACCGGGCTCGGCTGCGGCGCGGTCGGCGGACCGGTGATGGCGGCGATCCCCCTCGCCTGTGCGGCGATCAGTGTGCCCGAAGGCCGGGGACTGAACGGATTCTTCGTGCGGAAGGTTCGGAAGGACCACGGTCTCCAGCGCTGGGTCGAAGGCGCCGCCCATCCCGGGGACCGCGTGCTGGTCGTCGAGGACACGGTCACGACCGGCGGCTCGACCGTCTCGGCGATCGAGCGGGTCCGGGACGAAGGTTTCGAGATCGCGGGTGTGCTCAGCGTGGTCGACCGCCTGGCCGGCGGCGCCGAGAGGATCAGCGCCGCAGCCGATGCGCCTTACGAGGCGCTGACCACGATCGACGACGTCTACCCGGACCGCCCCGACAAGTAGCTAGGGTCTCGCCGCCTTGATCACCGCGAAGCGTGGATCAAGACGTCAGGACCCGATCCTTATGAGTTCTAGCCCTGGCTCTGCTTCGCCCGGTCGGCCGCGTCGGCCCCGGTCTTCGTGACCACGACGTCGCCCGCCGCCCCGCCGAGGATCCTCCGGATGAGTCCCGGAGCAAGGATCTTCAGCACCGCGATCAGGCCGTAGGGCCTCGGCACGTATCGCTCCGCCTTGCCTCCCGGCCCTGCCTCGTAGATCGCGTCGGCCGCCTTGCCGGCCGAGGTGACCATCCAGCGGGTGGCGAGCTTGCCGGTGAGTTCGTCGGCCGGGAAGCCTTCGGTCTGCACGAAACCGGGCAGGACGAGGCCGACGTGCACGCCGTTCGCCCCCTCTTCGAGGTGGAGCGCGTCGGTCCAGCCGGCCAGCGCGTACTTGGATGCCGAGTAGGCCCCGGCGCCGCCCCTCGAGACCCGGGCGGCCGTGCTGGCCACGTTGACGATCGAACTGGGAGCGGACGCGCGGAGCATCGGCAACATGACTTCGGTCAGGCGGACGACCGAGTCGAAGTTGAGGTCAAAAGTGCGGCGCACGTTGTCGTAGCCCTCGTCCCCGAAGGTGCCGCGCCACGAGGCGCCGGCGTTGTTGACCAGGAGGTCGAGCCGCTCGTGGTGCTCCTGGACGTGGGCGAGGATCCGGTCGGGCGCGTCTTCCGCGGTCAGGTCGACGGCAACGTAGGTGGCCGGAACCGGCAGCCGCTTGGCCAGCTCGCGCAGGCGGTCTTCGCGGCGGGCGACGAGCACGAGTTCCGTGCCGGGGACCTGCGCCATCCGCCAGGCGGTGGCCTCCCCGATTCCGCTCGACGCTCCGGTGATGAGTGCGATGTTCGGCCGGTTTTCCATGCCGGGAGCCTACGCCAGCAGGTCGAGGACCGCGTCGCGAAATACCTCGGTGTGGCGGTCGACATCGGCCTCGGTGGTCAAAGGCGACATCAGCGCCATGTTGTGGAAGGGCGTGATCAGCACCCCGCGGTTCAGCGCGTGGACGTGCATGAATCTCTCGAGCTCTTCGTCACTCGCCCGGTTGGCCTCGGTGCCGTTGCGGGAAGGCACGGCTTCGAACCGGTACTCGGCGCGTGCTCCCAGCTGGGTGACGCTCCAGGGCAGGCTGTTCTCGTCGATCACCGACCGGACGCCTTCAGTGAAACGGGTCGCCAGCGGGATCGTATATTCGAAAGCCTCTTCGGTCAGGACCTCGGACAGGGTCGCCCGGACCGCCGCCATCGAAAGGGCGTTGCCGGCCAGGGTGCCCCCGACTCCCCCGGTGTCCTCGTAGTCGGCGTCGGCCTGGTCGAAGAGCCTCTCGGTCACTTCACCGGTCAGGCCGAGCGCTCCTGCCGGGACGCCGGACCCGATCGCCTTGCCGATCGTGAAGAGGTCGGGCTCGAGACCCCAGGCCTTCGTGCAGCCGCCGGCCCCGGCCGAGAAGGTGTGCGTCTCGTCGATGATCAGCAGGGTGCCGTGCTTCCTGGTCAGCTCCCGCAGTGCATCGTGGTAGCCGTCATCGGGCAGCACGATCCCCATGTTCGTCATCGCCGGCTCGGCCAGGACGCAGGCGATCTCGCCGGTGGCCAGGGCCTTCTCCAGGGCTTCGAGGTCGTTGAACTCGATCGCGGTGGTGGTCACCGCCGGATCGACCGGCGGCCCGACGTTGCCCTCGCGGGAGACGGTTCCGCCGTCCGGACCGGCCACGGCGAAAGCCTCGTCGACCGAGCCGTGGTAGCTGTAGCTGAAGATCAGGACCTTCGGCCGGCCGGTGATCTGCCGGCAGATCCGGAGTGCCGCCCGGTTGGCGTCGGTGGCGGTCAGGGTGAACATCCAGCGGTCGAGCCCGAAGCGGCGCTGCAGCTCCTCCCCCACCCAGGCGGCGTTCTCGGTCGGCAGCATCGTGGTGATGCCGGTCTGCTCCTGAGCGGAGATCGCGCGGACCACCGGTTCGGGGTCGTGGCCGGGCATCGCGCCGGTGTCGCCGAGGCAGAAGTCGATGTAGGTGTGGTCGTCGACGTCGATGATGCGGGCGCCGATCGCGATCTTCACGAAGACCGGAAAGCCCCCGGCCCACCGCATCATCCACGGCATCGGCACCCCTCCCACCAGTGACTTCCGGGCCCGCTCGTAAAGCTCCTTCGACTTCGGGTTGGCCTCGACGAACGACTTCAGTTCGTAATCGAGACACTCGGTGAGCCGGGCACGGTCGATCACGGTTTCGGTGGTCATGGACAGATCGTAACCGTGGGAGGAAGAAGCTCCTGAAGAGGCAGACCGCGAAGAAGGCGTCCTCCACGTTCAACAGGGCAACGCTCAGGAGGTCCGCCGAATCCGGGCTGATCCGCGCGGCCCCCTACGGCGCATCCCGGAGGGGAAGATTAGGCATGCCACAACTTTTTTCGGCCGGTTGCTCAACTTCCGTAGGATTGACGGCTGATGAGTCCCCCTCCCGAAGAGGGCAGCGGCCGGCCGGCAGGGCCGGGGCCACAGCTCGAACTGCCCGGCTCGACGCTGGAACGGATCGAAGCCCGCGGAAAGATCCGCGGCCGGCTCGCCCTGCTCGGGCCGGCGTTCGTAGCGTCCGTGGCCTACATCGACCCCGGCAACTTCGCCACCAACTTCGAGTCCGGTGCCAAGTTCGGCTACACCCTCACCTGGGTGATCGTCATGGCCAACCTGATGGCCATGCTCGTCCAGTACCTGTCGGCCAAGGCCGGGCTCGCGTCCGGGATGAGCCTGCCGGAACTCTGCCGGGCCAGCTTTCCCCGGTCCACCAACTTCTTCCTCTGGATTCAGGCGGAGATCGTCGCGATCGCGACCGACCTGGCCGAGTTCGTCGGCGCGGCCATCGGCCTCAACCTGATCTTCGGCATCCCGCCGTTCGCCGCCGGACTGATCACCGCGGTGGTCGCGATCGGGATCCTGACGCTGGAGCAGCGCGGCTACCGCAAGTTCGAACTGGCGATCATCGGGCTGCTCGGGCTGGTCGCGCTCGGCTTCCTCTACGACTTGATCGCGGTCGGTGACCAGTCCGCTTCGGGAATCGCCGAGGGATTGATCCCGGGCTTCGCCGGTTCCGAGTCGGTGCTGCTCGCGATCGGAACCATCGGCGCGACCGTCATGCCCCACGTGGTCTACCTCCATTCGGCCCTGGTCCAGCGCCGGATCGTGCCGGAGAACGAAGAGGAGCGGCAGAAGATCCTGCGGTTCACGAGGATCGACTGCATCGTCGGACTGAGCATCGCCGGCCTGATCAATCTGACGATGCTGTTCGTCGCCGCGGCGCTCTTCCGGAAGACCGGCAACCTCGACATCGACTCGATCGAAGGCGCCCACGCCGGTCTGGAGAATCTGGTTGGCGGCGGCGCGGCGATGGCGTTCGCGGTCGCCTTGCTCGCTTCGGGCCTCTCCTCGGCGAGCGTCGGCACCTACGCCGGCCAGGTCGTGATGCAGGGATTCATCCAGCGCCGCATCCCGATCTACATCCGGCGGCTCATCACCATGACCCCGGCGCTGGTGGTCCTGGCAATCGGCCTGCCGACCACCCAGACCCTGGTCTTCTCCCAGGTCGTCCTGTCCGTGGGCATCCCGTTCGCTCTCGTTCCGCTGATCATCGTCACCCGGAAGGCCGAGCTGATGGGCACCCTGGTCAACGACACGAAGACCACCGTGACCGCCAGCATCATCGCTCTGATCATCATCTGCCTGAACGCCTACCTGATCATCGACACGATCATCAGTCTCTGAGGAACGGAGGTACACATCGGGATCCCCGCGCCCTGAGGGGCCAGTATCGATTTGCCTGCAGTACCCCGAGCTGGATTCGAACCAGCGGCCTACTCCTTAGGAGGGAGTCGCTCTATCCAGCTGAGCTATCGGGGCTCGGCTTCAAACTTTATCCCGCTCGTCGGCTTCGGGATCGCGCGACGAACTTTCGGCAAGCGTCACGTCCCGGCACTAGATGTCGTCGGTGACGTACTCGAGCACCGCCTCGGTGCCAGCGTTCCATGCTGCCAGCAGTCCCGGAAGAAACGGTCCAGCCCAGTCCCTGATCGGCGCGGTGCGTCCTGGGCGCCGGAACGTGGCCACCCGGGTCAGTAGCGGAGCAGCGCCAGTACCCCGCCGGCTTCGGCGAGGACCGGCACCTCTTCGACAGATGCCGAGCTGACCTTCGCGTCGGTGCGGATCGCCAGTTCGACCAGAGTTTCCTGGAGCGTAACTTCACCGGCATCCTTGATCGCCTGGCGGGCGCCGTCGGAAAGGGTGTCAACGTGGGCTTCCAGATACGGGTCGATCAGCAGATGCTCCACCCGCCCTTCGGTCAAGGCGAGCAGTACCTCGTCCGCGTCCGCGGCACCACGATCGGCCGCCCGGACCCTGACCATGGCCTGGTTGGCGGCTTCGCTCACCTGGTCGCGCCACGCATCACGCAAGTGTGGGTCGAGGTGGTCCGCGACGTCGGCCGGCGACATGTCGATCAGGTTCGTCGCGATCTCGGCCCGGACGAGTTCCTTCGTGCCGTTCGGCAAGGCCTCCGTGAACTCCGTGCAGAGATCGCCCTCCGCCGCGATGACCAGCCGGTCAAAGCCGAGATCGCCGGCCGTCTCGGCAACGGCCTTCGATGCGGCCTTGACGAACCGGGCCCGCCATTCCTCGACCCGGTCCTCATATGCGGCCTTGTTGTTGATCGCCTGACCGCTACGGGATCCGCTCGGTCGCGCCGTGCCGCGGTAATCGCGCCAGTCGCCGAGTTCGAGGTCGAAGGTGGAAGCCTCCAGGTCGCGGACGTGCCCGTCTCGCCATTCGAGAACGCGGATGTGGTCCTGGCTGACGAGAACGAGACCGGACCGCTGGCCCCGGTCGAGCAGGTCAACTACAGGCCAGACGACCGCCCCGTCCTCGATGGCCACGTAGTCATCACGCACCGGGATCTGGAAGGTGTGGAAGCTGTCGATGCTCCCGCAGGCGCTGAGAAAGAACGCCACGCTCCGGCCGCGGTCGGTGGCACTGGCACCGGTCAGCCTCTGTTCGGCGGCTTGGCACAACTTTTCAACCTGTTTCGTCGTTTCCGGATCAGCCTCGTATCCCGCGGCCGCCTCTCGGAGGCCGTTCTTGAGGGCGACCAGCCAGCCCGGAGTCTCACTCCGGCTCGCCGGGTCTCGAGGGTCGGTGCGGCAGAAGACCGAGAGGACCGGCCCTTCCGTGGGGGTTTCGATCAGGTCTCGGAGTTGTTCCATCTCATGCAGACTCATGAAGCCATCCAACCACGCCAACGTAACCCGAAACTAATCCTGCCTCATCAGGGTTCCGGTGAGTCTTCCACCGGCTCCGGCTCGACCTCTTCGATGTCGTAGAGGCTCTCGCGGGCGACCTGCTTGCCGCGCGAGGTCCAGAGGTAGATGTCGAGGTAGGCATCGTCGCCGTAGTTCTTGAGGGCGTCCGGCGCGATCAGGGTGAAGCGGTCCGAGAAGAGCGGGTCCTGGTCGACCGTGTCGCCGTTCAGCTCGGCCGTGGCGGCGAAGGCATCCCTGATCAGGGAGCGGCCCCAGACCAGGGTGATGTCCGCCTCGCGGCCGTTCTCGCCCTGGTACTTGCCGATCACCTCGTCGCCGAGGTCGATCGCCCAGTCGGGGTTGTCGGCCGCGATCACGTCGGTGAAGTCGACCGAAGCGGTGAAATCGGTCGGGTCCCCACCGGCCGGCTGGACGAAGGAGACGAAACCGAAGAACTCGATGTCGGCCGGCTCGCCGCCGCCCTCGAGTTTCGCCTCTCCGGCGGCGCTGGCGGGGATCCAGACCCGGCCCGCCCAGGCACGCTCGGGGAACCAGACGATCTCGTCCGGCATCGCGGTCCCTTCGGGCAGGTCGTCGATCTCGGCGCAGGCGTCGCGGAAGACGGTCGCGAGGCGCTCGGCGAAGCGGCCGTGGGGGATGCCGTGCCGGGACGCGTCGGCGATGAAGTGCGGGATGGGGCGATTCTCCAAGGGCATGTCAGGACCCTACGACATTGCTTCGCGCAAGCCTTCGGCCGCTTTCTCCGGCGTGATCACGTTGATGTTGACGCCGGTCGCCATCTCGAACGACGAGGACGGCTCGAGCCGCGGGACCAGGTCGAGGTGCCAGTGGAAATGCTCGACTCCCCGCGGCGCCGTCTTCACCCAGAGGTTCAGCTGGGGCTGCCGGCCGAACAGCTCGTTCAGGCCCTCGATCGCGCGGCCGAGCATTGCCGCACCACCCTGGTCGTCCTCGAACCTGGCCTGCGGGCGCCGGGGGATGATCCTCAGTTCGTACGGGAAACGCGAGGCCCAAGGGCAGATCAAGGCGACCTCGTCGTCGATCGCGACCAGCCGGTCACCGCGCCGGATCTCCTCTCGCAGGACCTCGCCGAGCAGACTGGCTCCGGCGGTCCGCTCGCGGTAGGAATTGAAGCGCTCCCGTTCGCGGGCCACCGAGGCGGGCACGAAGGGCGACGCTGCGATCTGGGCGTGGCTGTGTTCGAGCGAGGCGCCCGAGTCCGGGCCTTCGTTCAGGATCAGCTGGACGTAGGGCGAGTCGCCACGGGACTTCATGTGCCGGCGCCAGGCGGCCACGACGACCTCGAGTTCCGCCGGTTCGAGCTCGCCGATCGAGGTCATGTGCCGCGGAGAGTTGACGACCACGTCGTGGTGGCCGATCGCGGGGCGCGACGCGAACATGTCGGGTTCGGCCGAACGCGACGACGCCAGGAGGGGGTCGGCGGAGCTCGCGAAGGCGCCCGCGCCGGTCTCGGCATCGCCCTCGGCCTCCTCTTCGGGAACGAGCGCGGGGTAGAGATTGGGCACGGTGCGGGTCTGCCAGCCGGGACCGTCGGGAACCGAGCCGCCCGGGCGGTCGGCATCGATCTCGGGCGGCGTATCCGCCTCGTTCCCTTCGCAGAACGGGCAGCCTTCGGGACCCTGTTGCTCCCGGTCCGCCATCTCGAACTGGTCCGGCCGCTCGGCCCGGCCGGGAGCGATCAGCACCCGG
Source organism: uncultured Solirubrobacterales bacterium (assembly GCA_963695885.1). Classification (GTDB taxonomy): domain Bacteria; phylum Actinomycetota; class Thermoleophilia; order Solirubrobacterales; family 70-9; genus 67-14. The sequence goes on along the minus strand of CAVOIH010000032.1, from coordinate 62,490 downwards.
GTCCCGGTGAGCTGATCGATCCTGATTTCCGGCGATTGCCCCAATTCGTGCGGCGATTGCCCCAATTCGTGTTGTGCCAAGGCCTACTGCCGCGAGGGCGGAAGCGGGGGCTCGTCGGCCGGCGGTTCCTCTTCCGGTGGCGGCTCCGGCACCGGCAGGTCGTCGATGGTCGGCTTCACGTAGTCCGGATTGGCCGGATTGTCCTTCCGGGCCATCACGCTCGGCAGGCCCTTCATGCCTTCCTGGAAGGCCGAGATCAAGTCCATCGGCAGCGGGAAGATCACGGTCGAGTTCTGGTTGCCGCTGATCTCGAGCAGGGTCTGCAGGTAACGGAGCTGGAGCGACGCCGGGTTGCGGCTGATGATGTCGGCGGCCTGGGTCAGCTTCTCCGCGGCCTGGTACTCGCCCTCGGAGTTGATGATCTTGGCGCGCCGCTCACGCTCGGCCTCGGCCTGGCGGGCCATCGCCCGCTGCATCTGCTCGGGGATCTCGACGTCCTTGATCTCCACCGTCGTGACCTTGACGCCCCAGGGTTCGGTCTGCTCGTCGATGATCTTCTGGAGGGACTCGTTCAAGCGTTCCCGTTCGGCGAGGATCTCGTCGAGCTCGGCCTTGCCGAGCACCGCCCGCAGCGAGGTCTGGGAGATCTGCGAGGTGGCGATCAGGAAGTTCTCGACGTCGGTGATCGCCCGGTTCGGGTCGATCACCCGGAAGTAACAGACGGCGTTGACCGAGGTCGGAACGTTGTCGCGGGTGATCACCTCCTGTGGCGGGATGTTGAGGGTGACCGTCCGCAGGTCGATCTTCACCATGCGGTCGATGAACGGGATCAGCAGGATCAGGCCCGGCCCCTTGGTGTTGATCAGGCGGCCCAGCCGGAAGATCACGCCGCGCTCGTACTCGCGCAGGATCTTGATGGCCGCGAACAGCACCACCAGCAGGAAGATGGCGAGGATGATCACGAAAGCGCCCAGGACTTCCATTGTCAGTCAGCTCCTTCAGTTGGTTGGCTCGAGGTGCCGGTCGACCCGTTCCTGGCGGGATCGCCGAGGTCGGGGCTGACCAGAAGGGTGAGGCCGCGCAGGCCGTCGACCCGGATGCGGTCGCCGACGGTGGCCTTGTTCGAAGGCTCGGAGAGCTCGGCCTGCCAGAGGGCGCCGTCGATGAAGACCTGTCCGGTCGGGTTGAGGCCCTGGCGCACGTCGCCGGTCAGCCCGACCAGTTCCTCCGGGCCGTAACGCACCGGGGACGCCTTCACCTTGCTGACGCGCTCGATCACGAAGAGCAGGAACGCGCCGAGCAGGACCGAGCCGATCGCGACGATCGGGATCGAAGTGGGATCGATGTCGCGATCGAACATGAAGATGCCCGAGAAGATCAGGGCGACGATGCCGGCGAGCGCGAGCGGCCGGTAGAGCTTCAGCGCGACGGCGCCGATGAAGAAGGCGACCGAGAGGATCAGCAGGCCGATGCCGCCGATCGTGGCGTTCAGGTCGACCGCTCCGATGACGCCGAGGACGAGGGCGACGATGCCGACCAGCCCGGGTACGAAACCGCCCGGCGTGAGGGTCTCGATCCCCACTCCGACCAGCCCGAGGGTGATCAGCAGGAAAACGAGTGTCGGGTCGGTCAGTTCCACTTACTGCAGCGTACCGGCGGAGGGCATCCGGCCGGAAGTGGAACGGATCCGCACGGTCAGGCTGTGCGGATCGTTTCCACTTTGGATTTCAACCGTTCTCGCCCTTGATGGCGTAGGTCTCGATGTCGGCTTCCAGCTCCGCCGTATCGGTGTAGGGACCGAACTTGGTGAAGGTCTGCTCACCGGCGTCGTCGAAGAAGACGGTCGCCGGGATGCCGTGGGTGGCCCCGAGCGAGTTGCCGATCTCCTTGTCCGGGTCGGAGTAGCTCGGGTACGGCACCGGGTTGTCGGAGAGAAACTGCTCGGCCGAAGGCGTGTCGTCGTCCGAATCGATCCCGAGGAACGCGACCTTCCGGCCGAGATTAGCGCTCACTTCCTGGAAATGGGGGAACTCGGCCCGGCACGGGCCGCACCAGGAGCCCCAGACGTTTACTACCTTGGGGAAGCCTTCGAGCTCGCCGATCCGGGCCTCGAACGCATCCTTTCCGCCTTCGAGCACCTGGTTCTCCTGCTTGTGGAGGGCAGCCAGCGGAGGCGGAGATCCGGCCAGCTTCGCGGCGTAATCCGGGGGCGGGGAGCCACCTCCTCCGGAATCGCCCGACCCGCAGGCGGCCAGCGCAATCGCGCAGATCAGGCCGATCAGGGCGACAGCGAGGGTGCGAGAAGGGGTGTGTGGCGACTTTGACATGCCAGTCGTGGTTAAATACACGTATCTGATCTTCGCAGGGTCAGGTCACGAAGGTTTGCGGCGGCCGACGATCACTTGTCGCCGACGGAGATTTTCCACCATCCAACTCGTCCGGGCTGGACCCAGATCATGGTCCGGACTACCTACGAAGGCTTAATGGCCCCGAGCACAGCAGCGCCCGTCAAGCAGACGGCCCCTTCAGCTTCAGACATCGAACGAGCATCGGCGTTTGCCCGTGAGCCTTTCCTGCTGGGCGACGAGAGTGCCGACGCGCTCCTGCCCGGCACCGCCCGCCGCCGCGCGCTCGATTCCGCGCTCGCCGAGATCGACGCCGGAAACGAAGAGCCCTCACTCGAATGGCGCCGCAACTTCTCGCTGCTGCTCGGCCTCGAACGGCTGATCAGCGACGAGCAGCCCAAGCTCCTCGATGGAGCCGAGCTCAACCCCCATCAGGTCGACGCCCTGTCCGGCACCCTGACCGAGCTGCTCGCCGAGCAGCAGGTGGCGGCCGACAACGACGCGATCGAATTCTCGGCAGTCGAGGAAGTGCCCCGGCCTGAACCCGAGGAAGACGAGGACGCGGACGTCGAAGCCGGCGAAGACGACCACGAAGGCGACGTCGTCGAGGACCTCGAAGCGGCCGCCGAGGAAGAGGACGAAGAACCCCAGGACTGGACCGAGGAGAAGGGCGAGGAGGACGAAGACGTTGACGTCGATGCCACCACCGATGACGCCGGAGCCGCCCGCCGCTTCTGGTTCGAACACGCGACCGGGGCCGGCAAGACCGTCGCCGCGGTCGGCTTCATCGACGCCACCCGCACCGGCGGCGTCCTGATCCTCACCCACCGCCGCAACCTGGTCGACCAGTTCATCGGCGAGATCTCCGACCGCGGGTACAAGGAGCGGCTGCGCCCGCCGCTGCTCGACGGCCGCGACGAAGCCGACGGCCCGGTCACCGTCGAGACCTACCAGTGGTTCGTGCGGAACGCCAAACGTGTCTCGAACGCCTACACCGTGGTGATCTGCGACGAGGCCCACACCGCCCTCGGCGAGAAGACCAGCGCCTGCATCCGCGCCTGGACCGGACCGATCTTCATCGGCATGACCGCGACCGGCGCCCTGATCGCCCGCCACGTCGCCGACCTCTTCCCCACCCAGACTTCCCGCTTCGACCTGGCGCAGGCCGCCCGCCGCGGCGTGATCTCGCCGCTCCGGTGCCTGCGCATCCCGCCCGGGCCCGGCGTGAGGACGATCGCCAAGGTCCCCTTGCGAAAAGGCGAGGTCGACCAGGACTTCGACCAGGACGAACTGGCGAAGCTGCTCGACCAGGCCCCCTTCAACATGGCGATCGCCGACCTCTACAAGTCGAGGTTCCGCAAGGCCCCGGGGGTGCTCTACACCGCCGGCGTCCAGCACGCGAAGAACGTCGCCGCCGCCTTTCGCGAGTTCGGCATCAACGCCAAGGCGGTCTCCGGCGAGACCCCCAAGCGCGAGCTGACCGAGACCCTGGCCGCCTTCGAGCGCGGTGAGATCGACGTGCTCTGCAACGCGCAGCTGCTGGCCGAGGGCTGGAACTCCCCCCGCGCCACTATCTGCATGCACCTGGCGCCGACCGCTTCGAAGCGCATCTACCAGCAGCGGGTCGGCCGCGTGACCCGTCGCGCCCCGGGCAAGGAAGCCGGCCTGGTGATCGACTTCGTCCACCCGGCGACCACCCACGACGAGTCGATCGTCACGCTCCACAGCCTGCTCGACCGCGACGTCTACCGCGGCGGCGCAATCGTGGTCGGGCCCGTCCGCCGCGGCCGTGGCCGGAAGGTGCGGGTTGAGAGACGCATCGTCCCCGTCTCCGACGACCCGCAGAAGCGCATCGAGGTGCTCGAGCGCGACATCTGGCGGATCGCCGTCGAGAACCTCGACTACGCCGAGCAGCACGTCTGGGCCGCTCTCGCCGGTGCCCGGGTCACCACCCAGGGCTGGCGCCGCGCGAAGGCGATGCTCCAGCACGACAAGACCAGGGAACTCCGACGGCGCTACCTGCTCACCTGCGTCCAGCGGAACCGCAACGCCCAGCTGAAGATCAAGGCCCTGACCGAGATCGCCGGCCTCAAGGACGCCGAGGCCTTCGACGACGCGATCGACATCGTCGGCACCTGGGGCCGCGAGGACAAACGCGCCGGCACCAAGGTGCTGCTCCAGGCGCTGGTGGACAAGCGAATCGGCCGGCGCGACCAGGCCCAGGCCTGGGTGTGGCGCCTCGCCTCCTACACCCGCGAGCTCCACGAGGAGTACGCCGTCCAGCGCTGGCCCGAGACCAAGCGTCTTCTCGGCCTGCTGGTCAACTCCGCCGGCCGCGCCCACGGCAAGAACGCGCGCAAGCTCGTCCAGGCCGCGCGCAAGCAGGACCGCCGCCTCGCGGTCTCACTGCTGGCAGCCGCGGTCGCCCACACCCCCGAGGGCGAAGAGGTCCTCCGCGGCGCCCGGATGCGGATGGCCAGGAAGCCCTCGGCCGTCGCCCGCGAACTGCTCCGCAACTTCCCGAAGGGCGGCAAGAAGCGCCGCCGCCGCAAGAAGAAGAACGGCGGCGGAGAGAACGGCAATCAGAAGAACGGCAAGGCCGAGACGACCGCCGGGAACGACAACGGCTCGGACGCCAAGAACGAAAAGACCGAAGCCGAAGACCGCTACGAAGGCGAAACCGGGGCCCTCGACCTCGACGACGGCGACGACGGGCTGGAGGCGTGGTCCCCAGAGCACGACCAGTAGGCCCTTACTGCTGGTTTCAGTTTTCTTGTTGTGACGCGAGGTGGGGGTGTCCCGTCCTCACCGCGGGAGCTCCGGGCGGGACACCCCCACCCCACGTATCGACAGTGGACGGCAGACCGGCCCACTGGTCGTGCTCCGGGGACAGTCGGCAGTTGCCGATTACCCGAGGGCGTGGCAGACCGCTTCCACGTATGACTTGCGGATCAGGGCCGAGATCCGCTTTCCGTTCGGGAAGTCCGACTTGTTCGTGACCTGGATGTTCACCACGTAGGCGATCGTCTTCCTGCCGTTGGCCGACGAGGCGGCGAAGGTCCGGTAGCCCGGGAACGAGCCCGTGTGGCCGTAGACGACGCCACACTTCGAGGTATAACGGAAGAGGCCGAGTCCGGCATCGTTCCGGCCCGGTCCGGCGGGCTGTGATTCGCCCGCCCGGAAATGCCACTGCGCGTTCTGGATGTTCGGCCCGAAGAGCTTGCCGCCGACGTAGGCGCTGAAGAAGCTGCTGAGGTTCGGCAGGGTCGAGACGATGCCGCCCGAAGCCCAGGCGCCCGACGGGTTGATCAGCTCGGAGACGTCGGCCGGTTCGTTCGGCGGGTCGATGTCGTACCCGCGGAGGTACGGCCTCGGCATGGCGTTCACCCGGGGCAGCGAAGTCGCGCCACCGCGTGTCCGGTTGTGGACAAGCCGCTTCAGGAGCCTCTCGTACGGGACGCCCGTGACCCTTTGGGCCATCAGTCCGACGACGATGTTGTCGGTGTCCGAGTACTCGTACTTCGTGCCCGGCCGGTGGGTCAGGTTCTTGTTCTTCACGTACGAGATGAGCTTCCGGGGCGAGAAGTACCGGCTGAGGTTCGCCGAGAAGTCCTTGACGAAGGCCTTCTGCTTGATGTAGTCGGGGAGGCCACCGGTGTGGTGGAGGGCCTGGCGGAGGGTCACGTTCCTGGCCTTTGGCATGAGGCCCGGAAGGATCTCGCCGATCGTGTCGCTGAGGTGCAGTTTGCGCTGACGGACCAGCGTGAGTGCGACGGCGCCGCTGTAGGCCTTGGCGACGCTGGCGATGCGGAAGCGGTCATTCAGCTTCGGCCTGGCGCCGGTGGAGAGATTGCCCTTCCCCTTGCCGAAGTACTGGCTGCGGCCGTTCCGGGTGATCTGGACCGAGATGCCGGGAGGCGAGTTCTTCACGGCCAGCACGTCGTCGATCGACTTGACCAGGGCCTTCTTCGTCGCCTGGCCGGCGGTGGCGGTCGAAGTGATGACCGAACCGGCGATCAAGGCCGCGAGTACGACAGCGGCGACGGAGGCGATCTTGTGGAACAAAGTTTTGTTCATGTTGAGGACCATACACTCCGAACCGGGGCCGGCACCGCGGGTTGCGGCGATTGCCGTCAGAGCTTTGGTTCGTAGGCGGTCAAGGCGCGCTCGTTTGCCCGCAACCAGGCCGCCGAGTGCTTCCATTCGGGCAGGGCTTCGGTGAGGGCACCCCAGAACCGGCGCGAGTGGTCGTGGTGGCGGATGTGGATCAGTTCGTGGATCACGACGTAACGAAGGGCGTGATGGGGACCGACCACCAGGCGCCAGTTGAAGGAGAGGGTGCCGGATGTCGAACAGGAACCCCACCTCGTCTTCTGGTCGCGGATCGAGATCTTTCCCGGATGCAGGCCGAGGCGGTCGGCTTCGATCTCGACGACCCGTCCGATCTGCGCCCGTGCTTCGCGGCGGTACCAGCGGTCGATCGCACTCAAGACCTGCTTCCGGGCGCCGCCGCCGACCGACAGGACGCCGGGGTCCGGTTCGGTGAGGGCCATCTGGCCGAACTCCGCGGCCACCACTTTCGCTTCCTTCCGGTTGACCAGCTTCGCGACCGCTTTGCCGGTGCCGGTCGGCTCGACCGGGACCGCCTGCCCCTCGAGCCAGACCACGCCCTGCAGCGACAGGTCGACCTCGGGATCAGTCAGGCGAGACATCGAGATGCACCTCCCCCGCGTTCAGGGATGACAGGCAGCCGACCGGGCTTTCGACCAGCAGGTTGCCTTCGCGGTCGATGCCCGATGCGGTGCCGGTTCCTTCGCCCCAGGTCACCCTCCGGCCCTTCAGCGCATCCCGGCCGGCGAACTCGTCCAGGGTCTCTTCGACCGGCGCGTCGATGCGGCGGCCGAGCAATTCGTTGAGCCTGCCGATGGCCTGCGGGACCGTCGCGCCATAGCCGACCGACGTCGCCGTTTCGCGGAGCTCGTGCGGAAACCCCTCTGGCGGGACCGCGACGTTCAGCCCGATCCCGATCACGGCCCAGCCGTCCTGGGGCCGCGCCTCGACGAGGATGCCGGCCACCTTGCGACCCTCGACCCAGACGTCGTTCGGCCATTTGACCTCTGCCCGCTCGACACCGAGCGACTCGACCGCCTCGCAGACCGCCACCCCTGCCTGGAGCGGCAGGGTGCTCGGGACCCCGGCCGGTTTCCGCAAGACCACCGAATAGGCGAGAGCGCCGGCCGGAGAGGACCACGCCCGTCCCTGGCGGCCGCGGCCGCCGGTCTGGCCGTCGCTCGTCACCAGCATCCCGGAGCCGGCCCCGGCTTCGGCAAGGCGCCATGCCTCGGTGTTGGTCGAACCGACCGAGCGATAGTGGAGGTGGGGCCGGCCGATCAACATCGCCGGCTCAGGGGAAACTGAAGGATTCGCAGTTCGAGTCCGTGCCGGAGAGGTCGATCGCCGCGAGGTCCTCGCCCTAGCCGCATTCTTTCCCTTGCGTACATCGGCTGATCTTACTTTGACCAGGGGTTCGGACCTGCGTATAGTCTCCCCCAACTTCAACCCCAGGGAGCACTCTTGATCAAGCAAGCAGCAGTCGGTCGAGCCCGGTTCGCGGTTCTCGCGCTCGTCGCACTCTTCGCCGGGTCGACCTTCGTTCCGGCCGCCCAGGCGGCCAAGCCCAAGGACGGCGTCTACTACCAGACCTTCGGAACGTCCGGGATCGGCTACGTCTCCACCGACGGCGGCAAGATCACCGGGGCCGCCTTCGCCACGAAGTGGAAGAACAAGCAGGGCAAGTCCTGCGTCCCGAAGGGATTCCAGGAGGACAGCAACGGCTACATCAACACCTATTTCGAGACCAAGGGCAAGGTCAAGAGCAGCGGCAAGTTCACCGTGAAGAACAAGAAGTCGCCTGTTCTCCCGGGCCTGAAAGCGACCGTGACCGGCAAGTTCAAGACCACCAAGAACGCCAGGTTCAAGGTAGTGCAGAAGGTCGGCAACTGCTCCTCCACGAGGAACTTCAACAAGGCGGTCTACACAGCCGGCGGCTGAACCTGACTGACCTCGGCCGGGTCAGCCGAGGTCAGCGATCAGCGCTTCGAGCAGCCCGTCGATGTCGTGGCGGGTTGCTTCGATCGCCACCTCGAGGCCGGCCTCGCGGGCGGCATCCGAGGTGATCGGACCGATCGAGACGAGCTTCGCCCCGGCCGGCAGGCCGTCCGGCATGACTTCGAGCAGGCGGTTCACGGTGGAGGCCGAGGTGAAGGTGATGTAGTCAGCCGAGGCGGCCGCTTCGAGTGCGGCCGGGTCCGGGGCTTCGGCGACGGTCCGGTACAGCGGCATCACGTCGACCACCGCGGCGTTCCGGTCACGCAGCGTCTCGGGCAGCAGTTCCCGCGCTTCCTCGGCCCGGGCGACCAGCACCCCCTTGCCGTCGAAGTTCACGGATTCGAGTTCTTCGAGCAGGCCTTCGGCGACGAACCGCTCCGGGATGTAGTCCGCCTTGATGCCGTGCGCGGCCAGGGCGCGGGCGGTACCGGGCCCGATCACGGCGATCTCGGTCCCGGCGAGGTCGCGCGCATCCATGTTCGCTTCCTCCAGCAGTTCGAAGAAGCATTCGACACCGTTGGCCGAGGTGAAGCAGATCAGGTCGTAGGTGTCCTCGAGGAAACGGTCGAAAGCGGAGGCTATTCGTTCGTCCTGACCGGAGACCGGCTCGATCCGGATCGCCGGCAGCTCGACCACGTCGGCTCCGAGCGCGCGAAGCCGGGCACTGAGGCTGCTGGCCTGGGCGCGGGCACGGGTGACCACGACCCGTTTGCCGAAGAGCGGCCGGCCTTCGAACCACGAGAGGTTCTCCCGGTGGCGGGCGACCTCGCCGATCACGATCAGGGCGGGAGCCCTGATCTTTGCCGCGGCGACTTCGCCGGCGATCGTGGCCAGCGTGGCGGTGACGGTCCGCTGGTGCGGCGTCGTGCCCTGCTGGATCGCCGCGGCGGGCTGGTCGGCGGGACGGCCGCCTTTGATCAGCGCCGCCGCGTTCTGGGCCAGGCGCTTCACGCCCATGTAGAAGACGAGGGTTCCGGGGAACGAAGCGAGCGCCGGCCAGTCGAGTGCCGTCTCCGGCTTGGCGGGGTCTTCGTGGCCGGTGATGAAAGCGACGGCGGAGGCGTCGTCGCGATGGGTGACCGGGATGCCGGCGTATGCGGTCGCGGCGATGCCGGCGGTCACACCCGGGACCACTTCCCAGGGCACCCCGGCGGACTTCAGCCCTTCCGCCTCTTCGGCACCGCGGCCGAACAGATACGGGTCACCGCCCTTCAGGCGCACTACCTGGAGGCCCTTGCGCCCGGACTCGATCATTTTGTCGACGATCTCCTCCTGGGGCACGCCCGGCACCCCGGGTTGCTTGCCGACGTAGACCAGCTCGGCGTCGTCGCGGGCGCCGTCGAGGGCACCCGAAGGGATCAGGCGGTCGTAGTAGATGACGTCGGCCAGAGCGACCAAATCGAGCGACCGGGCGGTCATCAGGCCGGGGTCACCGGGTCCCGCGCCGACGAGGTAGACCATTCCTCCTGCCGAGCTCATGACTTCGCCGCCTCCTGGAGGATCTCCGCGGCTCCGGCCACCGACATGCGGCGGGCCAGCTCGGTACCGATCGTCCCGGGGTGGGCCGGATCGCCTTCGATCCTGTCGCGCACCCAGGCCGAACCGTCAGCCAGGCCGGCGAAACCTTCGGCCACCAGACGGCCGCCTCGGTGACGGGCATGGATGCCGACGGGGCTCGAACAGTCCGCGCCGAGGCCGACCACCGCGGCCCGCTCGGCCAGCAGTTCCCGTTCGCTGGCGAGGTCGTTGATCTCCCGGAAGCCTTGGTCGTTGCCGGCCTTCGACTGGACGACCAGCGCGCCCTGCCCGGCAGCGGGGGTCATCTGGTCGAGCGGGATGGAAAACGAGATCCGGTCAGCCCGGCCGAGGCGGTTCAGGCCGGCCACGGCCAGGATGATCGCGTCGGCCTCCCCTTCCTCGAGCCTCCGAAGCCGGGTGTCGACGTTGCCTTCGAGCGCCACCGGCCGCAGGTCCGGGCGGATCGCCAGAAGCTGCGCCCGGCGCCTCAGGCTGACCGTGCCGACCCGGGCACCTTCGGGCACGTCGTCGAGGCTCGTCCCCGGGCCGATCCAGGCGTCGCGCGGGTCTTCGCCTTCCGGGACCGCGGCGATGACCAGTCCGGAAGTCATGACCCCCGGAAGGTCCTTGGCCGAATGGACACCAGCCTCGGCCACGCCGTCGAGCACGGCCCGCTCGACCCCGCGCACGAAGCGTTCCTTGTCGCCGGTCGAGGTGTCGGTCTCGACCTTGACCAGTTCGGCTCCACCCAGCCCATCGGCGACGAGGCCGGACTGCGCCAGCGCGAGGGCACTGCCCCGCGTCGCGATGCGCATGGTCGTCAGCCTTCTTCTGATTTTTGGCGGATCGGTGTGACCGAAGCGCCGGAATCGCCCTCGACCGCGGCGTCGACGTCGAGGCCGAACAGCTCGCGGAGGGTGTTGACGTTCTCGTAGGCCTCGTCCGACCCGGCCGATGCCTTGAGCTTCATGGTCGGCTCGTGGAGCATGCGGCTGGTGATCGCGCGGGCCAGCGTCTCCACGCGGCGGCGGTCGGAATCGGAAAGGCTGTCCCAGCGGTTTTCGTTCTCGGCGAGCACGCGGCGGACGATCTCGTCCGACCGCTCGCGCAGGGCGACCACTGTCGGTACCACCTCGAGTGAAGCCAGCCAGCGCTCGAACCGGTCGAGCTCTACTTCGATGATGCGCTCGGCAAGGCGGGATTCGGCCTCGCGTCCGCTGGTGTTCCGCTCGACGATCTTCTGGATGTCGTCAACGTCGTACAGGGAGACGCCTTCGATGTCGCGGCAGGAGGGTTCGATGTCGCGTGGCACGGCGAGGTCGACCAGGAAGAGCGGGCGGTCCTCGCGGGACTCCATGATCTGCGCGAGCTCGTTGCTGCCGACCAGGTGGTGGGGTGAGTTGGTCGCCGAGATCACGATGTCGGCCGCGCCGAGCTGGGCGGGCAGGTCGTCGATCCGGACCGCGGCGCCGCCGAAGCGGCCGGCCAGGCCGATCGCGCGGTCATAGTGGCGGTTGGCGACGAAGACGGTCTCGGTACCGCGGCGGACCAGGGCGCGGGCCACCAGCTCGGCCGTGTCGCCGGCACCGATCACCAGGGCGTGGAGCCGGGCGAGGTCGCCGAGCGCGCGGCGGGCCTCCAGGATCGCGACCGAAGGCACGGAAACGCCCTTCTCGCTGATCGCGGTCTCGCTGCGGGCACGGCCGCCGGCGGCGATCGCGCCGCGGAAGAGCCGGTTGAGGATCGGCCCGGAGGCACCTTCGACCAGTGAAAGCTCATAGGCCCGCTTGACCTGCCCCTGGATCTCGGCCTCGCCGAGGATCATCGAATCGAGGCCCGCGGCCACCTGGTAGAGGTGCCTTGCGGCATCGATCGAACGAAGCGAATAGAGGTGGCTGATCAGTTCGGTCGGCCGGATCTCGGCCTCGCGCGACAGGGCGGACAGCGCGATCGATTCGGCCTGGACCGAGTCGCCAACCACCAGGTAGAGCTCGGTGCGGTTGCAGGTCGAGATGATCGCCGCCTCGCGAACGTCGTTGGTACCGGTCAGCTCCCCCATCAGGCCCGTGGCGCGGCCTTCGGTCAGGGCGAGCCGTTCCCGCAGCTCGAGCGGAGCGGTCTTGTGGGAGAGGCCGAGGGCGAGTAGCTCAGACACTGGTCTCTTCCCGAACGGGCCCGGCCTGCTCCTCCGGCGGTTCGGCGCCGGCCTGGCCGGCTTCGACCTCGTCGGTCAGCTCGCCGATATCGCGGCTGATCCGCTGGAACTTCACGCCGAGGATGCCGATGTAGACCAGCAGCATGAGCAGGAAGAAGATGTACGCCGCCAGGACGTATCCGGTGGAGTCGTTCGGGACGTTCTCGAACATCTAGCCCGTCTCCATCTCGGGGGCGATGCGGCCGCCGACCGAACCACTCTCGCGGTCGGCGGAAAGGGCACGGCGGAGGCGGGATACCTGTCCCGAAGCCTGCTTGCCCACGAGCTCCACCTTGACCAGGGTCAGCCAGAGGAGGCCCATGCCGGCCAGGCAGACGAGGAAGGCGAACAGCATCGAACCGGGCAGTCCGCCCTCGGACGTGGCGAAGACCCGCGGGTGGATGATGCTCTCGGCCATGCGCACAGCCATGAAGTTGAGCGGCACGAACGCACCCGCGGTGATCGCGAAGACCGAGGCGTAACGCGCCTGGCGGTCGCGGTCCTCGATCGCGTAGCGGAAAGGGTAGTACGTGCAGTAGAGGAGAAAGACGATCAGGAAGCTGACCAGAGTCGGTTCGTCCCAGACCCACCAGTGTCCCCACGAAGCCTTGGCCCAGATCGCGCCGGTCACGAGTACGGCGACGCCGAAGACCACGGAGAGGTGGATGAAGACGTAGGAGTTCGCGTCGTGCTTCCGGTCCCCGCTCCGCAGGTGGCGGAACCCTTCGACCCCACCGGCGATGAATCCGATCAGGGCCACGATCGCCAGCGGCACGTGGAGGTAGAAGATCTTCTGCTTGAAGCCTTGGTCGGCGTCCATCGGGGCCCAGAAGATGGCCAGCACGAAGCCGGCGGTGAGGAACACCACCGTCGCTATGGAGAGGGCTTTGAGGCTGCGACCGGACATCTTGATCAGTCCCCTGGCGCCCGTTTCAATCTTCCAGGAGGAAGTCGAAGACGGCATAACCAATGAGGCAGAAGATCCCATCGTATAGACCCATGACCAGCAGCCAAGTGCCGAACTTCTCGTACGAGGGGCCACCCGGCTCCAGAAGCGGAGCCGAAGCGCCCGTCGCGGCGATCATCAGCGGCACCACGAGCGGCAGCAGGAGCAGAGGAACGATCAGGTCGCGGGCCCGGGAATTGACCGCCATCGAGGAAATCAGGGTGCCGAGGGCGGCAAAACCGAGGTTCGCCCCAGCCAGGACCAGGATCAGCGGCACCAGGCCGCTCCACTGCGGCAGGAAGAACACGGCGAAGGTCGGCACCACGATCAGCTCGAGGACCGAGAGGTAGACGAAGAGTGCGGCGGTCTTGGCGGTGAAAAGGACCGTGCGGTCGACCGGAGCGAGCCGGAAGGCGTCGAAGCCCCCCTCCTCCTGCTCGGAGACGAACACCCGGTTGATCCCGAGGATCGCCGCGAACAGCAGGGTGGTCCAGAGCACGCCGCCGGCCAGGCTGCCCGAGAGGGTGGTCCGGTCGAGCCCGTACCGGAAGATGATGAAGGTGGTGACCGCGAACAGGACCATCGCCGGCAGGGAGCGCATGGTCCGCAGCTCGGTCCGGAGATCCTTGCCGAGGATCGCCGCGAAGGCGGTGGGGCCGGGAGTCATGCGACCGGCTCCGTCGCGCGGCCGCTTCGGTCGAGGGTCAAGACGGCGTCAGCCTCGGCCCGCGCCCGCTCAGGCTCGTGCGAGACGAGGACCCGGGTCCGCCCTTCGCCGGGACCGATCAGTTTCCGGGCCAGTTCGCGGCCCTCGGGGTCGAGGTTCGAGTCCGGCTCGTCGAGCAGGAGCAGCTTCGGCCGGTGGAGCACGGCCCGGCAGATCGCGATCCGCTGCCGCATGCCGGCCGAGTACTCGCTGACCCGGCGCTCGGCGCGGCGGCCCATCTGCATCAGTTCCAGGCCGACGCCGATCCGGCGGTTTGCTTCCTCCGTCTTCAGCCCGTGGAGCTTCCCATGGAGTTCCAGGTTCTCCCGGCCGGTCAGGTCCTGGTAGAGCAGCGGCTCATGGCCGAGGTAGCCGATGAGCCCACGCAGCTTCCAGCTCTCCTTCGGGATCTCGTTGCCGAGGATGGTCACCTCGCCGCGGGTCGGCCGCAGCAGCGTGGCGAGGATCCGGAGCAGGGTGCTCTTGCCGGAACCGTTCGGCCCGAGCACGGCCAGTGACGAGCCGGCGGGCAGGTCGAGGTCGAGATCCCGGAGCGCGGGCAGGTCGCCGTAGTCACGGCCGAGGCCGCGCAGGTGAACTGCCGGTTGCCCGGAAATGTCGGTGCGGTCGGTCAAGGCGGGGATTGTCCCAGCCCAGGCCGGCAAACCCCCGGTTCCCGGCCCAACTGGACGAAGGTGATCGGGATTACAACGGCATATCCGTTGTAATCCCGATCACCCTTGGTCATTCGGCCACGTGGAATTCGGTCACTTCGATCTGCTTCTGGCCTTGTGACCCGGGGAATACCGGTCCGGCCCCTCCGACCAGGTCTCCGATGCCGGGCAGCGGATCCGGCCTCAGCTCCTCCTTCACGTCGAAGATCGTGATCCCCGGTCCGGTGACGCTGTCGGCGCTCGCCGTCACGAAGTGCGCGTCACCGTCACCGTCCGGGTTGACCGCCTCGACGTAGACGACCCGGCCGGAAGCGACAACGCAGTTGGTCAGCCCGGGAGAGCAGGTCGATTTCGGCAGCCGAGGCACCCGGACCGGCTCGCTGTCCGAGCCCGGATCGTTCGACGGGCGGTTCGCCGAATCGAACCCGGTTTCCCCGGTGGCGGTCTTCGCCTGACCGGGCGAGTCGTCACCTTCGTCCTCCCCACGGCTCATGAAGACGAGCACGACCCCGCCGACCGCCATCACGGCCAGGACGAGCAGCGGCAGCCTGAGGCTTCCGGTCCTCAGTTTTTTCGCTTGGTGATGCGCCGGCCGACCTTGAGCAGCGGTCCGGCGCCGTCCTTCAGGGCTTCGATGCGGTCGCCGCCCTTGCCGTAGAGGAGCTTGGCCGAAGCGCGCATCGCGTCCGAGAGGGTCTCGTCGTACGGATGCCACCAGAAGTTCCGGGTGAGCCCCGGCTCGTAGGTGACGAGCTTGATGTCGACGCACTCGTAGAAACCGAACTTCGAGTGCGAGTGGCCGAGGCCGGAGTCCTTCACGCCGCCCCAGTTGCACTGGCAGGCACCGTGGGTGAACATGTGGTCGTTGATCCAGACCATGCCGGATTCGATGCGGCCGGCGATGCGCTCGCCGCGCTGGCGGTCCCTGGTCCACACGGAGGCACCGAGGCCGAACTCGGAATCGTTGGCCAGGTCGAGGGCCTCCTGCTCGGAGTCGACCACCATGATCGGCAGCACCGGTCCGAAGATCTCCTCTTTCATGATGCGCATGTCATGCGTGACGCCGGTCAGCACGGTCGGCGCGATGAAGTTGCCTTCGGGGAAGCCGTCTACGTCGACGGGTCCGCCGCAGCGGCGCTCGGCACCGTTCGCGATCGCGTCGTCCACGAGTTCGTTGACCAGGTCGTATTGGTCCTTCGAGACCATCGGGCCGATCTCGGTGTCGAACTGCGACGGGTCGCCCACCTTGAGGGCGCTCGCGCCCTTGACCACGCCTTCGATGAACTCTTCGCTGACCTCGCTCATCACGTAGGCCCGCTCGATCCCGGCGCAGGTCTGGCCGGCGTTGGCGAACCCGCCCCAGACCGCTCCCGAGACGGCGAAGTCGAGGTTGGCGTCACCGAGCACGATCATTGGGTCCTTGCCGCCGAGTTCGAGCACGCAGCCCTTCATCAGCTTGGCGCACTCCTCGCCGACCTTATAACCGACCGGCACCGAACCGGTGAAGAAGATCTTGCCCGTACTGGACTTGGTCAGCGCGTCACCGATCCGGCCACCGCCGTGCACGGTGCGGATCAGCCCCTGAGGGAGTCCGGCGTCTTCGAAGACCGACCGGATCGCCTCGCCGAGCAGCGGGGTGAGGCTGGCCGGCTTGAGTACTACGCCGTTGCCGCACATCAGGGCGATCGCGATCTCCTGCATCGGGATCGTGAAGGGGTAGTTCCAGGGCGCGATGACCCCGACCACGCCGATCGGCTGGTAATGGAACTTGGAGCGCTTGGTCTTGAAGTGCGGCTGCGGGTAACCGATCTTCTCGTCCTTGAGGATCTTCGGTCCCTCCTTGGCGCACCAGCGGAGGGCGTCGATCGAGGGGATCAGTTCCATCGTGTAGCACTCGGAGATCGGCTTGCCCTGCTCCTCGGAAAGCAGTTCCGCGATCTCGTCGAGGCGGTCGAGGAGCACCGAAGCGGCACGCTTCAAGTAGACACCACGGTCGCCCGGGGTCAGTTCAGCCCACGCAGGCTGGATCGCGGCCACGTCATCGACGATCCCCTGGACCTGTTCGGGGGTGATCGTCGGCACGGTCCCGACGACTTCACCCGTGGCCGGGTTGAAGGAATCAAGAGTCTGGGTCTCAGTGGATGGCTGCGGGGCGAGGGTCTCGGTAGGCATTCCAGAAGTGTAAGCCTCGGCAGGCAACACAGGGGGCGGCATTGCTTATCCCGCAGCGGATGGTTCTCAGGGACGTCCGCACCCCGTTAAGTACTTCGGCCGGAGACCCCCAGTCCGAGTCTCCGGCCGACACAACACCCTTGCGAGCTTGTTTCATTCTCAGCGCGGGTCTGCTGATAGAACCCTTCGAGCCGCCAGTAGTTGTGGCGGCGTCAATAAAGGTTGCCTAAGGATTTGGCTCAGGTTCTGGCTTTGACGCACCATCCTTGCCGCGGATACGGTCGGCCGCCTCGCGGCGCCGCTTGAGCTCGGCTTCGAATCCGTATTCGGTCGGCTCGTAGTAGCGGGAATCCTCCAGCCCCTCGGGCATCAGGGACTGGTCCGAGACGCCGCCCTTGACGTCGTGCGGGTAGGCATAGCCGATGCCACGCCCGAGTTTTTCCGCGCCGGGGTAGTGGCTGTCGCGCAGGTGGTCCGGTGGCAGCTTGGGACCGTTCTGCCTGACTTCCTCCCGGGCCCGGTCCAGTGCCGCGTACGAAGCGTTCGACTTCGGCGCCAGTGAGAGGTAGGTCGCCGCCTGGGCGAGGTTGAGCCCGGCTTCGGGCATCCCGACCCGGTCCACGGCCGCGCCCGCGGCAGTTGCGACGAGCAGCGCCTGCGGATCGGCGTTGCCGATGTCCTCCGAAGCGAGGATGACCATCCGGCGGGCGATGAACCGCGGGTCCTCGCCGGCTTCGAGCATCACCGCGAGGTAGTAGAGCGAGGCGTCGGGGTCGGAGCCGCGGGTCGCCTTGATCCAGGCGGAGATGTAGTCGAAGTGGTGGTCGCCGCCCTTGTCGTACGCGATCGCCTGGGCCTGGAGCGCATCCTCCGCCTCGGCGAGCCCGGCCGTCCCGCCGGCGGCGGCGAGCCGCTCGAGCGCGGCCAGTGCCGCCCGGGCGTCGCCGCCGGCCCGTTCGGCCAGCAGTTCGAGCGCGGCGTCGTCGACCTCGACCTGCCCGCCGACGCCGGGCCCGGCATCGGCGAGAGCCCGGTCGAGCAGGGTCCGGATCTCTTCCGGACCGAGCTTCTTCAGCTCGTAGACCTGGCAGCGGGAGATGAGCGCCGAGTTGACTTCGAAGTACGGGTTCTCGGTGGTCGCCCCGATCAGGGTGAGGACGCCGCTCTCGACCGCGGGCAGCAACGCGTCCTGCTGCGCCTTGTTGAACCGGTGGATCTCGTCGAGGAAGAGGACGGTGCGACGGCCGGAGTTCTGCCGGCGCTGCTCCGCCCTCCCGATCACCTCGCGGATCTGTGCACGGCCCGCATTGACCGCCGATTCCTCCTCGAACGCGCCATCGGACATGCCCGCGATGATCCGGGCCAGGGTGGTCTTCCCGGTGCCGGGCGGCCCGTAGAGGATCGCGCTGTGCGGACGGCCGGCGGCAACGGCCTTCTGGAGCGTCGTGCCTTCGCCCAGGATGTGTTCCTGCCCGACGACTTCGCCCAGTTCGACGGGCCGCATCCGGGCCGCGAGCGGTGCCTCCGGGCCGGGCCGCTCGTTCGGCGGCGGAGCGTGTTCGTCGGCGTCGAATAGCGAATCACTCATTGGTAACGAGTATGAAGGTGCTGACGGTTGATAATCCCTTCGAATGGATCCCGTTGAAGTCGCCGTCCTGCTCGTCTGGTCGTTCGCGGTCTCGTTCGCCGGGGGCATGGTCGGACTGGTGCTCGGCAACCTGCGCCTGCCCGTCGTCGTGCTGATCGGCAGCTCGGCCGCGGCCGCGGCCGGGGCGAACGTCGCGATCTCGGGCGCAGCCGCCATGACCTCGACGATCGTCCACATCCGGAACGGCCGGTTCAACCCGCGCATCTTCCTCTGGATGGCCCCCAGTTCCTTCGTCGGAGCGGTCGCCGGCGGCCTGATCTCCGGCGTCCTGCCCGATCGCATCCTGCTCGGCGCGATCTCGATCGTCGTGCTCTACGGAGCGGTCGAGGTGTGGCGCTACCAGCGCCCGAAGGCCACCGACGACGCCCCGCGGGTCCAGAAGGGCAACATCCTGATCGAAGCGG
Organism: uncultured Solirubrobacterales bacterium; assembly: GCA_963695885.1. Classification (GTDB taxonomy): domain Bacteria; phylum Actinomycetota; class Thermoleophilia; order Solirubrobacterales; family 70-9; genus 67-14. The sequence goes on along the minus strand of CAVOIH010000032.1, from coordinate 43,775 downwards.
TCCTGGTCGGATTCGCGGTCGGGCTCCTCGGAGGTTTCGTCGGGCTGATCCTCGGATCCCTGCGGTTGCCCGCGATGCTCAAGTACATGGGCATGAGCCCGAAGAGCGCGGTCGGGACCAACTCCGCGGCCGGGGTCGTCGTCGGGATCGGCGGGCTGCTCGGCCACCTTCCGGGCGGGGTCGACTGGACCGTCTTCCTGATCGGCAGTGCGGCGGCCGTCCCCGGCGCCTTCTTCGGTTCGAGGTTCACCGGGCGCCTGCCCGACGACACCCTGGTCAAGGCGATCGCCGTCGTGCTCGTCATCACCGGCCTGGCGATGGCAGCCCAGGCGATCTTCTAGACACCCGGCCGCAGCCGAACATGCGCCGGGACCCAAGCTGACGGCGTGGAGGCCGGTGACATGGGCGGCCCGATCGTGTCGGCGACGGTGGAATACTGGCAGCATGAAGGCTCCAGAGCTGCTCCAGCGACTGATCCGTTTCAACACGGTGAATCCGCCCGGCAACGAAGGTGAGGCGCTCGAATACCTGCAGGGGATGCTCGACGGCATGGGCTGGGAGACCGAACTGCTCGCCAGGGTCCCGGAGCGGCCCAACCTCGTCGCCCGCCTGAAGGGTGCCGAACCAGGCCCGAACCTGGCCCTGATCAGCCACGTCGACACCGTGCCGGCCAAGCCCGAAGAATGGACGCACGACCCCTGGTCGGGAGACCTCGAGGACGGGTACATCTGGGGCCGTGGCGCGCTCGACATGAAGGACCAGGTCGCGGCCGAGACGGCCGCCTGCCTGACCCTGGCCCGGTCCGGCTGGCGCCCCGCGAAAGGCGACCTGCTGCTGGTGGTCGCGGCCGACGAAGAGACCGGCGCCCACTTCGGCGCCCAATGGCTATGCGCCGAGCAGGCCGACAAGGTTCGTTGCGAGTGGGTGCTGAACGAAGGCGCCGGCGAGGTCGTCGATTTCAACGGCGAGCGCTTCTTCACCCTCGCCGTCGGCGAGAAGGGGACCTTCCGGTTCACCCTCGTCGCCGACGGCGTCGCCGGGCACGGATCGCTCCCCGGCGTCGGGGACAACGCCCTGCTGAAGCTGGCCGAGGCGCTGCCCCGCCTGCGAAACCAGCCTCCCCGTGAATCGACCGCCGATACCGACCGCTTCCTCGAGCGGCTGCTCGGCCACCCGCCCGGCGACCTCGACGCCGCGCTCGCCGAGGTCGCGTCCGGAGACCCGCTGGTGGCGAAGTTGATGGCCGACCCGATGCTGGGCGTCACGCTGGCCCCGACCATGGCCGCGGCCTCGAACCGCGAGAACGTGATCCCTTCGCGGGCCGAGCTGGTGGTCGACTGCCGCACCCCTCCCGGCATGACCGAGCCGGAAGTCCTCGATCGGATCAACGGCGTGCTCGGCGAAGGCGACTGGCGGATCGAGTTCAACGATCCGGTCGTCGGCAACCGCTCCGACTACGGCGGTCCGCTGGCGGAGGCCCTCGAAGAATGGGTCGAGACGGTCGAGCCCGGGGTGAAGGTCCTGCCGATGGTGATGCCCGGGTTCTCCGACAGCCACTGGTTCCGCATGGCCTTCGACGCGACCGTTTTCGGCTTCTGCCCGCAGCGGATGACCCTCCCCGAGACCAAACCCCTGGTCCACGGGCCGGACGAGCGGGTCACGGTCGAGGACGTCGAACTGATGGAGAACCTCTTCACCTGGCTGCCGCCCCGAATGCTCGGAACCGCCGAGCGCTAGCATCCACCGCTCAATGTTCACTCGCATAGATCACATCGGCGTGGCCGTCAAGGACCTCGACGCGGCCATCAAACTTTACGAACGCAGCTTCGACATGAAGCTCGTCCACCGCGAAACGGTCGAATCACAGGGAGTCGAAGCGGTCCTGCTCGACGTCGGTGAGGGCCACGTCGAGCTGCTCGCGCCGCTCGGTGACGACACGCCGGTCGGCAGGTTCATCAACAAGAAGGGCGAAGGAATCCACCACGTCGCCTATTCGGTAGAGGACATCGACGTCGCGCTGGAACAGGCCAGAGCCAACGGGATCAGGATGATCGACAAGGAGCCGCGCACCGGTATCCGCGGCAGCCGCGTCGCGTTCGCCCACCCCGCCGCCACCGGCTCGGTGCTCACCGAAATCGTCGAACCCTCCAGGGAGGCCCACTGATGGCATCGCTCCACAAGATCGAGATCGGCTTCGAAGGCGGCCAGGTCGTTCCGGTCCGGCTCGACGACGACCAGCTCGCCCTGCTCCGCAACGCCCTGACCGGCGGCGAGAAAGCCCACGAGGTCGAGTACGAGGAAGGAACGCTCTACCTCGACATGGCCAAGGTCATCTTCCTGCGCGTCACCACGAACGCGGCCAAAATCGGCTTTTAGGGTCTCGCCGTCCGGACCCGGTCCTTTGTTCGCCGACCGGCCCCTCATATCCCGCGCAACTGCATGATGAACACCGACCTCAAAGTGCTCCGGTTCATGCGCACCCGCGGCCACGCCCCCGCTGCCGAGAAAGCTGCGCAGCTGATCGCCAAGAGCGGCGAGAACGGCTACCTGTGGTTCGGGATCGGCCTGGCCGGGGCCGCCTTCGATCCCCCGCGCCGGCGGCAGTGGCTCTCCGCCGCCGCGATCGGGCCGGTCGCGATCGGCCTCAACTTCGGCATCAAGCTCCTGGCCAAAAGGCCGCGCCCGGTCCTCGAGGGCCTGCCGCCGCTCGGCGGAGCACCGTCCTCGCTCTCTTTCCCTTCGGCTCACGCCACGGCTTCGTTCGCCGCGGCGACCGCGATGTCCCGTTTCGCGCCCGAGCTGAAGCTGGCCCTGTTCGGGGCCGCGGCCATGATGGCGGTCACCCGCCCCTACCTCGGCATGCACTACCCGTCGGACGTGGCCGCCGGAGCGGTGCTCGGCACCATCATGGGCGCCGTGGTGCCGCTCCCTTCGGGCAGCGGCACGCCCGAGGGCTGACCAGCAGAAGTCTTGTCGATCCGCTTGTCGGTCTTTTTGATGCTGAAGACGAGCCGGTCGAGCAGGCCGAGCGCATACTGGAGCGAGTCACCGCGGATCTTCGTCGGGCCACCGGTCCGCCACGGCCTGCACGCGCACCTGCATGACATGAGTCACCCATCAACTAATCTGGATTCATGGACCACAAACTCTTGTTGGCAGGCGAATGGATCGAAACCGGCGAGTGGGCCGAGGTGCCCAGCCCGTACGACGAAAGGGTGATCGGGCGGGTCGCCCAGGGCGACTCCGAACTGGTCGGCCGGGCAGTCGAGGCGGCCCACCAAGTCTACTCCGAAGGAGGGTTCCCCCAGTTCGAGCGGGCCGCGATCCTCGACCGCGCCGCCGACCTCGCCCGCGAGCGCCGCGACGACCTCGCGAAGACCATCAGCGAAGAAGCGGGCAAGCCGATCAAGACGGCCACGGCCGAGGCGACCCGCACCGTCGACACCCTCAAATTCTCGGCCACCGAGGCGCGCAAGCTGACCGGCGGCACGATCCCGATGGAAGCCACCGGGTCCGGCGTCGGCAAGCTCGGCGTGATGCTGCGGGTGCCGTACGGGGTGGTCGGCGCGATCAGCCCGTTCAACTTCCCGCTCAACCTGGTCGCGCACAAGCTCGGCCCGGCGCTCGCCGCCGGCAACGCGGTGGTGCTGAAGCCCGCCGGGCAGACCCCGCTCTCCTCGCTCAAGCTCGCGCAGGTCCTGATCGACGCCGGACTGCCGAACGGCTGGCTCAGCGTGATCCCGGGTGGCGGCAAGGAGGTCGGGAACGCGATCGTCGAGCACGAACTGACCCGGGCGATCACCTTCACCGGGTCGGTCCCGGTGGGCTGGGGCATCGCCGCCAAGGTGCCGCACAAGAAGGTCAACCTCGAGCTCGGCTCGAACGCGCCCCTGATCGTGAACGAGGACGGCGACTGGGAGACCGCGGCCGACAAGGCCCGGATCCACGCCTTTTCCCACGCCGGCCAGAGCTGCATCTCGATCCAGCGGATCCTCGTCCACGACTCGATCGCCGACCGGTTCATCGAGCGGCTGGTCTCCAACATGGAAGGCCTCGTGGTGGGCGATCCCGCCGACGAGAACACCGACGTCGGCCCGCTGATCACCCGCGGCGACCGCGACCGGGTCATGGAATGGATCGAGGAGGCGGTCGGCGGCGGCGGCAAGCTGCTCACCGGCGGCAAGCTGGTCGACGGGGACCGCTGCGTAGCCCCCACCCTGATCGAACACCCCGATCCCGAGGCGAAGGTCTGGTGCGAGGAGATCTTCGGGCCGGTGGCCACGGTAGACCGCTTTTCCGACTTCGACGAAGCACTCCGCCGGGCCAATGACTCCAAGTTCGGCCTCCAGGCAGGAGTATTCACCCGCGACATCGGCAACGGGCTGAAGGCGGGCAACGTGCTCGAGTTCGGCGGCGTGCTGATCAACGAGGTGCCGACGTTCCGGGCCGACCAGCAGCCCTACGGCGGCGTCAAGGATTCGGGCAATACGCGTGAAGGCCCGGCCTATTCGGTCATGGAACTGACCGAAGAGCGCATGGTGACTTTCCAGGCGGGCTGATACTTCTGGTCCGGCCTCGTGTTACGAATATGAGGAACGGTTCCTGACGCCTTGATCCACGTTACACGGGGATCAAGGCGGCGAGAACCTTGTGAACAGGCCTCCCTTTTCGGCTAACCTGCCCGGGAGGAGGCACCAGGGAACCAACGGAGGGTGGAGATGTCGAAGCTGAAGGTCGGAATAATCACGTGCACGCTCGTGGTCGCGGGGATCGCCGTCAGCATCGCGCAGGCGGCACCGGGGGACACGCTCGGGATCTCGACGCTCGTGCAGCGGATCGTCCCCCAGGGATCCGGCGGCTTCAAGACCCTGACCACCGGTCCCGGCGAGAACTACACCGTCCGCACCGGCTCCACCACGCCCGCGGTGACCCTGGGGGAGGCCAAGGCCGGCCGTGAGACCCGCCGCGTCCCGCTCGCCTACTTCGGGCAGCTCACCGACTTCCAGCTCACCGACGAGGAGAGTCCGGCCCGCGTCGAGTTCCTCGATCCGGTCGGCGGGCCCTTCACCGCATCGTGGCGACCCTCGGAGGCCTTCAACCCGCATGAGGCGAACGAGATGATCGAACAGATGAACTCCTTCGCCACCAACGCGCCGGTTCGGAGCGGTGACGGCACCAAGCCGCCGATGGACTTCGTCATGAACACCGGAGACATCTCCGACAGCCAGCAGTTCAACGAGACCGTCTGGAACCGCCAGTTGATCGAAGGCGGCCAGATCACGCCCGGAAGCGGCGTCAACCCGGCTTCCTCGATCGATACCAACCCGCTCTGCCCGTCCGCCCAGATCGAGGCACTCGGCAAAATCAAGGACGCAACCACGCCGACCGACTACACCGGTGTGCAGGACCGCGATGACTGGCCCGGGGCCAAGGAGTTCTACTTCTACGACCCGGACGAGCCGAACCCGCCGCTGGACGACCCCGGCAACATCAACCCGTACGACGAGGCTCCGACCTACCCGAACCTGATGGACGCCGGCCAGAAGCCCTTCACCGCGACCGGGCTCGACGTGCCCGGCTACGTGCTCTTCGGCAACCACGACGGCCTGGTCCAGGGCAACGCCTGGGCGAGCAAACTGTTCAACCTGTTCGCGCAGGGCTGCCTCAAGCCGGTTGCCGACAAGAAACCGCAGAACAGCTCCTTCGATCCGCTCGACCTGCTCAGCCTGGTCACCGATCCCAACCTGGACGTCAACGGGTTCCTCGACCTGGTCGATGAGAATCCCGGCCAGTTCATGGCGGTGCCGCCGGACCCGGGCCGCCGCCTGATCTCGAAGGAGACCTACAAGGGCATCTTCAGGGCGAACGGGCAGGACGACGGGCACGGGTTCGGTTTCGTCGATCCGGCCGAAGAGGCTGCCTCCGACGGCAACGCCGGCTACTACGCCTACAGCAAGCACGGCGTCCGCTACATCACGCTCGACACCCATTCCGAAGGTGGCAAGATCCTGGAGTCGGACAAGGGCAACCTCGACACACCCCAGTTCAACTGGTTCGAGTCGGAACTGAAGCGGGCGACCGAGCACAACGAGATCGCGATCGTGTTTTCGCACCACGCACCGGAAAGCATGAGCGCCGACGTGGCCGATGAAAACGCTCCTTCCTGCGCGAGTGTCAACCCGGCGGAGGTCGTCGGCTGTGACGGCGACCCGCGCACCTCGACCCCGATCAAGCTGCAGGCCGACGTGACCGCGCTGATGCACAAGTACCCGGTCGCGGTCGCCTGGGTCGCGGGCCACAGCCACGAGAACAAGATCACCCCGTTCCCGGATCCCGCCGGCAAGGGCGGCTACTGGAGCATCAGGACTTCGGCCCTGGTCGACTGGCCAAAGCAGAACCGCCTACTGCAGATCTTCGACAACAAGGACGGCAACCTGTCGATCTTCGGCACGCTGATCGACCACGCCGCTCCGGTTCCGGCCGCCGCGCCGGGCACCGACGGGAACACCCTGTCGCCCGCCCAGCTCGCATCGACGGGCCGGACCATCGGCTACAACGACAACCAGAACGGCGGCGAGGCCTGCGGTTCGATCGATCCGTGTGGGGCCGGCACCGTGGCCGACCGGAACGTCGAGCTGCTGATCAAGGATCCGCGGGCCAAGATCAGCAAGGTGAAGATCTCGCCGAAGAAGAAGTCGCTGAAGGCCGGCAAGAAGACCAGGCTGACCGTCGCCGTCACCAACTCGGGTGGAACGGCGAAGAAGAGCGCGAAGCTCTACGTGAAGTCGTCGAACAGGCGCGTGAAGGTCAAGAGGAAGATCAACATCAAGTCGATCGGCCCCGGCAAGACGGTGAGGGTCAAGATCACCGTGAAGGCCAAGTCCAAGGCGAAGGGGAAGGCGAAGATCACGGCCAACGTCTCCGGCAAGAAGGGCACCGCCAACGTGAAGATCAAGGCGAAGAAGAGAAAGAAGTAACCCTGGGGACCCGCACTGGCAGTGAAATTGCCTCCCCAGGAGGCAATTTCACTGCCAGTCCCGAGGGGGACTGTGCTCTCGCGTGAATAGGATCACGGAATGGATATCGACAGCCATTCCTGGGTACTTTGGGTCGGCGTCATCGCGGCCGCGTTCCACGTTCTCGAGGAGTACGCCGAAGGCTGGGTGACCTGGGCGAACTTCGAGATCGGGGGGCGCCTTGGCATCACCTTCTCCGAACCGGACTTCTTCCTCACGAACGTCGCGCTGATCTTCATCGCTCTGGCCGGTGCGGCGATCGGCTGGTGGGCCCCCGCGATCAGCCTCGGGGTCCCGGCACTGTTCGTCATCAACGCCGTCTTCTTCCACATGGTTCCGAGTGCCCGCGGCGACCGCCTCACCCCGGGCACGCTGAGTGCCGTCTTCATCTACCTGCCGGTCGCCGCCTGGATGTTCTGGGCCGCAGCCGAAGACGGGCAGCTTCCCGCCGAGACCTTCATCGGCGCCTTCGTCACCGGCGCGGCGATCATGGCCTTTCCGCTCCTGGTGCTGGTGCTCAAGACGAAGATCGGCTGGGACGAGGAGACCGTCGCCGCCGCGACCGCCGACCGCGAAGCCGAAGCCGCCCGCAAGGAAGAACTCGCCCGAATGCGGGCGGAGCAGGATCTGCGCGCCGCGACTCCCCCGATCGACGAACCCGAACCGTCCACCGAAGAGGCTCCCGTACCCGAACCGGCGGGAGAGACACCCGGGGAACTCGAAGAGGAATTGGTCGAGGACCTGGACGAGACACCGGACGATCCGGGCGAAGACGAAACCGAAGTACCGAAGAGGGACTAGAGAAGGCCCAGGGTCTCGCCGCCTTACGTTTCGCGCGGAAACCAGGGATCAAGACGTCAGGACCCGATCCTCAGTCCTCGTGGGGGCGGGCCATCTTGTTGTGGTCGAGCGCTTCCGTGAGAATTGCTTCCTCTACCCCGAGTTCGATCGCCACTTCGCGCAGCGCCCGTCCGGAACGGGCGGCCTCGGCGACGATCTCACTGGCCCGGTCGTAACCGATGTGCGGGTTGAGCGCGGTGGCCGTGGCCAGAGTGGCCTCGGCGTGCAGCTCGTTGGCGGCGACCTTCGCCTCGATGCCGGCCACGCACTTCTCGTCCAGCATCCGTGAAGCGGACGAGAGCAGGCGGATCGATCCGAGCAGGTTGCGGGCGATCAGCGGCACTCGCACGTTCAGCTCGAACTGTCCCTGCGAGCCGGCGACCGTGATCGCGGTGTCGTTGCCGATCACCTGGGCCGCGACCTGGATCACGACCTCCGGGATGACCGGGTTGACCTTGCCGGGCATGATCGAGGAGCCCTTCTGCAGTTCCGGCAGCGCGATCTCGGCCAGGCCGGCGCGCGGACCCGAGCCCATCAGCGCCAGGTCGTTGGCGATCTTGTTGAGCGACACGGCGTAGACCTTGAGCGCACCGGAGAGCTCGACCAGCGCGTCGCGGTTGGCCTGGGCCTCGAAAGGATCGTGCGGCGCCGAGATGCCGAGGCCGGACTGGTCCTCGAGCAACCGGCGCACGCCCGCGGCGAAGTCGGGGTGGGTGTTGAGGCCGGTGCCGGTGGCGGTGCCACCGAGCGGGATCTGGCCGACCCGTTCCAGCGTGCCCGCGATCCGGTCGAGCCCGTGGCGGACCTGCGACGCGTAACCGCCGAACTCCTGGCCGAGGGTCACCGGGACCGCGTCCATCAGGTGGGTTCGGCCGGCCTTGACCACGTCGCGGAAGTCCTCCGCGCGTTTGTCGAGTTCGAGGGCGAGGCCCTGCATCGCCGGGATCAGCTCGTTGGTCACCCGGTCGAGTGCCGCGAGGTGCACAGCGGACGGGAAGACGTCGTTCGACGACTGCCCCATGTTCACGTGGTCGTTCCGGTGCACGTCTTCGCCGGCGAGGTTGGCGATGACCTCATTGGTGTTCATGTTCGAAGAAGTGCCGGAGCCGGTCTGGAAGACATCGACCGGGAACTGATCGTCGTGCTTGCCTTCACCGATCTCGTCGCCGGCCCGCGCGATCCTCTCTGCGATCCCCACGTCGAGCAGGCCGAGGGCGCCGTTGGTCCGGGCGGCATTCGCCTTGATCCGGCCGAGCCAGTGGATTACGGGCGGCGGAACGGGTTCCCCGGAGACGGGGAAGTTCGCAACGGCCTTGTCGGTCTCAGAACCCCACAGCTGTTCAGTCAAGGAAGCCTTTCATCGGTTGCTCGTCGTTCAAGTCTTTCAGCCGTTCGCGCGACCGGCTACTCGCCCGGCCTCGTAGTGCTCGCGCTTCAGTTCCGAGGCACCTGCCAGACCGTTGGTGGCGGCCGACCTGACCCGGTCGACCAGGGTTGCGTGGATGCCGTCGCTTTCTTCGGAGCCCTTCTCGATCGCCCCGACCAGGTAGCCGGCATCGATCGCCGCCTTGACCCCGGCCGGCCCGGGCTTCGCCGAGTCGGCACCGAGACCGGTCGCGACCTCGGTGATGTTGGTCCCGAAGTTGACCAGGTCGCCGTCGGACTGGTTCCGGACGAGACAGTCGCTGATGATGGTGTCGCCGTCGAGCGCGACCGGTTCAGGGGCATTCCGGAGTGCCGCCGTGATCGTGGCGGGATCCTCGAAGCAGGCGTCCGGGGTGCCGGTATCGGTCTCGCCGCATCCGAGAATGACGGCGGCCGCAGCAAGGGCGATGGCGAGGTGGGTGCGCACATCTGAATCTTCCCACTCATCCCATATAGGCTGCCGCCATGCCTACCGTCCGCGAAGTCACGTACGACCTTTTCCGCAAACAGGGAATGACCAGGATGTTCGGCAATCCCGGCTCGACCGAACTCACGATGCTGAAGGATTTCCCGGACGACTTCGACTACGTGCTCGGACTCCAGGAGGCGGCGGTAGTCGCGATGGCCGACGGCTACGCGCAGATGACCGGCAAGCCCGCTTTGGTCAACCTCCACACCGCCCCCGGCCTCGGCAACGGCGTCGGCGCGATCTTCAACGCGCAGGCGAACCATTCACCGGTCGTGATCACCGCCGGTCAGCAGGCCCGCGAGATGATCACGATGCAGGCGAACCTGACCAACCGCGACGCGATCCGCGTGCCCGATCCGTACGTGAAGTTCGCCTTCGAGCCGCCGCGCGCCGAAGACGTGCCCCTTGCATTGGCTCACGCAATTCACCTGGCCGCGCTCCCGCCGATGGGACCGGTCATGGTCTCGCTGCCGATGGACGACTGGGATGTGGAGATGGACGCCGCCCAGGCCGCTGCCGTCATCGACCGCAAGGTCACCGGACGGGCGACCGCCGATCCCGAGCAGGTCGGCGACCTCGCCGGCCGGATCATCGCGGCGAAGAACCCGGTCGCCGTGGCCGGCCCCGACATCGACGCGGCCGGCGCCTGGGACGAGATGATCGCCCTCTCGGAGAACCAGAACCTCGGGGTCTGGGCCGCACCGGCACCCGGCGGTGGGCGCATCGGCTTCCCGGAGGACCATCCGCACTGGCGCGGCGTTCTGCCACCCGCGGTCGGGCCGGTCGGCGAGACCCTGAAGGAGCACGACCTGATCATCGTCGTCGGCTCCTCGGTCTTCGCGTACTACCCGAACATCCCCGGGCCCTTCCTCGCCGAGGGCTCGTCGCTGGTCGCGATCACCTCGGACCCGGACGAAGCCGCCCGCGCGCCGATGGGCGACGCGATCGTCGCCGACGTCAAGCTGACCCTGGCGGCGCTGCTCGAGCACCTCGACGGCACCGGGCGCGAGGCGCCGACCGAGTGGCCGAAACCGACCCGGATGGAAGAGACCGACCCGCTCAACTCGTTGACCGTCCACTCGATCCTCAGGGAAGAGCTGCCGGACGACGGAGTGGTCGTCCTCGAGTCGCCTTCGAGCACCCTCGCCTTCCGCAACCAGCTGCGGATCTCGGCTCCCAAGAGCTACTTCTTCGGCGCCGGCGGCGGCCTCGGATTCGGCCTCGGCTCCTCGATCGGCATCCAGCTGGCCGAGCCGGACCGCCCGGTCGTCTGCGTGCTCGGTGAAGGTTCCGTCCAGTACGCGGTGGCCGGTTTCTGGACCGCCGTCGCCTACGATGTCCCGGTCACCTTCCTGGTGCTCCGCAACGAGGAGTACGCGATCCTCAAGTGGTTCGCCGACATCGAACAGGTCACCGGCTCCCCGGGCCTCGACCTGCCCGTGCTCGAGTCGGCGAAGATCGCCGCCGGGTACGGTGTCGAGAGCACCTTCGTCAAGACCGCCGACGAAGTCCAGGCCGCGCTGAAGGAAGCGATCGCGGATCCGAAGCCGCGCCTGGTCGAAGTCCCGGTCCAGCCGGGAATGTCCCTCTTCTAGGTCCAGGAGCCCGCGATGCCACTGCTCGAGCCCGATGTTCTGAAGATCACACCGGAGCCGACCGGGCCCACGAGCGACCGGGCGCCGGAATGGGTCGCCGGCGGAACCCCGGAGCCCCTGCGCTCCGAGCTGGCCGGACTGCTCGGCGAGGACCGCGTCCTGGCCCGCGCGAGCGACATCGTGCGGTACGCCTCCGACGCCAGCCCGTACCGGCTGCTGCCGAAGGTCGTGATCATGGCCCACGACGCCGGTGACGTGTCGAAGGTCCTCATGTACGGGCGCGAGAACGGAATCGAAGTCACCTTCCGCTCGGGCGGGACCAGCCTGAACGGCCAGGCCCAGACGGAGGGCATCCTGGTCGACACCCGCCGCCACTTCGGCGGGGTCGAGGTGCTCGACGGCGGCAGGCGCGTATCGGTCGCCCCGGGCGTCGTGCTGGGCGACGTGAACAAGGTGCTCGCGCCCACGGGCTACAGGCTCGGCCCCGACCCGGCCTCGACCGACATCGCCACGGTCGGTGGAGTGGTCGCCAACAACTCTGGCGGCATGCGCTGCGGGGTCACCCACGACTCGTATTCGACGGTCACCGCGATGGAGTTCATCCTGCCGTCGGGCACCGTGGTCGACAGCTCCGCCCCGGATGCCGAGGAGAAGTTCGCCGCGGCCGAGCCCGAGCTCGCCGAAGGGCTGCTCCGCATCCGCCGGGAGATCACCGGCGACGAGGAACTCACCGCACGGATCCGCCACAAGTTCGAGATCAAGAACACGACCGGCTACCGACTCTGCGCGTTCCTCGATGCGGAGACCCCGGTTGAGATCATGCGCCGCCTGATCATCGGTTCCGAAGGCACGCTCGCCTTCATCTCGAGGGTCACCTTCGACACGGTGAAGCTGCCGGCCCGGACCACGCTCGCCTGGCTCCACTTCCCCGACATCCCGACCGCGACCGAGCCGGTCAAGGCCCTGGTCGACGCCGGCGCCTCGGCGGTCGAGCTGATGGTCGCACCCGCCCTCATCACCGCTGGCTGGAACATGCCCGGTGCGCCCCAATACTTCCGGGACATCGATCCGGCGTCGGCCGCGCTGCTGGTCGAGTTTCCCGGCGAGGACGATGACGCGCTCGACGCCGCCGAGGCGAAGGCGTTCGAGGTCGTCGACCGTGACGCGCTGATCCGCGAGCCGGAGTTCAGCCGCGACGAAGAGGTGATCGAGATCAACTGGCGCGTGCGCGAAGGACTGCACGGACTGGTCGGCAAGATGAAGCCCCCGGAGACGGCGCTCATCGTCGAGGACGTCTGCGTGCGGCCCGAACGGATCGCCGAAGCGGCCGAAGAGCTGCGCGCCCTGCTCGCCGAGCACGAGTTCCTTGCCGGTGTCGCCGGGCACGCGTCCGCAGGCAACCTCCACTTCATGCTGACCCCGGACTTTGCGATCGAGGCCGACCTCGACCGTTACGAAGCATTCATGGCCCGGCTGGTCGAGATGATCTGCGACAAGTACGACGGGTCGCTGAAGGCCGAGCACGGCACCGGGATCAACATGGCCCCGTACGTCGAACTCGAGTGGGGCAAGAAAGCCACCGAACTGATGTGGCAGGTCAAGGAGCTGGCCGATCCCACCGGCAAGCTGAACCCCGGCGCGATCCTGAACCGCGACGAGACCGCGCACCTCAAGGGCCTGAAGACCAACCCGCAGGTCGAAGAAGAGGGCGGAGCGAACTCCTGCGTCGAGTGCGGCTTCTGCGAACCGGTCTGTCCGAGCCGCCACCTGACCACCACGCCGCGGCAGCGCATCGTCCTCCGCCGCGAGATGGTCCGTCAGGGCGAAGACACCGCGCTCCGGAAGGTCCTGCTCGAGGAGTACGAGTACGACGCGATCCAGACCTGTGCCGCCGACGGCTCCTGCCTGCTGGCCTGCCCGGTCGGGATCGACACCGGCACCTTCGTCAAGGGTTTCCGCCGCGAGCAGAACACTCCGGCCGCCAAAAAGCTGGCCCTCCGGGCCGCGCAGCGCTGGGACCGGGTCGAGAAGCTCTCGCGCTCCGGCCTGAAGATCGGCAATGCGATCTCGAAGGTCGCCACCGACGGTCCGATGCGCGGCCTGACCAAGGCTGCCCGCGCGGTGGCTGGCAAGGACCTCGTTCCCGAATGGGGCGAGAAGATGCCGCCGGCCGCATCGCCCAAACTGCCCGAGACGACTTCCCACGGTGCCGCCGCGGTGTACGTGCCGGCCTGCATCAACCGCATGTTCGGCCGCTCGAAGGGTGACGACGGGGACCTCTCCCTGCCCGAAGCCCTGGTGGCCGTGTCGGCCCGCGCCGGCAAGCCGGTCTGGATCCCGGAGGACATCGCGGGCACCTGCTGCTCGGTCCCGTGGAGTTCCAAGGGCTTCGAGAGCGCCCACGAGTTCAAGGCGAACCAGACGGTCGAGCGTCTGTGGCGCTGGACCGGTGGCGGAACCATCCCGGTCGTGATCGACGCCTCGTCCTGTGCCCACGGAATCGCCGACTTCGGACCGGGCGTCCTCACCGAAGAAAACGAAGCCCGCCACCAGGAGATCTCGACCATGGACTCGGTCGCGTGGGCCGAGCAGCACCTGGTCCCGAACCTCGACATCAAGAAGAAGACCGATTCGGTCACGGTCCACCCCACCTGCTCGGGCCGCCACCTCGGCCTCGACCGCGCCCTGGTCCGGGTCGCGAACGAACTGGCCGAAGAAGTCGTCGTGCCGACCAAGGCAACCTGCTGCGGCTTCGCCGGCGACCGGGGGTTCCTCCACCCGGAACTCACAGCGAGCGCAACGAAGGACGAAGCGATCGAGGTCAAGGCCAACCCGACCACGAACCACATCAGCTCGAACCGGACCTGCGAGGTAGGAATGGAGCGGGCGACAGGAGAGCCCTACGGCTCGTTCATCTACCTGCTCGAGGAACTCAGCCGCTGACCCGCTGTACGGCTTCGCTTTACCGGTTTCACCCGCTTCACCCTGAATGTGACGTTGCTGGCGAACCACTGGCTCGACGGTGAAGTGAGTTCGACCTGCTCTCCGAGGAGTGAATAGGTCCCCTTGATGCGAAAGTTGAGCGGCACTCGCCGGAGACTCCTGGGGATCTTCTTCAACACTCCGCGTTTCAGACCGAACCTGATCCCGGTGTCACCGTTCGCCGGCGGATCCTCCCCGTAGAGCGGATCGTAGTAACCCGATGAGTCCTGCTGCACATCGATCACGATCGTCCGGCCGTCCGGCGAGACCCTTCGTTCGATGGCGTTGTCACCATTCACTTTCACGTAGAGCTTCGATTTGGCTATGCGGGCGGTTCTCAGTCTCAGCCGCCGCGGCAAGGTGACTTCGAGCCTGGATCCGAGAAACGCAGGCTTTGCCTGAGGTCCCGTCAGATCCACCGTGCCGGCAAGAGCCGGCCGACGACCAGCGGAATGCCGGAAGCTGATTCTGGCTTTCAACCCGGGCGGCTTCAGTCTGCAGCGTTCCCAGGGAGATATCGCGAAAACTCTCGGACCGACCCCGAACGAGCATTCGTTGCCACGAATCAGGACCGATCCTCCGTCACCAAATCCCAGGACGGGCTGCCCCGTCTCAGCGTCGACCTTCGACATCACCATGAAGCGGCGCTCCACGCATCGCTGGACGCAGTCGTAACCCTCAGCCACGCCGGTGGCGATCAGCGAATTGTCGTCAAGCGAGTACGTGATCGCGCGCGTCTGTGATGACCCGGGTGACAGTTTGAAGAACCCTCGCGAAAACCCGCCTTCCCGGAAAAGGTTGAAATGCGAGGTGTCGCCGCGACCGGGAAACACGGTGGAAGCGAAGCCACCGTCCGGCATCAGGCCGAAGACACCCGAGCCATTCGCTTCCGACATCGGGAACTCCCCTTGAGGGATACCGTCCACATCGAAGGCAAAGCCCACGTTAGACCAGAGGTACAGCTGACGTTCGACAGAACCGAGCAGCTGAAAACTGCCGTCATCGTTCACCTTCATGGCGCTGAACGAAAGGAATCCGCCTGCCGAGGGGAGCCCGTCGTAGTTTTCTGGCCCGGTGAATCCGTTGTGTCCGGGCCCGAAGTCCGGATCGGGAGTGCCGTCGGGGAGAAAACGCATGGCGGATGCGCCGAAGACGTTGCTGCCCCCGAGAATGATCCGGTCCTGGCTGTCGATCCCGAGCTGGGTCAGCGCTTCGAAGGCGACCGGATACGGTACTTCCGGCTTCACGACTCCGTCCCCGCCGAATGAGTCGTCAAGCGAACCGTCGGTCGTGAACCGGGCCACGTCTATCCCGAAGTGGCTCGAACCGGCAGCAACGACGATCTTGCCGTCATCCTGGATCGCAGCCGCGGTGATGCGATCCGTTGCGAAGTGATCGGCAGGTATCCCGGTGACCTGACCGGACGATCCGAACCCAGCATCCAGCGATCCATCCCCATTCAGCCTGACCAGGCCGGAGTCGGTCACGAGTACCGTCTTGCCGCCCCCGGCGGGCATGAGCGAGACCGGAACCTCGCCAGCACCCTGAGGAATGACCCTGATCCCACCCTCGGAGAAACCTTCGTCGACCGACCCGTCAGCTTTCACCTGAACCAGGCTGATCGTCCGCGGGACATAGCCGGACAGGTATTCGCATTTCGAAGACCAACCCCCGACGCTGAGGACGGATCCATCTGGTTTGACGAGGCTTTGGTCGAGGGTGGCGCAATCCGGAACCACGTCGACCGAACTCGCGGCCGCCTGACCCGCCAACCCCCCAAAGGCGAGGACGACAGCGATGGATCGAACGAAACCCATGACTGGTGAATCCCTCAACGGTTGAACCACTCCTCCGGGTTGGGTTGCATCAGCAAGAACCCCGAGGTGCGTCGGGAGTTGCGGTTTGCGAGAGCGCATTGATCCGGTTTCACGGGTTTTTCATGAGCATCCCCCGCCGGTTCCCTACAATCCGACGACTGGGGATTTCGCAAATGGAGCGGGCGACAGGAGAGCCCTACGGCTCGTTCATCTACCTGCTCGAGGAACTCAGCCGCTGACCCGCTGTACCGGACGGACCCGAAGCACCTCGAACGTTCCGTTCGGGGCGTAGAACCGGGGGAAGTCGGACTCTCCGAAGCCGTTCGGGATAAACATGCCCTTGAACCGGAAGTGCAGTCTTTCGGGGCGGACCTTTCGCGCAATCGGCTTGAGCGCTCCCTCCCTTAGTCCGAGAGTGATCCTGACCGGCCCGTTCGGTGGCACCCTCGAACTGGGTTCGTATTCGGATGTTTCGGGGGCGAACGAAGCAACGATCGTGCGCCGCTCCCACCGCGCTGTAATGGTCCCGGGCTGATCAGCCCTGGCGAACACTTTCGTCTTGACCTTCCGGGCCCGGTAACCGAGCCGTGACGGAAGCTTCAGTTCGACCCGGCTCTTCAGATGTCCCGGTTTCGGTTGAGGATCGCGCAGGGTCACGGCGGCCTTGAGGGCCGGCTTCCGGGTGCGGGCCCGCTGGACTTTCACACTCATCTCCAGCTCGGGGGGCCTCAGGCGGCAGCGTTTCCACGGTCCCTTCGGCTGGTCCGGAGAGGGCTTGCCTTCGCCATAAGCGCATTCCGTGCCGGGAACCAGCACGGCACCGCCCGTCCCGAAGCTCTGGTCCGGCCGGATCGTACCGGCGTCGAGTTTGGCCACCACCAGACGGGTCGTATCTCCACAGACCGGCGAGCACCCGTATCCGGACGCGATACCGGTCGCGATGACGGAATCGTCCGTCGGCGAGTATTCGATCCCGTTGGTCCGGGGCGGTCGGGGTCCGGCATTGAAATCGTTGGAGTTGACGTTGAAGAAGGGGTCCTCCAATCGGCCCGGTCCGTCGAAGTGGGCGACGTTCCCGTTCGGCACTTCAGCGAGAACCGAATTGCCGTTGTAACCCACGGTCTTAACCGAGTCGGTGATGAACGACCCGTCGGCATCGAATCCGACGCCGACGTCCCGGGACGAGTAGAGATCCGCACTCGTAACCCCGAAGATCCGGTACTTCCCGTCCGCGTCCAGGAAGAGTTCGTGCGTGGAGAACCCGAAAACAAATGGAACTGCCGCCGGCGCCGCGAATCCGTTGCCGTCCGGTCCGAACGAGTTGTCGGGAATCCCGTCGGACAGGAACCTCATCGCCGCGGGATTCCTCGCGTTGTCGCCGGCGACAAGAATTCGGCCCGACCCGTCCTCGGCGATCCCGTTCAGACCGATGAACGTTTTGCCTCCGGGAACAGCCGGATTGATGACGCCGTCCTCTCCGAAGGTGCCGTCGGGGGTGCCGTCGGCGTTGAAGCGCGCCACGGCTATCTCACTCCAGCTGGCTCCGCCCGCAACCAGGATCCTGCCGTCACTCTGCAGCGCCGCGGCACTGGCCGAGGCGGGGAGACTCACGACTCCACCGGTACCGAACGAATCGTCGTTGGAACCGTCGGCCCTGACCTTGATGAGTGACTGGTCGGTCACCAGAACCGAACCATCCCCGGCGGGAAGGAGTTCGACCGTCGTTCCAGGATCGCCCGCGAACAACCTGACTCCTCCATCCGAGAAACCAGCGTCGACCGTGCCGTCGTGCTTCAGCTGGATCAGGCAGTTCTCACGACCGGCGACGACGATCTTCCCGTCGGGCTTCACGACTGACTCGGAAAAGGAATTTCCACAGGCAGCGTAATCCCCCGGACTCGACGCGCTGACCGGACCGCAGAAAACGAGCAAGCCGATGGCCCCGATGAACGTCGAACGTACGAAACCCATGACTGGTGAATCCCTCAACGGTTGAACCACTCCTCCGGGTTGGGTTGCACCAGCAAGAACCCCGGGGTACACCGAGAGTTGCGGTCCCGGCAGAGCGCATCGAATCGGTTTCACGGGTTTTTCATCGACAGCCCCTCGTGGAGTCCGTACAATCCGGCGACTGGGGATTTCGTAAACGAGAAACCCGAAACAGGGAAACAAGGGGATTTGATGCCGAACCGTCTTTCGATCGCTACCTTCTTCGCGCTGCTCGCCGGTTTCTTCGCCGTCAGCACTGCGTCCGCTGTGCCGGATCGTCCGAAGGATCCGCCGCCGACCGACTACTGGCAGGACAAAGGCTTCATCCTCATGGCTCACCAGGGTGGTGAGTGGGATTTCCCACCAAACACGATGTACTCGTACAAATCGGCGATGGACCTCGGAGCGGACATGATCGACATGGACGCCTGGGTCACATCGGACGGCGCGATCGTCCTGACCCACGACCAGGACGTCAGTAAGAACTCGAATGCTCCGGTCGGCACGCTGGTCACGGACACCTCACTGGCTCAGCTCAAGACCTACGACTTCGCGTACAAGTGGAGTCCGCATGACGGCTCGTCGACAACTCCATTCAGAGGTGTCGCCACGGGGTCAACCACGCCTCCCACGGGTTTCACTGCCGCCGATTTCAAGATCCCGACCTTTGCTGAGGTCCTGGCTGCCTTTCCGGACACACCGATCAACATCGAACTGAAGCAGACCGATGGCCTGACCCAGGAAGCGATCGAAGAAACCGCGGCGAAGATGGCTGCGATCCTCGCCAGCCACCCGGGGCACGACGAAAACGTGATCATCAATTCGTTCGGTCAGGAAATGCTTGACGCGATTCACGCGGCACGCCCGGAGCACAAGTCATTTGGTGGGAGCGAAGACGCGACCCTCGGCTACCTCTCGGGTGGGAAGATTTCGCCCACTCCCGTCGCGCTCGAGCCGCCCGACTATTACAAGCTCGCTGGCAATTGGCACCGGACCGTGCCGATCCTCAAACCAACCGCTGACTACGACGGATACAAACTGTTTGTCTGGGGTTCGAATCACGACCCGGCGCAAGACACCGATCCCTTCTACGCGACGCTCATCGCGGAGGGTGCCGACTCGTACAACACCCCTTCCCCGACCACGCTGGCCGCTTACCTCTGCACCGCGGGCGTAGCCCGTCCCGATGGCAGCCCGCGCTGCGACGAGCAGATCTGCCCCGAGGGTCAGGAAGGCATCGCCCCGAACGACTGCGTGGACATCCCCTCAGTAATCAGGAAGCTCGCCTTCGTAAAGGTCAAAGGCAAGACCAAGGCGGGCAAGAAACGTAAGCTCACGCTGAGGATCTCTGCCTTTCGCGGACTGCGAAGCAGCGCGAAGATCCGGCTCAGGTCATCGAGCCGCAAGGTGAAGGTGCCGAAATCAATCACCGTGAAGCTGAGGCCCGGCGGGACCGTGAAAAGAGTCATCACGGTCAGGTCCACCGGCAAGGCGAAAGGCAAGGTCAAGCTGACGGCCAACGCCGGCAAGGTGAAGGCCACCACCACGATGGTTTACAAGGCCAAGCGGATCAGGAAATAGCGCAGCGGCCTGAGCGGCGCGGTCGACCAGTTGGAGGCCGGTCCGGCGGCGGAGACCCTAAGCGCCGCGGCGCTCGCGCGTCGGCTGCTCGGCGTCGTGGACGATGCCGGCCAGGCGCTCGTCGGTGGCGAAGCGCCGGTCCATCAGCGGGCCGAGGATTCCGCGCAACCAGAAGAAGACGGCGTACTCGGCCGGCACGATCACCCGCGGCGCCCGTGTTTCGATCCCCTCGACCACGGCCTCGCCGGCCCTGGCCACCGGGATCTGACGGGTCATGAACCGCGGGGCGAGCTTTCGCATCCGGGTGGCGATCGGCTCGCTGAAGGCGCCGGTCACCATCCGGGTCGTGATCCAGCCGAAGTAACAGACCGTGGCGCTGGCCCCCAGTGGAATCAACTCGGGCCGGAGAGACCTCCCGAGAGCTTCGACACCCGCCTTGGCGGTGGCATAGGAACTGTTCAGCGCCCCGTTCATGAAGGCGTAGGAGGAAGAGACGAGAACGAACTGGCCCTGGTTCGCGACCACTTCGGACATGCCGGCCCGGACCGTGTGCCAGACGCCATAGAGGTTGACCCGGACCACCCGCTCCCAGTCCTCGGGGTCGATGCCGATGGCGGTGGTGACCGGCGGGGCGACGCCGGCGTTGGCGACGACCACGTCGATCCGGCCGAAATGATCGATCGCCCTCGCGAAGGCCGCCTCGATTTTGGTCCGGTCGGAGACGTCGGCGCCGTAGCCCATGGCGTCCCCGTTGATCGTGGTCGCGGTCTCGGCGGCGACGTCTTCGTCGAGGTTGACCAGCACGATCTTCGCACCGCGGGCCGCCGCGGAGTTGGCGATCGCCAGCCCGATCCCCCGGGCACCGCCGGTGACCAGGACGACCCTGCCTTCCAGGTCGTAGACGGCGTCAGCCATCGGGAATGTCCCTCGCCTCGAACTGGTGGACGAACCCGGCCACCTTCGGGTCGGTCTCTAGGCGGCGGTCGGAGAGCGGCCCGAGCAGCCCGCGCAGGTAGAAGACCGGCTTCCACCTCGCCGGTTCGATCACGCGGGAAGCCCGCGACTCGATCCCTTCGACCAGCGCGGCGGCGGCCTGCGGCACCGGGATCTGCCTCGTCAGGAAGTCCGGGGCGGCGTGCTTCCTGAACTCGTCGGCCAGGTCGTTGTCGAAAACCTTGGAGATCAGGCCGGTCTTGACGTAACCGAAGTAGGCGACTGTGGCACTAGCGCCGTGGGGAGCCAGTTCGGAACGAAGGGCCCGGCCGAGTGCCTCGACCGCGGCCTTCGAGACCGCGTAGGAGCTGTTCAGCATGCCGTTCGCGTGGGCGGCGTTCGAAGAGATGATCACAACCTGACCGTGATTGGCGATCACCTCGGGCAGGCCCGCCCGGATGGTCCGCCACACACCGAGGACGTTGACGTCCACCACCCGCTCCCAATCCTCGTCGGAGATCGCGCGGATCGTCGTCTTCGGCGGGGTGACGCCGGCGTTGGCGATCACCACGTTGACCTTCCCGAACTCCTCGCTCGCCCGCTTGACGGCCGCTTCGATCTGCGCCGTGTCGACCACGTTCGCCCCGATGCCGATCGCACGCGGACCGATCGATGCCGCGGCGTCGGATGCCTGCTTCTCGTCGATGTCGGCCAGGGCGACCGCGGCCCCGCGCCGGTAGGCGATCAGGGCGGTTTCGTAGCCGATTCCCCGAGCGCCACCGGTGATCAGGACGACTTTGCGTGCCAGGTCATACCGAGACATGTGCGGATGCTACGGTTTCTGCTGCACAACCGGAGATTCCGGCCACGGCGGGGCACCCGTTCGGACCGATAGCATCACCCGTTCATGGCGTC
Organism: uncultured Solirubrobacterales bacterium; assembly: GCA_963695885.1. Lineage (GTDB taxonomy): Bacteria > Actinomycetota > Thermoleophilia > Solirubrobacterales > 70-9 > 67-14. The sequence goes on along the minus strand of CAVOIH010000032.1, from coordinate 22,213 downwards.
GTTCCGAGCAGTCGATCCGAAGCAATCATTCCCCGAGATGGAGGAGCGGATCGGTGCGCGCTGGAAGGAAGACAAGGTCTTCGAGCGCTCGATGGAACAGCGGGCCGGCGGCGAAGTCTGGAGCTTCTACGAAGGCCCGCCGACCGCCAACGGGCGGCCCGGTTCCCACCATGTCCTCTCACGGGTCTTCAAGGACATCTACCCGCGCTACCGATCCATGCAGGGCTTCAATGTCCCGCGGAAGGCCGGCTGGGACTGCCACGGGCTGCCGGTCGAGCTCGAGGTCGAGAGGCAGCTCGGCCTCTCTTCCAAGCAGGAGATCGAGGACTTCGGGATCGAGGAGTTCAACCAGCGCTGCCGCGAGTCGGTCTTCACCTACGTCGAGGAATGGGACCGGCTGACCGAGCGGATCGGCTTCTGGATCGACCTCGACGATGCCTACGTGACGCTCGACAACGACTACATCGAGTCGGTCTGGTGGTCGCTCAGGCAGCTCCACGATTCGAACCGCCTCTACGAGGGCCACCGCGTTTCGCCGTACTGCCCCCGCTGCGGCACCACCCTTTCCTCCCACGAGGTCGCGCTCGGCTACAAGGACGTGGTCGATCCTTCCGTGTGGGTGCGCTTCCCGCTGCTGGATGACGAAGGCGAGCCCACCGACGAGTCCCTGCTCGTCTGGACGACGACCCCCTGGACCCTGCCCGGCAACTACGCGGTCGCGGTGAACCCCGGCGTGACCTACGTCCTGGCCGATGTCGACGGCGAGAACGTGATCGTCGCCGAACCCCTGATGGAGAAGGTGCTGGGCGAGGACTCGACCATGGTCGAGATGCTCTCGGCCGACGACCTGATCGGCCGGCGCTACGCCGCGCCGTTTCCCGGCATGGAGGAGACCTCTGGTGTGTTCGAGGTGATCGGTGGCGATTTCGTCACGACCGACGACGGCACCGGCCTGGTCCACATCGCGCCGGCCTTCGGCGAGGACGACTACCGGGTCGCGATCGAGAGCGGCCTCTACGACCCGACCGATAACGAGAAGAGCCGCCCACTGTTCAACCCGGTCGGACTCGACGGGCATTTCGATTCGCGGGTCACCGGTTTCGAAGGCGAGTTCGTCAAGGACCCGGAAGTGACCGGGCGGCTGATCAACCGCCTCGAGGAAGCGGACCGCCTGTTCAGGAAGACCGAATACGAACACTCCTACCCGCACTGCTGGCGCTGCTCGACCCCGCTGCTCTACTACGCGAAGGCCAGCTGGTACATCCGGACCTCGGAGGCGAGCGAACAGATGCTGGCCGGCAACGAGGCCATCGGCTGGCACCCCGAGCACATCAAGCACGGCCGCTTCGGCAAGTGGCTCGAGAACAACGTCGACTGGGCGCTCTCCCGCGACCGCTACTGGGGTACCCCCCTGCCGATCTGGGAATGCTCGGACTGCGACGAGACCTTCTGCGCCGGCTCGGTCCAGGAGCTGAAGGACCTCGCCGGCTGGGTGCCGGACGACCTCCACCGCCCTTTCATCGACTCCGTCACCTGGAAGTGCGAGAAGTGCGGGAAAGGCGAAATGGAACGGGTCGTCAGCGTGATCGACACCTGGTACGACTCGGGCGCGATGCCGTTCGCGCAGTTCCACTACCCGTTCGAGAACCGGAAGGAGTTCGAGGAGCGCTTCCCGGCCGACTACATCTGCGAGGCGATCGACCAGACCCGCGGCTGGTTCTACACGCTGCTGGCCGAGTCGACCATGCTCTTCGGCCAGCCGAGCTACAGGAACGTAGTCTGCCTCGGCCTGATGCTCGACAGCGAGGGCCAGAAGATGTCGAAGTCGAAAGGCAACGTCGTCTCCCCCTGGGAGGTCCTCGACGAGTTCGGCGCGGACGCCTTCCGCTGGTACCTCTTCACCGCCCAGCAGCCCTGGGCCGGCTACCGCTTCTCGACCGAGGCGATCTCCGAGGCGATGCGGAGCTTCCTGCTGACCCTCTGGAACACCTACTCGTTCTGGGTGCTGTACGCCAACGCCGAGGACTATGACGCGAGAACCCCACCCGGGCCGCCCGAAGACGCGACCGACCTCGACCGCTGGGCGATCTCACGCCTGCAGGCGACGATCGAGACGGTCGCCACCCACATGGACTCGTTCGACTGCACCGCCGCCGGCCGCGAGATCACCGACTTCGTCGAGGAACTGTCCAACTGGTACGTGCGTCTTTCGCGCCGCCGCTTCTGGGAGGGCGATGAAGCCGCCTTCGCCACGCTGCGGCACTGCCTGGTCGAAGTCTCCGCCCTGCTCGCACCGTTCACTCCGTTCATCAGTGACGAGATCCACACGAACCTGGTCGGTGGCTCGCAAGGCGACTTCGGCGGACTGCCGGACTCGGTCCACCTGCGCGACTTCCCCGAACCGGACCACCACGCCCGAGACTTCGACCTCGAGATGGCGATGGCCGCAACCCGCCGGACGGTCGAGCTCGGCCGCGCCAGCCGGGCCCACGGAAAGGTCAAGGTCCGCCAGCCGCTGGCCAGGGCCGTGGTCGTCGCGACGGACACCGAGCGCGCCGCGATCAGTTCACAGGCGGAACTGGTCAAAGCCGAACTGAATGTCAAGGAGATCGAGTTCGTCACCGACCAGTCGGACCTGGTCAGCTACTCGGTCAAGCCGAACTACAAGACGCTCGGCCCCCGGTTCGGCAAGGACATGCCGCGGGTCGCGGCGGCGGTCGCGGCACTCGACGCCGGCCACGTCGCCGACACGGTCGAGAACGGTGGCGAGATCGGTTTCAGCATCGACGGCAAGGATCACACCCTCACCGGAGAGGACCTGCTGCTCTCGATGGAACCGGTCGAGGGATACCAGGTGGAAGCGGAGTCCGGGCATGCCGTGGCGCTCGCGCTCGAACTCGACGATGCCCTGCTCAAGGAAGGCATCGCGCGCGAGATCGTCCACGCCGTCCAGCAGCAAAGGAAGAACGCCGGGTTCGAGATCACCGACCGGGTCTCGCTCGCACTCGGCGGGGACGAGGAGCTGATCGAAGCGGCCCAAGAGCACCAGGCCTGGCTGAGCGACGAGGTGCTGGCCACCTCGACCGGGTTCGAAGCGACCGGCGGCGAAGGGGTCACGATCGACGGCCGGGACCTGCGGATCGAAGTCACGCCGGCGAAATGATCCCCGCCCGCTGATTCTCCGAATTACCGGGTGATGCTCTCCAACGACTTCCGATACTCGGTGCTCGACCGGGCCCTCGGCACGTGGCGGCTCTTCCCGATCTCGACCAAGCAGATCTGGCTGTGGAACGGCGGCCAGAGCTGGACGGACAGTCATTACCTCTTCGCGCCGAAGGGCTAATCCGCCTCGTGGATTATGAAGTCGGTCTTGGGGGAGTCTTCGAACTTCACCCAGCAGTGGTCGGGGGCGACACCGGCGACGTCGATCAGGGCCTCCGAGATCCGTTTGGCGATCTCCGCCTTCTGCTCGTCGGTGCGGCCCTCAAACCAGCTGACTTCGACGAAAGGCATCCGGCCTAGGCCTGAAGGGCGGGCTCGAGATCCGCAAGCAGGCGACGCTTGGGCATCGCGCCGACGATCTTCTTGACCATGGCGCCGTCCTTGAACAGGATCATGGTCGGAATCGAGAGCACGTCGTACTGGGCTGCGGTCTGCGGGTTTTCGTCGATGTTCAGGCTGATGATCTTGACGTCGTCGCGCTCGTCGTTGATCTCTTCGAGGACCGGGTGGACGACTCGGCAAGGACCGCACCAGGGAGCCCAGAAGTCGACCAGGACGTTGCCTTCGGCTTCGATCGCATCTGCCTTGAACGTGGCGTCGGTAACGGGGGGAAGGGTTGCCATCTCGGTCTCCTGTGATTGGGACTGGTTTTACGGAAAGTCTGTCCGTCTACTATACAAAATGAAGTAAGCCTCTACCGACACCTCTGTTGATGAGCGGTCTCTTGACCGTAGCGCACCGGGGCAATCGATTGGGCCTATTCCGGGCGGTTCCTTCCGAAACGCATCGCCGGAACCTTCCAGGCGGCTTCGGCGACGATGGCGCGGCTCATCTTCGAAGTGCCGGCCTGGCGCTCCCTGAAGGTGATCGGCACCTCGACCACCTTGAAACCGGCCTTGATGACGCGATAGGTCATCTCGACCTGGAAGGAATAGCCCGAGGCCGCCACCTCGTTCAGGGGGATCGTCTCGAGGACGTGGCGGTGGAAGCACTTGAACCCGCCCGTCATGTCGCGGACGTCGGTCCCGAGGATGGTCCGTGAATACAGGCTGCCGCCGCGGCTGAGCAGCCGGCGGACGGCGCCCCACTCGGTGATGGCGCCCCCGCGCACGTACCGCGAACCGATGACCAGGTCGGCCTCCTCGGATGCCGCGATCAGCCGGGGCAGGTAGTCCGGGTCGTGGGAGAAGTCCGCGTCCATCTGGACGATCAGGGCCGCGCCACCCGCCAGCGCCACCCTGAAGCCGCTGATATAGGCCGGGCCGAGGCCCTCCTTGGCCCGGCGATGGAGCACCTCCACCGCGGCGTTCTTTGCCGCGATCCGGTCGGCCAGGTCGCCCGTTCCGTCGGGCGAGTTGTCGTCGACGATCAGGATCCGGTCGCCGTCCTTCAGCTTCGGACCGAGCGCCTCGACCATCGCACCGATGTTTTCGTACTCGTTGTACGTCGGCAGGATCACCCACAGGGGTCCACGATCGGCAAGAGAAGGCACGGGCACCGGGCGATGGTACCGGGGGCACTTAACACCGGGGCCGACCGGTAATCGGAGTGGCTTATGTTTAGGCCATGACCAATCCTCAGATCGCCGCCGCCCTCGAGGAACTGGCGGTGCTCTACCAGCTCGACGGGGCCGACCGGTACCGGGTTCTGGCCTACGTGAACTCCGCCCGCACCATCCGGAACGAAGGCGGGTCGGTCGAGGAAATGGCGAAGAACGGCACGGTCACGCAGCTCCCGGGTGTTGGCAAGACGCTAGAGGAGAAGATCATCAGTCTGGTCGAGACCGGCGAGATCCCGGCGGCGGTCAAGCTCAAGGAGAAGCTGCCACAGGGGCTGATCGAGATGAACCGCATCCCCGGGCTCGGGCCGAAGACGGTCCGGCGCCTGTTCGACGAGCTCGACGTCGCGACCCTCGACGACCTGAAGGCCGCGGCCGAGGGCCAGGAGGTGCGGGCGATGAAGGGGCTCGGGCCGAAGCAGGAGGAGAACATCCTCGAAGGCATCGAGCGGCTCCAGGCCGCCCCTGCCGGACCCGAGCGGAAGCGCCTCGACGAGATCCTGCCGATCGCCGAGGAGCTGGTCGGGATCCTGAGGGAACACCCGAGCTGCGACAAGGCCGAGATCGCCGGTTCGGTCCGTCGCCTGACCGACACCTGCAAGGACGTCAACCTGATCGCCACCTCCAGGGCACCCGAAGAACTGGCCGCCCACATCGCGGCGAGCAAGCCGGTCGCCTCGGCCGGCAACCCGGCGGCCACTGGCATCCGGCTGGAAACCCACACCGGGGTCCGGGTCGACCTGCGGATCGTCGCTCCGAAGGCGTTCGGCAACCTGCTCCAGCACTTCTCCGGGTCGGCGGCCCACAACGAGAAGCTGCGGACGCTCGCGGTCAAGGAGGGCCTCCACGTCTCCGAGAACGGCGTGCTCGACGACAAGACCGGCAAGACCGAGTTCTTCGAGACCGAGAAGGAGGTCTATGGGCGGCTCGGCTACGACTACATCGTGCCCGAGCTCCGCGAGCAGCGCGGGGAGCTCGAAGCCGCGCGTGACGGGAAGCTGCCCGAGCTGATCTCGCAGCAAGACATCAAGGGCGACCTCCACTGCCACACCACCCTCTCCGACGGGCGAAACACGCTCGAGGAGATGGCCGCGGCCGCTCAGCGCCTCGGTTACGAGTACCTCGCGATCACCGACCACTCGGCGAGCCACGGCTTCGGGGACCACGTCAGTCCCGACCGCCTATGGCGGAGGATCGACGAGGTCAGCCGGTACAACGACGCCAGCTCGAAGACCAACGGCGGCTTCCGCCTTCTGGCCGGTTCCGAGGTGAACATCGGGACCAAGGGCGAGCTCGACTACGAAGACGACCTGCTCGAAGCGCTCGACTGGGTGATCGCCTCGATCCACACCTCGTTCAGCAAGGACGAGAAGAAGATGACCGGGCGGATGATCACCGCGATCGAGAACCCGCTGGTCGACTGCATCGGCCACCCGACCGGCCGCCTGCTGAACAAGCGCGAGCCGTATCCGCTGAGCATCGAATCGGTGATCTCGGCCGCCTACGAATCGGGCACCCTGCTGGAGATCAACTCGAACCCGGCCCGCCGCGACCTGAACGACATCCATGCCCGGATGGCCGCCGAAGCCGGCGTCGGGATCGTCGTCAACACCGACGCCCACGGCACCGAGACGCTGTCCTACCTGAAGTACGGGATCGCCACGGCCCGCCGTGCGTGGCTGACGAAGGAACAGGTCCAGAACGCAGCCAGGTGGTGGAAGTAACCCGGGGTGGATGCGTTTCGGGTACCTATGGGGCGGTGGTTTCAATCGGTCAACGCACCCGGTCTCTTCGGGGGTTCGGTCAGAAGGCGCGGAAGCCCGGGGTCCGGACCAGCTTCACCGGCTTGAACGGCGACCCCTGCTCGACCAGGAAGCGCACGCCGTCGCGCTGCTCGATGGCCAGCACCGCGGCCTCGCGGTTTCTCCAGGCGAGCGCGACCAGGAGGGCGAAGCCACTGCCGATCACCGCGATCTCCGGGAACGGGATGCCGAGCCCGCCGGCCGTGGCGACCGCGGCGAGGACCGGCCAGAGCCGGACCCAGGCGATCCGCCCGGGGTCCTCGAGCGGAGCCGGCTTGTCGCCGGGGGTCACCGTCCGCGAATTGGCGAGGACTTCCCGCATCGATTCACCGGTCTTCCCGGCCTCCCCCATCGACATGCCGATCCAGGCAGCGGTGATCCACCAGACGGCACCGACAGTCAGGATGGTCGGATCGAAGTCTCGCTGGGCGCCGATCACCGCGATCGCCGCGAGTGCGGTCGCCCCGCCGGCACTCAGGAAGACGGTTGAGCGCAGCAGTTCGGCGTAAGGCATTCAGCCCTCCTGTGCGGCCAGATCCTCGATCATGTCGATCCACTCTTCGGGTCCGGCGACTACGAGATCGGCGATCTCAATGAGCTCCGGCGGGCCTTCGTCGGAGTCGACCGCCACGATCATGAGGTTCTTTATCTCCCCGCCGGCCTTCATCCTCAGGAGACGGCGGACCGCGTCGAGGTCGGTCTGGTCGTCGCCGGCGAAGACCATGTTCTCGATCTTCCAGGCGGTGATCAGCTCGGCGACGGCGCCGGCCTTGCCTTCCATGTCAGGCGGCCGCAGTTCCATGACCTTGCGGCCCCAATGGGTGTCGAGGCCGGCGTTCTCGGCGTGGTCGCCGATGATCCGGACGAAGTCCTCGGTGCGGGCGCCGGCACCGCGCCAGTGGAGCGCCTGGATCGGGCCCTTGTCCTCGAGCCGGATCTTCTTCTCGATCCAGAAGACGTTGTCGTGCTCGTCGACGAACTTGCGGGCCCGATTCGCTTCTTCTTCGTCGAGCGTGAGCCGGGGGTCGTCGTAACCCGGGCTCAGCAGTTCGAGTCCGTGGTTGCCGAAGTAGACGACGTTGTCGGCACCGACCATCTTGCGCGCGGTCAGAGCCGGGCGGCCCGAGATGCACGCGACCATGGCGAGATCGAGGCTCAGGGCCTGAAGGGCCTTGCGGGCGCGGTCGGGAACCTTCGCCTTCTCCGGGCGGTCGACGATCCGGCACAGAGTTCCGTCGATGTCGCTGGTCAGGGCCGACACCTCGGGCTCGTCGAGGAGAAATGAGAGAGGGGAGTCTGGGCTGCTCATGGTCGTAGTATCGCCGGGATGGATTCCCGCCGGATGTGGAGCTTAGCTGCGGTGGGCACCGCTGCCGGTGCCTTCAGTGGCCTGTTCGGGGTCGGAGGCGGCACGGTGATCGTCCCGATGCTCATCGCCTTCTTCGCCTACGGCGAGCGCCTGGCCACCGGAACCAGCCTCGCGGCGATCATCGTCATCGCCCTGCTGGCCGCCGGGATGCAGGGCGGGATCTACGGGAACGTCGACGCCGGGACCGGCCTGGTCCTGGCCGGACCGGCGATCGTCGGAGTGATCGCCGGCACCGCGATCCAGCAGCGGATCCCGGAGAAAGCCGTTTCCTTCCTCTTCGCGCTGCTCCTCATCGGCGTCGCCGTCTACATGCTGGTGCCCTGATGGACCTGGCGATCGCCGGACTCCTCTGCATGATCGGCGGCATCGTCGCCGGGCTTATCGGCGTCGGCGGAGGCATCGTCTTCGTGCCCGCGATGACGATCGTCCTCTCCAAGGGGCAGGTCGAGGCCGAAGCGACCTCGCTGCTGATGATCGCTTTGGTCTCGGTGGTCGGCACCTGGCGCCAGCGAAGCTACGGCAACGTCAACCTGAAGGACGCCCTGGTCATCGGCCTGCTTTCGCCGGTCGGTGTCCTGGTCGGCGTGGTCGTCGCCAACGCGGTGCCCGAGCGGGCGCTGAAGATCGGCTTCGCCATGCTGGCCCTCTACATGGCCTGGCGCCTCCTGAAGCGGGTCCTGAAGAAAGGGCCGGACGATCTCCTGGATCCTCCGGTGATGGATTCGGCCGCGCCGGGCTCCGGTCCCGGTCATTCGTGAAGGCCGGGATCCACCCCCGGGGTGGCCCGTTCATCCCGGTCGCCGAGATCGTCCTGCGGGCCTCCCGCTCGTCCGGTCCCGGCGGCCAGCACGCCAACGTCACCGCGTCGCGGATCGAGGCGGTCTTCGACGTGGCCGGGTCTTTCGTATTGACCCCGGCCCAGAAAGCGAGGATCGAGCGGAAGATCGGCTCCCCGGTCACCGCGGTCGCCCAGGACGCGCGCTCCCAGGCTCGCAATCGTGACCTCGCGCTGGAGCGGCTCGAGGAGAAGCTCGGCCGTGCCCTGGAAGTAGCAAGGCCGAGACGCCCCACGAGACCTTCCCGCAGTTCCCGCAATAAACGTCTCAGTTCCAAGAAAGCCCGATCACAGCTGAAGAAAGACCGCCGCCGGCCCGGTCCGGAGGACCACTGAAGTCAGAATCACCCGGTTCCGTCTGACCCTTGATCCATGCTGGAGGAATAAGGACCGGGTCCTGGCGTTCGTCTCCACGCTCCGCGCGGAGGACAGGCGGCGAGGCCCTTTGGAAATTGGAGACAAGAGGAACAAATGATCGTTGCTGGACTGGCCATAGGAATAGTAATCGGGGCACTCGCCGTATTCGCGATCCTCACCCGGAAGAACGCGGACACCGCCTCCGACCTCAAGGCGAAGAGCGCCGAACTCGATCTGCTCGAGGAGCGCATGGACGTCCAGGCCGACAGCTACGAGCGGCAGCTGGAGAGCCTGCGCACCGATGAGAAACGCATGTCGGACGCGATGGCGGCGATCTCCAGCGATGTCCTCCAAAAGACTTCGAAGCAGCTCGCCGCGGACCTCACGGAACGCCGGAAGCTGGAACAGGAGCAGTCGCGGAACGAACTCGAGAAGCGCACCACCGAGATCAGGACGGCGGTCACCCCGGTCACGGAGAAGCTCACCGAGATGCAGAAGAAGGTCGAGCAGCTCGAGAAGGAGCGGGCCCAGGCGCACACCGAGCTCGGCCAGCAGATCAATTTCCTCAAGGAGGGTGTGGGCGACCTGGCCGACCAGGCCGGTGGGCTGACCGCCGCGCTCAAGAAGCCGGCCGGCCGCGGCTCATGGGGTGAGCTCCAGCTCCGGAACGTCATCGAGATGGCCGGCATGCTCGAGCACTGCGACTTCGAGACCCAGGTCACGGTCCACGACGACGGCTCCCGCCTCCGCCCGGACGTCGTGATCAACATGCCCGGCGGACGCAACGTCGTGGTCGACGCCAAGGTGCCGATGGAAGCCTTCCTCCAGGCCCAGGAGGAAGCCGACGACGACACCCGCGACGCCTTCTTCGCCAAGCACGCGCAGCAGGTCCGGGCCCACGTGTCGGCACTGCGGAAGAAGGACTACCAGTCCCAGTTCGAGCAGAGCCCGGACCTCGTGATCATGTTCGTGCCGAGCGAGGGGATCTACCACTCGGCGCTGGCCCAGGATTCGACCCTGCTCCAGTACGGCCTCTCGGAGAAGGTCCTGATCTCGACCCCGACCACTCTGATCGGCATCCTCCAGGCGATCAACTACGGCTGGGGGCAGGACCAGATCGCCCGCTCGGCCCAGGAGATCGCCGATGCGGGCAAGGAGCTCCACAAGCGGATCGCCACCTTCGTCGATCCGCTGACGAGGGTCGGCAAGTCGCTCGACTCCGCCGCGGCCAACTACAACAAGGCGATCGGGTCGTACGAGCGCATGGTCGTGCCCCAGCTGAAGCGGCTCGAGTCGGCCGGCGCGAAGTCCGCGAAGGACATCGAGCTCCCGGACTCGGTCAACCGGACCACCCGTGAGATCACGGTCGAGGCGGCCGCCGTCGAAGAGGAGACCGTGACCGGGATCCCGGTCCTCGGCGAGAAGCGGAACCGCGACGCGGCCTAGTTGATGCCGTGCTCGAGGGCGCCCTTGACCTGGGCGTCGAGCGCGTTCAGCCGGTAGAGCGCGATCGCCTCGGGCGACGGGAAGTGGCGGAGGCGCAACGCGTCGGTGCCGTGGTGGCACATGACGGTCAACATCAGCGCGTCCCGTTCTCCGCGCTCCAGGGCGGTCGAGGCCTCGTTGATCATCTCGGCGCCGAGTTGGAGATGGCCGAGCGCCTTGCCGCGTTCGCTCAGCCCGATCTCGGCGCCGTAGGTGAACTCCCCGGTCTTGCCGATGTCGTGGATCAGGGCGGCGGCCATCAGCAGGTCCGAGTTCAGCTTGGGGTGGAGGACGCAGGTCTCGGTGACCAGGGTGGCGACCGCGACGGTGTGCTCGATCAGCCCGCCGACGTAGGCGTGGTGGCCGGCCCGGGTGCAGGGTGCCCGGCCGAACTCGCCGGCGGCCGGACCCTTGAAGAGCAGCGTCTCGACCACCTCCCGCAGGGCGGTGTTATGGACCTCGCGGGTCAGGTGCTCGAGGAACCCTTCGAGCTCCTCGCGGTCACGGTAGGCGGTCGGCAGGAACTCGGCCGGGTCGGTGGTGGCCTCGTCCTTCGCGGCGTTCTCGAGCTCGGCACTGAGCACGCCGCGGAACCGCTCGACCTTGCCCTTGACCCGGATCACGTCGCCGCGCTCGAAGCGCAGGCCGATCTGGTCGATGTCGCGGAAGATGCGGGCGGGGATCGACCCTGACTTGTCGCGCAGTTCGAGGCTGAGGTAGCCAGAGCCGTTGCGGGCGGTCAGGCGGTCCTTCCGGGCACAAACGTACCGTCCGGAGAAGGCCTGGCCGGGGGTGAGCTCGACCACCAGCGGGCCCTTCGGGGCTTCGGGATTGCTCACCGTGCTTTCCACGATTCACATACTGACTTGCCAAGCAGACGAGCGCCATCCTCTACGCTGAACTAATGGACTATCTGCGGTGGGAGATGAATCCGCCGAAACTCCGCAACCCGATTCTCGTCTGCACCTTTCGCGGATGGAACGACGCCGCCTCGGCCGCGTCCTCGGCTCTGGAGACCCTCTGCGACTCGCTCGAGGTCGACGTGATCGCCGAGATCGACCCCGAGGAGTACTTCGACTTCCAGGCGAACCGGCCGACGATCAGCTTCACCGACGGCCGCCACCGCCGGATCGAATGGCCCCGCAACACCTTCATCGCCGCCCGCGCCCAGGGCGCCGAGCGGGACTTGGTCCTGCTCGACGGCACCGAGCCCAACCTCAAGTGGCGCACCTACTCGGAGACGGTCGTCAAAGTCGCCGAGTTCCTCAAGGTCGACAAGGTGGTCGTGATGGGCTCCCTGATCGCCGAGGTCGCCCACACCCTTCCGGTCCCGATCACCGGCCTCGCCACCGACGAGGCGATGATCAAGAAGCTGGAGATGGACCGGTCCAACTACGAAGGCCCGACCGGCATTGTGGGAGTGATCCACGACCGCTGCCGCGCCGCCGGCCTCCCTTCCGCCTCGCTCTGGGCCGCCGTGCCCCATTACGTTGCGGCGGTACCGAACCCGAAGGCCGCCCTGGCCCTCAGCGAGTGTCTGGAGAGAATCACCGGCGTCGCCGCCGACATCTCCGGCCTGGAAGACGAGACGGTCGCCTACGAAGAACAGATCGGCCGGGCCGTCTCCGCCGACCCGGAGGTCGAGGAGCTGGTCAACCGGATCGAGAACGAGCAGCGGGAACGCCATTCGAACGACGACATCGACGTGCCGAGCGGCGATTCACTCGCGATGGAGTTCCAGCGGTTCCTGAAGCAGCAGGACCGCGACAAGTAAGGAATCCAAGTCACTTCGCTCGGCAGAGACAAAGAATGGTCTCGCTGTGCCTTCCCACCTTCTCAGGCCTCGGCCGCGGGGCACACCAGCCGGTAGTCGCACCAGCCGCACACGGCCGGTGACGGTCTGGGTTCGAAGTCCTGGCTGAGGATTCCGTCTCCCACCTCCCGCACCGTCCGGTCGATCCGCTCTGCCTCGTCCGGACCGGCTTCGATGTCCACCTTCTCGCCGTCGAGCACGTAGTAGTAGCTGCCGTTATCGACCTCGAGGTCCCAGGCCTCGGCCGCGCCGATCCGGTAGATCGCCAGCTGGATGTCGCCGCCGAGCCGCTCGGTGTTCACCTTCATGCCGGTCTTGTAGTCGATGACCTCGTAACCGCCGTCACCGCGGCGGTCCACCCGGTTGACCCGGCCGCGCACGTAGTGCGGTCCGATCTTGAATTCGAACTGGCGCTCCAGCCACACTGGCTGTGAATCCGAGACGCTCTCGGTCTGCCAGTAGTTCCGCATCGCCGCGTAGGCGCGGTCCTTGAACTGGAGCTCGTCGTTCGAGTCGCCGAAGCCGGAACGCCGCCAGCCCTGTTCGAGCAGCGACATGAGCACGTCGATCCCCCGGTCGCCGGTGTCGGTGAGCCGCGGGTCGTGGAACCGCTGGAGGACGTTGTGGATCAGGATGCCGAAGCGCTGGTTGATGGTCGGCGCCCGCGGGATGCCGAACACCCGCGCGAACTTGTACTTGAGCGGACAGGTCAGATAGAGGTTGACATCCGAGGCCGACAGGCGCAGGTCCCCTCCCCGCTTTGGCAGGAAGGCGGCGAGCGAGGGCTCGGTCTTCGAATCGATCAGTTCCTGGCGGAGGCCCCGGTCACGTTCGTTGGCCAGCAGGTACGGGTCGAGGGTCGAGGTCGTGAGCTCGGCCAGCTGCTCCGGCGTGGCGACCTGGGCGAGCAGACCGTTGATCGCTTCGATCGACTCGCGGTCGACCGTACCGCCCGGGCGCTGCGCGAGGGCGGCGAGCTTCAACAGTTCGAGGTACCTGGTGATCGCCCGGTTGACGTCGATCGCGGTGTCGAGCCGCGGCTCGCTCAGTTCCCGCCCCGCCTTCCAGGAAGCTTCGAGCACTTCGTCGCGCATCATCCGGTAGGTCGCATGAAGGTCCTCGGCCGGACCGAACAGTTCTTCCTCGTGGACTTCCTCGAGTCCGCCGACCACCTGGAAGGCGTCGTCGAACGGACCGGCGACACTGCTCTCCGCCGGGGTGTCGACCCGGGAGAGGACCACACCGTCCCTTGCGGAAGTGATCGCCGTGGCGATCGCCCGGCGGTCCCCGTCGCCGGCCCGGTGGAGGCCGGTCAGGTAGACCCGGGTCCAGCGCCGTCCCTTGACCTCGGGAAAGGCGACGATCTGGACCGAACCCTCTGCCGCACCACGGCTTCCGGCCGCGGCACCGAGGGTGCCCGGCAGGTCGAGGCCGGTGTCGGCCAGGGCCGACAGGTAGCGCGTGAACTCACGGGTCGAGCCGTTCGGGTCCCGCCGTGTCCAGGCGGTCGCGATCTCGGCGAGCCGGGAGAGCCCGAGCAGGCGCTCGGCGGTCTCGGGCTTCGCGGCGAAGAGCCGCTGGCGCCGGAAGCCGACCCGCTCAATCAGCCGCCGGACGAAGGCGTCCGGCCGGTGGCCGTCGAGCGCTCCCGAAGCCGCCTTGTACAGAGAAAGGAACGCTTCGATCCGCTGGCGGGCCTCGGGGGAGATCTGCGGGCTCTCCAGGGCGGCACCGCAGGCGGAGACCATGTCCAGCTTGCGGCGGCGGGCGATGACGGTCAGCTTGGCGAGGTCGACCGAGCGCAGCCCGATCGGCGGCCGGGTGATCGCCCGGGTGACGGCCGAAGCGTCTTCCGGGTCGGCCAGGGCGCGGAGCCAGGCGATCGTGTCGCGGACCTCGGGCTGGCGGAAGAGTGCCGCTCCCCCGCCGACGGTGGCGGGAACGCCTCGCTCTGCGAGAGCCGAGGCGAGCAGGCCGCCATCGCGGTTCAGGTCCTTGACGGTGATCACGATCGTCTCCGGTGCCGTCCCTTCGCTGACCGCGTGCTCCACTTCCCGGGCCACCGCCTGGGCCTCGGCCTGGGCGCCGCTCGCTCGCCAGAACCGGACCGGCGTGTTCGCGTTGCCGGGCTTCCATTCCTCGCTCACCGCGATGCGGCCACCGGCCAGGACGGCGCGGGCGGCGTTGACCACGTCGGGTCCGAGTTCCGATTCGGAGGAGGTGACACGATCGGCGCCGGGCACGACCACGGCGAAGCGCTCGATGCCACCGGCCCGGGCGACCGCGGAGCCCTCGTCCCCGGCGGCGACCAGTGAATCCGCGGCCGCTGCCAGTTCGAACAGCAGCCCCGCCCGCACGGGCGAGAGGTCCTCGAGCTCGTCGATGATCAGGTGGGGAAAACGCGCGGCGAACTGCCAGCGAACGTCTTCGTGGCCGGCCAGCATCGCCGCAGCGAAGGAACAGGCGTCGTTCGAGTCGATCGCGCCGAGACCGGCCAGCATCCGGTCGTGGATCCCGATCAGCCCGGCGACCTCGAGCGTGCGGCTGGCTTCCGGCTCGCCTTCGCCCGCGGCGACCGCCTTCAGCTCTTCGGCCGAGATGCCGTCGCTCTTCAGGCGGTCGATGCGGCGGAGGAGTCGGGTCATCAGCCCGGTCGGATTGCCGCGGATCTGGTGGTGGCGAAGCGGCAGGGAGTCGAACCGGACCAGGAGCATCGCCAGCCGCTCGGCCGGGCCGACGATCTCGAAGCCGGGATCGAGACCGGCGGCGACCGGCCATTCACGCAGCAGCCGCTCGCTGAAGTCCTCCCAGGTGGCGACGACGAGCTCTTCGTAAGGCGGTTCGAGAAGTGACTCCAGCCGGTTGCGGTGCTCGGCGGCGCAGTTGCGGGTCGAAGTGATCACCGCGATGCGGGAGGGATCCGTCCCGTTCCCGACCAGCGCCGCGACACGCGAGTCGAGCGCGGTCGATTTGCCGGTCCCGGCCCCGCCTTCGATCACGAGGGGCCCGGCCCCGCCCTCGATCACGGCCCGCCGGGCCGAGTCCGGTTCAGGCACGGAATCGCTGGGCTCGGGATCAGTGGACACAGTCCAAAAGTACCCGACTCAGGCTGCCGGAGCACGGCTGTGAATAGCATGCGCCGGGTGACTTCACAGAAAGAATCCCCTCCGATCTCGGCCAACTGGCTGGACATCTGCCGCCGCATCGTCGAAGAGCAGAAGAAACTCTTTGCCGCGAGCGTCACGGTCCAGGACCGTGACGAATACGAAGGCATGGGCGAGGGCGGGGACCACACGCTCGTCCTCGACCGCCAGTGCGAGGACATCGTCTTCGCCGAGCTCGACGAGCTGGCCGGCCAGGGTGCCGAGTTCACCGCGATCTCGGAGGAGCGCGGCACCGTCCAGTTCAATGGTGGCGGCGAGAGCTGGGTCGTGATCGATCCGATCGACGGATCGCTCAACGTGCGGAAGACCCTGCCGAACCACAGCCTGTCGATCGCGGTCGCTTCCGCGCCGAACATGGCGGCGGTCGAGTTCGGCTACGTCTACGACTTCGGCCCGGACGAGGAGTACTGGGCCCAGACCGACCAGGGCGCTTTCCTCAATGAGCGCGAACTGAAGGTGGTCCCCGGCAAACATCCCCTGGAGGTGGTCGGAATCGAGGGGGCCGAACCGGACGCGATCATCCCGCTGCTCGAGGAGCTCCGGGGCGAGATCTACCGCTTGCGCTGCGTCGGCTCCCTGGCGATCACGCTCTCCTATGTCGCGGCCAACCGGCTCGACGGCATGGTCACTCCGCATCCTTCGCGTTCGGTGGACATCGCCGCCGCGCAGCTGATCGCCCGTGAGGCCGGCGCCTTCATCGAACTCGGCGAAGACGGGCTCTCCGAGGTCGGTTTCGACCTCGGCCAGCGCTTCAGCGTGACCGGGGCGAGCAGTCCCGAGGGTCTCGAGACCCTCCTGAACAGCCGCGGGTGAGCGTCCCGGCGTCCTCCCGGCGCCCACCGAAGCGGCTCGAACGGCCGAAGAGACTGGGTGCGTTTCGGGCCCCGTAGGGGTCATGAACGCACCCAGTCTCGGTTTTGCGGGGGTTCTTGCGGGGCGATTCGGCTCTGGGACACGGATCTGCCTGTGTGACCCACGCACACGAACAAATGAGAACAAATGTTCGTATAGATGCTACACTTGAAACATCCTTAGAAATAAGTATTCTGTCTACAACGACCCAAGGAGATAATCACATGGCCCCCACCGCCAAGAAGGCCCCCAAGAAGGCCACCACCAAGAAAGAGACTTCGACCAAGGCCACCGCCGCCAAGAAGAGTCCCGCGAGCAAGCGCACCGCCGCTCAGCTCCGCTCCGAGGCCGCCTCGAAGGCCACTCACGCCGCGCAGCTCGACGCTGACAGCGCCAGGAAGTCCTTCTCCAAGTCGGTTCAGGAAGCCCGCGAGACCGCTCGCGAAGCTGCCAAGACCGCCGTTGACGTTCCCGTCGGTGCCGCGCTGAACATCTCCGAGAAGGTTTCCGAGCTCGTCGAGCCGTGGACCGACCAGGCTTCCGCCGAGAAGAAGGTCAAGTCCTACCGCGCCGAACTCACCAAGACCTTCAAGCGTGCCGAGCGTCGTGGCGCGACCACCCGTCGCAAGGCCACCACGCAGGCCAGGAAGCAGCGCAACCAGCTCGAGCGGAACGTTCGCAAGCAGCAGAAGAGCGTCGAGAAGCAGGTCAAGGCCACGAACAAGGACGTCACCAAGACGATCAACCAGGTTCAGTCCGACGCGAGCAAGCTCGCCGAGACCCAGGGCAAGAAGGCCCAGGAGTTCGTGAACCGCGTCACGGACCAGGTGACGACGCTCGTCTAGGCTAACTTAGCCCGGCCGGCCGCGGAGAGCGGCCGAACCGGAGAAGATCGGCTGACCTCATACCTCGTCAGTCGATGTATTACCTCTCCTCCCTCGCCAACGGCCCCCTCCCAGGGGCCGTTGGTATTTAAGTCGCAAGGCCCGTGAGGTAGGTTGCGAGTTCGGAAACGAGGGTGTCAACCCCGTCAACCCTGGGCTACCGGGTCGGTAGGCAGTTCACTTTCATAGTGAACCCGACTCCCGGCCCTTCATCGCTGCTGACGATGAATCGGTATCCGGCTGGTCCACCCCAGCGATTCGGCAAGGCGAAACGTCGGAGTTCGAATGCCTTCGGACCCATATTCCCAATTGACGGATCGAATGCGAACGGGGCCTTGGTCGGACAGCGGATCGAGCCTTCAGTTTCAGTGAACTGATTATCGCCTGCCACAGAATCGGTCGAAGGTAGACCCTTGAGGTGGTCAAGAATCGCACCGCCTACGGCACGCGCACCTACCGAATCCGTCCGGAGATCATCACTTCCCACCGTTCTCTTTCCGGGCAAAGCCACCGCTGTACCACCGATCGCAACGATCAGGCTGATCATCGCGACGACCATCGCCGGGGATGGTTTCGGAACTCTTCTCACTCCTGCCTCCTGATCCGCGGATCAACCCGCTGGGTAGACAATGACCGATCGGCGGCGGGATGTCGAGGACGCATACGGCCATCCCGCTTCGGGCAATGAGACGGCCCGGAAGATGATGCGCTGCGCGTAGTCGATCGTGCGGAACCGGTACTCGTACCGGAAAGCACCCCGACGGTTGGCTTTCAGCACCTCGACCGGCCGCCAGCGTGCCCTCGACGGGTCGAAGTACTGAATGGCCACCAGCTTGCCGGCCGAAGGTTTGAGAGCTCCTTTGCCTTCGACCCTTCCCGACATCGTCACCCGTCCGCGGTTCCGGAGGACCCGGGGTTCGATGCCGAAACTGATGCGGTCCTTCACCGTGAGTCTGAGTTCCCGGCTGGAGGTTCGTCGGTTGGTGCGACTGCCGGCGTACCTGACCCGGATCATCCGGGACGGGCCGGCTTTCACCGAAGTGGCGTAGCGACCGGTTCCATCGGTCCGTAGCCGGGTCCATCTCATCTTCCTGCGCGAGCCGGTCGCGAATCTTTCATCGATGACCAGACGTGCTCCGGCAACAGGTCTGCCACCGTTGGTGAGCCGTCCTTGAATGTGGCTCCGCTCTCCGTAGGACGCGGTCGAACGGGCGGCCGGCCGCTTCCTGGTTCCGTAGGACGCCGTCAGCCGAACTGCCCGCTTCAGTGGCACCGAAACGGTCATCCCGGAACCGGAGGAGGCGGTGTCTCCGACGTTGCCGGCCCGGTCGGTCGCTTCCGCCCGCAGCAGGTACCCACCGGAAGCGAGGTCGTCACTCGGCATGCGGGCAGCGAGGTGATTGCCTTCTGTCTCTGTCTCGAGTTTCGTGAATTCACCTTTACCCCCGACCGCACGGTACGAGATGGTCCCGAAGTCCAGGCCGGAATCCGTGTCCCGCACGGTTGCCCGGAACAGCTCCGGATCTCCGGGGTCTACCCGGCGAGAGAACTCGACGGTCGGAGGTCTCCGGTCGATCCGGACCGTTGCCGTTCCCGGCGCCGCATGCTTCTCCTCGCCCGGCTGCACCCCGTCGTTGATGTTTCCGGCCAGGTCCCTGGCCCAGAACTGAATCCGGGTCGAGCCTTCGTCGGCCACCGTGAACGTCGCCGTGTCTCCGGGCGAAACGTAAGGGGCTGAATGACCTGCCCGGATCACCGTGACCGGATCGCCGTCGTCTCCAGCTTTCGCCGCCATGCCGGAGTCGGCGTCTACCGCCGCCGCCGTCAGGGTGACCGGATGATCGACCCACTCGTTCGGCAACCCCATGAGCGTGGTGACGGGGTCGGTCTTGTCCACCTTCAGCACCCTCGTCCCGACCTGTTCTGATGACACCCGGGCGCCGGACGCCGCGACCGCGGAAACCCAATGGTTACCCTCGGCGAGATCGGTCAAGAGGATGTCCGGATCGTCGTGGAACTTCAGGGTGGCGACCCGTCTTTTGATGATCACACCGTAGCGTGAACCGGCACCTCCTTCCCCGTCGCCGCCGGAGGCGGTGACGGGTGTGCGTGGAGATGCTCCCGTTCGATCGCGATAACCAGCCCGGCGAGATCGCGGTAGCCGGCGATCCTGCGGAACTGCTGTTCGGCCTGGAGCATCCCGGCCGCGGTCCAGCGCCGTCGCATATCGCCGTCTCGCCAGCGCTTGACGTTTCGCTGGGTCACCCGGGCGATCCCGATCATTGACTCGATCGGGTTGGTCGAGGAAAGGGTCTTGGCGAGAGTCCCCGTGATCCCGAGCCTGATCAGGGTGAGCGTCTCCTCCATCCCTTCTTTTAGCGATGAGCCGGCATCCGGCCAGGTGCGGCCGAGCTCGGAGGCAAGGAGTTCGAGCCGCTCCCGCGCCAGGTGATGATCTTCCAGGGCCCAGATGGAGCGCAGCCGGCCGGAGATCAGGTCGCGATCTTGGTCGGGCAGCAGGTCACACACGTTCCTTTCCTTGTGGCGCTGGCAGCGCTGGATCAGGGCGTTTTCGCCGAACACGTCGCCGATCCGCCTTACGGAGTGCTTTGGAGCCGTCGATCACAAACAGGATCGCCCGCTCGGGGTCGAGTCCCCGGTCGACCAGATCGGCGAGCAGGGATCTGGCCAAGGTGGCGTTCTCGGTCGATCCCTCCCACAAACCGAGCGGCACCTTCACCCCTTCGGTAGTTATCCCGAGCGCAACCACATGGGTGCGCCCGGCGATCTGAAGGCCGTCGAGCATCATCGCAGCCAGGCGCATATCGGCAAGCTCGCGACCCATCAGCTCCCCGAGGGCCGTGGTGGTGCGCTCTATGAACGCCTCCGATACCGACGATTTGGAGGTGGCTGAAGAGTCCTTCTCGACTCGCTCACCCACCGGCTCGCCGATCCCGGCAAAGCGGCGGGTCGATACTCCGGCAAGCATCCGGTCCATCACCGCCTTGGTGAGCGGATCGCGGTCTGCGAAATGCTCGTAGGTTCTGAGCCCCGGCTCCCGCTCATCGCCTGCCGGGCGGACCCTGGGTCGCTCCACCTCGACCCGTCGGCCACCAAGGGTCATCGAACCCTTCTCGTGGCCGTGACGCTTCGCCTTGCGATCCGAGTCGTGTTTGCCTTTCTGACCGACGATCTCATCGACCTCGGCCTCCATCAGCTGATGGACCACACCGAGGCCCACGCCGACGCTGAGGGCCAAAAGCCCCTCCTGGGCTGCCTGGACGATATCGCCGAGGGCCTCCGTGATCTCCGGTGGGAGCGCACCCTCGGGCACCTCGTCTGCCGCAGCGACCTTCGGCCGCGATACCTTCTCCATGGCGGTTCCTCTCGTTCTCGTCCTATTCGGACTTGGGTTTAGATCGCCCCGAACGCTCCCACCGGGAGCGGACGGGACGGGAGGGCCGCCGCCTTCAAAGTTCTACGAGAATCCGGACATCCTCTGCCCGGGTTAAGACGATGGGTACTGCGTATGGGTACAAAGCGACTCCGGGATCTCGCAGTTTCGCCGCGGTCTCGGCACCCCCGGATTACCCCCGGCGGCCTCAGGCAATCAACGCAACAGCAACTCTCTCATCTTCTCGGCCGGGGTGAGGAAGCCGAGGGTTTGCCTCGGCCTTCGGTTGAGCTTGGCCGCGACCTCGTCGAGCTCGACCTGGCCGTGCACGGCCAGGTCGCTGCCCTTTGGGAAGTACTGCCGGAGCAATCCGTTGGTGTTCTCGTTGGAGCCCCGCTGCCAGGGTGAGTGCGGGTCACAAAAGAAGACGTCAATCCCGGTCGCGACCGAGAACTTCTTGTGCTTTGACATCTCCTTGCCCTGATCCCAGGTGAGGGTCTTTCGAAACTTCTTCGGCAAGGTGGTGATCTGGCGGGCCATGACTTCGGCCAGGTTCTCGGCCCGGCGGTCACCTTGAAGGTCGAGCAGCATCACAAACCGGGTCTGGCGCTCGACCAGGGTGCCGATGAATGACTTGCCGTTCTTGCCGAGGATGAGATCACCTTCCCAGTGACCGGGAATCGCCCGGTCTTCGATCTCGGCCGGACGCTCGGAGATCATCACCATGCCGGAAATCCGGCCACGGGTGGAACCGGAGTCACCCCGGGGCTTTCGCTGACCGCGCCCGGTTCTCAGGTGTTTGGTCAGATCCTTCCTGAACTGGCCCCTGGACTGAACATAAAGCGATTGATAGATCGTCTCGTGACTGATTCTCATCTCCGGATCATCGGGGTATCTCAGCTTCAGTCTGGCCGATATCTGCTCCGGTGAGTGGTCTTCTTTCAACCATCGCCTGACCACCCGGCGAAGCCCGGGACTCAGGGTCAGCTTCGAGGGCCTCGGCCTTGCCATCCGCGAGCAGGCCCGGTCGTCGGCGGCGGTTGCCTTATAGCGTGCCCTGCCACCGTTTCGGGCTAGCTCACGACAGATCGTCGAGGGGTGCTTGCCGATCAACCTCGCGATCTCTCGAGAGCTCTTGCCCTGACTGACGGCAACCCGGATATGGAAGCGCCCCACGCGGGCATTGGCGACGCCGCGCGTATTATAGGCTTCCGGGCTGGAGGGATTGCGCCGGATGACGTCGGTGAGCGAATCGAGATTGGTGGAAGCCGCCTTGGCGTCCGTTTCGGCCGCAACTTCCGCTATGCCGCGTCCCGGCGCGCGAAAGCCGCCAGCGGTCTCACAACCGCAAAGTGTCAAAAGCGCGAGCGTGGCGATTCCCGCGCTGGCCAAAGGAGCCTTTGCCGCAAGCGACACGCGCATGTTCCTCAACCTTCTCAAACCCTGATCGCCGAGCAATACGCTCACGAAGGTACGCA
>CAVOIH010000031.1:0-174198 GCA_963695885.1 uncultured Solirubrobacterales bacterium | reverse complement strand
TCTTGGCGGTATCGGCGGTGAGCACCGGGGTCAGGAACTTGCCCTGGATCTTCTGGTTGGGGGTCCATTCGTCGTCGGTCTCGCCCGCGCCGGCATCGGGGCCGAGGTGAACCGGCCCGTCGGGTGTGAGCAGAGTGGCCTTGAGGTTGAGACCCGGGGTGGAGGGTGCGGGCGCGTTCCAGGCATCAGCGGCTATGGCGGCGGCCACGACATCTGCCTGACGGGTGGCGGCCCCGCCGAACTTGATCGGATGGGAGACCACATCGCCCGCGGCGAATTCCCGGTCGCATCCTTCGATGAGACCCACCTCGTCAACCGGGAGGAAGCCGGTGTCGTCGAAAGGGAGGCCCCCGATCTTGCGACCGATCAGGCGGGGGAGGGTGACCACGGCCTTGGCGGGCATCGGCGTCTTCGACGTCTTGAGTGTCCCGTCCCCGAACTCGACCGGCGCGGTGTCCGTCACCAGTTCGATCGAGTGATCCTCCAGAATGCCGGAGACCTGATCTCCGACTTCTGGACCGAATGCGGTCAGCGGCGCACTTTCGGGAGTGACGATTCCGACCGTCGCCTGCGGCCCGGGGGAATCCTGGAACTCGGCCATCAGGAACAGGGCGAGTTCGTAGATCGGCAAAGGCCATACCGCCGGTTCCGGCATGGTGAGAAGTACCCGGCCACCGGTCTTTCCGAGGTCGATTGAATCCATGAGTTCCGAGATGACTTCCTGCCCGTGGAGTCCCCAGAAGGTCTTGGCTCCCGGCACCACCCAAAGTGCCTTGGTCCCGGTAGCTACCACGAGGTAGTCGTACGGAACCTCGGAGTGGTCCTGAAGGAAGATCCGGCGGTAATTCCGGTCGACGGAGCGAACACTGCGGAGATGAAAGGTGGCACCCGCATTCTCGGCGAGGAGCTCGAGGTCGAAGGTGGCTGCTTCGCCTTTTCCGAAGGCTTCGGAAACGCCGAGAGGTTTGAGGACGAAGTCCTTCCGGGGAGCAAACATGTCGACTGCCGCGTACTTGCCGCCGAGTTCGCGGATCGCGAGCATCGCCTCCAGAGCGGCAACTCCGCCTCCGACGATGACCACGCGTGCTGGTTCTGTACTACTCGAGTTCATGTGCTGCTCCATCCCGATTGCGTTGCGAAACCTTCACGGCCTCAAAGTTCGTCTGGAATACGATATAGAGCGGGAGATCAAGCTCCCTCGGCACTGGGAACCGGGATTCCTAGGTGGCGACTACCTACGTTTGCCATTCGGAACCCGGTCGACGAGGACCATCGTGAGAGGGCCGGCGAGATGAGTGATGAGAGGGAGGTCCGTCGGTAGTGAATACCGACTCGAACTGACAGGCGATACCGAGGTTCGGCCACGTCGCCGCGCCATAATCCACCGAACATGGCTGAAGAAGACGACAATCCCGGGATCACCGTGGTCCTGGCCGATGATCACGACATAGTCCGGGAGGGCATCCGCATGGTGCTCGAAAGAGAGGACGACATCAGCATCGTCGCCGAGGCGGCTACCGCAGAGGATGCGGCGCGCTATGTACTCGGCCACAAGCCTTCGATCCTCGTCCTCGACCTGAACATGCCGGGCAAACCCAGTCTCGAGATGGTGCCGAAGGTATTCGAGAATTCCCCTGAAACCAAGATCATCGTTCTCACCATGCAGACGGAACCCGCCTATGTCAGGACGGCACTCAAACTGGGTGTCAGCGGGTACGTCGTCAAGAACTCAGCCGCGAAAGAGCTCGTGGACGCGGTCAGGATCTGTCTGGGCGGTCAGACCTACCTTAACCCGGTACTCGGGGCGGAACTCACCGCGTCCCTCGACGCGGACGGCCCCCCGGACGATCTGACCCCTCGCGAGATAGAAGTGCTCAGCCTGCTGTCGCAAGGGTTCATGAACCCGGAAGTCGCAGACAAGCTCTTCCTCAGCGTCAGGACCATCGAAACCCACCGGGCGAGCATCCTCCGGAAGACCGGGATCAAGTCCCGCGCCGAACTTATTGCCTACGCGAAAGAGAAAGGCCTGGGCGCCGTCTGATTCAGGACTGTCCGGGCGTTCTTCTCACGGGAAGGTGCACTTCGACCCTCGTGCCTTGTCCCGGCGCGGTATCGATCTCGAGTTCACCCTCGGCCAGCTCCACGCGTTCGCGCATCCCGTGAAGGCCGAAGCGCCCACCGAAGCCGTTGCCGGAGTCGAAACCCGATCCGTTGTCCTCGACGAAGACCGTCACCTGCCCCTTCTCTTCGACGACCGACACCGAGGCCGTCGTGGCCGACGCGTGTTTGATCGTGTTGTTCAGCGCTTCCTGCACCACCCTGAAGATGGTCGAATCGAGTTCTGGCGTCAGTCTCCGGGGTGACCTGCCGCTCTCGAAGTCCATGTCCACGTGCGACGTCGTGCGGAGCCCGCTTCTCTTGCCGGCGCGTGTGACCAGCGTTTCGATCGCTGCTGCCGCGCCGAGCTCATCCAATGTGGCCGGCCGGAGTTCGTGGATGAGCGATTCAAGCGCCGTGGTGGTTTCGTCCAGCTGATCTCCGGCCGCCGTGGACCAACGCTTCATCGATTCGAGGTCCTTTTCGTCCGGCAGGCTGTCCAGCATGACCTTCAAGGCACCGAGGTCCTGGAGCGTCTGATCGTGAAGTTCCCGGGCCCATCGGCCCCGCTCCTTCTCAGAGGATTCGATGGCCATCCGGAGCCGATCCTGCTCGACGTTCCTCGCTGACGCGAGGGAACTCGCCGCGCTACTGGCAAACGACTGAAACAGGAGCTTGTCGTCGTCGCTGAACCTGGGTCTGCCCTCCGGCTCGAGTGCCACGAGATAACCGTGATTCTTGCCACGGTGCTCCATGTAGACGACCAGACCCGATTTGGCGGAGACCCGGCCGTCGTCGAGGCTCAGGAGTTCGCCGTTGAAATCGATCACACGGGTACTGGTCCTGGCCTCTTCGAGGAGTTCGTTGCTCCCGGACCTGACCTGTTGAGGAATCGCGATATTCGTTTCGCCGGCACAAGCCAACACCGTCAGGGCACCCTCTGGAGTCGGGGAAAGGAGCAAAAGGCTTCGCGACTCGATCAAAGCACGAGCCCTCTTCGAGATCAGTTCGAGCAGGGAATCGAAGTCCGTTTCGACGGCTCCCACCCTGGCGAGAGAAACTGTCGCTTCCAGGGCTTGAACCGCCCGCTCGAGTTCGGCCCGTCGCTCCTCACTCTGCTTATAGACCCGAGCGTTGTCGATGGCAACGGCTGCCCAATCAGCCAGGACGATGAGCATGGCTTCATCACGCTCATCGAACTGTCTCGAGTCGCTCTTCTCGGTCAGGTAGATGTTGCCGAAGGCTTCTCCGCGAATCTGGATCGGAACCCCGAGAAACGAATTCATCGGTGGATGACCCGGCGGGAAACCATAGGATCGCGGATGGTCACCGGCCCGCTCCAGCCTCAGAGGTTCCGGGTGACGGATCAGTTCACCGAGCACTCCCCTTCCCTGCGGCAGGGGACCGATTCCCTTCCTCGTCTCGTCGTCGATGCCGAGGTTGAGGAACCGCTCGAGAGAAGTCTTCTCCGGGCCAAGGATGCCGAGAGCGGCATATCGGGCGCCGGTCAATTCCTTGGCGGCTTCGAGAACCTGGCCGAGGAGGGTCTCGATATCGAGTTCGGTGATGAGAGAGCGCCCGACCGCGAGAAGCGGACGCAATTGCGACTCCGAGAGTGACTCATTGCCGATGTCGGGTCCTTCGGCCAAGCGGTTCAGTCTTCCTTCCGAGATCAGGACAGAGTCAGTATGAACGAGATCAGACTCAGTAGCCACTGCTTAGAAGGACGCGCGTGCCGTACCGAGGATTGCCCTCCTGACAGGGAGCAAGCTTGGCTCATGAACGAACGAGCGGAGGAGATCGTGGATCCGAAGGTCATCATCGCCTACGATGGAAGCTCGAACGGAAATGATGCGCTCGCGCTGGGCGGAGACCTTTGCGAAGCCCTTGACGCGTCGCCGCTCGTAGCGGTCGTGGCGGAGTTTCCCACCTACCTGATGGATCCGCTGGAGTTCGGATTGGCACTCGACGAGTACGCGGATCCACTGCTTGATGAAGCCCGGAGGAGGCTGGACCGGAGCGACGTTGAATCACGAAAGCTCCTCGGCTCCTCGCCGGCGCGAGCACTTCACGGGCTGGCTGAGCAGATCGAACCGGCTGTACTCGTCATCGGCTCGGCTCACTCCGGATTCTTCGGCCGGGTCAGGGTAGGACGGGTCGGAAAGCAACTGCTCAGCGGAGCACCTTGCCCGATCGCGGTTGCACCTCACGGATTCTCGGAGCGTCCCCGAGCGCCGTTCCGGCGCGTCGCGGTAGCGATCGACGAAGGACAGGAGTCCGAGCTGGCACTCCAAAAAGGATCTCGCATCGCGGAACGTACGTCGGCCGAGCTCACGATCGTCAACGTCCTCGAGTTTCCGCTCACCACCTATGGCCCGTTTTCCCCGCCGGTGGTTGCCGACATGGACGGGATCCAGACGCGCTACACCGCCCACCTGCTCGAAGATGCTGCCTCCCGGGTGCCGGACGGGCTCCCGGTCAAGGTCGAAGGCGTGGTCGGAGATCCCGGGGGGAAACTGGCTGAGCTCTCTGAGAACACCGATCTGTTGGTCGTCGGGTCCCGGAGCTATGGCCCGATCCGGAGAGTGTTGCTCGGCAGTGTCTCGGCCCACCTGGTGAACCACGCGCACTGTCCGCTCCTGGTGACACCACGTCGCGTGCCGAATGCTGCCGACGAGATCGCTTCGACCTCAGGTGCCCAGGCGGTGGCAGCCAGATGACGACCCCTGCTCCGCCATCCGAAAGCGAGCGGGACGTGCGGCAATGAGCGACCGCGCGACGATGGCGGCCGCCGTGTTTCGCGGAGCCGGCAAGATCGGAATCGAGGAGCGGCCCGTACCCGAATGCGGATTGAACGACGCGGTCATCAAGGTGACCCTGACGACGATCTGCGGCACGGACCTCCACATCCAGAAAGCCGAATATCCGGTTGACGAGGGTCGGGTCATCGGACATGAGCACGTCGGCGCCGGCAGATGATCGGCGGCTGGCAACTCGGCAACTACATCGACGGTTGTCAGGCCGAATACGTTCGTGTACCTTACGCCCGGGCAAATCTTGCGCCGGTCCCCGACGAGCTCAGCGACGAGCAGTACCCCTTCGAAGCCGTCCGAAGACTCACCGGTGGGCGGGGAGTGGACGCCGCCATCGAGGCTCTCGGCACGCAAGGGACCTTCGAATCTTGCGTGAAGGCCACCAGGCCCGGAGGACACGTGTCGAGCCTGAGTGTCTACGGAGGTAAGCTCGAACTGCCGCTCGAGGCCTACGTGTACGGAATCGGAGACAAGCAGATCCTTTCGACCCTTTGTCCAGGAGGCAAGGGGAGAATGAGAAAACTCATGGAGTTGGTGCGAGGGGGCGCCTGGTCCTGGAACCGCTCCTTACCCACCGTTTCCGGTTGGACGAGATCGAAGAGGCGTACGATCTTTTCGGGAATCAGCGCGACGAGGTGATCAAAGTCGCGATTACACCAGAAGGAGCATGACCATGGACACCGTAGTCGTCGGAATCGAAGACACCGAGGAGGCCAAGGACGCGCTTCATTTCGCGCGTCTGTTCGTTGATGCCGAAAGTGCGGAACTTCACGTCGTCAGCGTGTACACGGACAGCATTTTCTACATGGGTCACGAAGAGATGGAAAGAGCACGCAGCCGGTTCTTCGACCGCCTTCTGGAGTTCGCCCGGCTGGAACTCGGGGATGAGGTCCGGTTCTTCAAGTCCGTCGAAACGTCAGTCCCACGAGGCCTGGCCAAAGCCGCTGAAGAGCTCGAAGCCGACGCGATCGTCATCGGTTCCAGCCACCGGGGGCCGATCGGCCGGGTCTTGATGGGGGACGCAGGTGCCCGTCTCGCCGCAGGATCGGCAAGCCCCGTGATCGTCACTCCCCGCGGATGGAGCAAGTCAAAGCACGACAGGATCTTGAAGATCGGAATCGGCTACGACGCCACGCCGGAATCCGAGGCCGCCCTCGACTACGGGGCAGAGCTGGCCCGGAAAACCGGTGCCTCGCCTGAACTGATCGGTGTGGTGCCGGCCTCGATGATTCCGGGCCGGGGCGGCTTTTCCGACCAGGCCTACTGGGACCTCCTCAAGAACGACCTGGAGAAAGAGGTGGCTGACGCCACCGAGAGAATCGGCATCGACGGGGCAACCGGGGACCTGCGAGCGGGCTTCGCGGCCGACGAACTCGCGCAGGCCTCCATCGATCTCGATCTGCTCGTTCTCGGATCGCGATCGTACGGACCGGTACGGCGGACATTCCTGGGAGGTACCTCGGTCCGGGTGATGCGATCGTCGGCCTGTCCGGTGATCATCGTGCCCCGCGCCGGCGACTGACCCGATGGCCGTACCCGCCGATCTCTTCGAGGTCGATCCAACCGATCTCGCCACGCTTCAGGTGCCGACATTTCATGGTGGCAGCAAACGGCTCGGTGGAGCGCTCATCGGTAGCCACGTACCTCCCCGTTGGGTAGTCGGTACGGACGTGGATATACGCGCCTTGCCGGAGGATCGGTTCTCAATCGACCAGAGGGAGACTCCGAGATGAACACACATGCGACCGAGATTCAGGAAATAGGCGCCTCGGCGCTGGACGATTATGCGATCGCCGGCCACAAGGCGGCGGTTCTCGGGCGTTTGCAGCAAGCCGGTTTGCCGGTTCCCTCTGGCTTCGTCGTGGGAGCGGATCATTATCGGTCTTTCATCGAGGTGACCGGACTTCACGACCGGATTCTGGGTCGTCTCTCCGATCTCGATGTTCACGATCTCGTTGACCTCGAGAACACTTCGGTCCACATCCGTGGAGAAATCGTCAATGCGGAGATTCCCGGTCCCATTCAGGACGCGATCACTGCGGCCTACCGCGAGTTCGGATCGCCCCTGGTCGCCGTCCGCGCGTCGTCGACTTCGGAACACGCCCCGGGAATCTCCTACGCAGGCATGTTCGAAACCCGGATGCACGTGTTGGGTGAGGTCGAGCTCATCAGGTCCATCAAGCACTGCTGGTCCTCGCTCTTCACGGCGCGAAACATCCGTTACTCCCACACCCACGGCCGCTCGGCACTGACGGCAGGCATCGCGGCCATCGTTCAGCGGCAGGTTGACCCGGTCAAGGCGGGAACGCTCATCACGACCGACCCGGTGACCGGCGATCCGGACCACGTCTTGATCGAAGCATCCCTCGGCCTGGGGGAGTCGGTCACCGGCGGATCCGTCTCGCCGGACAGGTTCGTCTTCGGCAAGTCGGAGAAAGCCCTGTTGACCAGCGTGGTTCCGCACAAGGAGTATGTGGTCGAGAGGAACCCGGGGGATGGCACCGCGATCCACGGCGTCGCGGGCAGTCACCAGGATGAGCCGGTTCTGAGTGACCTCGAGATCGAGCTGCTGGTTGAACTCGGCCTGAAGGCCGAGGAGATCCTGGGCTGTCCGCAGAGCATCGAGTGGGCGATCGATCACGACAACGTCGCCTGGGTCATCCAGGCCCGCCCGGCGCCGGAAGCCTCCCGGCTGGAGGCCGGCGAGGCCGGCGGGCGGGGCACAGCCGACCCGTTCCTGCGTGGAGAGTGCGCCGTGCCCGGGACGGTCACCGGTGAGGTCCGCGTGGTCACTTCGCCCGGGGAAGCGTCCGGATTCAAGTCCGGTGAGATTCTGGTCACCCGGGACCTCTTGCCCGAGTGGACCCCGCTCATGCAATCGGCATCAGCCGTGGTGACCGACTACGGAGGACTGACCAGTCACGCTGCCACCGTCGCACGCGAGCTGGGAATACCCTGCGTGGTCGGCACGAAAGCCGCCACGACCGCTCTGGAAACAGGGCAAGTCGTCACGGTGGACGCTCTCGCCGGCGCAGTTTTGCCGGCGTAGACGGACGGGGCGGTCTCCGGGCGAACCGGGACACGCGTCCGGTTCGGTCACGGCTGACGGAGCCTTTGGATCGGATTGGCGGGCCTGAAGCGATGGCTGGCGGGCAGCATCAGCGACAGGAAGGCGGCGGCCAGGACGAACAGCACGGAAGCCCAGAGGCACGCGGTCAGACCCTGCCACTGGTAGAGGGCTCCGGACAGCACGGTTCCGGCCAGCCGGCCACCGGCATTGGCCATGTAGTAGAAGCCGACGTTCATCGTGACCTTGTCGTTGTCGGCGAAGGAGAGCACCAGGTACGAGTGGACCGCCGAGTTCATGGCGAAGACGAAGCCGAAGGCGATCAGTCCGACCACCAGGACCGTGGTGGGATCGATGTCGGCGGTGAGAGCGATGGCGATCGCGGCCGGAAACGCGGCCAGGACGAAGGCGAGCCAGGTCGCGGTTGTCCCGTCGGGGAGCTGGCCGGTCTCCTTGGCCCGGCGGTTCATGAAGGAGGGGGCAGAGGCCTGGACGGCGCCGTAGCCGATCACCCAGACCGCAAGGAACGCCCCGACGCCCCAGTAGCTCCAGCCGAGAACCGAGCTGAGATAGACCGGGAGGCCGACCACGAACCAGACATCCCGGGAGGCGAACAGGAAGACCCGGGCGGCGGCCAGGACATTGATCGACCGGGTGTTGGAGAACATGTGCCGGAAGCGGGCGCCCGCGTCGCTTTTCCCGAGGCCGCCGTGCATCAACGATGCGGTGGTGACCAGCGCGGTCGCGACCATCACGAGCAGGATGATCATCGAGGTCTGGAAACCGACCAGGGTCAGCAGCAGGCCGCCGATGAAGAACCCGACGCCTTTCAGCGCGTTCTTCGAACCCGTCAGGACTGCCACCCACTTGAAGAGGGATGACTCCGAGCCCTCCGGGACGACGAGCTTGACCGCGCTCTTCGAGCTCATCTTGGTCAGGTCCTTCGCGATTCCCGAGAGTGCCTGCGAAGCCATCACGTACGGAACGACGAGCCATGCTTCTGGCGCGAGCCCGAGCAGTCCCAGCGCGAATATCTGGATCGTGAGTCCTGAGAAGAGGGTGAACTTCAGGCCCAGACGGGCCGCGATCCAGCCTCCGAAGAGATTGGTGAGGATGCCGAACACCTCATAGAAGAGGAACAGCGACGCGACTTCGAAGGCGCTGTATCCCAGCTGGTAGAAGTAGAAGAGGACGAGCATCCGGCTCGCCCCGTCGGCGACGGTGTCGGCCCAGTACGCACCCGTGACCAGGATGTAGTTCCGGAGGTCTCCCTGTCTGGCCGCTTCGCTCATCGCTTCGACCCCGAATTCAGCGGATCGACCTCCCCACGAGTGAACACAGCTCGGCCAGCCGGTTTGCGTATCCCCACTCGTTGTCGTACCAGGCGAGGATCTTGACCTGAGTTCCATTGGTCACCATGGTCGAGGCGGCGTCGATGATTCCCGACCGGGGATCGTCCTTGAAGTCGATCGATACCAGGGGCCGCTCCTCGAAGCCGAGGATGCCGCGAAGGCCGCCCTCCGAAGCAAGTTTCAGCATCCGGTTGACCTCCTCGACGCCAGTCTCGCGCTCGACCTCGAACACGCAGTCGGTGAGCGATGCGTTGAGCGTCGGCACCCGGACGGCCAGTCCGTCGAGGCGGCCTTCGAGTTCAGGGAAGATCATGCCGATCGCGGTCGCCGACCCGGTCGAGGTGGGGATGAGGGAGAGGCTCGCCGCCCGGGCGCGGCGCAGGTCCTTGTGCGGGGCGTCGACGATCGTCTGGGTGTTGGTCATGTCGTGGAGCGTGGTGATCGCCCCGTGCCGGATGCCGATGCCTTCCTGGATGACCTTGACCACGGGAGCCAGGCAGTTGGTCGTACAGGAGGCTGCGGTCAGGAAGTCGTGTTCGTCCGGGTCATACAGGTGGTCGTTCACTCCGAGTACGACGTTCAGGGCCCCGGACTTGACCGGGGCGGCGACGATGACCTTCTTCGCGCCCTGGCGGAAATGGGGAGCCAGCGATTCCGGGGTCCTGAACTTGCCCGAGCTCTCGATCACGACGTTGACCCGCCGGTTCGCCCAGTCCAGCTTCCCGGGCTGGTTGACCGACGAGTAAGCGATCGAACGACCGCCGATCGAGAGGCCGTCGCCGCCTCCGGAGATCTCCTCGCCCCATCGCCCGTGGACGGAATCGAAGGTGAGCAGGTGGGCGGAGGTCCCGGCGTCCGCATTGGGCTCGTTGACCTGAACGAACTCCAGTTCCGGGTTCTTCCATCCGGCCCGCAGCGCAAGGCGTCCCATTCTCCCGAAGCCGTTGATACCGATCCTGACGCTCATGGTTCCGATCCTCGTTTTCGTTTGGCGACTCAGGTTTGCTTCAATCGAAGTTCACCGTATCAATTGACAAACATCGATGGAACTGATTTGATGGATTTCGATGAGCTCCGAACTGACACTCACCCCGAAGCAGAAGAGCCCGAACGGCCAGCCGTGCTGCGAGCCGGTCGTCTATCCCGACGTTGACCGGGCCGAAGCCGAGCGGATGGCCACGATCGCGAAGGCGCTCGGCGACCCGGTCCGGCTGACCCTGGTCGATGTACTGCGCAAGCACGCGGGCAAGGTCTGCGTCTGCGAGCTCGTCCCGCTTTTCGAGGTGAGCCAGTCGACGCTGTCGCATCACCTGAAGAAGCTGCGCGACGCAGGCATCGTTGATTCGGAGCGCCAGGGCCTCTGGGCCTACTACTACGTAAACCCCGAAGAACTCGAGGAACTGAGCACATGGCTGAGCTAGAGGAAAGCGACGAGCGGGAACTCAAAGAGGTAGTGCGGGAGCGTTACGCCGCCGCGGCGGTGGATGCGGGTTCGAGAGACGCATCGTGCTGCGGGAACGACACGGTGATCACCGAAGACCAACGAGCGGTCTTCGGATCGAACCTCTACGCAGAAGAAGACCGGGACGAGCTTCCGGAAGCCGCCCGGCTCGCGTCGCTCGGATGTGGAAACCCCACCGCGGTCGCCGATTTGAAAGAAGGACAGGTGGTACTCGATCTGGGGTCTGGTGGCGGTATCGATGTGCTGCTCTCAGCCCGACGCGTGGGGCCCACCGGCAAGGCTTACGGGTTGGACATGACCGATGAAATGCTCGAACTGGCCAGAAGCAATCAGCGCGAAGCCGGAGTTGAAAACGTCGAGTTCCTCCGCGGTGATATCGAAGCCATTCCTTTGCCGGATGACACCGTTGACGTCGTGATCTCGAACTGCGTGATCAACCTTTCCGGTGACAAGCCGAAGGTGCTGGCCGAGGCTGCCCGGGTTCTCAAACCAGGTGGCCGGTTCGCGGTCTCGGACGTGCTCGCCGACCCCGGCATGAGCGAGGAGACACGGGCAGACATGAAGGAGTGGACCGGTTGCATCGCCGGTGCCCTGACCCGGACCGGGTTCGAGTCCAGTCTGGCTGCGGCCGGATTCGAGAACATCGAAATCGAGGAAACCCACCGGGTCCACGACCAGGCGGCCTCCGCGATCGTCCGGGCGAGCCTGCCCGCGTGAACCCTGGTCAGGAACGCAGCGCGCCGGGGGCCTTGAGGATCGCCATCGGCAGGTCGCGGCGGGAGCGGTCCATAGCCTCCTGCAGTGCCTTCGTGGCCTTCGGCCCGTGGATCGGCATGCCGTGGCCGACCAGCAGGTGCTGGGGGACGTAGGTGCCGAGCTGCTTCTTCGGCGGGTTCGCGCGGAGCATGATGTGGATTCCCGCTCCGGCTTCGGACGGGTTGAACAACTTGCCCGTGCCGACGGCCTCGGAGACGATCAGGGCCTGCTTGTGCTGCCACCAGAGGGCCCTCTCCTTCCAGAACCGGTTGTTGACCACGTCGATCGCCTGGAAGGGCGTTGACCTCATTTCGTCGGGCAGGACCACCAACGGGATGTCCAGCCGCTTGGCGACCTTCTCGCAGTCGCGCTTGTGGCGGTCGAGCAGCTGGAAGACGGCAACCGGGGTGCCGAGGCCGGCAACTCGTTCCATCACTTCGGGGTTGTCGACGGGGTCGATGATCCATACCTTGCCGTCCGAGACGAGAGCGTGCGATGCACGCGCCATCGGCTCATCCTGAACCCAGGTCAGCCCGATCTCGCTCTCGTCCACTCTCACGCCCATGACGGAAGTGTAGTCGCGAAACGATCTCAGCGAACGAAATCGGGTCGTGGCTCCTCCGGGTCAACCGCAAGCGGGCCGAGGCGCTGGTCCGGCGCTTGCCGGGTGGTGGCAACGGCCGTGGGCCAGCCCCACTCATTTAGGATGCCGCCGGTGTCTGCTGAGTTCAAAGGCCGGGCTTGACCCCGACCCTGGCTTCCTATCTCGTCGGGACCATCGCCATGCTGGCGATCGTCCTTTCCCTCTGGCTGGGCGGATACTGGCTGCGCCGCTGGATCGTGCCCGAGTTTTCCGGAGCACTGGCGCATCTCGCGGACCTGACGATCGCCGTGGCGCTGTTGATCATCGCCCTCCAGATCCTCGGGACACTGTCGCTTCTGACGCTCGGCGGAATCACCGTCGGCTGCATCGTGGTGCCCCTGGCCGCCGCCGCGATCGGCCGGCATTTCGCACCAACCGAGGTCGAACCGATCGCCGCGCCCAAAGTGCCGGCCTGGGCGGTGCTCGTGGCGCTCGGCGTGGCTTCGTGGGTCGTGGCGGAATGGACCTTCCCGTCGCAGCTCAGCCTCGACCAGGGCATGTTCGGCGGGGACACCACCTGGTACCACATGCCGGCCTCGGCCCGGTTCATCCAGGAGGGTTCGACCAACCCGCTCCACTTCACCGACCCCCTGCGCCTGGCGGTCTGGTTCTACCCCCAGAGCTCGGAGCTGATGCACGGTGCCCTGATCGGCCTGATGAAGAGCGACTGGCTCTCGCCGCTGTTCAACATGTTCTCGGTCGGAGTCGGACTGCTCGCCTGCTGGTGCGTCGGCCGTCCCTACGGCGTCGGTCCCGCGACACTGGTCGGCGGAGCGATCTTCCTGGCTTCGGGAGTGATGATCGAAACCCAGCCAGGGGAGGGGCGCAACGACATCGTCTGCTTCGCGTTCCTGGTCGCCTTCGCCGCGTTCCTGATCAACGGCCACCAGAGACGCGCCCCGAAGGCCGGGGCGGTCGAGGACAAGCCGGACCCGAGCGCGCCGCTGCTCGACCGGGGTCCCTTGATCCTCGCCGGCATCGCCGCCGGAATCGCGATCTCGATCAAGGTCTCGATGCTCGCTCCGGTCGGGGTGATCCTGATCGGGATGATCCTGGTCAGCGGCCGCGGCCGCCGCATGATCACCGCTGCCTGGCTCGGTGGTTCGATCCTGGTGGTCGGCGGCTATTGGTACGTGCGGGCGATGATCTACACCGGTGGCAATCCGGTGCCGGCCGTCTCCGGTGGCCCGCTCAAGCTGCCGCAGCCGGACCAGATGCCGCTCGATCCGCGGCCGCGCTTCTCGGTGTTCCACTACATAACCGACCTCGACATCTACCGGTACTGGTTCTTCCCCCGTCTGGACGACGCCTTCGGGATCCTCTGGCCACTGCTCCTTGTCATGCTCGCCGCGGCCGCGGTCTACATCGCGCTGAGGGCCAAGAACAAGGTGATCCGGGTCCTGGCCGCGGCCGCGCTCGTGACGGCGTTCGTCTACCTGCTGACCCCGCTCACGGCCGCCGGCCAGGAGGGCGAACCGCGCGGGTTCTTCACCAACACGAGATACCTGTTGCCCGGCCTCCTGCTCGCCGCCACCCTGCTGCCGATCGCGAGGCCCCTGCGTGCGCCGGAGGGCCGCGCCAACAAGGTCCTGATCTTCCTCACGGTCATCTTCGCGATCACCGTGCTCACCTCGCCCCGCTGGTACCCGGGCCTGATCCTGGGAACGATCTTCCTGACGCTCGCGATCGTGTGGGCCCCGGTCGGGCTGACCTGGCTCCACCAGCACAAGAAGGCCCCGCTCAGCGTGATCGTGACTTCGATCGCGGCGATCGTCCTGGTCGCGGTCGTCTGGGGCCGCGGGGAAGAGGTCGGATACGCGAA
The DNA here is from genome assembly GCA_963695885.1 of uncultured Solirubrobacterales bacterium. Taxonomy (GTDB): domain Bacteria; phylum Actinomycetota; class Thermoleophilia; order Solirubrobacterales; family 70-9; genus 67-14. The sequence goes on along the minus strand of CAVOIH010000031.1, from coordinate 160,186 downwards.
CAAGCACTACACGCGCTCGACGCTGTTCCTCCAGGAAGGCGGCCCGCAGGAGGCCTTCGACTTCACCCGCAACCTCGAGGACAAGCGCATCGCGCTGGCCGGGTCGGGCGAGATCTATTTCGGCCAGTACGGCTTCTACGGGGTCGACCTCTCGAACCACGTCGAGTACATCGGCAAGGAAGGCGACAACGGGACCTACCGCCTGTATACGTCCTGCGAAGGCTTCATCGACAAGATCAACGAAGGCGACTTCGACTACATCATCACCAGCGAGAACACCCAGGACTCGCCCGATTCTGACTACTTCTATCCGGTGAACAGCTGGATCAGGGACAACCCGGGAGTCAGGATGGTGGTCGAGGAACCGGACATCACCCCGCAGCCGGACTACGTGTACGAAGTGACCGGCGAGCTGGACCCGGGCGCCTGTCCCGCCGGGTAAACCGCCCGTTCACAGTATCCGGCCATTCTGCTGGTAGGGTCGGCCCCCAAACCGCACCCGACCAAGGAGACCCGCCCATGTCCGACCGTCCCGCTTTTCTTTACGTAGCCACCTATGACTCAGTCGAAGAGGCCGATGCCGATTTCGATGGGGTCGTTGCGCTTCACGTGGAGGGGCTGGTCGGCACCTTCGACGCCGCCGTGATCGAGAAGTCGGACGACGGCAAGGTCCACGTCCACAAGACCGAACTCCCGACCCAGCACGGGGCATGGACCGGCATCGGCGTCGGTGCGGTCGTCGGACTGCTCTTCCCGCCGGCGATCATCGGTACGGCCGTGGCCGGCGGTGTCATCGGCGGCGTGACCGGCCACCTCTGGAAGGGCATGTCGCGAGGCGATCTCAAGGACCTCGGTGAGGCCCTCGACGAAGGCCGGGCCGCGATCGTCGTGATCGGTGAGTCGAAGGTCGACGACGCGATCGAGAAGGCGACGAAGCACGCCAAGAAACAGCTGAAGAAGCAGGTCGACGCTGACGCCGACGAGATCAAGAAGGAAATCGACGCGGCCTGACGAAAGCGGGACGGTGACCGCGGAACCGCAATAGGATTCGGGTCCGCGTCACCTCGCCCCCGTAGCTCAGCTGGATAGAGCGCTGGCCTTCCAAGCCGGTTCAGGTGATGACTCCTGGCTAAGGAAGGCCGATCTGGAAGCCGATCCAGCTTGCCAGAATCGTCATGGGTTCCAGGGCGTGATTCTTGACGATTCGGGCGCATGTGATCGCGGCACGCTGGACCGGATCGGGGAAGAACTGTTCGCCGCCGAATCCGGCGAAGGCCGCGGAGACAGCTGACTCTGCGAGGGGGATGCTGGAGGCCATTTTGAGGAAGAGCGGGTCCTCGCCAGTTGCTGCGCCGGCGATCACGAAAAAGTCCCCGATCTCTATCTGCTCACTCACTGGAGGGAGTGTAGCAGTTATTGGTATCATGGTGGCAAACTATCTTGAATTATTGACAATGTAGTGTCAAGGTAGTATTTCGCTACGTGTCACCTGGCACCAAAGGAAGCAACCACCCACCAACGAAGGGGTAAGCAAGATGGCCAAGACCATGACGCTGCGCCTCGACTCTGACAAGGCCGCTGAGATTGAGACCATCGCTCGAACCGATGGAGTCTCCATCTCGGATGCCGTTCGAGACGCAATCGATCAGCACATCCAGATGAGAAAGAACGACAAAGAATTTCAGGACCGCCTCCAGCGGCTAGTTGAAGAAGAGAGGGGAGTTTTCGAGCGCTTGGCAAAATGATGTTTCGTGGTAGCGCCGATGTGGCCTCCGCCCAATGCCAGGGCGGGGGCCTTTTTTTATGGTCCTACTCCCGGAAAAACGTACCCCGCATTAGAAACTTAGAATGCAGCTTGTCCCACCCCGCCCCCGTAGCTCAGCTGGATAGAGCGCTGGCCTTCTAAGCCGGATGTCGCAGGTTCGAATCCTGCCGGGGGTGCTCCGGACGCAGGCTGCCGGTGATCCGGACCCGGCGCAGATACGTTTCACCCTTGATGAAGGTTCTCTTGTTCGCCATACCACTCGTGATTCTGGTCGTTGGCGCGATCGTGCTTGCCAATCAGGGCACCAGTGTCGAGGTCTTCCCGGCCGAGGCAGCCGAGGAAGCCGCTGCCCGATCGCTCGAGTCGGTCGGTCTCGACCGGGAGGACTGGGAGTTCGAGACCGTGTGCCTGAACATGGGGGCCTGCTCGGTTTCCGTCTCGTCGAAAAAGGACCCCGGCACCGTTCTGGCGATCAACAGGTACGTGGTGAAGGACAGCAAACCCAGTCTGAACGGTCCCGACCGGATCGCCGACGCAGGGGGCCGGGCCACCCCCAGAGGCTCAGCATCGATTCCGGCGCGATCAACAACGGCATCGACAACGCTCCCGTTCCTCAGGGAACAGGCGAAGTAGCTACCCGAAGAGCACTACCTGCCGGACCGCTTCGCCCGACGCGAGGCGGTCGAAGCCTTCGTTGATCTGGTCCGGCGTCAGCCGGTGGCTCAGCAGGCCGTCGACCGGCAGGAACCCGGCCTCGTACATCTCGATGAATCGCGGGATGTCCCGCGACGGGACGCAGGAACCGAGGTAGGACCCCTTGAGGGTGCGTTCGCAGAGAGCAGGGCGGCCCTGCCGGCAGAAAGAGCATTCGCCGCAGGCGGGAACGAAGGCCAGCACGACGTGGTCACCGGAGGATAAGGCGGAGTCGGGCGAGCCGGCCTCGAGCACCTCGCCGGCCGCCTCGTGCCCGAGCGCCATGGGCATCACCCGGGGCCACTGTCCGGTGATCACGGAAAGGTCGGAATGGCAGAGGCCGGCGGCCTGACCCTGACCAGCAGCTCGCCGGGCTGAGGCGGTTCCAGGTCGAGCCCGACCCGGTCGAGCGGGGTTGACCCGCCGAAGGGCGACTCGTGGCCCATGCTGCGGAGAACGGTTGCCGTCGTCTTCAAGAAGGCACCTCGAGCCGTTCGAGCGAGGCACGGATCGCGTCCGGGATCGGCATCGGCTTCCGGTTCTCGCGATCGACGAACACGTGGACGAAGTGGCCTTCGGCCAGCGCCCGGCCCCCGGAATCGAAAAGACCGATTTCGTACCTGACGCTCGAATTGCCGAGGCGCCCGACCCGGAGGCCGGCCTCGACCGAATCGGGGAAGGCTACGGAGGCGAGGAAGCGGCAGCCGGATTCTGCGCAGACCCCGAACGAACCGCCTTCATGGATGTCGAGGCCACCCTCTTCGATCAGCCAGGCGTTGATCACTGTGTCGAAGAACGAGTAGTACTCGACGTTGTTCACGTGGCCGTAGACGTCGTTGTCCTTCCACCTCGCCGGGATGGTGCGGAGGTGCGGAAACTGGTCACGAGTCGGCGCCGCAGGCTTTTCCATACGCCGATTATCGCGTTTGCCGGGGGACGGGCGGATGGCGCGGCACCGGGACCGGGCGGGTGCTTGACTGGAGGCATGACCTCGCAGCGACAGTCGCCTACACCGATCGCGGTGTCGATGGTGCTCGGCTCGATCCTCTCGATCCAGATCGGTTCGGCGATCGCGGTCGATCTCTTCTCCGAGGTCGGCGCGGCGGGCGTCGTATTCATCCGCGCGTTCGTCTCCGCCGTCCTCCTGGTCGCCATCTGGCGGCCGGACTTCCGGGTCCCGGAGAGCGACCGGAAGGTGACGCTCCTGTTCGGCATCGCGCTGGCGGGGGTCAACCTCTTCTTCTACGAGTCGATCGACCGTCTCCCGCTCGGCACGGCGGTGACCTTCGAGTTCCTCGGCCCGCTCACCGTCGCCCTGATCACTTCGCCCCGGCGGCGTGACTGGTTCTGGGCGGGCCTGGCCGCCTTCGGCATCCTCCTGCTCACCGGCGGGGTGGGCGGGGACGACCTCGACCCGGTCGGTGTCGCCTGCGCCCTCATCGCCGCCTTCTTCTGGGGCGCCTACATCCTGCTCGGCAAGCGGCTCGGCGAGCAGGCGGCCGGCGGAAAGGGACTTGCCGTGGCGATGACCGTCGCGGCGGTGCTGACCGCGCCGACCGGGATCGTCGATGGCGGCATGGAACTGCTCGACCCGACCGTCATCCTGATCGGGATCGGGGTCGGCATCCTGAGTTCGGCGGTCCCCTTCTCGCTCGAGCTGGAGGCGATGCGCCGGCTGCCGTCGAACGTCTTCGGCGTGATGATGAGTATCGAGCCCGGCGTCGCCGCGATCGTCGGCTTCCTGCTCCTCGACCAGGGGGTGGTGCCGAGTGAGATCGTCGCGATCGGCCTCGTGATCACCGCTTCGGCGGGGGCGATCTGGTCGAGCAGCAACGCCCCGCCACCGATGGAGACCGGCTCCTAGCCCGGCTGCGTGGCCCGTCACGCTCGCGGGACCCCGCTCCCGGTAGATTTGTCTCCTCGCGGTGGGCGTAGCTCAGTTGGTAGAGCTCCTGGTTGTGGTCCAGGCGGTCGCGGGTTCGATCCCCGTCGCTCACCCCTCTAGGAATGCCCCGCAACTGCGGGGTTTCCTTTTGCGGAAAGATTTCTAACCGCCTTCGAAATCGGCTGATTTTTCAGGCACGAGTGCCTGAAAATCGTTCGATATGCGCCGATAGCCGGGGATTTGCCCCGATTCCGGCTCGCTTTGGTCGGCGTGCGGAGCTAACGTCGGCTGCGACCAAGAAGGTGCCCCGGCCGTGGTGGATCCCGCGAGATCTCCTTCGTCCTCAGTCTTGAGGAGACGAAGACGACGAGATCAGGGATGCCGCATGCTCGCGGAGGTACTCGCGCAGGTAGGGGAGGGTGAAGTTCACGAATCCGTATCCGGCGGGTTCGACGAGCTCAGACGCGATCAGGCGGTCTCGGTAGACGCCCGCATAGTGCGGGCTTACGTTGAGTCGTTCCGCGATCTCGCCGGTGCTGGAACGGTCATCGTCTTGAGCCATCGCCAACAGATAGCTCTTATCGATGTCGGAAAGCCGGTTCAGGGCGGGGGCGTGGACAAGCGATCCGAGACGGCGGTGGGCTCGTTCGACTCCTTGCTTGGCATCGGCTTGGGTGATGGTCTCGGCGGTTGGGTCTATTCGCCAGCATTGGGCACCGACCAGTTGGATGAGAAAGGGGTATCCGCGGGTGCCCTCGACCATTGTCCGGAGCGCCACGGGTTGCACCGTGCGGCCAGCTTCGGCGATCGGTTGCTCGATCGCCTGTCGAACGTGATCGAGGTCGACGTTGCCGAGGTTGTGACGGTCGGCGCGGCGGAGAAAAGTGAGGACGTCGTCATTCAGGAGATCGCTGATCGCCGCATTCAGGCCCGCGCCAGCGAACGCGAGTTGCCTGTCTTCGCGGAATGCATGCTGGATAACGGTGGCGAGTTGTCGCAGCTCGGCAGAATTGTTGGGATGGATTTCGTCGACTGTGATGAGCAAGCCTGTCTGGTTCTCGGCGAGCAGGTCCGTGAGCAGATTGATCTGTTCCCGAAGATCCATGGCAACGACATGAGATTCGACCGTGTCCCAGCTGAATCCGCCCTTGATCACGGGAAGGTCAACCTGGGTGAGGCGGCGCTTCACCGCTTCTGCGTCAATTTCTCGCAACAGTGAAGGTAGCCGGCTCCTGGTGAGAGTCTCGACCAGGCTGTGGGTGGCCGTTTCGCTCACGACCAGCCACCCTCGCGACCGGGCTTCGTCTTCGGCTGCGTTCAGCATTACGGTCTTGCCGGACCCACGGGCACCGGTGTAGAGAGTGGCGCGGCCAGTCGCCCCCGGGCCGTCATCGAGCGCGTCGGCGAAGTCTGCGATCGGCTCGTCGCGACCGGCCAGCAGGGGAGGCGTGGCCCCGAAAGTCGGTTTGAACGGGTTGGCCATGTCGTCCATCATACCCGCAGTCTTTGAAAGTGTTTATAACTTTTATAAGTTGTTGCAAGTGTGGCGCGCGTCTTGACTCCTGGCCCGAGTCACATGTAGGCCGCATATGAAGGCTCAACGGGGCCGTCGTCACCAACGTAGCGGAGGATGTCGCTCACTTCGCGAGGCGCACGCAGCGTGATCGGGTCACGCTGATCGAACTGAGTGTTGTTCCAACTCATCTTCGTGAGCGCGAGTAGCTCGGACGCAAGTTGACTAGAAGACTTCTCGGGGTCATGGACTCGAAACTCGATCGGACGCGGCACATATTGGCCGGGATAGGTCTCATAGAAGGGGACGCTGGGTGCCCGTCGCCGTCCCCACGCCAGACCGTGTACCGGTCAAGCCCGGAGCGGACGGTGAGAATGTTGGGGTTGCCGTCCTGGTCGAAGTCCGCTTCGTAGATGCCGGCGATGTCCCAGTCGTTGAGGCAGGGACTTTCCTCAACCGGGTCGCATGCGCTCGTTTCGGTCTCCGAGAAGTAGCCGTTGCCGTCGTTGATGAGCATGTAGATGCCGCCCCCGACGGAAGGTCCTTCGGACTCGGTAACGCTGACTATGTCGCTGGCTTCATCGCCCCCGAAGTTGCCGCTGATGGCGCCTGTGCCGTTGGGTCCGAGGTCGGTGACAGGAGAGCGGCCGGCACTGGTGAAGCTGATCGCGGACGCGGTCGAGGTGACAAGCAGCGTGTGGACGATCACTGGGCGGGCGAAGCTTTGAGATCCGCTTTCTGACCAGATCGACCGAGCCGGTGTAGCCGTGCTCGTCGCGGAGGATCTCGGTCACCCTGGGTGACTTGATCTCGGGCCAGTCTTCGATCAGCCTGGCGATCACCGGCTCGAGCGGATCGAGCATCGATCCGGCCGGGGCCCTTTGGTAGCCGGGTGGCCGGTCTGCTTCGGCGAGGCGTTTGACCGTCCTCGGATCGATCCCCAGTCTCTTGGCGATCTGGCGCCTGGGGATACCCCCGGCGTCCACGCCAAGGATGGATCGTGACGGAGGGCGAGGCAGCGCTCGGGACCCTGAAGAAAGAGCCCTGATGCGCGCAAAACACCGAATATCCGATGGACGCGGCACCGTTCCTGCTGTCGGCTCGCGCGAAAACGATCAGAGGGCTCGCGCGGGCCGTCAACTCCTGGCGGGGGCGTCGGCTCGGTGAAGAGGTTCAGGTTCGTGGGGCGCGGCAAGCGCCGCCTCCATGGCAAGCCAAATAATGGACCATCCGACCTTCGGCCTAGTGTCCGAAAGATGCGCGCGATGTTCTTCGGATACCTGCTCGTCGTGGCCACCGGACTCGTCTACGCGATCGTCACGGGGCTGGTGAGCAGCTGATGCGCTTCGTTCGCCAGAACAGCCTGGGACTCTTCTTCGGCGTGCTCTTCATCCTCGCTCTGGCCGGCCAGTCTGTGGCGGGCCATTCCGAATACAAACAACCAACAAATAGCGATGGCGAACCTGACGGGTGAGAAACCGAACGAGATCAGCTACGCCAACTATCTGACCTCCCCGGAGTTCTCGCGCGACGTGATGGAGAACTGGCAGTCTGAGTACCTCCAATTCCTGCTCTACATCCTCGCGACCGTCTGGTTCGTCCAGCGCGGATCGCCTGAGTCGAAGCGGCCGGGGGAGGAGGGAACCGAGGACGAGGAGAAACAGAATTTGGGACCGCACGCCGAACCGGATTCACCGGCGCCGGTCCAGATCGGCGGGCTGGTCGCGAAGCTCTATTCGAACTCGCTCTTGATCCTGATGGGAGCCGTTTTCCTTGCTGCCTGGCTTGCACAGTCGATCACGGGCCGGCCCGCCTACAACTCCGAACAGATGGACTTCGGCATGCCCACCGTCAGCTGGATTCAATATCTCGGCACGTCCGATTTCTGGGACCGCACCCTGCAGAACTGGCAATCAGAGTTTCTCGCCGTCGGATCCATGGCGGTGTTCGCCATCTATCTGAGGCAGCGAGGTTCGCCCGAATCCAAGCCGGTCGGATCCAGCCATGGGTCCACCGGGATAGAAGGCTGAATAGGACTGGTCGGATATCAATATGCTCTCGACTCGACGTCGAACTGTGAGTTCGCGGTCTGGCTGGCATGTCGGGTTCTTTGCTTCGGGCTGACCTGGCTGGTCTATCTCCGACGCTTGACTGCCTTCGGGCTATCGATCACGGTCGATTCGTAGTCCGCGATCGTCGGTGTTGAAGTAACCGAAGCGCTTGAGGAGGCCGTGGATCGCGGCGTCGCGTTCCAGCTATCAGTCCGTCTTGGACGGGTGGCCGGCACTTACCTCCATCACCCAGACGACTCGGTTCTTGTCGTCTACCAGAAACCAGATCCGACCGGCACCCGAGATCTCGTGCTGCCACTGTTCCATTTCGACGCCCTTTAGCGTCCTTGTCGCGAGGCTTCCTTTTAGCTGGTGGTGACGTGACGGGTTGGTCGTTGAGCGGGGGTCTTCGACCACGACATCCCAGAAACGGACAAGCGCTGCTTTTAGTTTGGAGTTGAGGAGTTCATCCCACGCCTTGGCGGCGTCCCTGCTACCGAACTTGGGCGTCCACTCGTCTTTGGCTATTGGCCGGGGAACCTTGGCGTCCCGCTTGGAGGGAGTCACCCTGGACGGGGGATGGCCTCGCCGGCGAGGTCCGGCTCGGACTCAAGCCGACCCCGTAGCTGGGGATCGGCCCAGACCTCTGCGGTGTTCTTCCACTGCGTGACCAGGGTGGAGATCAGGTCGGGCCGGTCGATCGCACTGGAGGCCCTGATCGACTCGATGATCTCCTCGGCGAAGCTTGCGCGGTCCTCGTTGGGCAGGAACGACATCCAAGGGAACACATCCGCGAGCACGTCTGCGTTGGTCTGGGGAGTGGTGCCGGCCAGGGTCCGACTGAGAAGAGCGACGGCCAGGCGAAGGCCCTCGCGCTCGGAGTCGTCCCGATCGGCCAATCTAAGGATCAGGTCCTCGCCGTCGCGGCGCTCAAGGCGGACGGTTCCCTTCTCGACCGCATCCATTGCGTCCCCGCTTTCGCGGAGGAACTTGCTGAAGGTCATAGTTCCGGCCACCATGGCTGCCATCATACATGACTACTTCTGAACTAGCAAGGCTAAAAGTCAGACTTGGATGCCCGGCTCTTCGGCTCCGGTCACGAGGGAGGATCCGGTTTGAGAAACACAACTTGGGAATCGTTCACGCTGCGTCGGCCAACCGGTAGAGGCCCGACCTGCGTCCGACTCGTTCCAATTGATTCCGACCCTCCAGGGAGAGCTCCGCAACTGGCGGGAACTGGTGATATATAGCCCGTGACTCCCGGCAACGACCCATCACGCCCGACCCGCCAGCGGGAGAAGTCGGAACTGTCCCGTCAGCGGCTGCTCGACGCGGCGGCGGTCGTCTTCTCCGAGCAGGGTTTTCACCGGGCGTCGCTCAAGGCGATCGGTGAGGAGGCTGGGATCAGCCGCGGTTCGATCGTCTGGCACTTCGGCACCAAGGACGCGTTGCTCCAGGCCGTCGTCGAGCGTACCTATCTGTCCTGGGCCCGCGAGGTCGCGACCAGCGATGTCGGATCCCGCGGCGGCCGCCAGGCGATCGTCGCCGTGATCGACGCCCACCGCCGGTTCATCGAAGAACGCCCGGCCGACAACCGCCTCTATTACGCCCTCGTGTCCGAAGTCAGCGCCAACGCCGAACTTGCCGAGCGGGTCACCCGGATGCACAGCGAGCTCTATCTCCAGCTGCGCGGCTACATCAGGGAGGGACTGCTGGCCGGCGAGATCTCGACCCGGCTCGACCCGGATGTCGGTGCCCGCCTCGTGCTCTCCACGTTGGGTGGCATCGGCCACCTTGTGATCCTCGTTCCCGGTGCCGATGTCGGACCGCTCTACGACGAAGTCCTCCGCACCATGGAATCGAATCTGGTGGTTTGACATAATGAACCGACGGTCCTGTGCCAAGCAACACAGGACGCGAATCAGCTTTCGCTTCCCTCGTCTCGACGTCCTCGGCAACAACCACTTCCGAAACGGAGTTTCTTCGATGAGCACTGACGCATTGATCTTCGATGCCATCCGCACCCCTCGCGGCAAAGGCAAGAGCAACGGGTCGCTCCACTCGACCAAGCCGGTCGACCTCGTGGTCGGCCTGATGCATGAAGTCCTGATCCGCAACGAGCAACTCGACCCGAACACGATCGACGACGTCGTCCTCGGTTGCGTCTCACCCGTAGGCGACCAGGGCGCCGACATCGCGAAGACCGCGGCGATCAAGGCCGGCCTGCCCGACACCGTCGCCGGTGTTCAGCTGAACCGCTTCTGCGCTTCCGGCCTCGAGGCCGTGAACATCGCCGCGCAGAAAGTCGCTTCCGGCTGGGAGGACCTCGTGCTCGCCGGTGGCGTCGAATCGATGTCGCGGGTCCCGATGGGATCCGACGGCGGCGCCTGGGCGATGGACCCCGAGACCAACTACGACACCGGCTTCGTCCCGCAGGGAATCGGGGCCGACCTGATCGCCACGATCGAGGACTTCAGCCGTGACGACGTCGACGCTTTCGCCGCCCGGTCGCAGGAGCGTGCCGCCACCGCGCAGGCCGAAGGCCGTTTCGCCGGCTCGGTAATCCCGGTCAAGGACTTCAACGACACGGTGATCCTCGACAACGACGAGTTCATCCGCGAAGGCACCACGGTCGAGTCGCTGTCCAGGCTGAAGCCATCGTTCGCCGCGATGGGCGACATGGGCGGGTTCGACGCCGTCGCCCTGCAGAAGTATCACTGGGTCGAGAAGATCGACCACGTCCACCACGCCGGCAACTCGTCCGGAATCGTCGACGGTGCCTCGCTGATCGCGATCGGCTCGGAAGCCGCGGGTGAAACCAACGGCCTCACCCCGCGGGCCCGCATCGTCTCGACCGCCGTGTCCGGCGCCGACCCGACGATCATGCTCACGGCTCCCGGCCCGGCGTCGAAGAAGGCCCTGGAGAAGGCCGGAATAACCGCCGGCGACCTCGACCTGATCGAGATCAACGAAGCCTTCGCCGCCGTCGCGCTGCGCCTGGTCCGTGACCTCGACGTCGACATGGACAAAGTCAACGTCAACGGCGGCGCGATCGCCATGGGCCATCCGCTCGGAGCGACCGGCGGAATGATCCTCGGCACGATCGTCGACGAACTCGAGCGGACCGGAGGCCGGTATGGCCTCTGCACCCTCTGCGTCGGTGGCGGCATGGGCATCGCCACCGTCGTCGAACGAATCTGATTGCCGGAAAGACCAGGAGAACCCGGAACATGAGTGAAAGCAAGACCATCCAGTGGGACCAGGGCGATGACGGAATCGTCGTTCTGACGATCGACGACCCCAGCCAGGGCGCGAACACGATGAACGCCGACTACATCGAATCGATGGGTGTGATCATCGACCGGCTCGAAGCAGAGAAGGAGAGCATCGAGGGCGTGATCATCACCTCCGGCAAGAAGACCTTCTTCGCCGGTGGTGACCTGAACGACCTGCTCGCCGTGACCAAGGAGCAGTCGGCCGAATTCGCCGACGGCATCCGCCTCGTCAAGTCGCAGCTGCGCCGCCTCGAAACCCTCGGCAAGCCGGTCGTCGCCGCGGTTGCCGGCGCCGCTCTCGGTGGAGGCCTCGAGATCACGCTCGCGACCCATCACCGCGTCGTCGTCGACAACCCCAAGATCCAGCTCGGCACCCCGGAAGTCCAGCTCGGCCTGTTGCCGGGCGGCGGCGGCGTGGTCCGTGTGACCCGCATGCTCGGTATCGCCGACGGCCTGATGCAGGTCCTGATCCAGGGCAAGCCGCTGCGTCCGCAGAAGGCACTCGAGATCGGCCTGATCGACGAACTCGTCGAGAGCAAGGACGACCTGATCCCGGCCGCCAAGAAGTGGATCGCCGAGAATCCGGAAGCGGTCCAGCCCTGGGACGTCAAGGGCTACAAGATCCCCGGCGGGACCCCGTCCAACCCGAAGCTGGCGACGAACCTGCCGGCTTTCCCTTCGAACCTGAAGAAGCAGCTGAAGGGTGCCCGTTACCCGGCCCCGATCGCGATCATGTCGGCCGCCGTCGAAGGCGCGCAGGTTGATTTCGACACCGCGATCGAGATCGAAGGGCGTTATTTCCGCGAGCTGGCCACCGGCCAGGTCGCGAAGAACATGATCCAGGCTTTCTTCTTCGACCTGCAGCAGGTCAACGGTGACCGCGGCCGTCCCAAGGACGGTGAGAAGTACGAGGCGAAGAAGGTCGTCGTGCTCGGAGCCGGAATGATGGGCGCGGCGATCGCCTATGTATGCGCCAAGGCAGGCATCGAAGTAGTGCTCAAGGACATCAGCGCCGAAGCCGCCGAGCGGGGCAAGGGCTACTCCAGGGACATCGTCGACAAGGCGATCTCCCGCGGACGCTCGACCCGGGAGAAAGGCGACGCCCTGCTCGCGCTGATCAACCCGACCGCCGAGGCGTCCGACGCCGAAGGTGCCGACCTCGTGATCGAGGCCGTGTTCGAGGACCCGGCCGTGAAGGCGCAGGTCTTCGCCGAGATCGAGCCTTTCCTGGCCGACGGCGCCCTGCTCGGCTCGAACACCTCGACCCTGCCGATCACGGATCTCGCCGAAGGCGTTTCGCGCCCGGCCGATTTCATCGGGCTTCACTTCTTCAGCCCGGTCGACAAGATGCCGCTGCTGGAGATCATCAAGGGCGAAGAGACGAGCGAAGACACGGTCAACCGTTCACTCGATCTGGCCAAGCAGATCAAGAAGACCCCGATCGTCGTCAACGATTCCCGCGGATTCTTCACGAGCCGCGTGATCGGCACCTTCATCAACGAAGGCATCTCTTTCCTCGCCGAAGGCGTTCCGGCGGCCTCGATCGAGCAGGCCGCGAACCAGGCCGGCTATCCGGCCCCGGTGCTGCAGTTGAGCGACGAGCTGAACCTGGAGCTCATGGTCAAGATCCGCAAGACGATGGAGGACGCGACCGAGGCCGAAGGCAACGAGTGGGTCCCGCACCCGTCGTTCGCGATCGTCGACCGGATGATCGAGGCCGGCCGCCCGGGCAAGCTCGCCGGCGCCGGTTTCTACGACTACGAAGACGGCAAGCGCACCGGTCTGTGGGAAGGCCTCGCGAAAGAGTTCCCGCCGGTCGGCGACCCGTCGAAGATCGACCTGCTCGAGCTCCAGGAGCGCATGCTCTTCGTCGAGTCCCTCGAAACCGTGAAATGCATGGACGAAGGTGTCATCGAGTCCGTCGCCGACGCCAACATCGGCTCGATCTTCGGCATCGGGTTCCCCGGCTGGACAGGTGGTGTGCTCCAGTACATCAACGGCTACACCTCTGAGGCTCATCCCGGGCGCAGGGGTCCGGCCGGGTTCCTCGATCGCACCCGGGAGCTCGCCGAAAAGTACGGCGAGCGGTTCGACCCGCCGGCCTCCCTGGTGGAACTCGCCGAAAGCGGCGAGACCTACTCGGACTCCCCGGCCGGGGAGCTGGTTGCCGGCTGATCAGCATCAGGCCCCGGGAAACACTTGACTGGAAGAAGCCGGGTGAGAAGATGAATGAGCTGCTGTTGCGTTGACCGCCAAAAGTGGCGGGTTCGATGATCGACTGCTCCATCGGGTCGTCCTTCGACCGTGTGGAACAGTGCGCTCAGCGATCAGGTGCCGTCTTCGACCGAAGGCTGGTGGGTGACGAAGACGGCGATCTCGGCATGGTGGAGCACGTACTGGCTGACGCTGCCGAGCAACGAGCCGACCCGGCCGACCCCGCGGGCGCCGAGGAGGACCGCATCGTATCGGCCGGATGCCGCTTCGGCGGCGATCTCGGGGCCCGCCTTGCCGAAACGCAGAATCTTCGTTGCGGGAACATCGTCCGGCAGGCGGGCGATCGCCTCGTCGAGCACTTTCTGCGCCGCCTCGTGTGTTTCCTCCTGCAGTTCAGGTGGCGGGGTTGCCACCAGGGACCACATTGAGGCGGCCGAGACCAAGTCAGGCTCAACCGTGACCAGGGTGAGGGTGGCATTGTCGCGGTGGGCGACCGTGAACGCCGCCGAGAGCGCGAGGTCGCTGTTGGGAGAGCCGTCGATCGCGACCAGGAGCCGGCGCAGCATGAGATCGGGGAGCGGGTCTTCGGTACTCAATTGGGATTCTCCTCCAGGGTGCGTTCGATTCCGCTCTTCGATCCGAGCGGCGTCTCTTTCATGAACAGCAGGGCGATGAAGGCGACCAGGCCGACCGGCGCGGCGATCAGGAACATCTCGGCGATTCCCGTGCCGTAGGCGTGCTCGACCACCTGGGCGATCGGGGCGGGCAGGGTGCTCACTTCCGGAACCTGATGGGAGCTGCCACCGAATCGGGCCGGGTCGATGCCTTTCGCGGCGAGGCCGTCGAGGATCGACGAGCTGGCATGCGTGGCAAGCAGGGCGCCGAGCACACTCACCCCGATCGCGCCCCCGAGGCTGCGGAAGAAGGCGACCAGCGCACTGCCGGCGCCGATGTCCCGCTGGCTGACCGTGTTCTGGACCACCAGCACCAAGTTTTGCATAACCATGCCGACGCCGCTGCCGACGATCAGCATGAAAACCCCCACCTCGCCCATGTTGGTCGTCTCGTCCATGGTGCCCATCAACGTCAGGCCGACCGTCAGCAGTCCGGTTCCGAGCAGCATCCACCGCTTGTAGAACCCCGTGTGGCTGATCACCCGCCCGATGATGGTCGAGGAGAGGAACAGGCCGACGACCATTGGAATGGTGAGCAGCCCCGAGACGGTCGGCGTCTGACCGCGAGCGATCTGCATGTACTGGGTCAGGAAGATGGTGGTGCCGAACATCGCGATTCCGACCGCCACGCTGGCGATCACCGCAAGTACGACCGTGCGCTCCGAGAACAGCCGGAGCGGCACCAGAGGCTCCTTCACCCGCCGCTCCACGTAGAGCGCACTGGCACCCAGGACGATCCCGCCGGTGACCAGGACCGCGGTCTGCCAGGACAGCCAGTCGTACTGCTGGCCGGCCAGGGACACCCAGATCAAGAGCGATGAGACACCGCCGGCGATGAGGGTGGCCCCGAGGTAGTCGATCTTCACTTTGCGGCGCACCCGGGGGAGGTGCAGGGTCCGCTGCAGCACGATGAGAGCGGCAACGGCGAAAGGAACCCCGACGTAGAAGCACCACCGCCAGCCGAGCCCGTCGGTGATCACGCCGCCGAGTACCGGTCCGGCGACCGTGCCGAGACCGAAGACCGCTCCGAGATATCCCATGTACCGGCCGCGCTCGCGGGGCGAAACCAGGTCGGAGAGTACGATCTGGACCAGCGCGGTGAGCCCGCCCACCCCGAGTCCCTGGATCACGCGGCAGGAGATCAGCCAGGTGGTCGACTCCGCGAGGCCGGCCAGGGTCGAGCCCACCGCATATATCGTGAGGCCCAGCTGGATCAGCATTTTGCGATCGAAGAGATCGGCCAGCTTGCCCCAGATCGGGGTGCTGACGGTCAGGGCCAGGAGGGTGGAGGTGACGACCCAGGTGTACGAGGTCTGGGTACCACCGAGCTCACCGATGATCTTCGGCAGGGCCGTGGTCACCACCGTGCTCGAGAGGATCGCCACGAACATTCCGAGCAGCAGGCCGGACATGGCCTCGAGGACCTGGCGGTGGGTCATGCCGGAATCGAGCTTCTCCTCGGAGGCGGGTGACGCTTTGGCTCTGCCCAGCCTCACTTCGGGGCTGCCTCGTTCAGACGGGCGGTCTTCGAGAAGTCCTCCAGCAGATGGTCGAGGCGCCCGGCGAGCTCCGCGATCTCCTGGGTGGACCAGCCGTCGAGGGCCTGGGAGAAGGCGGCCACCATGCGCCCGTGGCACTCGGTCAGAGCCTTGGCTCCGGAATCGGTGGCGGTGATCCGGTGGGCGCGACCATCGGCCTCGTCGGGATCCCGGCGGGCATATCCGGCGGAGATCAGCGAGTTCACCTGCCGGCTGGCCACCGAAACGTCGATACTGAGCCGCTCGGCGATCTCACTTACCCGTAGCGGACCGGCGGTTCGTATCGCGGCCAGCGCGGTGAACCCCTGAGACCCGAGCTCGGCCAAGGCATACCGGGCGATCTCCCGGTGGACGAGACCGAGCCCGTAGATCGACTTGACCAGATTTTCCACTTCTTCAGCCATGACCATCCAGATAGTTGCTTACAACAAGCAAGTATAAGGCATGGAAGCTGCGTCCGACGGCCGGAGGGCAGGTGCCGGAATTTCATCACCGGTGGTGGCTATACTGATCAGTGTCAAATGTTCGGCAATTGACAAAACCGCTAGATTCTTCGTATGTTCGAGCTTTCCGAGGGGAAGGGGATTGAGTCCAATCGAGGTTGACGGAAGTCCTTTTCACGCTGAGCCGGTCCTGAGACCGCGGCAGCAGGTGGAACAGCAGATCAAGCAGGCGATCATTTCGGGCACGTTCGAGCCTGGTGAGCGTTTGCCGAGTGAAACCAAGTTGGCAAGCGAGTTCTCGGTCAGTCGCGCAACGATTCGCGAAGCGCTGCGCTCGCTTGCGGAGAACGGCCTGATCATCAAGACGCCGGGGGCGAAGGGTGGAAGCTTCGTCCAGTACGTCGACCACCACGCGCTCGCGATCGTGCTGGGCGATCGCCTGAAGAGCACCCTGGAGCTGGGGAACATCTCTTATGAGGAAGTTGCGCAGGTCCGGAGCTCCCTTGACATCCCGAGTTCACGCCTGGCTGCGGCCAATCGGACGAAAGAGCAAATCACGGCTCTCCGAGAGATCGTCGACGAAGAAAAGGATGCCGACGTGACCGATGAGGAGGTTCCTGATCTCAATATCCGGTTCCACTCGAGTCTCGCCGAAGCCACCGGAAACCGTTTGCTTGCTGCGATTATCGCGACTCTATACCGGGTAGCGAGGCCGCTGGCGTTCATTCACGCCGATGTGGAAGTCGGACGCGATGCCGTCCGGCAGCACATCGAGATCGTCACCGCGGTCGAAGAGCAGGATGTAGAGGGGGCGGCCGAGGCCATGCGCCGGCATCTCGAGTACCTCAGGTTGCACGCCTCCAGCTAGAGCGAAAATCCGGGAACTTCGGTCTGACTTTTGAAAGGTCTGACAATTTATGTTAGGCTTGCCGCGAGGCGAGGAGAACTATGAACGAACCACGAAATTGCGGATTTGCGACGATGGGTTTCGAGTCGGCCGATCAGAAGTCGATGATCGACGGGCTCAGTCAGCTCTGTGCCCGGCACATGACCGAGGAGTATCTGCGAAAGTGCGACCGGGACGGCGCCTATCCCGTCGAGGCGATGGACGCGCTCGCCGAGGCCGGCTGGTCCGGGCTGCCGGTCCCCTCGAACGCCGGAGGAGCCGGAGGATCGGTGGCCGATCTCGCGGTCGTACATCGCACGATCGCCCGCTTCGCGCTTGCACCGGCGCAGGCATACTTTTCGATGTGGACGCTGGGCGCCGATGCGATCGCCCGCCTGGGCGATGAAGCGCAGCGCGACCGCTGGCTGCCCGCACTGTCCCGGGGTGAGGCGAGGGTCGCCTTCGCCCTGACCGAACCGGACTCGGGATCGGACGCAGCCGCGCTGCGGTCGCGGGGAGCGGTGGACGGCGACCGGATCAAGGTCAGCGGTCAGAAGGTCTTCATCACGGGTGCTGCGTCATCCGACGTGATCATCACCGCGGTCCGGACCCGGGATCGCCAGAACGACAGCCGGGGCATCTCGCTGGTCATGATCGATCCGAACGCGTCTGGCGTGAGGCTCCACAAGCTGGAGAAGATCGGGCTTCGATCGATCGATCTCTGTGAAGTCTTCCTCGACGATGTCGAAGTCGGGGTCGATGATGTGCTCGGCCCGCTTCACGGTGGCTGGGAGGCGCTGCGCGAAGGACTAGCCCTGGAGCGGACCCTGGTCGCGGCGATCTGCGTCGGCGCGACCCGCCAGATCCTCGACCTCTGCGTCGAGTACGCCCAGCAGCGGGTCGCCTTCGGCAAGCCGATCGGGAGCTTTCAGATGGTGGCGGCCAAGCTGGTCCGGATGCGTACCGAGATGGACGCCGCCGATCTGCTCGTCGCCCGCGCTGCGGCCGCGATGGACCAGCAGCGGCCCGATGCGGCCGAGCTGGCCGCGGTGGCGAAGCTTCACGCGTCGGAGGCCTACGTCTCCGCGACCCGCGACGGCGTCCAGGTTTTCGGTGGCTACGGCTTCACGGAGGAGTATCCTGTTGCCCGCCACTACCGCGACGCCAAGTTCATGGAGATCGGTGCCGGCACTTCGGAGATCCAGACGATGATCATCGCCCGTTCGATGGGACTGGGATGAGCCTTCGGGAGGCTTTCGACCTCTCCGGGTCGGTGGCGGTCGTCACCGGAGCGACTCGCGGCCTCGGACGGGCGGCCTCGCTCGCGCTGGCCGAGGGCGGGGCCAGGGTTGCCGTGACCGGCCGTCGCCCCGAACTCCTCGCCTCGCTTTGCGACGAGGTCGTCGAAGCGGGCGGCACGGCCAGTGCTCACGTTCTCGACGTGGACGACACGGCCCAGGTGGACCAGGTGATGGAGGACATCGCCCGAGAGCTCGGTCCACCGGACGTGCTGCTGAACAACGCGGGAATCGAACGCCAGCTGCGGCTCGAAGAAATGGAGCCGGAGGATTGGGAATCGGTCCTCGACACGAATCTCGGAGCGGTCATCGGATGTGGCCGCGCCTTCCTGCGCGAGTTCCGGGGAAGCGCCGGCTCGATCATCAACGTCTCGTCGGTCGGCGCGGCCGCCGGGGTGGCGGGCCAGTCGGCCTATTGCGCGAGCAAAGGCGGAGTGGCGAGTCTGACCCGCGCCCTCGGCGTGGAACTCGCCCGTAATTCGATCAGGGTCAACGCGATCGCTCCGGGGTATTTCGCCACCGACATGCCGGCCGAGGTCATCGAGGATCCGGCGGCGAAGGACAAGCTTCTGAGGCAGGTTCCGCTCCGGCGGCTCGGCGAGCCCGAGGAGATCGGCCCGCTCGTCGTCTATCTGGCGGCTCCGGCTTCGGCATTCATGACCGGTTCAGTTATCTATCTCGACGGAGGTTTTACGGCACGATGAAGCGCTTCGAAGGAAAGGTCTGCCTCGTCACCGGCGCTGGTGGCGACATCGGCGCCGCGACTGCGGTGCGTATGGCGAAGGAGGGAGGGCGAGTCGCCATCTTTGATCGAAAGGTCGAACTCCTGAAAGAAACCTCGGAAGCGATGGCTGAGACCGCTGCCGATTTCGAGGCATTCGGCATGGATCAGTCCGACCGGAGCCAGGTCGAATCCGGCATCGCCCGGGCGGTAGACCGGTTCGGGAAGCTTGACGTCGTCTTCGCCAACGCCGGCTACGGCCAGTTCGGGACGTTTCTCGAGATGACGGAACGCCAGTGGAACCGGCATGTCGACGTCAATCTGTCCGGCACCTTCAATGTTTGTCAGGTCGCGGCCCGGGCGATGAAGGAGCGGGCCGAAGGCGGTTCGATCGTCATCAACGCCTCATCGGGCGCGGTCCAGCACGCCGACCAGCTCTCGGCCTACTGCACGACCAAGTCGGGGCTCAGAATGCTGGGCATCGGCATGGCGTCCGAACTCGGGATGCACCGGATTCGGGTGAACTCGGTCATGCCGGGCGTCGTCGAGACCGGAATGACGCAGCCGATGCTGGCCGACGACGCCCACCGCGACGTGGTCCTTGCCGAGACTCCGGTGGGCCGTCTCGGCAAACCCGAGGATGTCGCCAGCCTCGTCTCGTTTCTCTCCTCCGACGAGGCTGGCTTCATCACCGGTGAGAGCGTTCTGATCGACGGTGGCCAGACCATCCACGGCCACCCCCGCTGGTTCCGGAGCGATTACCGGGACGAATTCAACGAGCGATGGGAGGTGGGTCGATGACCCCCGATAATGCAACTGCCACTGCCGTGGAGGTCGAGCGCCCAGGTAGAACCCCGGTCATCACCGACGAGAACTCCGCGGCCGATCTGATCGAGTCTGGCATGACGGTCGCGATCGGCGGCTTCATCAACGCCGGTCACCCGATGGCCATGGTCCGCCAGATCATCCGGCGGGAACTCAAGGATCTGACCGTCGTCGGTGCGGCGTCATCCGGACTCGAGGTTGACATGCTGATCGCGGCCGGCTGCGTCAGGAAACTGATCTCTCCCTACGTCGGTGCCGAGGGTCTGGCGTCGATCGGGCCCGCATTCAGGAAATCCGCCCAGGAGGGCGAACTCGAGATGTGGGAGCTCGACGAGGCCCAGTACTACGCGGGTCTCAGGGCCGCCGCCCAGCGGCTTCCCTTCAACCCGTGGAGAGCCGGAGTCGGCACGTCCTACCCGAAGGTGAACCCCGCCCTTCGCGAGTTCAGGGATCCGGTCAACGACGAGTTGCTGATCGCGGTCCCGGCGATCGAGATCGACGTGGCCCTGCTTCATGCGGCCATCAGCGACCCCTACGGAAACGTCCAGCATCACGGCACCGGCTACGGCGACCGGGCGATCTACGCGGCCTCCGACAAGACCGTCGTCCAGGTCGAGAAGGTCGTCTCCAACCAGACCATCCGGGCCAACCCGGGGGCGACTTCGGTACCGGGGGCAACGGCGATAGTGAGGCTGCCCTACGGAGCGCATCCATTCGGGTCCGACGGCTACTACCCGGCCGATGCCGATTCGATCCGCGAATACATTGCGGCGGCCGGCGCCTGGATGAAGTCCGGCGACAAGCAGCAATTGGACGAGTACTTCGCCCGGTACGTGTTCGAGCCGGCCACCCATCCGGAGTATCTGGAGCGGGTCGGGTTCGAACGAATCCTCTCTCTGACGGAGTTCGAATCATGAGCAAGACCGAAGACACCGCGACACCGCTGGAAATGATGGCAACCGCGATCGCCCACGACCTCGAAGACGGTCAATGGATCGAGGTCGGTGCCAACCTGCCCGTGCCGCGGGCCGGGGCCCTGCTGGCCCACCTGACCCACGGCCCGAACATGAACGTGATGATCGGGCTGACCAAGGCCTACCTCCACGACGAGCCGGTGCTCGACGACTACGCCTACATCACGGATGTCAGGGCGATGCAGTGGGCGGAAGCTCACTACCCCCACGACCAGCTCCTCTCCTCGCAGCGCATGAGGATCAACGGAGTCTTCTTCGCCGGCGGGATTCAGATCGACCAGTTCGGCAACTCCAACCTGATCGGCGTCGGCGAGGATCCGCACCAACTGAAGTTCCGGGGGCCCGGTGGCATCGGTACCTGCAACGCGACCTTGATGAACGGACGCTGGCACCTGGTGACCACCTCCCATGAAGCCCGTGTCCTCGTCGAGGAGTGCGATTACGTCTCGGCTCTGGGCTGGGGCGATGGCAGCCCTGACTTCCGGTCGAAGCTCGGTCTGGAAGACAACGGCCCGAGTTCGATCATCACGCCGCTCTGCGTATTCGACTTCCATCCGGAAACCCACCGCGCCCGCCTGAAGTCGATCCACGCGGGATCCAGCCTGGAAGAGGTCAAGGACAGGACCGGGTTCGAGATCGTCATCGAGGGCGACGTCCCGACGACCCCGCCACCGTCTCCGGAGGAGCTCTGGATCCTGCGGAACCGCCTGGACAGGAGCGCTGCGCTGCGATGACCCCCGTCAAGCTCGGCGCCGAGATGAGAACGCTTCCGGCGATGCTCCGGCGGAACGCGGAAGCTGATCCCGACGCCGCCTTCATCCACGATGAGAGCGGCACCCTCACCCGGGCGGGCGCGGTCGAACTCGGAACGGGCATGGCCAATGCCTTCGTCCGCCTCGGCGTGAAGCGGGGAGACACCGTGGGGATCATGCTGGACAACTGCCGCGAGTTCCTGGCCTGCTGGTTCGGGCTTGGTTTCATGGGGGCGATCGAGGTCCCGGTGAACCCGGCCAACGGCGGCCCGCGAACGGCGCACATCCTCAACGATGCCCGCTGCCGCGTCCTCATCACCACGTCCGCGAATCTCGCGCAGATCGAAGCGGTAGCGGATCAGATCGAGTTCCTCGAACTCGTGGTCTTGATCGGCGGCGGCGAAAGCGATCGCTTTCAGACGATCGACTGGGACGAGCTCGATGTCGATCCGGTCAGAGGCGAGATTCCGGTGGTCGACTACTCGGATCCGGTCGCGGTGATGTACACCTCGGGCTCCACGGGCCCGGCCAAGGGTGCGCTGATCAGCCATGGCCATCACTGGACCAACGGCTGGCAGCCAACCGGCCTCTTCGGCCTCGACCCCGCCGACACCCTCTATTGCTGCCTCCCGCTTCACCACAACATGGCCCAGGGGTATGGAGTGTGGGCCGCGATCGTCTCGGGCGGAGCGATCAGCCTCGCGCCGCGCTTCAAGGCCGACACCTTCTGGTCGGAGATCGCCGAGCACGATGCAACGATCCTCTCGTTCGTCGGGGCGATGCTCGTTCTGCTCGCCAAACGACCCGAGGAGCCCGGCGACAGCGACAACTCACTTCGCCTGGGCTTCGGCATTCCGATCCCCCCCGAACTCCACGAGAAGTTCGAGTCCAGGTTCGGCATGGAGCTGGTTCATGCCTACGGATCGACCGAGGCGACGATCGTCGCCTGGAATTACGGCCCCGACCGGGTGGTCGGGGCCGCCGGCCAGGTCCTCGACGAGTACTCGGTCCGGATCGCCGACGAAAGCGACGTGGCCTTGCCTCAAGGAGAAATCGGCGAGATCCTCGTCCGGCCGGACGAGCCCTACTCGATGTTCTCGGGCTACTGGAACGACCCGGAGAGAACCGTGAGGGTTTGGCGCAACCTCTGGTTCCATACCGGCGACCGCGGACGCTTCGACGAGAAGGGAAACCTGTGGTTCGAGGACCGTATCGGTGACGTCGTCCGGCGGATGGGCGAGTTCATCAGCTCCTACGAAGTCGAGCAGGTGCTCGTCGGGCATCCCGCGATCCAGCTGGTCGCGGCCTTCGGGGTGCCCTCCGAACTGGTCGAAGAGGAGCTGATGGTCTCGATCATCCTCAACGAGGGGGCTTCCCTGACCGCCGCCGAGCTTCGCGAGTGGTGCGACGGCCGGCTGTCCGACTTTGCGATCCCGCGCTTCGTCGATTTCCGCTCGGAACTTCCGCTCACCCCGACCGGCAAGATCGAGAAGTTCAAGCTCAAGAAAGAGGGTGTCACCAAGACGACGGACGACGCCCGTGCCAACAAGAAGGAAGCCAATGCCAACTGAGTTCGTAACAACAGTCAGCGACGTAGAAGAAGGCCGGGTCGTGATCCGGGGGTACTCCCATGAAGAGATCATGAGGCAGTTGCCCTACGCCGATGCGACCTTCCTGACCCTCATCGGCCGTTTGCCCAGCAAGGCCGAGGCCAAGCTGACCGACACGATTCTGACCAGTCTGCTCGACCACGGATTCGTCGCGGCGACCGTCACCGCCGCCCGCTACATCGCCTCCGGCAACCCGCAGTTCGTTCCGGCGGTCTCGGGCGGACTCCTGGCGGCTGGATCGAACACGCTGTCGCCCGAGCACTCCTTCCAGTTGATCGAGCGGGCGATCCGGATCCGGGACGAGCGAGGTCTCAGCGACGAGGAGGCTGCCGCCGCGATCATCGAAGAGCTGACATCCGAAGGCAAACGGGTCCCGGGGTTCGGGCATCCGATCCATCGCGATGGCGACTTCCGGGCGATCGTCCTCTTCGAACTGGCCGAAGAGCTCGGCCTCAAAGGCGAGGCGACCACGATCTACCGGGCGATCCACGCCGAGTTCGTGAAGAAGACCGGCAAGACCAACATCCCGATCAACATCGACGGGTGCCTGGCCTGCATCGGCATGGACCTCGGATTCACCGCCCATCAGACAGTCGGCCTGGCGCTGCTTGCCGTGTTGCCCGGATTGATGGCTCACGTGATCGAGGAGATCGAGTCGCCGGCGACCCTGCGCTGGATCAAGGACGGGGAGTACGTGGGCGAGGAATACCGGAGCCTTGCGGCATCCTCCGCGAACGGAACGAAGGAGTAGCGAATGACGATCGACTGGGATCGCGTCAACAAGGGCCTCGAACGCGAGGGCCATCGCATGATCTGGCGACCTTACGGGCTGCCCGAGGTGGTCAACCCGGAGGGCACGGCCTTTCACGACACACCCCTCTCGCCCCCCTGGGACATCCCCGACAAGATGATCATCTCGACGGCGATCACCGGGGCCTTCTTCACCCCGGAGATCAACCCGAACCAGCCGATCACGCCCGATCAGATCCGCGAGGAGGCAAGGCAGTGCGCCGCCGCGGGCGCCAGCACCGTCCATATCCACGTCCGTGACGACGCGGGATTCAACACCCTCGATGTCGGGCGGTTCAAGGAGGTCATCGATCCGCTCCGCGAAGAGTTCCCGGACCTCGCGGTCGACGGATGCCTGGTCACCGCGCTCGACGGCGAATGGGAGCAGATGAAGGTCGCGCTGGACGCCAAGATCCTCGATGCCGTTCCGGTGAACACGACGGCCACCTACGTCGGCGACGCGCTTTTCGCCAAGCCGATCCCGGTGATCATGGAGAAGGCCCGCCTGGTTCAGGAAGCCGGCGCC
The DNA here is from genome assembly GCA_963695885.1 of uncultured Solirubrobacterales bacterium. Taxonomy (GTDB): domain Bacteria; phylum Actinomycetota; class Thermoleophilia; order Solirubrobacterales; family 70-9; genus 67-14. The sequence continues at coordinate 135,754 of CAVOIH010000031.1, read as the reverse complement.
AAGGTGGTGATCGCTTGCTACACCGATGCCGACGTCTCGAACGCCGATCGTTATCTGATCAAGTCAGGACTGGTGGAGCCGGGCGCCTACTGGGCGATCCTGCCGGCCCTGCCCGGTTGCTCCCCCATGGAGAACCCGCGGCAGATGGTCGAGGGGCTGACCCGGATGGCCTCGGCCATCTACGACGTCGATCCGGAAGCGACGATCCTCGTCTGCGCCGCCGGGCGGGCATCGATGTACCTGGTGAACGTCGCCGCGGCGCTGGGCCTCCACGTGCGGGTCGGGATGGAAGACACGATCTGGCGCTGGCCGCACCGCAACGACCTGGTCGAGTCGAACCTCCAGTTCCTCGAGGCCGCGAAGCAGATGGCCGGGGTACTCGGCCGTCCCGTGGCCACCCACGCCGAGTACCGGGAGATGGTCGGCATGCCCGCGGCAGGAGCAGTCAGGTGAAGATCGGCTTCCACGTGCCCCAGTGGGGCAAATCCGCCAACCGGGACGGTGTGCTCGCGGTTGCGCAGACCGTGGAAGCCGCCGGACTCGACTCCGTCTGGGTCGCCGATCACGTCGTATTGCCGATTGCCAGCCGGAGCGACTACCCGTACGCGAAGAACCTGCCCTTTGCCCCGGAGGACGGCTTCCTGGAAGCGCTGACCGAGCTGGCGGTGATCGCCGGAGCAACCGAACGGATCGGCTTGGGGACGAGTGTCCTGGTGATGCCCATGAGGCACCCCGTGATGACCGCCAAGGTGGCGGCGACCATCGACGTGCTCGCCGGAGGCCGGCTCACCCTGGCGATGGGGGCGGGGTGGTGGAAGGAGGAGTTCGAGGCTCTCGACGCGCCGTTCGCGGAGCGGGGGAGGCGTTTCGACGAGCAGATCCGCCTCATGCGAGAGCTCTGGAGCGAGGGGACGACCACGTTCGACGGAGATTTCTATTCGCTGGACGAGATCGCCTGCGAACCACGTCCAGTCCAGCCGGACGGTCCGCCGCTGCTGATCGGCGGCATGGGCCCGCCCGCCTGGCGGCGCGCCGCGGAACTGGGGGACGGCTGGCACGCCGTGGGCGTCCATGAAGAAACGCTGGTCGAGGGAATGAACGAGATCCTCGGCCGGGCAGAGGCGGCCGGCAGGGATGCCTCCGAGATCAGTTTCAGCACCTCGACGGTGCTGCCCGAGGACCGCGATACCGCGATCAGGCGGCTCCGGCGTCTCGAGAGGATCGGCATTTCGGAAGTCGTCCTCGAAACCAATCTTTCCGACTACACTGACATTTGTCAGGTAATAGAAGATTTTGCTGATTTGACTTTTCCTTCAATCCTAGAAGAAACGGAGAAAAGCCAAAAGAACTTGAGCTAAGCGCTATAGTCCGACGATTGTTTGGTCTGCCAGTCTGGTTGACAAGCAAAATTGTCAGACTTAATGAAGTTACTGACTGATTCGAGAGAGGAGCATCACAATGGGAAGGGTATTCCAGAGGTTTTCGCTGAAGTCCATGAAGACTGCGTTGATCATCGCTGTCTTTGCCGGCGCCCTGACGGCAGGGGTCGGTTGTGGCGGCGGCAGCAACGACGAGTCCGACGGCGGAGGCGGCTCCGGCGACACCGTGGTCTTCGGAATCCAGACGCATGAGACCGGAGCGCTCGCCGCGGTCGGTGTGGACAAGGTGTACGGCGTTGAGGCCGGCGTCGACATCGCCACCAACGGAACCAACGAGGTCGAAGGCAAGAAGATCGAAATCGTCGTCGCCGACGACGGGTCCGACCCCGGTGCGTCGCCCCAGGTAACGAGACAGCAGCTCCAGCAGGACGACCCGGACATCGTATTCGGATTCGACTCGTCGTCCTCCGCGGTGGCGACCGCGCCGGTCATCGCCGACGCCGGGATTCCCAGCATCTTCTCGATCGCCGCCAGCGACGAGCTGACCGGATTCAGCAAATGGGTGTTCCGCACCTCGCGCAACGCGACCCAGGAAGCCCAGATGGGGGCCACGGTTGCCGACATAGACAAGGGTGAGACCTACATGATCCTCGCCCCGGATTATGCGTATGGGCAGTCGGCCGCGGAGGCGTGGGACAAGCTCCTGACAGAGCAGGGCGGAAAGGCGCTCGAGGCTCCGTTGTTTGCGCCGCTCGAAGGCAAGGACTACACCTCGGTCGTCGAACGGGTCCGAAACGCCGATCCCGACATGCTGGTCGTCGTGACCTTCGCCAGCGCCAGTGGTCCGCTCCTCTGGCAGACCATCAACAACGCCGGCATCGGGGACCAGAGCGAGATCGTCACCTTGTTGCCGCAGGCACCGGTGCGGGAGGCCATGGGGCCGATCGCGCGGAAGATCCGCTACTTCGCGATCTACGATCCGGCGCTCCCCGACAACAAGCTCAACGACGAGTTCGTGAAGAAGTTCACCGAGTTGTCCGGTGGCACGCCACCTGACATCTACGCGGGCGACTCGGGCGTGGCCGGCATGATGGCCGTCAAGGCGATCGAGGAGACCGGTGGTGACACAAGTCCAGAAGCTCTGGCGGATGCACTGTCGGGCCTGGAAGCTGAGGCTCTGAAGGGTCCGTACAAGGTTCGTCCGGAGGATCACACCTTCCTGCAGACCTTCTACGAGTCCGGTCTGAAGCCCGACCTGACCGCCAAGCGGATCAAGGAGTTCAGCCTGGAAGACAGCGTCATTCCCGTCGAGCAACCGATCGAGGACTAGAGGGGAACCGAGCAAGAGCCGAGCGTATGTCCACCACCACCCAGGCAGTGGATGCGACAGCCCTGAAGCTGACCGATGTTTCGGTCAGCTTCGGGGGGGTCCACGCCGTCAACGGGGTTTCACTCGAGATCATGCCGGGAGAGATCGTCGGCCTGATCGGCCCGAACGGAGCCGGCAAGACGACACTGCTCAACATGATCAGCGGACAGGTCCGGGCCGACTCGGGAAGGATCGAGCTGGGGGACCATGACGTGACCGACTGGTCGGTGCACCGCCGGTCCCGGCTCGGCCTTGCCCGGAGCTTTCAGATCACCACGGTGTTCCCGGAGCTGACCGTCGCGACGAACGTCGAGCTGGCCGCCTCGGCCCGCCTGAAGCGCCACTACAACTTGCGGTACCGCAAGAACGATCGCGACGAGATCGAGAGCACCGTGTCAACGGCTCTCTCGACCACGGGCCTCGAACCGAGTCGTGACCTCTGGGCATCTTCACTGGGTCACGGCCAGGCCCGCGCTCTCGAGGTCGCGATGCTGCTCGCATCCGGCGGGAGGACGATGCTGCTCGACGAACCCGCGGCCGGCCTGGCGGCCGGTGAAGTGAGCGGCATAATCGAGACGATCCGCCGGGTGAGCGAGACGAGCGACGCCACGATCGTGATCGTCGAGCACAAGCTCTCCGTGATATTCGGGCTCTGCGACCGCCTCGCAGTCCTGGATCGAGGACGCCTCCTCGCCTTCGGCACACCGGATGAGGTTTCGGCGGATCCCGCCGTCCGGAGCGCCTACCTCGGAGAGGAGCTCGATGTCGTCTGAACCCCTGCTCAGTCTGGAGGGAGTCGCCGCGAAGATCGACAGCTTCAAGGTGCTGACCGACGTCGGCTTCTCCGTGCAGCCGAAGATGACCACGGTCGTTCTCGGTCGAAATGGAGCGGGCAAGACTTCGACCCTGCGGACGATCGTCGGCCTGATCCAGGCCACGTCTGGCGAGATCCGCTTCCGGGGCGAGTCGATCGTCGGGCTCCCGACCCACGAGTTGATCCGCCGCGGCATCGCCTACGTACCGGAGGACCGCGGAATCTTCGGTCCGCTCACAGTCGCAGAGAACCTGACGCTGGCGAACGCGAATCGGAAGGAATGGGATCGAATCCTCGATCTCTTCCCGATCCTCAAAGAAAGAATGGAACAGAAAGCCGGACAGCTCTCGGGGGGGCAGCAGCAGATGCTGACAGTGGCCCGGGCGCTGCTCCAGTCACCGACCTTGCTGATCCTCGACGAGCCGAGCAAGGGGCTCGCCCCGCTGGTCGTCGAGGAGCTGTTCGCCGCGCTTCAAAAGCTGCAGGCGGATACGACGATTCTTCTGGTTGAACAGAATCTCGCCGCGGCGAGAAAGATTGGAGACAACTTCGTGATCATTGATGACGGGATGACCGTAGCCTCGGGCGAAGCAAGCGAGCTCGACCGGGACGACGACGTCGTGGACAAATTCCTGACGATCTCGTCCGGCCAAGAGTCTGTGGCGGGGGACTGACCATGGACATCTCGACCGGATCGACCCTCTTCGTCAACGGTCTCGCCCTGGGAGCGATCCTGTTTCTGCTCGCTTCCGGATTGACGATGATTCTCGGGCTCCTCAACGTGGTCAACTTCGCCCAGGGCGCCTTCTTCCTCGTGGGTGGCTATGTCGCCGTCGAGACCATCGGCAAGTCGAACATCCTGCTCGGCTTCCTGGTCGCAATCGTCGCGGTCGGCGCGCTCGGCCTCGTGGTGGAGCGGTTGTTCCTCCGCCGCTACTACCGTGAGACCGAGCGAACTTCACACCTGCGGCAGCTTCTGCTCACGCTCGGCGTCAGCATGATAGTGACCGAGATGATCGAGATCGTGGTCGGGCCGGATCTCCGCTCGATCGGCGATCTGGGCTTCCTCAAGGACACGGTCGGAATCTTCGGCGGTTACGTCGAGGTGTACAGGCTCTTCCTCATCGGTCTCGGTATCGCGGTTTTCCTGACGCTTCACATCGTGCTCACGAAGACCCGCATCGGATTGATAGTCCGCGCGGGGGTTCAGGATCCCGAGATGGTCCAGTCGCTCGGGATCAACGTGTTCCGTGCCTTCTCGGTGATCTTCGTCGTCGGCTCGGCGATGGCCGGCCTGGCAGGCGCCGCCGCCCTCTACTACTACAACGGCATTTCTCCGACGCTCGGTGACGAGCACCTGATCCTCGCGTTCGGCATCGTCGTCGTCGGAGGGCTCGGGTCATACACGGGATCGGCGATCGGGGCGATCCTCGTCGGCCTGCTCACCTCCTTCATCTCGTACTACTGGCTACCCGGGCAGAGTTTCGTGGTACTCGGCCTGCTGGCGATAGTCCTGCTGATACGACCGCAGGGACTGTTCGGCCGGTCCGAGGTGCGCGTATGAGCTCGCTGAACCTCGGGAGGATCCCGGGCGGCAAGGCCGGTCTGGCCGTGATCGCCCTCGCGATCGCCTTCTACATGCCCTACATCCTCAGCTCCTCGTACTGGATCCTGGTCGCCGCGAGCGTCTGCGTCTTCGCAATATTCGGACTCTCGTACAACCTGCTGCTCGGACAGCTGGGCCTGTTCTCTCTCGGGCATGCGATGTTCTTCGGCATCGGCGGTTACGTGATCGCCAACCTCCTCCAGGACGGGTCGAACGTTTGGGTCGGGCTGGGGTTGGCGCTCCTGATCACGATCCTGCTGGCCTTCGTGGTCGGGGCCGCGACCCTCAGGGTCCCGGGGATCTATTTCGCGATCGTGACCGTCGCGATCGCCCAGGCGATCTATACGGCGGCAACGCGCAACGTGTTCGACCTGACCGGGGGGGAGAACGGCATCTATCTGTCGGACCTGCCCGAGTGGCTGAACGTGAACACCAAGCCCGACACGGTCTACTGGGTGACGCTCGTGGCGCTGCTGGCGACGATCGTGGTCATCGGCTTCCTCCGCCGGTCCCCGATGGGCCGAAATTGGGAAGGCATCCGGGAGAACCCGGTCCGGGCCGAATCCCTCGGCCTCAACGTGCGGGTCCACCAGCTGATCGCTTTCACCATCGCCGGCGGCATCGCCGGATTCGCCGGAGTCCTCAACGCAGTCACCCAACAGGTTGCCGCCCCGGATCAACTGGGGCTCGCGATCATGATCCAGGTGCTGTTGATCGTCGTGATCGGCGGGCCGGGGACCTTCCTCGGACCGGTGCTGGGCGCAATCTTCGTGGTCACCTCCGGCCCACTCCTCGATCAGCTCGAGCGGGTCTCCTGGGTCGAGGGTCTGCCCGAGGTCCTGAACCGGATGATCACGTCACAGCCAATGGTGCTGGGCGTCGTCTACATCCTGCTGGTCCTCTTCCTGCCCGGTGGCCTGGCGAGTCTCACCAAACGTTTCCGATGGCTCGAGAACCTCACCGGAGGCAAACCGGGCGACGGACCACCCAAGGCCGATCCGGCCCTGAACCAATGACGGAGGTAGTTGATGTCCCTGCTTGAGAATGATCCCCAGTACATCTATGTCGTCGAAGCCGAGCTGGTGCCGGGGGCCGACGCCGAGGGCTGGAACCGGTGGTACGACGAAAAGCACGTGCCCGAACTCCTCTCGGTGCCCGGATTCATGACGGCCAACCGCTTTCGCGATCGCGACGATCCAAACCGTTACCTGGCGGCCTACGGGCTCGATCGGCCCGATCCGTTCACCGAGGAGCGATACGCCGAGGTGACCGGCTGGCAGGAATGGGGTGACAGCGTCAAAGGCTGGGACCGCGCCGTGTTCGAGCGCCGGCCCACGGAATTCTGACCATGGCCGACGTAGTCGTTGCCGGGGGCGGAATGGCGGGGTTGGCCGCCGCCGTCTCCTGCGCTGAGCACGGCGCCGAGGTGGAGTTGATCGAGAAGGCCGACGAGCCCGGCGGTTCGGCGGCCTTGTCGGGGGGACTGGTCTGGACCGAGCCGACACTGGATCGCCTGCTCGAGCGCAATCCCCTCGGTGACGAACAGCTGAACAGGATTCTGATCGAGAATTACGACGATTCCGTGAGCTGGCTCATGGACCGGGGCGTCGAGATGTCCCCGCCGATGACTGGCCTGTTCGGGACTGGACGCGGCCGCCGAATCCAGCCCGACATGAAGACGTTCGTGGCGACGATGCTCGAGGCAGCCGCCGGGGCCGGGGTCGAGGTGTTCACGGGGCAGTCCCTGGACTCGGTGCTCCTGGACGATGCGGCCCGGGTTCGAGGCGTGCGGACCCGATCGGCCACCGGGTTCGCGGAACGCGAGAGCCGGGGCGTCGTGCTGGCGACCGGCGGCTTCCCGGCGAATGCCGAGATGCTCACGCGGTACGTATCTCCGTACGCGGACCGTCTCTACCCGCGCTGCAATCCGATGTCGACCGGCGACGGGATCGAGGCCGGCCAGCGGGCAGGAGCAGCCTCGAGCTCCGGTATGCACGCCTTCTATGGTCACCTGTTGCCCGCTCCGCCGGCGTCGGTCGAACCGGACGACTTCATCGGCCTGACCCAGTACTACAGCATCCATTGCCTCCTTGTGAACAAGCTGGGCGAGCGGTTCGTCGACGAGACCGAGGCGGACGAGGTCAATGCGCAGGCGCTGGCGAAGCAGCCCGACGCGCTCGGCTTCATCGTCCTCGACAGCCGGCTGGCCGACCGGGTGACGGCTCCGGCCGCCGACGGTTTCCCGGAGGTCGACCGCCACGGAGAGATCCGGCGGGTGGGTGGACGCGTGCTCGAGGCGGAGACCCTCGAAGGTCTCGCAGACGAGATCTCGTCCGCGGGCGGCAACGGCTGGCGGACGGCCGAAACGGTCGAGCAATTCAACCGCCTGGTCTCGGTCAGTCCCGAACGGTTGCCGGTGCCTCGCGCCCAGCGGCGGCAGCCGGTCGAAGAGGGGCCCTTCGTCGCGGTTCCGGTCACCCCGGCCGTGACCTTCACGGAAGGGGGGCTCCGGATCGATCCTTCGGCGAGGGTGCTGGACAGATCAGGCCGCCCGATCGACGGGCTCTATGCGGCGGGCGGCGATGGCGGTGGCGTCTACCACGAACGCTACGCGGGCGGACTCTCCCTTTCACTGGTGTTCGGAAGAGTGGCCGGCGAGACCGCGGCCGCTTCACTGGAGGGCACGCCGTGAGCGACTCGACCCCGATCGTTTGGTCGCCTCCCCGAACCGGCAGGACCCGAATCGAAGAACTGATGGCGATCTGCGGTACGGACGACTACATGGAACTCCACTCGCGATCGGTCAGCGACCCTGCCTGGTTCTGGACCACGGTCGCGTCCGAACTCGAATTCCCGTTTCCGGTGCCCTTCGAGGATGCGATGGACGCCTCGGGGGGCGTCGAGTGGACACGCTGGTTCGTCGGTGGGCGTACCAACGTCGCCCTGGCCGCGTTGCGACATGCCGAAGAGGGTGCCGACGAGACGGCCTGCATCGGCCTTGCCGAAGACGGTGAGCCGGTGCTGCTCAGCTTCGCCGAGCTCGCGTCCCGGGTCGGCGGGACCCAGAGAGAACTCGACCGCAACGGCGTCGGCGAGGGAGACCGGGTCGGCCTCTTCTCGCCGATGTGCGTAGACGCCCTGATCGCCTACCTGGCGATCATCGCGCAGGGCGCGATCGTCGTGCCACTCTTCTCCGGCTTCGCTGCGTCCGCCATCCGGGCCCGCCTGGCCGATGCGGAAGCGGGGTTGCTGATGGCCCCCCGGTCGACCGTGCGAGGAGGCCGGGAGATCGACATGTTCAGGATCGCCGCCGACGCCGTCGCGGGCATCAGCGGCGTCGATGTGCTGGATCTCGGTGAATCAACCGCGGGGGTGGCCCCATTCGACCCCAAGCTGGTCGAATGCGAGTCCCCGTTCCTGCTCGGGTACACCAGCGGAACCACCGCCAAGCCGAAGGGCGCGCTTCTTTCGCACGGTGGCGCCGGCCTGAAGATCGCCTCCGAGGGTGCGTTCAACTTCGACATGCGCCCCGGTGACCGCCATCTGTGGGTGACCGACATCGGCTGGATCATGGGAACGTGGTCGATCCTCGCGGCTCTCTGCAACGGTGCCGCCGTGGTTCTCATGGAAGGCCTTCCCGTCGAGCCGACGGACCGCCTCTGGAAGGCCTGCGACGAGTACGGGATCACGCACCTGGGAGTTTCCCCGACCCTGGCCCGCGGACTCATGGACAAGCCGGGTGAGATCCCGGAACTGCCCCGTCTCCGGGCGATCGGATCCACCGGAGAACCGCTGGACGAAAAAGCCTGGAACTGGCTGTTTCATGATGTCGGCCGGGACCGGATTCCGATTCTCAACATCTCCGGCGGGACGGAGGTCGGGGCCGCCCTGCTCGGACCGACCCCGATCACGCCGATGAAGGCCAGCACCGTCGGAATGCCGGCGCTCGGCCTGGACATCCAGGTGATGGACGAAGCCGGTTCGGCGCTCGGGCCGGGCGAGGTGGGGGAGCTGTGTTGCCGAAACGCCTGGCCCGGGATGACCCGGGGACTCTGGCGCGACCCCGAACGCTACATCCACGCGTACTGGTCCCGGCATCCTCACGTCTGGACCCACGGCGACTGGGCCAGCTTCGATGAAGACGGCCTCTGGTTCCTCCACGGCCGGTCCGACGACACGATCAACATCGCCGGCAAGCGGATCGGGCCGGCCGAGATCGAGGCGGTGATTCTCGCCGAGCCAGAGGTCGAGTCGGCAGCCGTCATCGGCATGCCTCATCCGGTCAAGGGCGAAGCCATCTGGGTCTTCGCCGTCGGCGACGGTGACCACGGGATCGAGACTCGCCTCAGGACCTCGGTCGCCGACGCTCTGGGAGCGAGCTTTCGCCCGGAGAGGGTCGTGATGGTTGACGACATCCCGAGGACGAGGTCGCAGAAGCTGGCCCGGAGAGTAGTACGTTCGGTCGCCCTCGGAGAGGAAACCGGGGACACCTCGGGCCTCGACAATCCGGAGGCAGCCGAGGTCATTCGCAAGACACTCGAAAGGACGGGGTGATCCGATGCTCCGGATAGGCCTGATGCTGCCTTCTTCCAACACGGTCATGGAGCCCGATTTCGTGAGGGAGTTCGCCGGCCGGGCGACCATTCACGCGGCACGGATGTTTCTCGAGGACCCGGTGACGACCGAGGGCGAGGAACGCATGCTCGACGAGGGGGCGGAGCCCGCCGCCCGGGATCTCGGCACGCTGGAGCCGGATCTGGTCGTCTTCGGCTGCACCTCCGCCGGGGCGCTTCGTGGCGCGGAAGCGGACCGTGAATTGAGGGCGACACTCTCGGATCTGGCCGGCGCTCCCGTGGTGGGCATCGTCGATTCGATCGCAAGATCGCTCCGCGACCGCGGGATGGAGCGGGTGTCCGTCTTCACCCCCTATAGCGATGACCTGAACCGGGTGATCTCCAGGGGGCTCGAGGAAGACGGGTTCGACGTCCTGTCGATCGAGGGTCTCGGCAATGCCGACAATGTGGCCATCGGACGGGTCGAGCCGGAGCACATCCTGGAGCGGGGCGCCGATGCGGTGGCCAAAGGCAGCGAGGCCCTGGTCGTCCCGTGTACCAACTTTCGCGCTCTCGAGGTCCGCGAGGAGCTGGCGGAGAAGACCGGCGTGGAAGTCATCACGGCCTGTTCCGCGGTGATCGAATCGATCGGCTCCGAACTTTGACCCTTCCTCTCGCGGGGATCAAGATCGTCGACCTGAGCACCCTGCTGCCGGGGCCGGCGGCCAGCCTGATCCTGGCCGAGGCGGGAGCCGAGGTGGTGAAAGTCGAGCGCCCCGGAGGCGACGACATGCGCCGGCTCGGGCCCGGCAAGCGCGGCCGCGACAGCGCGTACTTCACCTTGCTCAACCGGGGCAAAGGCTCGGTTGAGCTGGATCTCAAGTCGGATGCGGGAAGGAGCGGGCTCCGGGACCTCCTCGAAGATGCGGACATCCTGATCGAACAGTTCCGGCCCGGCGTGATGGCCCGCCTCGGGTTCGGATTCGACGATGTGAAGGACCTCCATCCCGGATTGATCTACTGCTCGATCACCGGCTACGGTCAGACGGGTCCCGATGCCCAGCTCGCCGGCCACGACATCAACTATCTCGCCCGGACCGGACTTTCGTCGATGGTCGGGGGAGCGGCGGAGGAGCCGGCCTACCCACCGACGCCGATCGCGGACCTGGCCGCGGGCGCCTACCCCGCGGTGATGAACATCCTGCTCGCCCTGCTCCAGCGGTCGATCACCGGCAGCGGATCGCACCTGGATATCGCGATGGCGGACAACCTCTTTCCGCTTGCCTACTGGGGCCTCGGAATCGTGGAAGAGACCGGTGGAGATCCTCGTCCCCACGGTGAGCTCATGAACGGCGGATCACCTCGCAGCCGCTACTACCGCACTGCCGATGACCGGTTTCTCTCCGTTTGCGCCCTGGAGGACCGATTCTGGCGGACGCTCTGCGAGATCGCCGGCCTCGGCGATGAAGATCGGGACGACGTGAACGACCCCGATGGCGTAACCGCTCGACTGGCGATGCGGTTCGCGGCGAAGACCGCGGCCGAGTGGGAACGCGATTTCGAGGGCGTGGACGTCTGTTGCGAGGTGGTTCGAACGCTCACCGAGGCACTGGACGACCCGCACTTCCAGAGCCGGGGGCTCTTCGACCGCCGGGTTGCCGGGAGCGCCGGGACGATGACCGCGCTTCCGGTTCCCATCGCCAGTTCGATGAGGCGTGAAGAGATCACGCTTCGCGCCCCTGCACTCAAGGATGGTGAAGCGGTTGAGCACTGAGCCGGATTCGAAGCGGACGATGCCGCTGATGACCACATCGATGCGGGTGGGTCTCGGCGATGTCGATGGTGCGCGTCTCGTCTACTTCGCGGCGCCGGCGACCTGGAGCGAACGTCTGATGTCCGAATGGATGGCGGTGAACGGTCATCCACTGGGCGAGTTGTTCGAGTCGGGCGTGGCGCTTCCGGTTGCGTTGACGACCAGCACCTTCAAGTCGCCGTTGCGCCAGGACGAGATGGTCAACCTGGAGCTGCGGGTTTCCAGGATAGGTGACAAGAGCTTCACCGTCGTCACCGACGTACTTCGCCCGGGAGACCCGGATCCGGCGATCGTCGTCGAGACGACGCACGTCTACGCCGAGCAGCGCGGTACGGTCGTCGGGACGAAGACCATGCCCGACTGGCTGCGGGCAGACCTCGAACCGGCCGCGACCGCACATCGAGGGGAATCGTGAAGGAAAATGACGAACTCATGATCGCCGAGCGCCTTGAAGGCAGGGCGGCGTCCAGTCTGGTTCTGCCCACGGACCCCGTGGCCGGCGAGACCCTCTTTTTCGAGACCCCGGAGGGCGAGCCGGCCTGGCGCCTCTCAACCTCCGCGGGAACGCCCGGCGAGATCGAATCCGGCACTGCCGGCGCGCGGGCCCTCTGTCGGCTGCTCGGCGACGACGGCGAACGGTCGGGGGAAGCGGACTGGGCGATGATCATCGCCTACGCGGTTCCCGAAGCGGAGCTGGAAGAGCTCGATGCCTGGTACGTGGACGAACACATCGAGATGCTCCTGCGCTGCCCCGACTGGCTGCGGACCCGGCGTTATGAGGTTCTCCAAAGCGTGAACGCGGACTGGAACCGGCTGGTGGTCCACAGTCTCGCGTCTCCCGGCGTTCTCGACTCACCGGAGGTCAGGGAGTCGATGGCGACGCCCTGGCGGCAGAGCTTCGCTTCGCGCTCCTGGTTCCTCACTGGTGGCAGGGATCCGGTGCGGCTCGTGACCGAGCCCTAGGAGGTCGGCGGGGTGGGGGCCCGGGCGGGCCGCTTTGCCGAGAAGACCGACGCGGCGGGAATCGACAGGAACCAGATGAGCGCGATCGCAGCGAAGCCGATCCGCCCGTCTCCGGGGAGGGAGAACGAAGCGCCCACCGCCGGGGTACCGATGATGATCAGACCCATCGCCCCGGTGTTCAGGAAGGCGATCGCGGCGCCGGGCGAACCGGGGTGTCTCCGGCCGGCCAGGTCCATGGTCGGGCCGAACGAGACGCCCGCCGCCAAGCCCACGCCGAGTGTCGCCAGCAGGGCGAGTGTGACCGGGAGCCCGATCGCCAGTGCCGTGGTGGCAAGGGCACCGAGCGCGATCGAGCTGGAGACGATCAGCCGGCTGTGCTCCGGATATCGTGCCACCAGCAGGCCTCCGAGAGGCCGGCTGACCACGCCGCCGACGAGAGTCATCGCGCCGATGATCCCCGCCAGGCGGATCGATGCCGCACTGTTCTTCTCGACCAGCAGGACGACCCAGTTGGCGATGATCGCGTTGAGGCCGAAGGCGTTGGCTTGGATCACCCCGAGCTTCCAGAGCACGCGATCCTTTGCCATCGCGAGAGACGACCGGAGGCCCGCCGACCCGTCCCGCCGAAACCGGACATCGGGGGCGGCGAGGACCGCCGGCACCGAGAGGAGCGCGATTACCGCGCCGCAGGCGAACGGCGCCCGCCACCCGAAGTGCGCGGTGGCGGTGGGGACCACGGCCAGCGCCAGGCCGCCGACGCCGGTGGAAACGGCTCCGAAGACGCCCTGGGCAAACGATGACCCGTCCGCTCCGCGGATGAACGCGCTTGCCCCGATGAACGAGAGGGCCATCGCCGGACCCATCAGTGCCCGGCAGAACAGGGCCAGCTCGTAGCTCGGGGTGGTACAGGCGAGCAGGTTCGCTCCGCCGAACACCCCGATGCACGCCCAGGCCGCATTGCGTGCCCCGAGATGGTCGGTCAGGTGGCCGGTCGGGATCTGGCCGACGAACTGGGTGAGGAAAAGGATCGCGGAGAGAATTCCGATCTGGGCCGTGTCGACGCTGTACACGCCGGCCAGCTGTTCGGCCGCAGCTCCGGTGTTGGCGATGTTCCATCCGCCGGTAGCCCCGACTGCGCAGGCAGCGAACATGACCCGGCGGTCGGGGAGTTTGCGCGAAGAAGATCTGTGTTCGATTATGTCTGGTCGCACGCAGGGCCGCACGACCTGAAAAGTCTGACTATATAATAGTCTGACATTATGCGAAGATTATCACGATGGGATAGCCTCTCGAGCTATCCGATGCCAAGAAGCCATCAACCTCAACTGAAATTTCGGCTCCGAAACAGCTTCATCCGTAACCCCCGCCACGCGGTTCATCCATATGAGTAAATCGAGCGGCAGTTCGGCAACAGAGATCAGGTCCGTCGCCGTGGTCGGTGGCGGTTTCATGGGCTCGGGCATCGCCGAATCGACGGCGGTCGCCGGTCTGCCGGTAACGGTCTTCGAGGCCGACCCGGATCGTCGGCCCGGAGTGACCGGAAGCATCGCCAAGTCCCTGGGCCGGGCGGTCGAGGGCGGCAAGATGGATCGGGTGGCGATGGATGATTCGCTTGCCCGGATCACGATCGCCGAGCGGCTGGACGAGATCGAGGGAGCGGATCTGGTGATCGAAGTGGTCCCGGAGGATCTCGATCTGAAACTTCGGGTGATGGCCGACATCGAGAAGGTCGTCTCCGCCGAGGCGATCGTCGTTTCGAACACCTCGTCGATCCCGATCGCCGAGCTGGCCGGATCCTTCGAGCACCCCGAGCGGGTCTGCGGCCTTCACTTCTTCGCGCCGGTGCCGGTGATGAAACTGGTCGAGATCGTGGTTGCGCTCGATTCATCCGAATCGACGATCCAGACGGCCCGGAATTTTGTGAAGACGATCGGCAAACGGCCGATCGAAACCAAGGATCGTTCCGGTTTCGTGGTCAACATGCTGCTCGTCCCGTACCTGATGGCCGGGGTGCGTATGTACGAGGAGGAGTTCGCGACGCCGGAGGACATCGATGAAGGCATGCGGCTCGGTTGTGGCCATCCGATGGGACCGCTGGAGCTTTGCGACTTCATCGGCCTTGACGTTCTCTACAACGTCTGCGACTCGCTCTACGAAGAGTTCAAGCGCGACGAATACGCGCCGCCGCCGATCCTCAAGCGCATGGTCGCTTCGGGCCGCTTCGGCCGTAAATCCGGCCGCGGATTCTACCTGTACGAGAACGGCAAAGCAGCGCAATAACCGGCCGGACTATTCCGGCTGCAGCGTCTGCGTGGACCCCTGACTCAGGTGACTCGTGACATTGAACCTGTGAAGGAGCGGCCGTTTTCCTGCTTCCGCGAAAAGGCTGGTGAATGAGCAGTTCTCTGCGAGCAGGAAACTGAACGGTTCGCTGTCGGTGGCCTGCCGGCATGCTTCGGCAATCACGCCGCCATGGGTGAAAACCGCCGCGCGTTTGCCCGGTCCGGTGGTTTCGACCACATGCTCGAGTCCGGCGGAAACACGAGCCGCGAAGTCAGGTGCCCTTTCGGCTCCCGGAAGAACGTCCCAGCGCTGCTTCTGGAACATCTCGAGGAACAGCGGATCACGGCTCTTCAGCCTGCGGCCGAACTCATCGCCGGACCAGTCACCCAGATGGATCTCACGCAGCTCCAGGACAACTTCGACATCTAGCCCCAGCTTGTCGGCCAGTGGTGTTGCCGAGTCGGTGGTGCGCTGGAACGGAGTGACGAATATGGCGTCGATCCGGCTCCGACCCAGTCCGTGTGCGGCCTCCTGAGCCTGCTGCTTGCCCAGATCATTGAGCTGAGGCTCAGCATGGGTGCCCGACTCTTCTTGGGCGCTCGACCGGTTGCCGGTCGAGCCGTGCCGGATGAGCAGAATCTCGGTCGCATGACCCGGCGGCGTGATCGGAGTCTGGAAATCCCATTCGATCCGCGTTCTTTTCCTGCTTTCGGCGGATGAAACCCGGCCTGCGGGCGAGTCGTCTTCGGGCGATGGCATGAAAGGACCTTAGTGGTCCGGATGCCGTTGATCCGGTACGGCTCGTGACGGATCCGTAGGTCGTCGGCGGGGTCGCGGTCCGGGCTGGCCGCCTCGCCGAGAAGAGCGGCGGGAGCCCCGCCACCCGAGGTGCGCGGTGCCGCCGGGGAGGGCAGCCGGATTCCTTGACCGTTCCGTCGGGGTCCGGCGTTCTACCTGAGTTTCTCGATAAACTCACTAAGTTGATCGAGTTAATGCTAATTTACCCCGAACCGGTGAATCGGTGCCCGGTTTCAACCCTCGAACCAAACTCTCAACGTTTCGTCCGAAAGGGACGAAAGGAGGATCTCCTTGAAGAACAAGAACGCTTTCGCGGTACTGCTTTCCCTGATAGTCGCCCTGGGACTCGTGGCGGCCGGCTGCGGCTCGTCCGACGACAGCTCGTCCGAGTCCGCGACCCCGACCACGGCAGCCTCGAGCAGCGAAGACACCGGGTCACCGGATCTGGAGACCCTCCGGGTCGGTGTCGTGCCGAGTCTCGACCTCGGCGTGGTCTCGGCCGGTGAGAAGCAGGGCTACTTCGAAGAGGAGGGCCTGAAACTCGAGATCAGTCCGGTCGACGCCGGACCGACCATCGTCACCGGCGTCGTCGCCGACCAGTACGACATCGGCTGGACGGCTTACGCGCCGCCGCTGCTGGCGCTCGGCGAAGGCGCCGCACCGCTGAAGCTGGTCTCGAACTCCAGCGTGCAGGGTCCCGAAGGTGACAACGGCGGCACCCTGGTCCGCAAGGACTCGGGGATAAAGAGCTGGAAGGACCTGGCCGGCAAGAAGATCGGGACCAACGCCCCGCGCTCGCTGTTCTCGCTGACCATCCCGGCGGCGATCGCCAAGGATGGTGGAGACCCGTCGGACATCGAGCTCGTGCCGCTGCCGTTCACGGCGATCGGCAAGGCTGTCGCCGATGGTCAGATCGATGCCGGTGTCGCCCTGGAGCCGTTCCTCTCCGGAGCGATCGCCGAGTTCCCGGACCTGACCGACCTCGGTGACTCGACCGCGTACGTGCTGCCCGAGGGCAGCCCTTCGTCCGCGTACTTCACCAGTGAGTCGATCGCCGAGAGCAAGGCCGACGCGATCGCCCGCTTCAAGACCGCCTTCGACAAGTCGGTCGCCTACGCCAAGAAGAACCCGGACGAGGTCAAGGCCCTCGGCGGGGAGCTCGCCGGCATTCCGCCAGAGGTGGCCGCGAAGCTGCCGCTGGCACCGCCGGTGACCGAGGTGACCGCCGCCGATCTGGATCCGATGCTCGACCTGATGGTCGAATTCGACTGGATCAAGGAGAAGCCCGATCTGACGAGCTTCCTCGGCCAATGAGCGGAGCCTCTTCGATAGGGGCACGCCGGACCGTCCTGAGGGCAGCCGCCCTGAGGACGGTCCGGCTGCGGTCCGGCATCGGCAACTGGCTGCTGCCGCTCAGCGGCCTCGCCCTGGTGGCCCTCGCCTGGCAGGTCAGCACGGTATCCGGGCTGGTCTCGCCGACCGTCGCGCCGAGCTTCACCGAAACCGCGTCCGAGCTCGCCTCCCTGGTTCGGGAGCCGTCCTTCTGGGGTGACGCCTGGCTGTCCGTGCAGGCATGGGCCGTCGGACTCGGCGTCTCGATCCTGATCGCGATCCCGCTGGGCGTGCTGCTCGGCACCAGCGACCGCGCCTACAGGTTCTTCCGGGTCCCGATCGAGTCGCTCCGGCCGGTCCCACCCGTGGTCGTGCTGCCGCTCGCCCTGCTGTTGCTGGGCGGCGGACTTGTGTTCAAGGTGGTGCTGATCGTCCAGGGGGTGATCTGGCCGCTGCTGACCCAGACCATCTACGGCATGCGGACCACCGACCCGGTCGCGCTCGACACCGCAAAGAGCTTTCGCGTCGACATCCGGCGGCGCCTGCTGCTGGTCCGGCTCCCGGCTGCGGCGCCGATGATCAGCACCGGCCTGCGCCTCGCGGCCGCCACCGCCTTCGCGGTCACGATCGTCACCGAGCTGGTCGGTGGCGCTCCCGGGCTCGGTCAGATCCTGATCCTCGCCCAGAGCGGCAACGACCTGGTCAAGGTCTACGCGGTGACCATCTTCACCGGCATCGCCGGAATCCTGATCACCACACTGTTCGTCCTGCTCGAACGCCGCCTGATGCGCTGGCAGCCGGGAGACGGACGATGAACCTGCGTTCTACCATGACCCGCGGGCAGCGGCTCGCCTGGGAGCTGATCCTGCCGGTCGGCCTGCTGGTTGCCTACCAGCTCTGGGCATCGGCCAACCAGGACCCGTATTTCCCGCCGATCCCCGAGATCTTCGAGGCGTTCAAGGCCAACTGGCTCGGCGAGGGCTTCGCCGACAACGTGGTCCCGAGCCTCTCCAACCTGTTCCGCGGCTATTTCCTCGGGGTCGCTCTCGGTCTGGCCGGGGGCGTGGTCCTCGGGCAGGTCGCGATCATGAGGCGGGCTTTCGGCCCGGTCTTCGGCTTCCTGCTCGCGGTGCCACCGGTCGCGCTGCTGCCGCTCTTCCTGCTGGTGCTCGGCGTCGGCTCCCAGATGCAGGTGGGCGTGATCGTGTTCTCGACCGGCATCTACATGCTGACCTGCACCGCCGACGGGATTCGCGGGGTCAACCCGACCCTCGGCGAGGTATCGCGCGTCTACGGCGTCAAGGGTGCGCGCAAGCTCTTCCTGGTGACCCTTCCGGCCGCGTCGCCCCAGATCCTCGCTGCCGCGCGCGTATCGGTCTCTTTTGCGGTCCTGGTGATGGTCGTCAGCGAGATGGTCGGCGCCTCGAAGGGCATCGGCGCGATCACGCTGCTTGCCCAGCAGTCCTTCGCCTACGAGCAGATGTGGGCCGGAATGGTCCTGGTCGCCCTGCTCGGCATCGGCCTCAACGCCCTTTTTGGCTACGGTGAGCGAACTCTGCTGAGCCGCGCCGGACTTTCCCCGAAACTCGAGATCTCTGGAGGTAAATGATGGAAACTTCAACCGTTCGACCGAAATCCGGGACGGTCCGGGCCAGCCGTGGCCGGCCACTGGTCAGGATCGACGATCTGCACAAGAGCTATGAGGTGTCCGGAGGCCCCAACATCGCGGTCGCCGGGGTCGCCTTCGAGGTCGATTCGGAGGAGGTCGTGTCGATCGTCGGACCCTCGGGCGCGGGAAAGACGACCGTTCTGCGCATCATCGCCGGCCTGCTCGACCAGACTTCGGGCACGGTGACGGTCGACGGTGTGCCGGTCGACGGACCGCCGCCCGGTGTCGCGGTCGTCTTCCAGGACTACAGCCGCTCGCTGTTGCCGTGGCTGACGATCCAGGGCAACGTGACGCTTCCCCTGCGTTCGAAGGGTATCTCGAAGCCGGAGGCCCGCGCCAAAGCGAACGAGGCACTGCGGTCGGTCGGGTTGGCCGGCAAGGAGAAGCTTCGGCCCTGGCAGCTCTCGGGAGGGATGCAGCAGCGAGTCGCGATCGCCCGTGCGCTCGCCTACGAGCCCAAGCTGCTGCTGATGGACGAGCCATTTGCCTCGGTCGATGCGCAGACCCGCATGGACCTCGAGGATCTGGTGCTGCCGTTGCGCGACAAGTACGGCGTGACGATCGTGATCGTAACCCACGACATCGACGAGGCGGTGTACCTGTCGGACCGGGTTGTCGTGCTGACTCCGCCACCCTCGATCGTGAGCCGGGTGGTCCCGGTCGATCTGCCCACACCGCGCAGCCAGATGTTGACCAAGGAGGACCCGGAGTTCGCCAGGCTCCGCCACGAGGTGCTCTCGCTGGTTCGCCGTCCGGCCGATTCGGAGATCGCGGCGTGAGCGGCCTGCCGGATCGCCGGAGCGAGTGGTCCTCGCACGAGACGGAATTCAATCCCAGCGGGAACGGCCGCCCGGAGAAGCGGCCGAACATCGTCTTCATCTTCGCCGACGACCTGGGCTGGGGTGATGTCGGCGCCTACGGCTCGCTTCACAACAGCACGCCGGTGCTCGACGGTCTGGCCGCCGAAGGGCTCCGGTTCGAGCAGGGATACGCGGCCTCGCCGACCTGCTCGCCTACCCGGTTCGCCCTGTATACGGGCAGATACCCGGGACGGACCGAGGGCGGGCTCCAGGAACCGCTCGCGATCCGGAACGAGACCGCCGGCATCCCGGCCGATCACCCGACCCTGCCTTCGCTGCTCCGCGACTCCGGATACTCGACCGCGATGATCGGCAAGTGGCACTGCGGATGGCTGCCCTGGTTCAGCCCGGTCAAGAGTGGATTCCAGAAGTTCTGGGGATGCTTCGACGGCGCCGTCGACTACTTCAGCCACGTCGACACGGCCGGGCAGCACGACCTGTGGGAGGGCGAGGAACCGACCGGGGAGGCCGGCTACATGACCGACCTGATCAGCCGGCGAGGGGCCGAATACATCCGTGAGCACGACGGGGACGAGCCCTTCTACCTGCACCTGAACTACACCGCTCCGCACTGGCCCTGGGAGGGGCCCGGGGACCAGGCCGTCAGCGAAAAGGTGAACCAATCGATCAGGGAGGGCCGCGGCACCGGGCTGTTCCACTTCGAAGGCGGTTCGCTCGAGACCTACCGCGAGATGGTCAAGGCTCTCGACACCGGCATCGGCGAAGTGCTCGCCGCGCTCGACGAAAAAGGCCTCAAGGAGGAGACGATCGTCGTCTTCGCCTCCGACAACGGCGGCGAGCGCTACGCATTCCTCTGGCCTTACGTCGGGCAAAAGGGCGATCTCGAGGAAGGCGGGATCCGCGTCCCGATGATCGCGCGCTGGCCCGAAGTGATTCGTCCCTCGCAGAAGACCGACCTTCCGGTGATTACGATGGACTGGACCGCGACCCTGCTGGACGCGGCCGGGGTCGAGCCTGACCCCGCGTACCCGCTCGATGGCCAGAGCCTGCTTCCCTGGCTGACCGACGGCACCGGGAAGCCCGACCGCGACCTGCTCTGGCGCACCCGGGAACAGGGCGCGCTCAGAAGGGGCCGGTTCAAGCTGCTCTACGACCGCAAGGCGAAGCCGTTCATCCACGGGCTCTTCGCCAAGGACGGCCCGCGGGCCCGCCTGTTCGACGTCGAGGCCGACGGCCGCGAGACGGCCGACCTGGCCGGCGAGCATCCCGAGTTACTGGAGGAAATGCTCGCGCGGTGGCACGAGTTCGACCGGGAACTGCTCGAATATCCGCCGCTGCCCCGGTTCGGGCCAGGCGACATTCCCGGGATGGAGGACTGACCGCCACGAAGGACAGGTGATCGTCTCGAAGTGAGCCTGGCGATGCCGCCGAACGGCATGGCCCCCGTCCCACATCTCAATCCGGTGGGGTCAGTCCTTGTCCTTGCCGGTGATCTTGTCCTTCGCCGAGTCGGCGGCCGGTTCACTCCTTCTGTTGCGTGTACCGGGGCACTACCCGGGGCCCCGGAGAGTCAACCCGACGCTTCGATGCAAGAACGGACCGGCTGCCAGCTGAGCCGTCAGTCCGCAACTTTGGTGTTGCCGGTAGTTTTCGATGACGATGAGAGCTTTCTTCCGACTGGTCGCTGCCGCCGCCATGTTCGCCGCACTCGTCCTGCCTTCACAGGCCGGGGCGAAGGGCCTTGCCGGTCTCGTGAACACGTTCTCGGGGACCGAAGCTTCGGCGCCCGACTACGGAACCGGGGGAGGAGCCGGCAATACGTTCCCCGGGGCGACGATGCCGTTCGGAATGGTCGCGTTCAGCCCCGACACGATCCCGGGCCTGACGAACTTCACCGCCGGTTACACGTACTCGGACACCCAGATGCGGGGCTTCTCGCTGACCCACTTCAGCGGCGCCGGCTGCGCGCTGCTCCAGGACGTGCCGGTCCTGCCGGTAGCCGGTGAACTCACGAAGTCACCGGTGGTGGAGGGCTCGTCGGACCTGATCCCGGAAGTCATCCCGTCGTTCGACCACGATCACGAGAGCGCCTCGCCCGGCAGCTACGACGTCACCCTCAACCCGGGTACCGCCAGTCCGATCAAGTCACAGCTGACCGCGACCACCCGTAACGGTGTCGGCCGCTTCACTTTCAACGGCGTCGACACCGGGACGATCATGCTGAACGCCGGTGGCAGCACCATGGCGAACTACGGCGCCGACGTGGCGATCGACCCCACGGCCCGCGAGGTGACCGGGTCCTCCGAGTCCGGCCGCTTCTGCTGGGAGCCCTCGAAGTACAAGGTCTATTTCGCGGCGAAGTTCGACCGCGATTTCAAGGCTCACGGCACCTGGACGAAAGACGACCTCGCGCCGGGCTCGACGATGGCGAGCGACCACAACCCCGAGGCCTTCAACTACAAGCAGATCGCCGGTGGGCCGAAGTTCCTGCCGGGCAATCCGAGCACGACGGCCCAGGCCGGGGCGTACGTCTCGTTCAACACCGCGAAACAGAAGTCGGTCGGCATGCGCGTCGGTATCTCTTTCGTCAGCGTCGGCCAGGCACGCAAGAACCTTCGGGAGAGCGCCGGCAGGAGTTTCGGTGAGGTCAAAACCGGTGCCCGCAGGCGCTGGAGCCGCATCCTCGGTTCGATCGACATCGGCGGTGGTCTGAAGAAGGACCGCCGTACCTTCGCGACTTCCCTCTACCACTCGCTGCTCGAACCGAGCATCCAGTCCGACGTCAACGGCAGGTACCGCGGGCAGGACGGCAAGGTTCACCGCGCGGCCGGGCGCCAGCAGTATTCGGACATTTCGGGCTGGGACGTCTACCGGAGCCAGGTGCAGCTCTTGTCGCTGCTCCAGCCGAAGCGGGCTTCGGACATCGCGCAGTCGCTCGTCGCCATGGCCGAGCAGGGTGGCTGCCTGCCACGCTGGCCGTACGCGACCCAGAATGCCAACATCATGACCGGCGACCCGTCGGCCGTGATCATCGCGACGAGTCACGCCCTCGGCGCGCGTGACTTCGAGAAGAAGGAAGCGCTCAACGCGATGGTCAGGGGCGCAGACAAACCTTGCCATTCGGACAACGCGGACTACACCCAGCGCGAAGCGCTCAAGGACTACCTGCGCCTCGGCTGGGTTCCGCACGAACTCAACGTCGGCTCAGGCGACCACTCGATCAACTACCGGGACAAGCCGTGGGGCACCGCATCGACCACGCTCGAATACGCCCTGGCCGATTTCACGATCAGCCGGTTCGCGAAGTCGCTGGGCCGGAAGGACCTGGCCCGGAGGTTCATGAAGCGTTCGGAGAACTGGCGCAAGCTGGTAAACCCGGAGAGCAGGGCGATCGAACCGCGGTTCGGTGACGGCAAATTCCTCGAAGGTGTGACCCCTGAGACCGAAGACGGTTTCGTCGAAGGCAGCGCCGCCCAGTACGGCTGGTTCGTCCCACAGAACCTCGCCGGCCTGTTCGATTCGATGGGCGGGCGCGCGACGGCCCTCACGAAACTCGACGACTTTTTCACCGACCTGAACGCAGGGCCGGCCGCGCCGCATGCGTTCCTCGGCAACGAACCCACTCTGCAGACGCCATGGATCTACAACTGGCTCGGCCGGCCGGACCGGGCGCAGGCCATCGCGAGAAGGGCGATCCTCGGCCTGTACTCCCCAGAGGCCGACGGTCTGCCGGGCAATGACGACGGTGGCACGATGAGCGCCTGGTGGGTTCTCGCATCCCTAGGTTTTTCGCCGGTGACACCGGGGACCGACGTGATGCCAGTCGGCAGCCCTCTCTTCCCGAAAGTGACTTTGAATCTGCCGGGTGGAAAAGTGAAGATGTCGGCCCCGAAGGCCTCGCGGAAGAACGCGATGGTCAAGGGCCTCCGGATCGACGGCAGGAAACAGGCGGCGCCGTGGCTCCACCTCCGCCGGCTGACCAGAGGCGCAGAGCTGCACTGGAACCTCGGATCGAAGCCGACAGCCTGGGGCCGGTCGCCGAAACTGGCGCCACCGTCCTTTGGCGGCTAGACCAGCAGCCCGATACCGAGCGCGACCAGCCAGAGCGACCAGACGATGTACACGATGGGGACGATCGTGCCGGCGAGTTCCCATCCGGTCGGTTCGAACTTCCCGAGGAACTCGAACGAAGACAGGATGAACAGGGGCCCGGCGAGGATGCCGATGACCCCGAGGAATCCGGGGATCGCGTCGGACTGGAGTACGGCGACCCCGGTGAGAAGGGTCCAGGCGCCGGTGAAGAAATAGCCGAGGTGTTCCCCGACCGCCACTCCGAGGTAGCGGTTGAACGACTGGAACACGATGTCGATCGCTTCATCGCGGGTTGATCCCGGGTCGGCGGCTTCGGCCTCCCGGGCGAGGTAAGGCACGAGGAACGGCCAGCGGATCAGGCCGAGGAACTGGACCACCGAGGCCTGTACGCCGACGAAGACCGACAGGGTCACGATGGTCGAGTCCGCACCGGTCAGTTCAATGCCCAGGAGGATCGCCAAGGGCGCGAAGAGGATCGCCGAAAGCGCGAACGCCCACCAGGTCATGACGAGACCGGAGCCACCCTGGCGGAACCGTTCGAGTACCTCCCCGGTCGGCAGGCGCAGGATGTCCGGGTAGTCGAACTGCCGCGCCAATCTTGTGAATCCGACGTTGAACATGACCGGGACGACGATGAGGAAGAAGACCGTGATGGTCGTGCTCATCGGGTGATCGTAGACCACCCTTCACTTCCGATGAGTCCTGAATTCAGTTCACCTGGAGGGTGTCGTGAGATCGGCTTTCCGGCGCGATGAGGTCACGGCGCAGATCATTGCCGCTAACCGGCCGTCGGACGAGCGGAAGCCAGACCGGTTTTGGCCCTGCCCGGAGTGATCAATCGGGCAGCATCGGGACGGTCAGTCCGCCCTTGCCGTCGACCAGCGACGCTCGGGTGATCGCGCCGGCGCCGAAGCGTTCGCGCACTTCGTCCAGGGCCTTGTCGAGCGCTGCCGACTCGCCCTCGTCGAAGGCGAACTCCATCTGGACCGTGTCGGTCTCCTCGAGGTTTCCGAGTGACACGCTGAGGAGGGTCATGCCCTTGCTATCGATCAGCGGCCGGGCGGAAGCGATCAGCTCGCGCACCGCGGCGAGGATGGTGTCGGTCCGGGCGGTCGTCCCGCGGAAGGAATGGGCGCGGCTCGCCCGGGAAAAATCGCCGAAACGGAACCCGACGCTGACCGTCCGGCACAGCTTCTCGGCCGATCGCAGGCGGCGAGCCGTCCGGTCGACCAGTGCTGCGGCCAGGCTGTCGAGTTCGCCTTCCGTGTGCGAACCCGGGCGGAACGCACTCTGGGCCCCGATCGAGCTGCGCGGATCCCGCGGCTTGACGCGGCGCGGATCGCGGTTGTTGGCGAGGTCGAGCAGGCGGAGCCCGGCCGACTGCCCGAGCGCCGCGACCAGGCTCTCCTCCCGGCAGGAGGCGAT
Organism: uncultured Solirubrobacterales bacterium; assembly: GCA_963695885.1. Classification (GTDB taxonomy): domain Bacteria; phylum Actinomycetota; class Thermoleophilia; order Solirubrobacterales; family 70-9; genus 67-14. The sequence goes on along the minus strand of CAVOIH010000031.1, from coordinate 110,837 downwards.
CTCGCCGACGGTGCGGATGCCCATCGAATGGAGCTTCTCCGAAGTGACCTTGCCGACGCCCCAGAGGCGTTCGACCGGTAGAGGGTGGAGGAAGGCCTCCTCGCCATCCTCTTCGACCACCAACAGGCCATCTGGCTTGGAAGCACCACTGGCGACCTTGGCCAGGAACTTGGTCCGGGCAAGTCCCACCGAGATCGGCAACCCGACCTTGTCGAGCACGTCCTTGCGGAGCTTCACCGCGATCTCGCGCGGCGTGCCGAAGATGTGCTCGAGGCCGGCCACGTCGAGGAATGCCTCGTCGATCGAGATCGCCTCGACCAGCGGTGAGGTGCCGGCGAAGATCTCGTAGACCGCCCGGCTGGCCTGGGTGTAAGCCTCCATCCGTGGGGGAACCACGATCGCCTCCGGACAGGCCTGTTTCGCCGCGCCGCGGTTCATCGCGGTGCGGACTCCGCGAGACTTGGCCTCATAGCTGCAGGCGAGAACCACTCCGCCGCCGATGATCACCGGCTTGCCGCGGAGGGCCGGGTCGTCCCGCTGCTCGACCGACGCGTAGAAGGCGTCGAGGTCGGCGTGCATGATCGCTGGGCCGTTCGTCACCAACCCATGTTCGCACCAAGGGAGGACGGTGACCAAAGGCGACCGACGCGTCCGAACCGGGGAACCCCGCCGGCTCGCGGGTGCCTCCCGGCCTCAGAATCCCCATCTCGGCCGTCCGGCGCGACGAGAGCAACTCCGGAGCGGTGGTAGGTTTATTAACGCAGTGGCAATAAGACGATTCATATTGATGACCGGGCTGGCTCTTGTTTCCTTCACGATGGAGCCATGGCCGCCGGCTACATGAGCAAGAAGGCCTTCGAGTCCCACGGGTGCCCCTACAAGTGAGCAAACACGAAAAGAAGTCCAGGAAGGACAAGCAGGAGAAAGCCGACGCGAAGCGGTCGCCCAACCTGCTCCTGATCCTCACCGACCAGCAGCGCCAGCCCCGGCACTGGCCCGAAGATCCCGAATGGCTCGAGGCCCTCGTCCCGACCGACGCCGAGCTTTCCCGTACCGGAGTCACCTTCACCGAAGCGTGTACCGCGTCATGTATGTGCTCGCCGAGCCGGGCTTCGCTTTTCACCGGCAAGTGGCCGGCCGAGCACGGGGTCGACCTGACCCTGACCCGGGGCGGCTTCATGCCCGACATCAAGAACGCTCCGGCGACGATCCGGAACGTCATCGATTCCGCACGCGCCGGCGAGACCTCCCCCCGAAGCGCCTTGACGACCGTGCTGAAGAATGCCGTCCGCCGCCCCGACGGCGGAAAGGGCGAGAAGAACCTCGATCCGAAGACGCCCAACCTGGCGAGGATCCTCGCCCGGAACGGCTATCGCACGATCCTCAAGGGGAAGTGGCACCTCAGCCAGCCGGCCGGTGACGAGTGGGCCCCTGAAGACGGCGACCGTCTCGAGGAGCTCTACGGGTTCGAAGGCTGGATCCCGCCGGACGCCGGCGAGAACACCGAGCCTTCGAGCTTCGGCGGCGGCAACCAGTCCGGCAAGTCCGACGAAGGCTTCGACGAGGACTTCGCCCGGCAGGCCGAGGAGTTCCTGAAGGACCCTCCGGCCGAGCCATGGGCCCTGATCGTCTCGCTGGTGAACCCGCACGACGTGCTCGCTTTTCCTTCGACCTTCGAGCAGGGCGGTTACCGCACCAGCGAGTGGGCCGACCTCGACCAGATCGAACTTCCCCCCTCGGTGGGTGAGAACCTCAAGGACAAGCCCCAGGTCCACAAGATGATGAAGGTGGGCCAGGGCAGCTACCTCGGAATCCTCGACGACGACCAGCAGCTCGACTACTGCCGTTTCTACGCCCACCTCCACCGGCTGGTCGACGAAAAGGTCAAGCGGGTCGTCAACGCGCTGGGCGACCCCGAGGACCCGGACTCCCTTCGCTCGAAGACGGTCATCATCAAGACCGCCGACCACGGCGAGCTCGGCATGTCGCACGGCGGACAGCGCCAGAAGGCCTTCAACGCCTACGACGAGACGATCAACGTGCCGCTGATCGTGTCCAACCCCGTGATGTATCCCGAGGCCAGGACCAGCGACGCACCCGTTTCGCTCGTCAACATCCTGCCGACGATGGCTTCATTCGCCGGGGTCAACACCTCCGGCGACGGCATTCGCGGCAAGGACCTCACTCCGCTCCTGAACGGCGAGGCCGAGTCGGTGCGGAACGAGATCCTCTTCACCTACGACGACCATCAGGCGGCCAGCGCCTTCACCGACGTCGCGCCGCCGCCGAACCACATCCGGGCGGTGCGGAACGCCGAGTCGATGTACGCCGTCTACTTCGACCCGGACCGCCGCGAGGAGCCGCAGTTCGAGCTCTACGACATGACCCGCGACCCCGACCAGGTCCACAACCTGGTCGACAAGGACTGCGGCCGGGTGATCGACCCGGAAGACGCCGGCCTGCTGCTGAAAATGCGCGCATCACTCGAAACCGAGTGCCGGAATGCCCGCGTTTACCTGCCCGGTTGAATAAGGATCGGTCCCGGCGTCTGTATCCACGCTGACGCGCGGGTAACAGGCGGCGAGACCCTTTCGGCTTTGAAATACTGTTTCCCTAGTAATTCACGGGGCTTCGTATGACTCAGACTTTCAGCCGATTCGTAGCGATAGGGGACAGCCAGACCGAAGGGGTCGGCGATCCGTACCCGGACGGGAAGGAACGTGGCTGGGCGGACCGGTTCGCCGAGTCACTGGTCCGGCGGAATCCCGGGATGCTCTACGCGAACCTCGCCATCCGCGGCCGCTGCATCGGGCCGGTCCGGGACGAACAGCTGGAGCCGGCCCTGGCGCTCGAACCCGATCTGGTCAGTGTGATCGCCGGCCTGAACGACATGATCCGGCCGGGATTCGATCTCGGCCGGACGATCGCCGTCATGGACGACATGCAGTCGAAGCTGAGGGCGGCCGGTGCGACCGTCCTCACCATCACCTACCCCGACCCGGGCTTCCTCGCCCCGATCGGGCGCTTTCTGAGGGACCGTGCCTTCCGGTTCAACCAGGCGCTCCGCGATGTCGCGGACAAGAACGGCGCCCTGATCCTCGACCTCGAGAAGATCCCCGTGACCACCGATCCGCGGATCTGGTGCGAAGACCGGCTCCATCTGAATCCCGAGGGGCACCAGCGCATGGCCGACGGGATCGAATCCCTGATCGGTGGCGATCCCGAGCTCTGGACCCGGGCCCTGCCTCCGCTCGAGATCGCACCCGCGTGGACCAGGGTCAGGCAGGATGCCCGCTGGGCCTGGTCCTTCTTCGTGCCCTGGATCGGGCGGCGCCTGACCGGCAGGTCGTCGGGGGACGGTATCGAGGCGAAGCGACCGGAGCTCCATCCGGTCGGGGGCTGATCGGCCGAACCGGACTGGCGCTCGTCAGGAACCGGGGCGTTCCGGCAGGGAGAGGAGCCCGGCCCACGCCGCGTCGCCGAGGGCTCCGGCGTACTCCGGCAGCGGTCTCTTCAGCTTTCCGGCCAGACCCAGCTTGGTGATCTCCTGGGTCGGGGCGAAGGTGACCGCGTGCATCAGGTTGAACGACACCGGCGGCATCTTCCCCGACTCCGCGTTCCGGTCGATCCAGATCTTCATTGAATCGAAGAATTCCCTGTTGCTCGCCATCAGGCGTCCGCTGAGAGGTCCGTTCGCCACGGCGTTCCGGTGTTGTGCGATGAGCTTGGCGGTCTCCTGGTTCTCCTCGGTCCAGCTCAGGTGGAGGGAGACGAGGCCCTTCACCGCGGCCTCGGGATCGTCGGCGTATTCGGAGACGACTGCGATCGAGAGCCGCTGGTAGTCCTCGAGCGCATTGACCACCCGGATCGCGATCTCGTCGGTGGTCTCTTCCGCGTTCACGGTGCTTCGGTGCCCGGATTCTCTTCGGCACTGTGGCTGATCAAGGAGCGGATCTCCTCTTCGGTGATGTCGGCCGGCTCCGTGGTGTCGATGAAATCGTCGACCACTCTCGCAAAGCGGTGCGGGTGGTTGTTGAACGGAAAGTGTCCCGAATCCTCGAAAACCTCGAGCCGGCAGTCCGGCATCAGCCGCATGGCTTCATGGGCGTGCGCCACCGGGATGATCCGGTCGCGGGCGCCCCAGACAATCATCGTCGGCAGGAGTTCGGTCAGGTGGATTCGGTCGAGGGCATCGACCCGCTGCCCGTTTGCATCCGCCACCGCCCGGATCGTCTGGATGAAGGCGCGTCTGGTGGCGGTATCTCCGAGCGAGGCGAATCCTTCGCTGACACCCTCGATGTCGGCGCCACCGTGGATGCCGAGGCGTGACAGGAAGCTTCCTGCCGTGTTCGCGGCGCCCCGCACCGGCTGGGAGAAGAGAAGGGGCATCACCAGTTCCGAGCCCGGCAGTGTGGCCGCACGGAGGGCGAGGTTCACGTCGCGTCCCAGGCCACCGGAACTTACGAGCACCATGCGCTCGATCCGTTCCGGGAACTGGTACGCAAACTGCATGGCGATTCCGCCACCGAGCGAGTGTCCGACGACGGTGGCCTTCGGCACATCGAGGAGGACGGTCAGGTCCCGAAGAGTCGAGGCGTACGCTCCCAGCGAGCAGTCCTTGACCGTTTTCGACGATTCTCCATGACCGAACAGATCGAAGGCGACCACGCGGTTGGTCTCGGCGAGCAGGGGCATCGCTTCGCGCCACGTCTTCGAACTGGAGGTGATCCCGTGAACCAGGACGATGGCCGGACCTTGGCCCATGTCGCGATAGGCGATCGGCTGTCCGTACAGATCGATTGTCTTGGACGAATCCATGGGCTGGTGCCAGATTACCTGCGATCGCGCAACCTTCCTGTGACGGCGGTACAAAGTGAGGCGGGACCATTCTGGATTCGTGACCCGATATAGGATGTCACCGGTGATCCCGCGTTGAACAAGCTCCTCCGGCTTCGGCGTGAGTCCCTCGGTTTCGCGATCGGTTCACTTTGCTTCGCGATCGGCGCCTGTCCCGGTTACTTCGCACTGGTCGGCTCCACCGCCACGAACATCACCTTCTTCGTCGGCTCGGTCTTCTTCACGCTCGCCGGGTTCATCCAGTTCCGCCTGACCGGCCGCTGGCGGCGCGGCGCCTGGAAGTCGAAGGCGGACTGGGACGACTGGTGGTCTGCCGGGATCCAGTTGGCCGGCACGCTCTACTTCAACGTCTCGACCTTCGCGGCACTCTTCTTCGACTCGTCGCCCGCCCAGTACCAGCACCACGTCTGGCGCCCGGACGCGCTCGGTTCGATCTGTTTCCTCGTCTCGGCCTCGCTCGCGGTTGCCGCCACGACCCACACCGAGAGGCTCTGGGACCCGGACGCGCGCAACTGGTGGAGCACCTGGCTCGGCCTGGCCGGCTCCATCCTCTTCGGCATCTCGGCGGTCGCCGCATACATCGCACCGGGATCCGGCAATCCGCTCAGCGAGGAGTGGGTCAATCTCGGCACCTTCTTCGGAGCCATCTGTTTCCTCGCCGCCGCGCTGCTGGTGAAACCTTCGCGGAAGTCGCTCAGGGACAGCGGCGGACTCTGGCGCGAACGGCGCTCACCACGTATCGATGAAGCGGGGAGCCGTGACCGGCTCGGCACCTGAGTCGGCGGCGGCGAAAGTCGCGCTGACCACCCGGCGGGTGTCCGCCGGATCGATCACGTCGTCGATCTCGAAGAGGGTCGCCGCGTTCAGTGCCTTCGCGTTCTCGAGTGCCATCCCGGTCAGGTTCCGCACGGTCTGCTCGCGTTCGGCGTCGTCTTCGATCTTCTCGAGTTCCTTGCGCATGCCGAGGCGGACCGCTCCCTCGAGCCCCATGGGGCCCAGCTCGGCACCGGGCCATGCCACCGTGAGCAGGGGCTCGTGGAGGCTGCCGGCGACCATCGCCTGGGCGCCGAGGCCGTATCCCCGCCGGAGGATCACCGCGACGAACGGCACCTTCAGTCCGGCAGCGGTGACCAGCAGGCGCGAGCAATGGCGGACGAGGCCGGTCTTCTCGGCCTCGGGGCCGACCATCATCCCCGGGGTGTCGACCAGGGAAAGGATCGGCAGGCCGAACCCGTCGCAGAGCTGCATGAAGCGGGAGGCCTTGTCGGCTCCGCCGCTGGTGATCGCGCCGGCCATGTGCATCGGGTTGTTGGCGATTACGCCGATCGCGCGCCCGTCGATCCGGCAGAGGGCAGTGACCATGTCCGGGGCGAAGCCGGGGCGGAGGAAGACCGTCGAACCGGTGTCGGCGAGCATGTCGATCAGCGGGTTCACGTCGTAGGCGCGCCGCCGGCGCCCGGGAATGACTTCCCGCAGCAGCTCCTGGTCGGGCACCTCGCCGGGTTCCGTGTCGCCCTGGAAGAAGGCGAGCAGCCGCTTCGTGACGGCCACCGCTTCGGCTTCGTCTTCCACGACCACGTCGACCACGCCGTTGGCGCTCTGCACATCGACCGGCCCGACCTCGTCCGGGTGGACCGAGCCGAGGCCCCCACCTTCGATCATCGCCGGGCCGCCCATGCCCAGCGAACTGTTCTTCGTGGCGACGATCAGGTCCGAGCAGCCGGCGATCACGGCGTTGCCGGCGAAGCAGCGGCCGGCCACGATCGCGATCCGGGGAGCCACTCCGGACAGTGCCGCCCAGAGGGCGAAGGCCCGCACGTGGAGGGCGGATACGGCGGGGTAATCGGTGTCGCCCGGGCGGCCGCCGCCGCCTTCGGCGAAGAACACGGTCGGGAGCTTCATGCGCTCGATCAGTTCGAACAGCCGGTCCTTCTTCAGGTGCCCGACCGCTCCCTGGGTGCCGGCAAGAACCGTGTAGTCGTAGGAGAGGACGGCGCAGGCGCTCGAGTTCCCGAACGTCTCGCCGTTGATCCGGGCCGTACCGCCGATCATGCCGTCGGCCGGGGTACGCTCGATCAGGTCCCGCATCTCCCGCCGGCCACGCTGGGCGGCGACGGCGTAGCGGCCGTATTCGACGAAGCTGCCTTCGTCGATCAGATCTTCGAGGTTCTCGCGGGCGGTGCGGCCTCCGAGGCGGTGGCGTTTTTCGACGGCCTCGGGCCGGGCCGCATCCTCGGTCAGGGCGCGCCGGCGGTTCAGTTCGGCGAGCTCGTCGCGGAGTTCACCCGCTCCGCGCGGATCGAGGTGGGGAGATTCTTCAGGAGGCTCGGGGCCGGACACCCCGGGAGCCTTTCAGGCTGGCGCGGGATTTGCCGGGAAGGAGGAGCTTGTCGCCGGGATAACGGGCGACGAGAAGGTACGGTTTCACTTTCCCGGGGAGCCTGCGTTCTATCGATCCGACGCCGCGGCGGACCCTGACCTTCAGGCTGATGCTGCGCTTCTGCTTGCCGCGCATGAACTCGATCCGGGCCCGCACCTTCTCGACGGCGACCGGCCGGATCTTCAAGCGCGCCTCCAGCTTGCCCCGCTTGACCTTCGCGGAAACGATCTTCAGGCCCGGCTTCGAGCGTTCGTCCGGCTTCGGCAGGCCGGGGATGATGTCCGGTTCCTGGTCGTCGGGCGGGGTGGCCGGGTCTTCGAGATGGGCGCGGAAGTGGGCACCGTAGGTCGGGGTCGGGGTGCCGTCGAGGTCGGTCAGGAGCGCGTAGTTGGTGCAGCCCTCGACCGGCAGGACCCACCAGGCCCAGGCGAGGTACCCGATCCCCCGCGCGTCTGCCCACTTCATGTAACGCTGGATGTGGTCCGCCTGGCAGTTCTGCTGTCCGAACTCGGCCGTGATCACCGGATGCTCGGCCGCGACCGTCTCGATCGTCCCGACCCAGCAGGCGGCGTAGTCGCAGTCCTGCCCGGGGTAGTTGTGGAAGCCGGCGATGAGCTGGTCGTCCGCGGGGGCCCGCTCGCTCCATTCGGAGAGGTCGTTCGCGTAGTCGAGTCCGCTGAGGATCACGGGCTGGGTCGCGCCGGTCCCGCGGACCGCGGCCAGCAGCGAAACCATGCCCAGAGTCGTGTACTTCGCTCCGGTGAGCGGGAAGTCGATGTCGGCCTGGTCCGGTGCTTCGCAGCCGCCGTTCCGCCAGCAGGCCCAGGACTGGAGGAAAGCCCAGTCGCCCGTCCCGCCGCCCGGTCTGGGTTTGTCGGGGTCCCAGCGGGAATACGGTTCGTTGAAGAGGTCGAAGATGACCGCGTCGTTCGCCTTGAAGCGGGTCGCGACCGCGGCCCAGAAGTCGTCGGAGCGGTTGTCCGCCATCGGGCGGAGGCCGTCCGCGACGGTCCCGTTCTGCCCGGTCCAGTGCAGGTCGACGATCACGGCGAGTCCGGCGTCGGTCAGCTCGTTGACGAAGGACTCGACCGCGTCCCGGTATCCGGTGGTGGTCAGCTCGGAAGGCTCGGGGTAGTTGAGGTTATCGGGCTGGCCGTCGTCACCCAGCCAGCAATCCTGGTTGAGCGGGACCCGCACCGTGTTGATGTTCCAGTCGAGCATCGCCTGCGCGGTCGCCGCATCGGCGCCTTCGCTCGAGTAGCCCCAGCCCTGGACGCAGGCATATTCGAAGCTGGGGAAATTGACGCCGCGGGGGATGAACTCCGATTCCGTGGTGGCGTTCCGAATGCGGTTGCCCTCGACTTCCAGGTCTGGTGCGACCGCGGCGGAGGCCTGGGGCGCGAACAGCAGCACGAACCCGGTCAGGGCAAGTACCCGGAAACACGTGTTCTTGGCCAGGCGAAGCACGGAAGAAGAATATCTGGCCGCTCCAAGCGAGGCTTGAAGATTGGCGACCGGCCGCGACAGGTAGAGTTAGCGCCTTGATGACCGCTCTCGGAACCGTGGATGGACGACGACCCCGGCTCTAGTCCCGGGCGCACCTCGGCCACCGGCCGGGGGGCGCTCTCCTAATGGTCGAGCTCCTGCTCGTTCTGGCTTCCGTCGCGCTCATCCTGGCTTGCGGCGCGTTCGTCGCTGCCGAATTCTCGTTCGTGACGGTCGACCGGTCGGCGGTCGACCAGGAGGCGGAGCGGGGAGACCCGAAGGCGAAGGGCATAGCTTCGGCGCTGCGCAGCCTGTCGTCCCACCTCTCGGCGGCCCAGCTCGGCATCACGGTCACGAATCTCCTGCTCGGCTTCATGGCCGAACCCGCGATCGCCGGGCTGCTCGATGGCCCGCTCGAATCCGCCGGTGTGAGCGAGGGGGCGGTCCGCGGCGTTTCGCTCGCGATCGCATTCATCCTCGCCAACGGCCTGACGATGGTCTTCGGGGAGCTCGTGCCGAAGAACCTCGCGATCGCCCGGCCGATGCAGACCGCCCGCGCCATCCAGGGCTTCCAGCGCGGCTTCAGCCGTCTGTTCAGCCCCTTCGTTCGCATCGCGAACGGTTCCGCCAACGCGATTTTGCGCCGGATCGGCATCGAGCCCCAGGAGGAGCTCGCTTCGGCCCGCTCTCCGGAGGAGCTGAGCTCGCTCGTCCGCCGTTCGGCGGAGCAGGGCACCCTCGAGCTGCCGACCGCGACCCTCGTCGAGAAATCGATCGAGTTCGGCGAACGCCGGGCCGACGACGTGATGACGCCCCGCGTCCGCGTGGAGACACTCGACCCGGACGCCCCGGTGATGAAGGTGATCGAAGCGGCGCGGGAGACCGGGCGCTCCCGGTTCCCCGTGATCGGTGAAGGGAACGAAGAGGTCGAAGGCATCGTCCACGTGAAGCACGCGGTCGCGGTGCCCTACGACCGGCGGGAATCGGTCCCGGTCCGGGACGTGATGGCCGATCCGGTCCTCGTTCCCTCGACGGTCGAGCTCGACCCGCTGCTGACCGAGCTGAGGAAGCAGGGACTGCAGATCGCCGTCGTGGTCGACGAATTCGGCAGCTTCGACGGCATCGTCACGCTGGAGGACCTGATCGAGGAGATCGTCGGCGAAGTGCGTGACGAGCACGATCCACGCGAAGAGGCGGTCCGCCTGATCAGCGAAGGCGTCTGGGGCGTCTCCGGGTTGCTGCGCCCCGACGAGATCGAGGAAAAGACCGGCATCCACCTGCCGGAGGACGAGGACTACGAAACCGTCGCCGGCCTGATCGTCATGGAACTCGGCCGGGTTCCGGGACGGGGCGACACCGTCCGGGTGCGGGCGACGGATGAAGACGGACCGGACCCCGGAGTGGAGCTCACCGTGCTTCGCATGGACGGACTGCGGGTCGACCGGGTCCGGCTCGTCCGGCTGGAGGCCCGGGATCCCGGCGCGGAGGACGAGCCGTGAGCCCGGTCCTCGCCTTGTTCGTCTCGGTGCTCCTGCTGATGGCCAACGCCTTCTTCGTCGGTGCGGAGTTCGCGCTGATCTCGGCCCGGCGCTCCGTGGTCGAGCCCCAGGCTGAAGCCGGCAGCCGCTCGGCCCGCCTCGCCCTCGGGGCGATGGAGAACGTGACCCTGATGATGGCCGGGGCCCAGCTCGGCATCACCCTCTGCACCCTTGGCCTCGGTGCGCTCGCGGAACCGGCGATCGCGCACGGCCTCGAGGTCCCGTTCGAAGACCTCGGCCTGCCCGAGGCGCTGGTCCATCCGGCAGCCCTGGTCATCGCCCTCGGCATTGTCGGCATCCTGCATGTGGTACTCGGCGAGATGGTGCCGAAGAACATCGCCCTCGTCGCGCCCGACCGCTCGGCGAAGGCACTTGCCCTCCCCCTGAGGGTGATGGTCGCCGTGCTCTACCCGGCGATCGCCACGCTCAACTGGCTCGCCAACATGGTCCTCCGGCTGATCGGGATCGAGCCGAGGTCGGAAGTCGCCAGCGCCTTCACCCGCGACGAGGTCTCGGGCCTGGTCGAGGAGTCGCGGCGCGAAGGCATGCTCGACGCCCACGAGAGCCACCTGCTCGCCGGAGCGCTCGAGTTCGAGGAACGGGACGCCGGCTCGGTGCTCCTGCCGATGGACATCATCGAAACCGTGCCGGTGACCGTGACCCCGGCGGAAGTCGAAGAGGTCGCCGGCCGGACCGGCTTCTCCCGCTTCCCCGTCTCCCGCGAGGGACAGATGATCGGCTACCTCCACCTGAAGGACGCGCTCGAGTTCGAGGACATCCACCGCAACCGCCCAATCGCCGAATCGTGGGTGCGCCCCCTGCCGACCGTGAGACTCCGGGACCCCCTGCGGTCGGTGCTGGAGACGATGCAGGGCTCCGGAGCCCACCTGGCCCGGGTCATCGGAGACGACAGCAAGACGCTCGGCGTCGTCGCCCTCGAGGACGTGCTCGAAGAACTGATCGGCGAGGTCAGGGACGCCACCCGGCGCAACCGGGCGTGAGTCGCAAGTAGGATCAGCCCATGAGCGGAGAAAGCAACACCGAAGTGATCGAGCGTTTCTACGGAGGGTTCGCGGCCGGTGACGGCGATCAGATGGCCTCCTGCTACCACGCCGACGTGCATTTCTACGATCCCGTATTCCAGGACCTGAACGGACCCGAGGTGATGAAGATGTGGCGCACCCTCCTCACCCGCTCCAGCGATCTGGAGATCACGCTGGGGGACCACGGGGCGGATGAGACGAACGGCACCGCCCACTGGACCGCCGTCTACGCCTTTGTCTCCACCGGCCGGCCGGTGACCAACGAGGTTGACGCCGTCTTCGAGTTCAAGGACGGGCTGATCGTCGACCACGTCGACAGCTTCGACTTCTGGAAGTGGTCGCGTCAGGCGCTCGGCACACCCGGGCTCCTGCTCGGCTGGTCGCCGATCGTCAGGAACAAGGTGCGCAAGCAGTCGGCCGAACTGCTCGCCACGGATCGGGCCGGAGATTCCGCTGGCTGACGTATCGGGCATGGTCGGTCCGGTCGAGACCGCGACCGCCAGGCTTTTCTGTGCCCGGCCCCCGGCCAACGCGCTGGCGAACTACCAGCGACTCTTCAAGGACCCGTCGGTGGAGCGCTGGCTCCGCCCGGCGCCGCTCGAGCCGTTCGCGATATCCGACCTCGAGCGGCTGCTCCGCCACGACCGCCGCCACTGGCAGGTCCACGGCTACGGGCCCTGGTCGCTGGTCGACCGCGAGACGGGGGAGTTCGCCGGGCGGGCCGGGTTCGCCTGGACCCGGGTAGAGGGTCGCGAGGCGGTCGAGCTTCCGTGGGCGATCGTGCCGGAGCTCCAGCGTCAGGGACTTGCCAGCGAGGCCGGGCTGGCCGCGATCGAAGTGGCCCGGAGAATCGGGCTCCCCCGGGTCGTCTCGCTCACCCTGGTCGGCAACGTCGCTTCCCGCGGGGTGATGGAGAAGATCGGCCTCGAATACCTGCGGGATGTCGACCACGTCGGCCTGCCACACGCCCTGTACGGACTCGACCTCGAATGACCGCGCTGCTGGTATTCGCGGCCGGCGGGTCCGGAGTTCTTGCCCGCTACGGCCTGTCTTCGCTGGTCCACGGCGATGCGCTGCCCTGGATGACCGTCGCCATCAACGTGGTCGGCTCGTTCTTCCTGGGCGTCCTGCTGGTGGTCTCGGGAGACTGGCTCTCCGACCAGACGAGGACCGCACTCGGGGTCGGCTTCCTCGGCGGCTTCACCACTTTCTCAACGTTCTCCGTCCAGGCCTTCGTCAACCTCGAAGCGGGAGAGCCCGCCCGGGCCCTCGCTTACGTCGCCGTTTCGGTGCTCGCCGGCATCGGTGCGGCGGCCGCCGGTTTCTACCTGGCGCGCGCGGCCACCTGAGACCCCGGAAGAACGTCCACCGCTAGTGCTTTGGCGGCAAGGCGCCCGGATACCCGACGGACTCGCGCTGATCGCGAGTACGGCGCCAAGTCGTTCTCAGGCATGTTGAACGGTAGGACGGTTGCCGAAGATCGCGCTGCCGACCCGCACGATCGTCGAGCCTTCTTCGACCGCGACTTCGAGGTCACCGCTCATTCCCATCGACAGTTCGTCCATCTTCATCCCGTCCAGATTGAGTTCCCGGACCTGATCGCCGAGTTGACGCAGCCGCGCAAGGCTGGGGCGGGCCAGTTCGAGGTCTTGGGTGAAGAGGCCGATCGTCATCAGGCCGCGGACCTTCAGCGCGTCGAGCCGGCTGACCTCCACGGCGAATCCCGGCAGGTCCTCCGGGGCGACGCCGGACTTGCTTTTCTCGCCGGAGGTGTTGGCCTGCAGGAAGACTTCGAGTTGCCGGCCCTCGGCCTCGAGCTTCTTCTGGAGCTTGTTGGCCAGTGACATCCGGTCGAGCGTCTGGATACAGCTGACATAGGGGAGCAGGGCGTTGATCTTGTTCGACTGGAGGTGGCCGATGAAGTGGCGCTCGTAGTCGAGGTCCTCGAGCGCCTCGTATTTTGGCCGCACCTCCTGCACCCGGTTCTCGGCGACCAGGTCCTCACCGGCCTCGATCGCCACCCGGATCGCCTCCGGGGGCTGGTTCTTGGTCGCGAGCAGAAGCCGGACCGAGCCGGGCGGGCGTCCCGCGGCCTCGCAGGCGGCCTCGATCCGGCTCTTGACCGTGGCGATGTTCGCCCGGATCTGGTCCGGGTCGAGTCCGGTGGTGCCGTTCTCGCCTTCCGGGGACACCGGGGGTCAGTCCCGCATCTCGGAAAAGACCGCGGTGCGTTCGCCCGGGGTACGGTCGGTCTGCTCGTCCTTGATGACGTGGGAGACGGCGTTGATCAGGGCGAGGTGGGTGAATGCCTGGGGGAAGTTGCCGAGGTGGCGGTTGCTCGAGGCCTCGATCTCCTCGGCGAAGAGCTCGAGCGGTTCCGCGGCCGTGACCAGGCGCTCGCACAGCCGGCGGGCCTCGTCGATCTCACCGATCTCCGACAGGGCCGAGACCATCCAGAAGGAGCAGATCAGGAAGGTGCCTTCCCTGCCACTCAGCCCGTCGTCGGTCTCTTCGACGAGGTAGCGGAGGATGAGCCCCTGGTCGTCGAGGCCTTCCCGCACCGCGAGGACCGTCTTGACGATGCGCTCGTCGTCGGGCGGCAGGAAGCGGACCAGCGGCATCAGGAGGACGGAGGCGTCGAGGGCGTCGGTTTCGTAGTGCTGGCGGAAGACCCCCTCGCGCGCGCCCCTTTCGCAGATCTCCTGCTTGAACCCGGATGCGATCCGGTCCCATTCGTCGGCCTGGTCCTTGCTGCCGAACTGGCGGGCCATGCGCGCGGCCCGGTTGACCGCAACCCAGATCATCAGCTTTGAGGAGACGTAATGCTGCGGTTCGCCGCGGGCTTCCCAGATCCCCTGGTCGGTGGCCGGCCAGGCGTCGATCGCGGCCCGGGCGAGCCGGCGGATCAGCTCCATCTCATGGGGACCGGCGTTCTCGGCCAGGGCGAGCCGGTGCACGTAAACGGCGTCGAGGAGTGCACCCCATACGTCGTTCTGGTGCTGGTCGTAGGCGCCGTTCCCGATCCGCACCGGCTTGGCCCCTTCGTAGCCCGAGAGGTGGTCGAGGGTCCTCTCGGTGAGGTCGTGCTCGCCGCCGATCCCGTACATGATCTGCAGGTTGCCGTCTTCGGCCTCCTCGACCCGATCGCGCACGAACCTCATGAAGGCCTGTGCCTCGAGGTCGAAGCCGAGGGAATGGAGCGACCAGAGGGCGAAGGTGGAGTCGCGGATCCAGCTGAAGCGGTAGTCCCAGTTGCGCTCCCCGCCCGGCGTCTCGGGGAGCGAAGTGGTGGGGGCGGCGAGAATCGCGCCGGTCGGTTCGTAGATCAGTCCTTTCAGCACCAGGGCCGATCGCTGGAGGTAGGCCCGCCAGGGGTGGTCGGGGAAGCTGCCCTGGTCCAGCCATTCACGCCAGTACTGCTGGGTGGTATCGATCCGTTCGATCGACTCGGGCGAGCTTCGCGGGTGCGAATCGATGCCTTCGCCCCAGGTCAGGGAACAGAAGGCGCGGTCACCCTCCTTCAGGTGAATCGAACCGACGGCCATCCCGGAGCCGAGGTCGAGGTCGAGGTCGGTTGCGAGAGAGACCTTGGTGCCGCACTGGTCGCCCTGTGCCGTCGCCTCTCCGAACTCGCCCTCCGTCCAGATCCCGGGGTCCTTGCCGTACCGGAACCGGGGGTCGCAGACCATCTCGAGGTCGACTTCGCCTTCGATGCATTCGGCGACCCGGACCAGCGAGAGGCCGGCCTCGTGGTTGATCCCTTTTCCGTCGCCCCCTTCGCCGGACTCGCCCCATTCGGCGATCGTCAGCGCGTCGCGCATGACCACCCAGCCGGTGTCGGTGGACCAGGTCGTTTCGAGGACGAGGGTGCCCGGTTCGTACCGCCGGCTGAGCGGGGCCGTGGTTCCCTTCGGGGCGAAGCGGAACCGGCCGGCGGAGCGGTCGAGGATCGCGCCGAAGACCGAGGGCGAATCGAACCGCGGCACGCACAGCCACTCGACCGCACCATTCGGGGCGATGAGTGCGGACGTATGGCAGTCCGACAGGAAGCCGTAGCTCCCGATCGACGGGAAGGGCGACCGTTTCAGGCGAGGCCTTCCGCTTCATATTCCCGGAGGAAGCCTTCGGTGATCTCCTGGGCGCGCATGCCATCCGGGTTGACCAAACTCGCGATGTAACTCATCGCGGTCTCGATCTCCATCCAGCAGGCCTTCGTGAGCATGCCGACGATCTCGTCCTGCTTCTCGGTCTGCTTGCGGTCGAGGATGCCTTCGGTGGGGGTCATGTGTCTCCTTCGAGTGGTTGCGGGCTGTCGGGCCAGTCAGCTACCCGCACTCACGCTCAACCTACCAGCGAAAAGCAGCCAGGTGCCGGCACTTGACCCTCTATTGCGTGGCCAAATGCCGGCACCGGTCCCGAATCCTGTCACTGGCTACGCTTGAAAGCCGTGACTGCGCTCTTCACACTCCCTCTGGGCGAGTTCAGCCCTGCCGTTGTCGCGGGCCTCGAACTGATCCCCCTGACCCTGGCCGTCGTCTTCTACTGGCACCGGGCGATGACCCTCTCGTGGGCCGGGCGCGCCGTGCCGCTGTGGCGCCAGATCTGTTTCGGCACAGGGCTCTTCCTCGCTTCCTTCGTGCTGTTCAGCCCCTGGGGCTACCTGGCGGAAGAGCTGGTGATCGCCCACATGGTCGAGCACCTCGTGATCGGCGACATCGCCTCGTTCTTCATCGTGCTCGGGCTGACCCGCTCGATCCTCCAGCCGGTCCTCGCGATCCGGTTCTTCGACCGGCTCCAGGTCCTGGCGAATCCTTTCGTCGCCTTTCCGCTCTGGGCGATCAACCTGTTCGTCTGGCACATTCCGGCCCTCTACGACTCTGCATACGGCGGAGCGGCGGTCCACGGCCTCGAACACGCGCTTTTCCTGGGCTTCGGGATGCTGATGTGGATGCCGGTGTTCGGCCCCTTGCCGACGCCGACCTGGTTCGGGCCGGGGTGGAAGGTCGTCTACGTGGTCGTGGTGCGTTTCACCGCGGCGATCCTCGGCAACATCCTGATGTGGACGCAGGTGACGCTCTACAACAACTACGACGAAGGTCACCTCAAGTGGGGCATCGACGCGATCCAGGACCAGAGCACGGCCGGTGTGATCATGATGGTCGAAGGTACCTTCCTGATCCTCGGGGTGCTTGCCTACACTTTCTTCGAATCGGCGAAGCAGAGCATGAAAAAGCAGGAGCTGATGGACCTCGCCTACAAGGAGGGCGTGGCCCTCGATGAAGCCCGGGCCGAGCGGGCGGTCAAGGCCGGTCACGCCGACCTGCTCGAAAAACGCATTCTCGCCGGGGAGCTCGGCGATTCGGCCGGGTAGGCGTTACCTCTATCCGCTGGTCTTCGTCGTCGGTGCCTGCACCCTCGGGACGGAGATCGCCGGCGTGCGCTTGCTGGCGCCGTACTTCGGCGATTCGACGGTCGTCTGGGCGAACACGATCGGAGTCGTCTGCCTGGCCGCCGTCGACGACACGAGCACGATGCCGGTCGCATCCGGGTTGCCGGTGATGGCCGAGAACCTCGAAGCCGCGGCATCGGATCCGCCCTTCCCGCTCCCGAGCCTCGCTCAGGCGACTGCGGCCCGGCTCGAACCGGGATTGACCGGGGGAAACGTCGGGACCGACGACAAGGCGCCGGTCGAGTGGCTGGTCGACCTCTCCCTGCTCGGATTCGCCAATGACTAGAGCGCCTTTCCGCGCCTGGCTGGTGACCGGCCCGGTCGGCCGCCTGGTCGGCTTCCTGCTCGAGTTCACGAAGGCGCTCTGGAACCTCTGGAGAGCAAACCGGGCCGGAAAACAGGGCTGATCGTGTGGTTTTCCGGCCCGGTTCCCGTGTGGGCTGAGTCTGCGGCCGGATGGCGGTCCTCGCTAGGCTCATTCGACCTTGAAGACCACCGTTACCGAACTTGAAGATTCCCGGGTGAGCGTCGAGGCCGAGGTTTCGGCCGAAGATGTCGCAACCCGGACCCAGCGCGCTGCCCGCGGCCTCGCCAAGGAGATGCGCCTGCCCGGCTTCCGCAAGGGCAAGGCCCCGCCGTCGCTGGTCATCCAGCGCCTCGGCTTTCCTTCGGTGTTCGAGGAGGCCCTCCGTGACGGCCTGCCCGAGTGGTACCAGTCGGCCGTCTTCGATTCCGGCATCGTGCCGATCGGTGATCCCGAGGTCGAAGTCACCGAGGCACCCCGGAACGAAGGCGAGCCGCTCGAGTTCAAGTTCGAGGTCGGTGTGCGCCCGGTGGCCCAGCTCGGCGAGTACAAGGGACTCGAAGTCGAGAAGCCCGGCAGCGAAGTGCCCGCAGAGATCATCGACCGCGAACTGGAGCATCTGCGTGAAGGCATGGCCAGCCTCGACACGGTCGAGACCGAAGCGGCCGAGGGCGATCATGTCCTGGTCGACTTCGTCGGCAGCCTCGACGGCATCGAGTTCGAAGGCGGCTCTGCGACCGATCACATGATCGAGATCGGTTCGGGCCAGCTGATCGACGATTTCGAGGAGCAGATCATCGGCGCCGAAGCAGGGGACGAGGTCGAAGTGAAGGTGACCTTCCCCGATGACTACGGCGCGGCCGAGCTCGCCGGACAGGATGCCGTCTTCGCCGTGACCGTCAAGGAAGTACGCCAGAAGAAGCTGCCCGAACTGAACGATGACTTTGCCTCGGAGGCTTCCGAGTTCGACACCCTGGAAGAGCTCAAGGCCGACATCGCCGAGAAGCTGGCCGAAGCGGCCGAGTCCCGGATCGAACAGGACTTCCGGGTCGCCGCGGTTGACGTCGCCGTCGAGAACGCGATGATCAACCTGCCCGGGGATATCGTCAAGGCCCGTGGCGCCGAGCGCTGGGACAGGGTCGAGCGCCAGATGCAGGGCCAGGGCATGAACCCCGATACCTATCTCCAGATGCAGGGCAAGACCCGCGACGAGATCATCGAGGAGTCACTGCCCGACGCCGAGCAGGAGATCAAGCGTGAATCGGTGCTGGTCGCGGTGGCCGAAGCCGAGGACATCGAAGTGACCGACGCCGAGATGGAAGAGGAGCTCGAGCACATGGCGAGCCACGAGCGAACCACAGCGGCGAAGCTGCTGGAGCGGCTGAAGCGCGACGGCCGGGACGAGATGGTCGCCGCCGACATTCGCATCCGCAAGGCGATCGACGTGATCAGCGAGGCCGCCACGCCGGTCGAGATGTCGGCCGAGGACGCCAAAGAAGAGCTCTGGGACCACGCCGGTCACGACCACTGAGCCTGCCCGCCGACCGCGATCTATAAAGTCTCCGCAATGAGTCCACTTGTCCCCATGGTTGTTGAGCAGACGTCGCGTGGCGAGCGTTCGTTCGACATATATTCCCGGCTCCTCAACGAGCGAATCATCTTCCTTGGCACCGGCGTCAGCGAGGACATTGCCAATCTGATCGTGGCGCAGCTGCTGCACCTCGAATCGGAGGATCCGGAGAAGGACATCAGCCTTTACGTCAATTCTCCCGGCGGTTCGGTCTACGCCGGTCTGGCGATCTACGACACGATGCAGTTCATCAAGCCCGATGTCCAGACCATCTGCGTCGGCATCGCGATGAGCATGGGCGCCCTGCTCCTGGCCGGCGGTGCCGCCGGCAAGCGCATGTCGCTGCCGAACTCGAAGATCCTGATCCATCAGGTCTCCTCCGGGTTCCAGGGCCAGGCGACCGACATCGAGATCCACGCCAACGAGATCATCGACACCCGCAGCCGCCTCGACAAGATCCTCGCCAAGCACACCGGCCAGGAACTGGAGAAGATCACGCACGACACCGAGCGCGACTACTTCATGAGCTCCGACGAGGCCAGGGAGTACGGCATCGTCGACCGCGTCATCGAGCATCACTGAGCGGGCCGGCAATCTGATTCTCCGTCTCGCGACGGCCGCCTCGATGGCGGCCGTCGTTCTTGCGTCGGGGGTGTCCGAGGCCGGCGCCGTGACACCGGTCAGCCCGCTGAAATTCGAGCTGGGGCGGGGGACGGTCTCTCCGAAGGACGCGGTGCCCGACCCGGTCGAGCGGCAGCGCATCATCTTCCGCTTCCGCGCGACGCGTTCTACCCCGGTCGAGATCCGGGTGATCAAGCTGGGTTCAGGCCGTACGGTCCGTCGTTTCGCGACCATCTCGCTCACGCCGGGCCGGTGGCACCGGGTGAACTTCGATGGTCTCGACCCGAAGGGCCGGCTGGCGGGTCCGGG
Source organism: uncultured Solirubrobacterales bacterium (assembly GCA_963695885.1). Taxonomy (GTDB): domain Bacteria; phylum Actinomycetota; class Thermoleophilia; order Solirubrobacterales; family 70-9; genus 67-14. Next base: position 91,281 of record CAVOIH010000031.1, on the reverse strand, counting down.
CGAATACCGGGTCCTGATCGGACCGATCGGCGGCCCGCTGGAGAAGCTCTCCCGGTTGCGCCTCCACGGCCACCGTTCACCCGTGGCCGGACCGTTCGGTTCCCGCGGCGCGGTCGGCTTGTTCGGCGCGGCGCGGAACGACGGCCGGACGCACGAGGGCCTGGACATGACGGCAAACTGCGGGCGACCGCTGGTCGCGGTGCGCTCGGGCACGGTCCTGAAGGCCGCGACCGACCCGGAGTTGAAGGGCAACTACGTCGTGATGAAGGGCCGGAGCGAGCGTCGCACCTATCTGTACGCGCACCTCCGGCGACCGGCCACGGTGAGGGCCGGCCAGACCGTCAGGGCGGGTCGCAGGCTCGGCTCGGTCGGCCAGACCGGGAACGCGGCAGGGACGCCGTGCCACCTCCACTTCGAGGTGCGGACACGCGGACGCCTGCTCGACCCGGCACCGCTGGTCACTTCCTGGCTTTTTTGACCTTCGGCTTGAACTTCGCCTCAAACCGGTTGAACAGCTTCTTCTGTTGGCTCAGCAGGGACTTCTTCCCGGCATTCGGCAGGAACGAGCAACGGAGGCCCTCCTGGGCGAACTTCTTGAGCCGTCGGTAACCGAACCCGTGCTGGCGGACGGCGATCCCGTACTGGTTGGTCAGGTCGGTGCGTGAAACACCTTCGTCGTCGGTCGAGAGGGTGACCCGGACGCCGTTCTTCACGTAGTCGCGGACCGGATGGGCCTTGCCCTCCAGCCCCAGGATCTGGGCATTCGAGCTGAGGTTGATCTCGAGGCAGACCTTCTTCCCGACGATGTCGTCGAGCAGTCCCCGGGGATTCTTCTCCCATTTGAGGTCGGCACCGTGGCCGATCCGCTGGGCACCGGCGACGTTGACCGCCTGCCGGATGTGGAACCGCAGATCCTCGGGAGGGGTCAGGCCGGGAACCAGCTCCCCCGCGTGGAGGGTCACGTTTCCGTCCGGGTAGAAAGCTTTGAGGAACCTGATCATCTTCATGTGCAGGCGGTAGTAGGTGATCGAGAGGGAGGCGTCCTCGGGCTGGACCATGTTCATGCCGACCCAGTTCGGGTCCGCTTTCATCAGCTCGAAGCCGAAGAGCAACTGGGCGAAGGCGACGGCCGGCTGCTGGTTCCTGAGGACCTGGACGTCGAAGCCGACCCGCACCTCACATCCGGGCTTGGGATCGTCGCCCTGACAGCCGAGGATCTCCTGCTGTCCCGAGAGCGCTGAAGAGGCCTGGGCGCTCGCTGCCGGGATCGCGTCGAGCAGCCCGGCGTTCAGGAGCGACTCGCGCAGTTCGCCGAAGTCCGGGTTGTAACCGACCTGGTTCGCGACCTGGAGGGTGTGGCCGAACTGCGGGGTGATCAGCGGCTCGGTGTACTGGACGTTCTGGCTGCCGGCCCGGTTGGTCTCCTCGGCCAGGCCGTATGCGGTCCGGCCGCTGAAGGCACCGCCGAACAGGTCGAAGGTGGCGAAGAAGTGATCGTGCCCGGACTCCTCTCCCGGGATGAAGCCCCGCATGGACCACGCCTCGACTATTTGATCGAAGAGAGTCGTGTCGAGCAACGCGCTCTCGAGCGGTACCTGGGGGGCGACGCACGGCGGGAAGCTCGAGACGTAGGTGACCGGGTTGACGCACTTGCCGTCTTCGGCGCCCCACTCGATCATCGACTCGGCGTAGACCGAGCCGGAGAGATGGGTGTGGAGGTCGGTGCCCTTGGGCATGCCGAACAGGAAGTTCCGGAGCTTCGAAGGCTCGTCCTTCAGCTGCTGGAGGCGCTGTGCGGCGCCCTTCTCGTTGGCGGAGACGCCGGGCGCGAAGGCACAGATCAGGACCAGACCGGCCAGGACCACGGCGAGGCCGGTGGGAAGGCGGCGCAGGACTTCAGCGCGCACGCGCCACCAGGCTCTCGGCGCAGTTCCGGATCGTCTCGTTGACCGGACGGGCCTCCCAGCCGAGCAGTTCTTTCGCGCGTTCGGCCGAGTAGTTCGACTTCCTGCCGGTCTCACCGTGGTCCGCACCCGATACCCCCCGCTGGAGGAGCTTGTTGACGGCACGCCCGCCGAGGAAGCCGGACCCTCCTGTGACGAGGACGACGGCGTCGCTGTTCGCGGTCGGTTCGGGCATGGGACAAGCCTATGCGCTGGTGCCGTGGAATAAGTCGCCCGGATTCGGACGTTCCGGCACATTCGGGTCGCCGGGGCGGATAGAGTCGGATGCAAGAGGCCGATCGCCGGACCGTACGGCCCCAAACGAGGAGGAGTTCCAGGATGACGACAGGAAGCGGTACCGAGGCTCAACTGGACATAGGTGGAGTATTCGAAGCGGCTGGCGAGATCTACAAGAGTGTCTTCGGCACCATATGGATCGTCGCGCTGCTCCTTCTGATCCCCGCCGAGATCATCGTGGCCCTGCTCGGCAGTGGCGGCATCCTCGGCATCATCGGAACGCTCGTCCACTGGGCCGCCGTTGCCTGGCTGGCAGGCTCAATCGTCCGGATCGTCCAGAACGTCGAACAGGACGGCGCGGTCGACTGGTCGGTCGGCGAGATCCTCGGATCGGTCACCCCCCAGCTGGTATCGATCATCCTGCTCCAGATCGTGGTCGGGATCCTGGTCGGAATCGGCACGATCTTCTTCATCATCCCGGGCATCATCCTCGCGCTCATGTGGTGCGTCTCGATCCCGTCGATGGTCATCGAGGAGCTCGGCGTGTTCGACTCGATGTCCCGCAGTTCCGAACTCACCCGCGACAACCGGATGCGGATCCTCGGCATCGGCCTGCTGATCTTTCTCGCCTTCGCCGGCCTTGCGATCATCGTGGTCGCGCTCTCGCTGATCAGCTGGATCGTCGGCGCCCTCGCCGGGATCATTCTGGGCGTGCTGATTTACCCATACGCCTCGATGCTGGCCGCGGTCCTCTACTACCGCCTGCTCGAGGTCAAGGACGGTGTCGTCACCGGAGGCGTCGTCGTCCAGGAAACGGTCATCGTCGAAGAGACGATCAACGACCCGGGAGTCCCGCCACCCCCGCCGGCCGTCTGAGTCAGAGTGGCTACACCTTGATCTCGTACTCCAGCCAGGTGCCCTTTTCGACGTCGAACGAGTCGTAGAGCTTCTGGGCCGCGTGGTTGTCGGGGGCGGTGGCCCACGTCAGGTGCGAGGCTCCCCATTCGCGGGCCAGTTCCACGCCGGCCTCGATCAGGGCCCGGCCGGCGCCTTTGCCGCGGGCGGGCTCGTCGACGTAGAGATCGTTCATCAGCACCACATTGGTCGCGGTCAGCGAGGACTTGTGGCGGTAGAAGCATCCGAACCCGGCCAGGGCCGCTTCTTCCCAGGCGCCGAGCAGCCAGCCACTGTGGTTGGAGCCGATGAAGCGGGAGAAGAACTCGCGGTTCCGGTCCGGGTCGATGTCCTCGACTTCGTAGAAGGTCTGGTACGCGGCGAGCATCGGCTCGACCAGAGAGAAGTCATCGGCAGTGATCGGTCTGATTTCGATGGGCATGGGACCGAGCCTAACGGTGGTCAGAGGTCCGGCGGCAAGTTCTGTCCCGCGGGCAGGGGCGGGACGGTCCAGGCGGTAACAGAATCGGACGAGCCGGTTTCATCAGCCCGTTAGGGTGGGAACCGGTGCCAATTCACTACCCAGGAGCGAAGACCGCTGGCACGCCCGACCGATAGCAACGAGCAACTCCTCTGCAGTTTCTGTGGCAAGTCACAGAGGCAGGTCAAGAAGCTGATCGCCGGACCCGGCGTCTACATCTGCGACGAATGCATCGACCTCTGCAACGAGATCATCGACGAAGAGATGGTCGCGCACACCTCGAAGGCCCCCGGCCTCGACCTCGACCGGCTGCCCAAGCCGCAGGAGATCAACGCGACCCTCGACGAGTACGTGATCGGCCAGCCGAACGCCAAGCGGGCGCTCTCGGTCGCCGTCTACAACCATTACAAGCGCGTCCGCATGGCGGAGAACGAGGACCCCGACGTCGAGCTCCAGAAGTCGAACATCATGCTGCTCGGCCCGACCGGCTGTGGCAAGACGCTCCTGGCCCAGACCCTCGCCCGCATCCTCAACGTGCCGTTCGCGATCGCCGACGCCACCGCGCTCACCGAAGCCGGCTACGTCGGCGAAGACGTCGAGAACATCCTGCTCAAGCTGATCCAGGCCGCCGATTACGACGTCAAGAAGGCCGAGACCGGGATCATCTACATCGATGAGATCGACAAGATCACGCGGAAGGCCGACAACCCGTCACTGACCCGTGACGTGTCCGGCGAAGGCGTCCAGCAGGCACTGCTGAAGATCCTCGAGGGCACCACCGCCTCGGTCCCGCCGCAGGGCGGCCGCAAGCACCCGCACCAGGAGTTCCTCACCCTCGACACGACCAACATCCTCTTCATCTGCGGCGGCTCGTTCTCCGAACTCGAAAACGTGATCGAACGCCGGGTCAGCAACACCGGCATCGGCTTCGGTGCCGCGATGACCAACGACGCCCAGGACGATCCAGGCGAACTGTTCGAGCAGGTGCTGCCCGAGGACCTGATCGACTACGGCCTGATCCCCGAATTCATCGGGCGCCTGCCGGTCGTGGCGGCGCTCCATCAGCTGACCCGCGACGACCTGGTCCGGATCCTCACCGAGCCGCGCCACGCCCTGGCCAAGCAGTTCCAGCGCTTCTTCGAGTTCGACGGCATCGAGCTCGTCTTCGCCGACGACTCCCTCGAGGCGATCGCCGACAAGGCGCTCGACCGCGAGACCGGCGCCCGCGGGCTCCGGTCGATCATCGAGAACACCTTGCTGGACGTCCAGTTCGAGCTGCCGTCCCGCCAGGACGTGACCAAGTGCATGGTCACCCGGGAGACGATCGAGAAGGGGCAGACGCCGATGCTGGTGACCGACGCCAATCTCGAGATCGCCGAATCCGGGCCGGACCTCGACGAGTTCGGCGAACAGACGGCCTGAACCCCCGGGGTAGCGGATCCCGGCCGTGGCAGTGAAATAGCCCGCTGAGCGATCAATCTCATTGTCAGGCCGCTCGACGCTGTCGCCCAATAAGATCGGCGACTTGGACTCCGACGCCCGACAGAAGCTCGAAGAGACCACCCGCTGGCAGCCGGGTGAGGCGGAAGCCCGCATCTTCGGCGAATGGATGGACGGCGGCTACTTCCACCCGGAGGCGACTGGCACCGCCGACGAGAACTTCTCGGTCGCGATCCCGCCGCCGAACGTGACCGGCGTCCTCCACATGGGCCACGCCCTGAACGGCTCGATGCAGGACGCGCTCGTCCGCATGAACCGGATGCGCGGCAAGAACACCCTCTGGATCCTCGGCATGGACCACGCCGGCATCGCCACCCAGTCGGTGGTCGAAAAGCGGCTCAAGGAAGACGGCATCGACCGGCACGAGATCGGGCGCGAGGCCTTCACCGAGCGGGTCTGGGAGTGGAAGGACGACTACGCCGCCCGGATCAAGGACCAGTACCAGCGCCTCGGCGCGTCGGTCGACTACGAACGGGAGCGCTTCACCCTGGACGACGACTACGCGCTCGCCGTCCGCAAGGTCTTCACCGCCCTCTACGAGAAGGGCTACATCTACCGCGACAACTTCATGGTCAACTGGGATCCCGGTTCGCAGTCGGCGATCTCCGACCTCGAGGTGGTGAACCGCGAGGAGACCGACACCCTCTATTCGGTCGACTACCCCGTCGAGGGGTCCGACCGGGTCCTGACCGTCGCGACCGTGCGGCCGGAGACGATGATGGCCGACACCGCGATCGCCGTGAACCCGGATGACGAGCGGTACGCCGGCCTGATCGGCGAGTTCTGCATACTGCCCCTGGTCGGCCGGCGCCTGCCGATCATCGCGGACGAGCACGTCGACATCGAGTTCGGTACCGGCGCCCTGAAGATCACCCCCGGCCACGACGTCAACGACTTCGAGATCGGCCGGAAGCACGGCCTCGACGAGATCAGCGTGATCGGCGAGGACGGCCGCCTGACCGGCGAGGCCGGCGAACGATTCGCCGGCATGACTGTCGCGGAGGCCCAGGTCGCCGTGGCCGAGGCCCTGCGCGAAGAAGGCGTGCTGAGCGGGGAGGAGGAGTACGTGCATTCGGTCCCGTTCTCCGAGCGCTCCGGTGAGCGCATCGAGCCGCTCATCTCCCTCCAGTGGTTCTGCAAGATGGACGAGCTCGCCGCTCCGGCCATCGCCGCGGTCGAGAACGGCGACGTCAACATCACCCCCGGCCAGTGGAAACGGGTCTACCTCGACTGGATGAACGAGATCCGCCCGTGGTGCGTGTCCCGCCAGCTCTGGTGGGGCCACCGGATCCCGGTCTGGTACCGCGGCGAAGAGGTCTACGCCGGAGAAGACGCCCCTGATGGCGACGGCTGGGTCCAGGAAGACGATGTGCTCGACACCTGGTTCTCGTCGGCGATCTGGCCCTTCGCCACTCTCGGCTGGCCTGAGGAGACCGACGAGCTGAAGGCGTTCTACCCGACCGACTTCCTGACGACCGCCCGCGAGATCCTGTTCCTCTGGGTCGCGCGGATGATCATGACCGGCATCGAGTTCGCCGGCGACATCCCGTTCAGGGACGTCTACGTGCATTCGGTGATCCAGGCCCGGGACGGCCGCCGGATGTCGAAGAGCCTCGGCACCGGCATCGACCCCCTGACCGAGATCGACGAGCACGGCGCCGACGCCCTGCGGTTCGGGCTGCTCGCGATGTCGTTGACCCAGGACGTGCGTTACTCGGACGCCAAGGTTCAGCAGGGCCGCGACCTCAGCAACAAGCTCTGGAACGCCTCGCGCCTGATCCTCCTGAACACCGACGCACCGGCCGACCGTTCACTGCCGGAGAATCCAACGGCGCTCGAAGACCGATGGATCCTGTCGCGCCTCGAGAGCACGATCGAGAGCGTCACGAAACTGCTTGGGCGTTACGACTTCGCGCACGCCGCCCAGGAGATCTACTCGTTCGTCTTCTCCGAACTCTGCGACTGGTACCTCGAGATCGCGAAGCCGCGAATCTACGACAAGGACGAAGAGGCCGCGAAGGTCCTGCTCCACACGCTTGAGCGCACCCTCGCCCTGGTCCACCCGGTGATGCCGTTCGTGACCGAGGAGATCTGGAGCTACCACCCGTACCGCGAAGGTCACCTCGTGGTCCATCCGTTCCCGGAGACGATCGAGGCGCTCCGCGACCTGACCTGCGAGGCCGAGGTCGGCGACGCGATCACCCTTACCCAGCGCCTCCGCAGCTGGCGCGACATGGCGGGTGTGCCGCCGAAGATCGTGCTCGGCGGGACCGGCGGCAATGCGGAGGTGCCCGAGTTCGTCTCGCGCCTCAGCCGGGTCAGCCTCGGCGCTCCGTCCGGCGAACCGGTTGCCGTGGTCGAGGGCTACGGCATCCTGCCGTCCGAAGGGCTGGACATGCAGGCCCTGACCGACCGTCTGAACATGCGCCGCGGCAAGCTGGAGAACGAGGCGAAGAAGATCGAAGGCAAGCTCGGCAACGAGCGCTTCGTTGAGAAGGCCCCGCCCGAAGTCGTGGCCGCGGAGCGCGAGAAGCTCGAGCGCATCCAGGCCGAGCTCTCCGAGCTCGGCTGACCCCTGGCCGCACCGATGTTCGACGCCGAGGCCCGCCTCAACTCACTCGAAGCGATCGGCTGGAAGCTCGGCCTCGATCGCATGAACCGGCTCTGCGACGAGCTTTCCCGCCCCCAGGACCGGTTCGATTCGATTCACATGGTCGGCACCAACGGCAAATCATCGGTCGCCCGGATGAGTGCCGCCCTGCTCGAAGCCCACGGGAAGAAATCGGGATGCTCGGTCTCCCCGCACATCTCGCACTGGTCGGAACGGGTGATGGTCGGCGGTCACGAACTCGAACCCGGAGTCTTCGCCGGGGCCGTCGAGCGGACCGCCGCGGCTGCAGACATCGTGAACGAGCAGCTCGAAGAAGGTGAAGTGGTGACCCAGTTCGAGCTGGCCACCGCGGCTGCCTTCCTGGCGCTGGCGGACGCCGGAGTGGAGGTCGCCGCGATCGAGGCCGGGCTCGGTGGCCGCCTGGACGCGACCAACACGATCAATTCGAGCGTCACCGTCCTCACTTCGGTCGGCCTCGACCACACCGAATTCCTCGGCGACTCCGAACTCGAGATCGCCGGCGAGAAGCTCGCGGTCCTGAAGCCCCGGACCACCCTGATCCTCGGACACCTGGCCCCGGAGATCGATCGTTTCGCCCGGGACCACGCCGAACGGCTCGGCTGCGATGTGCGGACTGCCGGTGACGGTGGAGAGATGTTCGAAAGGCAAATCGCGGCCCGGTACCAGCGGGCCAACTTCGCGGTGGCCGTGCTGGCGGTCGAATCGCTGCTGGGCGAAGTCGACGACGGGATCGTGAGGGAGGTCGCTGGCTCCATGGTGGTGCCGGGCAGGCTGGAGCAGGTCGGCCACGACCCGCCCTTCTTCGTCAACGTCGCCCACAACCGCCCCGGCGCCGCCGCGCTGGCCGCTTCGCTGCCCGGGATCGCGCAAGGCAGACCCGTGATCGCGGTGATCGGCGTGCTCACCGACAAGGACGCCGGCGGGATGCTGGCCGAACTGGCCGGTGCCGTCGACACGGCGATCCTCACCGAGCTTCCGGCGAAGGCGCTGGCCGACTGGGGACGTCCCGGTGCAAGGCCTTTCCCGGCTGCCGAGCTGAAATCCTTCGCCGACGAGCTCGGATTGCCGTCCGAGGCCTTGCCGAACACCCGTGAAGCGCTGTCCAGAGCCGGAAATCTCGCCCGGGAGCGGGAGGGACTGGTGCTCGTCGCGGGATCGCATTTTTTGCTCTCCGCGGTCGGGCAGCCCGGCAAGGAGTGACCCAGCCCGCGACGGACCGGCCGGTTTCCGCCCACTATGCGACCATTAGCGGGTGAATCGTCAGACTGGCTCTCAACTGCTGTCGATGATGGCGCTGGTCGCTGCCGTAGTGGCGATAGTGATCCTCGTCTTTTTCGGCATCGGGTATCTATTCGGAAGGATGTTCCTCTAGCTCCTCATGCCACTCGCCATCTTCGGAATCGAAAGTACCGCCATCAATCTCGTCGTCACCTTCGCGATCCTCTGCGTGGCCGCGATCTACCTGGCCACGATCGTCTACGTCTTTACCGACGCCCGCCGCCGCATCGCCGACCCGTTCCTCGTCGGCTGTGCCACCGCCGCTTCGATCTTCCCCTTCGTCGGCACGATCGTCTACACGATCCTGCGGCCCCCGGAGTTCCTCGAGGACGTCCGTGAACGCGAAACCGAGGTCCACGCGGCCGAAGTCCGCCTGAAGCACCTCGAAGTCCACTCGTGCCGCAAGTGCGGATATCCGACCGAGTCCGATTTCGTCCGGTGCCCGTCCTGCCGGACCCGGCTCAAGAACGACTGTCCGACCTGCTCGCGGCCCGTCGGCCTCGACTGGAAGCTCTGCCCCTACTGCGAGACCCAGCTGGTCGCGCCGAAGCGCTCGTCGCGCAGTGGCCCGTCCAAGTCCGGTTCAAAATCAGGCTCCAGGCCGAGGGATCCGGAACAGGGCGAAAAGAAAGGCCGCCGCTCGTCGAAGGAAGCGCCCGAGGCGCAGCCCCGGGCCTCCGAGCGCTCCGGCCGCAAGTCCTCGCGCAGCTCGTCAGGCGAGCGCTCCAGCCGCAGGGCACCGGTCGCCGACACCGGCGAGACCGTCGAAAGCTCCGCCGCCCGTCCTTCACCCGATGACGCACCCCGGTCCGACCGGGCCGAGCGCAGCCGGCGCACAACGCGCTCCGCCCGCCGCAACCCGGTCGCCCCGGATGACCCTGCGTCTTCCAAGCCGATCAACGGCGGTGACTCCCCGGCCCCGAGCCGGACCCCGGAATCACGCTGAACCTTTCCCGCTTTCCAACACAACCCGATAACGGAGTCTCAAAGCCATGCCGCAAACCCTGATCCTCGTCAAGCCCGATGCCTTCGAACGCTCCCTCACCGGTGAGATCCTCTCCCGGTTCGAGAACAAGGGCCTGAAGATCGTCGCCCTCAAGAAGCTGACCGCCACCGAAGCGATCGCCAACGAGCACTACGCCGAGCACACCGACAGGCCGTTCTTCGGTGAACTCGTCAACTTCATCACCGGCGGCCCGCTGGTCGCCGCGGTCCTCGAAGGGCCCGAGGCCGTCACCGCCGCCCGCCAGCTGATCGGCGCGACCAATCCGGTCGAGGCCGCCCCGGGATCGATCCGGGGCGACTTCGCCCAGGAAGTGACCTTCAACATGGTCCACGGCAGCGACTCGGACGAGTCAGCAGCCCGAGAGATCGGAATCTGGTTCCCCGAAGGCGTCTGATCAGCCTGTAGGGAACGCTGGCGAGGTACGGAGGCCGCCCAGGTCGCTTGTTGTAGCGCGGGGTGGGGGTGTCCCCGCCCTCACCGCGGGAACTCCGGGCGGGGACACCCCCACCCCACGTATTAGCAGTGGACGGCACACCAGCCCACAGGCAAAGCAGGGGACGCACGCAGAGGGTCCACAGGGAACCCTGGTTCCGATACGCTCGCCATCGCGGTAGACCGATCTGACAGGCTGACCGCATGTCCGCTTTCCCGGTAGTCCTCGCTTCAGGATCCCCTCAGCGCAAAGAGCTTCTCGAGCGGCTGGGTATTCAGTTCGAAGTGCGGGTCTCCGGGGTCGAGGAGATCGTCCATGGCGATCCTGAGGAGGTTGTGCTTGCCAATGCTCTGCTGAAGGCCCGGGCCGTCGCCGACGAAGGTTCGATCGTCATCGGCTGTGACACCGATGTGGTGGTCGAAGACCACATCATCGGCAAGCCCGTAGACGAGTTTCGGGCCCGGGAGTGCCTGGCCCAGCTTTCCGGCAGGGTTCACCGTGTGTTCAGCGGACTTGCGGTCATCGGCCCCGGGGCCGACCAGTCCCGGACCGGGGCCGAGGTCACCGAAGTCCGGTTCCGGGACCTGACGAGCCACGAAATCGACCGGTATCTGGCCAGTGGCGAGTGGAAGGGCCGGGCCGGGGGATACGCGATCCAGGGCCGGGGTTCAGCCCTGGTGGCGGGAATCGAGGGGGACCTGTCCAACGTGATCGGGCTTCCGGTGGGCTTGTTGCTCGACCTTGCCCCCGAGCTCGGCGCCTGACCGGGCCGACCATCTGTTACCGGTAGGATCCCGGCTCGGACCCCGTCCAGGTTCGTGACTTCACGCACGTCTGCAAGTACTCGAACAGACGCCTCGCAGACGGCACCGTTCGCGCTGATAAGTGAGAAAGTCCCTCGCTCGCGCCCGTCGCTTTCGCGACGAAATCCGCCAACTCCGCAAACCAAGGTTTCAAGCCGTGTACCGAAAGCAAGTTCGCCGCCGCCGAGCGGTCCTGATAGGACTGGTCCTGCTCGGCTTCGTGCTGCTCACGGTCACCTTCGGGCAGGGCTCGGGTGGCGTGGGAGCGGGACTCGGCACCATCTTCGGGCCGGTCCAGGACGGGGCCAGCCGTGTTCTGAAGCCCGCCCGGGACCTGGTCAACTGGTTCGACGAGACGATGGAGGCCCGCGGCGATCGGGAACGGCTTGAAAATGACCTTGCCGAAGCGAGGAAGCAGGCCGTCGCGGGGCAGGTCGCGCTCCAGGAGAACAAGCAGCTGCGAGGGATGGCGAACCTCCAGGCCAAGGCCGGTATCGCCGACGGCTATGACCCGGTCACCGCTTCGGTGGTCACCCGGTCCCCGACCGTCTGGTACTCGACGGTCGGTATCGACCGCGGGTCGAACGACGGAATCGCCCAGAACGACCCGGTGGTCAGCGGGGACGGCCTGGTCGGCCACATCAGCTCGGTCAGCCGGGGCGACGCCGTGGTCACGCTGATCACCGACAGCACCAGCGCGGTCAGCGCCAAGGTCGTACCGGGCGGGGCCCAGGGCGTGGTCCGGGCCACGGTCGGCGCCCCGGACAAGCTCGTGCTCGAATTCCTCGACCAGACCAAGAACATCACCAGGGGCCAGAGCGTCGTCACCTCCGGCTGGCGCGGCCAAGGCCTTTCGTCGCTCTACCCGCGGAACATCCCGATCGGAGAGGTGGACGCCGCGCCGATCGACGAGCGGGAGGCGATCCAGACCGTCGATGTCGCGCCCTATCCGAACATGCGGAACCTCGATCTGCTCCAGGTCCTGACGGGCGGTAACCGCGGATGATCGTCACCACCAGAGCCGCGCTCCGCATCGCCCTCCTGGTGCTCCTCTTCGTGCTGCTCCAGTCGGGCTTCTTCTCGCTGGTCGAAGTGCTGCACACGTCGTTCTGGATCCTTCCGGCCTGCGCGGTGATATTCGGCCTGCTCGGCGGCAGCATGGTCGGGGCCACCGTCGGCTTCTCGATCGGCTTCCTCTCGGACGCGCTCGATGACGGACCGCTCGGCACGGCCGCGCTGATCTTCATGGGCGTGGGGTACCTGGCCGGTCTCTACCGCGAGCGCGGGGAGCAGCCGGACCGCCTGGTCGCCGCCGGGCTCTGTGGAGCCGCGACCATCGCCTCCAGCATCAGCCTCGGGATCTTCACGACCGTGCTCGGCCTCGAAGCCTCGGTCAGCCCGGCGATCCTGGCCGAGGTCGTGTTGCAGGGTCTCTATGGTTTCTTACTGGCCTTTCCGTTGTACGCCCTGATCCGCCGGGTCCTCCGGCCCGCCTTGATCGACGAAAGACGCAGGCGCAGCAGGCGGACCGCCGCCTTGGGCGACCTGAGGGGTTCTTGACTACCAATGAGATTCCAGCCCGTAATACCGAAGACCAGGCACCGTCAAGGCACGGCACTGCGTGTGGCGGTCATCGGTGGCGTCGGGCTGTTCCTCTTCGCCGTCCTGTTCTTCCGTCTCTGGTCTCTCCAGGTCGTCACCGGCGACGAGTACCTCGCCGAGGCGACCGAGAACCGCACCCGCGAGATCAGGGTCCGCCCGCCGCGCGGGCGCATCATCGACCGGGACGGCAACGTACTGGTCGACAACCGGACGAGCATGGCTCTGCAGCTCGATCCGGTCGAGGTCCCCGAACCGGGAATCGACCGGTGGAACCTGTTCGAATCAGTCGCGGACGTAATCGACCGCAAGCTCGAGTGGGTGCGGAAGCGGTACGCCAGGGAAATCGAGGACAACCCGCCCGGCAGCCCGGTCACGATGGCCGACAACGTCGATGACGACCTCGTCTTCTACCTCCAGGAGCACCAGGCCCAGTACCCCGAGATCCAGGTGAACCGGGTCTTCGTCCGCAAGTACCCACAGGGGTCCCAGGCCGCCCACCTGCTCGGCAGCGTCGGCGAGGTGACGGCCGAGGACCTCGAAGAAACCGACGATCCGAACATCCAGGGCGGCGACTCGATCGGCAAGACCGGGATCGAGCAGACCTACGACGAAGTGCTACGGGGTTCCGGCGGGACCACCAGGGTCCAGGTCGATTCGACCGGCAAGGTGAAGGGCCAGCTGGCCTCGGACACCCCGGAACCCGGCGATTCACTGCGGCTCACCCTGAATTCGGACGTTCAGACCGCCGGGGAGGCCGCGCTGTCTTCTTTTCCCTACAACCCGGGCGCGTTCGTCGCGATGGACGTGAACGACGGCGACATCCTGGGGATGGGGTCGACCCCGACCTTCGACCCGGCCGAGTTCACACGTCCGCTCACCCAGAAGCGAGTGGACGAGCTCTATGACGAGAAGAACGGCGCACCGCTGTTCGACCGGGCGATCGGCGGCCAGTATCCGGTCGGCTCGATCTACAAGCCGATAACCGCCCTGGCGGCGCTCGATGCCGGGCTGATCACACCCTCGACCGTCGTCAACGATGCGGGTACGGTGAAGATCGCCGATCAGGATTTCGACAACTCCGGCAAGCAGGTGCATGGCCCGGTCGATCTGCGGCGCTCGCTCGAGGTCTCCTCCGACGTCTACTACTACCTGCTGGGTGCGAAGATGAACGGCACCGATCAGCTCCAGAAGTGGTCGGGGATGTTCGGCATCGGGAAACCCACCGGCATCGATGTCCCGGGTGAGTCGGCCGGCTTCCTCCCCACCCGGAAGGCCGTGAACCAGCGGCAGCGCGAGCAGCCGGATCTGCTCGACCCCTGGTACATCGGCCAGAACATCCAGCTCGCGATCGGGCAGGGCTACCTCCAGGCCAGCCCGCTCCAGATGGCCGTCGCCTACGCGGCGCTCGGCAACGGCGGCACCGTCTACGAACCGCACCTGGTCGCGCAGACCGAAGACGCCGCCGGCCGGGTTCTGACCGAGACCGAGCCCGAAGCGGTCCGGCAGATCCCGATCGACCCGGCCGACCGCGAAGTGATCATGAACGGGCTCCACGATGCCGCCCAGTCGCCGGAAGGAACTTCCTACAAGGTCTTCGGCGGCTTCCCGGTCCCGGTGGCGGGGAAGACCGGCACCGCCGAGCGCCAGCCGAAGGCCGATCAGGCCTGGTACGCGGCGCTCGCCCCCGCCGACGATCCCGAGATCGTGGTCGTCGCCACTGTCGAAGAAGGCGGGTTCGGTGCCGACACGGCGGCACCGGTGGTCCTCCAGATCCTCTCCGCGTATTTCGACAAGCAGGCAAAAGCCGTTTCCGGCGGCACCGGGGCGGTCGAGTGATGGAGTCCTCGCGGGTGAGCCGGAGCGAGGTCGGCTCCTTCCAGCCCAGGGTTTCCCTGCTCGACCGGGCCGGCGTCCGCGACATGGACGGCTGGCTGGTGTTTTCGGCTCTGGGCCTGCTCGCGTGCTCGCTGCTGATCCTCCATCAGGGCAGCCGCAACGCGATCCCCGGCTCCCCCGACTACTACATGGAGCACCAAGCTCTGTACGGTCTGGTGGGAATTGTTGCGATGCTTCTCATCTCGAGGGTCGATTACTCCCGCTTCCGCGAACTGCGGGTGGGCATCTATACGTTCCTCTGTTCTTCGATCTTCGCCGTCTTCGTTTTCGGCGTCGCCGCGAGGGGGTCAACCAATTCACTCGAACTTCCACTCTTCACCTTTCAGCCGGCCGAACTGGGCAAAGTCCTGCTCATCCTCTCCCTGGCTGGATTCGTCATTGACGGGGCCCGACGTGGCTCCGAACGACAGAGGACGATTCGCTACCTGGCGCTCGGTTTTGCGCCAACCGGCCTCGTCCTCCTGCAGGACCTCGGCACCTCTCTGGTGTTCGGGGCGATCACGATCGCGATCATGGTCGCGGCAGGGGTGCGATGGACGCACCTCGCCGCTATCGGTGGCGCCCTGGTGGTGCTCATCAGCTTCGTTCTCGTGGTCATGCCGATGGCCGGCACTCCGCTTCTCAAGGAGTACCAGACGGAAAGGCTCACGTCCTTCCTCGAGCCCTCTTCGGATATCGGAGACGGCGGCTACCAGCAGAATCAGGCCAAGGTCGCAGCGGGATCCGGTGGAACGACCGGCCGCGGTGACCAGGCAACCCAGTCACGCCTCGGGTTTCTGCCCGAGAACCACACCGATTTCATCTTTGCGGTGGTCGCCGAACGCTATGGATTCCTCGGCGCCGCGCTTGTCTTGTCCCTTTTTGCCCTCCTTTTCTGGCGGGCGCTGCGTCTGATGACGCTCTCGAAGAACTTCTACGGAACGCTCGTCGCCGCCGGCATCGCCGTCGGCATAATGTTCCAGGTCTTCGTCAACGTGGGAATGAACCTCGGCATCATGCCGATCACGGGCATACCTCTGCCCCTGATGAGCTACGGAGGCTCGGCGGTCATCGCCACCTTCCTCATGCTCGGGATCCTGCAGAGCATTCACATACAGTCGCGCGCCGGTCAGAGGGGTACCTGGATCCAGTAACGGATCCGGTCAACCACATCTGAACGGAAACACCTGAAATGAAAAAAACGATTGTTGTTTCGGCCGACCGCGGCGAGACCCGCGTGGCCGTACTCGAAGCGAAGACCGTGAAGTCCTCACGGGAAGTCGCCGAGGTCTACATCGAACGGCGGGGCGGACGCTCGCTCGTCGGGAACATCTACCTCGGCAAGGTCGACAACGTGCTGCCCGGCATGGAAGCGGCGTTCGTCGACATCGGGCTGGAGCGGAACGGCTTTCTGCACGTCAACGAGATCCTGCTGCCCGACGGCCAGCAGGCCCCCAGGCGCGGCCGCGGCACGGGCCGGCGCATCGACGAGCTGATCAAGCCCAAGCAGGAGATCCTGGTCCAGGTCATCAAGGACCCGATCAAGAGCAAGGGTGCCCGGCTCTCGATGAACGTCACGATCGCCGGCCGCTACCTGGTCTACGCGCCTTCGGGCACGGGGGTCGGCGTCAGCCGCCGCCTGGTCGACAAGGAGCGCGAGCGCCTGCGCCGCATGGTCAGCCGGTCCTACGACGGCCCCGGCGGGCTGATCGTCCGCACCGCCGCCCACGGCGCCAAGAAGGCCGACTTCACCCGCGAGGTCAGCTACCTCCACCGCCTGAACGACGTTCTCGAGAAGCGGAAGCAGGGCGTCAAGGCCCCTGCGCTGGTCTTCCAGGAGCAGGACCTGCCGGTCCGGGTCCTCAGAGACGTGTTCCTGAACGAGTTCGACCGGGCGATCATCGACGACCGGAAACAGTTCGACCGGGTCACCAGCTTCTTCGAGCGGACGGCGCCCGAATTGGTGGAGCTGGTCGAGATGTACGAAGGCACCAAGCCGCTGTTCGAGAAGTGGGATATCGAGAAGGCGATCCAGTCGACCCTGGGCAGCCGGATCGACTTGCCTTCGGGCGGCTACCTGATCATCGACTACACCGAGGCCCTGACCGTCATCGATGTCAACTCGGGCTCTTTCACGGGCCGGGGGAAGGGTGGCCTCGAAGAGACGATCACCCGGGTCAACAACGAGGCGGCGGCCGAGGTCGTCCGTCAGCTGCGTTTGCGGGACATCGGCGGCATCATCGTCATCGACTTCATCGACATGGCCAAGGGCAAGAACCGCGACAAGGTGCTCGGCACCCTGCGCAATGCGCTCGACGCCGACAAGAGCAAGAGCTACCTGGTCGAGATATCACCGCTCGGCCTGGTCGAGATGACCCGCCAGAACATCACCGACGGAGTCCGCGAGATCCTCACGGTCACGTGCCCGACCTGCGCCGGCGACGGTGTTGTGCTTTCGGCCGAGACCGTCGCCCTCGAGGGCCTGCGGAAGATGCGGGAGATCGCGTCGGACCATCCCGGCGAAGAAGCTTTCCTGATCCGGGTCCACCCGAAGGTTGCGGCGCTGCTCAACCATTCCGACAGCGGGCTGGTCGAGCTCGAGGCCGAGAACGGGAAGCAGTTCCACTTCGAAGGAGGGGAGGCGCTGCCGATCGACAACTTCGAGCTGATCGAGTCTGGCGATCGGGTGAAGATCGAAGAACGCGCCCTGCCGTTCAGGCCGGACGAGGAGGTCTTCGTGAAGATCGAGGAGCCGCACATGTACAACCCGGAGGACGCGATCGCACGGATCGACTCCTACATCATCAGCGTGACCGGGGCCGCCGACGCGGTCGGGTCGCGGAAGCTCGTCAAGATCGAATCGGTCGAGCGTGCCTCGGCCGTGGCCACGCTCCTGCCGGACGCCGAGCAGCCCGAGGACACCACCCCGAGTCGGCCTCCGGCCAAGCCGAACCGCTCGCGCCGAAGCCGGAACCAGGGCGGCTCGCAGAAGAACGGCCGGTCGTCCGGGCCGCGTCCCCGGAAGTCGGACTCGAAAGAGGCCGAAGCGGCCGAATCGGAGCCTGGCGGTGCGGTTGCCGTAGAAGAGAAGGCGCCCGCACCGGGAGAAGCGCCGGAACCGGCCGAACAGCCGAAGAACGCGCCCGCCGAAGGGCAGGAGAGGCCCGAAGGGGAGAAGTCGGTAAACTCCGGCCGGTTCGGCCTCCGGCGCGGACGACGCAGGCGTGGCCGTAAGTAGCAGCACTTCGCGCGCTGAGAGCTGATCAGAACAGACAAGGACTTCGAGTAATCATGTACGCAGTAGTGGAAAGCGGTGGCAAGCAATACCGCGTCGAAGAAGGCACGGTTTTCGTGGTCGATCGCCTGAAGGCTGAACAGGGTGACAAGGTCGCGCTGCGTCCAGTCATGTTCAGGGGCGATGACGTCGTCGTGACGGCCAAGGATCTCGAGAAGGTCAAGATCGAAGCGACCGTCCGGGAGCACCTGCGCGGCGACAAGATCAAGGTCTTCAAGTACAAGGCGAAGAAGGGCTACAGCCGCCGGGCCGGACACCGGGCCGAGCTGACCAGGCTCGAAGTGACTTCACTCGGCGGCGCGAAGAAGGCCGCTCCGAAGAAGGCGGCCGCCAAGAGGGACGAGCCGAAGGCCGCCGCCACGAAGACCGCCGACAAGGCACCGGCGAAGAAGCCGGCCGCGAAGAAGCCCGCTGCCGCGAAGAAGCCCGCTGCCAAGCCCGCGGCGAAGAAGCCCGCTGCCGCGAAGAAGCCCGCTGCCAAGCCCGCGGCGAAGAAGCCTGCAGCCGCGAAGAAGCCCGCTGCCAAGAAGGAGGACGACAACTAATGGCGCACAAGAAAGGCCTGGGTTCGTCCAGGAACGGTCGTGATTCGAACCCCAAGATGCTCGGGGTCAAAGTTTTCGCCGGTGAAGCCGTGAACGGTGGCGAGATCATCGTCCGCCAGCGCGGCACCCAGTTCTGGCCCGGAGACGGCGCCGGAATCGGCCGTGACCACACCATTTTCGCCACACGCGCAGGAAAGGTCGAGTTCAAGCCCGGCCGCCGCGGCAGAGTCATTTCTGTAACGGAATAGGTCTACCGGACCGACCCCGCCACTCCTGAGTACGGGCGCCGAGGCCGGACGTCGCGGAGAAATCGTCGTACTCTTGATTCGTGCTCTACGACAAGGCCAGAATCTACGTCGAGGCCGGTGGCGGTGGCGACGGTGTGATCGGTTTCCGGCGCGAGGCACACGTGCCGCGCGGCGGGCCCGACGGGGGTGACGGCGGCCACGGCGGCGGCGTGATCCTCCTCTGCGATTCGTCGCGGCGGGACCTCGGCGCTCTCCGCTCCAAGCACTTCCGGGCCCAGCGGGGCAACCACGGTGAGGGCTCGAACAAGCAGGGTGCCCGGGGCGATGATTTCGTGATCCGGGTCCCGCCAGGAACGCAGGCCGTGTCGGTGGCAGGGGACGTGATCGACCTGGTCGAAGACGGACAGACCGCGGTCCTGGCCCGGGGCGGACGTGGCGGCCACGGCAACAAGCGATTCACGACGTCGGTCCGGCAGAGCCCGCGCTTTGCCGAGAAGGGCACACCCGGCGAGGCAGGCTGGGTCGAGCTGCGATTGAAGCTGCTGGCCGACGCCGGCCTGATCGGCCTGCCGAACGCCGGCAAGTCGTCTCTCCTCAGCCGGCTGACCCGGGCCGACCCGAAGGTGGCCGACTACCCGTTCACGACGCTCGAGCCGGTACTCGGCACGATCGAGGCTGACGACCGCCAGGTCGTGATCGCCGACATTCCCGGGTTGATCGAAGGCGCTGCCCAGGGGGCCGGCCTCGGACACGAGTTCCTGGCCCACGTCGAGCGCTGCGCGATGCTGGTTCACGTGGTCGAACTCGCTCCTTCCGAGGGCGAGCCGCTCGAGAACTACCGCACGGTGCGGTCTGAGCTCGCGGCCCACGAAACCGGGCTCGAGGAACTGCCCGAATTGCTGGTCCTCTCCAAGTCGGACCTCTGGACCGAAGCCGACACCGCCGACCAGGTCGCCGACTGGAAGGAGACCCTCGGCGATTCTGTCCTCGATGTCTACCCGGTTTCATCGGCGACGGGCGCAGGGCTGCCCGAACTGTCCGAAGCGATCGTTCGCTTCGTGCCGAAGGAAGTGAAGGCGCCGGTGAAGCGGGGAGAGGAGGGCATCGAGGTCGATTTCGAGGCCGAGCACCTGACCTACCGGCCCAAGGGCGAGGGCGGCTACTCGGTCGAGAAGGAGGACGAAGGCTCGTTCCGCGTTCACGGGCATGGCGTCGAAGTGCTCTTCGACCGGTTCGACATGAACAACGAAGAGGCCCTCGGCTATCTCGAGACGAGACTGATCGAGATGGGTGTGATGGCGGAATTGAAACGTGCCGGTTTTGAGCCAGGAGACGAGATCAAGGTTGGGGAATACGAGTTTGAGCTCCTTTAAGGCGTCCAAGTCGCTTCGCTCATGAAGGTGAACGGACGGTTTCGCTGTGCGACGGAGCAAGGCATCCAAGTCGCTTCGCTCATGAAGATGAACGGACGGTTTCGCTGTGCGACGGAGCAAGGCATCCAAGTCGCTTCGCTCATGAAGATGAACGGACGGTTTCGCTGTGCGACGGAGCAAGGCATCCAAGTCGCTTCGCTCATGAAGATGAACGGACGGTTTCGCTGTGCGACTTGGATGGAGGTAGCTCGCGGCGCTTGGTCTAGGCTCAACGGCTATGACCTTGGTTGTGAAACTGGGCTCTTCGATAGTCGCTGCCGATGACGGCGGGCTTCGGACAGACGTGCTCGATTCCGTCTGCGCCCAGGCGGCGGGTCTGCGCCGGGCCGGCGAACCGCTGGTCATGGTCACCTCCGGCTCGATCGCGACCGGTATCCGGCTGCTCGGTCTCGAAGCGAGGCCCCGTCTGATCGACGAGCTCCAGGCCGCTTCGGCAGTCGGCCAGGGCTCGCTCTACCGCGAATACGAATCGCGTCTCCAGGAGGGACAGGCCGCGGCCGCCCAGGTGCTGCTGACCGCGTCCGACGTCGCCAGCCGCGCCAGTTACCTCAACGCCCGCCAGACCCTGCGGCGACTGGTCGAGTGGGGGGTGGTGCCGGTGATCAACGAGAACGACACCGTTGCGACCGACGAGATCACCTTCGGTGATAACGACTTCCTGGCGGCGCAGGTCGCGATCATGCTGGAGGCGCGCCTGCTGGTGTTGCTGACCAATACCGACGGAGTCTTCACCGCCGACCCTGGCGCGAACCCGGATGCAGAACTGATCACCGCGGTCGAGGACTTCGGCGATCTCGCCGGCATGGACATCGGTGACCGCACTTCGGTGTTCGGCAGCGGCGGCATGCGCAGCAAGGTGGCCGCAGCAGAGATGGCGTCGGGCTCCGGCATCGAAGTAAGGATATGCAACGGCACGGTGGACGGAAGCCTGACGAAGGCCGCGGGCGGCGAAGCCGCCGGCACCTCGTTTCCCGCCCGCCGGCGCCCCGCTTCCGGCTTCAAGCAATGGCTCAAGCATGCGAAGCCCGCGGCGGGCCGAGTCGTGGTCGATGATGGCGCCGCCCGCGTGCTCAGCCAGAGCGGGTCGAGCCTCCTGCCGGTCGGAGTGACCGCGGTGGAGGGCAGCTTCGAGGCGGGCGACGCGATCGAAGTCGTGGCGTCTGGCGTGGTGATCGGCAAAGGCATCGCCAACTACTCGGCCGACGAAGCCGACCGGATCAAGGGAATGAAGAGCAAGGACGTGCTGGAACTGATGCCGCAGGCCTCCGAGGAGCTGGTTCACCGCGACTACTTCGTCCTCGCATGAAGCATGCGAGCCGCCGACTCGAGGGACAATGCCGGTTTCGCCGTACCGCCCGGGATGTGGTCCGTCCGCCGCCCGGGCTTTGCCCTCCACCCTGGCCCCGTTAGGCAAACGGTCCGAGCCGGTACGCTGCCTCCATGGATGCAACGCTCTCCGACATAGCCGCCGACTGCTCCGCCGCCAAGGGTGCCGCGCGCACCCTCGCTTCGGCATCGACCGAGTCGAAGAACCGCGCCCTCGAGGCGATTGCGGCCAGATTGACCGGGAACGCCGACTCGATCCTCGCGGCCAACGACGAGGACCTGATCGATGAACGTGCCCAGGGGCTGACCAGCGCGCTGACCGACCGCCTGACCCTCACTCCCGACCGGGTCGAGGCGATGGCTGCCGGCGTCCGGGAGGTCGCCTCGCTGGAGGATCCCGTGGGCGAGGTGCTCGAGGCCAGCACACTCGACAACGGAATTGAGCTCAAGAAGGTCAGGGTGCCCCTCGGTGTGATCGCGGTGGTTTACGAAGCCCGGCCGAACGTGACCATCGACTGCGCCGCGCTGACCATCAAGAGCGGCAACGCGATCCTCCTGCGGGGTTCGAGCTACGCCGAGCGGACGAACGGCGCCCTCGCGAACGTGGTCCGCGACGGCCTCGCCGAAGCCGGCCTGCCCGCCGACTCGGTCGTGCTCTCGACCGGTGGCGGGCGTGACGCCCTCGCCGCGCTCGCCACCCAGGAGGGTGCGGTCGACCTGCTCATTCCGCGCGGCGGCGAAGGCCTGAAGAACGCCCTGAAGGAAGTCGCGACGGTGCCGGTCCTCTATGCCGCATCGGGCAACTGCCACGTCTACGTACACGCCGATGCCGATCTCGCGATGGCCCAGGCGATCGCCTTCAACGCGAAGGTGAGCCGTCCCGGCGTCTGCAACGCGGCCGAGACCCTGCTGGTCGACAGCCAGGTCGCCGCGGCCTTCCTGCCGCCCGCCCTGAAACAGCTTTCGGAAGCCGGCGTTGAGCTGGTCGGGGACGAACGCGTTCGCGACAACGCCGGTGGCACCGAGGTCCGGCTGGCCGTCCACGACGACTGGGACACCGAGTTCCTCGACCTGAAACTCGCCGTCGCCGTCGTCGACGACCTCGACGCCGCGATCGAACACGTCAACCGGCACGGCAGTGGTCACTCCGAGGCGATCGTCACCGAGAACCGGCAGGCAGCCGACATCTTCACCGAGAGCGTCGATGCCGCCGCGGTCTACGTGAACGCCTCGACCCGCTTCACCGACGGCTTCGAATACGGTATGGGAGCCGAGATCGGGGTTTCGACCCAGAAGCTCCACGCCCGCGGCCCGATCGGCCTGCGCGAGCTCACCACCTTCAAGTACATCGGCAGGGGTGACGGCCAGGTACGTGGCTGACAAGCGACTCGGACTCTTCGGATCCTCGTTCAATCCGCCGCATCCGGCCCACCTGGCCGTGATCGAAGCGGCCATGCGGCAGCTCGGTCTCGACCGGGTGATCGTCGTCCCGACCGGTGACGCGTACCACAAGGATTCCGCTCCGGACCCGGGTCCCGCGGTCAGGCTGCGGCTCGCGGAGGCTGCTTTTGCCGGCCTCCGGGGCGTCGAAGTGTCGCCGATCGAGGTGATGAGGGAAGGTCCGTCCTACACATGTGACACGCTTGAGCAGATTGCTGACCGTAACCCCGACACCGAGATCCACCTGCTGATGGGTGCTGATGCCGCTACTCACTTCGGCGGGTGGCATCGGCCGCAGCGGATTCTCGAACTGTCGAAGGTGGCGGTGGCACCCCGGGCCGGTGTGTCACGCGGCGAGGTGGAGTCCGCGTTCTCGGAGCTGGGTGCGGGGGACAGGGTCGAGTTTCTCGAGATGCCCGAAGTGGACATCTCGTCAACCGGGATCCGTGAGCGGATCGCCGAAGGGGAGCCGGCCGGGCGGCTGCTGCCCGCAGATGTAGCGCAAATGATCGAGAATGAGGACACGTATGGGAATGACTAGCCAGGAACTGACCGAAAAAATCGCCGGCCTCGCCGATAGCAAGCTGGCCGAAGACATCGTCGCGCTCGACATGCGCGACCTGGTCACCTACACCGACTTCCTGGTGATTGCCACCGCCCGCAACGAGCGAATGGCCGATGCCATCGCGGAAGAGATCCACGTGCGCCTGAAGCGAGAGGACTCGCTGCTGCCGGTCAACCCCGACCGCTCGGGCGACGTCGGCTGGACGGTCATGGACTACCTCGACACCGTGGTCCACATCTTCGCCGCCGAGGCCCGCGACCGCTTCGATCTCGAGGAGCTCTGGCACGAAGCGCCCCGCGTCGAGCTCGATCTCGACCACGCACCGTCGCAGTCCACCACCGCCGCATAACGCGCGCGGCACCTCGCAAAGCCCCTCGCCCCATTCGCTGTAAAATGCGCGGCCGTTGCACTTCGGGGCTGTAGCTCAGCTGGCAGAGCGCCGCCATGGCATGGCGGAGGTCAGGGGTTCGATTCCCCTCAGCTCCACTCGGAGGTTCTCCTGTGGTGCCCGGGGAGAAGCTCCGCCCTGGCGGGGGCTTCGTCCTTTTCGGGAGGTCTTCCGGTCAGAGCGTGGCCGCGGGCACCGAGAAGTTCGCGTGACCCACCAGGCGCCAGGCGCCCTTGGTCTTCACGAACGTCGAAAGGCGTGGCACCCAGCCACCTTCGACCGGCACGCCGTTGATGAGCTGGGACGTGTTCGCATCGAACCGGACGACCCGGGTGTTGCCCTTGTTGATCACGATGATGTTTCGCACCTTGAATGCTTCGACCGCGGAACTTCATAGCGGTACGGAAAGTCATGGGTCTCCCGGGGTCGGTGCGGTAAGTCGGAGGAGAGTACCGCCGCCTCCGGCGAACGTAAAGCGGGGCTACACTCGGCCCATGGATTCAAGTGCCCCGGATCCGATCCGCATGCCGGCCGAATGGTCGCCGCATGAACGCACCCTGGTGGCCTGGCCCCAGCGCGAAGAGGCCTGGAGGGGCACCACGATCAAAGAGGCCAGGAACACCCACGCCACCGTGATCGAGGCGATCAGCCAGTTCGAACCGGTGCTGGTGCTGGTGGATCCTTCCCAGGCCGAGGATGTTCGCAGGCGGGTGCCACAGGAAGACGTTGACGTGCTCGCGGTGCCGATCGATGATTCCTGGATCCGCGATTCGGGCCCGCTCGTCGTCACCCGCCAAGACGGTCACCGGGCCGGGGTGGACTTCAGTTTCAACGCCTGGGGAGAGGCCTTCGAGCCCTGGGACAAGGACGATGCCGTGTCCGCGGCAGTCCTCGAACACCTCGGGATCGAACGCCGGAGCGAGGACATGGTCCTCGAGGGCGGCTCGATCGCGGTCGACGGCGAAGGCCTGCTCGTCGCCACCGAGCAGTGCCTGCTCGCCCCGACCCGCAACCCCGGCATGGACCGCGGAGAGATCGAATCGGTGCTCCGCGGCGCTCTCGGTGCCAGCCGGATCGTGTGGCTCGGCCAGGGCCTGCTGGAGGACGTCGACACCGATGGCCACGTCGACAACGTTTGCGCTTTCATCGAACCCGGCCGCGCGCTGATCCAGACGGTCGGCGAGGACGATCCGAACTGGGAGAACACACGGGAGAACGTCCGGCGACTGGAGGAGGCCGGGATCGAGACGGTCGAGTTCGAGTTGCTTCCCCGGATCGAACGGGACAACGGCGACTCCGTGGCCGTCCCATACATGAACTTCTACATCGCGAACGGTGCCCTGATCGTGCCGGTCGCCGGCGTCGGCACAGCGATGGACGAAGAGGCACTGAACCGCCTCGGCACGCTGTATCCCGGCCGGGAGGTCGTCGGCATCGACGCCCGCGTCCTCGCCCTGGGCGGTGGTGGCATCCACTGCATAACCCAACAGATCCCGGCCCCTCCGCCGGTGGAAGGAGCCTGATCCGATGACCTCGGAGGGGTACGAATTGATCGACGCCACCGGGATCTCACCGGAGTCGATGGCGCGGGTGAACCGCTCCGACCGCCCGCCGTTCCGGATCGCCGCGGTCCAGCAGGCCTGGGACCCGGACCCGGTCGCCCACCAGGAGGCTCTGTCGGAGGGGATCTCGATCGCCGCGCAGAAAGGGGCCGAGCTGGTCTGCCTCCAGGAACTCACGCTCTCACCGTACTTCGCGATCACCCCCGACGCGACGGAAGAGGCGAGCGGCATGACCGAGACCATCCCGGGCGGCCAGACGACCGAGTTCGCGACCCGGCTGGCGAAGGCGGAGCGGGTGTACGTGCACGCTTCGCTCTACGAAGAGGCGGACGACGGAGGAATGGGGTTCAACACGGCGATTTGCGTGTCACCGGAGGGCGAACTCGTGGCCCGCACCCGCAAGCTCCACATCCCGGTGACGGCGGGCTACCACGAAGACAAGTACTTCCGGCCCGGGGACACGGGCTATCCGGTGATCCGGGTCGGCGACGCCCGCTTCGGCTTTCCTACCTGCTGGGACCAGTGGTTCCCCGAACTCGCCCGTGCCTACTCGCTGGGCGGGGCCGAGGTGATCGTCTACCCGACGGCCATCGGCTCCGAGCCCGACCACCCGGATTTCGACACCGAACCGCTGTGGGAGAGGGTGATCGTCGCCAACGGGATCGCCAACGGGACTTTCATGGTCACGATCAACCGGATCGGGACCGAGGGACCGCTCACTTTCTACGGCTCGTCATTCATCTCGGACCCCTACGGGCGGGTGCTGGCACAGGCGCCCAGGGACCGGCCGGCGGTACTGGTTGCAGACCTCGACCTGGAGCAGAGAAAAGACTGGCTGGAACTGTTCCCGTTCCTGGAAACGAGACGCCCTGAGACTTATGGTCCTTTGACCGGATGACGTCAACCACCACGGAATTCACAGTTGGGCGAATTCCGTGCCTTGTTCAGAACTGTGAAGTCTTTGAGAGGGCAAGAACTCCGGGCTCGTTCTCCCGCTCAGGCTCTACCCGCCAAAGCGGTAGACCGATATGCCGGTCCCCGGGGTAGATCGAATCAGTTCTCCGCGTACTTCTTCAGGCCTTCGGCCGCGTCCTTGGTCAGCATGTTCTTGACCTTGTCCTGGACCGGGCCCTTCAGGAGCAGGCCTAGCATGCGGCCGGTGTCGGCCTCCAGCGAATAGGTGGCGCGGGTCTTGCCGTCACCGAGGTCGTCGAGGACCCACGAGCCGTTCAGCCACTTGAGGTCACCCTTCTTCTGTTCCCAGGTCATGCCGTCCTCGGGCTGGTACTTGAAGGCGAGATGCGACGTGACTTCGCGGACCTTTGCGTCAGACTTGATTTCGACCAGGGCCGCATTGCCGTCGGCATCGGTTTCGAGGACCTCGGCCGAAACCATCGACTCCTGCCACCTGGGCGAGTTCTCCAGATCGGAGATGATCTCGTAGCACCGGGACTTCGGCGCATCCACTTCCACCGTTCGTGACGCCTTGATTACGCTCATGTGCCGGATGCTACCTGCTGCAACCTGAGTGGCGGCCGGCCCCCAGGAACGACCTGTGCACTCCTGACCTTAGTCAACGCTCGGAGGTTCGGGAACGCACGTGAGTGCGCCCCCTTCACCACCTTCGCTTAGAGTCGGCACATGACTGATCTACGGCTGGAGGGGGTCCATCACATCTCCTGCATCACCGGCGACGCGCCGGGCAACGTGGAGTTCTATGCCGGGATCCTCGGCATGCGGATGGTCAAGAAGACCGTCAACCAGGACGACCCGTCGGTCTACCACCTGTTCTACGGGGACGAGAAGGGCAGCCCCGGTTTCGACCTGACCTTCTTCGAGTACCCGGGTTCGCGGCCGGGGCGGGCCGGCTCCGGGATGATCCACCGGATCCTCTGGCGGCTGCCGTCGTCCGAGTCGCTCGATTTCTGGAAGGAGCGGCTCGAGGCCGCCGGTACCGCGACGGCACTCGAGGGTGAATCGCTGCGCTTCAGTGACCCTGAAGGACTCGATCACGAGTTCCAGGTCTACCGCGGCGACGAGCCGGCGCTGGTCCCCCGCCACAAGGAGATCCCGCCCGAGTTCGCGATCCGGGGCTTCCAGGGCGTGCGTGCCTACTCCCGCAACCGGGACCTGACCGAAGAAGTGCTCGGCGACGTCATGGGTTTCGGGAAACTCGGCGAAGGCCTGTGGCAGCGGGCGGGGGAAGAGCGCTCCGGCATCTACCGGCTCGATCCTCCGCCGGACGAGCGCGGCATCCCCGGCGCCGGGACCGTCCACCACATCGCCTGGGCCTCGCCGATGGACCAGCACGGGCGTTGGCCGGAGAAGGTCACCGCTGCCGGGCTTCGGGCCACGCCGGTGATCGACCGTTTCTACTTCGGGGCCGTCTACTTCCGGGAGCCCGGAGGGGTCCTTTTCGAACTGGCGACGATCGGGCCCGGATTCACCACCGACGAAGACGCCGATCACCTCGGCGAGCGGCTTTCGCTTCCGCCGGATTTCGAACCGGTCCGGGAGCACGCCGAAGCGACGCTGACCCCGTTGCCGGACATCCGGCAGTGGCGTCCTTGATAAGGATCGGGTCCTGGCACCTTGTATCCACGCTTCGCGCGGATACAAGGCGGCGAGACCCTTACTCGCCAAATACACTCGCCGCAATGAGCCGATACGAACCTCGGGCGATCGAGGAAAAATGGCAGCGCGTCTGGGCGGATGAAAAAACCTGGGAGGTTCCGAATCCCGGCGAGGAAGGATTCGACCCGGAGGTCCCCAAGGCTTACGTGCTCGAGATGCTGCCTTATCCGTCGGGTGAGCCCCACGTCGGCCACCTGAAGTGCTATTCGGTCGGCGACGCGATCGCCCATTTCCGCCGCCGCAACGGCTTCGAGGTCATCCACCCGATGGGTTACGACTCTTTCGGGCTGCCGGCGGAGAACAACGCGATCAAGACCGGCGAGCCGCCCGTGGTCGCAACCCGGAAGTCGATCGAGTCGTTCCGGAAGCAGTTCACCGAATGGGGCATCTCGATCGACTGGGCGCGCGAGATCGCGACGCACACCCCCGAGTACTACCGCTGGACGCAGTGGATCTTCCTGCAGCTGTTCGTGCAGGGCCTGGCCTACCGCACCCAGGCTCCGGTCCAGTGGTGCCCGAAGGACGCGACGGTACTCGCCAACGAGCAGGTGGTCGACGGCCGCTGCGAACGCTGCGGGACCGAGGTCGAGACCCGCAACCTCCGCCAGTGGTTCTTCAAGACCACCGAATACGCCGAGCAGCTGCTGGCCGGCTTCGACCAACTCGAGTCCTGGCCCGACCACGTCATCACCATGCAGAAGAACTGGATCGGCCGGTCCGAGGGCGCCGAGGTCACCTTCCGCTGCGAGAGCGCCGGCATCGACTTCCCGGTCTTCACCACGCGGCCCGACACGCTCTTCGGCGCGACCTTCTTCGTGATCGCCCCCGAGCATCCGCAGCTCGACGGGCTGGTCGGCGGCACCGACGCCGAGGAGCCGGTGCGCGAGTACGTCAACTCGGTCGCCCGCGAGTCGCTCCAGGAGCGCGGTGACGAGGGCCGGCCGAAGACCGGCGTTCCACTCGGCCGTACCGTGACCAATCCGGTCAACGACGAGGAGATCCCGATGTTCGTCGCCGACTACGTATTGATGGACTATGGCACCGGCGCGGTGATGGCCGTTCCCGGGCACGACGCCCGTGACTTCGCCTTCGCCGGGAAGTTCGGCCTTCCGGTCCGCCGCGTGATCGATCCGGGCGGCGAGGACGAGGACTCCGGAGAGCTGCCGTACACGGGCGACGGCCCGATGGTCGGCTCCGGCCGGTTCGACGGCCTCCACAACCGCGAGGCCTACGACCAGATCGTCGCCTGGCTGGCCGAAGAAGGGCGGGGCGAGCTGTCGGTCAACTTCCGCCTGCGCGACTGGCTCGTGTCCCGCCAGCGTTACTGGGGCGCGCCGATCCCGATCATCCACTGCGACCAATGCGGTCTCGTCCCGGTGCCGGATGATCAGCTGCCCGTCGTGCTGCCCGAGGTCGAGGACTACGCGCCGAAGGGCAAGAGCCCGCTGGCCGCCGCCGAGGACTGGGTCAACGTCTCCTGTCCGAAGTGCGGGGCCGACGCGAAGCGCGAGACGGACACGATGGACACCTTCGTCGATTCGTCCTGGTACTTCCTGCGGTACCTCGACCCACAGAACACCGAGGCGGCGTTCAGCCGTGAGGCAGCCGACCACTGGATGCCGGTCGACCAGTACATCGGCGGGGTCGAGCACGCGATCCTCCACCTGCTCTACGCCCGATTCTTCGCCAAGGCCCTGAAGGACATGGGACACCTCGGCGTGGCCGAGCCGTTCGCCAACCTGTTCACGCAGGGGATGATCACTCGCGACGGGGCCAAGATGTCGAAGTCGAAGGGCAACACGGTCAGCCCCTCCGAGTACGTGGCCCGGCACGGTGCAGACGCCGCTCGAACCTACGTCTGCTTCATGGGCCCGCCCGAGCGCGGCGGCGACTGGACCGACGAAGGGGTGGAGGGCGTGCACCGTTTCCTGTCACGGCTCTGGAGGGTGAGCGAGGAGATCGCCGCAGGGGGCATCCCGTCCGAAGGCCCGCCCGCCGGCATCGAAGGTGAAGGCCGGGTCCTGCTGGCCAAGGCCCATTGGGCGATCGACAAGGCGACCCGCGACTTCAGCCGGGGCTTCCAGTTCAACACCGTGATCGCCGCCGTGATGGAGCTGGTCAACGAGATCTACCGGGTAAAGGACGGATTGATCGGTGACCCCGAAGGCAAGTCGGTCCTGGCCTTCGCCACAGCCACGGCGGCATCGTTGATCCAGCCTTTCGCGCCGCACCTCGGCGCCGAGGTTTACGAGCAGATGACCGGCGTCCGCGTCTGGGAAGAGGCGTGGCCCGAGGCGGACCCCGCGATGCTGAAGTCGGACACGGTGACGATCGTGGTCCAGGTGAACGGCAAGGTCCGCGACCGGATCGAAGTAGCCGAGGACACGGACAAGGAAGAGATCCTCGCCCAGGCGAAGGCAGCCGAAAACGTGGTCAAGCACCTCGAGGGCGTCGAACTGGTCAAGGAGATCGTGGTGCCGGGCAAGCTGGTCAACCTGGTGGTCAAGCCGGCCTGACCGGAAGTGGCACGGATCAGCGCCGCCAGATGGCGGTGATCCCGGTCACCTCTCAAAAAGATGAGCAGCGTAGCGGGGACCCGATTCGTCTCTCAGGACCACCACCGGATCATTGAAATATCTGCTTTTTGAGGGCTGCCCGAAACCCCTCAGAGAATCGACTTCTTCTTCTCGCGAAATGCGAGATCCTTCACCCGATACTGGATTACATGTCCGAACTTTGTGCGAACATATGTTCGTGTTCTCTTCACACCTGATATGCCTAACAATGGGCTGCAACGCTTCGTTTGACGCTTTCGGAGCAAGTGCAGAGGTGGCAAGCCTCTCCTGCGCGTTCTGCGGTGGTGAGTTACACGAGCTTGCGGAGCCGGTCACCTCCGAGCCTGAGACGGGACTCATCGTGACATCTGGACCAAGGGGGGCCCGAAGAGATCTGGCGTTGGAGTCTCTGAGCAGAGTCGGTGCCCCCCTCGTCCTGACCCAAGGCCGCTGCGCCGCCTGGATCCGGATCCGAGAGGAGGACCTGGTCGCTTTAGCGGGAGAGGTGGAGGTCAACGTCGAGGTCGAGGCATTTGGCCGACACAAGTCGCCAACCGTTGACCGATGGGTAGCAAAGTTGCCTGAGCTCGATGTCAAGTGCGTAGACACCGGCCTGAACGCCGCCTTAGTCAGTCTCGCGGACTCGGTGAGTAAACGAGTCAGACAACTGCTGGACCAGAACGGTCCCGAGCGAACGTCGAACCTCGCACTGCTGCTTAGCCTTTGGTATCAAGACGAAGCCGGGCGTCTGGGTAAGGTGCTCGAAGAATCAGCGGTGCTCGCCAACTGGGAATACGACCGAGATGCTTGCTGAATCGGAAGAACTAGATAGCTGTCCGAAATCGGTTGAAGCGACCCCGACGATCATCCAAATCAAGCCGGGAGTCGATCTGAGTTACAGACAGGTGGCAGTCATCACAGCTGGGGTTGATCTCGGGGTGACGATCGAACCGGAGCACACATGGGGAGCGAGGATCGACGCGCTCGGAGTCAGTGTCTGCACCTTCGATCTCAAAGGAGATATGGACCTCTTCGACCTCCTCGAGCTTCACGCCGTCGGGGCCGCTACGGAAATCGTGGACTTAGGATTCGCGGTTGGCGACGGATCCCTTTCGGTTGCGATCCGAATCTTGGCACTCTCGAAAACGGGCGAACTCCGATCGACGCTGGAACGGGAAGCTACCGTGGCCGACCACTACGCAGATCTTTGACTGAAATGGGTGTTCAGTCGTCGATCGTGCGGAGGTGAACCCACTCGAGAAGGTCTGGCGCCCGATGATCGTCCACACTGATCTCCTCGAGGACACGCAGTTCGAAGGAACAGGAAGCGGGCGACGCATTCGTGAAACCTTGTCCCCCACTCCGACGTAAGAATGGCTCAACCAAGACCCCCTTCACGCCGCTTCCGAGCCCCGTAAAGCCCAGACGGCATCCACAAACGCATCAGTGACGAAATCGCTGAGTACTTTGACTTGACTCTCGAAGTTTGGCTCCTCGGCGAGATCGGCGGGTCTCAACCACCTATATAACCTCAAGAGGTCATCCTCGTATTCCCAGAAACGCTCTTTGCCGGCGTCTTCCAAGGTCGCCGAGAGCTTTGGCGCAAGTTCGGTCCAAACGGGATTTTCGCGGTCGTACCAAGTTAGCCCTGCCGCGAATACGACTTCCCCATCGCATGGACCCTCCCGTCGGTTGCGCAAATTCCATTCGAGAAGGATTGGGTATCCCTTCTTTTCCAGATTTTTCGGAAGGTGAAAACTTGAGAGGTTATGCCCGCCCCAATTCATCACCCAGGTGCTGGCCTGTTTAGGCTCGAATTTGCCCTTACCCAATCCCAGCCCGGATTCGGCCTGGACGCGGCGCTCAATCTGATCTCTTGCGTCACCGATCAACATGGCGATGCGCTGAGGCCCACCCCTGTCAAGTGATTCGATGTCCTTCGTATCGATTCGGCTCACAAAGAGTCTCTCTTCTTTCAATAGGGATATGAAATCGACCACAAGCGGCCGGTCGGACCAATCCGACTCAAACCAATGACCAACCTCGGTCCAATCAGTTGACGTATACGTCACCAAATCTCTATCACCGGGGGCCGGATCAATCACTCCAGGTCGCGGCAGATAGATCACATGACCCCTGCCTCCCTCTGCCTGACATTTGGCCGAAAGAGCATCCATGTACGAAGCAACCTGATCCTCAGAACTCTCTCCCGGAAGGTCGCGTTTTATCTCGATCCAGATCAAACGTTTGGCGGAGCCTCTGAAGGCAATCTCAAGATCGATGAACTTGCCGGTACCAGTACTGACCTCGGTATCGATGACCGGCCTCGGAGGCTCGTCTTCGATTTCGGAATCGGCCCACCTGCGGCCGAACTCCAAGGGCAAGTCGGGCTCCACGCGTAGGAGTAGAGCGAGCATCTCGCTCAAACGCCCCTCCGGGCCTCTCCTCTCAATTCTTCCCAACCGAGATCTATCTGTCGATGTCACAAATGCATCCAATCAGAAATTCGACTAAATCCTAATCACTTCACCAAAAGCAATGCGGGACTGACTTTCTCGTGAGTCGAACTTTCGTTAATCGGAGCGTCAGGTTGATCGTGAGATATTCACGTCGCGGCTCGCATATATCTCGAAGGCCGCGGGAGGTATCTCCGAGGCTGTTCCAGCTTCTTCAAATATTCGAGTACCCGAGACACGTTGGACCGTCTCCTTTGGGACGAGCTAAGATACCCTCCCGGAATGCGGATCTTAGTTTGGAACATGAAAGGCGCTTTCGGGTGCTCGCAGGCGAGTCACGCAGCCGCATGGAGCTATCTGCGCGATCAACCTTTCGATGTGGCACTACTGCAAGAGACCCGAAATCCCACAGACTATGCCGATTGGTGCTCGACCATATGGCGACCCAAGTATGCCAAGTCCAGTTCCAGACGAACTCTTTGGGGCACAGCCGTAATCTCACGATCAGTCGATCTAATTGAACCGCAGATCGATGACACCTCGGCGTGGCTGCGTGAACTACAGGGCTCCACGGCGATCGCGCGCAAAAATGGGGACCCAACTTGGTTCGCAAGCGTGCACGCCCACGCTGCGCCAATTCCTAGCGCGAAACTCAAGGACCTGGGAGCCGATCACATCCCAGTCAGCACACCGAACAAAAGCATCTGGGAGACCGATGTCATCCCGTTCGAGCTCCGACGCTCATTCGGCGATGAGAGCTTCGTTTGGGGCGGTGATTTAAACAGTGCCGTCGTCATGGATGAGAACCCCCGCTTCATTGGCGGCAACGGCAAATTGCGGAAACTCTGGGCAGATGCCGGCTCTTGCGATTTGCGTCTGAAGTTCTTTGAAAATGAGCAGCAAACCTTCTTCGCGCCTGGTAGGAAGCCCTACCAGCTCGATCACGTCTTTGCCGACGAAGCAACCAGCAGGCGTGTCACCAATTGGCGCGTCAACAAGGCTCCGGTTGAAGCCGACCCGCCGCTGAGCGATCACGCACCAATAGTCGTGGACATCGGCCCCTGAAACGGCTTCGCAGTGCGGTGGTACCGAAATCGAATACCTGACCCGATTCGAAGCTGTGACTTTCTCGCCATAGTTGATTTCCGGTTTCCGAGCCATCTTTGCGCGCGACCTTTCAAAGCTTGGTCCATGGCCGGGATCAGCCGCAACCAGCTTGTCGTGTACGCCGTCATCGCCACGGTCCTCCTGCTGGTCGGGGCGAATTCGCTGCGCTCCGGTTCGGGCGAAGATGCGGGAACGTCAGAAGCGGCCAAGACGGACTCCGAATCCTCGGAATTCACTGCGACTTCTGCTTCCACGGCGGAGATGCTGGTGGTCGATGTCTCGGGTGGTGTCGCCCGGCCGGGCGTCTATGAACTGAAGCAGGGCTCACGGGTGATCGATGCGATCAAGACGGCCGGTGGGCTTCTGCGAAAAGCGGTACCGGGCGCCATCAACCGGGCCGCGGTGCTTGCCGACGGCCAGCAGGTCGTCGTTCCGACGGTGATCGCTACCGGCGGCGGCGCAGCCGGGGCCGGAACCGTTGGGGTGCCGGCGCCCGGACTACCGGACGCGCCGATAAGTCTCGGCACGGCGACTCCAGAGCAGCTGGAAGAGATCGAAGGCATCGGCCCGGTGACCGCGGCCAAGATCATCGAGTTCCGGGACACCCAGGGCGTCGGGTCGATCGACGACCTCGACCAGGTGAGCGGGATCGGTCCGGTGACGATGGAGGCGCTCCGCTCCGGGCTCCAGCCCTGAACGCCGCCCTCACGCAACTGAAGACCGGCGGCTGGCGGGTCGCGGTTCTCGCGGGACTGGCAGCGGGTCTGGCGATCTCACCGCACTGGGCACCGCCGGGCGGATTGCCTCAGGCGGCGATCGCGCTGATCCTGATCCTGGTGGCCCTCAACGACCGGGGCCGGTTCACGCCGGCCGCTACCGTGCCGGTCCTCCTTGCCGCGACGCTTCTCGGGTCGGCGGCCGGCAGCTGGCGGATCGCCGCTATCGACAGTGGGGCGCTCGAGGCGAGACCGGGAGGTGAACTCGAATTGCGGGGTTTCACCACCGGGGTCGCGAAGCACTCGCGCGGATTGACCAGGGTTCCGATCCAGACCGAGGACGGCCGGATCATGGTCGAGTCGGCGCGGGCACCGCCCCGGATCAGCACCGGCAGCGGCGTCGTGGCCGAAGGAGTGGTCCGCGATCCCGGTGACTTCTACCGCGAAATGTATGCGCGGCAGGGCATCAGGCGCGTCCTCCAGGCAGGGGAGATCCGGCTCGACGGTGATCGGCGGGGTGGACTGCCGGGGTGGATCGACTCGGTGAGGAACCGGGGGGAGTCGGCCTTGGGCAAGGGTATGCCCGATCGGGAGTCGGCGCTCGCGCGCGGCTTCGTGCTCGGCCAGGACGATTCGATCGACGAGTCAACGAAGGATGACTTTCAGGCGAGTGGGCTGGCACACCTCCTGGCGGTTTCCGGCCAGAACGTCGTACTGCTCGGGCTTCTCGCGATCCCGTTCATGGCCCTCGCCGGTTTCGGCCCCCGGGCCCGGCTGGCCTGCGTCGCCGCGCTGATCCTCGTCTATGTGCCACTGGCCGGCGCCGGCCCTTCGATCCAGCGGGCCGGCGTCATGGGAATGGCCGGCCTGGTGGCAATGTCGGCGACCCGGCCGGCCTCACGGATCTACGCGCTGGCCCTGGCGGCTGCGGTCACGCTGGCGCTGAATCCGCGGGCGGGCTCCGACATCGGCTGGCAGCTCAGCTTCGCCGCCGTGATCGGCATCTTCCTGATGACCGGACCGCTCCAGGTCCGGCTGGCCCGCCTGGTCGGCCGGGGCGGCTGGCGGACCGGCCTGGTCGACGGCGCCGCGGTCACGCTGGCCGCGACGATCGCGACGGCTCCGCTCATGGCGTTCCACTTCGAGAGCTTTCCGGTTACGACACTGGTGGCGAACCTGCTCGCCCTGCCGGCGGTCGCCCCGGCGATGTGGCTCGGAATGGTCTCGGCGGCGCTCGGGCAGATCAGTGAATGGCTTGCCCTGCCCTTCAACTGGCTGAACGCACCACTTCTGGCTTACATCGCGCAGGTCGCGGCGTGGTGCGGCGGGCCATCGTGGACCCGGCTCGAGGTCAAGGTCGGGGGACCCTTCGAACTGGCCCTGGTCTATCTCGCCCTCGGAGCCCTCAGCGGATGGTTCCTCTGGCTGACCCGGCCGCCGGACCCGGAGCGGCCGGAACTCCCGGGGGAGAGGCGGAGGCGGATCGTCGCCGGGACCGCGACCGCCGGAGCCCTGGTGGTGGCGATCCTCCTCGTCCTGGTCCCGGCGATCCTCGAAGGCCACCGGCGCCATCTGGACGCGCCCCCGCCAGGAGGGGTGCGGATCGAAGTGCTCGACGTCGGGCAGGGAGACGCGATCCTGATCCGGCCCGATGACGCCGAGCCGGTCCTGGTCGACGGCGGACCGCCGGGCGGGGACATCGAAGGTGCCCTCGAATCGGCAGAGGTCGCCCGGCTGGCCGCGGTATTCCTCACCCACCGGCACCTCGACCACTTCGGCGGCCTCTACGACGTCTTCGAGGAATATCCGGTGGGGCACTTTCTGTTCGACGAGGTTCCGCCCTCGCTGGTGACCGCGGCCCGTGACGCCGGTGCGACCACGGCCCGGCTGTCCTCCGGGCGGTCGTTCGCCTTCGGCGGGGTGGATGCGGAAGTGCTGTGGCCCCGGCCAAAGGCCCCCGGGGCCACCGCGGCAGAGGATCCGAACACGAGGTCCCTGGTGATCGAAATCGAGGCCGGCCGATTCCGCATGCTCCTGACCGGCGACGCCGAAGCCGAAGCCGCATCAGTCGATCCGGAGCCGCTCGACGTGCTCAAGGTGGCTCACCACGGCAGCGACGACGCTGCTCTGCCGTCCCTGCTGTCGCAGTCCGATCCGGAACTGGCCCTGATCTCGGTCGGCGAAGACAACTCCTACGGCCATCCGGCGCCGGGCACGGTCTCCGAGTTGAACGAAGCGGGGGCGGAGGTCAAGCGGACGGACGAGGAAGGAACGATCTCGATCGTCGTGAACCGCAGCGGCTATCGCGTAGAAACCGGCCGATGAGTCCGAGCCCGGTCGCTGAACGCGCAACAGGCGCCGAGACCACGAAAGTCATAGATAATCACTGACTTTCGTGGTCTCGCGGCTTCATTCGTCGCGCCGCCGCCCGAGGCGGGACAATGTGCCGATGGCTGACGAGATGAAACCGGCTTACCTGATCCACGGCGACAACATCGCCAAGATCGATGAGACCCGGGCCCGCCTGCGGAAGCGCGCCGAGGACGAAGGCGGCGCCGCGTCCCTCGAGATCTTCGAACCGGCCGAGAACCGCGGCAGCGCCGACGCGGACGCCCTGGTCGAGGCGATCTCGGCCATGTCCCTGATTCCCTCGCGGCGCTATCTGCTCGCCGACCACATCGAGAAATGGGGCAAGCGGCAATCGGAAAGGGTGACCGGTGCCGTGCTCGCCGCCCCGCCCGGCACCACGATCGTCCTGATCGGTCGCGGAAAGGTTCCGGCGGACATGGCCAAGGCCGTCAAGAAGGTCGGCGGTGACGTGCTCTCTTTCGCCGCGCCGGATGCCCGGGAGCTGCCGGTCCACCTGATCAAGCTCGCCGCGAAGCGCGACTTCGAGCTGACGCCAGATGCCGCCCGGTTCCTGGTCACGCACCTCGGGACCAACCTGACCCGGCTCTCGAACGAAATCGACCGGCTCGCCCTGTGGGCCGGCAAGGGCGGGAGGGTCGAGGCCGAAGACCTCGATGAAATGGTGGCCGACGCTGCCGAGACCAGCAGTTTCGCCCTCGGTGACGCCCTCGTGGATGGCGACCGGGCGCGGGCGATCAGGATCGCCGAAGGGCTGATCAGCCAGGGTTCGACGGCCGGCAGTGCCGTCTACCCGACTTCGACCGGCCTGCGCCGGGCCAACAAGGCGCTCAGCCTCCTCGAGTCCGGCCGGGCCCCCAATCAGATCGAGCGGGAACTCTCGATGCCGCCGTTCCTGGCCCGCAAGCTGATCAATTCGCTCTCCGGTGCCTCGGTAGCGGAATTGCGGCGGGCGACGATCGCCATTGCGGACCTCGAAGTCTGGACTCGCGGCGGTGCCGAATACCCCGGCGAGCTCGCCCTCGACCTCGCTCTGCTGGCGGCAACCGAAGAAACCGGCTGAGCCGGCTTACGTGTTGGGGCAGCGAGACGGTTCCTCAGCTGTCGGCGGTGGCGACGCGGGCGGCGCGGGACTTCTTGCGGGCACCGTTACGACGGTGGATGGCGCCACGCTGGACGGCCTTGTCGATCCTGGAGACGAGCGCGCGATGCTCGGTTTCCACGGTCGAGGCATCGCCGTCCTCCACCGCGGTTTCGAGCCGGGTGAAGTAAGTCCTGATCGCGCTGGTGAGCTGCCGGTTTTCGACGCGCTCGCGCTCGGTGCGAAGGATTCGTTTTTTCTGTGAGGCTATGTTGGCCATGATCTTTGTCCGCCTGCTGTCGGGGGAATTCCCTCACAAGCGGTCGCCGACTATATAGGTAGCGACCTTGGAACAGCCCTCCGACCCCCATAACAAGCCGACTGAGGATTCCGGACTCGATGCATTCGAGGCCGCCGCCGCGCGCGCGGAAGAGGCTCTTCACCGGCTCACGGAGCGACTGGCGGCCCCGGATACGGCTGCGGAGGCCGAGAAGCCGCCGCCCTCGCCCGAACCCACACCGGAGCCGGCAACCAGTGAGGTGCCGGCGATTTCACGCCGGACCGCGCCAATGCCGCCGGTGCCTCCCGGCGTGCCGGAGCCTGCGCCCGTGCCTGGGCCTGCGTCCGCGCCCGAACCGGCGCCGGCCGAGCCGCCGGCTGAGTTCTGGACCGCGCGTGGCGGGATGGGAGAGGAGGGCGGGGTTGCCTCCCCGCTGACCGAAGCCGTGGTCGAGGCGGAGGCCGAGGCGAAACCGGCAAAGCCCGCCGGGCCGGGCAGGCTCGCGAAGTCCACCGCCTTCTTCTCGATCGCCACCGCCGCCTCCCGCGTCGCCGGACTCGGACGCGAAGTGGTGGCCGCGAGCTACTTCGGCATCAGCGGGCCGATGTCGGCCTTCACCGTGGCCTTCCAGGTGCCCAACCTGATCCGTGCGTTGTTCGCCGATGCCGCCCTGCAGCCGGCCTTCGTCCCGATCTTCACCGAGCAGATCGAGCGGGGCCGGGTTCGCGAGGCCTTTCGCATGGCCTCCACCCTGATCCTGCTGGTCACGATGGTCCTGGGCGCGATCACCGCCATCTTCGTGCTCTTCGCCGGATTCCTGATGCCGTTCTTCGCGCCCGGCTTCACCGGTGAGACCGAATCGCTGATGATCGTCCTCTCGCAGATCATGTTCCCCATCCTGATCCTGCTCGGGGTCACCGGCGTCGTGGTCGGAATCCTCAACAGCTACGACCGGTTCGGCGCCTTCGCGATCTCGCCCCTGTTCTGGAACCTGACGATCATCGCCGTGGTCGTCGCCACGGTGCCCCTGTTCTCCGAGGAGCATCAGATCTACGCCTACGCGATCGGCATCCTGGCGGGCACCCTGGTACAGCTGCTGATCCCCACCTGGGACCTGCGAAACACACCCTTCACGTTCACGCTGCAGGTCAACTTCAAGGACCCGGACGTGCGCCGCGTCCTGCTCCTCATGATCCCGGTGACCCTCAGCCTCGGCCTGATCAACTTCAACCTGCTGGTCAACAGCTTCTTCGGCAGCCTCGTCAGCGACGAGGCCCCGGCGGCGATCGACAAGGCCTTCCGGATCTACCAGCTGCCGCAGGGAGTCTTCTCGGTGGCGATCGCGACCGTCCTCTTCCCGACCCTGGCCCGCTTCGCCACCCGTGGCGACTTCGAGAATCTGCGCAAGACCCTGGCCAAGGGGATGCGCCAGATCGTTTTCGTGCTGCTGCCGGCCACGGCCGCCATCCTCGTCCTGGCCGAGCCGATGATCCGGATCGTCTTCCAGCGCGGGGAGTTCGGACCCGACCAGACCGAACTGGTCGCGACGGCGCTCTTCTGGTTTGCCTTCTCGCTGCCGACCAACGGAATGTTCCTCCTGCTCAGCCGCACCTTCTTCGGGCTTCAGCAGCCGTGGATCCCGACGGCGATCGCCGGCGGCAACCTGGTCGTCACCGGAATCGCCTCGTTCTTCCTGTATAAGCCGTTCGGGGTCGCCGGGATCGTGGCCGCCACGGCCATCGCGACCACCGCTTCGGTCGTGGCCCAGGTAGTCCTGCTGAGACCCCGAATCGGCGGGATCGAAGCACCGGCGTTCATCTTCTCGGCCGTGAGGATCCTGATCGGCTCGGCGGTGCTGGCCGGCGTCGCGTACGAGATCTGGGACCTCCTCGACCACCTGCTCGGCCGGGAGATCCTCGGGCAGATCGTGTCGATCTCGGTCGCACTGGCCACGGGCGGCGTCGCGTACGTCGCCTGCTGCCGGCTGTTGCGCGTGCCCGAGCTCGAGCAGGTCGTCAACCTCGTCCGGCGGCGCGCGTGAGCTTCGTGCAGTACCTGGCCGGCACGCTCGGCCTGATTGCCGGAGCCGGACTCGCCGGGTACGTGGGCGTGTGCCTGCGGAACCGTCTGCTCCCCGGCTGGACCGGGCCGGTCGCCTGGACCGCGACGCTGGTCCTGGCAACCCTCGTGGTGATCTTCGTGACGCTGCTCCCCGGCACCTTCGGCCTGCTGTCCGGATGGCTGGTCCTGCTCCTGCTGTTGCTGGGCGCCGCGATCATATGGCGGTGGGGAGACCGGTTGCCCACCGTGCGGGGGAGCGCGCCCCTGGTCCACGTGCCGGCATCGACCCTGCTGAACTGGACCGGCTTCGCGATCGCCGCCGCCGCCTTCGGAGCGTTCTCGATCGGCGTGCGGCTGAAGTTCGGTACCGGCATGACCGGCTTCGATTCGACCTGGTACCACGGCCCGTTCGCCGCCGGCATCGCCCAGACGGGCGACACCTTCTCGCTCGATTTCCTGGCGCCGCAGTTCCTGACCTGGTTCTACCCGCAGAATTCCGAGCTGTTCCATGCGCTGGGCATGGTCGCCTACGGCAACGATCTCGCCTCGCCGCTGATCAACGCGGGCTGGTTCGGCGCCTGCCTGCTGGCCGCCTGGTGCATCGGGCGGCCCTACGGGGGTGCCCCGATCTCGCTGGCCGGGGTCGCGATCGTGCTCGCCTCGACGGCGATGGCCGACCAG
Source organism: uncultured Solirubrobacterales bacterium (assembly GCA_963695885.1). GTDB lineage: Bacteria > Actinomycetota > Thermoleophilia > Solirubrobacterales > 70-9 > 67-14. Next base: position 49,857 of record CAVOIH010000031.1, on the reverse strand, counting down.
GCGGGCGAGGCGCGGAACGACATCGCCGGAACCTTCTTCGTCCTCGCCGCGCTGGCGATCCTGGTCAACGCCGCGGCGGGCGGGAGGCGGATCACCCTCGGGCCGGTGCTCGTGGTGGCGTTCAGTGCGGGCCTCGCGGCCGGCACCAAGGTCAACTTCCTGCCGGCGGCATTGGCCCTGGCGGCCGGCGCGATCATCCTGGCTCAGCCGGCTCTCCGTCGCCGGGCGGTCCTCGCCGTCGCCGGCGGGCTTTCGCTCGGAGGGCTCTACTTCTACTTCCGGAACCTGGTCCACAGCGGCAACCCGCTGCCGTGGATCAACAACCTCGGATCGATCGGGCTGCCGGGACCGGATCAGGACGTGGGCGGCCGTGACGCGGGTTCGGTCTGGGGCTACCTGACGGACACGGGCGTGATCGGCGACTGGTTCCTCCCGGGTCTCAGTGACGGTTTCGGCGAGGGGTGGATCGTCCTGGCCGGGCTGGCGCTGGTCTCGTTCGCCTTCTGCTTCAGCCGTGACTCCGGGCCGGCCCGCCGCGCCGGCGCCGCGGTCGGCGTGGCCCTGGTCTTCGCCTGGCTGGTCGCCCCCACATCGGCCTCGGGACCCCCTGGCGAACCGAACGGATTCGTCTCCGGGCTGCGATACCTGGCGCCGGCGATCGCCGTCGCCATGGCGCTGCTCGGCAGCGCCATGGGGCCGCGCCGGCCGGGGGTACGGTGGCTGGTCATCGGTGTCATCGCCTTGCTGGCACCGTTCACGATCGCGATCAGCGACTCGGCCGGCGTCCGGCAGGTCCTCGGCGGCATGATCGCCGCGGGTGCGTTCTTCTTCGTGCTGATCGCCGCCGCCCGGACCTACCGCTCGGGCTGGACCAGGCCGCGCGCCGCGATCGTCGGGTCGGCCGTCCTGGTGGCGATCCTCGCCGGGCAGGCGGTCCAGACCTCGTACTTCGACAAGCGGTACGAAAACCCGGACTTCACCACGGCCGGCCTCAACCGAGCCTTCGCCTGGGCCCAAGGCGTGGATGACGTCTCGATCGCGACCAACGCGACGCGCCAGTACCCGCTGTTCGGCAAGCACCTCGACAACGACGTCCAGTTCGTCGGGATCCACGAGAAACACGCCGGGTTCGTTGAGGCCGAAAGCTGCGAGGAGTTCCGCCAGGCAGTTGCCGACGGGGACTACGACTACCTCGTCGTGACGCTGGACCGCCCGTCGCCCAACCGCGACTTCCCCCGGGAGTCGGGCTGGATCGCAGACGACCCCGCCGTCCGTGAGATCGAACGGGAGGAGCCGGCGGTGGTCTACGAGCTGATCGGCAAGCCCGACCCCGCGCTCTGCAGCTAGAACTACCCCGGATTACCCGGCTCGCCATACTCAGAAGCTCCAATGGACCGGATTCGCAACTTCTCGATCATCGCCCACATCGACCACGGCAAGTCGACGCTGGCCGACCGCATCCTGGAAATAACCGGAGCCGTCGCACCCGGCAAGATGCGGGCCCAGGTCCTCGATTCGATGGATCTCGAGCGCGAGCGTGGCATCACGATCAAGGCCCAGGCCGTCCGGGTCGAGTTCAAGTCGGCCGATGGCGAGGCCTACCACCTCCACCTGATCGACACGCCGGGCCACGTCGACTTCTCGTACGAGGTCTCGCGCAGCCTCGCCGCCTGCGAGGGCGCCCTGCTGGTCGTCGATGCGGCCCAGGGGGTCGAGGCCCAGACCGTCGCCAACACCTACCTCGCGATCGAGAACGGCCTCGAGCTGATCCCGGTCCTCAACAAGGTCGATTTGCCCGGCGCCGAACCGGAGCGCGTGGCCGCCGAGGTCTCCGACCTGCTCGGGGTTGACCCCGGCGGCATCCTCCAGATCTCGGCGAAGACCGGCGCCGGCGTGCCGGAAGTCCTCGAGGCGATCGTCGAACGTGTCCCGCCGCCGAGCGGCGACGGGAAGGGCCCTTCCCGCGCCCTGATCTTCGACTCGGAGTTCGACCAGTACCGCGGGGTGGTCGCGTACGTCCGCATGATGGACGGCAAGTTCCGGAAGGGGAAGCAGATTCTCGCGATGCAGAACGGCACCGAGGCCGAACTCGACGACATCGGGTTCTTCCGCCCGACCATGACCTCGGTCGACGAGATCGACGTGGGTGAGGTCGGTTACGTGATCACGGGGATCAAGGACGTGGCCAAGCTGCGGGTCGGCGACACCCTGACCGACCTCGAGAACCCCGCGACCGAGCCCCTGGCCGGCTACCGCGAGGTCAAGCCGATGGTCTTCTGCGGACTCTTCCCGATCGACACCGAACGGTACGAGGACATGCGGGACGCCCTCGACAAGATGGGACTGAACGACGCCGCCCTGTCGTGGGAACCCGAGACCTCCGACGCGCTCGGCTTCGGCTTCCGGTGCGGGTTCCTCGGCCTGCTACACATGGAGATCGTGCGCGAGCGGCTCGAGCGGGAGTACGACCTGGAGCTCCTCGCGACCAGTCCGACAGTGCGTTACGAAGTCCACCTGATCGGCGGCGAGACGATCGAGGTGCGCAGCCCGACCGAGATGCCCGACCCGGCCTCGATCGAATCGATCGAAGAGCCGTACATCCGGGCCACGGTGATCACCCCGACCGATTACGTCGGCCCGGTGATGGAGCTCTGCCAGGGCCGCCGCGGCACCCACATCGACATGGACTACCTGAGCCCGAACCGGGTCCAGATCCGTTACGACCTGCCCCTGGCCGAGATCGTCCTCGACTTCTTCGACGTGCTCAAGTCCTCGACCAGGGGTTATGCCTCGCTCGACTATGAACCGATCGGCAACCGGCCCTCCGAACTGGTCAAGGTCGACGTTCTGCTCGCCGGCGAGACCGTGGACGCACTCTCGGTGATCAGCCACAAGGACTTCGCCCACGCCCAGGGCAAGGACCTCGTCGCAAGGTTGCGCAAGACGATCCCCCGCCAGCAGTTCGACATCCCGGTCCAGGCTGCCGTCGGAGCCAGGATCCTTTCGCGAGAGACGGTGAAGGCAGTGCGGAAGGACGTGACCGCGAAGCTCTACGGTGGCGACGTGACCCGGAAGCGAAAGCTCCTCGAGAAACAGAAGAAGGGCAAGAAGCGAATGAAGAACGTCGGTCGGGTAGAGGTACCCCAGGAAGCATTCCTGGCTGTGCTGCAGTTGGATGATTGACCGGAGAAGATGATCTGCGCGTGAAGCGCCTCGAGAACACCCAAATCGGCAAGTTGGACCAGGTACTCGCCCTGTCCGGCCAGACCCTGTGGGTGGTGCAGACCGACGGCGTGATCATCGATGTGTTCGGTTCGCTCGAGAGTCGCCTCGGCTACCAACGTGAAGAGCTCTTGGGACGCCCGTTCCAGGAAATCATCAACCGGCTCGACTCCCGGCATGCCATCGAACGGTTCGGGCAGATCGTCCGGGGAGATCCCGCGGCCCGGGTCGATTCCGGCACCGAGATCCGTGTGACCGGGAAGGACGGCGAGGAGTACGACGTGAAGGTGAACGCGTCGTCGGTCGTGGAGAACGAGTCGGGTGACGAGATGATCTTCGCCCTGACCACCGACATCACTCGCCAGAAGCTGGCCGAGCGGGCGCTGGAGCGGGAGCGGATGCTCTTCTACAAGACCTTCGACCGGGCACCCAACGGCATCGTGCTGCTCCACCTGCACCTCGATCGTGGCGGGTTGATCAAGGGAGCGAACGCCGAGGCGATGCGAATCACCGGGTACAGCGAGGACGAAGCGGTCGGCCTCTGGCTGACCGAGGCCGGACTGGTCGAAATCGAGCAGGACAAGCTGGAGGTGGCCCTCAAGGACAGCAAGGCGATCCTGGAAGGTGAGCAGCCGAGCTTCACCCTCGAACGCACGATCCACCGCCCGGACGGCTCCAGCTTCGAGATGAAGGCCGACGTGTCGGCGCTCGACATCGGCCTGGCCGGCGATGCGGACGATCCCTATCCGATCAACGCCGTCGCCCACATCGAAGACGTGACCGAGCGGCGGCGGATCGAAGGGGAGCTCCAGCACCAGGCCCGGCACGACTCGCTGACCGACCTGCTGAACCGCGGTTGGTTCGTCTCGCTGCTGGCCGACCGCCTGATGCGCAGCGCCCACGGCCACGGCGGCGGTGCCCTCCTGATGATCGACCTCGACGACTTCAAGGAGGTCAACGATTCGCACGGGCACCACGCCGGCGACGGCGTGCTCCGGGAGGTCGCGCGACTGCTGAAGGGCGAGCTCCGCGACAGCGACCCGGTCGCGAGGATCGGGGGAGACGAATTCGCCGTGCTGCTCCCGAAAGCCGACCGCTCCGGCGCCGAGCGCGTTGCCGGGTCGATCCTGGACGGGTTCGGGGAGTCGAAGATCGAAATCGCCGGTCGCGGCGGGGCCAGCTACCGGCCCAGCGTGAGCATCGGCCTGCTGATGCTCGACGACCGCGAGGTCGATCCGGAATCCGCCCTGCGCGACTGCGACGGCGCGATGTACGAAGCCAAGCGGCGGGGCGGCGCCCGCTTCGTCGTGGCGCCGGTCTGATCCACAAGGGGTGCGTGAACGCACCGGACTCTGGCTTTCGTGCCGCTCCCGTCGCTGTCGCGTCGTTGCTAGGTTCCCCGCATGGCACTCAAGACCGATGCGGTGGGCAAGAGCTGGCCGGCCTTCGACTACGAGATCGGCCGGGAGAAGATCCGCGAGTACTGCAACGTGCTGGGGATCGGGAATTCGGTCCACTTCGACAAGGCCGGGGCCCGGGCGGCGGGATTTCGGGACGTCGTGGCACCGCCGATGTTCGCCGTGGTCTACAGCGCCGGGGCGATGGGTCCGGTCCTCTTCGACCCGGAGGTCGGGATGAACTTTGCCGCGATGGTCCACGGCGGCCAGGAATTCGAATGGGGCGAGCCGGTCTGCTCGGGCGACCTGATCACCACGACACCGAGCTGCAAGGAGATCTACGAGAAGGACGGCAAGGGCTTCTACGTCTTCGAGACCCGGTCCGTCAACCAGGACGGCGCCGAAGTCGTAAATGCCACCTGGACCAACATCGTCAGGGGAGTCTGAAATGAGCTTGCGACAAACCGGCGACCCGATCGAGGAACTGAAAGTCAACCCCGACAAGTACGTGCCGCACCGTTACGCCGGTGCCACGGGGGACTTCAACCCGATCCACATCGATCCCGAGTTCGCCAAGATGGTCGGTCTGCCCGGGTCGATCCTCCACGGGCTCTACGTGATGGGCCTCGTGGCCAGGGCGAGTGCCGAAGCCGCCGGGGGCGGTCCGCGGGCGCTGAAGAGCCTTTCCGTCCAGTTCCGCGGCATGAGTTTTCCGGAGCAGGAGATCACGGTGACCGGCGCAGTGAAGGCGGTCGCCGGAGACGAAGTCACGGTTGACGTGGTCGCGTCGCAAGGTGACAGCCAGGTCATCCGCAACGCCACCGCCGTGCTCGAAGTCCCGGCTGGCTGAAGCCGGGAATACGTCCCACCTACAATGGAGGGCATGCTTTCTCAGCGACAGGAGCTGATTCTCGGCCTCGTGGTCGGGGCCTACCTCGACACCGGCCGCCCGGTCGGGTCGAAGGCGATCGTCGAGAGCGCCGAGCTCTCGTGGGGACCGTCGACGGTCCGGGCCGAATTGGCGTCGCTCGAAGCCGCCGGCTACCTGTCGCACCCGCACACCTCTGCCGGTCGCGTACCGACCGATCTCGGCTACCGGCGATACGTCGAGTCGATAATGCTTAAACCCGTCGTGAAGCCCCGGACCGTCGCGACCGAGCCGGATGCGACCCGTTTCCGCCGGGAGGTCGACGAAGCGATGCGCGAGACGACCACCGCCCTTTCCCACATGACCGACCTGCTGGCCCTGGTGGTCGCCCCGCCGCTCGGCACCGCGACGATCCACCGGGTCGAGGCCCTGCTGCTGCAGCCCGATGTGGTCATGGTCGTCGCGATCACCTCGGCCGGCGACGTCACCAAGCGTGCCTTCACCTTCCAGGCCCCGGTGGATCCCGGCCTGGTCGAGTGGGCGTCGAGCTATCTCAACGAGACCCTCGCCGGAATAGACCTCGGTGCACGCAGGATCGCTTCGCGACTGTCCGGGCCGGGGCTCGACCCGACCGAGGCGGCCTTCATCGAGCGCCTCTCGCCGGCCCTGGTCGACCTCGAGCAGAGCACCGAAGACACCTTGTACGTGGAGGGCACCGGGCGCCTTCTCGACGAAAGCCGCTCGCGTGACCTGCCGCAGATCGACCAGCTCATGACCGCGCTCGAACAACGCGCGAGCGTCCTGCGCATGATGCGCTCGGCCATCGACGAGCGCTCCGTATTCCTCTGGATCGGCGCCGAGAACCCCCAGCCCGAACTGCGCTCGGTCAGCGTCGTCGGCGCCAACTATGGCCTCGGCCACCGGAACCTCGGTTCGGTCGGCGTGGTCGGGCCAACCCGCATGGACTACGAAACGGCGATCGCCTCGGTTTCCGAAGCGGCGCGCGAATTGTCCCAGTACTTCGAGAACGTATACGCATGAGCACCCGTGACTACTACGAGGTGCTCGGGGTGTCCCGGAGCGCCACCGCCAGTGAGATCAAGAAGTCCTTCCGGCAGATCGCCCGGGAACTCCACCCCGACGTGAACGGCCACGACCCCGACGCCGAGGAGAAGTTCAAGGAGGCGGCCGAGGCGTACGAGGTCCTGTCCGACGAGGAGCAGCGCCAGACCTACGACCAGTACGGGGCCGACGGCCTGAGGCAGGGCGGGTTCTCGTCCCGGGCGCAGGGCTTCGGTTCGATCGACGACCTCTTCAGCGCCTTCTTCGGTGGAGGCGGCGGTGGGTTCGGCCGTCGCGGTCCCGCTCCCGGTGCCGACGTCGGGGTCGGGATCGAGATCGGCCTCGAGGACGTGCTCGAAGGGGTCAGTGAAGAGGTCGAGTTCGATGTGGTCGCCACCTGCGAGCACTGCCACGGCAACGGGGCGGAACCCGGCACGCCGATCCACACCTGTGAGAAATGCGACGGCGCCGGCGAGCTGCGGTCGGTCGCCAACACCGCCTTCGGCCAGATGGTCCGGGCCGTTCCCTGCGACGTCTGTAACGGCGAGGGCAAGGTCGCCGAGACGCCTTGCGGCGTCTGCTCCGGCCTCGGCCGCAGCCACACCGCGAAGTCGATGAAGGTCGATGTTCCCGCCGGGATCGAATCCGGCCAGCGCATCCGCATTGCCGGCGCCGGACATGCCGGCGAGCCCGGAGCCCCGGCCGGTGACCTCTACGTCGAGGTGTCCGTGGCCGAGCGCGAGAACATGATCCGTGACGGCAAGGACCTGATCACGGTGATCCCGGTCGACGCGACCAGGGCGATCCGCGGGGACAAGGTGGAGGTCGAGACGCTCGAGGGCGAAGACGAGATCGAGATCCCCGCCGGCACCCAGCCCGGCGCCGAGACGGCGCTGAAGGGCAAGGGGCTGCCGCAGCTGGGCACCTCCAAACGGCGAGGCAACCACCGCTTCGTCTTCAACGTCGTGATCCCGGCCAACCTCTCCGAGGAGCAGCTCAAGCTGGTGAACGAGCTCGACGCCACTTTGACCGACGAAAACCGCAGGCCGAAGGAATCCGGCCTCTTCGGCCGCTTCCGCCGCACCCGGGCGTGATTTTCAGATGATCCGGCTCGCGGTGCGCTGCCGGCCGGACCAGGCCGAGATCGTCCTGGCCGAACTGACCGTCCTCGCACCCGGCGGTGTCGAAGAGAGCACCACGGCCGAATACGTGGAATACGCAATCTACGGCGCCAAAGGGGAGCTTCCGGACATCGGCGAGGTCGAGGCGGTGAGTGGCGACGGCTTCGTCGAGGTCGTCGCCACCGAAGTCGCCGACGACTGGGCCGAGCGCTGGCGTGCATTCCACAAGCCGTTGGCCATCACCGGGTCCGGCGGCGGGACCTCCTTGTGGCTGCGGCCCCCGTGGGAGCAGGGCGGCCCCGGGGAGTTCGAAGTCGTGATCGACCCCGGCCAGGCATTTGGCACCGGTGCCCATCCGACGACCCGGCTGAGCCTCCAGCTCCTGCTCGACCTGCACGATCGTGGCCTCGGCGGGGGACCGCTGACCGATCTCGGCTCGGGTTCGGCGGTGCTGGCAATCGCGGCGGCGAAGCTGGGGTGGGGGCCGGTCTCGGGCTACGACCACGAAGTGGCCGCAATCGAAGCCGGCGAACAGAACGCCGGGGTGAACTCGGTCGAGCTGGAACTCGAGCGCTTCGACCTGAAGGCCGGCCTGCCCGGTCTCGCGCCGACCGTGGTCGCCAACCTGACCGCTCCGCTGCTCGAGGTCGTCGCCGCACAGGTCGACGACGCGAACAGGCCCGACCGGATCGTCTGCGCGGGCCTCCTTGCTACCGAGCGCGAACGGGTCGAGGCCGCTTTCGCACCAGCCGGACTCGTGAGCCGGCGGTTTCTGACCGACGGGAACTGGGGCGGCCTGTTGCTCGAGGCCGGAGAATGATCGGCGTGTTCGATTCCGGGGTCGGCGGCCTGACCGTGCTGCACGAGCTGCTGGTGTCGCTGCCGGAGGAGGACTACGTCTACGTCGGCGACAGCGGCCATTTTCCCTATGGCACCAAGACGGCTGAAGAACTGACGGACCGGGCGGTGGCGATCTCGACCTATCTCTTCGAGCGGGACATCAAGCTGCTGGTCATCGCCTGCAATTCGGCCACTGCCGCCGCCGGACCGTTGATCCGGCAGATGGGTGAGCAGGCCGGGGTCCCTGTCCTCACGGTGGTCGGACCCGAAGCCGAGATCGCGGGAGCGATCACCGATTCCGGGAGGATCGGCGTCCTCGCCACGCCGGCCACGGTCGCCAGCGGCGCCTACGCCCGGGCACTCGAGAACCTGGGACGGGAATTCACGGTGACCGAGGTGGCGGCGCCGGACCTCGCCCCGATAATCCAGCAGGGCCTCTACTTCGACGAAAACATCCTCCGGACGGTGCGGAACTACTGCGAGCCGTTGAAGCAAGCGGACGTTGACACCCTGGTCCTCGGCTGCACCCACTACCCGTTGATCGCGCCGATGCTCCAGCGCCTCCTCGGCCGGGACGTACGTCTGGTCACGGCCGGCCACGCTATAGCGGGGGCGATCCAGAGAAACCTCGCCCAGCGCGACAACCTCGCCCGGACCGGCAGGGAAGGCACATACAGCTTCCTGGTGACCGGAGACAAGCAAGGCTTCGAAACCCTGGGTACCCGTTTCCTCCAGCTGCCGCTCGACGGCAGGGTCGAGCACATAAGGCTCGGGGAGTAGGTTCCCCTGATGCTCAAGTTCCTGCCCTGGTCCGCAGCCGGGGTTCTTTTCATGGTCGGATGCATCGCCCCGGTCGGGTTCCTGATGTGGATCCCCGCCTTGGTCCTGATTGCGGTACTGCTCGCGATGGGAGTACGGAGCCCACGATCGTTCTTCGCCTTCGCGACGGGGATCGGAGTCACCCTGATCACGCTGGCGATCGTCAATCACACCTACGTGATGTTCCTGCTCTACGGGACGGTGGTGACGGTGGGGGGAATAGTCATGTTCTCCGCCTTCGGACCCAGAGTCAGCCACGCCCAAGGTCCCGAGACTTTCCCCGACGTGGACAAGTAACCGAACAGAAATTTCCCAGTTTAGGAACATTTCTGCCTTATTCAGAACTGTGATGTCTTGAATAGGGCGAAAACTCAGAGCTTGTTCTCCTGGCCAAGTTTTGCCCGCCATCGCGGTAGACCACTTCGTCTCGGTACTCTTGCCCTGATGTCAGCCGTAGACGAGATCCGCACCGATGCCCAGGCTGCCCTCAAGCAGGGCGACAAGAAGCGTGCTTCCGCGCTCCGGATGATCCAGGACGTCCTCCAGCAGGACGCAAAACTGGGCAAGGACGACGAGGTCGCGGCACTGCAGCGCGAGCGGAAGAAGCGGCTCGAGGCTGCCGACGCCTTCGCTGACGCCGGCCGGGGCGAATCGGCCGAGGACGAGCGGTTCGAAGCCGAGCTGATCACCGCCTACCTGCCGGCACAGCTGAGCGACGAAGAGCTGAACGCGATGGTCGCGGAAGCGATCGAACAGACCGGAGCCACCGAACAGAAGCAGATGGGCCAGGTCATGGGCGCGCTGAAGGACAAGGTCGCCGGCAAGGCCGACGGCAAGCGGGTCAGCACCGCCGTCAAGGAACACCTTGCCTCGTAGGACCCTGACCCTGGACAACGATGTCGCGGCCGAACTGGCCGGATCCCAGGACTCGGTACTGAAGGCCTTGCGTGATCGCACCACCAGCAAGGTCCACCTGCGCGGCAACATGCTCACGCTCGAGGGCGACGAGACGCAGATGGACGAAGCGGCCCGCCTGGTCGACGAGATGGTCGGCCTGATCGAAGACGGCCACGACGTGGAGCCGGGCACGCTCGACTCGGTCACCAATGCGATCCAGTCCTCGCGACGTTCCAAGGAGATGCTCGACGACGTCGTTTGGCACAACCGGAACACCCGGGTGGTGCCGAAGACGGTCACCCAGAAGGAGTACGTCGATGCGATCCGCGGCAGCACGATCACCTTCGGCATCGGGCCGGCCGGCACCGGCAAGACCTTCCTCGCGGTTGCGATGGCCGCCGCGGCGCTGATCGAAGGCGAGGTGCAGCGCATCATCCTGACCCGCCCCGCGGTCGAGGCCGGCGAGAGCCTCGGCTTCCTGCCCGGTGACCTCCAGGCCAAGGTCGACCCCTACCTGCGTCCGCTCTTCGACGCGCTCTACGACATGCTCGACCCGGACCGGGTCAACGGCTACTTCGACCGCGGCGTGATCGAGGTGGCCCCGCTCGCCTTCATGCGCGGCCGCACCCTGAACGACGCCTTCGTGATCCTCGACGAGGCCCAGAACACCACGCCGGAGCAGATGAAGATGTTCCTGACACGCCTCGGCTTCAACTCGAAGATGGTGGTCACCGGCGACGTCACCCAGATCGACCTGCCGCGCGACAGCAAGTCCGGCCTGGTCGTGGTCCGCGAGATCCTCGAGGGCATCGACGACGTTGACTTCGTGATGTTCGGCGGTGACGACGTCGTTCGCCACCGCCTGGTCCAGCGGATCGTCGCCGCATACGGCGAACACAACGAACGCGGGCCCGACGGATGAACCTCGACCTGGAAGACGTGCCGGCTGAGTTCAGGCCGGCGGTCTCCGCTGCCCTGAAGGAGGCCGGTGTAGGCGACGGGCACCTCGCGGTCGAAGTGGTCGGCGAGGACCGGATCCATGAACTGAACCGTGAGCACCGGGGGATCGACAGGCCGACCGACGTGCTTTCGTTCCCGCTCGACGAAGACGGGCCGAGCACGGGCCCGCGGGAGCTGGGCGACGTCGTCGTCTGCCCTGGGCAGTGCCGCGACCTGACCGAGGCCGTCGTCCACGGCGTCCTCCACCTTTGCGGCCATGACCACGAGGCCGACGGCGGCGAGATGTTCGAGCTTCAGGACCGGGTCATGGCGGGCCTCGATGGCTGAGGAGCCGGGAACCACGCGGTCCGGTTTCGTCGGTCTGGCCGGCCGCCCGAACGTCGGCAAGTCGACCCTGGTCAACCAGATCGTCGGTTCGAAGGTGGCGATCGCGACCGTGCGCCCCCAGACGACCCGCCGGGCCATCCGCGGAGTCGCGACCGACCTCGAGGCCGGCACCCAGCTCGTGATGATCGATCTGCCCGGCGTCCAGCGCCCGCGCGACGAGCTCACCGAGCGAATGCAGCGGAACGTCGAGCGCGAGCTTGCCGACGCCGACCTCGCCCTGCTCGTGATCAACGGCGAAGAGGGAGTGGGCGCGGGGGACCGGTTCATCGCGGATTCATTACTCGCCGCCAATCCCGGGATCACCGTCGTCTGCGCCGTGAACAAGGCAGACCGCCTCGGGCGGAACATCATCCCCGTGCTCGCAGCGGCGGCCGAACTGAAGGGCGTCGAGGACATCTTCCCGGTCAGTGCCTTGAAGGGCGACGGGGTCAGGGAGCTGGCCGGACACTTGGCCGGCCTGATGCCCGAAGGCCCGTACCTCTATCCGCCGGGGGACAGCTCCGACCAGCCGGAGGAACAGTTGCTGGCCGAGCTGATCCGTGGCGAGATCCTGATCCGGACCCGTGACGAAGTCCCGCACTCGGTCGAGGTCAAGGTCGGGAAGATCAGCGGGCGCGAAGACGGCCTGGTTACGGTCGAAGCCGAGATCTGGGTCGAATCCGATTCACAGAAAGGCATCCTCATCGGCAAGAACGGCTTCAAGATCAGCGAGATCGGCCGGGGCGCCCGCCGCGACATCGAAGCCGAACTGGGGCACCGGGTACACCTTGACCTTCGGGTCAAGGTGCGCAAGAAGTGGCGCCGCGACGTCGACATGCTGGACCGTCTCGGAATCGACTAGACGTCGCCGTTGACGGGCGCCGGCATATCGACGGATACGGACACGCCGTAGGATTGAGGCATGAAACTGAAGCTGGCCATCGCAACGGTCCTCGCCGCCACTTTCGTGGCTCTGGCCGGCTGCGGTGGCGGCGACGATTCGTCCTCGGCCGACGATCAACAGGACATCGACGGCATCACCGCCCTGGTCGCCGACATCAACGCGGCGTCCAGGGACAGGGATGCCCTTGCTGCCTGCGGCCTGATGCAGCCGAGCGGCATCACCGAGGTGTTCAACACCCAGTCGCAGTGCGTCCGCGAGACGAAGGAGATTCTGAAGGGGAACAGCGCCGACGAGCCCGTGCTGAAGATCGAAGCCATCGAGCTCGAAGGTGAAACGGCGAAAGTGACCTTCGAGAACGACGCCGGCGGTGCGCCGGTCGACGTGGTCAAGGAGCGCGGCAAGTGGTACGTGCCGCTCGGCAGTGAAGAGTCAGCCGACCCCACCGCCGGCGCCGAGTTGCCCGATGAATAGTCCCTCACGGGTCGAAGTGAAATTCGACTCGAACGGCCTCGTTCCGTGCGTGGTTCAGGACGCCGACACCGGCGAAGTGCTGACCCTTGCGTACATGAACGAGGAATCACTCGGTTTGACCGAGCAGACCGGTGAAGTCATGTTCTTCAGCCGTTCGCGCCAGGCGCTCTGGAAGAAAGGCGAGACTTCCGGAAACGTGCTGAAACTCCGGCAGCTCCGGGTCGACTGTGACGGCGACGCCCTGCTTGCTCTGGTCGAACCGGCCGGTCCTGCCTGCCACACGGGCGAGCGCAGCTGCTTCTACCGCGAGCTGGCAACCGGGGAAACCCCCGAGCCGGTGAACGAAGAGGCTCTGGCCGAACTCGCGCGCACCCTCATCGCCCGGGCCGCCGAGAGGCCGGACGGCAGCTACACGGTCGAGCTCCTCGAGAACCCGGCACTTGCCGGCGAGAAGGTGATGGAAGAAGCCGAGGAAGTGACACGGGCGGTGCGCGAAGAGAGCGACGAACGGGTCGCGAACGAAGCCGCGGACGTGCTCTACCACCTGACCGTGCTGCTCAAGTCGAGGGACGTGGGTCTGGAATCGGTGATGGAGGTCCTGAATGGCCGCCGCTCCTGACCTGATCTCCCGCCTCGAGCCGTCGCTGGGCGAAGCCCGGGCCCTGGTGCCCGACTCGAATGTCGTGCCGGTCCGGCTCAGCCTGACCGACGACGTCGAAACGCCGGTGTCGGCCCTGCTGAAGTTACGCGGGGAGGGGCTGCCGTGCTTCTTGCTCGAGTCGGCAGAACGTGGCCAGGTCGGCCGGTATTCGTTCCTCGGCACCAGTCCCCGCTCGATCCTCCGCTGGAGCGACGGCTTCCTGACCGAGTACCCCGGCGACGCGGTCTCGGCCGGCTCGAAACGCCTCAGCCACGTCGACGCGCCCGACCCGTACCGGGCGGTCGCCCACCACATGGACCAGTACCGGGTGGCCGAGGTTCCCGGCCTCCCGCCTTTTGCCGGTGGTGCAGTCGGATTGTTCGGATACGACCTGGTTCGCACCGTCGAGCCGCTCGGCCCGCCGAACCCGGATCCCCTGGGGCTGCCCGACCTCGCCCTGATGATCACCGACGTCCTGCTGGTCTTCGACCACCTCCACAACGAGCTGACGATCATGGCCTGCGCGTTCGCCGACGACGGAGGCATCGATTCCGCCTACGAAGAGGCGGCCGGGAAGATCCAGGCGGTGCGGGAGCGGCTGCGCGGCCCGGTGCCGGTCGACGAAGGCGCCGCCGCGGTCGAGGCCCCGCGGTTCGAGTCGAACGTCACCCGCGAGGAGTTCGAAGCGACCGTCGCCCGGATCGTCGAGTACATCCACGCGGGGGACGCCTTCCAGGTGGTGCCGTCCCAGCGGTTCTCGGCTGAAGCGAAGGCCGAGGCCTTCTCGATCTACCGGGGCCTCCGCGCCGTGAATCCCTCGCCTTACATGTACTTCCTCGACTTCGGCGACTTCCAGGTCGCCGGGGGGTCCCCCGAGCCCCTGCTCAAGGTCAACGGCGACGTGGTCGAGATCCGGCCGATCGCGGGAACCTCACCACGAGGCGAGAACGAGGAGGAGGACAGGCGCTTCGCCGAAGCCCTGGTCGAAGACCCGAAGGAGCGCGCCGAGCACGTGATGCTCGTCGACCTCGCCCGGAACGACATCGGCCGCGAAGCGGTCTACGGCTCGGTCAAGGTCGAGGAACTGATGGTGGTCGAGACCTACTCCCACGTGATGCACATCGTCAGCCGGGTGACCGGGAAGCTGAGGCCCGGCCTCGGCGCCCTCGACGTGCTGCGCTCGGCGCTGCCGGCGGGAACGCTCTCCGGCGCCCCGAAGGTTCGCGCGATGCAGATCATCGACGAGATGGAGAAGGTCAAGCGCTGCTCGTACGGCGGCGCGATCGGCTACCTGTCGTGGGGCGGCGACCTGGACACGGCGATCCACATCCGGACCGCGGTGATCAAGGACGGACAGGTCCACATCCAGGCCGGCGGCGGGACCGTCGCCGATGCGCAGCCCGCGTACGAGTACGAGGAGTCGGTCAACAAGGCGAAAGCGGTGTTCCGCGCGGTCGAACTCGCCTGCGAGCATCCGGACTGGGCCTGAGCCATGAAAGCCCCCGCAAGCAAAGTTCTGGTCATCGACAACTACGATTCCTTCACCTACAACCTGGTCCAGTACCTGGGAGAACTCGGCATGGAGGTGGAGGTCGTGCGGAACGACGTCAAGACCGGCGAAGAACTGATGGAGACCGACTACGACCGCGTGGTCGTGTCACCCGGTCCCTGCACCCCGAACGAAGCCGGCATCTCGCTCGAAGCCATTCCTGCCTTCGCCGAGGCCGGCGTGCCGGTGCTCGGGGTCTGTCTGGGCCACCAGTCGCTGGTCCAGGCCTACGGCGGGACGGTGATCCAGGGCGAGCCGGTCCACGGCAAGTACGCCGAGATCGAGCACGACGGCAGGACGATCTACGAAGGGCTGCCGTCCCCGCTGACGGTCGGCCGGTACCACTCCCTTATCGCCGGACCGGACATCCCCGAAGAGCTCGAGGTCACCGCGACCTTCGACGGCATCGTGATGGGGGTCAGGCACCGGGAGCTGCCTGCTGAGGGTGTCCAGTTCCATCCCGAATCGGTCCTGACCCCCGAGGGCAAGTCGATGATCGCGAAGTTCATAGGAGTCGAATACGAAGACGTGGAGGAAGATTTTGCCGAATGAGATCCTGACCCGGGCGATCAACGCGGTCGCCTCGGGCAACCACCTGACCACCGACCACGCCGCGGCCGTCCTCTCGGAGATCATGGAGGGGCGTGCGTCAGAAGTCCAGACGGGTGCCTTCCTGATCGCGCTCCGCACCAAGGGGGAGACCGTGCCGGAACTGGTCGGCCTCGCCCGCACCATGCGAGAACTGGCCACGCCGGTCGAAGCAGAGAGGGACGACCTGGTCGACACCGCCGGGACCGGTGGCGGCCCGTCCACCTTCAACGTGTCGACTACCGCCGCGATCGTCGCCGCCGGAGCAGGCTGCGCGGTCGCCAAGCACGGTAACCGCTCGAACACGAGCAAATCCGGCTCGGCCGACCTGCTCGAGGCACTCGGCGTCAACATCGAGCTCAGTCCGGAACAGGTGGGTGGCTCGATCGACGAGGTCGGCTTCGGTTTCATGTTCGCTCCGCGGCACAATGCCGCGATGGCCCACGTGGTCCCGGTGCGGAAGGAACTCGCGGTGCGCACCATCTTCAATTTCCTCGGCCCGCTGACGAACCCCGCCGGTGCGTCGCGACAGGTCATCGGTGTCGCCGACCGCCGCTACCAGGAGACGATCGCGGAAGCGCTGGTCGGACTCGACACGGTCGCGGCGCTGGTCGTGACCGGAGACGACGGGCTCGACGAGATCTCGATCTCCGGGCCGACCCGGATGATCGAAGTGATCGACGGCGGCACCCGCGAGGTGATCGTCGATCCGGCCGAGTTGGGCCTCGAGACCGCAGGGATCAAGGCGGTCGCGGGAGGTACCCCCGAGGAGAACGCGGATGCCACCCGGGCCGTGCTGGAGGGCGAGCGGTCGCCACGCCGCGACCTCGTCCTGTTGAACGCCGCCGCGGCGATCTACGTCGGTGGGCAGGCCGGCGATCTCGGAGCGGGGCTGGCTGCGGCCCGCGAAGCCATTGATTCGGGTGCCGCCGCAGGGGTGCTTTCACGCCTCGTCAGCTACACGGCCGATCAGTAGGCTTATCCGGAGCCGTGGGAATACTCGAGCAATTGATTTCGGCCGCGGGCCAGGGCGTCGACGAACGTCGCCGCCTGGTTCCGCTGGAAGAACTGGAAAGGGGTCTCGCAAGCCGGGACCAGGACCGCCCCTTCCGCGAAGCGCTCACGCGGCCGGGCATGTCGCTGATCTGCGAGTTCAAGCGCCGCTCGCCGAGCGCCGGGGACATCGCACCCGGCACCGACCTTGCCAGGCAGGTCCAGGCCTATGAGCAGGGCGGTGCGGCCGCCCTCTCGGTCCTGACCGACCAGACCCACTTCGGCGGGACCCTCGCCGATCTCGCCGCGGCCCGGGTCAGCTGCGGGCTGCCGGTCCTCCGCAAGGACTTCATCGTGGATCGTTACCAGCTGGTCGAAGCGGCGACCGGCGGCGCCGATGCGGTGCTGCTCATCGTGGCGGTGCTCGACGACGAGCGACTCGGTGCGTTCCAGTCCGAGGCCTGGGACCTCGACCTCGACTGTGTGGTCGAAGTCCACGACGAAGAAGAGCTCGAGCGTGCCCTGGCGATCGACGCCGAGGTGATCGGCATCAACAACCGGAACCTCGACACGGGCGTGGTCAACGTCCAGACGACCTACGACCTGATCACCGACGTTCCGGCCGGCAAGACGGTCGTCTCCGAGAGCGGCATTTCCCGCCGGGAAGAACTGGTCGAGCTGGAGCGGGTGGGCGTCAACGCCGCCCTGATCGGCGAGAGCCTGATGCTCTCCCACGACCCGGCCGCCAGGGTTGCCACGCTCGCCGGCACGGGCGACGCGACCAGCGAGCACTTCCTGCCTTGAGCCCGGTTATGCCACCAGGCCTTTAGGAAAGTTTTCGAAACGGCTTAGGACCGGCGAATGACCGGGCTATTAGATGCCCGCCTATGAATAATCGCCCGGAAGGTTCCAAGTCATTTCGATCCACCCTCTTCGCTGCCCTTCTGGGCGGTCTCGTCGTCGCCGTACTCGGCTTCGGTGCCGTGGCCGCAGGATTGATCGGCAAGAACGAGACCACCACCAAGACGGTCGCCGCGGCGAGCCCCGTCGCGAACGACAAAGAGGAACAGGGGCTGGTCAACCAGATCTACGAGCAGGACAGCCAGGGCGTCGGCTTCATCACGGCCTCGGGGGTCGCCGCCGAGTCCTCGCCGTTCGACCCCTACGGGCAGGGTGAAGGCAGCGGCACCGCCACCGGCTCGGGCTTCCTGATCGACAAGGACGGCCACATGGTCACGAACAACCACGTCGTGGAGGGCGCCCAGGAGATCTCCGTGACCCTCGGTGACTCCGACACGAGCCACGACGCAACCGTGGTCGGCACGGACCCGTTGACGGATCTCGCCCTGCTCGAGGTCGACGCGCCGGATGACAGCATGCATCCCCTGGCGATCGGTGACTCGGACGGTGTCGAGGTCGGTGATCCGGTGATCGCGATCGGAAATCCGTTCGGGCTCGACCGGACGGTCACGACCGGCATCGTCTCCGCCCTCCAGCGCGAGATCGCGAGCACTACTGACTATTCGATCTCGAACGTGATCCAGACCGATGCCGCGATCAATCCCGGCAACTCGGGCGGCCCGCTGATCAACACCGAAGGTGAGGTGATCGGCGTCAACTCGCAGATCGCCACCGGAGGCGGCAGCAACGGCAGCGTCGGCATCGGCTTCGCGATTCCCGCGGAGACGGTCGAGGACGTGGTCAGCCAGATCAAGGAGGACGGCGACGTCGAACACGCTTTCCTCGGAGTGAGCGGCGTCACCCTGAGCCCGGACATCGCCGACGCGCTCAACCTCGACAGCGATTCGGGCGTCCTGATCCAGGAATTGACCACGGGCGGGCCGGCCGACGAGGCCGGGATCGAGGGTGGCGACACCGCCGTCACGGTCGACGGCCAGAAGGTCCTCACCGGCGGCGATGTCATAACCGCGGTGAACGGAGAGGAGATCACCTCGATGGAAGAAGTCGTGTCCCTGGTCAACGAATCCGCGGTCGGCGACTCGCTCACGATCACGGTCGAACGCGAAGGCGGGAGCAAGGACTTCGACGTCACACTCGGCTCGAGGCCCGACGACGAATCTCCGGATTCGGCCGGGCAGCCATCGGAGGAGCAGAACAAACTGCCACCAGGCTTCGGTCAATAGACGATTCAGAATCGCTTGCGGAAACGGGGTCCGGCCGGACCCCGTTTCGCTGCGGGTCGCTCAGACCGTGGCGATACCTACCCGCGCGAGATGGTCTGCCAGGAATGCCAGGTGATCCGGAGGATGACCCCGGTGATCACGAGACCGATCACCGGGTCCAGCACCGGCAGGCCGATCCCGATGGCCAGCGCACTCCCGATGACCGCCAGGGAAACGTACGCATCGGCCCGGGCGTGGTTCCCATCCGCGACCAGCGCCGGACTGTCGAGGCGTTCCCCCGCCCGGGTGCGGATCACCGCGGCACCGTAGTTGCCGAGGAATCCGATCGCTCCGGCACTCGCGAGCACGGGGAGGTGCCCGGGCGTGCTCGGGTCGATCAGCCGAACCACGGCCTCGTACCCGACGGCGCAGGCCGACACGAAGATCATGGCGACGACGAAGAGCCCGGCCCACCGCTCGGCCCTCGCCGACCTGAGGGCGAACGCGACCCCGAGCGGGATCGCGGTGAGCGCGTCGCCCCCGTTGTGGATCAGGTCGGCCAGGAGGGCAACCGAGCCGGTCAGGGTGATGACGAACAGTTGGGCCGCAAAAGTCAGACCGAGGACGAGGAGGGCGAGGAGCGTCGCCCGGATTCCCTCCCGCGAGCGCTTGATCGACATGTTGACGAGCCCGTGAGAATGGCCGTGGGGGTGATCGTCCTCGTGTGGATGCCCGTCCGGACGGTGGTCATGCCACCCGGTGTGGGGGTGGCTGTGGATCAGGTCACCGTGCCGGTGTCGATCTCCGGAGAGGGGCTGGTAGTCGGCGGATGCTGCCATCGCAGTGACAGACTACCGACGCTCGGGGCCCTTGTTTTGCCGTTCCCGTACCCTTGATCCATGAAGGTCAAGGTCTGTGGAATAACCAATATCGAAGACGCCGAAGAAGCCGTGGACCTCGGTGCCTGGGCGATCGGGCTGATTCACGACAAGTCCAGCCCCCGGGCGGTCAAGTTCAGTGAAGCGGCCGAAATCGGCCAGGAGTTCCATCGCAAGTGCGAGATCGCCGGCGTGTTCGTCAACCCGACGCTCGACCGGGTGGCGGAAGCGGTCGAGAACGCGAACCTGAGCATCGTCCAGCTGAGCGGCAACGAAGGCATGTCGTTCTGCTCCGAGGTCGCCCGCCGCACGGGCACGAAGGTGATCAAGGCGATTCACATCGAGCGCGGCGCCGACATCATCCGGGCCGAGGCCTACCGCACCGACTACCACCTGTTCGACACGGGCGGGACCGGCAGGGCCGGCGGTTCGGGAAGGCACTTCGACTGGGACCTGCTCGAGAACCACCATTCCGACGTGCCGTTTCTCGTCGCCGGCGGACTGACCCCGGAAAACGTGACCGAGGCGATCCGGATCACCCGGCCCGACGCGGTCGACGTCGCCAGCGGCGTCGAGTCCGAACCGGGGCTGAAGGACCACTTCAGGATGGCGAAGTTCTTCGAAGCCGCGCATTACACGCCGGTGGCCGGCGCATGAGCGTCGAAAACCAGGGAGTCTCGCATCAGCGGGTGTCCCGGTCGATGAAGGAGATCCCCGGCCGGTTCGGTCCCTACGGCGGCCGGTACGTGCCCGAGACCCTGATCCCGGCGCTCGACGCGCTCGAGGCAGCCTGGGCAAACGCGCGCGAGGACCTCGACTTCATGAAGCATCTGACGGACCTCCAGCGCGACTACGTCGGACGCCCGACGCCGCTGTACCTCGCTTCCCGGTTGAGCGAACGGGTCGGCCGGAACGTCTACCTGAAGCGTGAGGACCTGGCCCACACCGGAGCCCACAAGATCAACAACGCCCTCGGGCAGGTGCTGCTCGCCAAGCGGATGGGCAAGACCCGCATCATCGCCGAGACCGGCGCGGGCCAGCACGGAGTTGCGACCGCCACCGCCTGCGCCCTGTTCGACATCGAATGCGTCGTCTACATGGGCAGCGAGGACATCCGCCGCCAGCAGCCGAACGTCGAGCGTATGGGCCTGCTCGGGGCCCAGGTGGTTCCGGTCGAGGCCGGGGCGAAGACGCTCAAGGAAGCCGTCAGCGCCGCGATCCGTGACTGGGTCACCAACGTCGGGACCACCCACTACGTCATCGGCTCCGTGGTCGGCCCGGCACCGTTCCCGCTTCTGGTCCGCGACCTCCAGCGCGTGATCGGGGATGAAGCCCGCGCCCAGGCCCTCGAAGCCGGGAACGGCGTATTGCCGGAACGGGTGATCGCCTGCGTCGGCGGCGGGTCCAACGCGATCGGCACCTTCACCGCTTTCGTTCCGGACGAAGATGTCAAGCTGATCGGGGTCGAGGCGGCTGGCGAGGGCCTCGACACCGACCGTCACGGCGCCTCTCTCACGGCGGGCCGCACCTCGGTCCTCCACGGATCGATGTCGGCCGTGATCGCCGACGAGGAGGGCCAGATTCTCGAGGCGCATTCGATCTCCGCCGGGCTCGACTACCCGGGCGTGGGGCCTGAACATGCCTTCCTGCGGGACTCGGGCCGGGCGCAGTACGTGTCGGTGACCGACCAGGAAGCCGTGACCGCGTTCAAGGAGCTCAGCCGGATGGAAGGCATCATCCCGGCGCTCGAGTCCTCCCATGCGATCGCTTACCTGCTCGGCGAAGGCAAGAGCTCGGAGGCCGGCTACGACCTGGTCTGCCTGTCCGGCCGGGGCGACAAGGACCTCGCCGAAGTCCTGGGACTCGAAGACGTTGAGTGAAACGGCCGTGAGCGGAGCCGAGCGCATCGGGGCAGCCTTCGCCAAAGCGAAGGAAGGGGGCCGTGCGGCGCTGATGCCGTACATGATGGGCGGGTTTCCCGACCCTGACGCATCGGTACGCATCGCCGACGCGTACGTCGACTCGGGCGCCGACCTGATCGAGCTGGGTGTGCCGTATTCGGACCCGCTGGCCGACGGCCCGATCATCCACCAGGCCGCGACCACGGCACTCGATGCGGGGGTCAAGTTCGAAGACGTGCTCGACACGTGCCGCGCGGTCAGCGACCGCGTTCCGGTAGTACTCATGGCCTATACGAACATGGTGCTCGGGGCCGAAGGGCCGGGTGCTTTCGCCGAACGTGCCGTGGCGGCCGGTGCCTGCGGCGTGATCGTTCCCGACCTGCCGCTCGGCGAAGACGAAGAGACCCGCCGGGTCCTGAATGACGCCGGGCTGGCCGTGGTGCCCCTGATCGCCCCGACCACCCTGGGTGAACGCCGGGCCGGGATCTGCCGGATCGCGGCCGGATTCGTCTACGTCGTATCCACGGTCGGCACCACCGGTGAACGCCAGGAGGTCCCGGCCCACTTGAAGGACCTGGTCGACGACGTGCGCGGCATGGCCACGGTGCCGGTCGCTGTCGGTTTCGGCATCGGCACCCCTGACCAGGCTGCCGAAGTCGGGAAGATGTGTGATGGCGTGATCATCGGATCGAAGCTGGTCCGCCTGGTCGCGGACGCGAGCGACACCGATGCCGCGGTCAGAGCCGTCGGGCAGTTTCTCCGCAATACGGGTGAAGCGATGGGCGCGTAGCCCGTCCTCAGGCTTTCGGTAGGATTCCCCCGATGATCATCCCGCTCACATTCTTCGTCGCACTGGCCTTTGCCGTCTTCTCCTATTCGCAGGGGCAGGGCGGTCCGGTAGCCGGTCTCGTGTTCTTCGGGGTCCTCTTCATAGGGGCGTTCATCCAGTACAGTCAGCCGCTGATCGACAAGGTCAAGCCGCACCGGCCGCTTCCCGGCAAAAACAAGGAATAGCCAGTGAGAATCGGGGTCTTGACCGGCGGGGGCGACTGCCCCGGCCTCAACGCCGTGATCCGTGGCATCGTCCGGCGCGGCGTCTCCGAGTTCGGCAACGAGTTCGTCGGGTTCCGCGACGGCTGGCGCGGCCCGCTGGAAGGTGAATTCCGGCCGCTCGGGGTCGATCAGGTGCGTGGCATCCTGCCGCGCGGCGGCACGATCCTCGGTTCGTCGCGGACCAACCCGATCAAGCTCGAGAACGGGATCGAACGGATCAGGGACAACCTCACCGAAGCCGGGGTGGACGGCCTGATCGCGATCGGCGGTGAAGACACCCTGGGTGTCGCCGACCGCCTGAACCACGAGGGCGTGAACGTCGTCGGAGTGCCGAAGACGATCGACAACGACCTCGGTGCCACCGACTACACCTTCGGCTTCGACACCGCGGTGAACATCGCCATGGAGTCGATCGACCGTCTCCACACGACCGCGGAAAGCCACCACCGGGTCCTGATCGTCGAGGTGATGGGCCGGCACGCCGGCTGGATCGCGTTCCATGCGGGACTGGCTGGAGGGGCGAACGTCATCCTGATCCCGGAACAGGACTTCGACCTCGACCGCGTCTGTGCCTACATCGAGCGCCGCTTCGAGAGCCAGTACGCCCCGATCATCGTGGTCTCGGAAGGAGCCAAGCCGACCGGCGGGCTGCCGGGCGAGAACGAAGGCCAGACCGACGACTTCGGTCACGCCCGGCTCGGTGGGGTGGCCCACTGGCTCGAAGGCGAGATCGAGTCCCGCACCGGCAAGGAAGCGCGGGCTACCGTGCTCGGCCACGTACAGCGGGGCGGTACGCCGACCGCTTTCGACCGGGTCCTCGCCACGAGGTTCGGCCTGCACGCGGTCGGGGCCGCGAACGATGGCCAGTGGGGCAAGATGACCGCCCTCCGTGGCACGGACATCGAACTGGTCGAGCTGGCGGACGCGGTGTCCGAACTGAAGACGGTTCCGCCGGAGCTCTACCGGGAAGCGGAAGTCTTCTTCGGCTGATTCAGTCGGTGGCGATGAGGCTGCGGGCGAGCGGGTTGCCCGGCACCTCGTAGAGCCGGCCGTTGGCCAGGGGGCCGAGGTCGACCATGCGGAAGCCCGCTTCGGTGAAGAGGCCGCCCACCGTGTCCTTGGCCTCCTGGTCGTCGCCGGACATGAAGAGGACGCGCCGTCCGCCTTCGACTACGGGGTCCTCGGCGAGACGGGCGGCGAGCAGAATGTTCGCGGTCTTTACGACCCGGGCTCCGGGCACGAGTTCGGCGAAGACCTCGCTCGAGCTCCGGCCACCGAGGTCGGCCGGCTTGAAGTCGGGCTGGGTGACCGCGTTGTTGGCATCGATCACGATCCGGCCGTCCCAGTCGGCCCGCCCTTCGAGTGCGCCCGGAATGTAGTCCCAGGGGATGGCCACCGCGACTACATCGGCGGCAGCGGCCTCTTCGATCGTGACGGCGGTGGCCCCGGGGCCGAGCTTTTCGGTGACCTCACCGAGCGTCTCCGGGCCCCGGCTGTTACTGATCAGCACGTCCTGGCCGGCGCGCAGCATCTGGGTGGCGATCGCCTGCCCGATGTTGCCCGCGCCGATGATTCCCACAGCCATCGGCCGATCGTAGCGACTACCATGCCGTCAGGGACTTGATGACAGGGAGCGTTCACACCAACAGGGGAAGATGGATCGCCGGCCTCGCTGCGGTCGTTCTTCTGAGCTTGATCACAGGTCTCGCGGAATCCCGGGCCGCCGTCAGTTTCGACAGCGGCTGGCGACTCGGGCCTAAGTACGACCGGCCGGGTGGCCTCGCACTGCCGACTCCCGCCGGAGTGGCAGTCGGACCCGACGGAACGGTCTTCGTCGGGATGGACGCGGGCGGATTCGTTCGCCGCTTCACGCCGGACGGGAAACCCGATGGCCGGTTCGACGTCGGTGAATACTGGGTCTTTGGCATTGCGGTCGCCCCGGACGGCGATGTCCTCGTACAGACCATCGGTGGACTGAAGCGGTTCACTTCCGTGGGCAAGGTCGTGAAGAGCTGGAAGCCGCAGGGCCTCACGCTGAGTTCGAGCGGTGGCCTCGACGTGGCTCCGGACGGGACCGTCTACGTCACCGAGAACGAAGGGGCCATCGGCGTGGTCATGCTCGACCAGCGCGGCAGGTTCATCAAGCGTTTCGGCAAAGACCCGAAGGACCCGAAGCACAACGAATTCGTAAGTGACATCGCCGTAGCCCCGGACGGATCAGTGCTCGCCACCGACCCCGAAGGTTCGCGGGTCATCCACTTCAGCGCGGGCGGCAAGCGGCTCGGTTCGTGGGGCAAGCGCAACCTGCGCCCGGGCGGGCTGGTCGATCCGTGGGAGCTGGACATCGATGACCGGGGCAACGTCTACGTCTTCGACTACACGCTCGTCCGGATCCAGCGGTTCGGCGTGTCCGGCAACTTCATCGAGCAGTGGGGTGCCCAGGGCAGCGACCCGGGCCACTTCACGTACCCCGACGGCATGGCCGTGGGCGCGGACGGCTCCGTCTACGTCGCCGACGTCTTCCGGCGCGTCCAGAAGTTCACCGTGGACGATGAACCGCCGGTCGCCGCGGCCGCGATCACGTTCGGGACCACCAACTGGAACAAGCGGGTCCGGGTCGGCGGAACCGTGAAGATCGGCTTCTACATCCACAATTTCGGGACGGCGGACGCCACGGGAGTCCGGATCTGCCCGCCGCGCAAGGGCTTCGTTTCCAGACTCTTCACGGAAGGGACGGCCTGCCGCAAGCTGGCCCCGCTGAAACCGCATTCCGGGCGGACCGTCCGCTTCCGCCTGAAGGGAATCGCCGGCCGCGACCGCGCGCCCTACATCGGCATGTGGGTCGATTCGGACAGCGCCGGGAACGGGATCGCGAGTTCACAGCTGGCGATCCGGCCGAAGCACCGCTGAGGACAGGGACCTATTTCAGGAGTTGAGCCAGGGCGCCCGGAAGTTCGGGCTGCTTGAACTCGTAACCGAGGTCGATCGCGTTCTTCGGGTAGACCCGCTGGCCCTCGGTCAGGACCTGCCCGAACTCGGGGCCGCGGATCGCCTTCATCGCGAATCCGGGGATGGGCATGATCGCCGGGCGGCCCAGAGCCTTGCCGAGCTGCTTCGAGAACTCCTTGTTGGTCACCGGGTTCGGCGCGGTGGCGTTGACGGGTCCTCTGGCCGCGTCGGTGTCAAGGGCCCAGAGCAGGATCCCGACCTCGTCCCAGTGGTGGATCCACGACATGTACTGCTTGCCGCTGGCGATCGGACCGCCGGCGCCGAGCTTGAAGGGGGTCATCAATTCGGCGAGCAGGCCGCCACGCGGGTCGAGCACGTGGCCGGTGCGGATGGTGGCGACCCGGATACCGCGGTCGCTCATCGAGTTCGCGGCGGCTTCCCACTGGACGACGACATCGGCGAGGAAGTCGTTCCCGGGGGCGTTGTCTTCGTAGAGAAGTTCGTCCCCGCGGTCACCGTAATAGCCGATGGCGGAACCGGAGATGAAGGCCTTCGGGGGGTTGTCCACCGCGGCGATCGCGTCGGCGAGGTTCTTGGTGGCCTTGATCCTGGTCCTGGCGATCCGGTCCTTGACCTCGTCGTTCCACCGCTGGTTGATCGGCTCGCCGGCGAGGTTGATCACCGCGTCGACGCCTTCGAGGGCGGCTTCCGGGGGGCGTTCCATCGTCGGCTCCCAGGAATGCCATTCCGCGGTCGGCTGGGTCTTGGCCGCTTTCCCGGGATTGCGGCTGAGACCGATGACGTGGTCCCCGCGATCGATCAACGCATTGACCAGTCCCGAACCGATCATCCCGGATGCCCCGGTGACCAGAATCGTGCGGCCGGAGGCTCCGGGAGTCGTCTTTTTGGGCATGGGGCGTAGTCTAGACACCTGAAGAACGGGGCAATTGCTGATCTGAAACGGGTCGGGCCCGTGAATCGGGGTACAGGAAAAGAGAGACCCGAACGGGACTTCTCTTCGCGCGGTGTTCCTTCAATGGTGACCAGGTACGGCAGGGAAATCGTGATCGCCGATAAGGAGGACAAGGTAGTTTACGGTTGGGGTCTCGCAGGCTTCTATGAATCGAAGGTGGTGATTCACCGGTGAGGGCAGGAAATCCGGTCACCAGGACAACACAAAGGACATTGCAAAGGACATTGGCCACATTTGTGCTGGCGCTCGCCTGCGGGTTGGTCTTCGTACCCGCCGGGGCGGCCGAGGGAGCCAAGTGCTTCGGCAAGAAGGTCAACCGGGTCGTGAAGGATGACGGTGGCACGGTCCGCCTCAAGTTCAAGGATGTCGTGTTCGTCTCCGGCAGGAACGTGACCGTGATCGCCAAGCCGTACAGCCGGATCTGCTCCGGCGCCGGCCGCCAGATCATCCGGGCGGGCAAGGGACGGTCTCTCACCGACGCCGGACCCGGGGACGACAGGATCGTCCTCCACCGGAAAAGCAACAAGAACCGGGCCTTCGGTGGCCTCGGCAACGACTTCTTGCGTGGAGCGAAGGGCCATGACTTCCTTTACGGATCGCCGAAGAAGAACCGGGGCGGGGCCAGTGACCGGGACCGTATTCTCGGCCTGGGAGGCAACGACCGTATCTTCGACTACTCGGGCGACCGTAACCGCCTGATCGGCGGTACGGGTTCCGACCGCATCTACAGCCTGGGCGATGCGGTGTCAGACGTACACGGAAGCGCCGGAACCGATTTCATCTGGTTCAACGGCGGCAGGACCGGTGACGGCCGGCTTGAACGAATCTTCGGCGAGCAGGGCAACGACCGGCTCCGGGGCAACGAATACCCGACCAATGGCCCCGCCTACGTCGACGGCGGCGAGGGCGACGACTGGTCCTACGGCACCGATGCCGACGATGTCCTGCTGACCAACTCGGGGATCAAGAAGATCCGTGGCTTCGGCGGCGACGACCTGATCGTCACGGCTTCCAAGGGTCTCGCCAATATCGACGGGGGAGCGGGTACCGACACGATCTCGTACGCGACTCATACGCCGGCGGGCAATCGCGGCGTCGGCGGTCTCTCCGGGGTCACCGTCAACCTGTCGGACAGGCCCGCGTTCGGATTGCCCAACGGAAGGCACAAGCAGCCGCCGCATTCGTCCCTGGGTCAGACGACCTACAAGCTGAAAGGCCTCGAAAACGTGATCGGATCGGCCTTCGAGGACGAGGTCATGGGCGCCGACGGCGAGCGCAACCTGATCGAAGGCGGCCTCGGAAACGACGAACTGGTCGGCCAGGGGCGCGACGGCGACATCGGCGATGGCGGCCTTGGCACGAACGCCTGTCAGGGGTTTGCCACGGCGAGCCGCTGCAACGGCGAATCCCCCGGGGACGCCGACCAGCGGGTGCCGCTCCTCGACATAAACGAGGGCGGCGTTCTCACCCTGATCGGCAGCCGGTCTGCCGACCGGGTTTCCGTCGGCTACGGTGAGGGCGCCTATCGCGTTTCGGTTCAGGGCGGCGCGGTCCCGGCCGGGCTCTGCACACCTGCCGGCGATTCGGTCACGAGCTTCAACTGTCCCGCCGGGATCAACACCCTGAATGGCATGCTGATCTACGGCAACGACGGGGGCGACGACATCAAGCTCGAGAACTCGGTCCCCAGGAACGTGACCACGACCATCAACGGAGGCGATGGAAAGAACCACGTCGTCGGCGGACCGAGCAAGGACTTCCTCTCGACTTCGATCGGCAGGAGTGCCGGAAGCGTGATCGAGGGCCGTGGCAATTTCGACGTGCTCTACATCAATGACGACATCAAGGCGATCGGCGGCGAGGGCGGCGACGGCATCCACGTCAACAATCCGTGTGCCGGCGGCGAGGCGATCGGCGGCGAAGACACCGACAGCACGATCTTCGCCGGTGCCGACCACGGCGTCGAAGCAAACATCGCCGGCGGTTATGCCAAGTGGACGAACGGCAACTGCAGGAACACGCTGGAGATCAGCCCGACCATCGAGAAGCTGGAGGGCACCAGACACAACGACCACCTTGTCCTCGGCAAACGGCTCAAGGCGCAGCAGGGCAGATCCTCGCTGCTGGGCCGCGAGGGCCGCAACATCCTGAACAGCCGGAACGGCGTCCGCGACACGGTCACCACGGGCCCGGCCGCCCGGAGTAACAAGGTGACCGCGGACCGCAAGGACAAGATCATCTACGGCTGGGGTCTCGCCAGCTTCTAGGCCCCGGTTCGTCGGGCGGGGGCGGACACAAGGCGGCCCAGGCGGCCGCCACGCGCCCTACCTGCCGAGGGCCGCGAAGGAGCCGGTTTCGACGTCGAAGCGGGCGGCGCCGGAGCGTTTCGCCTCGGCCACGACCGCTTCCGCGACCTTCGGGGCCACCTCGCGGTCGAACACCGAAGGGATGATGTAGTCCTCGGAGAGGTCGTCGTCGCTGACCACTCCGGCGATGCCGCGGGCGGCGGCGAGCTTCATCTCTTCCGTGATCTGCGGTGCGCCGGCGTCGAGGGCGCCGCGGAACATGCCGGGGAAGCAGAGGACGTTGTTGATCTGGTTCGGGTAGTCCGACCGCCCCGTGGCCATGATGCGCACGTATTTGGCGGCCTCCTCGGGCATGACCTCCGGGGTCGGATTGGCCATGGCGAACACGATCGCGTCTTCGTTCATCCTGGCCAGCGAATCGGCCTTGATCACGCCCGGGCCGGAAAGGCCGACGAAGATGTCACAGCCCTCGATCACGTCGTCCGGCTGCCCGAGGACGTGCCCGGGGTTCGAGTTCTCGGCGTACCAGCGCTTGATGCCGGTCATGCCGCCGGACTCGTAGTCGTCGCGCGTGGTGGAGAGGGCGCCGTTCCGGTCGCAGCCGATGATGTCGGTCATTCCTGCCGCGAGCATCATCTTGGTCACCGCGATCCCCGCTGCGCCGAGACCGACCATCAGGCAGCGCATCTCCTCGATCGGCTTGCCGATGATCTTGGCCGCGTTGAAGAGGGCCGCCATCGAGACCACGGCGGTACCGTGCTGGTCGTCGTGGAAGACGGGGATGTCGATCAGCTCCTTGAGCCGGTCCTCGATCTCGAAGCAGCGCGGCGCCGAGATGTCCTCCAGGTTGATGCCGCCGAAGGTTGGGGCCATCAGCTCGACGGCGCGGACGATCTCGTCGGTGTCGGTGGTACTGAGACAGATCGGGAAGGCGTCGACGTCGGCGAACTCCTTGAAGAGCATGCACTTGCCCTCCATGACCGGCATCGCGGCTTCCGGGCCGATGTCACCGAGTCCGAGGACCGCAGTACCGTCGGAGACGACCGCGACCGTGTTCTTCTTGATCGTGTACTCGAAGGCGAGGTTGCGGTCTTCATGGATCGCCGAACAGACCCGGGCCACACCGGGCGTGTAGGCCATCGAGAGGTCGTCGCGGGTCTTCAGCGGATACTTGTTCTCGACCGAGATCTTGCCACCCCGGTGCATCTGCATCGTGCGGTCGGTGTAGGCCACAACCCGTGAGCCGCGGACCGAGCCGATCCCGCGGAGGATCCGTTGCCAGTGCTCCTGGTCGATCGCGTTGACCGTGAACTCGCGGACGCGTTTGCCCTCGCCCCCGGCACCGGGCACGAGGTCCACTCCCACAAGCTGTCCGCCGGCACCCGCGATGGCCGCGGTCAGTTTGCCGAGGGGCTCCTGGCGGGCATCGAGTTCGACTCGAACAGTGACGCTGTATTGGGCGCTGGCGGGAGGCATCGACAGATCATAAGGATCGGGTCCTGGCGCCCGTCTCCCCGCTGACGCGGCGAGGACGGGCGGCGAGACCCTGGCTCTTCGGCGTCTTCGTCCGCTTGATCCGGTTCCGGGCGCCCTATCTATGATCAAACCGTGGGCGACACCGAACTCTCTCCTGAACTCTTCCTGATCGACGGCAACAGCATGGCCTACCGGGCGTTCTTCGCCCTGCCGGATTCAATGGCCACCGCCGACGGCCGTCCGACCAACGCGATCTTCGGCCTGACATCGATGATGGTGAAGCTGATCAGCGAGTACCGGCCGCGGCAGGTGGTGGTCGCCTGGGACGCGGGCATGTCGGGCCGCGAGGTGGTCTATCCTGATTACAAGGCCCAGCGTCCGCCGAAGCCGGACCTGCTCCGCCAGCAGTGGCCGGCGATGGAGAAGATGGTCGAGGCTTTCGGTTTCACCAACATCAAGGTGGACGGGTACGAAGCCGACGACGTGATCGCCTCGCTTACCGCGGAGGCGACTCGCAACGGCATTCCCGTGGTGGTGGTCACGGGTGACCGTGACGCTTACCAGCTGGTCACCGACACGGTCCGGATCATGAGCACCTCGAGGGGTGTGACCGACACCAAGATGTACGACCGGGAAGCGGTGAAGGAACGTTACGGGGTGTACCCGGAGCTGGTCACCGACCTGATGGGACTCCGCGGCGACACCTCGGACAACATCCCCGGCGTGCCCGGGATCGGCGAGAAGACGGCCGCCGCGCTGCTCGACCAGTTCGGTTCGCTCGAGGAGATCCTCGCGAACATCGACGAGGTCTCGGGCAAGAAGCGCAAGGAGAACCTGACCGAGTTCGCCGACGACGCCCGAATCTCGAAGGTCCTGGCCACCATGAACTACGAGGTGGAGACGGACATCGACCTGCTCGAGCTGATGGCCACGACCCCGGACCGCGAAGGCCTCCGCGACTTCATGGCCGACTACGAGCTGCGGGCCGCGCTCTCGCGTCTGGAAGAGGCGCTCGGTGAGGACGAGACGATCCCCGGCGTCTCCGAGGCCCCGCCGGAGCCGGCGGAGGTCGAGCTGGCCGAAGGCACAGTCGCCGACCTCGCCGACGGGCCGATCGCGGTCGAGATGTACGGCGGCTGGGCGGCGACCGACGGCGAGAAGGTCGTCGGCGGCGACGACGGGATGATGGACTTCGTCGAGGCGATCAGCGGGCGCCCGCTGATCGCCCACGACCTGAAGGCGATCGCCGGCGGTCGCACCGGCTTGATCGCCGCGCTGGAGTCGACCGGGAAGGGCCCGGTCATCCACCACGACACGATGGTCGCGGCGTACCTGCTCGAACCGACCCGCCGGAGCTACGCCCTCGACGACCTCGCGGTCGCGGCGGGCCTGGCGCCCTCCGGCCTGGATGACGACGACGGCCAGATGACGCTGATCTCCGAGGACGCCGGCTCGATCGCCCCCGAGATCACGGCCACCGTCTGGAATCTCGCCCAGATTCAGAGACCCCGTCTGGAAGAGGCGAACCTGGTGCCACTGTTCGAGGAGGTCGAGCAGCCGCTGATCCGGGTCCTCGCGGCGATGGAGCGTGTCGGTGTGAAACTCGATCGCGACAAGGTCGCCGACATGAGTTCCGGGATGTCCGAAAGGATCAGTCAGCTCGAATCCGAGATCCACGCCCACGCCGGCCACGAGTTCACGATCGGTTCGCCCCAGCAGGTCGGCCAGGTCCTGTTCGAGGAGCTGGGGCTGACCCGGAAGCGCCGCGGCAAGACGGGGTTCTCGACCGACGCCCGGGTCCTGGCGCAGATCCGCGAGGAGCACGAGATCATCGGCCTGATCGAGCAGTGGCGCGAGCTGACCAAGCTCAAGAACACCTACCTCGATCCGCTGCCGGAGGCGATCGATCCCGATACCGGCCGCGTCCACACGACTTTCCTCCAGACGTCCGCGCCGACCGGCCGCATCTCGAGCATCCAGCCGAACCTCCAGAGCATCCCGATCCGCAGTGACACCGGCCGCCCGCTCCGCGCCTGCTTCGTGGCCGAGCCGGGCAACCTGCTCGTCTCGGCCGACTACAGCCAGGTCGAGCTGCGGGTGCTCGCTCACATCGCCGACGAGCAGGTCCTCAAGGACTTCTTCCTCCAGGGGGAGGACGTCCATTCGGCCACTGCCGCGCAGGTCTTCGGAATCGATCCGGCCGACGTTGACGCCTCCCAGCGGTCGAAGGCGAAGATGGTCAACTTCGGCATCGTCTACGGACTCACGGGCTTCGGCCTGGCCGACCGGCTGAACATCCCGCGGGCCGAGGGCGACGAGTTCGTCAAGCGGTACCTCGAGCGCTTCCCGGCGGTCGACGCCTTCCGCGACCAGGTGGTCGAGGCGGCCACCGAGCAGGGCTACGTCGAGACCCTGTTCGGCCGGCGCCGGCCGGTCCCGGAACTCAATTCGAGCCAGGCGAACACCCGCAAGCAGGGTGAACGGCTCGCGATCAACACGGTGATCCAGGGCACGGCGGCCGACATCATCAAGGTCGCGATGATCCGCAGCCAGGTGGCGCTGGCCGAGGAGGGGCTCAGCTCCCGGCTGGTGCTCCAGATCCACGACGAACTGCTCTTCGAGGGACCCGAGGACGAAGCCGAACGGGTGATCGACCTCGCCCGCCGCGAGATGACCGCGGCCTTCGACCTCACCCCGCCGCTCGAGGTCAACGCCGGCGCCGGTCCCGACTGGCTCTCGGCGAAGTGATCCGCAGCGTCAGTTGAGCCACGAGCTCACCGTCTTCTGGGTGGTGGCGGTCGGCCTCCAACTGGCGCTGCAGGCGCTGATCAACAGCGGACTCGGACGAGCCACCGGCAAGTTCGCCGCGTCGCTGATCAGCAACACAGTCGGCCTGACCGCGCTGCTGGTGATCTGTATCGCCGCCGGGTCGCCCGGCCGGGTCGATTCGGCCATCAACGGGAGACCATCGGCAAGGACCAGTCCCGGCGGATTCCGGCAAGCCTGAGTCCGAAGATGACCATCATCGCCATGATGGAATTGAGACCCTGCGGCAACGAAGTCCACTCCTCGAGGCCCACGAAGATCGCCACGCCGGCAAGCGCGGCGGTGGCGTAGACCTCGCTCCGCATGATCAGCGGCGTCTGGCCGGCGAGCAGGTCGCGGACGACTCCGCCGCCGACCCCGGTGAGCAGTCCGCAGAGGATCGCGGTGACGCCGTCGAATCCGAGGTCGAGGGTGATGTTGGCGCCGACCACCGCAAAGAGCGCGAGCCCGGCCGCGTCGGCCAGCTTGAGGCGCTCCTCGAAGCCTCCGGGTTTCCCGTGGACGAAACGAATCAGGACGATCGCCGCGATCGATCCGAGGAGGGCGGCCAGCAGCTGCCCCTGGTCGTCGATCCAGAAGACTGGTGTGTTGCCGAGGATCAGGTCCCGCATCGTGCCGCCGCCGATCGCCGTGACCATGCCGACCACGATCGCGCCGAACCAGTCGAGCTTCCGCCCCGCCACCGCGAACACGCCGGAGATCGCGAAGACCACGGTGCCGGCTATCTCGGCGACCTCCATCAGCCGTCCAGCGCGTCTTTCGCCTCGGGTGGCACCTCGACGGAGTCATCGGCACTCGGCGTGCTGACGCCTTCGTCGGCTTCGTTCTTCTGGTGGCGCGAGAGGTAGATCAACGGCAGGGCGCAAGCTGAGATCGCGGCGCCGAAGAGGTACGAGGTGCCGTAGCTGTAGACGTCGGCGGAGCGTCCGAGGACGGGCTGGCTCACCACCCCGCCGGTCGAGCCGATCATCGAGTCGAACGACAGGATCGTCGCCCGCTGCTCCGACGGGATCATGCCGTTCATGTAGGCCTGCCGGATCGGCATGGCCGCGGCGAAGAGCAGGCCCCAGACCGCGACCAGGAAGACCACCGCCCAGAAGTTCTCGAACAGCCCGATCAGGAGGAGCGTGACGCTGCTGACCGCGATCGCGAAGAGCAGGGCGGAGGTGCGCAGGCGGAACCTTCCCCGGATCCGCGGAGCTGCGATGCCGCCGAGGATCTGGGCTCCGGCCACCAGGGCCGCGGTGATCCCCGCGATCCCGTATGCCTCGGGGTCGCCGGCCAGGTCGAGCAGGTAGGGCTGCAGGGCGTAGAACGCGTAGATGCTCACGCCGGAGGTGAAGAAGGACGAGAGCATCAGCCACTTCACCGACGGAACACGCAGGCCGTACTTCACCGAGCTGCTGGTGATGAGCTTCATCTCCGGGATGGTGCCGGTGCTCTCCTTGAGGGTGAAGCCGATGTCCTTCATCGCGTGGAACGCGTAGACGAACATGATTGCCAGGACCGCGGCTCGCATCACGAACGGGATCCCGAGACTGGTCAGCTGGGCGGCGAATCCGCCGAGTACCGAGCCGGAGAGCATCCCGGCGCCGGTGACGATCTGGCCCCGGCCGAAGACCGCTTCGAGGCTGCCGGTGAACCCGGTGGCATCGAGGGCATCGACCAGCCACGCCTCGACTGCTCCCGAGAAGAAAGTGAAGCCGAGGCCGAGCAGGATCGACACGACGGCCCAGGCCCAGAACGGCCCTTCGATCTGCCAGAGCAGCACGTACAGGAGGGTCGTCACCATCAGGGTCACCGTGCCGGCCAGGTAGGAGACCCGCCGTCCGATCGTGTCGGCGACCACCCCGGTCGGGATCTCGAAGATCACCATGCCGGCCGTGAAGAAGGCGTTGGCGGTGAACGCCTCGAAGTTGGAAAGCCCGGCGTCGAGCAGGAAGATCGTGTTGATGCCCCAGATGAAGGACGCGGCGAGCGTATTACCGAGCATCAGGGTCAGGTAGATCCTCTGGATCCTGGCGGAGTCGGGGGTCACCAGAGATCACGATACGGCTCGGCCTCGAGCCAGTCCTGCCGCTCCGGCAGTCCCAGTTCATAGGTGCCGCCGTGGTCCGTCGTGAGGCGGTGCTCCTTGCCCGGGCCGACGCTGAACTCGACTTCGAGCTCGGCCATCGAGCTGTTGAGGACGTCGTGGAGGTGGCCGTCGGGGCCGCCGTAGTTCCAGGCGGCGGTGATTTTCTTTTCGGCTTCGATCTCGATCCTCGCTTTGACGCCGCCTTCGCCCGGGAGGACCAGACGGGCCTTTCCGGGCACCGGATCGGCGCTGACTCCGCGGCGAAGCAAGCCGCCGAGACGGTGGCGCTCGCCCGCGGTCGAGATCGCGCCGTTGGCGACCCAGGGAGTGACCTTTCCGCCGACCTTCACCCGTCCCATGACGATGTCGATCCAGGCTTGCGGGTCTTCTGAGAAACCGGCTCCGCCCAGCCAGACCCAGGTCCAGGCGTGCTCGGCGCCCCAGTTGTGGCCGAGCATGCCGGGCCAGCGGTCGAGGATGTAGCTGCGGTCACCGATCGTGACCTCACCCGAGATCCGGGCGTACGGCACCGGGCTTTCCGGCTTCGTCTTGGGCAACGGCGCCTTGTAGAGGCAGGAGGGGGAGAGGTGCAGCAGGGGTCGCGCCGCCTCCCGCAACCTGAGGTCCCAGCTCGCTTCGCCGCTCGAGCCCGCGATCCCGTCGAGGCCCAGGGTCGAATCCGCGATCTTGATCCAGGCGCGTCGCGGTTCCGCAAGCTGGTCCGAATCCCCGGCCATCGTGGTCGACTGTCCATGGTCACGACCCTACCCATGGGCGGGCTGGTCCGCGGCTCCCAAGCGCTGAATTTGACGCAAAGTCACATCCTGCGACATCGGCTTCCGTTTTGTCCATTTTTCAGCGCAGGTATGCGCGGTACGCTGGATGAGACCGCATAAACGAGGAGGCCGAGCCAAGTGACCGTGACAACCGACGTTTCGACGAAAACCCTGAAGAACTACGTCAACGGCAGCTGGGTCGAGGCTTCAGGAGCCGAGCTCCATCCGGTCCTGAACCCAGCGACCGGCGAGACGATCGCCCGGGTCCCATTCTCGACGGCGGCCCATCTCGATGAGGCCGTCGAGGCCGCTCGCGCGGCCCTGCCGGCCTGGCGCGGCGTCAGCACGATCGCCCGGGCCCGAAAGCTTTTCGAACTGCGCGAGAAGCTGGAGGTGAAGAAGGACGAGATTGCCCGCATGGTGGTCCTCGAGATGGGCAAGACCCTGCCCGACGCGACCGCCGAGGTCGGCCGCATGATCGAGATGGTCGAAGCGGCCACCGCGATCCCGACCACGATGCAGGGCCGGATCCTCGAAGACGTCGCCCGCGGCGTCGACGCCGAGACGATCCGCCAGCCGGTCGGCGTCTGTGCCGCGATCGCCCCGTTCAACTTCCCGGCGATGGTGCCCTTCTGGTTCCTGCCGTTCGCGATCGCCTGCGGCAACACCTTCATCCTCAAGCCCTCCGAGCAGGTGCCGATGACCCAGGCCCTCGTCTTCGAGACGATCGACTCTCTGGATCTGCCCGACGGAGTGGTCAACCTCGTGAACGGCGGCCGCGAGATCGTCGAAGGCATCCTCGGGCACCCCGGGATCGACGCGATCTCGTTCGTCGGCTCGGCCCCGGTCGCGCAGATCATCTACGAAGGCGCCGCGAAGGCCGGCAAGCGGGTCCAGGCCCTCGGAGGGGCCAAGAACCACATGGTCATATGTCCGGACGCGGTGGTCGAGCCGACCGTCAGTGGCCTGATCGGCTCGGGCTTCGGCGCCGCCGGCCAGCGCTGCATGGCCGGCTCGGTGATCGTCACCGTCGGCGAGGCCCACGACAAGGTGATCCCGGCGCTGGTCGAAGAGACGCAGAAGCTGAAGGTCGGCAACGGCCTCGATGACGGGGTCGACGTCGGTCCGGTCATTTCCTGCGACGCCCGCGACCGCATCGGCGGCTGGGTCCAGAAGGCGGTCGATGACGGCGCCGACCTCGTGGTCGATGGCCGCGACCCGGGCGGCGACCCCGAAGGCGCTTTCATCGGCCCGACCATCCTCGTCAACGTCAAGCGGGACGACCCGATCATCGGCGAAGAAGTGTTCGGCCCGGTACTGACCGTGATCAACGTCGACACGCTCGAAGAGGCGATCGAAGTCGTCAACGCGAGCAAGTTCGGCAACGGCGTCTCGATCTTCACCGAGTCCGCCTCGGCCGTGCGCAAGTTTCGCCACGACGTCGAGGTCGGCATGGTCGGCGTCAACATCGGAGTGGCTGCCCCGGTCGCCTTCTTCCCGTTCTCCGGCTGGAAGGCCTCCTTCCTCGGAGACCTCCACGCCCACGGACCCGACGCAGTCGAGTTCTTCACCAGGAAGAAGACGATCACGTCCCGGTACTTCTCGGGCGGAGCGGCCAGCGGCAGCTATTTCGTCGAGCGCTGAGCCGGGCCAAACGGTCAGACTCGTCAGTCGAACGGGTTGACGGCTTCGATGCCCGTGTTCGAGATGTCCTTGAGATTGCGGGTCGCCAACGTCAAGCCGCGGATTTTCGCTGTGGCGGCGAGCAGTCCGTCGACGACCGGGAGCGGATCTGGAACGTTCATCCGTCCCCACTCTTCAGCAATGGTCCCGTCCACGGGGACTATCCGGCCCTCGAAACCCATCACGAGCCGGGCCAGCCACTGATTCAGACTTGAGCCCGATTTCGAATCGCGTCTCGAGATGCTCTCGATTCCCCGGCGCAGTTCACCAACGGTCAGCACGCTCAGGAATATCTCCTCGTCTTCGATATCTCCGAACCAGGTTTTCACGCCCCGATCGGCGCGTTCTCCTTTTCGTAATTCCGAGATGACGTTTGTGTCGATCAGGAAACTCAAAGTTCAACCGGACGACCACGGTCTTCAGGGCGCTCGAAGTCCCCGTCGTCTCCGACATCCGGCATTTCGAGCAGAAGTTGCTTGAGGGTGGGGGCGCCGGCCTTCTGGACCAGGACATCACGGAGGATTCTCCGGTGTTCCTCCTCGGCCGAATTACCATTGCGAGCCGCCCGCAACTTGAGTTCGTGAACGACATCACTCTCGATGTTTCGAACCAGCAGCTGACCCATGGACTTCCCTTCGCTCGACTGATATCAATGATATCAAGTGGACCAGGGGCTTTGGTCGGGCGTCAGGGCCCAGTGGTGACCGGCGGGCTTTCGCCAGGCTACCCGGAGGTGACGCGGCTGCCGGAAGGTGCGCGCCTGACCTGCGCGGTTGAGGCGAACTCGGCCGGCATGAAGTCGAAATACCTGCCGAACGTCCGTCGCCGGAGGACCGTCGCCAGGACCGGCTTGACCAGCCGGGGGTGCACCTTCGGCACGACCTTCTGGATTCTCAGCAGGATTTCGAACTGTGACCGGTGGGCGGTGCTGAAGGCGGCGTAGTTCTCGAGGGCTTTCTCCCGGGTCTGAAAGCCTTCGTACACGGCACGCAGTTCGAGCCCGAGGGCCAGCCCGAAGTACAGGGCGGGGCGTATGCCTTCGGCCGTAACCGGCAAGCAGTGGCCAGCCGAGTCGCCGGCGAAGAAGACGCCGTTCCCGGTGGCGGGGCGCAGCTTGTGCGGGATCCAGTTGCCCTGGTAACCGTCCTTCTCGACCGGGATGTCATCGGCCAGCAGGTCGGTGGGCGGGCGGACCGGGTGCTTCGGGTCGAAGGAACCCATTCCGACCCTGACTTCGTCACCGGCCGGGAAGGACCATCCGTACCCGGCCGGCAGGTACCGGCGGGTGATCCAGATCTCGAATTCGTCGTTGCCGCCCGCGGGGTGGATCTCGAGTCCGCGTGAGAGTGGTGCGTCCGGCGGCTGATAGGACGCGCCGCCTGCGAGGATGCGCTTCCAGCCGAGGGCGTCGACCACCAGCGGCGCCCTGATCACACCGCGGTCGGTGTCGACGGCGATCGCCCCGTCACCGTTGGTCTCGGCCCGGCCGTTGACCTTGGCCGTCTCGAAGGTGGCGTCGCAGTCCCGCCAGAGCAGGTCGCAGAGCGTGCGGTAGTCGAAGGTTGAGAACGACCGTGGAACCGGAAGGAGCGCTGACCCGTGGGCGGTGTGGACCAGCACTTGGTCGAAGCGCTGCTTCTCCGACTCCATCAGCCCGAGGTTCTCCAGCCAGCCGGTGGGAATCGCGCAGGCGGAAGTCTGGCGCTCGCCGATTTCGTAACGGTCCAGCAGCAGCACGTCGGCACCGGAGCCGGCCATCTGGCGGGCGACCATCAATCCGGCAAAACTGGCGCCGCAGACGAGCAGGTCGCGGGATCCGGTCAGGTCGGTCCGCTCGGAAGCGGGAGTGGTAGCCCGTTTAGCCATCAGCTGTCAGAGTAATAAACAACGGCACCAAAGGCCCTGGCAATGAAATTGCCTCCCGGGGAGGCAATTTCATTGCCAGTTCGGAAGAAAGTGCCGGTTCGGTACCTATCTACCTCTTTCATTCCCAGCTACAACCCGGCTTGCGCGGTTTTCTGCGATCATCCCGCGACTGTGACTATTGAAAACACACTCCTACACGCCCCAGAGGGGGTTCCGGTCGAAGGTTCCAACGGTCTCTTGATCGAGGTCGACGGCCGGATCGTTCCAAACTACGCGGCCACTCTGGTCTCTTTCGAGGAAGGCGACGTCGTCAACGGGAAAGTCGTCCGCATCGATCGTGACGAAGTGCTGCTCGACATCGGTTACAAGTCGGAAGGGGTGATCCCCGCCGGCGAGCTCTCGATCCGCAAGAACGTCGACACCTCGGAAGAGGTCGAGCTCGGCGAAGAGATCGATGCCCTGGTGGTCACCAAGGAAGACGCCGAAGGGCGGCTCATCCTTTCGAAGAAGCGCGCGCGCTTCGAGAAGGCGTGGCGGAAGATCGAGACCGCGGCCGAATCCGGCCAGCCGGTCGAAGGCAACGTGATCGAAGTGGTCAAGGGTGGACTCATCCTCGACCTCGGCATTCGTGGCTTCCTGCCCGCCTCGCTCGTCGACATCCGCCGCGTCCACAACCTCGACGAGTTCATGGGCCAGACCCTCGAATGCAAGGTCATCGAGCTCAACCGCAGCCGCAACAACGTCGTCCTTTCCCGTCGCGCCGTGCTCGAAGAGGAGCGCAAGGAAGTCCGCGACCAGATCCTCGACCGCCTGCAGCCCGGCGAAGTCGTCGAAGGCAAGATCTCGAACATCGTCGACTTCGGCGCGTTCGTGGACCTCGAAGGCATCGACGGACTCATCCACATCTCCGAGCTTTCCTGGAGCCACGTCAACCACCCGTCCGAGGTGGTAGCGATCGGCGACACGGTCAAGATCAAGGTGCTCGACATCGATCGCGACCGCCAGCGCATCTCGCTCGGCCTCAAGCAGACGCAGGAAGACCCGTGGCAGCGTGTGGTCAGCACCTACCGCTCCGGCGACGTGCTCGAAGGCACCGTGACCAAGGTGGTCTCCTTCGGTGCGTTCGTCGAGATCCTCGACGGCGTCGAGGGCCTCGTCCACATCTCCGAACTCGCCGACCATCACGTCGAGAACCCGTCGGAAGTCGTCGAACTGGGGGCCACCCTCAACGTCAAGATCCTCGAGATCGACGAAGAGCGCCGCCGCCTCTCACTCAGCATCAAGCGGGTCGAAGGGCAGAACATGCTGCTCGGCGGACTCGGTGAGGCCCTCGCGGCCGCTGCCGGCCCGGCCGAAGGCACAGAAACCGCCGACGCCACCGAAGAGGCCGCTCCTGACCTGGAACTCTCCGAAGAAGTCTTCACCGAAGACGCTCCGGCCGAGGACATGCCGGCCGAGAACACACAGGTGGCACCCGAGGTCGAAGCCGAAGTCGCCGAAGCGATCGCTGAAGTCGATGTGGCCGAAGCCGCTGACGAAGCAGCCGAGGAAGCCGTCGCCGAAGAGGCCGCCGAAGAAGAAGTGGTGGAAGAGGCCGAGGCAATCGAAGCCGAAGCCGCCGCCGAAGAAGACGGGGAAGAGAAGTCCTGACGATCGGGCTGACCGGGGGCGTAGCTGCCGGGAAGTCGGAGGCGCTCGCATCCTTCAGCCGCCTCGGCGCGGCAACCATCTCCGCGGACGCGATCGTGCACGACCTGCTCGACCGCGAACCGATGCTCAGTGCCCTGCGAGAGCGGTGGGGCGAAGAGATGGTGAACGACGGGACAGCAGATCGCAATGCGATCGGAGCCCGCGTGTTCAACGATCCGGAAGAGCTCGCCTGGCTCGAGCAGCGGGTCCACCCGCTGGTTCAGGCCGAGACCGCCGCCTGGTTCGGCGGCCTGCCCCCGGAAACGAAGGTGGCCGTGGTCGAAGTGCCGCTGCTCTTCGAGGGCGAGATGGCCGACCGCTTCGACGTCACCATCGCGATCGTGGCCGACGAAGCGATCCGCGGTGAGCGGGCCCGGTCCCGGGGCCACGAAGGGGTCGAAGGGCGGGAAGCGCGCCAGCTCAGCCAGGGCCACAAGGCGGCGCGCGCGGATCACGTGGTCAGCAACGACGGGACCCCGGAAGAGCTCCAGGAAAGCCTCGCCCGGTTGCTCGATCGGCTGCCGGCATAGGCACGCCGGTACCGACCGACCACGCTGAATAGCCTGTAGCCCTCAACAAGTATGGCCAGCAACCGCACTCCCACATCACCGCGGCGCCCGCCCGCTCGGGGCGGTCCGGCGAGCAAGAACGGCAGCGGAGCCGGCCGGGCCCTGCTGATCCTGTTCGG
Organism: uncultured Solirubrobacterales bacterium; assembly: GCA_963695885.1. Lineage (GTDB taxonomy): Bacteria > Actinomycetota > Thermoleophilia > Solirubrobacterales > 70-9 > 67-14. The sequence continues at coordinate 7,896 of CAVOIH010000031.1, read as the reverse complement.
GATCCTCGTGGCCGGCGTCGTCGCGATCCTGCTGCTCTCCGACATCTTCCAGCGCGGCATCCAGGAGGTCACGTTGCCGCTCCGCCACGATAGCGTGATCCGGCAACAGGCCGAGGAGAAGAACGTCGACGCGGCCCTGATCGCGGCGGTCATCTACTCCGAGTCGAAGTTCTCCGACGCCACCTCGACCGCCGGAGCCCGGGGTCTGATGCAGATCACCCCGGAGACCGCGGAGGAGATCGAGAAGCTCAGCGGGGGCACCACGTTCGAGACCGATGACCTCAGCGATCCCGATATCAACATCCGTTATGGCACCTATTACCTGCGCCACCTGCTCGACATCTACGACGACGATCCGGTGGCCGCGCTGGCGGCGTACAACGCCGGTCCCGGCAACGCCGAGGAGTGGGGCGGCTCGATGATGACGATCGACGACATCGAGTTCCCGGAGACGCAGGCCTACGTCAAGAAGGTCCTCGAGAAGCAACGCGAATACCGCCACACTTACGATCTCGAGCTGGGTTACTGATGCGCGTGCGTACCGTCGCGCTCGCCGGCGCGGTCGGCCTGGTGCTCGCCGATTCCTCGATCGTCGTGCTGGCGCTGCCGGAGATCTTCCGGGAGTTCGACACCAGCATCGCCGGGGTCTCCTGGGTCCTCATCGTCTTCAACCTCGTGCTGGCGCTGCTGGCCGTGCCCGGCGCCCGGCTCGCCCGCCGGTACGGACCGGGCCGTTCGGCCGCGGTGGGACTCGCCGTGTTCGCCGGCGGAAGCCTCGTCTGCGGGCTCGCGACCGGCCTCGGCCCACTGCTCACCGGCCGCGGGGTCCAGGCCGCGGGCGGGGCCGTCGCGGTGACCGCGGCGCTCGAACTACTCGGCTCCACCCTCGGCAGCGACCGCAAGGCGGTCGCCACCTGGGTCGGCGCGGGCGCTGTCGGTGCGGCCGTGGGCCCCGGCCTCGGCGGACTCCTGACCGAGCTCGTGTCGTGGCAGTCGATCTTCCTGGTTCAGGTACCGATCGCGATCGTCGCCGGCGCCCCGCTGCGGGAGATCATCACCGAGGAGACCCGCGAGTGGAAGGTGCCACAGGCTGTTCCGAAGGTCCTGAGTGACAAGCCGCACCTTCCGGCGAACATCGCGCTCGCCCTCGTCTCCGCGGCGATCGCCGCAACTCTCTTCCTGATCGTACTGCTGCTGATCGAAGGCTGGTTGCTCTCACCGATCGAGGCGGCGGCGGTGGTCACGGTTCTGCCGATCGCGGCGCTGTTCGGTTCCCGGGTCGGAGGTTCGATCGAATCGGTCAGGCTGCAAGCCAGTACCGGGGCCATCCTCCTGGGCGGCGGGCTCGCGGCGCTCGGACTGTTGCCGAAAGCCGAGATCATCTGGGTCATCCCACCGCAGATCCTGGCCGGCGTGGGACTTTCGCTCGTGCTCTCCGCGTTGACCGATGCGGCCCTCAGCGGCCGGTCTGCGGCCGCGGTCCACGGTGGCTGGACGATTGCCGCCCGCCATGCCGGCGTCGTGATCGGCCTGCTGATCCTGACCCCGATCTTCACCAGCCAGCTCGAGACCCAGCGGACCGACGCCCTCGACGCGGGAACCGCGATCGTGCTGAACGCCCCGATCGACCCGACCGACAAGATCGATCTCGCCGTCCGGGTATCGGAGGAGGTCGAAAGCCAGGGGGAACGGGTTCCGGACATCAGCCCGGCGTTCGATCCTCTGCCCACCGACCCCGGCGAGCGGAGCGCCTACGAACAGGTGAAGGAGGGACTCGATGACCAGCTCGACCGGGCGGCGACCCGTGCCTTCTCGGCTTCGTTCCTGCTTGCCGCTCTGTTCGCCTTGCTGGCGCTGATCCCGATCGGCCTCACCCGGAGGCTCGACCTTTGACCCGCGCCCCGGACGATCCGACCGAAGTCCTCGGCGGGGACGACGAAGAGCCGACCGACCGGCTGGAGCCCGGCACCGGTGACACGGACGTGAGACCGCCGCAGGGCGACGATTCTCGCCGGCGCGGCCTCATGATGCTGGTCGTCTCGATCCTCGCGTCACTGTTCCTCGCCGCGATCTACATCGCGGCCGGTGGCACCGACTACAAGCCTTCCGCAGCGGCGGATCCCTGCGACGAGCGGGCGTGGACCGATCCCGGTGACATCGAAGAGGCCGCCCAGCAGTTCGCGCTTTCGGCGGTCGACGGTGCCGCCTGCGACCTCGGGGTCAGCCGTGAGGAGCTGGCCCGGGCGCTCGCCGGCGAGGAGAGCCGGCAGGCCTTCCAGGAGGATCAGGACCTTTCGGACTCCGAGGTCGAAGAAGCGCTCAGGGCCGGGCTCAACCGGGCAGTCGACGATGCCGAGAACGCCGGGGTGATCAACGGGCTGGCAGCGACGGGGCTGCGGGCGGCGGTGCGGTTGCTGCCGGTTGACCAGATGATCCCGCTGATCGAAGACGCTTCCGGGTTCCTCAGCGGGACGACCGTGGACGATCTCGATGGCGTCATCGACGGCGTGATCGACTCTTTGGGGGGAGACGACGGGGACTCGGGCACGACCGGGGATACCGGAGAGACAGGAGACACAGGAGGGACGGGGGATCCTCCGGACCTGATCCCGGACGGCCTGGGAGACCAGCTCGAACAGGGCCTCCGCGACCAGCTGCCGCCGCGGATCGAGCGCAACCTGCCGGACGACCTCCAGCGGCGCGCCGAGCAGGAACTGGACGATCTGATCAATCCCTAGATGATTGAACTAACCACGTTGTTCCGATTGAGCTCAGGTAATCGCTGACCGGGTGGCCGTTTTGCCAGAGAGCCGTGAGGCCGTCGCCAATTGTAGGAGTCGAGCCACAAGCCGGCAAGCGCGGCGGTTCGTTCCTTGGATGAGCCATAGATCGCCCCGTAGGCCCATCCTCCGAGCATCGTGCGGATGAACCTTTCGGCTTTGCCGTTGGTTCTTGGCCGGTAGGGCCTGGTGCGGATGTGTTTGATTCAGAGGCATGATTGCTCTTCCCCCGGAACGGGGGAGTTCCACCGTCTCCGGGACGGTCAAGTTAGTCCTATAGGATGTAGGACATAAGAAATTTCACGGGGTCTGGCCAAGGATAGAACCGAGAGGAAGCGTTTTCGAAATTAAAGGTTGGCGCACGCTGGTTTGCCTGGCCCTGATCGCCGCAGGCATTGTCCTGGTCGCATCTGGTGCCGGCACCGCCGCTCTCATCCCGGTGATTGGCTGTGTGCTGATGGTCGGCGTCATGGTTTGGATGATGGCCAGGTCCGGCGGTGGATAGCCGTGGATCGCTCCAGGACCGGGGCATTTCCCACCCGGGGAAGGAGCGGAATGTACGCGAGCGCACCGTCGTACTAGAAGTGTCCGGCATCAATTGGGCCTCGTCCAAGGGAATGGTGGAGTCGACCCTGCTGCGTCGGCGTGGAGTCATCGGGGTCGATGCCAACCCGGTTTCTCAGACCGCGAGTGTCTCCTACGATCCAGAGCTGACCTCGCAGGAAGAGTTGCGAACCTGGATAGAAGACTGTGGGTATCACTGCGCCGGGCAGTCGGTCCCCGCGCACATATGCGATCCCGCCTTTGATCCGGAGCGGTCGGAGGACAAAGAGGGCCAGTCCCATGCCGAGCAAGCAAAGGACGCGCGGAGCAGCCAGGATGTCATGGGCCACGGCGGCGGGGACAACGAGATTTCCATGGCGTCCATGGCTGTCGACATGCGCAACCGGTTCATCGTGGCGGCGGTCCTGTCGGTCGGGGTCACACTGTGGTCCCCCATCGGGCGCGACGTGTTCGGGTTTACCGCCGCAGCGCCGTTCGGCCTGCGGGACGACGTCTTCGCCCTGATTCTCTCCTTGCCGGTGATTTTCTATTCGGCCTGGATCTTCTTCGACGGTGCCTACCGGGCTTTGCGCGCGCGAACTCTCGACATGATGGTACTTGTCGCCGTTGGGGTGGGGTCCGGCTGGACGTACAGCCTCGTGGTCACAATCACGGGAGGGGGCGAGGTCTTCTACGAAGCAGCCACGGTGCTGGCCTCTTTCGTCCTCTTGGGCCACTGGGTGGAGATGAGGGCCAGGGGCGGGGCGAACGATGCGATCCGATCGCTCCTCGAACTGGCACCTCCAATCGCACTGGTAATTCGCGATGGCGACCCCGTGGAGGTGCCGACATCGGAGGTCACGCTCGGCGATCTCGTCCTCGTTCGACCAGGGGCAAAAGTACCCACCGACGGGATGGTCGAGGAGGGGGAGTCCGAGGTTGACGAGTCGATGGTCACCGGCGAAAGCCTTCCCGTTGCGAAATCAGTCGGTTCCGAGGTGATCGGGGCGACCGTCAATACCACCGGAACTCTCCGCGTGCGGGCGACGAAGATAGGGTCTGACACCGCCCTCGCGCAGATCGTCGCCTTGGTGCAAGATGCACAGAACTCGAAGGCGCCCGGACAGCGGCTCGCCGATCGAGCCGCGTTCTGGCTGGTGCTTGTGGCCCTTATCGGTGGCAGCGTCACTCTCGCGGTCTGGCTGTTGACCGGAGCGTCGTTTCAGACGTCCCTCCTGTTTGCGATCACCGTCGTCGTCATCACCTGTCCCGATGCGCTGGGCTTGGCCACGCCTACGGCGATAATGGTCGGAACGGGCTTGGGGGCCAAGCGCGGGGTGCTCATCAAGAATGCCACCGCATTGGAATCCGCTGCTCACATCGACACCGTCATCCTTGACAAGACCGGAACGCTCACCAAAGGTGAACCGGAGGTGACCGAGTTCATCTCTTCCGGGATCCAGGAGCGAGAACTACTGGGACTGGTCGCTGCCGTCGAGAGAGAATCGGAGCACCCTCTGGCCGCGGCAGTCGCGGAATATGCAGAAGAACACGGCGGCGAGAAGCTTTCAGCGATCGATTTCCAGAACGTTCCGGGACACGGAGCAGGTGCCACAGTGGCGGGGCGCCGGGTACTGGTCGGAAACCGCAAGCTGATGCTCTTGGAGAACGTCGACATCGATCCGGTCGAAGCCAGGCGCGACGGCCTGGCATCGCAAGGACGTACTGCGGTCCTGATCGCCGTTGACGGCGAAGTCGCCGGAGTCGTGGCTCTCGCCGACGCCCCGCGCGACACGGCGGCTGCCGCGATAACTGCTCTCCACGAGCTTGGGGTCGAGGTTGCGATGCTGACCGGGGACAACCAGGCGACGGCAGAGCGCATTGCCGCGAAGCTCGGCATCGACAGGGTCATTGCCGATGTCCTACCAGAGGACAAAGCAACGAAGGTCTCGGAATTGCAGGCTGCGGGTAAGCGCGTCGCAATGGTCGGCGACGGCGTCAACGATGCCCCCGCCCTTGCCCAGGCCGATGTCGGAATCGCGATCGGCGCGGGTACCGATGTTGCGATCGAGACGGCAGACATCGTACTGATGCGCTCCGACCCGCTGGACGTACCGATCGCCCTGCGAATCGGCAAAGGTACGGTTCGGAAGATGCGTCAGAACCTGGGTTGGGCGATCGGCTATAACGCAGCCGCGCTCCCAATCGCGGCCGGAGTGTTTTACACGAGCCTGGGACTCCAGCTAAGCCCGGAGATCGCCGCGATCACGATGTCCGGGTCGAGCGTCATCGTCGCCGTCAACGCGCTTCTTCTCAAACGCCTCAAACTGCCCGACGGTTCCGAAGGAGTGGATACATCCTCCATAGGGGGACCGCCGCCCGAGATGAAGCAAAACCCGGGCAGCTCGACCATCACCAGCAACCCATGAATGACCCGGGCCCAGAGGACAAGCTCGAGCCGGAAGAGATGGAGGGGCTGAACGCTTGGTGGCGCGCCGCGAACTACCTAGCGGTGGGTCAGATCTACCTCTTGGACAACCCGCTGCTACGGGAACCGTTGGCATCGGAGCACATCAAGCCGCGACTTCTGGGCCACTGGGGAACTACTCCCGGGCTGAATTTCATCTACGCGCATCTCAATCGTTCGATTATGGCGCGAGATCTGGAGATGATGTACGTCATGGGTCCAGGTCACGGCGGTCCTGGCCCGATCGCGGCCTCCTGGTTGGAAGGCTCCTACACGGAGACCTATCCGCTGGTCACTCGTGACGGCGATGGAATGAAGAAGCTGTTCCGGCAGTTCTCCTTCCCCGGAGGAGTTCCCAGCCACGTGGCCCCCGAAACGCCCGGATCGATACACGAGGGCGGCGAGTTGGGTTATTCACTCTCGCACGCCTACGGTGCCGCCTTCGACAATCCGGATCTGATCGTCGCCGCGGTAATCGGTGACGGCGAAGCCGAGACCGGCCCGCTGGCGACAAGCTGGCATTCGAACAAGTTCGTGAATCCCGTTCGGGACGGGACCGTCCTGCCGATCCTCCATCTCAATGGCTACAAGATCGCGAACCCCACCATCCTGGCACGCATAGAAAAAGATGAACTCGATCATCTTCTCCGTGGTTACGGCCATACCCCATACTACGTCGAGGGTGACGATCCGGCTCAGATGCATCAGGACTTTGCCCGGGTTCTCGATACATGTCTGGACGAAATCGCGGAGATCAAGAGGCGGGGACGCGCCGAGGGTCGCACCGATCGCCCGAGCTGGCCGATGATCGTGTTCCGCTCCCCCAAGGGCTGGACAGGTCCTGTTTCGGTGGACGGAAAACAGGTGGAGGGCACGTGGCGCTCACATCAGGTTCCGTTCGCCCAGGCCAAGGAGAACGACGAGCATCGCGCGATCCTGGAAGGTTGGATGCGAAGCTACCGCCCAGAGGAACTGTTCGATGAGGCAGGAGTACCGGTTCCGATGATTGCCAGGCGACATCCATCGGGGGAGCGCAGGATGAGCTCCATTCCTCACAGCAACGGGGGCGGCCTCCTGCGAGACCTGCGAATGCCGGACTTTCGCGACTACGCGTTGCCGGTGAAGCAACCCGGGGCCGGCGAGGGCGAGTCCACCCGCGTGCTCGGAAGCCTCCTTCGGGACGTAATGGTTGCCAACGGCGACAATTTTCGCGTCTTCTCGCCCGACGAGAACAACTCAAACAGACTCAACGCCGTGCTCGAGGTGACGGACCGGGCCTGGAACGCCGAAACCATTCAGGGCGATGACCGGCTCTCTCCCGAAGGTCGCGTGATGGAGATACTTTCCGAGCACACCTGTCAAGGTTGGCTGGAGGGGTACCTGCTGACCGGGCGACATGGTTTCTTCTCCTGCTATGAGGCCTTTGTCCACATAATCGATTCGATGTTCAACCAGCACGCCAAATGGTTGACCACCACCAATCAGATTCCCTGGCGGCACCCGATTGCCTCCCTGAACTACCTGCTCACGTCTCATGTGTGGCGCCAGGACCACAACGGCTTCTCCCACCAGGATCCGGGATTCATCGACCATGTGGTCAACAAGAAATCCGATGTGATCCGGGTGTACCTGCCGCCCGACGCGAACACTCTTCTGTCCGTCGCCGACCATTGCCTGAGGAGCCGCCAGTACGTCAACGTCATAGTCGCCGGCAAGCAACCGCAACCGCAGTTCCTTTCGATGGATCAGGCGGTCGACCACTGCGCCAAGGGAATCGGCGTCTGGGACTGGGCAAGCACTGGCGAGGGCGCTGATCCCGATGTGGTCATGGCATGTGCCGGTGACGTACCCACCCTGGAAACCCTTGCCGCAGTGATGATTCTGCGTGACCACTTCCCTGGCTTGCGCATCCGGGTGGTGAACGTCGTCGACCTGATGCGATTGCAGGACCAGAAGGCGCACTCGCATGGGCTGTCCGACCCAGAGTTCGACGCCCTATTTTCGACGGACAAGCCAGTTATTTTCGCCTACCACGGATATCCTTCCCTGATCCACCGCCTTACCTATCGTCGTGCCAACCATTCCAGTTTCCACGTCCACGGTTAC
>CAVOIH010000030.1:0-17512 GCA_963695885.1 uncultured Solirubrobacterales bacterium | reverse complement strand
CACGCATCGGTGAGCAGCCCCGACCTTCATCTCCGAATCGAGGCCAAGCACCGGCGACCGGCTGACCTCGTCGCCGAAAGTGTGCTCGAAGCCGACGCCGAGGAACAGCCCGGATCTCGGACATGCCGGCCTGGTGTTCACCGAGCCACTGACGCAGACGTCGTCGGCACGATCACCCGGGTGGCGCCCAGTCCGCTCTCGACCGGCAGGTTGACGGTCTGGCTGGCGGAACGAGTCCGGCAGGTCGACGGCTGTCATCGCGCCGGCTGCGAGGTAACCGCCGGGAGGCTCTGGGCGACAGCCGGCTTCTCGCGCACATCCGCCGTAGTCGCCTTCTGATCCGGAGGTCGGCGATCGAGACCACCGCCATCGGGATCGCGACTGCCACCGCAGCCCCGAGGGTCCACAGGGCCAGCTGGTGCCGGTTGTTCAGGGCGGCGATTCCCAAAACCCACGCTGAGCACGATGACGATCGTCGCCATGGGGATCGCGCCGAGCACCGCGTGGAACAGGATGGAGACCACCGCCAGGAGCAGCGCGGTGAACCGGCCGCGGCGACGATGGCGACGATCTGTCAGGACCTTGCCGAAGGTTCATGGAGCGCCGGTCCGGGACGCCGGGGCGGTTCCGGCTGTTTTCGGGGCTGCTCCCCGCGCCTCGTTTCCGCGGTTCGCGGATTCCCGGTAGCGGGTGCGTCGGCGGTGGCGGGAGCGGAAGGAGCGTTCTGGGTCGGGGGAGGTGTCACGGTGCGGGCCACGGCCGGCGTCGGGCCCGCTTTCGCGGAGCCGGAGAGACCTCGGCCGGCGTCTTCATCCTTCGACTGGCCGATCAGCCAGATCACGCCGCCATGACGAGTGCCCACAGCAGCGCGCCGAACCAGAAGCCTGGGTGAAGCGAACATCCAGCCGCCGAAGCCGCTCCGCCGGTGACGCCGATCGAGACCAGGCCGAGGCGGAGCTCATCACCACGGTGCCACCGATCACCAGGTGCTCGGTGGCCGCTTCGCGGCTGCGGCGCGGGCTGGTTCGGGTCCCGTTGATTGGGACGACGGCGAGGAGAACCAGGTACGGGACACGCCGAGCAGCGGCCGAAGACGACGAGAGGACGAAACCGATCCCGGGGACCGAAGACCGGGTCGATGTTCAGGTGTCTGGCGATTCCGGCCGCGACGCTGCCGATGGAGCGTATCCCGGACGGGGAGCCTTTCGCTTTCAGGGGTTGAGTTCACGGGACAAGGCTCGGGGGGGTCGGGCGATTCCTGTTATTGGGAACGACCCTTACCGGACCCGGGGGTCACCCCTCACGATCATAACTCACCGATGCCCGAAAGGACCCACACAGAGCTGAAGCCGGGTCCAACCCGGGTTCGGCGCGGAATCTCGATCGAAGAGTCGGCCCGCCCACCGGCACTACCGTGAGAGGATCATCCGCGCCCACCCAAGTCCGCGGGCGGCTCGACCCGCCCGGTCGGCTGCACCGGGCTTTACGACGAGCAGCACGTCGGCCGGATCGCGCTGATCTGCGAGCTCCAGGAGGAAGGGCTTCTCAACCTCGAGGCGATCCGCCGCATCATCGACTCGGCCCGGGGTTCCTCCCGGGACCGCTCGACTTCACCCGGACCGTCCGCGCGCCCATAACGGAGAGGCCGCAGATCCGCGAGGCGGCCGAGATCGCGCGCGGTGGGGGCGAGTCGGCGCGCCAGCAGCCGACCAGTCGAACGGTTCGAGCGGCTCGGCCTGACGCGACCGGTCGGTGGCGGCCGCTATGAAGCCCGAGTCCGGAAAAAGCTACACGGGCGGGGGGGTCGAACTGGCCGAGTTCGGGCGCGCCCCGCGCAAGGCGCCTCGCGGTGATGGAACGCCTCTAAGGCCCGTTCGGACGCGGTCGCCAAGGTCTTCATGCGAACTGTTCGTCGAGCAGGATCCGGACCCCTCGACCACGGCCGGCGGGAGAGGAGCGGCCCGACATCCGAGGAAGCGTCGACCCGCCTCCGCCCGCTCGCGTCCGACGAAGCTTTCGTCGCTGCCTCCACAATCGCGACGAGGAGGGCTCCGAGAGGGCGATCAGTGGAGGCATCCCGCGCCATAGCCAGCCGCCGATCCGAATCAGAAGCTATAGTAAAAATAGGAGATTAAAGGATATAACCTACGTGATCATACGATGAAGAGCTGTGTACTACTCTTTTCAGACCGCCGAAGCGGCTCGACTGCTCGGTAATCGAATCCGAGGGGCCGACTCGGAGCGTCGTTGGACTATTGAAGAGCTGGCCGAACGGGTCGGACGAACCACATAACGATGAGCAAGATTCTAACGCTGCAAAAATCCCGCAAGCTGTCTGATTGGGCGCCACTTTATAGTGTACTTAGTGCGTTCCCCTGTTCCATGCGGACGCGGAACGTCGGGACCAAGAGACAAGGAACGTGGAAACATGTCTCGCGCTGCTTCCGAAACGAGCGCGACGGCCGACGAGGAACATAAGCAATGACTTCTAGCTCCGCCGGGATGGAGCAGCCGAGCACAGGGTTCGTCTGGATCGTGGTTTTCCTGATGCCGCCGACCCGTCGTTGCCCGGCGAGTTCGACCAGCAGGGTGACACTCCTAATCTTCCGCTATGGGAGGTCCTACCTGGAGAACGAAGGGAGCATCTCATAGTGGGAGTTGCCACTCGATGACCGGACACGTTCCCCGGACGAACCGTTCATGGCTGTCATGCGCGGTTGGACTCGTGGGGCCAGCGGGCGATTCTCCACAGCCTGTTTCGAGACAGCACGCACGACACGTCCGATCGGAGCCAGCCGACATCAGGTAAGTCAGCTCCCGCAGATCGGACGTGTCGTGCGTGCTGTCTCCGAAACGGCTGTGGAGAATCGCCCGCTGGCCCCACGAGTCTGGACCGGCATCGGCAAGACAGCCATGAACGGTTCCATTCCGGGGAACGTGTTCCAGGTCATCGAGTGGCAACTCCGGCTCGTAGATCGAGATGCTCCTTTCGTTCTCCAGGTAGGACCTCCCGTAGCGGAAGACCAGAGTGTCACCCTGCTGGTCGACTCGCCCGGCAACGACAGGGTCGGCGGCATCAGGAAGCCAGATCCAGACGAACCCTGTGCTCGGCTGCTCCATCCCGGCGGAGCTAGAAGTCATTGCTTATGTTCCTCGTCGGCCGTCGCGCTCGTTTCGGAAGCAGCGCGAGGCGTGTTTCCACGTTCCTTGTCTCTTGGTCCCGACGTTCCGCGTCCGCATGGAACAGGGGAACGCCCACTAGTACCGCTGCCTCGAACGCGGCGCCCAATCCGACACTCAGATTTCCACGTTCGATCTTGCTCATCGTTATGTGGTTGATTCCGACCCGTTCGGCCAGCTCTTCAATAGTCCAACGACGCTCGAGTCGAGCCAGCCGGATTCGATTACCGAGCAGTCGAGCCGCTTCGGCAGTCTGAAAAGAGTAGGTGCGCGGCTTCTTCATGACTATAATATAGCATAGGTTATATCCTTTAATCTATACTTTACTATAGCTTCTGATTCGGATCGGCGGCCTTGGCTATGTCGCGCCGGATGCCTTCGCTGATCGCCCTCTCGGAGCCCTCCTCCATCGCGATCTGGAAGGCAGCGACGAAAGCGTCGGACGCGAGCGGGCGGAGGCGGGTCAACGCTTCCTGGATGCGGGGCCACTCCTCCCGCGGCCGGCCCGCCTGGTCGAAGGGGTTCCAGATCTGCTCGACGAACAGTTCGATGAAGACCTTGGCGACCGCGTCCGAACGGGCCTTGAGGCGTTCCATCGCCGCGAGCGCTTTCGCCGGGGGCACACCGAACTCGGCCAGTTCGACCCCCGCCGCGTAGAGCTTCGGACTCAGGACTTCATAGCGGCCGCCACCGACCGGTCGCATCAGGCCGAGCCGCTCGACCCGTTCGATCTGGTCCGCACTGAGCGCCGACTCGCCCCACGGCGCCGCGATCTCGGCCGCCTCGAGGATCTCGGGCCTCTCCGTCTCGTAGGGCGCGCGGACGGTCCGGGTGAAGTCGAGCAGGTCCCCGGAGGAACCCCGGGCCGAGTCGATGATGCGGCGGATCGCCTCGAGGTTGAAGCCCTCCTCCTGGAGCTCGCGGATCAGCGCGATCCGGCCGACGTGTTCCTCGTCGTAGAAGCCGGTGCGGCCGACGACCTCGGGCGGGTCGAGCAGCCCGCGCGACTGGTGGGCGCGGATGTTCCGCACGGTCATGCCGGTGCGGCGGGCCAGTTCTTCGATCGTGATTCCCGCCGAACCCGGGTTGGACCCGGCTTCGGCTCCTGTGTCGGTCTCGGGCATCGGTGAGATGATCGTAAGGGGTGACCCCCGGGTCCGGTAAGGGTCATTCCCAATAGACAGGAATCGCCCGACCCCCGAGCCTTGTCCCATGAACTCAAACCCTGAAAGCAAAAGGCTCACCCGGTCCCGGGATGACCGCTACATCGGCGGCGTCGCGGCCGGAATCGCCAGACACCTGAACATCGACCCGGTCTTCGTCCGGATCGGTTTCGTCCTCAGCATCATCTTCGGCGGCCTCGGCGTGCTCGCGTACCTGGTTCTCCTCGCCGTGGTCCCGATCGACGGGGACCCGAACCAGCCCGCGCCGCAGCCCGACGGCACCAAGCGCCTCTGGGTGATCGGTGGCACCGTGGCCATGGGCATCCTCGCCCTGGTCTCGATCGGCGTCACCGGCGACGGCTTCGGCGGCTGGATGTTCGGCTTCGCCCAGGGCTTCTGGTTCGGCGCGCTGCTGTGGGCACTCGTCATCGGCGGCGTGATCTGGCTGATCGGCCAGTCGAAGGATGAAGACGCCCCGGCCGAGGTCTCTCCGGCTTCCGCGAAAAAGACGGGCCCGACGCCGGCCGTGGCCGGCACCGTGGCACCCTCCCCGACCCAGAACGCTCCTTCCGCTCCCGCCACCGCCGACGCACCCGCTACCGGGAATCCGCGAACCGCGGAAACGAAGGTCCGGGGAGCGGCCCCGAAAACAGCCGGAACCGCCCCGGCATCCCGGACCGGCGCTCCGTCGACCTTCGGCAAGGTCATGACGATCATCGCCATCGTCGCCGCGGCCGGATTCACCGCGCTGCTCCTGGCGGTGGTCTCCATCCTGTTCACGGCGGTGCTCGGCGCGATCCCCATGGCGACGATCGTCATCGTGCTCGGCGTGGGTTTGGTCATCGCCGCCCTGAACAACCGGCACCAGCTGGCCCTGTGGACCCTCGGGGCTGCGGTGGCAGTCGCGATCCCGATGGCGGTCGTCTCGATCGCCGACCTCCGGATCGAAGGCGACTACGGCGAGATCCGCGAGAAGCCGGCGTTGGCCCAGAGCCTTCCCGCCGGCGGGTACCAGCTCGCAGCCGGCGCGATGACCATCGACCTGCGGGACTACCCGTTCCGCCAGGGCCAGACCGTTGACCTGCCGGTCGAGAGCGGACTGGGCGCCACCCGGGTGATCGTGCCCGACGACGTCTGCGTCAGTGGCTCGGTCGACGCCAAGGCCGGCATGTCCGAGATCCGCGGGCTGCAGACCTCTGGCGTCGGCTTCGAGCACACCTTCGGCGACGAGGTCAGCCGGTCGCCCGTGCTTCGCCTCGATTCGGAGATGAAGGTCGGGCTGTTCCTGGTCGTGGACGACACGACGTTCCGGGAGTCCGGATCGGGCCCGGACGATGACGATTCGTGGGGCGGCACGATCGACGAGCCGGCCCTTCAGGACGAAGCTCAGGCTCGCGCCCTCGAGGCCTGCGACAACTCCGCCCGGCGGCCGGCGGCTCCCGCCTCCCCGGACGAGCCCACCGCCCCGGAGGGGCCGGGTGCCACCTCCCCGCCCGCCACGAAGAGCGCGGCCTGACCGGATGAACGAGGCGACCGGATGACGGAGGCGCGGCGACGGCTGAAACGCTCGTCCGACGGCGCCTTCGTCGCCGGCATCTGTGCCGGCGTCGCCCGCCGCCTCGACATCGACCCGGTGCTCGTCCGGATCGCGGCCGTCGTCCTGACGGTCGCGACCGGCGGGCTCGCGGCCGTCGCCTACGGGCTGCTCTGGGTCGTGCTGCCGGTCACGCCCCGGGAGGGCGCCGGCGCGGTTGGCGACCGCCTCCCGGGCCGGGGCACCGGCCGGAACTCCTGGCTGATCGGCGCCGGCGTCGGGCTGATCACGCTCGGCCTCCTCTTCATCTTCCGCGAGGCCGGCCTCTGGTGGAGCGACGCGCTCGTCTGGCCGATCGTTCTCGCCACCGCCGGCGCGGCGCTCCTCTGGCGGCAGTTCACCGGGTCGGCCGACGAAGCGGCGGCGGCCGACTCCGCCGTCCGTTCCTTGTCCACCGGCCAGGTCCTCACTGGCGAAGATCGAGGAGTAGATGACTCCCGGATCTTCGGCTCCGCCCAGCGGCGGCGGGGCTTTGGCCCTTACCGCGGCATCTTCGGCATCGCCCTCGTGGTCGGGGCCGCCGTGCTTTTCCTCTACATAAACGGTGCTTTCGATGCGGCCGGTGACGCGGCACTCGCCGGCGTGACCGTGGTCGTCGTCCTCGCCCTCGTGCTGGCGCCGGTCTGGGTGCGGCTCGGCCGCAACCTGGGCCGGGAGCGTTCTGAACGCGTTCGCTCGCAGGAGCGGGCGGAGGTTGCCGCCCACCTCCATGACTCGGTACTCCAGACCCTTGCCCTGATGCAGAAGAAGTCGGACGACCCGCGCCAGGTGTCCACCCTGGCCCGCAAGCAGGAGCGCGAACTCCGGGAGTGGCTGTCCGGCAAGACCGGCGACGAGCGTGACACCTCGCTGGCCAGCGCTCTCGAGGCGGCGGCCGCAGAGGTCGAGGAGCGCCACGGCCTGCCGATCGATGCCGTGACGGTCGGTGACCGCGAACTCGACGAGCGAGGGGCCGCCCTGGTCGCCGCAAGCAGGGAAGCGATGACCAACGCGGTCAAGTACGCCGGAGACGCCGGCACCGTCCGCCTCTACGCGGAGATCACCCCGGCCCAGATCCAGGTGTTCGTCCGCGACCGCGGACCCGGCTTCGACCTCGATTCGGTGCCCGGCGACCGGCGTGGGGTGAGAGACTCGATCCTCGGCCGGATGAAGCTGAACGGCGGCTCCGCCCGGGTCCATTCGGGTGATGGTGAAGGAACCGAGATCGAACTGACCATGGAGGCCAGGTGAGTGAAACGAGTGAGATCCGCGTCGTGATCGTGGACGACCACGCCATCTTCCGGGCCGGCGTCAAGGCCGAGCTCGAGAAGGGGGTCGACGTGGTCGGCGAGGCATCGACCGTGCGTGAGGCCGTGGCCCTGATCGGCAAGCAGAGGCCGGACGTGGTGCTGCTCGACGTCCACATGCCAGACGGCGGCGGGCAGGAAGTGATCCGGCAGACGTTGCCCGGCGCCGAAGGCACCAGGTTCCTCGCGCTCTCGGTCAGCGACGCGCCCGAGGACGTGGTCGCGATCGTCCGGACCGGCGCCCGCGGGTACGTGACCAAGTCGATCTCCGGTCCCGAGCTGATCGACGCGATCACCCGCGTCAGCCAGGGCGACGCCGTCTTCTCCCCCCAGCTCGCCGGATTCGTGCTCGACGCTTTCACCGGCAACGACGATCAGGCCCTGGCCGACGCCGAGCTCGATCAGCTCACTCCGCGCGAACAGGAGGTCCTCCGCCTGATCGCCCGCGGATACCTCTACAAGGAGATCGCCCGGCGGCTCGGCATCTCGATCAAGACGGTCGAGGCCCACGCCAGCTCGGTGCTCAGAAAGCTCCAGCTCTCGACCAGGCACGAACTCAGCCGCTGGGCCGCGGAGCGCGACCTGATCGACTGACCAACCGCCCGGCTTGCGAGGTGATCGGCTTTACAACGAGAACCGACCTACCGCCCGAGCCGGATCACCCGGAAACACCAGTCGGCACGGAGTGATCGGCTTTACAACGGCATGGCCGTTGTAAAGCCGATCACCTCTCGTTTCTCGTTTTCAGTGGCCGTGGGCCGCGACCCTCAGTTCGGTGACCAGGTTGTCCACGTCTTCCGTCTCCGTGTCCCATGACGCGACCAGCCGGATCAGGCCGGAGTCGCCGAGCCGGGACAGCAGTGGTTCGTGCGGGGCCGAGCGGCGGACGAACCTCTCGGCCTTCTCGAGCTCCATCGCGACGTAGACGAGGTTGGCCTGCGTCTCCTGGGCGATCTCGACCCCGTCGATCCAGGCGACGGCGTCAGCCAGGGCGGCGGCCATCCGGTTGGCATTGCCGGCGAGGTCCCGCCACAGTTCGTTCTCGATCAGGGCGTTCAGCTGAGCCGAGACGAAACGCATCTTCGAAGCCAGCTGAAGCGACCCCTTTCGCAGGACCCCGAACCCTTCGGCGAGTTCCGGTTCGCGGAAGACGACGGCCTCCCCGAACAGGGCGCCGTTCTTGTTCGCCCCCAGGCAGAGCAGGTCGACCCCGCACCCGAGGCTGACTTCGTTCAGGCCGAGACCGAGCGAGGCGGCGGCGTTGGCCAGCCTCGCCCCGTCCATGTGGAGGCGCATGCCGTTCTCGTGGGCGAAGTCGGAGAGCGCGCCGACCTCCTGCGGCGTGTAGACCGTGCCGAGCTCGGTCGCCTGGGTGATCGACACGACCGCCGGCCAGGCGGCATGCGGCAGGTCGGCGGGGTCGGCCAGCTTCGCCGACGCGATCTCCGGGGTGAGCTTGCCGTCCGGGGTCGGGGCGCCGAGGAGCTTCAGGCCGGCGATCGCCTCCGGCGCGGCGGTCTCGTCGATCGTCAGGTGGGCGGTGTCGGCGCAGATCACGGCCTGGTGTGGCCTCGCGATCGCGCGCAGGGCGGCGACGTTGGCACCGGTCCCGTTCAGCATCGGGAAGATCCGTGAGCCGTCACCGAATTCGGCCGCAGAGATCTCTTCGAGGCGGGCGGTCTCGGAGTCGCCTCCGTACGCGGTCGCGTGTCCTTGGTTGGCCGCTGCGATGGCGGCGAGGACCGCCGGGTGGGCCCCCGAGGAGTTGTCCGAGGCGAATCCGCGGGAGGGGCTCATCGCACCAGAGTATTCCCGTTGTCCACGGCCGGGCCCCTTCGCCACTACGTTCAATAAACTGCGCGTCCAGCTGGCGGAGTGTCCGAGTGGTTAAAGGAGACCGGCTGTAAACCGGTTGGCTCAGCCTACGTAGGTTCGAATCCTACCTCCGCCACTAAGGGTCTCGCCGCCCGTGCTCCGCACTGGCGCGGAGACGGATGTCAGGACCCGGCGCCTGTTAAGCGCCACTTGTGGCGCCTTAGTCGGCTCTACGGCTTCAACGCGTCATGTATGACGCTTTAGTCGAATCCACCTGCTAAGCTTAAAGCGCAATATATGACGCTTTACGGCCAAAACTGGCTATAAAGCGTCCGAGGAGGCGCTTTATGCAAATCAATGACCAACTCACCGACGAAGCAGTCCTGGCCGAGATCGGCAACCGGATCGCCCGGTGGCGGCTCGAGCGAAATCTGTCCCAGTCCGAATTCGCCGAACGGGCCGGCCTGGCCCGCCGGAC
The DNA here is from genome assembly GCA_963695885.1 of uncultured Solirubrobacterales bacterium. Taxonomy (GTDB): domain Bacteria; phylum Actinomycetota; class Thermoleophilia; order Solirubrobacterales; family 70-9; genus 67-14. The sequence goes on along the minus strand of CAVOIH010000030.1, from coordinate 7,996 downwards.
GGTTCAGCGCCTGGAAGAAGGGGTGCCCGTCCAGCTGCCCAGCTTCATCCGGGTCCTCCGGGCGCTTGGAATGAGCGAATCGCTCGACCGGCTGCTGCCCGAACCGGTGCCGAGCCCGGTTGAACGAATCAGGAACGACGGCCTCCGCCGGAGGCGTGCACGCGGCCGGAAGAGAGATGACTCCCCTGACGGACCGTGGGTGTGGGGCGACGACCACGAAGACGGACCGTGAGCACAGGCGCCACCGTCATGCTCTGGGGCAGCCCGATCGGCGCGGTCTTCCTCGAGGACGGCAGCGACGTCGCCGCCTTCGAATACACGGCGCCCTTCTCGCGCAGCGGCATCCAGGTCTCCCCTCTCGAGATGCCCCTCGCCCGGCATCCGTTCAGCTTCGCGGCTCTCAGCCGCGAGACCTTCCACGGCCTGCCCGGACTGCTCGCCGACTCGCTGCCGGACCGTTACGGGACCGCCCTGATCAACGTGTGGCTCGCCGGGCAGGGGCGACGGCCCGGAGACTTCAACGCGGTCGAGCGGCTCTGTTACGTCGGTACCCGCGGGATGGGTGCCCTCGAGTTCGAACCCGCCGCGGGCCCGGAGCCGGCCCCCGGCGGAGACATCCAGATCGGGGCGCTCGTCGAGCTCGCCTCAGAAGTCCTGAGTCACCGCACCCAGCTCGAGGCCTCCCTCGCCCGCCGCGAACGCGAAGGTGCGCTCCGGGAGATCCTGAGCGTCGGGACCTGGGCCGGCGGAGCGAGGGCCAAGGCGGTCATCGCCTGGAACCCGGAGACCAACCAGGTCCGGTCGGGGCAGGTTGACAACGGTCCGGGCTTCGAGCCCTGGTTGCTCAAGTTCGACGGCGTCGAGAACAACAGGGACAAGGATGCCCTGGCGGACCCCAAGGGGTACGGCCTGATCGAGTTCGCCTACTCCGCGATGGCAAGGAACGCCGGGATACTGATGACCCCCTGCCGGCTCCTGGAGGAGAACGGCCGGAGCCATTTCATGACGAGGCGGTTCGACCGGGACGATGAGAACCGGAAGATCCACATGCAGTCGCTCGGTGCCATCGCGCACTTCGACTTCAACCAGCCCGGCGCCTACTCGTACGAACAGGCCTTCATGGTGACCCGCAGCCTCGACCTCGGACCGGACGCGCGTGAGCAGCTGTTCCGGCGGATGGCCTTCAACGTCGTGGCCCGCAACCAGGACGACCACGTAAAGAACATCTCCTTCCTGATGGACCGGGCCGGCACCTGGCGCCTGTCACCGGCCTTCGACGTGACCTACGCGTACAACCCGGAGAGCAAGTGGACCGGCGGTCACCAGATGACCCTCGCCGGCAAGACGAGGGGTTTCACGCTCGACGACTTCGTCGGGGCCGGGAAAGTCGCGACGCTCCCCCGCGGCCGGGCCAGGGAGATCGTGGCCGAGGTGACCGAGGTCGTATCGGAGTGGCCCGGTTACGCCGAAGAGGCCGGGGTCGAACCGTCCCGGCGGGAGAAGGTCCAGGACAACCTGCGCCTCGACCTCGTCCGATGAGGAGCGGGTCCTGACGCCCCGACCCACGCTTCGCGGGGATCAAGCGGCGAGACGCTAGCCGCCCTCGCGCAGCCCTTGGGCTTCGGGCAGGCTCTTGATCTTCCTGAGCGTGCTGGTCTCGATCTGGCGCACCCGCTCGCGGGTCACGCCGAAGGCTTCGCCGCATTCCTCGAGGGTCCGCGGGTTGAGGCCACCGAGGCCGTACCGCATGACCAGCACCTGGCGCTCGCGTTCGGAGAGGCCGTCGAGCACCTTGCGCACGCCCTCGCTCCGCATGTTCAGCGAGGCTTCGTCGAAAGGCTCCATCGCGTTCTCGTCAGGGACCAGGTCGACCAGTTCGGTCTCCTCACCGTCACCGACCGGCTTCTCCAGCGAGATCGGGGCCTGGGCCACCCGCCACACGTCCCGCACCTCCTGGACCGTCCAGCCGAGCTCGTCGGCGATCTCGAACTGCTCCGGTTCGCGGCCGAGATCCTGGACCAGCTGGCGCTCGACGAAGTGGACCCGGTTCAGCTTCTCCACCATGTGGACCGGGATCCGGATCGAACGTGACTTGTCGGCGACCGCGCGGGTGACCGACTGGCGGATCCACCAGGTGGCATAGGTCGAAAACTTGTAGCCGCGGCGGTAGTCGAACTTCTCGACCGCGCGGATCAGGCCGAGCGAGCCTTCCTGGATCAGGTCGAGGAAGGAGAGCCCCCGGCCGAGGTAGCTCTTGGCGATCGAGACGACCAGACGCAGGTTCGCCTCGACCATCTGGCGCTTGGCCTCCATGTCCCCGCGCTCGATCCGTTTGGCGAGCTCGACTTCCTGGGTGGCACTCAGCAGCTCGACCTGGCCGATCGAGCGCAGGTAGAGGCGGAGCGAATCGAGATTGGCCTCGGCACCGGCTTCGGCGACGGCGGTGACCGGGGCGGCGACTTCCTCGACGGGGTTGCGAGCGGTCGCGTCTTCCCTGGTTATGACTTCGATGCCCCGCTCGGTCAGGTGGGCGTGGAGTTCCTCGACCTGGGCGCGATTGACGTCGAGGTCCGAAACCGCCTTGGCGATAGCTTCGTAGGTCAGATAACCCTGATCACGACCAGCCGCGATCAGCACTCGCAGCTCTTCGCTATCAACTTCCATACACGCCCCCGTGCCTGGGTTCTCGGTGTTCGAACGATCGGTTTACCCCAGGGCGGGAATTATAGACAGCCCCATCTACCGCCCGATTCGGCGCCCCGGACGCATCGGATGGTTAGGCTTCTTTGCCTTGACACCGTGCGATCCCTGAAACAGGTACGAACATGATGAATCCGGAGACAAAGCCCGCCCCTCAGGGGATCGACGCCCAGGCCTCGGCGCCGGCCACCCGTGTCAGTCTCTCGCGAGTCGGCGTGACCGGCGTCGAAAAGGTGATCAGCCTCGGCGAGAAGGGCCATTACCACGCCGAACTCGAGTGTTTCGTCGACCTCGGGCCCGATCAGGCCGGCGTCCACATGTCCCGCTTCGAGGAGAACGTGGCCGAGGCGATCCAAGAAGTCGTCGCTTCGGAGTCGATGCGGGCCGAACAGCTCGCCGCCCGGATCGCCGAACTCGTGCGCGAGCGCCAGGAGGGGATCAGGGCCGAGGTGTCGATCCAGGCGACCTACGCCGAGACCGTGCCCGCCCCCGTCTCGGGCATCGTGAACCAGGAGATCTACACGCTGCTCGGGACCGCGGTCGCGTCCGCCGGCGCGACCCGGACGGTGACCGGGGTGCAAGCCCAGGGCATGACCGCCTGCCCCTGCGCCCAGGGAATGGTCGCCGACCTCTCGAGGGACCGGCTCGGGGCGCTCGGCTACCGGGACGACCAGATCGACGAGATCCTCGACACCGTCCCGATCGCCACCCACAACCAGCGCGGGATCGGCACCCTTCACATCGGGTGCCCCGAAGGTTCCCCGGCCGACATCGACGCCCGGGACCTGCTCCGCCTGGTCGAGAGTTCGATGAGCTCCGAGATCTACGAACTGATGAAACGCCCGGACGAGCTGGCCGTTGTCACCAAAGCCCACTCCCAGCCGCGTTTCGTCGAGGACTGCGTACGCGAGATGCTCCGCCAGGTGGTCGAGCAGTATTCCGGTCTGTCACCCGACTCCTTCATCATGGCCCGCCAGGAGAACCTGGAGACCATCCACCGGCACAACGTCGTCGCCGAGAGATTCGGCCTGTTCTCGGAGCTGAAAGAAGAGATGGGTGGCGATGGGCACAACCAGCGCCACGTCTCGATGAAAGAATGGTTGGAAACGGAATAGAAGAAATGAATGGTTTCGCTGTGCGGATCGGATGCTGGAGAACTGAACCGGCCGGCGTTCAGCCCAGGACGTCCTGGTCGGCTGAGTGTTCCTCGTGCCGCCGCTGCTCCGCGATTCTCTTGCGAAGCCCGAAGAAGTAGTCCAGTCCGCTGATCACGGTCGCTGCCGCCGCCACGTAAACCAGGACGTCGACCCAGACCGGTGACGGGTTGAACGTGATCAGGGCGAAGACCGCGCCGATCTGAAGCACCGTCTTGACCTTGCCCATCCAGCTCGCAGAGATGATCACGCCGCGCTCGGCGGCGATCGAGCGCAGCCCGGTGATCGCGAACTCGCGGGCGATGATGACCATGGCCACCCAGGCCGGCAGGCGGCCAAGCGAGACCAGGGAGACGAGCGCGGCCGTGATCAGCAGCTTGTCGGCCAGCGGGTCCATCAGCTTGCCGAAGGTGGTGACCGAGTCCCGGGAGCGGGCGATATAGCCGTCGAGGCCGTCGGTCATCGCGGCCAGGGCGAAGACGATCGCCGCCAGGGTGTCGCCGTTCGGGGTGCCATCGAGCAGCGCCACGACCACCACCGGCACCGCGAGGATCCGCAGGAGCGTCAGGGCGTTCGGGATGTTCAGCGGTACCAAGCCGGGTCCTCCGAAGCTCCGCTGCCGGGCTCCAATCAGCTCTCTGTCTTGCTTTTCCCGCGAGGCTCCGTGCCGGCCGAATCGTCCGCCCTTGCCTCGGTCAGCGTGTCCGGCTCGTCCTCGTCGGGACTCGTGACCTCGCCCCGGAAGTTGCGGAAGCCCTGGCCCACCGCGCGCGCGGCCTGGGGGATCCGTTTGGGCCCGAGGATGATGATCACGATCACCAGGACGATGCCGAGTTCGAGCGGACCGATATTTGGCAGCAAGCCGGTTGGGAAAGGCACTGTCCGCCTAGTGTAAGGGCAGCCGCCCCGCCTCCTTCGCCCGGCGTGTAAGAATGGGTTCATGCAGGGAGCAGGCAGGGAAGAGGACGTTCCGGTCCGCCGCCGGTTCAAGGCCCGCTTCGGCGGGGTCGTGGCGTTGCTCACGCTCGGGCTCGTTTTCGGCGTGGCCCCGACGGTCGGTGACGGCCTGAACCGCGAGGCTGACATCGCCCCCGCCCCGAACGTCGGGACCGTCCCGGCGACCCGGGCCCAGGTGGCGGCAAGCGGCATCACGTCGAACGGCGCCGTACTCTCCGCCATGAAGAAACAGCGGAAGACGAAGACCAAGCCGATTTCGATCCAGTCGCGGATCTCCGACTCGGAAGCGCCGATCATGACCGAAGCAGGCCGGGGCAGTTACGTCAGGCTGGTCTGCCCCGGCGGCGCGGTGGCGGTGTCCGGCGGCATGCTGACCCAGTACATCAACCTCGTGATCTCGTCCTCCGGGCCGAACAACCCGATCTCCGGTGCCTACACGCCGCGGACCTGGTGGGTCACAGTGGTCAACGCGAACATCGACGGAGAGGGCACCACGCTCGGCTGGCGCGGCATCGTCAACTGCATGTCGCCGGTCAAGCTCAAGAGGTAGCACCGGGCCCCGAATCGGGGTTCTCAGCCAAGGAAAAGAGGGCAAGATGCTCATGTGGGCCTCAGGCCGGACGCCCCCGGCTCCCGGTGCGGCGGATCGGCCAGATTCCGGTCAAGAAGCGCTGAGAGTCAGGTGGCCGGAGGTGACCCGGGCCGCTCGGGGTCCTTGTAGACCGCGTTTCGACGAAGCTGGTACGGATCCCACCTCAGGCCGAACCAGAGCACGAAGACCCAGCTTCCGATCAGCAGCGCCAGGGGCATGGTCACGATGAATACCGCCCCGGTGAAGATGGACGACTTCAGGGAGAGTTCGGTGTCCCAGTCGTATTCGCTCTTGCCCAGGCCGGCCTTCAGCACGTGCCGCTGCATCAGGGCCATCGCCCCGACGACCATCAGCATGTTGCTGATGTAGATGACGAGCGCGATCGGCGCCTCGGTCGCGTATTCGCCCATCAGCTGGCTAGTGAACGGGATCAGCACGATCCAGAAAAGGGAGAGAAGCGTCAGGAGCATGAGGCCACGGTCGTACTCCTTGACGGTCCGCATGAAGCGGTGGGCGCCCACCCAGTTCATGCCGATCACGGCGAAGCTGATCGCGAATGCCAGCAGGTCGGGGCCTTCGTCTCCGATGCCCTCCCACAGAGAGGCATCGCCGGTTATGCCGGTGGGTACGTCGATCTGCAGGACGAGCAGGGTGATCGCGATCGCGTAGACCCCGTCGGTGAAAGCGAATATCCGCGAGAGGTCATTGCCACGTTCGAGCAGCGGCAGTTCCCTTTCTCGTTGCTCGGCCATCGGCCGATTCTCCCAACGGCACCGGACGATCCAGCCGTCGCGGCACCACCTACAATGCCCCGAGCGCCGACGTAGCTCAGTTGGTAGAGCACTTCACTCGTAATGAAGGGGTCAGCGGTTCGATTCCGCTCGTCGGCTTCAGGCGCAGAGCCATCGGGAACTCCGGTGATGGCTCAGGCGTCTTGGGACCGGGAACTTTTCGGGAACTTCTTTGTCCCAAGTACATCAGGGATTCTGAATATTCGCGCCTTCTACTATCGCGGCGGCGGCCTCTTCGCTCAGGCCTCCCTCCCCATCTTCGAAGGCAATCCCAAGCTGCGAAGCGAAGTCGGAAGCTCGACGGGCGTCGAAGTTGCCTCCTCGTGCCCGGTACCTAGAGAAGCAAACGAAGCACGCGAATTTCGCCCGCGTCATAGACACGTAGAGCATTCGTGCGGCCTCTTGAGTCGGTCCGGACCTGCCGGCGCGACGATCTCCCGGCAGAACGGACTGTTCGAGGCCAGGAATAAAGACCACTTTGGCGCCCAGACCCTTGGCCCCGTGCATTGTTAGAACTGTCACCGCTCCTCCAAATTCTTCTTCGAGGAAGGCGTCGTCCCCCGACCTTTCCGCATAATCGCGCAGAGCTATTCGTCGGTCACGATCACTATCGGCGCCCAAGAGACCTGATGCTTCCGAAAGGAGCATCTCGTCTGGAAAGGTGTCGAAGTGGTCCTTAAGAGTCTCAGACGCCTCACCAGAGATTCCGGAGGCGATATCAGCAAGACGTTCTCTTCGACTAGTCAGTACATCATTGGAATCCCACTCGGCGATCTCAGCTAGTGCTTCGGCGACCTTTTCGACTGCTCTCTTGGTCACGCCACTCAGCAGTTCCTCGGCCTTGTCGGCCGTAAATATTTCCCGGTATCCGAGGTGGTTTGAGATGACTGTTGAGGCCACCTGAATGCATTTTTGAGCACCAATCCCTCGCTGGAGTCCAAGGAGCGTTCGAATTGCGACAAGGTTCTCCGGGTTTTCGACGAGTGAAAGAATCGCGTAACCCGCTCTTCCGATTTTTTGCTCTGTGAGGGAACTAGTTCTACAAGAATGAAAGTCGACGCCGTAACGTTCCAGCGCACTCTCAATATCGTCGGCCAGCTGCGGCTTCGAAGCTAGGAGAATCATTATCTCCTCGGGTTCGATGCCCTGTTCAATCAATGTGGAGCAGGACCGGGCCACTGCCTCGGCCTCCTCATCAGCGTTATCGAATCCCCATCCCTCAACGACGCCCTCGAGCGCAGGATCCGATCGTTCGTACATTGAAACAAGATCCTTCGGAACTCGGCCCTCGGCCGCATTTGCCTCAATCAGCATCCGGGCTGAACCTAGAACCGCTGGTGTCGAACGAAAACAATGCCTAAGGGTGTGGTCACCTGCTTCTCCACGCCGAGCAGGAAAGGCCTGGATTCCTTCCGGACTTGCGTGCCTGAACGAATACAAGGATTGGTCGTCGTCGCCACAAATGAACGATTTGACGCCGGCATCGGCCAAGCCATGGACAAACCGAAGGTCCATGGGATTGAGATCCTGAAACTCGTTGACAATCAAATATTGGATGTCCAGAACCTCCGACGGATTCAGCAGATTCACATCCATCTTTTCGACGCACAGCTGGACTAGCTCGCCTGGAAGGACGCATTCATAGAGGCTACGTCGGTTCTCATGGAAACTTAGGAACTGCTCTCGCTCGGCCTCGGTGATCTCAGGCGTAATATCCGCGGCCCTTAGCGAGGATCCATCCCCGGTCTGCCAATAGGCCTCCCACGCACCTCTGATCGCCTCCGCTCTCGGCTTCCCTAAGT
>CAVOIH010000029.1:0-19603 GCA_963695885.1 uncultured Solirubrobacterales bacterium | reverse complement strand
CGATTCTTCTTCTGCCGCGCAGAATCTTTTTGACCGCCGAAGACAAATTGTCGTAGCGCAAACGATGAAAGACACCACCGAAGAACTCGAAGGCGAGCGTGTGAGCGTGGAGGAAGGCCTGCTGGGTCGCGTGCCGGGAGGCCCAGCAAAACGATGCCCCCGAAAACGAGGAACGCATCAAAAACAGGTTCACCGTAACCCGTTCCCCGGCCAGGAACACCTCGGCCTCACCCCAGTCAACCTCGCCGTCTTGGCCGGGCAGATGAACCTGCGGGCAAAACACCTCACCCGCGTCAAGGCCAAGCTGCCTTCTCCTTATCGCCACGTGCCGGCGGACCGTCAACTCGGCGATGTCGGCACCCTGCTCGTCGAGCAGACGCTGGTAGATCCGGCGAGCGGTATGACGCTGCTTTCTCGGGGCGCTTTTGTCGTCGATCAGCCATCCGTCAACCAGATCCAGATACGGGTCCATCTTCGGATGTGGCCGGGTTTTCGGTTTCGACTTCGGTGGCGGTAGCGCCGAGGCAAGTGCCTGGCGCACCGCCCGGCGATGAACCCCGTGGCGCTCGGCGAGCCCACGGATAGAAAGACCCTCGCGGGCACGATCACGCCTGATTTCCTCGAACTGCTCCACTCTTGATTTCACCTCGCTTGATCCTCCGATCCGGATCTCGTTCAGAGACCCGGATCAAGGATCCATCAAGGCGTCAGGTGGGGCCAGTTGAGGCTGTCACGGTGGGGCCAGTTGTGGCTGTCACTCCCACGGCTCTTCGTGGGACCAGTCGACCTGTGCCTGATGGCCCGGGGCGGTCTCGAAGCGCTCCTCATCCCGAGGCTCCGGCTTCGGCCGGCTTCGCTCAACGTAGCGGCGAACCGTCTGGTAGCTGCCGGGGAAGCCGTGGTCGCGAACCAGATCCTGGTGGATCCGGGCCGCCTCAAGACCCGGGCACCTCGCCAGCCACTGGTCAATCCGCGGTTTGTAGGGGTCAAGCTTCGATGGGGTCCGGCCCCGGGTGTAAGTCGGTTCGGCACCTTCGTCTATGTAGCGCTTTACGGTTCGCCAGTCGCGACCGACGATGCGGCCGATCTCGGCGTAGCTGAGTCCCTGACGGGCCAATGCTCTGATGTCCATGTGTTCTTCCTCGGTAATCAATTTCTCTCCTCAAGCCTTGGGATCGCATGCGATCCCAAGGCTTGAGGAGCGGTGTCCGAGAAGGCCTTTGCTGAAACCTGTGACCGACATATTTCGATGGTCATGGACCTACAGTTTTACGTGGTCATCGACACACTGAAACAAAGGTTGGCTACGACGCGCCAACTAGAAAAAGAACTGACAAGGTGCCATGTGGTCGCTTAGTGCCATGTGGTGCTCGGGACTAGAGCGGGACGTCCGCCCGAACGCTACGTTCGACAGCCATCGTGATCAGACGGAATCGGCCGACCTATCTGCTCAGGGTTCAGTTGGGCAGTCGCTGCAGCGCCCCAGACCGAGATCGTCGGCTGCCCACTTGTGCACTGCGGCCTCAATCGCGTCCAGGTCTTCAAAATCAACGTTCTTGTAGATGTGGCCCACAAAGTCAGTCGGCATGTCCGGTGTGCTGACGTCTTTCAAGAGCGCGACACGTCTCCCAGTCATGAGCATCGAACCTACTTCGATCTGGAGGTTGTCGTTGAATTCGTCATTGAACCGCGTTTCAAAAAGGCCGATCCCGTACCTGCAGGCCCACATGTGAGCGGCGATGTTGCCGAAGAGTTCGTCGTCTGCGTTCCGGTCGGAAGCGAGGTGCAGATGTAGTCCGTGGGACACGAGGGCGCCTCGAGTTGACGCAATCACATGTTGAACCGGGTCTGGCAATTCGTTCTCAAGTTCTTGTTGAGGGAACCGCGTCATGCAGAACACGTTCTGATCGAACGGGTACTCATCGAGCAGACGACGGATCGAAATAGCCCATCGGACCGGTGCAAGTTCGGGCGGAATCAGCGGGTGCTGCGCATGCGATAGCTCCGCTGCACCCACGAGAGCTACCTCAGCTTCGAGTGTCCCCACATCCACCTCCGCGAGGAGGTCACTGACCTTCCCGCGCCCCTCGGGCGTCAACGACCAAGCACCGCCGCTCCTGCGCGGCGTGACGTATCCAGCATCCTTGAGCCGCGTGAGTGCTGGGCTGATGCCACCGGGCTTTGGGAGCCTAAGGGCTTCGAACATGTCGGCTAGCTCGCCGGCGGAGAACCAGCCGTCCCCAGCTCGATCGCCGACCAGCGATCCGATGGCAAGCACACGATCACCCGCGGCTGGAAATCGCTGGATTGTCAGACCGATTGAGGCGGCTATGTCTACGACTCAGTTACTCGCCGAACGATCGATGATGCTGCTTCGAAGCCCACGGCATTGACCTTTGCTTCGCGCTGGCCACCGGTACCGCGGATCCGTAGACCATCGCCTTTCATTGCGGTCATGTGTTTGGAAAAGTTCGAGTCCTTAACGTCAAGGCTGTCCGCAACCTCTCCGATTACAGCGAGCGAGGTCCATTCTTCCTGCTCGCTGGCTTGCCTCCCGGCGGCAACGAGGCGTGCCACTTCCTGGGCGGCTGTTTTTTTTTGGTTGTCGAGGCGAAAGCGCGAAATGTTCAAGTGGACTCCGTCTTCGTCTTCGTCGAACACCTGCTCGATTACGGCTTGATCGATGTCTAGCTTCGTCGCAATCTTTCCGATCGCAGACCCTTGGTTTGTCGAGATGGGAGGAACGGGTATTCGTGTGTCTCCTCCTCCACCTTGAGGCCTAGGGGCGCCAAGATACTGGTCCAACAGTCTGTTAAACGCGACTTCCCGAAGGTCTTCCGGCACGTCCGCTTCGTCCAGCACCGCGAGCGCGGCCTTGAGTGCTTCTACTTCCGAGTCAGCCATACGAGCAGTCTAGTCCGAGCAGCGGACACGCCGCAACCGGTATCCAGAAGTCAATGCGCGACCTAGCTTGGACTTTGGGAGGGGAGCTCATCCCAAGGCATCGCGCGACCCTACTTTCCGTACCTGAACTCGATGTGGGCAGAAGTCGACGCGATGAGATCTGTTGATCTGATCACCACGACTAGATTGCCGATGCTCGTAAGTGTCGTCGGGTTGCGGTCATGGTTTCGTGGAATGGGTGAGATGAGTTCTCGGCAAGGTTGAGAGGAGGCTTCATTTCAGCGATGACGTCACCCTCCGTCGTACCTGCCCAGGGTTCATCGAACACGCACCAGCAAAGGGCAGCGTTTTCCTGCTGCCATTCGCGCAGAGCCGCATTGTCTTCGCTGGACAAGACCGCTTTCTTCTTGCGCTGCAGAGGCTGCCATCCCTCGCGCTCGAAAAGCAGAGAAGCAAGGCTCAGTCGAAAAGTTGATGAGCCAGTATTTCCATTGATGTGCTGTCCTCTCACCCGCGAGGAAAGCGTTGCAGAACTAGTAGCCCTCCCGGGGGCGATCCCGACATACAACAGGCACCAATTCTCTGACGGGTGAGGGGTAGTCGGCACTTCAGGGATTGCGCCCGGGCGAACCCACCAGGAATAGAACCCAGACTCCTTAGGCAACTGGGCCTTTGCCTCAAGCGGAGGCTTGGGCGAGCCTCGAAGCGCCGAAACGATGTCTTCCTTGTCCTTCGTCATGTCTTCAGATCGAGCCTACGAATCTTCGCCAGCGTCGGAGTCGTCGAGAACCCAGATTTGTTTCAGCGGAACAAGCTCTTGGATGTTTTCACCGAGGGAGTCGTATGTCTCAAGCACGAGTGTCACGAGTTGGTCGAGGTCCCAAAGAGGGATTCCCATTTGTTGCGCCTCAAGAATCGCAGTCTTCGTGAAACCACCCGTCCCTACAAATATCCCACGTTCCGAAGCCCTAGTCCGGGGAGTCCATCACTTACCCAAGCCAACTTGGCAACCAGATCTCCTTATCAAAGAGAAAGGCCGTTCGCTTTGCTAACGTCGGATCATGGAGATCCTTATCCAAGCCAGGTTTGGGGAGGTAGAGCAATGACTTCAGCGCGCAAGAGTGGAGAACATATTTCGGTCTCGACCGAGGTTGGATCAGTGGATGCGTTTCTTCCCGCACCTTTGCCTCCCGACCCTCCACTTGAAGCCGACGCGACGATGCATGGCCTCCAGGCTGAAGCGATGCTCGAACTCGGTCGTCTCGATGGTCTGACTTCGAGACTGCCGGATCCCGATCAGTTTCTATTTGCGTTCGCTCGGAAAGAGGCCGTTCTGTCATCGCAGATCGAAGGTACCCAGTCATCCCTGTCAGATCTGATGCTTTTCGAACGGGGTGCTGTGCCTGAGGTGCCAGCCGATGATGTCCAAGAGGCGGTCAACTACGTGCTGGCGCTGAACCATGGTCTTGAATCGATCAGGAACGGTGTTCCGATCAGTCTGCGTTTGATCCGAGAGATGCACGGCATTCTCCTCAGGGGCACCCGTGGCGGTAGCACTGGCGCCGGAGATTTCCGCCGGGTTCTCAACTGGATCGGTGGTGTTGACCCCTCGAGCGCCAGGTACGTTCCGCCGCCACCCAATTTCATTCCTGACGCAATGGGCTCGCTTGAAGCGTTTCTTCATGGAGAACCTGAAGCAGCCCCGATCTTGCTTCGCGCCGGAATGGCGCACGCCCAGTTCGAGGCGATCCACCCCTTTCTGGACGGAAACGGCCGAGTCGGACGCCTGCTGGTCACGATGATGCTCAGCTCAGAAACCGCGGACGGCTTGAACCCGGTCCTCGGTCACCCGCTCCTTTACTTGAGCCTTTTCCTGAAGAAGAACCGCACCGAGTACTATGACCGACTACTCGCGGTGACCGAGAAGGGTGACTGGGAAGGTTGGCTCACGTTCTTCCTGAAGGGCGTGATCTCCGTGGCCAGGTCAACGATCGAAACCACCCGCAGAATCCTCGCGCTCCTTGATCGTGACCGGAACCGAATTGCGTCACTCGGACGCGGAAGTGGATCAGCACTTCAGGTATTCGAGATGTTCACCAAAGAAGTTGTCCTCAAAGTTCCTGGGATCGTGGCGAACCTCGAGATGACGGAACCAACGGCATCGAAAGCCGTTCGGACCCTTGAGTCCGAAGGAATCGTCACCGAGGTCACCGGACAGAAACGAAACCGGATCTTCGTCTACAGAGAATTCCTCAAGATCCTCAACGAAGGCACCGAGCAAGACTAGGCAGTCCTGAACAAGTCGCCCGACCCCGAATCTACGAACCGAAGGTCACTGGTTCGAATCCAGTCGGGCGCACTTTTGATTTGGCCTGACCGCTGCGAGGGCTTTTGGCGGTCTCCCGGAGGGTTGTCGAAACGGTGCAGTCATGCGGACAGGGCGCGTGTTTTGTCATCCAGCCTTTTCGCCGCTTCTCCGAGAGTCTCGAGGTTGCGAAGAACCGCATCCTGCGTCTTCAGGTCAGTCCGAAACTCCGTCTCGCCTGGCTGGGTGTATTCCAAAACCCGGTCAACTGCGTCAAGCATGTGCTCCAGATGGACGCGCTGCCTTTTCAGAGAGAGACCGCCTCGCGAAGAACCTCGCCTTTCAAATGCCGCGAAAGGCTCGCCTCGGTCACGAGGTTGACCTCGACTCCCAGCGCGTCCTCGATGTCGAGTTTTAACGCAATGAGATCCAGGAGACTCTTTCCTTCTTCCATGTCCACCAAGAGATCCAGGTCACTGGCGGGATTCGGATCTCCGCGGCCATGAGAACCGAAAACCCGAACGTTCCTGCCGCCGTGACGTTCAGCGAGCGCGCGCACGGTCTCGCGTTGACTTGCTGTCAGGGCGCGGTTTCTATCGGATTTCGCAACGGTTGCCATGACCCCATGCTACGCCCTGCCATGCACGGAGTCGAGACCGCTACGCGGGCAGCAGGGGATGAACCGGGCGGTCCGTTTTGAAGGGCTGAGTGACTCGACCTCTACGAAACCGAAGGTCACTGGTTCGAATCCAGTCGGGCGCACTACGAAAGCTTGAGCTTCCATCCGGGTCCTCCTTTGCCTCGGCGGCCTTGCCCTGACGAGTGGCGGCGGTCTTCTTGCCGCGGTACGCCGCTCGCACCGTTCGAAACGGGTCAGTCCAATAGTCTGTAGTCATGATCCTGGTTTCGGCGATCAGACGGGTGGGGTGCCGAGGGCGGGCGCGTTTGTCCGGTCTGGCTTTGCTTTCGGTACTCGCCGTGGTCGGAGCGGCGTCAGAGCCGGCGCTCGCTGCGTCGGTGAGCGTCAAGACACAGCGAATTTCGCCACCTAGCCCGTTCTCCCCCTTGGCGCCCTGCGCTTTGGCCAATCCCGGGTTCAGCCCGGGATTCGCACAGGAGACCTCGGTCGCAGTCGATCCACGCAATCCCAAACGCATCCTCGCCTCGTGGATCCAAGACGGCCGGGCGACCGACACCGTGATGGCTTCGCGCAACGGCGGGCGTTCGTTCTCTCGTGTCCTGGTTCCGGCGCTATCAGCCTGCACCGGCGGCGCCTTCCAGGCCGCCAGCGACCCCGGCGTAGCGTTCACCGCCGACGGGCGTATGGCTTACCACACGGCGATCGTGGTCTCCGACGTGGCTGACGTGGAGAAGGCCAATACCAGCATGTTCGCGGCCCGATCATTTGACGGTGGATTCTCGTGGAACCGCCCACGCGTGGTCCAGCCGGCCACCGATCAGTTCTGGGACCTGCCGCGCCTGACGCCGCACCCCCGCCAACCGAAGAAGGCCTACTACGCCTACGACCTCCGGCTGCCTCCCGACTTCCTTCACGGCTACAGCGTGCTCTCGACAACGAAGAATCGCGGGAAGACGTGGTCCGCGCCACGGCCTCTCTACAACCCGAAGACGCCGAACAGCTGGCCCGGGATCACCAAGATCCTGGTCAACGACGACGGCTCGCTGCTCGCGATCATGGCGATCGTTGCCAGCGATCTCTCCGGTAATGACTCGGAAGCCGTCAGGAAAGTCCCGACCGATCAGTTGGCGATCCGCTCCGTGGACGGCGGCCGGACATGGAGTGTGCCGGTGAAGATCGGAACCTCGACCGGACGGGACGTCAACGACCCGGTCAGCGGTTTCACCATGAACGCCTACGACACGTACCCGTCGCAAACCGTCGCGCCGAACGGCGATGTCTACGTCAGCTGGCTGCGGCCCGGCCCTACGAACGCCTCCTCGCGGATCGCGGTGGCGCGGTCGACCGATGGCGGCCGCCACTGGAAGGCCCGCGGGTTCCCGGTCGGAAGCCAGGCGGCGCTGCCGACCGTCGAAGTTGCCGGGGATGGCACGGTCGGGGTCGTTTATTACAAGATCGCCCCGAAGAGCAGCAGCGGTAACTGGCCCACGCGCGTCAAGGTCGCCATTTCTCGCAATCGAGGCCGTCGCTGGAGCCAGCACGCCGTCGCCGGGCCGTTCAACCTTTTGACCGCTGGCAGCAAGGCCCGGCCGTGTTGCTTCCTCGGCGACTACGAGGGCGCCGCGCGTCTCCCGCACGGCATCGTTGCCGCAATGCCGATGGGTAAGCCGACCATGAACAATGTCGACGTTTATTTCGCTCGCATCATGACGTCGAGACCCAAGTAGGCATCTTAATCTTTGCCGCCTGGTCCACGGTCGGCGTCGGCAAAGGGCAAGGTCACCGGCCTTCGACTTGACAGCACTCGTGTGAGCGCCCTCAAAAAGCTACGAAGGAGGCCTGAACTCGCCCCGAGGGTTGCCGGCCTCATCTGAGTAGGGCAGCTCCTTCACGCAGCCATCCCACCGAAGGTCACTGGTTCGAATCCAGTCGGGCGCACTCTTCAACAGGGTTGGCGTACATTTCAGGTGGCAGGGCATGCAGCAGTGAGGCAAGCACCTTGCGCAGGGTCTGGCCTTTGCCGGCAACGGCGGAGTTGAAGTCGTTCCCAACGACAAACAAGTTGGCGCCGATCTAGTCCGGGTCATCCAGAAGGCGCAGCTGGCGACGCGAACTAACGAGCTGGAAAGGATCTTCGGTTGCTCTCGGGGGACGATTGGAACGGATCGTCTTTCTGATAGCGATTAATTCCTCGGAAGCCAGGTAGTACCGGCCTCGCCTCTCTCCGACTGCCTCCAGAAGCCCCTTGTCCACCATCTGCTTGAGATCCCGGCTGGCCGTCAGGTCACGGATCTCTTCGCCTGCGGAGTCTTCAACGATCGACCGGTAAACGCCGCGTCTGAGCCGGAAGCCGTATGCGGCTTCCATGAGCCCTGCCACGCATCTTTCGGGCAACTTCACCCGATCGGTCAATTCCCAACATGCATTCCATAGGGATTCGGTCTCCTCTCGCCTTCGAAGAGAGGTCCTGGCTTGAAGGTAGTGAGCTCTGAGGCAGAAGCGAAGCCATGGCCTGGCATCCCGCTCGGGGTTCCAGCTGCCGGCGCCTACATCCCCGAGCACGTCGTAGTAGGCCTGCGTGTTGCGTCCCAAGAACTCCTCGATGCTAGAAAAGACGGGGGCAACGATCTGCTCTCGGGCAAGAATCAAAGTCTGAAGACACCGTGCCATACGGCCGTTGCCATCGCTGAAGGGATGGATCATCGCCAGATTGAGGTGGGCCATGGCACCTTTCACCAGAACCGGATTCGCCGACTGTTGGACTTGGTCGACAAATTCCTCGATGAGTTCCGGTATCCGATCTGCATCGGGGCCTTGGTAGACGATTTCGCCTGTCTGCTCCCGTCGGATGTAGATGTCTCCTGGACGCCATCTTCCTGGGTTCTTGCGAAGTTCGTGCTTCAACATCATGAAGTGGAGGCTCTTGATCAAGCCACTGTCAACATGGAGCTCCCGGTCACCCGCAATCTGCAGCACGTAGGTCATGGCGTCTCGATAGCCGGCCAAGGCGTACTGAGTTTCTTGATCCGCATCGAGGATCGGCTCACCGTCCACCGCCGCCAGGACATCTTCAAGGGAAGCGTCGTAACCCTCGATGCTGTTTGACGCTTGGACAGCGCGGGCGAAGGCCATGCGACGTAGTGATCCGTACCAGCGTCGGGGTTCGGCCACTCGATCACGGAGGTCGTCGCGAAGGTCATCAATCAATGCCAGGACTTCGGTTTCATCCTGGCGGAGAGTAGGCGGCTGAAAGATCATGATAGTTATTTTATATCAATACATCATGCAAGTTTGAGGGTCCTCCGGGACGGGGGAATTCCAAATCGCCAAGAGAGCGGAGTGTCGATGACCATAGGTTGGGCAAGCACTTTGTTGTACAAACCAGCCTCTGAGTTGTACAATTGGGCAATGGCTACTTTCAGCATCAGCAAAGCAAGGGAGAAGCTCTCCGACGCAGTTGAACTGTCTCAGACGGAGCCAGTGTTCTTCGAACGTCGCGGTATGCGTGCGGCAGTCCTGGTGAGTCCCGAGCGCTACGAGGAGATGATGGACGCCTTGGAGGACGCCGAAGACGTCGCGGCGTTTGATTCAGCGATGGAAGAAGAGGGCCCGAACATTCCGTGGGAAGAGGTCAAAGCCGACCTCGGTTGGGATTGAGCAAGTACCGCATAGAACTTCGCCCGGCCGCGGTTCGCTCCCTGCGAAAGCTTGATCCGCAGGTTCGCCGGCGCATCCAAGGAGCCATTGCTCTCTTGGCGGAGGATCCCCGACCGCCTTCTGCCCGCTCGCTGAAGGGGAGACCTGGACTACGGGTGCGGGTGGGCGACTACCGCATCATCTATTCGGTCGAAGACGACGTGCTCCTGGTCATCGTAGTTGCACTCGGGCACCGGCGGGACATCTATGAGCGCTGATTTGCGGTTCAAATGACCTGACTTCCGCGAAACCGTAGGTCACTGGTACGGGTCCAATCGGGCGCACTACGAAAGCTTGAGCTTCCATCCGGGTCCTCTTTCGCTTGAGCTTCGTAGGGCAGCGGTTCACGTGGATGGGAGTGGAGGTCGATGATCAGTACCTGTCCGACTTCGTTCAGCCGCTCTTCAACCAGATGTTCGAACGCCTTGCGTAGGGCCAGTAGTCGCTGTTCATCAGCCGCTTGTCATCGGCCGGGTCCGGGTAACGCAGTTCGGTGGTTCGCCGGTACACGGCCCTTGACCCCCAGGGCCGCCTGACCATGGTCAGGCGGCTGGAGCAGGAGAACTGGACCCTCACCCGGGCAGCTCTGGCTGCCGGGGTTTCGGTGAAGACCGCTGCGAAGTGGAGATCGAGGTATCGGGCCGAAGGTCCCGCGACTATTGGACTCGATGAATCCGGCGCGGTGGTCGAGCCGACCTTCTCGGTGGCTCGCTTGATCGGCCGAACCTACCACGACATCGGCCGGATCACTACCCCGGGAGCCAGGCGTCCCACGGCACGTCACCGAATCCGTACAGGCCCGCCCAGAGGACGAGCATCATCCCCGCCGCGCCGAGGGTGAAGGCGACGACCCACAAGCGGAAAGTGATGACGCCATTTCTGACGAAGACGAATGAGATCGCGGCGTAGAGCGGCAGATACAGGAGTACCGCGGTGATGATTCCGGGCGAGTACTCGCCGAACCTGACCGTGGCGTAGGCGTGGAAGACCAGGTTCCAGAACTCCTGGGCGCTGACGAAGAGGAAGAGGAAGAACCAGGACCAAGGCGCCCGCTGTCTCGTGGCCAGGAGACAGAGGCCGATGAGGACGGCCATGAACACCGCGTTGTTGACGATGAAACCACTGGAGGTCAGCGAGCCGCCCAGCTCGTCTCTCACCCAGCCGGGAAATCCGTTCGACTCTTCGGCGATGTGGAACCCATACGCCAAGGGAAACAGCCAGACTAGACGCTCGAGACCGGAGTTCTGACTTTCCGGCTTCATCCGGGGACCGCACCGTTCTCTGCCTCCTCTCGCAGGATTGCCAGGAGAGCGGACGTGTTGACCACCATGGCCTAGGCGGGCAGTCCGTCGTCGCCGTACCCGAGGATCTCATTCTCGGACCGCGAGTCGACCACCGGCAGCGATGCGACTTCGCGCGCGATGCGACTCATCGCCTCGACTCGCTTCTGGCTCGGAACACTTCCACTGATGCGCTCGAGCCGGTTCTCAAGGCGGTACCTACGGCAACCGTGATGCTTTCACCCTTGAGATCGGCCAGTTCGCGGGCCAGCCGGTCGGTAGTCGGGTCTTTGATGTTCAGAGCCATAAGTAGGGATTATCGCCGTCTTTCTTCCTAGTCAACTCGCGAGACGACGGGAATGACGTGGCCTCTACGAAGCCGAAGACCAGGTGCGCCAAGAAAAAGCTCAATTGGAAGCTCGCCCTTCACGGAAACCTGAAGGGTGCCGACTTCCGGTCCGCGAAACTGCGCGGGGCGGACCTCAGGGGCTCCAACCTGAAGGGCGTGAGTCTCAGCAATGCCAATCTCACCAGTCGCAGCGCACCGGCGCATACCTCAAGGGCGCGAAGCTGAAAGCTGAGACGGCCAGGCGTCGGCTCAGCCGGTGGTCTTCGACTCGAGTACGTCGAATGACCAGATCTCGCTGGCGGTGCCGACCGGACCACGCTCACGGTGCTGCGAGTGGCCGGCGGCGAAATCCGGGCTCTTCATCCAGTTCATGAAGTCGTCCTCCGAGCGCCAGCGGGTGATGACGAGGCAGAGGTCGCGCTCGTCATTGGGGCGGAGCAGGTCGAAGGACTCGAATCCCTCGGCCCCCTCGACCTTGCCGGCACGAGAGGCGAAGCGTTCGGCGAATTCGTCGAACCGCTCGCGGGGGACAGTGATTGCGTTGATCTTGACGATGCTCATACCCGGAGCATAAGGCTCGGGGAAAGGCTGCTCCGGGCCGGAGGGGATGAGCGGAGGTCCCGGCTGCTCCCGCTCGCGCCAGGCGATCGTCGGCGGCCTGCCGCTCATCCGGCGGCCGGCCGGGGATGATGTCCGGATGCGACCGCCGGCCGTCCTCCGCTTCCTCCCACCGCTGGCGCTGATGGCAGTCATCTATTTCCTGTCCGCTCAGCCCGACCTGTCCACCGGGCTCGGTTTCTGGGACCTGGTGCTTCGCAAGCTGGCTCACGCGAGCGTTTTCGGGCTGCTCACGCTGCTGTGGTTCCGTGCGCTGGGGCCGGTCACCCGGCGTGCTCTCTTGGCGGCAGTCGTGATCGCCTTCCTGTACGCGATTTCAGACGAGTACCACCAGACCTTCGTGGACGGGCGACACGGCAGCCCGGTTGACGTCGGCATCGATTCGATCGGTATCGCTGCCGCGGTACTTCTCGTGCGGTCGCGGCGGTTCGCGTTGCTCAGCAGAGGACGCAAGGCTTCTTGAGCGTCCCGTGGTTCTCCCAGGTCCGGTCCGGCTCTCGGGGAAGACCGTCAACCAGCTCTGATCGGCTAGGTTCTGGTGGATGAGATTCGCCGCCGACCGCCCGCTCGATCTCGCTCCAGCCACGGTCTCCGACTACCGGGAACTCGCCCGGCGGCGGATGCCGCGCCAGCTGTTCGACTACCTCGATGGCGGTGCGTACGAAGAGGCGACGATGCGGGCCAACGTCTCGGACCTCGAGCACATCCTGCTGCGGCAGGTCGTGATGCGGGACATGACCGTGCGCGACCAGGCCAGCGAGGTGCTCGGCGAGAAACTCTCGACGCCGGTGATCCTCGCGCCGGTCGGCCTCGCCGGCATGTTCGCCCGCAGGGCGGAGGTCCAGGCGGCGAAGGCGGCCGAGGCAGCGGGCGTCCCCTTCGTCGAGTCGACCGTCTCGATCAGCAGCATCGAAGAGGTGGCTGAAGCGACCTCGGTGCCGCCCTGGTTCCAGCTCTACGTGATGCGTGACCGCAGTTTCACCGAAGGCCTGATGGCGAAGGCCAAGGCCGTCGGCTCACCGGTGCTGATGCTCACGGTCGACCTCGCCGTTCTCGGCGCCCGGCACCGTGACACGAGGAATGCCATGGTCGGGGAGGCTTCGGCCTGGGCGAAGATCCGGCGCGGCATCGACCTGGTCTCCCACCTTCGCTGGCTCGTGGACGTTCCGGTCAAGGGCAAGCCGCTGACCTTCGGCAACCTCGCCGAGGCGGTACCCGACGGGCGCAGTCCCGACGACTTCAAGAACTGGGTCGACTCCCAGTTCGACCCGAGTGTCACTTGGGAAGACATCGCCTGGGTGCGAGAAAACTGGGACGGCAAGCTCGTGTTGAAGGGTGTGCTCGATCCCGAGGACGCCAGGCGGGCCGCGGACGCCGGCGCCGATGGCATCGTCGTGTCCAACCACGGCGGACGGCAGCTCGATTCGGTCCCATCCTCGGCGAGGGCGCTGCCGGCCGTGGCCGAGGCGGTCGGAGACCGGATCGAAGTGCTCGCCGACGGTGGCGTTCGCACCGGACTCGACGTGGTCAAGATGGTTTCGCTCGGCGCCAGGGCCGTGCTGGCCGGCCGGGCCTGGGCCTGGTCGGTCGCCGCGGGCGGCGAAGCGGGCGTGAGTCAGATGCTCGGTTTCCTCAAGTCGGACATCGACACGGCACTCGGCCTCACCGGCCAGACCTCGATCACCGGTCTGGACCCGACCGCCCTGTACTAGCCGAGCGCCGCAGGCGCCGTTGATCGCCTCGGACGATCTCCGGTGCCACCCCCGGTGGCGGCGGGTCGGGTGGGGTGACGGGATCGATCACGACGCTGCCTTCGGTGCGGGCCGCGGACCCGCCCGGGCATTTCGTGCTCTGATCCGAGTAGATGTGCTCCACCGAGCAGGCCCAGCAGAAAGAACACGGCGGCGAGAGGCAGAAGGTGAGTGAGTCTCATGCCCGAACCTAGACAGGTGAGAGCGAGGAAGAAGGCGACGGCCAATGCCCGGTCGGCGCCCCCTCTAAACTCGCCGGACTTGTCTGCCGAGACTGGAAATGAGGGTGTCCCGAGCCGGCTGCCCGGTCCGCTGGTCATGGGATTCGATTTCGCCGCGACGGTCCTGTTTGCGCTCGAAGGAGCGATCCTCGCGGTGGCCGCTGATTTCGATCTGCTCGGGGTGATCATTTCCGGATTCGTGACGGCGCTCGGCGGCGGCATCATCCGTGACGTGCTGCTCGGGTCCAATCCTCCGGACGCGCTCCGTTTCAGGCGCTACGCGATCGCCGCCCTGGCCGGGGGCCTGACCGTCTTCCTGCTCGCCGACCTGGTCGAGCAGATCCCCGTGGACGCCCTGGTTGCCCTTGATGCCGCCGGGGTTGCGGCATACATGGCGTCCGGTACGCGCAAGGCTCTGGATTTCAAGTGCATCGGTCTGACGGCGATATTCCTGGGGACGACGACTGCGGTCGGGGGCGGGGTGTTGCGCGATCTCCTGCTCGACCGTGTGCCGAGAATCCTCGTGGCCGACTTTTACGCGACCGCCGCTCTGATCGGGGCCGTGGTGATCGTCGTCGGTCTGCACTACCGCCAGCCGCCCGTCCGGATGATGATCGCCGGCGCCGTCACCTGCTTTGCCCTCCGCATGCTCGGCTACTTCGGAGACTGGAGTCTGCCTCACCCCTGAGACAAGAAACGTCAAGCGATTCAGAGAAGACGCCGCATGTCTCCTTGACGAGATGAACACCGGCATTCCGCCGGCTATCGGCTCCGAAGCTCGGCCAGAAACGCCTGCGGAGTGAGTACGCGAACGCCACCGTGCTCCCCGACCGGCAAGAGGTGTCGACGATCCCCGGAAACGAGCACGCCGACCCCCGCTTCGACCGCACACTCGAGAATCAGGTCGTCGTCCGGATCTCCGGTCACGGCTTCAGGCGTCTGTGCCGGCGTCGGCGCGAAACCCGACGCCACGTCGCGAAGCAGCGCTTCGGTCTCTTCGAGGTGCTCGGCATCGAAGTCGAACTTCTCCCTGAGGACGCGGGCGAGCCCGATCATCGATGGCTCGAGCAGGACCAAATCCAGATTGCCTTCCACTACCTCTTCGATTACGCGGCTGGGCGGACCGCCGGCGATGAAGGCCGACACCAGGACGTTGGTGTCGCAAGCGATGCGGAGCCTCAGTGGGGACCCGCCCGGATCTCGTCGACCAAGGCCTCGACGTCCTCGGGTCCGACTCCGGTGACCTCGGCGCGATCTCGGCCGAACCTCTGGAGGGCGGCGAATCGCTCCAGCCTGATCTGGCGCCGCAGGGCATTCCGGACCAGCTCGGACTTGGTGCGACCCGAGGTCTCGGCCAGCGACTCGATCTCGGCGGCGAGATCGTCAGGGATCGATACAGAAAGGAGGCGGCTCATATGAAAACATCATATCGAAACTCGTGCACCGGGCGCCCGACGTCGTGATCGAAAGCGGCATGATCGAGAACGGCTACATCCCAGTCGAGTCGGCCACGCTGAAGACGAAGGGGCCGGGTCGCCAGCGTCGACATCGACTTCCTCTCGGGGCCGGAGAAGACGGGCGAGTTCAACTCGCCCACCGCGCAGCTCACCTCGGAGAAGGAAGCGTTCGGCTCGAGTCGCCGGCGCCTCTGGTTCGGGACCTGACGCACCGGTACCGCGACCCTTTCCGGTACCGCGACCCTTTCTGGACTGTGGGCCGATGAAGCTGGGGAGGGCTTTGGCCGTGGGGCCAGTGCCAACTGCAAATGGCATGCGTAGCCTGGTCTTGTGTTCGGTGCTTCGGCATCGAGCCGAGCCATCCCCTCCCCTCACCCGAAAGCACCAAGCGCGAATGCACTCGAATTTCCTCCTCCGCTCGTCCATGCTCCGCCTCGCTTTGGCCCCGATCCTCGCCTTCGTCACCCTGATCGTCGCCGCCCCGGCCGGCGCGGTCAACTCGGTTGTCTCGGCGAACGGGACGACCTGGCAGATTCACGATGCCAGCGCTCCGGGGGTCGATACCGGCAGCATCAGGACAGCGAGCTCGGCCCGGATCGAGGGTTTCGGCAACATCGTGGTGCGGGTCTCGACCACGCCTGAGCCGCGCCTGAACGGGGAGATGATGCGCGGGTTCGGCATGCGCTTCGACGGGCTCGATCGCTTCCGCACCACCCGCTCGGTCGAGCTCGGCGGGGTGAGCATGACCCGCTCGCTGCGCATCGATCGGGCCGGCAACTGGGGCCGCTTCCTCGATTCGTTCACCAATACGAGCGGTGAGCCGGTCGACGTCGAGGTCTCCTTCGGCGGGGCGCTCGGCTACGACAGCGGCACGAACCAGAGCATGGTCGTGAACACCTCGAGCGGCGATACGTCGATCGAACCGGATGATTCCTGGAGCGTCACCGGCTATGCCAACGCCGACCTTCGGCCGGTCGGGATCGCGATCGGCACCCCGGAGCCCTATGCCGGGCTCGCCTGGATGGGGAATCACGAGCTCGACCCGTTCGCTGACCCGCTCGCGACCACCGGCCATTCTTCGAACTTCCAAGGTTACGTGAACGAACTGACGCTCGCCCCGGGGGAGACCGCGACGCTCATGCGATTCGTGGTGATCGGACCGACCGGCACCGGTGCCGACTCCACCGTCGAGACCGCGATCACGGATCTCGCCACGGCACCGGTGGTCACCGATCTCTCGACCGCCGAAGTCTGCGCGCTGGCCAATTGGGATCCCGCGACCCTGCCCGGGTTCGACCCATCCGACTGCGCGGCCGTGACACCACTCGACCTCCCGCCGGCGCCCCCGGAGCCGGAACTTACGACCGCCTCGCCCTACGACGTCACCGACAAGACGATCGCCGAGATGCAGGCCGACATGGAGGAAGGAGCGGCCACCTCCGAGGACATCACTCGGGCCTATCTCGACCGCATCGCGGTCTATGACACCGGCCAGCTCGGCTTCCATTCCTTCATCCTGGTCGCCGACGATGCGATCGAGCAGGCGCGCGCGGCCGACGAGGCCCGCGAGCGGGGAGAGACCGGCGAGCTGCTCGGCATACCGATCGCGCTGAAGGATCTCTACGACACCAAGGACATGCCGACCACGGGCGGCACCCTGGCGCTTGAGGGCTGGCAGCCAGAGCAGGATGCCTACCAGGTTGAGTTGATGCGCGAGGCCGGTGCGGTCCTGATCGGCAAGACGAACATGTCCGAGTTCGCCAACTCCGGCAGCTATAGCGAAAGCGGCTGGGGCCAGGTCTGGAACGCGCTCTATCCGTCGAAGACTTCGTTCGGATCGAGTGGCGGCTCGGCGGTCGCGGTCGCGGCGAGCATGGCGGCGGGCGCGATGGGATCGCAGACCGGCGTCTCGCTCTACGCGCCGACGGTCGGATCGAGCCTGACCACGTTCCGCGGCACCGACGGCATGGCCAGCACCCGTGGGGTGATGCCGCTTTCCTGGGCCCAGGATTACGCGGGCCCGATCGCCCGCTCGGTCACCGACCTCGCCTACATGCTCAACGTGACCACCGGCACCGATCCCCAGGACCTGCTGCTCACCGAGGACGCCGACGCCAATCGACCGGACGACTGGACCGAGCACCTCGATGCCGACGCGCTGGAGGGCAAGCGCATCGGCTACATCCCGTCGTCGTTCGTATCGTCCTATGCCGGCGAGGACGGCACCGGTGACGCCGTCCTGGCGGAGCTGGAGACGCTCGAGGATGCCGGCGCGGAGCTGGTCGAGATCGGCACCCCGCCCTCGGCCGGAAGTTGCCCCTGCGGCAGCAACAACGCTGAGGGTTGGGCTCGCTACATCGAGCTCCACGATGATTTCCCCTATCCGTCGGGCAACGAGCTGCACGCTTCACCGAGGGTGCTGGCCTACAACCGGCCCAGCTCGGTGCCGAACACGCCGCGCATGACCGAGCAGCAGGTCAGCGATTGGCTCGCCCTGCGGGACACTCGCAAGGAGACCATCGATGCCTGGATGGACTCCTACGAAGTGGACGCGGTCGTCTACGCGGGCTTCATCAGCGACATGTTCAGCAACGACACCGCCTCGTCCCAGCACAGCGCCGACCGCGGCACCGGCGTGATCACCTCGACCTACGGGGTGCCGACCGTGGTGGTGCCGGTCGGCACGAACCCGCACGGCTACTCGATCTCGCTCCAGCTGGTCGGTCGGGCCTGGGACGATCCCGATGTGCTCGCGATGGGCTACGCGCTCGAGCAGGAGGCCCAAGGTCAGCAGTCGACCAGCGCCGCACCCCCGCTGATCTATGACCCTTCGGCGACGCCGAAGCCGATCGAGATCGAGGTGCCCGGCCCGCCGGTCAACCCGGTGCCGCCGGAGGTTCCCGAAGAGCCCGGTCCCGGGAACCCCCCCGTGGCCCCGGGGGAGGTCGCGGTGAACCTCGGATTCAACGCGCGCCTCAAGGGTGGCAAGATCCGGATCAAGGTTCGAAATGCGGGCAAGTCGCGGGTCAAAGGACGGGTCGTGTTGCGGATCGCCCGTCGCAAGCGCACCGTGATCATTGGCAGCGGTCCGGTGAACATCGGGGCTGGTCAGGCCCGCCGGGTGACGGTCAAGCTCAACCGGCGCGGCATGAAGCTGGTCCGCAAGCGGCTGAAGAGCAGGAAGCGGGTCTCACTGACGGCCGTCTACGACCTGAGCACCGCGGAAGACGCTCGTTCCAAGCTGAGCACCCGGGTGATCTTGCGGCGCTAGTCTTGGCAACATGAAGTGGCTTTTCTTCAGGGCGATCGCGACGGCGATCGTAGCAGCGGCCCTCTCCGCTGCCTCGGCCTCAGCGGCGCCGGTCACCGGTTCGACCACCGACCCGGCGGGTGACACCTCGTCTCCGCAGCGAGACATCACCGCGGCCACGATCGAGTACGACAGCGCCACGGGGGACCTCAAAGTCGCCGCGACCCTGGCTTCCGAGCCGGTGTCCGCCGACTCGATCCCTCTCGGCCTGGTCGCCCAGACCGGTGCCGACGGCAAGTGCGCCTATCCGACGTCCTCGCTGGCGACCTGGCTCCCGGATGGCGACTCGGTCTGGGTTCGCGACAACAACGGCGTCGAACCGCTCGAGGGCAGTGGTGTCTCCAGCCGCACGATCTCCGGAGGCACCGTGACCCTGGCCGCCACCGATGCGGCGATCGGCGGTATCGCCGGTACCTGCGCCCAGGTCGCCGCCACCGACGAGGGCACCGGCGAGATCGTCGACCTGACGGAGGAGTTCCAGCTGCGCCCGCCGGTGAAGGCGGCGAAGCTCTCGGCTTCGATCACGGGGGTCGGAGGCAAGCTGAAGCGTGGTGCTCGGAAGAAGATCCGGGTGAGGGTCGGCAACTCCGGCACGGCGACGGCGACGAAGGTCAAGGTCCGGCTCAACGCCGGCGGACCGGCCTCAGTCTCACCCGGCTCGCGCGCGATCAAGCGGATCGCTCCCGGGGAGACCCGTGCCGCGACCTTCAGGTTGAAGGTGAAGCCGAGGGCGAAAGGCAAGATCAAGCTCAGTGCGTTGGTGCGGTCGAAGAAGCTCAAGGCTTCGGCCCGGAAGCAGGTCGCGATCAAGTCACCCAAGCCAGGGGGCAATCCGCCCGGGGACGGCGACTTGCTGGCCGGCAAGCTCTTCTGGGGATTCGAGGCCTACCAGTGGGATCGCTCTCCGGACATCCTCGGCCTCTACTTCGCCAATTCGAAGTTCGTCCATTGGGGCATCCCCAAGGGCGGGTTGAAGAACTGCGGCAAGGTCACGGCCAAGCTCGACGAGGACGGCGACATGCAGCCGGGCTGCCTTCGTTACTCGTACAACGCCAAGACCGGCTCGCTAAGT
>CAVOIH010000028.1:0-44013 GCA_963695885.1 uncultured Solirubrobacterales bacterium | reverse complement strand
TCGCCCGCCGTCGCGGCTGGCTCGTCCCGGCGTACCAGATGCCACCCGACAACGAGAACGACC
The DNA here is from genome assembly GCA_963695885.1 of uncultured Solirubrobacterales bacterium. Taxonomy (GTDB): domain Bacteria; phylum Actinomycetota; class Thermoleophilia; order Solirubrobacterales; family 70-9; genus 67-14. The sequence continues at coordinate 43,950 of CAVOIH010000028.1, read as the reverse complement.
GGATCATGAGAATGCTGGTCAAGCTGAACCAGACGAGGGAACTCGTCGATGCCCTCTGCGACGACTTCGAAGCATCGATCACCTACCTGAGAAAGCGCGGCGAAGGCAAGGAACCGGCCCCGCCGGTACACACGGGGCATGGGTACTGAATTGGTCTACCGCGTTGGCGGGCGTATCGGAGACAAACAATGGTTACGCCCTATTCGAGTCTCGCTGAGTTCTGGATAACTGCATCCAAGTTGGTGTTTCCGGTCTGAGTCACAGCTCCGGGAACGTTCCTAAAACCAACTTGGATGTCTCGAGGAGCTGACCATGTCCATGCCAGCTACCCGTTGGAGGCCTGGACGGCTTGGAGGTGCCTTGCGCCGGGTGCTGGGTCGCGGTTGAACCCTCTTCGGCTGTCCCCTGCTTTGCCTGTGGGCCGGTCTGCCGTCCACTGTCGATACGTGGGGTGGGGGTGTCCCGCCCGGAGCTCCCGCGGTGAGGACGGGACACCCCACCCCACGCCACAACAAGCAACTGAAACCCAACGTTGTCGCCCGCCCTCCAGGCCTCAACGAGAAAGAGCGCCCCGGCGGGGCGCCCTTTCGAGACTTCAGTTCAATGTGTCAGGACGCCTACTTGATGTGGTGCCCTGAAATCGCTCGCGAGATCACGAGGCGCTGGATCTCCGCGGTTCCTTCGAAGATGTCGTAGATCTTCGCGTCTCGGTGCATGCGCTCCACCGGGAACTCGCGGGTGTATCCGTTGCCGCCGAGGATCTGGATGGCCCGTTCGGTGACCCAGGTGGCGACTTCGCCGGCCTTGAGCTTGGACATCGAGCCTTCGGCCTGGGTGAACGGCACCTGGGTGCGGCCCATCCACGAGGCCCGCCATACGAGCAGGCGGGCGGCGTCGATCTCGGTCTTCATGTCGGCGAGGGTGAAGGCGATCGCCTGGTTCTCGATTATCGGCTTGCCGAACTGGACACGTTCCTTGGCGTACCCGAGCGCGTATTCGTAGGCGGCCCGGGCGATGCCGAGTGCCTGCGAGCCGACGATCGGGCGGCTGGCCTCGAAGGTCGCCATCGCGGCCTGGCCCTTGGCGTGCTTACCTTCGCGGACACGGGCGATGCGCTCGTCGAGCTTCTCCTTGCCGCCGAGGAGGCAGTTTCCCGGAACCTTCACGTCGTCGAGGTGGACGTCGGCGGTGTGCGACGCGCGGATGCCGTGCTTCTTGACCTTGGCACCCTGCTCGCAGCCGGGAGTGTTCGGCGGGATGATGAAGGCGGCGTGGCCGCGCGAACCGAGCTCACGGTCGACCGATGCGATCACGACGTGGACGTTGGCGATGCCACCGTTGGTGGCCCATGCCTTCTGGCCGTTGATGGTCCATTCGTCCCTGGCTTCGTCGTACTTGGCGGTGGTGCGGACGGCCGAGACGTCAGAGCCGGCGTCGGGCTCGGACGAACAGAACGCGGCGACCTTGGTGTCGCCCTCGGTGCCGTAGCACTGGGGGATCCACTCGCCCATCTGCTCGGGTGTGCCCTGGCCGAAAATCGAGGCGACGGCGAGGCCGGTGCCCATGATCGCCATGCCGATGCCGGCATCGCCCCAGAACAGCTCTTCGTTGACGATCGGAAGGGTCAGGCCGGACTCGTCGGCGAAGAACTGGGCGGTGCCTTCGAAGCCGTAGAGGCCGATCTTCTGGGCCTCCTCGACCACGGGCCACGGGAACTCTTCCTTCTCGTCCCATTCGTGCGCGGCGGGGCGAACCACGTTTTCGGAGAATCCGTGGACCCATTCCTTGATGTCTTTCTGGTCCTGGTTCAGTTCGAGACTGAACGGCGGCTTTTCGTCCAAAGTCCCGACCTGCTCCTCGAGTATCTCTTCTGAAGTCTGGGTAGTCATGAGTCCATGTTACATGGATCGATGACGAGGTTGTGTGAGAGTTGACCGATTGGTCAGTCAACCGTCGATCCGGCTCCTCAGGCGGCTTTTGCGGTGTCGCCGCGCAGCATCTCGTCGAGTTCGCTGCGCAGTCCCGCGGACATCCGGACCCGATAGTCCGGTCCGAGTTTCAGCTTGCGCTCACGCTTGCCGTTGACCACCACGAGGTGGACCTCGTTCTCCCCCCGGTGGTGCTGGAGGATGGCCTTCATCTCGTCGAGGGCGTCGAGCGAGAGACGCTCGGAATCGACCTTGACTTCGAACGCCTGGTTGCGGCGGGCCGCCTGCTCTTTGGCCTTCTCGATCTCTCCCGGCTTGGGGTCGAAGACCTGGGCGTCCTGGACGACCAGCTTGGTGCCTTTCTCCGTCTGGTTGACCCGGCCCTTGACCATCACCACGGAATCGAGCTGGATGGCCTGGGTCTTGTCCGATTCGCCGGCCTTGAACACGATCAGCTCGATCTCGGTCTCGATGTCGCTCAGGGTCGCGAATGCCATCTGGGACCCACTCTTGGTCCGGAGCTTCTTGTACTCGGTGATGATCCCGCCGATGGTGACCCACGACCCGTCCTCGCGGCCACCGAGCTCGGCCAGCGTGCAGTCGGACTTGACCGCGATCGCCTCGCGGAGCCCGTCGAGCGGATGTGACGACAGGAAAGTGCCGAGCGTCTCCTTCTCGAGGATGAGGATCTCCTTCTGCTCGAACTCGGTTTCGGTGATCGGCGGGTGCTGGCCGCTGAGCGCTCCGCCCTGCGACGCCCCGTTCTCCCCGCCCATGTCGAAGATCGACCCCTGCCCCATGTGGGCGTCGGCCTGCACCTTGTTCCCGGCCGCCTGGCACTCGGGCAACATCTCGAGCATGCCCTTGCGGGAACCGGGAAGCGAATCAAAGGCGCCACACTTGATCAGGCATTCGATAGCGCGCTTGTTCACGGCCCGCGAGTCAGCCCTTTCGCAGAAGTCCCAGAGCGAGTCGAAGGGACGCTCCTCCTTTGCGTGGAGGATCGCCTCGACCGCGGAGTAACCGACGTTCTTGACCGCGTCCAGGCCGAACCGGATGTCCGTGCCATCGACCACGAAGCTGTGGTCGGAGACGTTGATGTCCGGCGGCAGTACCTTGATGCCCATGTCGGCGCAACGGCTGATCAGGAACGGCACCTTGTCCTTGGTGCTCATCACCGACGAAATCACCGCGGCCATGTATTCCGCCGGGAAGTTAGCCTTGAGGTACGCGGTCCGGTAGGCGATCAACGCGTAACAGGCGGCGTGCGACTTGTTGAACGAGTAGTCGGCGGCCGCGGTCATCGAGCCCCAGAGGCTGCGGGAGACGGCGGGGTCGGTCCCGGAGGCGGCGGTGCCGTCCATGAACATCGACTCCATCTTCGCCATCATGTCGCGCTTCTTCTTGCCGATCGCCTTGCGCAGGTCGTCCGATTCGGCCGGCGTGAACCCTGCCAGTTTCTTCGAGATCTCCATCAGCTGCTCCTGGTAGACGAGGCAGCCGTAGGTCGATTCGGTGATCTCCTTGAGGCGCGGATCCGCGTACTCGACGGTCGATGGATCGGCCTTGCCCCGGGCGTACCGCGGGATCTCCGCCATGGCGCCGGGCCGGTAGAGCGAGACCAGGGCGATGATGTCGTCGAACTCGGTCGGGTTCACGCGCTTCATGGCTTCGCGCATGCCTTCGGACTCGAGCTGGAACACCCCGGTCGAGTCTCCCGCGGCGAGCATCCTGTAAGTCAGGTCGTCATCCAGCGGGATCTCGCCTATGTCGATCTCCACGTCGCGGGAACGCTTGACGATGTCGACCGCGTCGTCGATCACATCGAGGTTCCGCAGGCCCAGGAAGTCCATCTTCAGCAGGCCCATCTCCTCGACCGGCACCATCGAGTACTGGGTCACCGTCTTGTACGACTTGACCGGCTTGCCGTTCTCGTCGCTGGCCGGCGGCGCCGACTTGTCCTCGACCAGCTGCAGCGGGACGATCTCCTTGAGCGGCCGCCCGGAGATGACCACGGCGGCGGCGTGGATCGAGGTGTTCCGGATCTTGCCTTCGAGTCCCTTGGCCGTGTCGATGATCTTCTTCGCGTCGGGATCCGTTTCATACGTCTTCATGAGCTCCTGCCCCGGCTTCAGGCATTCGTCGAACGAAGGTGATCGGCCCATGATCGGGGCCGGGATCTGCTTGGCCAGGGTGTCGGCCGTCTTGTAGTCGTACCCGTGGACCCGGGCGGAGTCGCGGATCGCGGCCCGGGGAGCCATGGTGCCGAAGGTGATGATCTGGGCGACCGAGTCCGAGCCGTACTTCTCGGTGACGTACTGGATCATCCGGTCCCGGCCACGGACCGAGAAGTCGATGTCGATATCCGGCATCGACTTGCGGCCGGGGTTCAGGAACCGCTCGAAGAAGAGGTCGTGCTCTACGGGATCGATGTCGGTGATTCCGAGCGAGTAGGACACGATCGACCCGGCCGCCGAGCCACGCCCGGGACCGACCGAGATGCCGTTCTCCCTGGCGTAGTGAATGAAGTCCCACACGATCAGGAAGTAGTCCGGAAAGCCCATCTCCTCGATCACGCCGAGCTCGAACTCCAGCCGTTCCATCGCGACGGCGGGTACCGGATCCCCGTACCGGTCCTTGAGCCCCTCGAGGGCGATCCGCCGGAGCATCTCCCGCGAGTCCTCCCCGTTCCCGGTGGGGAACTTCGGCAGCAGGATCTCCCCGAGCGGGATCTCGACGTTGCAGCGCCCGGCGACCTCGAGGGTCATCGGAACGGCTTCCGGCCACTCGGCGAAAGCGGCCGTCATCTCGTCGGCGTCCTTCAGGTAGAACTCGTTCGTGTCGAAGGTCATCTTCGGCGCGTCGAGGGTTGACTTCGTCTGGACGCAGAGCAGCGCCGTGTGGTTGACATAGTCCTCGCGCCTCAGGTAATGGACGTCCGCGGTCGCGACCAGGGGACGGCCGACCTCCCGGGCGATCCGGGCGATCTGCTCATTGGCCCGGTCCTGGTCGCCGATCCCGTTCTTCTGGACCTCCATGTACACCTGCTCGGGCCCGAAGACCTGCATCAGTTCGTCGAGGTGCTCCCGGGCGTCGTCCGGCCGGTCCTCGACCAGCCGCTTCACGAACCGGGCCTGCAGGCAGCCGGTGAGGACGATCACCCCTTCGGCGTGGCGGGCGAGCAGTTCCATGTCGATGTTGGCCTTGCCACGGTGGTAGCCCTCGAGGAAACCCTCGGAGCTGAGCTCGACCAGGTTGCGGAAGCCGACGTCGTTCTCGGCCAGCAGCGTCAGGTGGTTGCGCTCGTACCTCGGCATCTCCCGCACTGTGTGGCGGTCGTCCACGTAGTACGCCTCGATGCCGAGGACCGGCTTCACGTCGTTGGCCCGGCAGGCCTTGTACATGTCGAGCGCGCCGTTCATCACCCCGTGGTCGGTCAGGCTGAGGGCCGGCATGTCGAGCTCCGCCGCGCGGGCCGCCATCTCGCTGATGTTGCACGCACCATCGAGCACCGAATGCTCACTGTGAACGTGCAGATGAGCGACCTGAGGGCGGGCTGGAGAGGTGTTTTCCACGGACGCCATGATGGCAAAAGCATCAGACGCGACCGGGTGGCGAATCAGGTATTTACGGGATCAGTCGCGGCGAAATATCCTTCCTCGACCATGATCTATCTACTGAGACACGGCCACGCCGAAAACGACACCGGCGAGGGCGACGCCGCCCGCCGCCTGACCGCCAGGGGCGAAGCCCAGGCGACCGCCGCCGGACGGGCCATCGCGGCCCTCGGCCTGAACATCGACACCTGCCTCACGAGCCCCAGGGTGCGGGCTCGCGACACGGCCGAACTCGCCTGCGACGCGCTTCCGGTGAAACCGGAGATCGTCGGGCCGGTCGGCGACGGCAGCTACGACACCCTCGAACTGGTGGCCGGACGCGGCGACGTGATGATCGTCGGCCACGAACCGGTCCTGTCGAACGAAGTGGCCCGCATCACAGGAGCCAGGATCGAGATGAAGAAGGGCGGCCTGGCAATCCTCGAACCAGGAACCCTGAGGGCGTTACTCCGCCCCGCGGAACTCGAAGCGATCGCGGGCCGAGCATGAGTGGCCGGGGTCGAGATTGGGGTTACCTGCGAATAGCACCGGCAAAAACAACCTCAACGCGGGCTAGCCGCAGACCCAGGGGGCCGTGCCGCTGTCGGCGTAGATCAGCGCGGCGATTCGGTCCTGTTCCGCCTTCGATGCCTCGTTGGGCAGGCCGGTGCCGCCGTACGCCTCCCAGGTCTCGGGCATGATCTGGTAAGCGCCTCCGGCTCCGCTCGGGTTGAGCGCCGAGTAGTCGCCGCCCGATTCGCACATGACGATGTAAGTCGGGATCGCGTACGGGCCGCCGAGGTACTCTTCCACCTGTTCCTCGGCTTCCACAGGAGTGGCCGCCTGTTCCTTCTCGATCTTCTTCTCGAGCCCGTTGATGTCCGACTTGAGTTCGGTGATCTCACCTTCGCGCGAGTCGTTGACCGAGGCCAGCTCGGCCGCGCTCGCCTCGGCGGCGGCACGAGCCGCTTCGATGCCGGCCTGCGCGGTGGCCAGTTCGGCGTTGTGCTGGTCGACCCGGGCCTTCAAGGCGGTGAGGTGGCCGGTCTTGTCCTCGAAGTCGTCGCGCACCGAGCGCACCCTCGATGCCAGCCGGACGTCGGCGTCCTGGAGCGCCTCGAGGTACTCGTTCCCGGTTGCGAGGTCGGCGTAGTCGGTGGCGCCGAGGGCCAGGTCGAGCGGGTCGGGCGCGCCGCTCATGTAGATCGCGACCAGCCGCTCGGCCAGCAGCCGCTCGGCGCGCTTCAGCCGCTGGCGCGATCGCTCCAGTTGCGCCTCGGACCCGGCCACCTTCTCTTCGAGGGTGGCCGACTTCTCGGCCCCGGTGGCGATCAGGCTGTTCATCTCGTCGGCGCGAGCCGCCGCGGCTGAAGCCTCCTCCTGGGCGGAGTCGAGCGCAGCCCGGCCTTCACCGAGCGACTCCGAGACCCGCTCGATGCGCTGCTTCGCCGCGGCCGCCTCGGATTCGAGATCGTCTACAGAACCTCGTGCCGAAGCCGCAAAGGCCGCACAAAGAAGAGCGGGCACGATCGTGCCCGCGAGAATCGAACGTCTCATCGTCATACCGCCCCGATGAGAGCTTTGAATGTGTGAGTCGAAACCAAAACCGGCTCACACCGTAACCAAGCCTCCTGCCCGGCCCCCCGGCTCGGGGACCTCGGGCAAGATCTCGTGCAGAAGCAGGGTTGAGTCAGCCTTCGGGGACGTCCCGGGTCACCAGGTAACCGATCACGCCGACCATGGCGATCCCGGCCACAACACCCCCGGCGCCGAGCAGTGCGGTGCGCTTGACCAGCTTCCGGTCCATCATCTTCAGGCCGTACTTGACGACGGCCTTGCCGATCAGTGAATAGATCATGCCTTTTCCTCTCGATTTCTGACCTGGTGAGCCATGCGGCTCTGAAGGGAGAACAGTTCGATGAAACCCGGGCTCGCCTGCTGTGAGAACTCCCCGCCGGACTCGCCGAACGAAGCGAGGCTCTCGTCATAGAGGGCGAAGTCCGATTTGCGCACGGTCGGGACAGCCGAGCCCTTGAAGAGCTTGACCGAGATCTCGCCGGTTGCGAATTCGTTGGCCGAGTCCATGAACGCATCCAGGTTGTACCGCAGCGGCTCGAACCACAAACCGGCGTACGCCATGTAGGCCCAGTGGCGGTCGAGCGTGTTCTTGAAGTTGTTCTGGTGGATCGTCGAGACGAGCTTCTCCAGCTCCTGGTGGGCCGTGAGGATGATCGTCGCCGCCGGCACCTCGTAGATGTCGCGCACCTTGAGGCCGACGATGCGGTCCTCGATGTGATCGACGATGCCCACGCCGTGCCGGCAGCCGGCCTCCGAGGCGGCGTCGATCAGCTGCACAAGGTCCATCTTCTCGCCACTGAAGCTGACCGGACGGCCCTTCTCGAAACCGATCGTGACCGTCTCCGGCTCATCCGGCGCCAGCTCCGGCCGGGTGACCAGCTGGAAGACGTCGTCCGGCGGAGGCGAGTCGAGGTTCTCGATCGAGATTCCTTCCGAGGACCGGCCCCAGAGGTTGTCGTCGATCGAGTACGGCGCCGCCGACGTGCCGCCCTTCAGCGGAATGTCGTGCTGCCGGCAGTACTCGAGCTCCTCTTCGCGGCCGATCTTCCAGGCCCTTACCGGAGCGATAATCTTCAGGTCCGGGTCCAGCGTCGCAACGGTGCTTTCGAGGCGGACCTGGTCGTTGCCTTTGCCCGTGCAGCCGTGGGCCAGCGTGTCGCAGCCGGTGCGGGCCGCCACTTCGACCCCGAGCTTGCCGATCAACGGGCGTCCCAGTGACGTGAAGAGCGGGTAGCCGCCGCCGTAGAGCGCGTTGGCCTTGATCGCCGGCAGGACATAATCCTCGGCGAATTCCTCGCGGGCATCGAGCACGACCGTCTCGATCGCTCCCATCGCCTTCGCCTTGTCGGTGACCTCGGTGTAGTCCTCGCCGGGCTGTCCGAGGTTTACCGTCAGGGTGACCACCTCGGCCTCGTACTGCTCCTGGATCCAGTGGAGCATGACACTGGTGTCGAGCCCGCCCGAGTAGAGCAGGAGGACCCGGTTCACGTCTTCGGGCCGCGCCTCGTAGGTGGCGATCGGCTCCGGCATGGAGTCGAGGGTCAGATCGGTCATCCGGGGCCGATACCGCCACTCGAACTGCCGCTGTCGGCCGGCGGGCTCACTCCTCCACCGGTGTCCGGCTCGACCGGGGTCTCGGCCGGCGGGGTCACGGGGGTCTCGGGAGTCACCCCTCCGCTTCCGTCAGTGCCTGAACCGGCCGGCGTCTCCGGCACCACAGGAGCTTCATCCGTGGTGGTGCCTTCATCGGTCGTATTGGTATCCGGCTCGGCCGGGGTGACCTCGGTCACGCCGGTGCTGCCGGTCACGCCCGTGTTCTCGCTCGAGTCGCTGCCCGAGTCGGCGATGACGATCACGGCGATCACGAGGCCGACGATGATCGCGAGCATGATGATGATCAGCCAGCGCAGGTGCCGCCGCTTGTCCTCCGGCTCATAAGGATCGTAGCCGTCGTCGTCCCTCCGGCGGGGCGGCGGGCGGTCATCTCTCATCACTCGTGTGGGATCGTCATTCATTCCGGTACCTCCGAAGCTGTTGAAGATTGCTGATGCTACTGATCGGCCAGGGTGCCCGAGATCGTCTCCAGGGCGTGTTCGGCCTGCTCGTCACTGAGGATGAAAGGTGGCAGCAGGCGCAGCGAATCGGGCCGGGGCGCGTTCGTGACCAGGCCCCGGGAAAGAAGTTCGGCATTCACTTCCGCGGAATCGATGCCTTCGCAGAGTTCGACGCCGAGCATGAGCCCGCGGCCCCGCACGGCCTCGACCCCGTCCATCGCGAGCAGCCCTTCGGTGAGCGTGGTCCCGAGTGAACGGATCCGCCGGAGCATTTCGGGCTGATCGACCAGGTCGAGCACGGCCAGCGCGGCCGTGGCGGCCACCGGTCCGGCCGCGAAGGTCGAGCCGTGGTCACCCGGAGCGAGGATCTCGCCCGCGGCTTCGTCGGTGATGCAGGCGCCGATCGCGACGCCGCCGCCGAGGGCCTTGGCGCTGGTGATGACGTCCGGCCTGGCCGGTCCCTGCTCGTATGCCCAGAGCGAACCCGTCCGGCCGATGCCGGTCTGGATCTCGTCGAGGATCAGCAGCGCTCCTGTGCGGTCACAGAGTTCACGGGCGAGCTTCAGGGTCTCGTCGGAGACGACGAACACACCGGCTTCACCCTGGATCGCTTCGATGAGGATCGCGGCGGTGTCCGCGCCGGTCGCCGCTTCGAGTGCCGCGCCGTCGTCGAACGGCACGGAGACGAAGCCTTCGAGCATCGGGCCCAGCTTCGGGTCCCTTGCGAGTCCGGGCGTGGCCGAAAGCGATCCGTAGGTCCGGCCGTGGAAGTCGTTCTCGAAGGAAATGATCTCGGGCTTCTCGACTCCCCGCCCGTGAGCGGCTTTGCGACTGATCTTGATCGCGCACTCGTTCGCCTCGGTGCCGGAGTTGCAGAAGAACACCCGGCCGCCGAGAGACGAGGTGGAAAGCCGTTCCGCCAGGTTGACCATCGGCTTCGTATAGAACAGGTTCGAGACGTGCATCAGCTCGCCGACCTGCTCACGTACCGCCGCGACGATGTCGGGGTGGCAGTGGCCCATCGATGCGACCGAGATGCCACCCAGGAAGTCGAGGTACTCCTTGCCGCCGGAATCGAACAGCAAGGCGCCTTCCCCGCGCACGAACTCGACCGGAGCCCGCTCGTAGGTCTGCATCACGAAGCGCTCCTCGCGCTCCCGGAGTGTCCGGTCGACCGGGCTCACGGGTTCACCATGGTGCCGATGCCGACGTCGGTGAAAAGCTCGAGCAGCAGCGAGTGCGGCCGCCGGCCGTCGATGATGTGCGCGGCCTGCGCCCCGCCCTGGATCGCGTTGATGCAGGCGGTCATCTTCGGACGCATGCCGCCCCGGATGTCATCGAGCCGCTCCTCGACCCCGGAGACACTGGTCTGCGAGATCCTCGAGGCGGGATCGTCCGGGTCGTCGAGCCATCCGACGACATCGGTCAGGAACACGGCCTTGTAGGCGCCGAGGGCCGCCGCGACCTTGCCGGCGGCTTCGTCGGCGTTCACGTTGTAGGAATTGCTTTCCCGGTCGGAAGCGACCGAGGCGATCACCGGGATGTAGTCCTCGGAGATGTGGTTCAGCACGTCCACGTCGACCCGTTCGATCTCGCCGACGAACCCGACCTCGGAGGCATTGGCGACCGGAGCGACTTCGAACAGGGCACCGTCCTCGCCGGACAGGCCGACGGCGGGCTGGCCTGCCCGGTTGAGGCGACGGACCAGGTCCGCGTTCACCTTGCCGAGCAGGACCATCTTGGCGACCTCGACCGTTTCCGCGTCGGAGACCCTCAGACCGTGGTGGAACTTGACCTCGAGGCCCATCTTGTTCATGACCTCGGAAATCTCGGGACCACCGCCATGGATGATCACCGGGTTCATGCCGACGTACTTGAGCAGGACCACGTCCGTGGCGAAGGCTTCGCGGAGGGACTCGTCCCGCATCGCCGCTCCCCCGTACTTGATGACCACGGTCTTGCCGTGGAACTCCCGGATGTAGGGAAGCGCCTCGAGCAGCATGGTGACGTTCTCGTCATCGAGCGCTCCGGCGATCGCCTGGGGTGTGGGGTCGGTCATCGAGGGATCCTTACGTTGTGTATTCGGCGTTGATGACGATGTATTCGTGGGTGAGGTCGCTGAAGTAGATGTGGGCCTTGCCATCGCCGCGGTCGAGCTTCAGGGAAAGCTCGGCTTCGGGGGCATCTCCGGCCAGGTCGGACGCTTCGATCACGTCGGGTCCGAGCTCGCCGATGTCGGATCCGGCGAGGGCAGCGCCGGCGGCCTGCGCGATCCGGCCCCAGTTCGGGTCCCGGCCGAGCAGCGCGGTCTTGACCAGCGGCGAATTGCCGATCCGCCGTGCGACCATTTCGGCCTCGACGTCGCCGGCCGCACCGGTGACTTCGATCCGCCCGACCCGGGTCCCGCCTTCTCCGTCCCGGACGATCTCGATCGCCAGCTGGAGGAGGACCGCTTCGAGCAGGCCCTCCGGAAGTGGCTTGCCCGACAGCCCGCTGCCCTGGAGCAGGACGGTGTCATTGGTACTCATCTGGCCGTCGACGGTGATTCGTTCGAAAGATTCCTCGACGGCGTTCCGCAGCAACGGCTCCGGGGCTTCGAGGACCGCGTCGGTCTGCAGGAAGCAGAGCATCGTGGCGAAGCCCGGCTCGATCATGCCGGCGCCTTTTGCCTGCGCCGAAACCGTAACGCCGTCGACCCTGACCGAGCACTGTTTCGGCCACTGGTCGGTGGTCATGATCGCGTCGGAGAAGCTCACTCCGCCAGCCGCCGAAAGTGAACTCGCGAGGCCGTCGATCCCCGACAGGACCGACTCCATGTCCATCGGCACCCCGATCACGCCGGTCTCGGCGACCGCGACCTGCTCCGGGTCGAACCCGAGCGCCTCGGCGGCGGATGCCCGCATTGCGAGTGCATCCTTGATCCCCTGCTCGCCGGTGGCGGCGTTGGCGTTGCCGGAGTTGACGACCACGGCCCGGACCGAATCCTGCTCGAGCTGGTCCCGGCAGACCCGGATCGGGGCGGCGGCGGCTGCGTTCTTCGTCAGGAGGATCGCCGACGTCACCTCATCGGAGTCGCAGGCGACGAGGCCGAGATCGGTCTTGCCGTCTTCCTTCAGGCCGCAGGGGACCCCTCCGGCCCGGAATCCGGCCGGAAGGTCCTTCGGATCGAGCTGCTCGACCCCGGCGGGTTCTTCGACCCACTTGGACCGGAAGAAGTTCTCGCTCATCTCAGCCCCACGCCTTCGTCGAGGCCGAGGATCAGGTTCAGGTTCTGGATCGCCTGGCCGGATGAGCCCTTCCAGAGGTTGTCGATCGCCGCGAACACGAGGATCCGGTCGTCACCGGCAACCACCTGGATGTGGCACTGGTTGGTGTCACGCACGTCCCGCATCCCGGGGGCCGAACCGGTCATCTTGACGAACGGCTCGCCCAGGTACCGGGCTTCGTACAGCTTATTGAGGTCTTCCTGGACCAGATCGACCGAAGACCTGACGTAACAGCTGACCAGTTCGCCCTGGTTGACCGGCACCAGGTGCGGCACGAAAGTAAGGGACGGGATGTCGGCGGGAGCCAGGCCGTTCAGCTGCTCGAGGATCTCGGGCCGGTGCCGGTGGCCGGCCGTCTTGTACGGCGACACGTTCTCGGTGACGGTGACGAACGAGGTGGCCTCGCCTCCGCCCCGTCCCGCGCCGGAGACTCCGGACTTGGCGTCGATCACCACGTCGTCGATCAGGCCGGCCTCGGCGAGCGGTGCCAGGGCGAGGATGGTCGCCGTCGGGTAGCAGCCGGGATTGGCGATCAGTTCGGCTTCCCTGACGGCGTCCCGGTTCAGTTCGGGCAGGCCGTAGACGGCGCCCTCGAGCAGATCGGGCGCCCCGTGGGCGCCGTAGAAGCGTTCGTAGGTCGGCAGGTCCTCAAGCCGGAAGTCGGCCGAAAGGTCGACCACGATCATGCCGAGGCCCCGCATCTCGGCGACCACCGGCGCGGCCGCGCCATGCGGGTAGGCGACGATGCCGACGCCGGCGTCTTCGAGTCCGGCCAGATCCAGTTCCTCGAGCCGCAGCGGCACGTCGTACCGCGGATAGAGCCGGTTCAGCGCCTCGCCGGTCTCGGACCGCGATGTGATCCCGGTCAGTTCGAGCTCCGGGTGGTTCCAGACGAGCTGGGCCGCGAGCGCACCTGCGTAACCGCTCGCCCCGGCGACGACGACCCTTGCCTTTGCCCCTTCGGGCCCGACCGGTTGAGTCACGTCAGCCACGGACCCTGCCTCCCAGACCTTCCGCGGCGGTGATGATTCCCTGCCAGACCGGATCGACTTCTTCGTCGCTGAGCGTCCGGTCGGCCGCCCGGAACCGCATCCTGAGCGCGAGGCTCTTCTCGTCCGGACCGACTTGGTCGCCCCGGTAGACGTCGAACAAGGACACCGAGGCGAGGAGGTCTCCCCCGGCTTCCCGGACGGCATCGAGCACGGCGGCGGCTTCGACTTCGTCGGCGATCACGAGCGCGAGGTCCCGGTCGACCGGCGGGAAGCTGGTGAAGTCGCCGTAGGTCTCTTCGCCGAGCGGTGACAGTTCGAGCAGCTCGGCCAGCCCGATCTCGAAGGCGACGACCTCGTCGAGATCCCAGGAAGCGGCGACCGATGGATGGAGCTGGCCGATCCAGCCGATGTCCTCGCCGTTCGCGATCACGGTTCCGGAGCGCCCCGGATGGAGGAAGGGCTGCTCACCGGCGATGACCTCCACGCTCAGGCCGAGGCCGAGCGCGAGGCGTTCGAGCACGCCCTTGATCTGGAAGAAGTCAGTGGCGGCGGGGTCGCTGCCCCAGGTTGCGGGATCGATCGTGCCGGTCGCGAGGACCGCGAGGTGCTGCGGTTCGTTGACCGGTGGCCGCTGGTCGCCAGGGAAGTCTCCACCGAGTGGACCGGGACCGAAGCCGCCGGCCGGCAGGTACACCCGTCCGGACTCGAACAGCGCGATCCGTGCGGCTCCCCGTGCCCGGTTGCGGCCGGCCGCACCGAGCAGCGAGCCGAGCAGGGTCGTCCGCATCACGGACTGGTCCTCGGAAAGCGGGTTGGACAGCCTGACCGCATCGGCCCTCGGATCGGGAGCGGTCAGCCTCAGGCGTCCGGTCTCGGCCGGTTCGGTGAAGCTCCAGCCGACGATCTCGTCGAATCCGGCTTCCCGCATCGAATCCTCGGCCCGCCGCTGCAGGCTCTGCTGGCGGCTCAGTCCGCCGACCCGGCCGGAGCCGGAAGGCAGCGTCGCCGGAAGCCGCTGGTCAAGGTCGTTGACCCGTCCGACTTCTTCCACGAGGTCGATCTCCCGGGTGACGTCGAAGAACCGGTCGGCCGGGACCGAGACCAGGAGGTCTTCGCCGTCCGCTTCGACTCCGAAGCCGAGCATCTCGAGGGCTTCGGCCTGGGCGGCGGTGTCGATGGCCAGTCCGAGGATCCTCTCCACCCGGCCGTTCCGGAGCCGGATCGGTTCGGATTCGGGCAAGGGAGCAGCAACATCGACCATGCCGGTGGCGGGTGTGGCACCGCAGAGTTCGACCATGAGGGCCGTGGCAACGACCTGCGCCCGTTCGGCGAGATCGGCATGGAGCTGCTTCTCGAACCGGGACGAAGCCTCGGACCGCAGGTTCAGGTCACGTGAGGTCCGAAGGATGTTCGGACCGTTCCAGGTGGCGGCCTCCATGAGCACCGAAGTGGTCGAGTCCGATACTTCGGACACGGCACCGCCCATTACGCCGGCGACCGCCGCGGGACCGTTCTTGTCGCAGACCAGAACGGTGTCGGACGACACCTCCCGCTCGATGCCGTCGAGTGTGGTCACCTTTTCCCCGTCCTTCGCGGACCGCACGAAGAGAGCGCCGCCGGGAACGAGGGCGAGGTCGAAGGCGTGCATCGGCTGGCCGGTGAGCCACATCACGTAGTTGGTGATGTCGACCACGTTGTTGATCGGCCGCTGGCCGGAAGCGATCAGCCTTGCCCGGAGCCAGAGCGGCGAGGGGGCGACGGTCACATCCGTGAAGGCCCGGGCGGTGAACCGCGGGCAGAGGTCATGGTCCTCGACTTCGACCGAGACGAGGCTGTCCACTTCGCCTCCGGCCTCGATCGACTCGCCTTCCCACGGAGCCGGGACTAGCGCGGCGCCGGTGACCGCATGCGCCTCGCGGGCGACGCCGTAGACGCCGTAACAGTCGGTCCGGTTCGGGGTGACTTCCAGTTCGAGCACCCGCTCGGAGATCGGAACCACTTCCGAAGCCGGGGTCCCCGGAGCGGCGACGCCATCCTCGAGCACCATGATCCCGTCCTTGCCGTCACCGAGTTCGAGCTCGGACTCCGAGCAGATCATGCCTTCGGAGGACACGCCCCTCAGCTTGGCCTTCCTGATCTTCATGCCGCCCGGCATCACTGCACCGGGAAGGGCCACGACCACGGTCTGGCCGGCCGCCACGTTCGGGGCACCGCAGACGATGCTGCGGTCCTCACTGCCACCGGTGTCGACGGTGCATACCCGCAGCCGGTCGGCGTCGGGGTGCTCCTCGACCGCCTTGACCAGGCCGATCACGAAGTTGTCGGCAGAAGGCGGCCCGGAGGTCACGACGCGCTCGACCTCGGTGCCGGTCATCGCCAGCTTCTCGGCGAGCGCGCCGGGCTCGAGACCCGGATCGCAGTATTCGGCCATCCAGCCGTAAGGGACCCTCATGAGAACTGCTCCAGCATCCGCACGTCGTTGTCGAAGAAGAGCCGCAGGTCCCCCACGCCGTGCCGCAGCATTGCGATTCGCTCGATGCCGAAGCCGAAGGCGAACCCGGTGACCAGGTCGGGGTCGTAGCCCGTCTCCCGCACGAAGCCGAAGACGTTCGGGTCGACCATACCGGCGCCACCTAGCTCGATCCAGCCGATGCCCCTGCAGGGTTGCAGCGATCGCCACCTTCGAGTTCGCCCGAGCCACCGCACTTGAAGCAGGAGACGTCGAACTCGACCGAGGGCTCGGTGAACGGGAAGAAGTGGGGCCGCATCCGGATCTGGCGGTCGGGGCCGAAGATCTCCCGGAGCATCGCGAGCAGCGTGCCCTTGAGGTCGGCCAGGGTGATGCCCTCGGCGACCGCGAGGCCCTCGACCTGGTGGAACATCGGGCTGTGGGTGGCGTCCGAGTCCCGACGGTAGGTCTTGCCGGGCACGATCATGA
The DNA here is from genome assembly GCA_963695885.1 of uncultured Solirubrobacterales bacterium. Classification (GTDB taxonomy): domain Bacteria; phylum Actinomycetota; class Thermoleophilia; order Solirubrobacterales; family 70-9; genus 67-14. The sequence continues at coordinate 27,598 of CAVOIH010000028.1, read as the reverse complement.
AGATCGGCGGTGGCGAGGTCTCCATGGCCCGCACCTGCACCGGCGAGGTGTGGGTCCGGAGCAGCACGTCCCGCGGGCCGGCGTCATCCGGAGCTCCGGCGCCCGCCTCGACGTAGAAGGTGTCCTGGAGCATCCGGGCGGGATGGTCCGGCGGATGGTTGAGCGCGGTGAAGTTGTAGAAGTCGTGCTCGACCTCGGGGCCTTCCATCACCTGGTAGCCGAGGCCGATCATCACGTCTTCGATCAGCCTGCGGGTGCGGGTGATCGGATGGAGGTGGCCGACGGCCCGGGACGGGGACCCCGGAAGGGTCACGTCGATCCGGTCAGCGGAGAGGCTCGCTTCGAGCTCGGCTCCCGCCAGCGACTCGATCCGCTCCTCGAGCAGTGCCTCGAGGGCCTTCCTGGCCTTGTTCGCCCCGCCACCGACCGGGCCGCGCTCGGCCGGGTCGAGGCCGGCGATGCCCCGGAGGATGCCGGTCAGCTCGGACTTCCGGCCGAGATACCTGACCCGGAGTTCGTCCAGTTCCGCGGCGGAGCCCGCGGCGGCCACTTGGGTGGCCGCTTCGGCTTCGATCTCCTGGATTCTCTCGAGCATGCTCAATGATTCGCTTCTTCCTCGGGCGGGACGGCCGACGATATCCGCTCACAGGCGATGGCAGCGGCGGCTGCGACGTTGAGGGATTCGGCCCGCCCTTCCCGTAAGGGGATGGTCCAGGACTCTCCGCATTGATTCAAGACCACATGCCGAATCCCTGCTCTTTCGGATCCGAGCACCATGGTCACCGGAGCGCTGTGTCCGGAGGGCCGGTCGCCACCGGAAGCGACCATGGCCACCCGGGGTTCGGGGGTCTCGTCGATCTCGGCCCGGAGCAGGGGCTGGGTGAACACCGAGCCCATGCTCGCCCGGACCGAGATCGGGGCGTACGGATCGACGCTGCCGGGCCCGACGACCACCGTGGCATCGAGCAGGGCGTCCACGGTCCGGATGATGGTCCCCATGTTCCCGGGATCGGCCAGTCGGTCGAGGAATACGCAGATGTCCTTCGGTTCATCGGCCCATATCTGGGGCCAGATGCCGATTACCTTCGTGCCCGAAGCGAGAGACGAAGCCCGTTCCAGCAGTTCCGGCTCGACCTGCTCGCCCTCGATCTCCGCATCCGGGTGGACCAGCAGCGTCCGGGGCCCGTGGCCCGCGGCGAGGCCGGCGAGGGCGAGGTCTTCGCCCTCGGTCACGAACAAGCCGAGTTTCTCGCGGTGCTTCTTCTGGGCGAGTTTCCGGACCAGTTTCAGTTTTTCGTTGTCAGGGCTGGTGATCATGGACTATTTGACTCCAGAAAAAGAAAAGGGCGACTCGCATGGTGCGAAGCCGCCCGAAATGAGTGAGTGCCGAAGCGCGCTAGGCGGCGGCACCCTCCCGGGCGATCTCGACGAATCGGCGAAAGTCCTCGCGGTCACGGACCGCGACGTCGGCGAGCATCTTGCGGTTCACTTCGACGCCGGCCTTGTCCAGGCCGTGGATCAGCTGCGAGTAGCTCATGCCTTCGGCACGGGCGGCAGCGTTGATGCGGGTGATCCAGAGACGGCGGAAGTCACGCTTCCTGACCCGGCGGTCGCGGTACGCGTACGCACCGGAACGCATGACCTGTTCCTTGGCCAGCTTGTAGGAGGAGTTCTTCCGGCCGTAATAACCCTTGGCCTCTTCCAGGACCTTCCGGCGCTTCTTCCGTGCGTTGACCGACCGCTTGACGCGAGGCATTACTTGCCTCCGAGCAGTTTGTTGATGCGCGGAGCGTCGGCATCCTTGATTTCGACGGGCCGGGCCATGCGGCGCTTGCGCTTCGGCGACTTCTTCTCCAGGATGTGGCTGGAGTAAGCGCGCCGCCCGCGCAGCTTGCCGTTGGCGGTCCTCTTGAACCGCTTCTTGGCTCCGGAATGTGTCTTCATCTTCGGCATGCGACGGCACATTCAATCAAAGAAAGACGGGGAGCATCCCTCCGGCGTCCTTTTGCACGGATATGGTGAGCCGCAATGCGAATCATGCACGTGCTCGGCACCCGGCCGAATTTCGTAAAGATGGCCCCGCTGATCGCGGCACTGCGCCGCCGGATGCCGGACGCGAACCAGACGATCGTCCATACCGGCCAGCACTACGACCGGATGATGTCGGACATCTTCTTCGAGCAGCTCGGGGTCCCCGCTCCGGACCACATGCTGGAGATCGGGTCGGGCACCCACGCCCAGCAGACCGCCCGTGTGATGGAACGCCTCGAGCCCCTGCTGGTCGCCGACCGGCCCGACCTGGTCGTCGTGCCCGGCGATGTCAACTCGACTTTCGCCGCGGCGCTCACCGCGGTGAAGCTGGGGTTCCCGGTGGCCCACCTCGAGTCGGGCCTCCGCAGCTGGGACCGCACGATGCCCGAGGAGATAAACCGGGTCCTGACCGACGCGATCAGCGACCAGCTATACGTGACCTCGGAAGAAGCTCTCGAAAACCTCGAGCGCGAGGGCATCGACCCCGCCAAAGCTCATTTCGTCGGCAACACCATGATCGACAGCCTGGTCGCGCTCCAGGACCGCTTCCGGCCACTCGAAGCCTGCCGGGGCTTCAGCCTCGAACCGGGCGGTTACCTGCTGGTCACCCTTCACCGCCCCGCCCTGGTCGACGGTCCGCTGCTCTTCGAAGCGGTCGCGGCGCTGAATCTGGTCGCCGCCGACATCCCGGTCCTGTTCCCGGTCCACCCGCGCACGAAGGCCAGGCTCGACGCCGAAGAGGCCGAGATCGCCCCCGGACTCCACCTGGCCGATCCGGTCGGCTACCTCGAGTTCCTGTCGCTGGAGAGCGATGCCGCGGCAGTCCTCACCGACTCCGGTGGCATCCAGGAAGAGACGACCTACCTCGGCGTGCCCTGCTTCACCCTGCGCGACAACACGGAACGGCCGGTCACGGTCGAACTGGGGACGAACACGATGCTCGGCCTCGACCCGGCCAGGATCACCGAGATCCCGGGGCTGATCACCGGCGGCGGAGCGGTCACGACATCACCCCCGCCCCTTTGGGACGGAAAAGCAAGTGAACGTATAGCCGAGCTAATCGCCGACGTTGGCCCGTCCGACTAGGCGAGCCGACCGCGCAGATGATTCAGATTGCTGACCCCGGAACTGTCCTTTGCCACTACACGAGTAGCGCTGTCGCATTCGAGGAGATCCTTCCGAGGCGTCAACTGCGATTCAGCCCTTATGGCCGAATGCGTGACCCAACCGAATTCAAGCCTTGGACTTTCACCGCCGCCTTCTTCTCTGAAGTCTTCACCAACGAAGCTGAAGAAGCAGATACGTACCGCCTCGCACATGAAGCGCTAAACGAGAAGAAGTACCAAACAAAACTGTTAGCTCTGACGAAAGATGCGGAAGAAGCCTTCGACTCAGGATTGAAGGAAACGCTCTTCAGCAGGGCGTGGGCTCGAGCCCGAATGTGGGAGCAGTACGGCGAAGACCACCGAGGAACCTGCCTCGTTTTCGATCGGGACAGACTGCGACAGGAGTTGTCGGACGATCTACAGGCCGCAGACATTTCATGGTCGCTTGACGGCGAAGTCTCGTACACGGTCGCGGGCCTAGCTGGGAAATCAGGGCAGGTCGGGATACATCTCGATCAATTCAAATTGAATCCGTGGGACCAAGCCGTGTCGAACTTCCTTCGAGCACACGCCGACGACCTGTTCCTTCTCAAGACCTTGGACTGGAACAGTGAGCATGAATATCGGTTTCTTGCTCAACGTCCCGACGACAACTACCTGATGGCCACTTTCGAAAAAGCCTTAGTCGCAGTCGTGGTTGGAGCGGAATTCCCCGATTGGCAAGTCGCCGGAGCACAAAAACTCTGTAGCAGCCTGAATACAAAACTATTTCGACTCAAATGGCTGATTGAGGGTCCTTACGCTGAAGATCTCTCGACCGAACCGATGCCGGACTTGGACTTCGTCGAAAGGGAAACGACGGACTAGTCGGAGGAAGCTGATTCAGACGAATCCGAATCGGACGAAGCTTCTTCGGCGGGAGCCGTCTCAGCCGGAGCTTCGGGTGCTTCTTCTTCAGCAGGTTCTTCGGCGGCCTTCTCGGACTCTTCGATCTGCTCGGGAGTCATCGCCTGCGGATGCGCGTTGACCGGTTCAGCGGGGGTCTCTTCTTCGCCCTTCGGCTTTCCGTCGTCCTTCTTCTCGTCCCCGGCAGCCTTCGCGGCTTCCTTGGACGGGCCGAGCAGCATGCTCATGTTGCGGCCCTCCTGGAGCGGCTTCGACTCGATCGTCGCCAGGCCCTCGAGGTCTTCGAAGAGCCGGTAGAGCAGGTCGCGCCCGCGCTCGGGGTGGGCCTGCTCGCGGCCGCGGAACATGATCGTCACCTTGACCTTGTCGCCGTGCTTCAGGAAGCGGGTGACGTGTCCCTTCTTGGTGTTGTAGTCGTGGTCCGCGATCTTGGGGCGCAGCTTGATCTCGCGCACATTGACCTGGGTCTGGTGCTTGCGGGCCTGCTTGAGCTTCTGCTCCTGCTCGTACTTGTACTTCGAGTAGTCGAGGAGGCGCGCCACGGGCGGCTTGGCGCCGGCGGCGACCTCGACCAGGTCGAGGTCCGCGTTCCGGGCCATCTCGCGGGCGTCGTCGGTCGTCACGATTCCGACCTGCTCGCCGTCGGCTCCGATGAGCCGGACCTTGGGCACACGGATGCGCTCGTTGATACGAGTCGAATCACGCTCGGGCGGACGCCGGTCGAACCTGCGGGGAACCGGCACTAGTTAGCGGCCAAGCGGAGGTTCAAGCGGACGGACAAACTGGGATTTGGTTCGCGAAGACGAGCTGGCGAGGGTTCTGTTCACTGCGAATATTCAAGTGTCAAGCAGCATACAGAACTCTTTTGCCGACATAGAGCCGAGTTCGCCCTCGTCGTGCGAGCGGACCGCGACCTCCCCCGCCTCGACCTCCCGGTCTCCGACGACCAGCATGTACGGATACCGGCCCAGTTCGGCCGCGCGGATCTTCTTGCCGACCGATTCCGAGCGCTCCTCGACCTTGACCCTCACCCCGGAAGCACGCAGGTCCTCGGCCACCTGCCTGGCGTAGTCGATGTGGCGGTCGGCCACGGGCACGATCATCGCCTGGACCGGCGCCAGCCAGGACGGGAAGCGGCCCGCGTAGTGCTCGATGAGGATCCCGGCGAAGCGTTCCATCGACCCGAGCAGGGCGCGGTGGATCATCACCGGGCGCTGGCGTTCGTCGTCGGCGCCGGTGTAGTCGAGCTCGAAACGCTCGGGCATCTGGAAGTCGAGCTGGCAGGTGCCGAGCTGCCACGAGCGGCCGAGCGCGTCGGTCACGTGGAAGTCGATCTTCGGTCCATAGAAGGCACCGTCTCCGGGGTTGACCGTGTACTCGCGGTCCTGCCCGTCGAGCGCGGCCTTCAGTTTCGCCTCGGCCTTCTCCCAGAGATCGTCGCTGCCCATGGCCTTGTCGGGCTTGGTCGAAAGCTCTACGAGCACGTCCTCGAAGCCGAACCGGGCGTAGAGTTCGTCGATCGCCTCACAGATCTCGGCGACCTCCTCTTCGATCTGGTCCTCGGTGCAGTAGACGTGCGCGTCGTCCTGGGTGAACGCGCGGACGCGCAGCAGGCCGTGGAGCACGCCTTCGCGCTCGTTCCGGGTGACCCGGCCGAACTCGGCGAGGCGGAGCGGCAGGTCGCGGTAGGAATGGCGGTGGGTGCCGTAGACGAGGCAGGCGCCGGGGCAGTTCATCGGCCGGAGCGCGTAACGCCGGTCGTCGACCTGCATGAAGTACATGTCATCCTTGTAGTTGTCCCAGTGGCCGGACCGGTGCCAGAGCGCCTCGTCCATCACCTGCGGCGTGGCGATCTCCTGGTAGCCGCGCCGGTTGAGTTGTTGCCGGACCTCGTCTTCGATGAGGCCGAGCAGCACGGTGCCATTCGGCAGCCAGAACGGCATGCCGGGAGCCTCTTCGCGCAGCATGAACAGGTCGAGCTGCGGGCCGAGGCGCCGGTGGTCACGGGCCTTCGCCTGCTCGATCCGCTCGAGATAGTCCTTGAGGTCCTGCTTGTCGAAGAAGGCGGTGCCGTAGATCCGGGTGAGTGTCTCCCGGTTCTCGTCGCCGCGCCAATAGGAGCCGGCGACCGAGTTCAGCTTGATCACCTTGATCTTCCTGGTGCCCGGTCCGTGCGGCCCGCGGCAGAGGTCCTCGAACGGGCCGTTCCTGTAGAGCGAGACCGTCTCCGCCCCTTCGTTGGCCTTCAGGTCCTCGATCAGCTCGACCTTGAAGTTCTCGTCCTGCTCCCTGAAGATCTCGATCGCCTCTTCGACGGTGACGTCGCGGCGCTCGAACTTCTCGTCGGCCTTGATGTGCTTCTTCATCGCCGCTTCGATCGCCGGCAGATCGGAGTCGGTGATCGTGACGTCCTCGGGGAATTCGAAGTCGTAATAGAAGCCGTTCTCGATCGCGGGGCCGATCGTGACCTTGGTGCCCGGGTACAGCTCCTGGACCGCGGTGGCCATGACATGGGCCGCGTCGTGGCGGATCAGATCGAGGCCCTCCGGGTCGCGCGAAGTGATGATCGAGATCTCTTCGCCGTCGCTGACCGGGGCCGAGAGGTCGCGGACTTCGTCACCGACCTTCAGGGCGAGGGCGGCGCGGGCCAGCCCTTCGCCGATCGCCATCGCGGCGTCGGCACCAGTGGCCCCGGGCTCGAGTTCGAGCGCGGTGCCATCGGGCAGGCTGACGGTCAGTTTCTCGGCACTGGCGGGCATCGGTCCATCGTATTCGGATCGGGTCCTGACGTCTTCATCCACGCTTCGCGGGGATAAAGGCGGCGAGACCCTGACGGATCAGACGAGCGGTTCGTTCACGCGGACCCAAGCACTTCATGGCCATGCCTGGCCGAGCGGCCGGCGGTCATGTTGAACCAGGCGCGGAGCATCGGCATGTGGTCGGCCGGCACCTCCACCCCGGCCCCGCCACCTGGCGGGAGTGGGCGATGCCTCGAACGCAACAGCCCCTCGGGCGCGGGGCTTCGCATTCCGAGTGGGCACAACTGGGCTCGAACCAGTGACCTCCACGATGTCGACGTGGCGCTCTACCAACTGAGCTATGCGCCCGGAATCGAGGAGCCTACCAACGCCGAAGATCCTTTGACGCGGAGCGGGTCGGCCCGCTCTTCTCCGGCCCGCACCAGACCCCCAATTACTGCAACACCGCGGCCCTCGGCGCCGGCGCGCCCACCGACACGAACCCTTCCGGCACCACCAGCGTGGCGTACTGCTACCGGGACACTGGCGGCGACTTCAGTCCGCTGCCCGACCCGAAATCCCGGCCCGCCGATCTGGCCCAGGTCACGGCCGGTGACCAGCGTGGCGATGAAGGGCACGACAAGCGCGACCACGGAGGCCACGATCACGGGCGTCCGGTGCGTCGTGAGGCTCAGGCCGAACAGGAGTCCGGCGAGTCCGACCAACGGCGCGAACCCCAAGGTCTTACCGGCGGATCTGGCCGCCTCGTCCCTCAAGAGTTCCCTGCGTCCTGCCATGGCTCTCACCCATCCTCGGTAGCTGACAAAACGATCCTAACCAAGGCGGATATACTGCCTCGACTTCGCGGCTGTAGCTCAGCTGGCTAGAGCGTCTGCTTGCCATGCAGAAGGTCGTGGGTTCGAATCCCATCAGCCGCTTAGGAGGCACCGCCCAACCGGGAGGTGCCTCATTTCGGCGCCTTGGCGGAGTGGCTACGCAGCGGCCTGCAAAGCCGTTTACACCGGTTCGACTCCGGTAGGCGCCTTTCGGCCTGCGCTACTTCCGCTCAGCGCAGGTCAGGTAACCCGCCGTCGGCGAGACATTGTCGACATGGCGGCCTCCCTTGCCGTCCGGGTGCCGCAGGACGACCCTGCGGTATACCCGGATCGTCTTGCCTTTCTTGTTGCCGTCCCTCGGGGTGCATTTGATCGGCTTGCTCGCGACCAGCTTCGCCGGTCCGTTCTGGTTGAGCTTCCCGGGATAATGGGCCGAAGTATCGACGAATCGGCCCCGGCCGACCGCCTTCCGGCCGCCCCAGTTCTTCCACTTGACGTGACGAACCTGGCCACCGGCGTTGGCCACGAAATAGACGAAATCGGGATGCTTCTCGGCCGAGTAGTAGAGATCGACCCAATAGACGTTCTTGAAGCTGGCCGCCGGGCTCACGGTGGCTGAGAAGGCGAGGATCGCCGCACAGGCGGCGGCGAGGCCGGTCACGGCACGGAACGTCTTACGAAGCGTCGGCAAGGGTCTCCCTGGAGTTGGTGAACTGCGAACCGGGCACTCTAGTCCTGTTGGCGACCGCGATCAAGCGTCGAGGGCTTCGTTGACCAGACGGTCGGCGTCGGCGTTCATCTCCCGGCGCACGTGGCTGATCGCCCACGAATCGAAATCCGCCAGGGCGGCCTTCGCCTCCGCGTGGAGAGGTTTGATCCCTGCGTTCTTGACTTTGTACCTGCCCAGAATCTGGTTGACCACCAGTTCGGAGTCGCCGATCAGGTCGATCTGGTCGGCCCCGAGTTCCTTCGCCAGGGCGATGCCGGCGATGAGCGCCTTGTATTCGGCCACGTTGTTGGTCGCGTCGCCGATCTTCTCGCCGCGCTCGAGCAGGACTCCACCGTCCTCGCCGCGCACGACGATCCCGATCGCGGACGGGCCGGGGTTGCCCCTGGCGCCTCCATCGACGTTCACGGTCAGTTTCATCCGGGCAACCCTAGGTTACGCGCGCGGATGGCTGCCCGCGTAGGCGTCGCGCAGGCGGGCCGCGTCGAGGTGCGTGTAGACCTGCGTGGTCGAGATCGAGGAATGCCCCAGGAGCTCCTGGATCGTGCGCAGGTCGGCCCCGCCCTCGAGCAGGTGCGTGGCGAACGAGTGCCGGAGGGCATGCGGCGAGATGCCGCCCGTACCCGCCGCCTCGCGCACCCAGATGGCCAGGCGCCTCGTGACGTCCGAAGGTGACAGGCGGCGGCCGTTGCGCGAGAGGAAGAGAGCCTTCTCGCCATGGTCGGAGACGAGGCTCGGCCGTCCCCGGGCAAGGTACGCCTCGACGGCGCGCTGGGCGGGTTCGCCGATCGGCAGGCGACGGTGCCGCGAACCCTTGCCGACGACGCTGATCTGTTCGCTCTCGAAGTCCAGCGAATCGACTTCGACCGAAATCACCTCCCCGGAGCGCAGACCGCAGGAGTATGCGAGCTCGAGCATGGCCCGGTCCCGCAGCTCGAGCGGCGTGCGGGCCGGGACCCGGTCGAGCAGGCTTTCCATCTGCCGGGAGGTGAGCACGGTGGGCAGTTTCGACTCGGCCTTCGGCGCCGACACCAGGTCGGCGGGGTTCTGTTTGACCCGGCCGGTACGAAGGAGGAAGGCGTAGAAACCGCGGATCGCCGCGAGCTTGCGCGCGATCGTCGTCGCCGCGAGTTCCCGGGCGGAGAGCGACGCGGCGTGACGCCTCAGGTCGCGGTGACCGACCTCTTCCGGCCCGAGCCCGGCGCGACCGGCCCACTCTGCCGCCTGGGTCAGGTCTCCGCGGTAGGCCTTGATCGTCTTCGGCGACGAGGCGGTGGCCACGAGATCTGCCTCGTAAAGCGCGATGGCCGTGACCCAGCGCGGATCGAGTCCGGGTCCGGCCACCGTCGAAACCGGCGGATCAGCCGATGTAGATCGGAGTGCCGACATCGACCTGGTCATAGAGATCGATCACGTCGGGAATCGCCATCCGGACGCAGCCGTGGGAAGCAGCCGAACCGAGCGAGCCGGTGTCGTCGGTGCCGTGGATGCCGGCACCGTCGAAGATGCCCATCCAGCGGGCCTTCAGCGGATTCTCGGGAACCCCGCCGGGCACGACCTGGCCGGCCATGTCACCGGCCCAGGCCGAGTTCGGGACGGTCCAGACGGGATCGACCTGCTTGCTCTGGATGTTGTAGGTGCCCGCCGGCGTTTCGAGCCCGACCTGGCCGACGGCCACCGTGTAGGTCTTGGCGAGTTCGAGGTCCTTCCAGAGCTTGAGCTGGTATGAGGTGCGGTCCAGGGTCAGATAGGTCGGGTATTCCGCGGCGACTTCCTCCGTGGTCACAGCCGGCTTGGTCACATTGGTCTTCGCCACCAGGGTGCGGTTGCCCTTTCCCGAGTCGAGCAGTGAGTACAGCTCCTCCTCGAGCAGGTTGTCGCGGAGCTTGTACCCGTTCTCCGCCTTGACGACGCTCAGGGAATCGGGGCCGGCCGCCACGGAGGCGTCGACCGGATCCCGGTTGACGCCTTCGGCGACTTCGCGGACGAACTGGTTGACCGCCGGCCGCGAATAGGTCACTTCGACGGGGATCGCGGCGTTGACCTCTCCGCCGGTCACTTCGCGGACCAGCCTCGACGGCAGCGAGCCTTCGCGGCTCTCTTCGAAGGCCCGGTCGATGCTCGTCTCGACGTCGGCCTGGATGTTGAGCTCCTTTACCGGAAGCTTGTAGGTCTTCTCGTTGAAGGTGACCTCGACCGGCTTCCGCTGCGGCGTGAGAACGCGGTTCCTCACGGCCTCGGTCGCCTGGTCACGGTTCATGCCGCTGACGTTTACGCCGCTGATGGTCACGCCCTCGGCGAGCTCGTCCTTTTGCGAGCTGTCATAGGCGTAGGCGCCGACCGCCCCTCCGATGAGGAGAAAAGCCGCGGCGACCATCAGTATCTGAGTCTTGCGTCCCATTCAAACCCTGTTCCTGGCTAGGCAATTCGTTACGGAACCGTTCCCTGATTGTAGATACCTCGGTGGTCGGGCTTTACCTTTTTGTGACACGCAAGCTGCTTTGCAGCGGACTTCGGGAAAACGGCCCCCGCCGGTGTGGCACGTCACTACTCGCCGGCCGGCGGTGACGGTTCGAACATTGCGGCATCTTCCGGGCCTACGTTCTTCGAAGGCTCCCGGACCACGTGGGGACTGTGGCGCAGGAATTCCTCCACTTCGGGCTCGTAACGGTACGGGTTCGCCACCCCGGCCGCCACCGGCTTGAGTCTCAGCCGCTCTCGCAGGTGGATCACGGTCTCCCGCGAGGTGTTCCGGTAGTGGAAGCCGGTCGACTTCAAGAGCCGGTTGTCGATACCCCGGCCGAAACGGAGCTGGTCGATCATCTCGTCCGGGATGTTCAGCCCGAACCGCCGGTAGGCCGTGACGGCCAGCCCGGTCCCCCACGGCGGGATGACCGGGAGCGGGTGCTTGCCCAGCAGGGAGATCGTCTCGGTCATGGTGAGGACCCCGTCGCCGGCCACGTTGAAGACCCCGGGCAGATTGCGGATCGTCACGTGCTCCAGGGCGTGAACGACGTTGACCTCGTCGACGAACTGGTACCGGGGGTCGAAGCCCAGGACCATCGGCACCAGCGGCAGCGAGAACAGGTGGACGTGAGAGGTATCGACCTCCTCTCCGAGCACGTTGGCAAACCGGAGCACCGAGACCGTGACATCGGGCCGGCGCTTGCGAAAGTCGTCGACGGCGGCCTCGGCTTCGACCAGGTCCCGCTCGATCACGGTCCGCGGCGGGTGTTTGCGGTTCATCGACTCCGTGAAGTAGGCGGGATCGTCCTGGGCGCAGCCGTACCAGTGAGCCGAGCTCTTGAAGACCAGGCGCCGCACCGGCGAATCCCCCGCCGAGCAGGCCGCCAGGATGTTCAGCGTTCCGATCACGTTGTTCTCGTGGATGCTCTCCGGCCTGGCTCCGGTCGGGCCCCGGACCGAGTCGACGACCAGGCGGGTGTCGACGACCGTGTCGATCTGTGCCGCGTTGACGATCTTCTCGATCAGCCCGTGCTGGGCGCCGACCTTGACGTACTCGGTACGTTGGAGCTCACGGGTCGGCTCGTTCGAGTCCACCCCGATGATCACCTCGATCTCGGGATTCGACTCGAGGGCGGCGGCGAGCCGCCCGCCCCAGTAGGTGGAAAGGCCGGTCACCAGGACCCGGCGCGCGGCATCCTCTTGCCTCGTGGCCATGCGTTCATTCTGTCAGTCCCACCAGGCACCGGTGGCATACCGGTAGAGTTTCCCGACAGTGACCGATTCAGAAACGGCACTCGCCGAACCACCACTCCCCGTTCACGACGACTACGGTGTCTCGGACGGCGAATGGCTGCGGATCGGCTGGAGTGAGCACCTCAAATCGGTTTCCGTGGATTCGGAACTCGGGACGACGGACGTCAGTTTCGTCGAGATCGGCGAGGGATCGCCGATCTTCCTGGTCCACGGACTGGGCGGCAGCTGGCGGAACTGGCTCGAGAACATTCCCGCACTGGCGGAGAACCACCGCGTGGTCGCGCTCGACCTGCCCGGCTTCGGCACCAGCCCGATGCCGCCGGAACCGGTCTCCATCCATTCCTACGGCGACCTGATCGTCGCTTTCGCAGACGAGATCGGCCTCGGCCCGGAGACCGCCCTGGTCGGCCATTCGATGGGGGGTTTCATCGCCACCGAAGCGGTGATCGAAGCGCCCGAGCGTTTCTCGAGCCTCACCCTCGTCGCCGCCGCGGGAATCACCTTCGCCAACTTTCCCCAGACCCGCAAGCAGATCGCCAAGATCGCGATCCGGATGATGCTGCCGATCGCGTCGGGCAACCTGGAGCGGAACATGGGCAGGAAGCGCCTGAGGTCCGCTTCCTTCAAGGGCCTCATCGCCCACCCGTCGATGATCAGCCGGGAGATCCTCTGGGAGATGGGGCACTACGGCGTCAGGTCTCCCGGACTGATGCAGGCCGCCTGGGAGCTCGCCGGATACGACACGCGGGAGCGCCTCAGGGAGATCACGCTGCCGACACTGGTCGTCTGGGGCAACCAGGACAGGCTGGTCCCGGTCGGTGCCGCCTACGCCTATGAGAAACGCATCCCGAGTTCAGAGCTCGAGTTGATCGACGACGCCGGTCACATGGTCCAGTTGGAACGTCCGGGACGCTTCAACAGCGTGCTCGAAGACTTCGTATCCCGCAAGAACTGACCTCGGGGACCTGGGCCGGGTGATCCGGCCCCCGGTGAAATTCAGCCGAGCCCGGACTTGACCCTGGTGATCTTTCTCTTCAGCGTCTTGACGCGTTTCCGCTCGGCGGTTGCCCTCTTCTTGGCCACCTTCAGCTTCCGCTTCAGAACCTTCTTGCGCTTGGGAGTCTTGGCCTTGCGGAGCTTCCGTGCGGTCACCTTGACGACCTTCTGCTTGCCGGCCAAGCGCTTCTTCGCCTTGGCCAGCTTCGACCTCAGGGACTTGAGCGTCGCCCGGGTCTGATCGGCCCGGTAGCTCTCGGTCTGGAGCCGCACGATCTCGAGCAGGTTGCCCTCGGTGAGGTTCACTTCCGGCACGTGGTAGTTCGAGCCCTCGGCGACCAACGAGCCGACATCGGTCCGGTCGTCGCCGGGGGTATCGAGCTTGCTCAGGTTGAGCCAGTGGGCTCCGGACTGCCGCTGGCATTCGGCCTTGTAGTACTCGGGCTGGCCGATCCACCGCATCGCCAATTCGGGTCCGGACGGCACACCGGCCAGATAGTCGAGGTTGACCAGTGGCTCGAGGTTCACGTCGCTGGCGCCACCATCGAGCGCGGCCGGATTGGTGCAGACCACCTCGAACTTCGTCTGGTCGGGCCGGGGCTCCGGGTAGATCCAGTACCCGGAGTCCAGCCGCGAGAACAGGGCGACGTCCCCTGGATAGCCCTTGTAGGTCGAGAACGCGACTATGCATCCGTACTGGCCGACCTCGGAACAGGCCGGGACGTTGTCGTACATGCCACCGACGTTCTGGCCGATCGGCACGTAGACGTTGGCGCCGGGTGCGCTCGCACCGACGAACCGCTTGCGGAGCTGCGCGTCCCGGTCGACCATCTCGTCGATCAGCCGGACCGTGTGGGCGGAGCCCTGCGAGTGGCCGAGCATCACGAACGGACGGCCGTTGTTGTAGTTCTCGAGGTAGTCCTCGAAGGCGTCCTTCGCGCTGTCGTAGGCGACTTCCACATCGGGGTTGTCCATCAGCTGGTTGCCGCTGAAGGTCACCTGCCGGTACATCGGCGCGTACACGTTGCACCGCGAGGAGAACATGCGGGCCTGCTGGACGACGACGCGCCGGATCGGCGGGTCCTTGTCCAGGTTCGAGTTCGGGGTCTCCTGCTGGCTCTGGGTCGGGTAGAGGTAGAAGCAGTCGATCGCGGGATCCGTCGGCCGGGTGTAGCCGAGGGGCGTGTCGCTCCCTCCCGGGGGCGGCAGGTTGACACCGTCGATCGGGCCGGCGCAGAGGTCATCCGACTGACCCGGCTTGCAGATCCAGGTCGTCGTATCGGCCGCGGACGCGGGACCGGCAAAGGCCACCGCACCCAAACCGGTGATCAGGGCGACCAGTGCCGCAAGCCGCCAGAGAGTCTTCACTCCACCCATTGTTCTCCTCACTTGTCGGCCATCGCCGACCGTCATCCAGAAATGATCATGCCGGGTCCCGTTGCCCCGATCCTATTGCAAGAACCCGCCAGAAGCGGATTTGCTTCGGTTTCCGCCTCTGGACCCACCTGCCCTGGTACGGCTTCGGACGGGAGACCTACCGCGTCCTGGAACTGCCGCGGCGAGTCGCGTCAGGTGATCGCTCCGAGCGAGGCCGAGCTGACGTTGCCGGCGTACTTGGTCATGACCCCGCGCTCGAACAGCGGCGGCGGGGGTGAATAACCCCGGAGGCGTTCGTCGATCTCGTCGGGCGTGAGGTCGACCGAGAGCTGCCGCTCATCGATGTCGACCGTGATGATGTCGCCGTCGTGGATCGCGCCGATCGGTCCGCCCTTGACGGCTTCCGGGGCGACGTGACCGATCATCAGGCCGCGGGTGGCGCCGGAGAACCGGCCGTCGGTCAGCAGGGCCACGTGTTCGCCCATGCCTTCGCCGACCAGCGCTGCGGTCACCTGGAGCATCTCGCGCATGCCCGGGCCGCCGGAAGGTCCTTCGTTCCGGATGACGATGACGTCGCCCTTCTGGATCTCGCTCTTCTTGACGGCGGCGAAGCAGTCCTCTTCGCGCTCGAACACCCGGGCCGGACCGGTGTGGCTGCGGCGCTCGGTGCCGGCGACCTTGACCACGGCTCCCTCCGGGCAGATGTTTCCGCGGAGGATGGCCAGGCCGCCCTGTGCCTTCAGTGGGGCATCGGCCGGCAGGACGACCTTCTGGCCCGGCGCTTCTTTCGCAGCGTCGGCTTCTTCTCCGATCGTGTTGCCGGTGACGGTGATCTCCTCTTCGTGCAGCAGGCCCCCGTCCTTCAGGTGCTTGAGGATCAGCGGTACCCCTCCGGCCGCGTACAGGTCGGTCGCCACGTAATTGCCGCCGGGCTTCAGGTCGGCCAGCAGCGGAGTGCGGCGGGAAACGGTCTCGAAGTCGTCGATGTCGAGCTTCACGCCGGCTTCGTTGGCGACGGCGAGCAGATGGAGCACGCCGTTGGTCGAGCCGCCGGACGCGCAGACCATCGCGATCGCGTTCTCGAGGGACTTGCGGGTGATGATGCGGCTCGGCCGCAGATCCTCCTCGAGTACCTTCAGCACCAGTTCCCCGATGCTCCGGGCAACGACGTTCTTGTCTTCGTCCTCGGCCGGGACCATCGCCGAGAAGGCGGGCGAGATCCCGAGCGCCTCGAAGGCGCAGGCCATGGTGTTCGCTGTGAACTGGCCGCCGCAGGCTCCGTAGCCGGGACTGGACACGTTCTCCATCTCGAGCAGCTCTTGGTCGGTGATCTTGCCGGCGGCGTGGGCGCCGAGGGCCTCGAACATGTTGACGATCGTGACGTCCTTGCCGTTCAGCCGGCCGGGCTTGATCGAGCCGCCGTAGAGCACGATCGAAGGCACATCCAGGCGGGCAACCCCCATGACTGCGCCCGGGATCGTCTTGTCGCAGGCGGCAAGCGCGACGATCGCGTCGAACTGGTAACCGCGGGCCATCAGTTCGATCGAGTCGGCCACGACTTCGCGGCTGACCAGGGACGACTTCATCCCCTGGGTGCCCATGGTGATGCCGTCGGAGACGGCGACGGTGTTGAACTCCATCGGCGTGCCGCCGGCCGCCCTCACGCCGTCCTTGACGAACTCGGCGAGGCCGCGCAGCCCGTAGTTGCAGGGCATGGCGTCGGTCCAGGTATTGGCGATGCCGATGGTCGGCTTCTTGAGGTCCTCGTCCGAGTAGCCGATGCCCTTCATGTAGGCCCGGGCGGCGGAGCGGTCCGGGCCGTCGAACACGGCTGCCGAGCGCGGTCGCGGCAGGGCAGAAGTAGCGGAGGAACCGTTCATGGACATACGCACCAGTTTATGCCACACGGGCGACCGGGCGCCCTGGCGGCGCCGGCCGCGCGGTCAGGACGGCGTGGTACCAGTAAGACCGAATACGTCCACCGGTCCGGGGCCGGCTCCGATCGAATCGAGACCCTGGCCGACCGCCTCCGAAGCGAGCGCCCGGGCCGAGCGGGCGGCGGCCAGGGGATCGAGGCCGAGCGCGAGGAAGGACGCGAGCGCCGACGAATGAGTGCAGCCCGAGCCGTGACTGGAGGCGCCGGCGTGGCGCTCGCCTTCGATCTCGACGACCTCGTCACCGTCGTAGAAGACGTCGATCAGCCCGGTGCTGTGGCCGCCGGTGACCACCGCGATCGCCGGTCCCAGTGCCACCACGCCCTTGGCGAGTTCCCGCTGGCCCGCCGCCTCCCCCATCCCGGTCAGGACGCGCGCTTCCGGGATGTTCGGCGTTGCCACCGTGGTCCGCGGCAGGATCAGTTCGACCAGCGCGGTTCTGGCGTCGTCCTGGAGCAGATCGGCACCGGATTCAGCGACCATCACCGGGTCGAGCACGACCGGCGCCTGCGGGATCAGGTCCAGCCCCGCGACGACCGCCTCGATGGTCGCCGCATCGCCGAGCATGCCGACCTTCACTGCGTCGACGCCGATGTCGTCGGCGACGGCCCGGATCTGTTCGACGATCATCGGTGGACTTATCGCCTCGATCGCATTCACGCCGACCGTGTTCTGGGCGGTGATCGCCGTGATCGCGGTCATGCCGTGGGCGCCGCAGCGGGCGATCGCCTTCAGGTCCGCCTGGATCCCGGCACCGCCGCCGGAATCCGAGCCGGCGATCGAAAGCACTGTCGGGACCCGTTCTTCACTCACGCCCGGAAGGGTACGTGTCCGGCGGCAGCGCCTGCGTCGTCCGGGCGTAGGTCCCGGTCAGCGAGCAGGCGAGGTAGCCCATGACCTCGAGCCGGGCCAGGGCGATCGCCACCTCGCCGGAATCGATCCCGAGGTGGTCCGCGGCGGCGTCGACGGTGCCGCATCCGGCCTCGACCGCGCCGATCACCTTCGCCTGGCCACGGTCGATCGCCGGGCCACCGGCCGGTACCGGCATCGCGCCGACCCCGACGACCCGGTCGATCACATCACGGCCGTCACGGATCAGTGCCGCGCCGCTGCTGATCAACTCGTTCGTCCCGGCGGCCGCAGCGATCGTCACCTGGCCCGGCACGGCTCCGACTTCGCGGCCCGCGTCACTCGCCATCTCGGCCGTGATCAGCGAGCCGGACCGGAGGGCCGCCTCGACCACCACGGTCATGCCGGACAGCGCCGCCATGATCCGGTTTCGGGCGGGGAACTGCCAGCGGAGCGGATTCGTGCCCGGTGGCACCTCGGAGATGATCAGCCCGTTCTCGAGGACCTGCCGGTAGAGCCGGCTGTGGGAGCGCGGATACGGACGGTCGGCCCCGGTCGCGAGCACAGCCACCGTGCTGCCCACCTCCAGTGCCCCGCGATGGACCGCCCCGTCGATTCCGAGGGCGAGACCGCTGACCACATTGAGCCCGGCCGACGCCAGTTCGCGGCCGAGCGTCCGGGCCACTTCCAGGCCATAACCGGTCGCCCGTCGTGCGCCTACGATCGTCACCGAATCATCGGTCCCGAGGTCCGCGAGCCGGAGTCCGGCACCTTTGCCGATCAGGATGCGTGGGGCGTCGGCGCCGTCGCCGAGTCCCTCCGGGAACCGGTCGTCGTGCCGGCAGCAGGCCCAGCACCCGGCGTCGTCCAGGGACCGAAGCATCTGTGCTTCCGGGATCTCCGAGACCTCGGAGAGGATCCGGTCAGCATGCGTACCGGAGGCAGCTTCGGCGAGTTCTTCGTCATCGAGACGGAGCAGTTCCGGTGTGCGTTTGCCAGGCCGGTCGTCGCAGATGGTCTGGATATACGGCGCGAGGGCACCGATCAGCCAAGACCGCCTCAGGCAATCCACGCAGGCGGATTCGGCACTTACCCCGGATCCGGTCATTTTGCCTCCCTCCGGCGGAACTGCAGGGCGGCGGCGACGTGCGCTTCTTCGATCTGATTCGAACCGGCCAGGTCGGCGACTGTCCTCGCCAGGCGAAGCACCCGGTCGTGCGCGCGGCCGCTCAATCCCTGGCTCTGGTGCGCTCCGGCCAGAAGCGACATCGCGGCCGGCTCGATCTCGAAGTTGGCGAGCTCGGTACTGGTCGCGGTGGAGTTGGTCCGCCTTCCGCCGTAGCGGTCGGCCATCACCTGACGGGCCGCGATCACCCGTTTGCGCACTTTCGCCGACGACTCGCCGGGCGGGCCCGACATCGCCTCGGCGGCAGGCTGCCGGACCCCGAGGTTGATGTCGATGCGATCGGCGAGTGCCCCGCTGAGTGCCGCCCGGTAGCGCCGGACCGAAGCCTCGGAGCACTGGCAGTGCAAATCGTCCTCTCCCCTTCCGCAAGGACAGGGATTCGCCGCCGCGATCAGGGTGAAGCGGCAGGGGAGGGTCTGGCGGCCGTTCGCCCGGACGATCGAAACCTCCCCGGTCTCCATCGGTTCGCGCAGGGCTTCGAGCGCCGACCGGCGGAACTCGCAGAGTTCGTCGAGGAAGAGCACGCCGCGATGCGCGAGCGTGATCTCGCCCGGCCGCGGCGGGCTGCCACCACCGACCAGTCCCGCCGGCGACACGGTGTGGTGCGGTGCACGGAAAGGCCGGGTGCTGGAGATCGCCCCGCCCCCTACTCCGCAGGCGCTCGCGATGCGGGCAACCTCGAGGATCTCGGCACCGGCCAGCGGCGGCAGGATCGAAGGCAGGCGCCGCGCGGCCAGCGACTTGCCCGCTCCGGGTGGGCCGATCACCAGGATGCCGTGCTCACCGGCCGCTGACACCTCGAGCGCCCGGCGGAGGTGGTCCTGTCCCCGCAGGTCCTCGAGGTCCGGCATGGACGGGGAACGGGCGAGGTCGATCGGTTCCGGCCGGTCCCCCGAGTAGTCGCCCCTCGCCAGCCCCCGGAGGCCCGCGACGCTGGGAATGGTGCGCACGTCGATGCCGTGCGCCAGTGCAGCCTCGCCGCCGTTGGCCGGGGGCACGATGATTCCGGCGCTGCCCGTGGCCCGGGCCGCTTCGGCCATCGCCAGGGCCCCACGCACCGGTCGGAGAGTTCCGTCGAGGGCGAGCTCACCCGCGTACGCCCACCCGGCGAGCCGTTCGATCGACAGTTCCCCGGCCGCACCGAGCAGCGCCGCGGCCAGGGCCAGGTCGAGGCCCGGTCCCACCTTTCGCAGGTCGGCCGGGGCCAGGTTGGCCGTGATACGCCGCAGGGGGAAATCGAAGCCGCAGTTGATCAGGGCGGCCCGGACCCGCTCCCGGGCCTCCCGCACGGCGGCGTCGGGCAGCCCCACGATCTGGAAGACGGGCAGCCCGCGCTGGACGTCCACCTCGACCCGGACCGGCCGGGCCGAGATTCCGTCGAGGGTGAAGGCGGTCGATTCGGCGAGCATGTGGGCAGGCTCGCAACCCGGCGGTCACCGGACATCACGAATCTGCACCAAACCGCAGACACGGTTTCAGGATCTTCGTAAAGCCGGACCGATCCAACGAAACCGTCGCCTAAGTTCGGCGGATGACCAGACCGATCGACCCGGAACGCCCCGACCGGCGCCGCGCCACGGGCCGCCGGGCGGAAGACATCTGCGCCGGGCGCTTTCGCCGCGAGGGCTGGTCGATCCTCGAGCGGAACTGGCGGATCAAGGCCGGAGAGCTCGACCTGATCGCGCGCAAGGGACCTGTCCTGGCGATCGTCGAAGTCAAGGGGACCCACACCGGCCTGTTCACCGGCCCGACCAGTCCGGCGTTCGCGGTCGGGCCGAACAAACAGCGGCGCCTGCGGCGCCTGGCCTCGGCCTGGATCGCGTCGAACGGGCGGCGGGTGGCCTTTCAGGAGGTCCGCTTCGACGTGGTCGGAGTCCTGTTCAACCGCGACGGAACGGTGGCCGACTACGACCACATCGAGAACGCGTTCTAAGGGTCTCGCCGCCTTGATCCTCGCGCAGCGTGGATCAAGACGTCTATGGTGACCGAAGGTGCGCCCCGATCCTTGTCAGGCCGCTTCGGAGTCGCGCCAGTCGCCGTAGGCGGCGGAGTCGAATGACAGGCGGTGGATCGGCGTCGGTCCTTTTTCGCGGATCGCCTCGCGGTGCTCGTCGCTGGCGTAACCCTTGTGGCCTTCGAAGCCGTATTCGGGGTAGAGCAGGCCGGCACGGATCATGTACCGGTCCCGGGTGACCTTGGCGATCACCGACGCGGCGGCGACCGCTGCGCTCTTGCTGTCGCCCTTGATGAGCTTGCGGTGGGCGACGCCGCAATCCGGCAGGAAGAAACCGTCAACCAGGCAGACCGTCTCACGGCCCGTGCCGAGCGCCGAGAGGGCGCGGCCGAGGATCTCGAGGTTGCTCACGTGGAGGCCGTTGGCGTCGATGTATCGCGAAGACCTCACCACCACGCAGACCCGGCTCGCACAGCGCATGATCACCGGGTAGAGACGCTCCCGGCCGGCCGCGGTCATCTTCTTCGAGTCGTTCAGGTCCCCGAGCAGGCCGTCACCGAAGCCCTCGATGCAGTACCGGTCGAGGATCACGCCCGCGGCGACGATCGGCCCCGCGAGGCATCCGCGGCCCGCTTCATCGGCTCCTGCGACCGAGCTCGCGCCGAGTTCGCGGTCGTGGGCGAAGAGGCCGGCGGGATCCGGCCCGGACTTTCGCCGGGACCCACGGGAACCGTTGGAAGGCTTCTTTTTAGAGGCCACCGATGCGGTTGGGCGGCCAGTAGGTGCCAAACGCCTTGCCGATCAGCCAGTCTTCCGGAAGCGGGCCCCAGAAACGGCTGTCGTCGCTCTGCCCGCGGTTGTCGCCCATCATGAAGAAATGGCCTTCCGGAATCGTGATCTCTGTCGGCAGGTCACAGCCCGAGCCACCGGCGCAAGGCCGGATCTCGTATCCGTCCGGCTCCTGCACGACACCGTTGACCACGGGCAGACCGCCCTTCACCGAGATGGTATCCCCCGGTCCGGCGACAATTCGTTTGATGAAGGTGTCGTCGGCCTGTTCCGGGGTCGCTTCGGGGCACGGCTGGCCATCTTCGGGCTGAACGCCGCACCCGTTGCCGTTCACACCGCCGCTGCCCACGCCCGCCGGCGGGTGGAACACGACCACATCGCCCGGCTCGGGATCGCTGAAGTGGTAGACGAACCGGTTGACGAGTACGCGCTGCCCGATGTCGAGGGTCGGCTCCATCGATCCCGAGGGGATCTGGTACGGCTTGATCAGGAAGGCCTGGATCAGCAGCGCCAGCCCGAGGGCCATCGCCACGATCACGACTAGCTCGACGAAACTTCCCCCGGCCGTCTTCGGCTTGGGGATCTTCGGGCTCAGCTGTCTTCCTTCTCGCTTCGTTCGCCGTCTTCGGCGGGCGCTTCGCCGTCTTCGGCGGGCGCTTCGCCGTCTTCGGCGGGCGCTTCGTCGGCTTCGGCGGGCGCTTCGTCGGCTTCGGGGGCGGCGTTGGCTTCAGCGTCCGGGGCCTCTTCGGCCGGAACTTCTTCGGCGGCGGCTTCAGATGCTTCAGGAGCCTCCTCGGCCGGAGCTTCCTCAACGCGAGCTTCGGTGGCTTCGGCTTCCGGAGTCTGGCTTTCCGCCTCGGGGTTTTCGGCCGTCTCCGTCACGCCCGCAGTATCGGCGCTGCCGGCATCAGGGTCTTCGGGAACCGGCTCCTGCGCTTCTCCCGAAGCGTTGACCGCTCCGAGTTCCGAGCCGCTGACCATGTCTTCGTCGATGCCCCAGCGGCGCTCGGCGACGCGGGCGGCCTTGCCGACCCGGTCACGGAGGTAGTAGAGCTTCGCCCGGCGCACACGGCCACGGGAAGCGACTTCGAGCTTCTCGATCTTGGGTGAGTGGAGCGGGAAAGTTCGTTCGACACCGACACCAAAGGACTGCTTGCGAACGGTGAACGTCTCACGCAGCCCGGAGCCCTGCCGCTTGATCACGACACCCTCGAACACCTGGGGGCGCTTTCGATTGCCCTCGATCACGAGGAAATGCACGCGGACGCGGTCTCCCGGGGCAAAGGACGGAAGTCCTTTCCTCAGCTGGCTGCTTTCAATGTCTTGGATTACTGTGCTCATGGCTCAAAAAGACGGGCCGATTGGCCCGCGAAGCGGCAATGCTACCGATTCGCCCGGGTCAACGGCCTTCCCGTGCCTCACCACGCCGGATGCTCTGCTCCCGGCGCCACTTGCGGACCTTCTCGTGGTCGCCGGAAATCAGGATCTCGGGAATCTTCCAGCCCCGGAACTCCGGCGGCCGGGTGTAGTGCGGATATTCGGGCAGGCCGTCGAGCGCTTCGCCGAACGACTCCTCCACCGCGCTGTCGGCGTCACCCAGGGCTCCCGGGAGCCGGCGCATGATCGTGTCGGCGACGACCATCGCCGGCAACTCCCCGCCCGCCAGCACGTAGTCGCCGATCGAGACCTCGTCATCGGCCAGGTGCTCGTGGACCCGGTGGTCAAAGCCCTCGTAACGGCCCGACAGAAGGGCGAGGGCCGGCTCGGCCGCCAATTCGGAGACCAGGGCCTCGTCCAGGGTTCGCCCGGCCGGGGTGAGAACGATCGTCCTCGGCCTTTCCGCCTCGCCATAGACGCCCGTCAGCGCGGCATCGACCACATCCACCCGCAGGACCATCCCCGCCCCGCCGCCGTACGGCGAGTCGTTGACGCGGCCGCCCTTGAGCGGCGTCCACTCGCGATAGTCGCGGGTGTTGAAGGTGGCACCGCACTCGATCGCCTTGCGGACCGGCCGCTGTGCGCGGAACCAGTCGAAGGCCTCGGGGAAGAGGGTGAAGACATCGAGATCCATCAGGGCGCCCCTTGGCGGGAACTCAGTCGAGGACGTCGACGAGCACGCGGCGCTTCTCTTTGACCGCCGCCGCCTTGGCCACGGTGCGGATCGCGTTGGCGACACGGCCGCCCTTGCCGATCACCCGGCCGAGGTCGTCCTGGTCGACCGTGATCTCGAAAACCAGGTCTCCGTCTTCTTCAAGCTCTTCGACCTCTACCGCATCCGGATCCTCGACCAGCGAACGGGTGAGGAATAGGAGCATCTCCCGCATCCGGATCAGCTGCCGGTGGCCTTGATGCCCTTGATCCGCAGCAGGCCGGCGACCCGCTCGGAAGGCTGGGCGCCCTGCTGAAGCCAGTAATTCGCGCGCTCCTCGTCGAGCACGATGGTGGAAGGCTCGGTCTGGGCGTTGTACTGCCCGATCGTCTCGATCGTGCGTCCGTCACGCGGCGAGCGCTTGTCGGCGACGACGATTCGCCAGACCGGGTTCTTCTTGGAACCAACTCTTGTAAGTCTTATCCGGACAGCCATTGGACGCGGAATCGTACAGGTTCGTCAGCGGCGACGGATCTTGGGGCGCGGAGCCCTGGCTGCTTTGCCACCCTGCATCCGGGCCAGTTGCTGGGGGTCCGGCATCTTCCCGTTGGCCATCTGTTTCATCAGGGCGCGCATCTGGCCGAACTGCTTGACCATGTTGTTGACCGCCTGGATCGTCGTCCCGGAGCCCTCCGCGATGCGGCGGCGGCGCGATCCCTTGATGATTTCCGGGTAGGCCCGCTCGTAGGGGGTCATCGACAGGATGATCGCCTCGACCCGGTCGAGTTCGCCGTCGTCGATGTCGGCGTCCTTCAGGCCCTTCATCGCCCCCATGCCGGGCATCATCCCGAGCAGGTTGCCGATCGGACCCATCTTCCTGACCTGGCGCATCTGCTTGAGGAAGTCCTCGAGCGTGAAGGTCTCGCTCGCCATCTTCTTCTGGAGGTCTTCGGCCTCCTCTTCGGAAACCTGCTCCTCGGCCTTTTCGATCAGGCTGAGGACGTCGCCCATACCGAGGATGCGGCTCGACATGCGGTCGGGATGGAAACGGTCGAAGGCTTCGAGTTTCTCGCCGGTCGATGCGAACATGATCGGCTTGCCGGTGACCGCCTTGACCGAGAGCGCCGCGCCCCCGCGGGCGTCGCCGTCCAGCTTGGAGATGATCACGCCGTCGAACTCGGCCGACTCGGCGAACGACTCGGCGACTCCGACCGCGTCCTGGCCGGTCATCGCGTTGACGACCAGCAGCACGTTCATCGGCTTCACCCGCTTGCGGATGCGGACCAGCTCGTCCATCAGTTCGTTGTCGATGTGGAGGCGTCCGGCGGTGTCGATGATCAGGACGTCGCGGTTCTCCTGATTCGCCTTGTCGAGCGCCCAGCCCGCGATCTCGACCGGATCGGCGTCGGCGCCCTGCTGGTAGACCACGGCGCCGGCGCGCTTGCCGACGGTCTCCAGCTGCTGGATCGCGGCCGGGCGGTAGACGTCGCAGGCGGCGATCGCGACCCGCTTGCCTTCCTTGGTCAGGAGCTTCGCGAGCTTGGCCGAGGCGGTCGTCTTGCCGGAGCCCTGGAGCCCGGCCACCATGATCACGGTCGTGCCCTTGCTCGAGAAGGCGAGGTCGCGGCCGGCGCCGCCCAGCAGCTCGGTCAGTTCCTCGTTGACGATCTTCACGACCTGCTGGCCGGGATTCAGGCTGCCGAGGACGTCCCCGCCGAGGCAGCGATCCTTGACCTTCGCCGTGAAGGCCTTGACGACCTTGAAGTTGACGTCGGCCTCGAGCAGGGCGAGCCGGATCTCGCGCATCGCGCGATCCACATCCTCCCCGGTCAGCTTCCCCCGTTTTCCGACGGTGGAAAGCGTGGCCTGGAGCCGGTCTGAGAGCTGGTCGAACATGAGTGGTCAGACTACCGCGTGGGCGGGCCTGGGTATCGGTCTACCGCGACTGGCGGGCAAAACCAGGATTTGAACAATCCTGGTGTTTTTGCCCTCTCGGAGACATCACAGTTCTGAATAAGGAATCAAAATCGCTTCGCTTCGCTGTGCGACTTTGATTTCGAAGTCCCGCTGCGCGGGTGGGCATATCTGTTGGGTTACTGGTCCTCGGAGAGGAGGGCTTCGGCGAAGTCGTGTGGGTCAAAAGGCCTCAGGTCCTCCAGCTTCTCTCCTGTTCCGATCAGCTTCACCGGGATTCCCAGCTCGGTGGCTATCGCGAGGGTTATTCCTCCCTTTGCCGTCCCGTCGAGCTTGGTCAGGACCACTCCGTTAACGTCGGTCGCTTCGGCGAAGGCCTTTGCCTGTCGCAGGCCGTTCTGGCCGGTGGTCGCGTCGATGGAGATCAGGGTCTCGTGCGGGGCTCCCGGCATTTGCTTCTCGATCACTCGCCGAACCTTGCCCAGTTCGTCCATCAGGTTGCCCTGAGTGTGCAGGCGGCCGGCGGTGTCGATGATCAGGACGTCCACCCCGCGTGCCTTGGCGGCACTGACCGCGTCGAAGGCGACGGAGCCGGGGTCGGCACCTTCGTTCGACCGGATGATGTCCGCGCCGGAACGTTCGGCCCACGTGGTGAGCTGCTCCGCTGCCGCGGCGCGGTAGGTGTCGGCGGCTCCCAGGAGCACGGAGAGCCCGAACTCGTTCTTCAGGTGCCAGGCGATCTTGCCGATGCTGGTCGTCTTTCCGGTGCCGTTGACCCCGGTCATCAGCAGCACGGCAGGATCATTGGACAGGTCGATCTTCGCCCGGTTGGTCGAAGCGATCTCGGCCAGGATCTCGATCAGTCGCGCCTTGATCGCCTCGCCGTCAGCCGGGACCGCACCCGAATCGACCTCGAGCTCGAGGCGTTCGACGACCTGGGCGGTGGTGGTCGCACCGGCGTCGGCGAGGATCAGCGCTTCCTCGAGGCGCTCCCACGTCTCTTCGTCGATGCGGTCGAAGAGGCTTGCGGCGATTTCCTCGGACAGGGCGCGACGGCTTTTCGAGAGGCTCTCACGCAGCCGGCGGAACGCGCCACGGCGATTCGGCTCCTCGCCGGAATCCTCCGGTTCGGCCGGGGTGAAGCTGACCTCGCGGTCGCCGAAATCGATGATGTCGTTCCAGTTGGTCGGCACTGAGCGGGGATCTTAGTGCTCCAAGTCATAAGTTCCATCTCTCACGCCGCCAGCCTGAGATCCTGCTCGGCCTGACGCTCAGATAGCCGCGCCAGCCACTTGTTCAGGTCCTCGCGGGTGAACTTCCAGCCGAAGGGCTCGGCGATCTCGTTGTAGAGATGCTCGAAGTCGTTCAGGCGCCGCGCGACAGCGGCGAGCGAGTCGAAGTCGTTGGGGCTCAGGACCTTGCGCTGGAGGATCGAGAAGTAGATCTCGATCTGGTTCAGCCACGAGGCATGGACCGGGGTGTGGATCAGCTTCAGGTTCGGCCAGCGACCCTCGAGCCGGTCGATCGAGGCCTGGCCGCGATGGCTTGATCCGTTGTCGACGATCCAAAAGACCCGGCGGGCGGAGCGGTAGGGCTCCTTTGTCATCACCTGCCGGACGAGCCGGTCAAACGGCGCGATCCCGCCCTTGGCCTCCGAGCGGCCGAAGATCCTGCCGCGGCGCACGTCCCAGGCACCGAGGTAGGTGAGCGCGCCGCGGCGCTCATAGGTGTGCTCGACCCACTGGCCGCGGTCGATCCCGGAGGCCGGGGCCAGAGTCTTGGAGATCCGCCGTCGGGCCTGGATCGAGGGCTTCTCGTCGGCGCTGATGACGAAGTCGCCGGGATGCAGCAGCCTGCCCTCGAAGCGGCCCGCGTAGAGGTCGAGGATGCGGCCCGCCTTGACCGCGAAGTCGGGGTCGGTGGGAAAGATCCAGGAGCGGTAAAGCCAGGGGCGGATCGCGTCCTCGCGCAACCAGCGGACGATCGTTGCGTGCGAGGCCTCGCTGACCCCGCGTTCGATGACCAGTCGGTGGACGTCAGCCGTTGAGCGGCGTGAGAGCGGGGCGCCCTCGTTTGGAGGCTCGCAGGCGAGCGCCTTGACCTCGGCGATCTGCTCCGGGGGGAAAACGGCGCGGCCGGCCCGGGCGCGCTTGATCGTCGAGGCCGTCGAGGCCGTGCTCGCAAAAGCGTCTTCGCCAGCGGCCGACCGCCTCGCGGCTGAAGCCGAAGCGCTTGCCGATCTCGGTATTGGACTCACCCCCGGCTGCCGCCAGGATCATCTTCGCTCTGATCACCTCGCGATGGGGACGGGTGTAGCAGGCGGCGCGGTGTTCGAGCTCGGTGCGGTCAGCCTGGCTGAGTTCGACTCGGTTGGGGCTGCGGCCTGGCATGCCCACCTATTCACCGCCCTTGAACGAAGTCCTTCAAGCGCGACAGGATTTCTGAC
>CAVOIH010000027.1:0-16810 GCA_963695885.1 uncultured Solirubrobacterales bacterium | reverse complement strand
GCAATCGCCAGTACCCGGTACTCGCCATCCGCGAGCAGCCGATCCGCTCGGCGATCGGACTCGGAATGATATCCTCGACGAAACGCAGGCGCATGACCGCGTGGTCGCTCGCGTCGAGGTCGCTGATTGCGCTCGGCAGACAATTCCTGCATCCTCGACCGCTTCGAGTTTTCGTCTACTGATCCAACCGCTCCAGAGGGGTCTGGCCCGTTCGTCGAGGGTCGAGTCGAGCGACGAAGGGACACGGTCGGCCTTGGCGGCGGAAGCGCGGCTCGCCGTCCTTCCCGAGGCCTGGTGAGTTCGTCGATTTCCTTGGGAGTCGGAGTCCTGTGAAGCTGCGCCGTCAGTTCGTCCGTCGCATGTTCGACCTCGAGAATCTTTCCCTGGAGATCGCGCGGGATACGGACCATCCAGACGCTGTCCCGGAAAGAACGCTTCAGTTCCCCGTGGATCGTCGGGGACGCGAATGCGGTGAACGGAGTCCCGTCGTCCGGGGGATCGAACCGGAGGACGCAGCAGCCCGAGCGACGCGACCTGCCGCAGGTCGTCAGCGGACTCCCACCGGTACTTGCCTGCCAGTCGGCCGCAAACGGCGCGGGAGACGATTTCTTCACGGGAACGCCCCGTCTGGCCCACAGTTCGCCTTCGTCGGAGGTGGATAGCCGGCGATGCTGGACGGTTTTGATGATTCCGGCGGCTTCGTCTGCATTTCGTGGCCTCTCGTCTGGGGGTGAACCCCTTTGTACTGCCCTTGAGACCAACTGCGGAGCGTGAGTCCCATTCTGATTCGTAGGGAGGTACCCGTCTGACGCCAGGTGAAACCTTTTCCCGGAATCGAGTGGGGGTGGGACCATGACCACTCACGAGCGGGCAATCCACTTCTCTGGAAGAGGTTCCCGAAGGGGGAACAACCCCGCCACATAGACCGCCAGGTCACAAAAGGGCGAAACCAAGCGTCTTTTGTCTTTTCATTGACCGGGGTTCGCCGCCATTGCGGCTTCCAACCATAACCACGTGATGGCTCCTCGATTCACACCCAAGCACCGGCCGCAGCGGCTCGCCGATGGTCCTGCTCCACGGATTCACCGACACCTGGCGGGAGCTGGAGCCGATCCTGCCCGAGCTCGATCATGACGTCCTGGCGCTGACTCTGCCGGGTCACGCCGGTGGTCCGCCGGTCGAGGGGGAGGTCACGAGGAAGGGTTCACCGATGTGGTCGAGGCGGCGATGGACGAAGCCGGTTTTGACCGGGCCCATTTGGTTCGGCAACTCGTTCGGTGGATATCTGGCTCTCCACGGCGACGCTCGACCGGCTGAAACCGTGGTCGCTCTGGCACCGGCCGGCGGCGGGGCCTTGACGACCGGTCGTCCATTTTGGCACGTGAAGCGGCTTTCCCAAGAACTTCGGCGTTTACCAGAACGGCGTGCAGCAAATCGGTTACTGTTCCACCACCAGTAAAGAGAGGTCCGGGAGGACCTTCGACACGGATCGGGCGTGGCTTCAGGTTCTACTCGGACCGGTACCTTCACGGTGTTCCGTCGCTCCCTCATCGCTTTCGTCGTGGTCGCTGGTTCGCGATTGCCCTGCTGAATGCCTCGCCGTTCTGCCGGGATCGGCGATCCCGCCCACGCGCCGCGTACCTCCACCCCGTCGATTTCCACGGCGACGCGAGCCTGAACTTCTTCCGCTTCGTTCCGTCGGGGTATACGCAATCGCTCACCCGGATCGAGCAGCATCAGCTCCCGTGTCCGGCTGCGCGACGACTTGTTACAACCCCAAGTACCCCGTAGAGGACGGCGTTGATTTTCCCGCCGGCACCGGTGAGGAGGCAACCACATCACGGTGACTGGCACATCCCGTTCAGCCGTCACGTTCAGGTGATACTTGCCCTCGCCGAGGGGGGTCCCGTCGGGAACATACGGGGCATTCGGGTCAAAGCCCTCGGTCCGGTTGTAGACGCCGCTGAACGGGATGTGCCAGTCGCCGTCGATGTCGAGGTTGTCCTCACCGGTGCCGGCGGGAAAATCAACGCCGTCCTCTACGGGGTACTTGGGGTTGTAACAAGTCGTCAGCGCAGCCGGACACGGGAGCTGATGCTGCTCGATCCGGGTGAGCGATGCGTATACCGACGGAACGAAGCGGAAGAAGTTCAGGCTCGCGTCGCCGTGGAAATCGACGGGAGTGGACTGGTACGCGGCGCCGTGGGCGGGATATTCAATCCCGGCAGAAGCGGGCGAGGCATTCAGGGCAGGGGCGATCGCGAAACCGGCGACCACGACGAAAGCGATGAGGGAGCGACGGAACGCCGTGAAGGTACCGTTCCAAAAATGCAAGCCTGAAGCCACGCCACACACCCCGATCGTGTCAAAGGTCCTCCCCGGACCTCTCTTTACTGGTGGTGGAACAGTAACCGATTTGCTGTACACCGTATGGTAAACGCCGAAGTTCTTGGGAAAGCCGCTTCACGTGCCGAATCGGACGACCGGTCGTCGAGGGCCCAGCCGCCGGCCGGTGCCAGAGCGACCACGGTTTCGGCCCGGTCGAGCGTCGCCATGTGGAGGGCGAGATATCCACCGAACGAGTTGCCGACGATGTGGGCCCGCTCGAAACCGGCTTCGTCCATCGCCGCCTCGACCACATCGGTGAACCCTTCCTCCGTGACCTCCCCCTCGACCGGCGGACCACCGGCGTGACCCGGCAGAGTCAGCGCCAGGACGTCGTGGTGCTTCTCGAGCCCGGGCAGGATCAGCTCCCAGCTCCGCCAGGTGTCGGTGAATCCGTGGAGCAGGACCATCGGCGAGCCGCTGCCGCCCCGGTGCCTGGGTGTGAATCGAGGAGCCATGGCGTCGAGAGTATTGGTTGACCGCGATGGCGGGCGAACCCGGTCAATGGAAAAGACAAAAGACGCTTGGTTTCGCCCTTTTGTATGTGGCAGGGTTGTTCCCTTCGGGAAACCTGTTCCAGAGAAGTGGATTGCCTGCCCGTGAGTGGTCGTGGTTCACCCCCGGCCCCGATTCCGGGAAAAGGTTTCACCTGGCGTCAGACGGGTACCTCCCTACGAATCAGGAATCAAACTGCACAGTCCGCAGTTGGTCTCAAGGGCAGTAGAAGGGGTTCAGCCCCAGACGAGAGGCCACGAAATGCAGACGAAGCCGCCGGAATCATCAAAACCGTCCAGCATCGCCGGCTATCACCTGTCCGACGAAGGCGAACTGTGGGCCAGACGGGACGAAGACCCCCGCGCCCGTGAAGAAATCATCTCCCGCTACCTGCCGTTTGCGGGCCGACTGGCAGGCAAGTACCGCAACCGGTGGGAGTCCGCTGACGACCTGCGGCAGGTCGCGTCGCTCGGGCTGCTGAACGCCGTCCTCCGGTTCGATCCGGACGACGGGACTCCGTTCACCGCATTCGCGTCCCCGACGATCCACGGGGAACTGAAGCGTTACTTCCGGGACCGCGTCTGGATGGTCCGTATCCCGCGCGATCTCCAGGAAGAGATTCTCGAGGTCGAACATGCGACGGACGAACTGACGGCGCGGCTTCACAGGACTCCGACTCCCAAGGAAATCGACGAACTCACAGGCCTCGGGGAAGGAGCGGCAAGCCGCGCTTCCGCCGCCAAGGCCGACCGTGTCCCTTCGTCGCTCGACTCGACCCTCGACGACGGGCAGACCCCTCTGGAGCGGTTCGGATCAGTAGACGAAAACTTCGAAGCGGTCGAGGATGCAGATCTGCTCCGGGGCGCGATGAGCGACCTCGACGCCGACGACCGCGCGGTCATGCGCCTGCGTTTCGTCGAGGATATGACCCAGTCCGAGATCGCCGAGCGGATCGGCTGCTCGCAGATGCACATCTCCCGGGTGCTCCGCCGCAGCATCACGGACATCCTGGACAAGGTGTCAACCGCCTGATCAGGAGGGGCCCCGAGGCCAGCCGGATCGATGCTCCGCCAGGTTGACGGTGAATCCATCCGGAAGTTTCAGGTAGCGAACCAGCGGGCCCGGCGGCTGGTTCCGAACTCCACCTTCTCCTTGACCAGCCCGGTCGAGGGTGGGTTGAAGACCCCCGTCTTCTCCGGCCCCGAGAGGAAATCGATGTCGACCCTTCCGACCTGGCCCTTTCCGAACTCGATGTAACACGAGCCCTGCCCGGAATGAGGCGCCGGCGGCTCGCCTTCACCGAACTCGGCGATCAGAGCCTGCGCGACCACCTTTGCGGCACCTTCTGCGAAGACGCCGGCCTTCGGGACTCCCGCGGTGGCGACGTCCCCGACCGCGTAGACGCCGGGGTAGCGGGTCTCCAGCGTCGCGGTATCAACCGGGATGTAGCCGTCCTCGGTCATGCCGCTGTCGATCACGACGTCAGGGGCCCGGTGTTTCGGGACGCCGAGGAAGAGGTCGAAAGGGAGTTCCTGTCCGTCGTCCAGCACTGCGACCTTCTTTTCGCCGTCGAGGGAAGCGATCCCGTGACCGGTGATCAGATTGATGTCCCGGGACTCGAACTCCTCCTCCAGCGCGACCGACGTATCCGGCGACGGCGGGACCGGTGAGCCCAGCGGGATGACGAAGGTGATCGTGCAGTTGTCGCGCGTACCCCGGGCAACGAGTTCGTCGTGCAGGAGCAGTGCGCATTCGCTCGGCGCGGGCGGACACTTGAACGGGGCGGCGCAGACTCCGATGATCGCGTTGCCCCGGGAGAACTCCGGGATGATGCCCGCCAGCTCCTCGGCGCCGGCCACGGAATAGAACTCGTTGCCGGCCTCGGCCAGGCCCGGAGTCGCATCGAAGTCGTAGTCGGCCCCCAGCGCGACGACCAGGACATCCGCCTCATGGACTCCGGCGTCGGTGGTGACCCGCTTGGTCTCGGGATCGATCGCCGTGATCGTCTCCTGGAGAACCCGGACACCGGGCTTTGCGATGTCGCTGTAGCTCAGTCGGACCTCGTCCGCTGAGGAGTTCCCGAACATCACGTCCAGCTTCGAGAACCCGAAGACGAACGAATCTGCCTGGTCGATCAGTTCGACCTCGACCCGGTCACCGAGAGCCTCCGACAGCATCGTGCTGAGTTCGAGGCCACCGAATCCTGCCCCCAGAATGACTACGCGTTTGGCCATGGCGTTGAGCCTATACGGAATGAGGATCGGGTTCTGACGCCTGCTTCAACGCTACGCACGAAAGACAGGCGGCGAAACCCCACGAACCGAACCGAGGAAGTCCGCGGTCGCCGCGTGCGTCTGGCCGGGCAGTTCGAGCTGCGGCACGTGACCGCAATCGAGCTCGACGTGCAGGGCGGAATCGAGCACCCGCTCGACGTGGACCCGGAAACCGATCGGGACCAGCTGGTCCTCCCTGCCCCAGACGAAAAGCGCCGGTGGTTCGAGCCCCGCGAGGCGTGTCCACAGGCCAGCCTCACCGTGGGGCTCATCGAGGTAGATGTTGCGGAGTGCCTTGTAGAAGGCGACCCGGCCGCGGGGCTTGAGGTAAGCGCGCAGGAACTCGTCGACGCCGGCCGCGGCCCAGCCGTCCTTGCCGCCCGGCACCACGGTCCGGACGAACGGCTCGGTGAGCGCCCGCGGAGTCGGCTGGAGCAGGCCGAGGTTCGGCAACGACGACTGGAAGAGCCACCGCCAGCGGCGGTCGCGGAGCCAAGCCAGCGCCGGCGTGTAGAGAGTGAGGCTGTCGACGCGGTCGGGGTAGAGCAGGCCGGCCTCGATCGCGACCCGCCCGCCCATGCTGTTTCCGATCAGGTGCGCGGATTCGAGGCCGAGCTCGTCCATCAGCGCGAGGACCACCCGCGAAAAGTACGGGGCGTCGTAAGGCACGTCGAGTGGCTTGGCCGAATCGCCGAAACCGGGGAAGTCGACCACGATCACCCGGCGGTCCTCTGACAGCGCCGCGAGCGTGGTCATGAAGGAGGCCTTCGTCCCGCCCAGGCCGTGGAGACAGATGACAGGATCCCCCTCCCCGGCCGAAGCCATCGACAGCCGGCCTTCGCTCGTCTCGACCGATTCGAAGAGGAGTCGCCGCGGTTCGTCCAACCCGCTCGTCGCGGCGAGGAACCCGATGCCGAGGTGGAGGTTGCGGCGCACCCGGAGCCGGCCCGCCTTGAAGGCATCCATCCCCGCCTCGAGGTCTTCCGCGATGCGCCGCCAGGTTTCGGGATCGGCGCTCACGACCGCGTCTTCCTGCGTGCCGTCGGCGGGCCGCAGCCTCACCTCGTTACCTTGGATCACCGCGTTCCAGGCGAAACCGCCGCCGACGCCGATCCGGATCACAGCCGACCCGCCGGGCAGGTCGATCAGGCCGGGGTCGTACCGGGAGACCAGGGTCGCCAGCGCTTCCGGCACCGAACCGGAGCGCGCGCGGGCCGCTTGCGATTGCTGCTCGGGCACAGGTGGACCCTAGTTCAGGTCGTCGGACGAATCCGGAAAGGCGTAGGTTCGTCGCCTTGTCCCGCATCAGCCCGCTACGGAAACGCCCGTCCAAGGCCAACGCCGGCATCGCGGCGCTGGCCCTCGGCGCGATCGGCGTGGTCTTCGGCGACATCGGGACCAGCCCGCTGTACGCCATCCAGACAGTCTTCTCGGCGGACCACCAGTCGGTGAAGCCGACCGAGACCGATGTGTACGGAGTGATCTCCCTCGTCTTCTGGTCGATCACGCTGATCGTGTCGGTCAAGTTCGTGACCTTCATCATGCGGGCCGACAACGACGGCGAGGGCGGCATCATGGCCCTGATCGCCCTCATCCAGGGCGCGAAGCTGAAAGACTCGAAACGGCAGATAGCCCTGATCGCCGCCGGACTGTTCGGCGTCGCGCTCTTCTACGGCGACGGCATGATCACCCCGGCGATCTCGGTGATGTCGGCGGTCGAAGGAGTCGAGGTCGCCGCACCCGGGCTCACCGACTTCGTCCTGCCGATCACGATCGGCGTCCTGACGGTCCTGTTCTTTGCGCAGAAGTTCGGAACCCACATCATCGGCCGGATGTTCGGTCCGATCATGGTCTTCTGGTTCATCGTGATCGCGCTGGGTGGCCTCGGTCAGATCGCGAGCGATCCGGCGATCCTCAAGGCGCTCAATCCGGGGTACGCGCTCGACTTCTTCACCGCCCACCTGAAGATCGCCTTCATCGCGATGGGGGCGATCGTCCTGACGATCACCGGTGCGGAGGCGCTCTATGCCGACATGGGCCACTTCGGCCGCCCTCCGATCCGCCGCGCCTGGTTCCTGCTCGTCTTTCCCGCCCTCACCCTCAACTATCTCGGCCAGGGCTCGTTGATCCTCGAGTCGCCTTCGTCGATCTCCAGCCCGTTCTTCCTGCTGTTCCCCGACTGGGCCCACATCCCGATGGTCGTGCTCGCGACGATGGCCACGGTGATTGCGTCCCAGGCCGTGATCAGCGGCGCGTTCTCGGTGACCAAGCAAGCGATGCAGCTGGGCTACCTGCCGCGGATGACCGTCAGGCAGACCTCTTCCGAGGAGATCGGGCAGATCTACATGCCGGCCGTGAACTGGGGCCTCTTCGCCGCCGTGGTCGCATTGGTGGTCGGCTTCGGATCGTCGGCCGCGCTCGCTTCCGCCTACGGAGTGGCCGTGGTCGGGACGATGACGATCGACGCCCTCCTGTTCATCGTCGTCCTGCGCTCTCTCTGGAGAAAGCCACTCTGGATGGCAATCGCCTTCGCGGCAGTCTTTCTCACCATCGACCTCACCTTCCTCGCGGCCAACCTGACCAAGGTGTTCCACGGTGGCTGGTTCCCGATGGGGGTAGGCATCATCATCTTCACCCTGCTCGTGACCTGGGAGAAGGGCCATCGGGCGGTGGCGAAGATCCGGGCCCGCAAGGAAGGGCTGCTGCGGGACTTCGTCGTCAAGGTCAACCAGAAGGACCCGCCCGTCACGCGCGTCCCGGGGACCGCCGTCTACCTCAACGCCCACCCCGAGACCACGCCGCTGGCCCTCCGGGACGGCCTGCTCCGCGACCATGTCATCCACGAGCGGATCGTCGTGGTCTCGCTGATCACCACCAAGGTCCCGTACGTAGACCATGCCGAATGCGTGACGAACGACGACCTCGGGGATCCTTTCGACGGCATAACCCACCTGACTTTCCGGCTCGGCTTTCTCGACGAGCCCGACGTACCCGCGCTGCTCCACCTGGCCAACCGGGTCCTCGCCCACGATCGCGGCGACGGCCCGGTCGACGTCGGCGAGGCTTACTACTACGTGTCGAACCTGATGGTCTCGCCCGGGGGTGATGTGAAGATGATGGGGTGGCGAAAGCGCCTCTTCCGGGTCATGTACCGGAACGCGACCAGCGCTTCGGTGCACTTCAACCTGCCGGCCGAACGAACCGTCATCGAAAGCACGGAAATCGAAATATAGGGTCTCGCCGCCTTGTATCCGCGCGAAGCGTGGATCAAGACGCCAGGACCCGATCCTTATGTTTCTCGCCGCCCTGCGTTTCGCGCGGAAACCAGGGATCAAGACGCCAGGACCCGTTCCTTGTTCTTCTCGCCGCCTTGTATCCGCGCGACTGCGAGCGGGTGGGCCGTACTGACTTAGGATGGACCCATGACAACCGAGAACCGCCGCTTTCTGCTCGCCGAACGTCCGACCGGACCCGTGGACGACAACACCTACGACCTGGTCACCGAACCGGTCCCGGAGACAAGTGACGGCGAAGCTCTCGTCCACGTCACCTGGATCTCGGTCGACCCGACCAACCGGACCTGGATCGGTGAGGAGCCGACCTACCTGCCCCCGGTCGCGATCGGCGAGGTGATGCGTGCCCTCGGCCTCGGCGAAGTCGTCGAGTCGAAGAACGACGACTATCCGGTGGGCTCCCTCGTCACCGGAGTGACCGGCTGGCAGGACTACACCGTGGCGAGCGACTCGAATCCGCTGATGGTCGTGCCTCCGGGAGTCGAAGTACCCCCGTCGGCGATCCTCGGGACGCTCGGCATGACCGGCATGACCGCCTACTTCGGCATGCTCGAGATCGGTGAGCCCGAGGAGGGCGAGACAGTTGTCGTCTCGGCCGCGGCCGGTGCCGTCGGTTCCGTGGCGGGCCAGCTGGCCAAGCTCAAGGGCGCCCGTGTGGTCGGAATCGCCGGCGGCCCGGAGAAGTGCGCCTGGCTGGTCGACGAGCTCGGCTTCGACGCCACCGTCGACTACAAGGCGGATGACTGGCGGGCCCAGCTCAAAGCCGCCACACCGGACGGCATCGACGTCGACTTCGAGAACGTCGGCGGCGAGATCATGGAGGCGGTCTTCGGCCGGATGAACAAGGACGGCCGGGTCGCTCTCTGCGGACTGATCTCCGGTTACAACGAGAAGGAGCTGCCACCCGGCCCGCGCACCTTCGGCAACCTCCTGATCAACCGGGTCAAGCTCCAGGGCTTCATCATCCTCGACTACTACGCGCGTTTCGGCGAAGGCATCAAGCAGATGTCGCAGTGGGTCGCGGAGGGCAAGGTCAAGTCGCAGCAGACCGTGGTCGAAGGCTTCGAAGAACTGCCGAACGCCCTGAACATGCTCTTCGAAGGGAAGAACACCGGTAAGCTCGTCGTGCACATCGAAGAGTAGACGAGACCGCGTTTCGCGGTTCAGGCGGGGATCGTCAACCCGTCGAGGCCCTTTCCGATCGCCCGCAGCAGCACCTTGCCGATCACGAAATCGAGGCCGGGGACGCTGGCGTCGACCATGATCTTCCACTCCATATGTGTGCCCGAGCCGTTCGGCGTGAACCTGATCTCGCCGAGATGGTCCCTGAGCGGCGTGCCCCTGGTCACCGTGTAATCGATCTCCTTGTCCGGCACGATCCGGAGAGTCGTCTCCTCGAAGGCCGGGACGGGACCGGGCGGGTTGACCCTGCGGACCGATCCGACCCCGTTGGGATCACCGTCGGTGCCATCCTTGACCCGGGTCACCTCGGCCCCCAGCACCCCGCCGAGGTTCTCGTGCACGGCGAAGTACGCGAAGACCTTCTCGGGCGGCTGGGCGAAGTCCTTGACCAAACGGAGTCTCTGCATGGCCCGGATCCTACGACGGCTGACCTCCGCCCGCGCTCAGCCTTCTTGGAAAACCCATGCGGTCCGGGAGGCCGAATTCGCATTTCCTGCAATCCCGCGTGATTTCCTGCAATCGCTCGGGTTGCAGGATCACATTGACGATTCGCGGCGATGAGCCGCCTACACTCTAAAAAGGTCCATGGAGCCCATTGCCGCGAAACCCGTTCCGCCACTCGCCAGGGGTTCGCTACGCATGCAATCTGACGATCGACTAGTGAAACTCTTCCGCCGTGGGGTCGAGCCCGCGTTCGATGAACTGGTCAACCGTTACCGCGTTGCGCTTGTGGCCTACGCCGGCTCGATCGCCGGCCGTGACCGCGCCGAAGACGTGGTCCAGGAATCGCTGGTCAAGGCCCACCGCTCACTGGCCAGGGATCAGGCGATGGAGCTGAAGCCATGGCTCTACAGGGTCGTGCGGAACACGGCGTTGAATGACATCCGCGACAACAGGAAGCATGGCCACGAAGGTCTCGGTGAAACCCCGAACCCGTCATTCGAGCAGCCGCATGACGTCGCCGAGCGGCGGGAGGAACTCGCCACCG
Organism: uncultured Solirubrobacterales bacterium; assembly: GCA_963695885.1. GTDB lineage: Bacteria > Actinomycetota > Thermoleophilia > Solirubrobacterales > 70-9 > 67-14. Next base: position 6,194 of record CAVOIH010000027.1, on the reverse strand, counting down.
TCGTCGCGGCCGTGTCCGCCCTGCCCACCTCCCAGCGCCGGGCCCTGGTCGGCCACGAGCTCGGCGGTTTCTCCTACGACGAGATCGCGGCCGAACTCGACGTCACACCGGGCGCCACCAGACAACTGATCTACCGGGCGCGGCTCAGCCTGCGGAACAGCTTCGGCGCCCTGATTCCTTTCCCGCTGATCGCGTGGCTGGCTTCCGGCACGACCAGCATGTTCGCCTCCGGCGCGGCCGGAGGAGCCGCGACCGGCGCCGCGGCGACCGGCACGCTCGGCACCTCGGCCGACGCGGGCGCAGGGGCCGCGGGCGGCGGGATCGCCGGCGGGGGCGGCACCAAGCTGGCCGTGGTCGCGATCGTCGCCGGCGGCTCGCTCGTGGGCGGTGTCGCCGTCGAGCGGCAGCAGCACGACTCTTCTTCGAACGACTCGAACCCGGCTGTTCTGACCCAGGCTTCCGGCGACGTGCCCGGCTCATCCTCCGGGAACTCCCAGGCGCCGGCCTCGCTCGCGACCGGCATCACCGGCGGGTCCTCGGGTTCCGGGAGCAGCGGATCGGATGAGGATTCGAAGGGCGAGAACGGATCTTCAGGCGGCGACCGGGACTCTTCTGGCTTCCGCGACGACTCGGGTGGCGAACGTTCCGGCTCCGATGACGACTCCTCCGGCTCCGGTGGCGGAGGCCATTCCGGACCCGGGGGCGGTGATGACGGCTTCAGGCCGGCCAGGGAAGACAGCAGTGGTCCCGGTCCGGGGGGCGACGATGACCGGGAACAGCTGGAGGGCGACCGACCGGACAGCTCGGGTCCCGGCTCGGATGACGACGGCTCGGGCGGGTCCGGCATCTCCGGCGAAGGTTCGTCCGGATCCGGATCTTCCGGCAGCGGGTCCGACCCGGACGGTTCCGGGTCTTCGGACTCGGGGTCGTACGGTGACGGCGGCGAGTTCCATTCCGACGGCGACCCCTTGCCGGATTCCGGCTCCGGTGACGACTGACCGACCCATTTCGATCACCGCGTGACTTTCACCGCGCCCTCGGGTCTTGGGAACAGAAGCAGCCACAGCCCGGGCTTCGGGCCCGGCTCAAAGCAGTCGTCAGTCGGCGACAGACCAAAGGGGTAATCGAAATGAACACGTTCAAGCAGGCAAGAACCGGCATTTTGCTTGCCGCGATCCTCGCCCTCGTAGCGGTTTCGCTGCCGAGCACCGCGTCCGCCAAGGACAGGAACGGGGACCGCATCCCCGACAAGTGGGAAAAGACGCACAGGCTCTCGCTCAAGAAGGACCAGCGTAAGCTCGACCAGGACCGTGACGGCCTGAGGAACCGCGGCGAGTTCCGCGCGGACACCGACCCCCGTGACAAGGACAGTGACGGCGACGGCATCTCCGACAAGAGGGAGAAGGCCGGCATCATCACGGCGTACGACGCCGAGGCCCGGACGCTGACGATCTCCCTCTACGCCGGCGGCGAGCTCTCGGGCTCGGTCACCGACCGGACGAAGGTCATGTGCGAGGACGGGTCCTCCGGTGACGACGACGCCACCGGTGACCCGGGTTCGGGCGACGAGACCGAGTCCCGGCACCGTGGCGGCGACGACAGCGGATCCGGCAGCGACGACGAGTCAGGCGACGAATCGGGCGACGACGGATCCGGTGACGAAGCCGACGAAGGCGAAGACCACCGGGGTCACCGGGGCCACCGCGACGAGCGCGGCGACTGCGCGGGCAACTGCTCGGTCGAGAATCTCGCGGTCGATGTCGAGATCACCGAAGCGGAAGTCAGGTACACCGCCGGCGGCACGGTGTTCAAGGAGCTCGAGATCGTGAAGGCCGCGGACGAGAGCTGATTCACCCTCGACCCCGGCGACCGGGCAGGACCAGGCTGGCCCCGGCATTCACCGGGGTGCTTGCGATAACTGCGGCATCCGCACCGAAATCGCCATCACTTGATGTGGTGGCCGGGGTAGCCGAACACCGGGCGACGGAACCGGATTCGGCCGGCCGTGCGTTAGCCTCAGGGAGCCCTTGACGACGGACGCTCCCATCCCGGAAACGATCGCGGTGTTCCACGGGACCATGAGGGTCCCCACGGCAAGCCCCGGTGAACTGGTGCGGGATGTTCGCGCGAGGCTCGTCGGGAAGCGGTTCGACCTGGTCGACCACGTGATCGCCCTCGACGGGACGAATGCGGTAGGCACCATCTCATCGGAGGACCTGCTCGCCTGCAAGGATCACGAGCGGGTGGACGAGGTCATGACCCCCGATCCACCCAGGGTGACCGAAGACACCGACCAGGAGGTGGCAGCCCACCGGATGGTCAACGCCGGCGCCGGCTGCCTGATCATCGTCGGCTCCGCTGGCCAGTTCCGCGGGGTGATCTCCCCGGAGAGCATGCTGTCCGTTCTCCTGGCCGAGCACGAGGAGGACCTGGCCCGGATCGGTGGCTATTCGGCGGGTTCCTCACAGTCGATCAAGGCAGCCGAGGAATCCGTGGGGCAGCGACTCTGGCATCGGCTTCCGTGGCTGATCGTCGGCCTGCTGGGCGCGATGCTTTCGGCGCTGATCATGGGGGCCTTCGAAGACACTCTCGAGTCGAACGTCCTGATCGCCCTTTTCGTACCGGCAATCGTCTACATGGCGGGAGCGGTCGGCTCCCAGACGCAGACGGTCCTGATTCGCGCTTTCGCGGTAGGGGTGACAACGAGGAGCATCCTCCTACGGGAGCTGATCACCGGAGTGCTGATGGGAATGGTCATCGGCCTGACGTTCCTCGGCTTTGCACTGGTCGTCTGGGGTGACGCCCGGGTGGCGATGGCGGTTGCCGTGGCTCTGTTCGCGAGCGCCGCGGTTGCGGTCGCGGTGGCCCTTGCCCTTCCCTCCTTCTTCCAGAAAGTAGGCCTGGACCCAGCCTTCGGTTCCGGTCCGCTCGCCACCCTGATTCAGGACCTGCTGTCGATCAGCACCTACTTCGCGGCGGTCATCCTCCTCGTTCCCTAAAGACCGCGACCTGCCGACCGGTCCGGAGTCCTAAGCTGTGAGTATTCAGCAAGTGCCGATTCCGCTGATCGGCGAAAATCGAATCACCGAACTTGTCCAATCCCCCTCACCCCGAAAGGACCCCCGTGGCTGATACACCAGACGCCGTAGTTGGCGAGATGAACGATGAGAGTGACGGCCGCAGTTCCGGGGACGGCTGCCCGGTCGCGCACGACCGCGCCCCCGAACCCGTGGAGGGTGGCGGCAACCGGGTCTGGTGGCCGAACCGGCTGAACCTGAAGATCCTCGCCAAGAACCCGGCCGAGGCCAACCCGTTGGGTGACGACTTCGATTATGCCACGGAGTTCGAGAGCCTCGACCTCGACGCGGTCAAGCGGGACATCGACGAGGTCCTGACGACCTCGCAGGACTGGTGGCCGGCCGACTACGGAAACTACGGCCCGCTGATGATCCGCATGGCGTGGCACAGCGCCGGCACCTACCGGATCAGTGACGGCCGCGGCGGCGCCGGAGCCGGGCAGCAGCGGTTCGCCCCCCTGAACAGCTGGCCCGACAACGCCAACCTCGACAAGGCCCGTCGCCTGCTGTGGCCGGTCAAGGCGAAGTACGGCCGCAAACTCTCCTGGGCCGACCTGATGGTCCTCACCGGCAACGTCGCCCTCGAGAACATGGGCTTCAAGACCTTCGGCTTCGCCGGCGGCCGCGAAGACGAATGGGAGCCGGACGAGGACGTCTACTGGGGCCCCGAAACCGTGTGGCTCGACGACGAGCGCTACACCGGCGACCGCGAGCTCGAAGAGCCCCTCGGCGCCGTCCAGATGGGCCTCATCTACGTGAACCCCGAAGGCCCGAACGCCAACCCGGACCCGCTCGCCTCCGCCAGGGACATCCGCGAGACCTTCCGCCGCATGGCGATGAACGACGAAGAGACCGTCGCCCTGATCGCCGGTGGCCACACTTTCGGCAAGACCCACGGCGCGGCCGACCCGGACGAATACGTCGGCCCCGAGCCCGAGGCCGCCCCGCTCGAGGAGCAGGGGCTCGGCTGGAAGAATTCCTACAACAGCGGTGTCAACGGCGACACGATCACCAGCGGCATCGAGGTCACCTGGACCTACCACCCGACGCGTTGGGACAACGAGTTCTTCCACATCCTCTTCGCCTACGAATGGGAGCTCATGGAGAGCCCGGCGGGCGCGAACCAGTGGCGGCCGAAGGCCGGCGCGGGAGCCGATCTGGTGCCGATGGCGAACGACTCGACCAAGCACCGCGAACCGCGGATGCTCACCACCGACCTGGCGCTGCGCTTCGATCCGGAGTACGAGAAGATCTCACGCCGTTTCGCCGAGGACCCGGAGGCGCTCTCCGATGCCTTCGCCCGGGCCTGGTTCAAGCTGACGCACCGCGACATGGGGCCAATCAGCCGCTACCTCGGACCGGAGGTGCCGGACGAGGAACTGCTCTGGCAGGACCCTCTCCCCGAGGTTGCTCACGAGCTGATCGGAGCCGAGGACGCCGCTTCCCTGAAGGCGCAGATCCTGTCTTCCGACCTGACCATCAGGCAGCTGGTGTCCACCGCGTGGGCGTCCGCTTCGACCTTCCGTGGCAGCGACAAGCGCGGCGGAGCCAACGGTGCCCGCATCCGCCTCGAGCCGCAGAACGGCTGGGAGGTCAACCAGCCCGAACAGCTCGCGAAGGTGCTCGGAGTCCTCGAAGCCATCCAGTCCGATTTCAACGGTTCGAACGGCGGCGGCAAGCAGGTCTCGCTCGCCGACCTGATCGTGCTCGGCGGCAACGCAGCGGTCGAACAGGCCGCCCGTGCCGGCGGACAGGCGGTCGAAGTGCCGTTCTCACCCGGCCGCGCCGACGCGTCGCAGGATCAGACCGACGTCGAGTCGTTCGACGCTCTCGAGCCGAAGGCCGACGGGTTCCGCAACTACCTGAGGGGTGAGTTCCGGCTCCCGGCCGAGTACCTCCTGATCGACCGCGCGAACCTGCTGACCCTGACCGCGCCCGAGATGACCGTCCTGGTCGGCGGCCTCCGGGTGCTCGACGCCAACTACGACGGTTCCCGGCTGGGCGTCCTCACCGACACCCCGGAGTCGCTGACCAACGACTTCTTCGTCAACCTGCTCGACCTCGGAACGACCTGGAAGCCGGCTCAGGGCAACGGCGACTCGAGTGTCTATGAAGCCCACGGGCAAGACGGCGAGGTCAAGTGGACGGGCAGCCGCGCGGACCTCGTATTCGGATCGAACTCCGAGCTGCGCGCGCTCGCCGAGGTCTATGCGAGCGAGGACGCGAAGGAGAAGTTCGTGAACGACTTCGCCGCAGCCTGGGCCAAGGTCATGGACCTCGACCGGTTCGACTTGGGCTGATCCCGGTCCCCCAGCCAAGCGCGAAGCCGTCGCGTGGAGTCACCCTCGCCCGACGCCTACTCCGCCGAAACCAGAAACTCGTCCAGTCGCGCCGGGCCCCGGCGAAAGCTCGCCAAGCGAGGAGAAGGGGCTGTCGGTGGACTGGACCACCCAGAGGACCTGGCCCTCGGGAGAGACCTTCGCCACATAGGCGCCACGACGTGGCGTCGGGTTTCGCGCCGACGCCGGCACAGACGCCTGAAGCCGTGACCGGAGATCCGGACGCCGACCCGAATCTCCAGGTGGCCAAGGACTTCGGGATCTCCGAAGCCTGCCTCCCCGCGACGGCTCTCATTCCTCGTCGTCGTCCTTGTAGAACCAGACGTCGTCGAGCAGCACGCCCTCCTGCGCCGCGTCGGGCTTGCCCCGCTTGTTCGTCTGAATGATCAGGGTCTCTGTGCCGATCTCGCCATTGTCGTAGTTGAACTTGATCCGGCCATTGCTCAGCACCTGATACGCCCCACGGTCCTCGGGTGGGTAGCTGCCGATCGCGATGTACGGGAGCGCGCCGCCGCCCGAGGTCGTCAGCGAGCTTCTGGTGCGGCCGAACCTGCCGTCCGGCTGGAGTGTCAGGTATTCGGCCCAGGTGCTGCAGTACGGCGAGATCCCACAGGCGCCGAAGTACCCCCGGTTGATCAGGGTCACCTTGAACCTGGTGCCGGGCTTGGCGAAGGCCGAGCCGAACCACGACTTTCCGTCGATGCCCCACATGTTGACGTCCATGTTCAGCGAGAGCTTGTTCTTGCGGTAGCTGCCCTTGGCGTTACCCACCCTTAGT
>CAVOIH010000026.1:0-9244 GCA_963695885.1 uncultured Solirubrobacterales bacterium | reverse complement strand
CTGTAGCGTCTCACTTCGTTCATCGTATTGCTGCACTTCGCAGGATTACCGCAACATCGGCAATGATTGTGTGATCGTCCTCGAAGGCCTCAGCCGGGAGGCCTATGACCCCGAACTCTATCTTCACGAAGGTGAGGAGGAGCCCGCCGTGGGGAAAACGGAAATGCGGCTCGATCGGATCGTTGGGACGGCTCTTCCCGGAAAGTCCAACGCGGCCTTACGAAAACAAGCAAAGGCAACTATCGAACTCGCCCAGGAGGTCAAGCATCGAGAAATTGGGGATTCAGAGTCGCCGCCAGACCTCCGACATTCCGTCATACCAACGGATGCTGGACTTTCCAGAACAGCCCCGCCTGATCAGGGCGCGCGTTGGAACCACCAGAGCGCGCCCGGGTCGTTCCTGAGCGCCGCCCGCCACCTCATGCAACGGAGGGGGTGGGATTCGAACCCACGGTACGCCAAAGACGCACAACAGTTTTCGAGACTGCCCGATTCAACCGCTCTCGCACCCCTCCAGGGGTCCGTGCAGGCTAACGATTCTCTTTGCTTTGGGGACGTCCGAGCAGGTACGAGCAGAGGCCGGCGAGAGTGATCGTCGCGACCACTATCAGGAGGGGTCCTGAATCCTCGGTGACCGATCCGATCAGGCCTCCCGCCAGGCCTCCGATAAGGGCGGCCGGCCAGATCGGGCCGGCGAACGGTTCGAACATCTTGCGGTTGCGGATGGTGAAGCCGGCGGCGAGCAGGCAGATCAGCGTGATCAGCGGCATGTTGCCGTTCCAGAGCTGCTGCCAGGCGAGGGTCGAGCGGCGTTCGACCACCTGAAAGAACGATCCGGGGTCGTCCAGCGAGAGCACACTGTTGCTGTAGTGCCCCTGCCCGCCCGAGGTAAGGAGGTCGAGGGCGGCGAGGAACGCGAGGCCGATCACGGGACTCACCACGACGATCGTGATCCGATTCCGGGTCCATTCGCCGGGCAGCATCATCATCGCCGCGACCGCAGTGGCGCTGGCCACGATGATGGCGGCGCCCACGCCGGCGCCGAGGCGACCGGAACCGAGGATCACGCAGAGCACGAAACCGCTGCCGAGGATGGTCAGCGCGGCGTTCCGGGACTTCGGCCTGTCGGTCAGTACGGCCCCGAGCCCGGCGAGCAGGAGCACCATCAAGCCTGACTTGAGCTCGTTGCCGACTCCGTAGAAACGCGAACCGTAGCCCGGATTCGGCCCGAGGATCGAACGGGTGATCAGATGGGAGTTGAAGGCGAGGTCGACCGTGATCACCCCGAGCCCGACCGCGGCCGGGACGAGCGTTGCCCGTGGCCAGTCGACGTACCGGTCGGTCAGCCAGCCCAGCCCGATGCAGCCACCCCCGATGATGAAATATTCGAGTTCGCGCGAGGGGTTGCCGAGCGCCGCAGGCACGAGGGTCATCGCCGGGATCCAGAGGATGGCCAGGCCGCCGATCCGCCGTACGGGGAGCCTGGTCCGTTCGGTGCCGGCGATCGCCCCCGCCGCGAGCAGGAGGATCAGCCAGCCGGCGGCCACGAAGGCCAGGGCCGGGGTTCGCCGTGGGCCGAGCTCGTCGAGGCGGTCGCGGAGCGGAGTCAGCTCGCCCGCCTCCCTTTCGCCGTCGGCCACCATCACCTGGCCGAGCATGTCGTCCGGGATCTCGAGGCCGAGGTAGTCGAGGATCGTCGGGCCGATGTCGATGCCGGCGACCAGGTTCGGCTGGTTCGTCGTGTCCGAGGTCAACCCCGAGGGAGGCCCGTCACCGAGACCGGCCACCGCGATCGGCAGCAGCGGGAGGATCGGCCCGTCCGGCGGGGTCTGCATCGCGATCACGAGCTGGCCTGGATCACGGAGCCTGAGGATCTGGCGGAGCTCCCGCAGTCCCCGGTAGCCGGGAGAGGTCGCAACAACGACGAGGCCGAACTCCCGGGCTTCGCTCTCGGCCCGGATGGCCGTGTCCGAGGTGTCGGCGAGGGCGAGCGAGGAGATGCGGCCGATCCGGTCGGCCGCCGGGATCACCGTCTCCTGGAGCCGGGTCGCGTCCCCGACGTAGGCAACCCCGCCGGGGATGGTAGAGGCGAGCAGTCCCGGCACGATCGTCTGCGGCGCCGTGTCGGCCCGTTCGACGATCGCGTCCCAGCCCTTGACCGAGCCGCTGCCGTTGACCATCTTCACAAGCCCGACCGGAGGCACGTCCTTGGGGTCGTAGGTCGACCGGGAGACGCGGGTGCCCTGTCCGATGTCGAGCAGCGCCTGCTCGCTGGCGTAGGAGCCCTGCGTCGAACTGATCAGCCCGATCGAAAGCTCGGGAATCTCCGCGAGACCGTCGGCGATGTCTTCGCCGTACGAAGGCTCGGCCTCCTTGTCCTGCGGGATCAGGACGAGGATCGCCGACTTTGCGGTCTCGGCCTGCGCCGACGCCACCAGCGATGCGGAAAGGGCGAAGCCGAAGAGGACCGCCACGAGGGCGGCGGAGTGGCGGTGGGTCACGTCAACGCCGGAGAGGGACTTATTCTCCGCCGGTGAGCTGACCCTTGGCGAGGTCGAGGGCGACCGTGAGCAGGCCGACGACCGACAGCGGATCGGATGAATCGGAGACCAGCTGGACGTGCATCGTCTGCTCGTCTCCGCCGTCGTCCTCGCTGAGGACCGCGGAGATCACTAGCTGGTCGAGCCGGGCGCCGGGAGTGTCGCGCTCGACCTGCTCCATCAGTTCCTGGGCTAGTCCGCCGATACGGGAAGAAGTCGATGGCTCGGAATCGTTCATGAATCCACCTTACCGGTAAAGGAAAAGGCGCCCGAGGGGCGCCTTTTCGAAGAACCAGTACTTGCTGCGGCTGATTACCGGGAGTAGTGCTCGACGATCAGCCGCTCTTCGATCGGCGCCGCGATGTCGTTCCGGTCGGGGAGGCGGTTGACCGTTCCCTTGAGGCCGTCGTGGTCGGCGAGGAGCCAGGCCGGGGTCGGTCCGGCGGTCTCGGTCGCCTGCCGGGCCATCGGCTCGATGGCAGCGTCGGGCTTGACGGCGATCTGGTCGCCGGCCGAAACCTCGTAGGAGGGACGGTCGAGGCGCTTGCCGTTCACCTGGATGTGCTGGTGGACAACGAACTGGCGCGCCTGGGCCCGGGTGGTGGCCATGCCGAGGCGGTAGACGACATTGTCGAGGCGCGACTCGAGGTGGCGCATCAGGTTCTCGCCGGCCATGCCCTCTTCGCGGTTGGCCCGGTCGAAGAGCTTGGCGAACTGGCGCTCGCGGAGGCCGTACATCGACTTGGCGCGCTGCTTGGCCCGCATCCGGACGGAGAACTCGGAAGCCCTCCGGCGCCCGCGGCCGTGCTGGCCCGGGGGATAGGGCCGGCGCTCCATGGCGCTCTTGCCGCCCAGGGCACGTTCACCCTTGAGGCCGAGGTCGACGCCTTCGCGCCGTGAAAGTTTCTCTTTTGGTCCCGTGTATCTACCCATGTGCGACGCATGACAGTACCGGATCGGGCGAAGTACCGCTTCCTCAGCGGTCCTCCGGCGGCCGAAAGACCTGCTCCACCACCGGTGGTGGAGCGGATTGCACTTCCGTCACGGGTCCGCCGGACTTCCCGGTTCGGCCAGGTGGTTACCCCGACCCGAAGCCCGGCAATTCAACATCACCAGGACTGGGGTACGGACGGAGTACACGTTCCGAACCGGGTCCCGGCGTATAGTCGGCGCAGGATGAGTCCACCATCTGATCGGATCGAGTCGCTCGAGCAGGACGCCGCCAACTACCGCAAGAGCGCGCCGAGGCGGACGATGCTGGCCGCCGAACGGACCCAGCTCGCGTGGTGGCGCACGGCGTTCGCACTGCTCGCCGTCGGACTCGCGATCGGGAAGATCGTTCCGCAGCTCGCCAAGGACGAAACGATCTGGCCCTACACGGTTCTCGGGGCCGCCTTCGGTCTCTACGCGCTGGTGCTGACCCTCCACGGGAGCAGGCGGCGGGAGATGGTCGAGCACGCGATCGACACCGGCGAACCCTTCCGGACTTCCCGCTCGGTGCAGGCAATTCTCACCGGTGGGGCGAGCCTGCTCGCCTTGGCGACCACCTTGATGATTATCTTCAACTGATGACGGATTCCACGCGCGGAAAACTCCTGATCGCGGCGCCGAGCCTCTTCGACTTCTTCCGCCGCACCGTCGTCCTGATCGTCGAGCACACCGAGCAGGGAGCTTTCGGGGTCGTCCTCAATCGCCGGGCCGATTCCGACGTGACCGAGCTGGTGCCCGACCTCGATCCGCTGGTCGAGCGGGGCGCCCCGCTTTGGGTCGGCGGGCCGGTCGGGCCGGACTCGATCGTGGTGCTCGGCGAGTTCGAGCACGCAGGACTCTCGGCGGGTGCCGTCACCGAGCGGATCGGCGTCGTCGATCCGGACGGTGACACCGACGTGGTCCGGGCAAGGGTCTTCGTCGGGCACGCGGGCTGGGGCCCGGGACAGCTGGACGTGGAGCTGGAGCGGGAATCCTGGATCGTGGCCGACCTGGACCCCGACGACGTCTTCGCCGAAGGCGACCTGTGGGCGGAGGTGGTCGGGCGGCGGGGCGACGATTTCGCGCTGCTGGCGACGATGCCGGAAGACCCGACCCTCAACTGATCCTCTGCGGTAGCGGTGACCCGGCCTGTTCCGGGCATCGAGCGCAGGGCCAGGAGCGCCCGGAGGGTCTCGCCCCGGGCGGAAAGGTGTGCGCTGGCGGTGGTGGCTGAATAGGCTGGGGAGGTGGAGTCCGGTCAAAGCCGACAGCCGAGAGTGGAGTTGAGGCGCGCCGACCTGCTGCCGGACCCGGTGGACCAGTTCCGGGCCTGGTTCGGTGAGGCCGCGGAGTCCAACCCCATGCCAGAGGCGATGACCTTGGCGACGGTGGATGCCGCCGGGCGCCCGGATGCACGGATGGTGCTGCTCAAGGGCGCTGGTGACGACGGGTTTCGTTTCTTCACCAACTACGAAGGGGTCAAGGCGGGCCAGGTCACCGCGAACCCCGCCGCCGCCCTCGTGTTCAACTGGCCTGAACTCTCGCGCCAGGTCCGGATCCGCGGCAATGTCGACCGGCTGGGTGATGCAGATTCGGATGCCTATTTCGCGAGCCGGGACCGCAACAGCCAGATCGGTGCGTGGGCTTCGGCGCAGAGCCGCCCTCTCGAGGACCGGAACGCGCTGCAACGGCTGACTGGCGAGGTCGAAGCCAGGTTTGCGGAGGAGGCGGAGATCCCGCGTCCGCCGAACTGGGGCGGGTTCATCCTCCGCCCGGACGAATTCGAGTTCTGGCAGGGCCGGCCCGCGCGCCTCCACGACCGGTTCCGTTACACGGACGGCCCCGGGGACTGGCGGATCGAGCGGCTTGCCCCCTGACCCACGGAGAAGCTCCCCCCGGAAGCGCCTGATCTACACGGCCGCGGCATTCGTCGCGGCCGTGGCCGTCGTGTGGTCGATTCTCGACTTGACCCTCCTCTCGGGACCCGATGCCCACGGGGCGTCGGTCGAGAAGTTCGAAATCGACTCCGAAGCGGTGCCGGGAACTCATCCGGTCTCGGTCGTCGTCCCCGACGGCGAGGGCGAAGGGCGGCCGCTCCTGGTCTTTCTCCACGGCCGCAGCGGCGACAGCGGGACCTACACCGACGACGAGCCGTTCTTCGAGGCCCTGGACGACCAGGGCGAGCGGGCGCCGGTGGTGGCGTTCCCCGACGGGGGTGAATCGAGCTACTGGCATGATCGTGACGACGGCGACTGGGACGTTTACCTGATGGAAGAAGTGATTCCCGAGGTGGCCGAGCGATTCGGCACTTCCGCGAAGGTCGCCGTCGGCGGCATCTCGATGGGCGGGTTCGGTGCCCTCAACCTCGCCATGCACCACCGGGGGGAGTTCTGCGCGGCCGGCGGGCATTCGCCGGCGCTCTTCATCTCGGGCGGCGAGTCGGCGCCCGGAGCCTTTGACGACGCCGAGGACTTCGCGGACAACGACGTGATCCAGGCGGCGGAGAGCGATCCCGGCGCGTTCGAGGGCCTCCCGGTGTGGCTGGACGCCGGCAAGTCGGACCCGTTCGTGCCCGGCGTGGCCGCGCTGACATCGGCTCTGGAGTCAGCCGGATCGGATCTGAAAGCCAGGGCTGATTGGCGCGGCGGCCACAATGAGGGGTACTGGAACGACCATTGGGCCGACTACCTCGGTTTCTATGCGAAGGCCCTCGCGCGGTGCTGAATCCTTTGCACTTTGTCCGGGCCGCTGGACTCCTTCAGCCTCGTCAGTTAGCCTGTCCAGTTCCGGTCAGTCGCCGCAGGGAGCATCCTCAACTTGAATTCCAGGGCCGACAAACGTCTACAACTGCCGATCCTCGCGATCGCCTTCATGGTGGTGCTCTCGCTTGCGGTGCCGTCGGCGGCGCAGTCCCTGGTCATGCCGCCGGGCGCGCCATCAGCGGTCAAGCCCGACATGTCGAAGGTGGTGCCGCTGGCCCGGCGTGAACTCAGGCGGAACGTGGTCGAGAGGAAGGGCAACAACATCCCCCGGTACCACAACGGGAAAGGGCGGATCGCGCCGTACAGCATCGAGGCTTTCTGGTGCGTCGCTTTCTCGACCTGGATCTGGGCCAAGGCAGGAATCACCTCGTACCTCCGCACCGGCCTGCTGTGGCCTTCGTACGACGGCACGACCGTGGCGATCCAGGTCAAGGACATGACCCGCTGGGCGAAACGCACGGGTCGCTGGTCCTACCGCGCCCGGCCGGGCTACCTGATCGCCTACGGCAAGTACCACATGGGCATCGTCGAAAAGGCCGACCGCCAGGGCCAGGCGGTCCAGTCGATCGAAGGCAACAAGAGCGACAGCGTCGCCCGGGTGCAGGTGCCGATGGAATCAGTCAGCGGCTACATCAGTCCGAACCCCCTGACGCCGGCCGAACTGGTCAGCCGGCGCTCACCGCTCGCCGACATCGGCTAAGCCGAAAGGTCGTTTGCCTCAGAGACCGGGTGCGTTAAGCGCTGGTGGCGTCAGGCAGTCATTGCAACAGCAGTTCGTTCATCTTCTCAGCTGGAGTCTTCCAGTCAAGAGTTTCCCGGGGCCTTGTGTTCATCAGCCGGGCAACACGGTCCAGCTCGGCTGGGCCGTGCACGGAGAGATCGGTGCCTTTCGGAAAGAACTGCCGAAGCAGGCCGTTGGTGTTCTCGTTCGAGCCCCGCTGCCAGGGCGAGTGCGGGTCGCAGAAGAAGACCGGAACCCCGGTCTTCACCGAAAACGAAGCATGGTTGGCCATCTCCTTGCCCTGGTCCCAGGTCAGCGAGCGCTTCAGGTGTTCGGGAAGCTCGGTGATCTTCTCGGCGACCGCCGCGCAGACCGTCTCGGTCCTTGAATCTTTGCCGAGGTAGGTCAGCATCACGAAGCGGGTGTGGCGCTCGACCAGGGTGCCGATGAAGGAGCGGTTGCCCTTGCCAACGATCAGGTCGCCTTCCCAGTGGCCGGGAACGGCCCGGTTCTCGGCTTCGGCCGGGCGCTCGGAGATCATGATCATGTCCTTGATCTTTCCCCGGGTATCGGTCTTTCCCTGGGGCTTTCGCCGCTTCCTCTGGGTCCGGAGATAGGCGGTCAGGTCCTTGCGAAACCGGCCTCTGGTCTGAACGTAGAGCGATTGATAGATCGTCTCGGGGCTGATTCTCATCTCCGGGTCATTTGGGTATTCGAGCTCGAGCTTCTTCGAGATCTGTCTCGGTGAAAGGTAATCCTGAAGCATCAGCCGAACCTCCCCGCGCAGCCTCGGACTCCGGCTGAGCTTCGATGGTTTCGGGCGAAGTGACCTCACACTCGCCAAGTCTTTCGCGCGGGTCGCCTTATACCCACGCCGGCCTCCCGAGCGGCCAACCTCGCGGCTGACCGTTGAGGGTGCCCGGCCGATCCTCCGGCTGATCAACCTCAAAGAATCCCCGGCCGCGATCCCCGCCCGGATCTCCTCCCGCTCGGCCAGCGAGAGCTGCCTCGGGGACCTTGGTCTCCTCCTAGACCTTCTCGAGGGCATCCCGCCGGCAGAGGTCAGGACCCGATGAACGGAATTGATCGAGCAGCCGCACCGGACCGCCACCTCGAACGGGTGAACACCCGACGAGACCAGATCGAAGACCCCTTGGGTTCAAGGGGTCGTCGCAACACCTTGATCCAGGAGGTGCGTATGGGTATAGGACGTCCACCAGGTTGGTTGAAGGAGTTGACCGGGAGGAACCCGATGCTCTCGCCCGGCCGGCGGGGCGAGAGGCGCGAAACCGAACGGGAGTTCTGGCAAAGGATCGCCGAGGGCAGGTCAAGCGACGAGGCGGCCCGCCTCTGCGGCATGGCGCAGGCCCCGGGATCAGCCCCAGACCTGCCAGATGATCAGGGAGGCGATCAGTCCCACCACCGTCCACCCGATGGCCAGATAGGCCATGAACTTCTCCCAGATGCCCTCGTACCGGACACTCTGGAAGAACAGGATGCCGACGATATGTGCCGCGTTGATGAGAAATGCCGGAATCGCGATCAGCAGGATCGCGGCCGCCGCCCCGGTAACCCCATCGTCATCGTCGATCGCCGCCTCGAGTGCGATCAGTCCGAGCAGGATCGTTCCCACTATCCCGATCACGATGCCGGCGAGGTCCAGCGGGCGAAGCGGAGGGAAGTTCCTGGTGGCCCGAATCTCCTCTTCTTCGGTCCGGGCTCGGACCGGCGACCGGTCGATCTCGACTACTTCGCCGGCACCCTCGGACCCTTCTTCGTGATGGACCATCAGTACGACGACCGGCTGCCTGAAGTCCTGTTCCAGACGCTTCCAGATGTCCTTCTCGCCGTAGGTCCGCTCGCCGGACTGGTGGGCTACGAGCACGATCTCGTCCGCCGCGAACTCCCTCAGGCCGTCGCCCACGGCAACCACCGGGTCCTCATCACCGACCTCGCCCTTGGCCTCGATCCCGACCTCCCGCAGGTCGGCAATCACTGAACTCAACCTCTTTTCGGCCCGAACGATGCCTTTGTCGACGCTTCCCAGTTCATCCTCGAGCGCCGATCCGGCGAGCGCCGGCGCGATCACCAGCACTTCAACCTCAGCCGACTTCCCGTGGATGTGGCTGCGGACCTCATCGATCAGGTCAGTCCCATGGAACCGCTCGTCGGCGACAACGAGCACCTTGATCAATTCTTGCGGTGATTCCTGGTCTGGCGCCACGACTAGAGACTATATCCTTGTGGGCTGG
>CAVOIH010000025.1:0-79879 GCA_963695885.1 uncultured Solirubrobacterales bacterium | reverse complement strand
CCGAGACGATTTCAGCCCCGGTCCGTAAGGACCACCGCGGAAAGCTGCAGTCTCGCGGCAGGACCAATACGGAGGTCTCCTCGTCGGGTCGGCGATGAACGTCATCCCGCCCACACGCAGGTTCCGCGTCCGGTATCTGCCCACGACAACGTGCGGTCTTTCCCCGATGGGCACCCAAGGCGACGCTCCTGGCTGGTCAGGGTTCGCATCAGCGGTCGCGTCCCTCAACCGCTGTGACTTCGCCCTCGGCGCAGGTTCCCGATGACGGCCTGAGTCTACGCGGCGATCACCTCCTCGCGCAGCTCCTTGCAGATCCGCGAGGTGGCGCCCGCGGCCCAGCCACGCCTCGAACTCCTCCTCGACGGCGCGCGACCCATCTGGGGTAGCGAGGGGCCGACGCCATCGGGACACGTCGGGGAGGCTGACGGTGTCGACATATGGGGGGACCGCGATCCTTTTCGTTCCCGTACAGTATCCGGATCATGGAGCCGACCGTCGGCCCGAAGACCCGTCGGATCGAAGATTGGCCGAAACCGCTCTAGCAAGCCATTTTCCGATCCATAGAGCTCCCGCGCGGTGGGCAAGCGGCTGCGGGCGATCTCGCGCACCCTCGAGCGCCGCTCTAGCTCGCCGAGCGCTGCGAGAAGGTCAGCGAGCAGATCTCAAGGCGGCTCGCCGGAGAGCCGATCAATGTATCCGCGCGCAGCGCGGATCAAGACGCCAGGACCCGGTCCTCAAGGATCTCGCCAGGACGTAGTCAGCCGCGGCGGCCGAAGTGCTGCACCCAGGTCCGGGCTCCCAGCTCACCTTCCAGCTCGCCGTCCGTCACCCCGATGCCGATCTCGCGGTAGTCCTTGCTGAGGATCGCGGCACGGTGACCGGGCGAATTCAGCCACGCCTGGAAGATCGCGCGGCTGTTGCCGAAACTGCCGCTGCCCCAGGCGATGTTCTCCCCGGCTGACCAGCCCGGAGAATCGGTGTAACCGACCTTGTCGAACCAGTAGGTGAATTTGCGGCCGCAGGCCTCGTGGGAAAAGTCGTTGCAGCGGACGATGTCCTCGGACTTCCTGGTCGCCGAGCGGGTCAGCTTGGAATTGACCTTGTAGCGCTTCAGGCCCTTGCGGTGACGGGCATAGTTGGTCAGGCAGATCATCGACTTGCGGGACGCGGCTTCGTCGGTGTACCCGTCCTGGTTCTTGCACTTTTTTGCGGGGGCTACGAGACCCCGGGCGGCCTGGGCAGGGGTGGTCAAGACGGCGAACAGCAGGAAAACGGCGAGCGCGCATGAGCCGGCAGCTAAAATCACTCTGGATCGTAAATGGGATTCTTCAAGAAAAGAGGCCATATGAATGAACAACCCAGGATCACGATGCTTGATTCGGAACTGCGGGAAAAACTCTCCGACGAAGCTTACGAGGTGACACAGAAGGCCCACACGGAGCGTCCGTTCACCTCGGCGCTCAACGAAAACAAGGCGACCGGTGCCTACAACTGCGTGGTCTGCGGTACCGAACTGTTCAGTTCCGAAGCCAAGTTCGATTCCGGGACCGGCTGGCCCAGCTTCACCGAGCCCGCCAATCTGGAACACGTCGAGCTTCACACCGATCGCAGCCTCGGCATGAAGCGGACGGAGGTCGTCTGCAGGAACTGCCACGCCCATCTCGGCCACGTCTTCCCGGACGGACCCGGAGCATCCGGCGACCGGTACTGCATAAACGGCTGCGCCCTGGAGTTCACCGGGAAGTAAGGACCAGGGTCTCGCCGCCACCCGTGTCTGCTCAGTGATCAGCCGATCGCCGCGGGTGCTCCGTGAGCCCGCAGGACCTCCGGCAAGAGGATCGATCCGTCCTCCTGCTGGTGGTTCTCCATGATGGCGATGAGGGTCCGGCCGACCGCGACCGCGGTGCCGTTCAGGGTGTTGACGAATTCGGTTCCCCCGCCCGCCTCCGGGCGGTAGCGGCAGGCGAGCCGCCTGGCCTGGAAGTCGGTCGTGTTCGAGCAGGAGGTCAGCTCCCGGTACCGGTCCTGGCTCGGGATCCAGGCTTCGCAGTCGAACTTCTTCGCGGCCGACGAGCCGAGGTCACCGACCGCCACATCGACCACGCGGTAGGGGAGGCCGAGCTCGGTCAGGATCCGCTCCTCGATGGCGAGGATCCGCTCGTGCTCCTCGTCCGCCATGGAAGGCTCGACGAACGAGAACATCTCGACCTTGTCGAACTGGTGGACCCGGAAGATGCCACGGGTGTCGCGGCCGGCGGCGCCCGCCTCGCGGCGGAAGCAGGTCGAGAAGCCGGCGTAACGGACGGGCAGGTCGGACTCCTCGAAGATGCTGTCGAAGTGCATCGCGGCCAGCGGCACTTCAGCCGTGCCGGCCAGATAGAGCCCGTCTTTCGGCAGCTCGTAGATCTGGTCCCGGTCCCCCGGAAGGAAGCCGGTGCCGACCAGGGCTTCCTCTCGGACCAGCACGGGCGGAATCACCGGTTCGTGGCCTTCCTCGCGGAGCATGCTCATCGCGTACTGGACCAGCGAGAACTCGAGCATCGCCAGATCGCCCTTGAGGTACGCGAAACGGGTGCCGGAAGTCCTGGCGGCGGATCCCATGTCGATCATCCCGGCGGATTCGGCCAGTTCCAGGTGGTCGCGCGCCTCGAATGCGAACTCGGGGGGCGAGCCGACTTCCCGGATCGTCACCGCGTCCTCGTCGGTGAAACCGTCGGGGCTCGAGGCGGCCGGGATGTTCGGGAGCGAGACCGCGATCCGATCGCGTTTCTCCTCGACCTCGGCCAGTTCGGTCTCGAGGGACTCCATCCGGCCCTTGAGTTCTTTTACCGCGGTAATCGCCTCCGAGGCGTCCTCGCCGGCCTTCTTCGCCTCGCCGATCGCATCGGAAGCCGTGCGGCGCTCACCACGGGCGGCCTCGATCTCCGGCAGCAGTTCCCGGCGGCGGGCGTCGAGCGCGAGCAACTCGTCGATCTGTTCAGCGGCCCCGCGCCGCGCGAGCGCGGCCTTGACTGAATCGGGCTCGGACCGGATCAGTTTCAGGTCGAGCACGGTGGCCGCCGGAGGCTATTTGTCGCCGGCGTCTTTGCCGGCGTACTTGGCGACGAAGCGGGCGACCTCTTCGGCTTCGTCGCCGACGACGATGTTCTGCGGCATGATCGCGCCGGAGTAGCCGCCGTTCTGGATGACGAAGAGGGCGGAGTCGTAAGTCTCGGTGCGCTGGTCCAGGTTCGGGCCCTGGACGCGGGTCCCGCGGTTGCCGGTTCCTTCGGCCCCGGCGGCGCCCAGCGTGTGGCAGCCGGCGCAGTTGGCGGCGAAGAGTTCGGCCCCGTGGTACTCGGGCTCGTCCTTCGAGACGGTGATGCCCTCTTCGCCGAAACCGCAGGCGGAGAGCCCGCAGGCGGCGGCGATGGCGATGGTTGTGATCAGAACGGCACGCACAGCGAGGGCATCATATTGTCTGCGGCGAACTGATGGCCGTCCCCGATGAACAAGAGTTCCGCCAGGTGGTCGGCCTGCTGCCGACGGGAGTCACCGTGGTGGCCGCGTTCAGCCCCGAAGGACCGGCCGGCGCGACGGCTTCAGCGGTCTGTTCCCTGTCGCTCGACCCGATGATGATGCTGGTCTGCCTCGACCGGGGATCGCGCACCCTGCCCGCCGTCGAATCCACCGGCCGGTTCGGGATCAACGTCCTCGGGATCGACCAGCGGGCCGCCGCCGGGATCTTCGCGACCAAGGCCCCGCTCGAGGAAAAGTGGGCCTCGGTCGACTGGAAGGAACACCTCGAGGTGCCGATCATCACCGGGTGCCCGGCCCACATCGTCTGCGGCCTCCACGAGATGATCGACGGCGGGGACCACGTGATCCTGACCGGAGACGTGATCGAAGTCGAAGCCGAACCGGCGGAGCCCCTCGTCTACCACGGCGGCCTCTTCCGGCGCCTGGACTCCGGAACACCATGAGCCCCTCCGGCCGGCCGTTCTTCTGGCTCGACGTCTTCACCGACACCCCGCTGTTCGGCAACGGCCTGGCGGTCGTCCTCGGTGCCGACGACGTCCCGGAAGAGACCATGCTCGGGTTCGCCCGCGAGGTGAACCTCTCCGAGACCACCTTCGTCCAGGCGGCGACCGGGGACCGGGCCGACTATCGCAACCGCATCTGGACCGTCTCCGGGGAGATACCGTTCGCCGGGCACCCCTCGCTCGGCACCGCGGTCGCGGTCGCCGTCGAGCGCGGCGAAGAGTCGGGGACCTTCATCCAGCAGACCCGGGTCGGGCTCCAGGAGATCGAGTTCGGTCTCGAAGAAGGCCGGTGGCATGCCGCGGTCCACCAGCCGGCAGCCGAGTTCGGGGAGAGCTTTCCGGCGAAGCGACTCGCGCCGGCACTCGGTCTCGGCGACGACCAGATGGACCCCCACCTGACCGGCCAGATTGTCTCGACCGGACTGCCCGCCCTTCTGGTCCCCGTCGGGAGCAACGAAGCGTTGGCCGCCTGCGAACCCGACTTCGAGGCCGTGAGGGCGATCGATGACCGCGAAGCGCTCAACGTCTACCCGTTCTTCCACGAACGCGGATCGCGGACGATCAGGGCCCGCTGCTTCGGTGAGGACCTTGCCGGGATCGAGGATGCGGCAACCGGGTCGGCGGCCGGGCCCCTGGTCGCCTACCTCCAGGACTGCCTGGACATCAGCGAGATCGTCGTCGAGCAGGGCGTCGAGATGGGGAGGGCGTCCCGCCTCGAAGCAAGAATGCTCGACGGCCGGCCCAAGGTCGGAGGTAGCGTCACGCTGCTCAGCCGTGGCGAGGTCTTCCTGCCCGCCTTCGCGGTAGACCAACTACCCTGATCCCATGCACGTACTCATCGTCGGCGGGCACGGCCAGATCGCCCTTTTCCTCACGGACCTGCTCCACGAGCGCGGAGATCAGGTCCGGTCTTTGATCCGGAACGTCGATCACGCCAGTGACGTCGAGAACGCCGGAGGGTCACCAGTCGTTCTGGACCTCGAGGCGACCACCGAGGAGGAGCTCGACCTCGTCCTCACCGACATCGACGCGGTCGTCTTCGCGGCCGGCGCCGGACCCGGCAGCAGTGCCGGGCGCAAGGAGACGGTCGACCACCAGGGTTCGACCAAGCTGGTCGAGGCCGCGAAAAGGGTGGGTACGAAGCGCTACGTGATCGTCAGCTCGACCGGGGCCGACCCCGACCACGAAGGCGGCGAGATCTTCGACGCCTACCTCCGGGCGAAGGGCGAGGCCGACCGGGACCTGGCCGGGAGCGGGCTCGACTACACGATCGTCCGCCCGGTACGCCTGACCGACATCCGCGGGTCCCGCTGCGTCGACCTCGGCGACGAGGTGGGCCGGAACGAGATCCAGCGCGAAGACGTGGCCGGAATCCTCGCCGAAGTCCTGAGGTCGGACAACACGATCGGAAAGACCTTCCTCGCCAGCAGCGGAGACACGTCAATAGAAGACGCAGTAGCCGCCCTGTAGCTGGTTATTTGCCTCGTCAGGCAACTGCGAATGGACCAGGCCCCGGCGTACTGACGATCCAAGTCGCACAGCGAAACCACTCTCGACTTCTATTGAGCGAAGTCAACTTGGATCCCCTATTCCTCGCGGGACTCTAGAACAGTCCCGCGTCGGTGATGACCGCCCGCCACACCAGAAAGGCGATCACGAAGCAGGCCACCGTCATCACGGCGGTCTCCCTCCGGACTATCCGGATTGCGACCTCGTGCTGCTTCTCCTCCGGAAGCGCCTTGAAATCGGTTTCGCCCAACTCCTGGCTGGCCGAGGCACCACGCATCCCTTCGGCGAGGAACGACGCGAGCACCGGGAGGTAGACGTAGAGGTAGTGGAGCCCGTCTTCGGCGCGGTTGCCACCGAGGAAGACCACGGTCTCGAACAGGACGAAGACGAGCGTCGCGACCTGCGCGGCCCGCAGGATGTACCAGAAGGCGATCGCCAGACGGCGGCGGGCCAGGGCGATGCCGCCGGTTGCCCCCGCGACCAGATTCACGGCGATTACGACCAGGCCCAGCGCCAAGTAGGTCGAGGACATCGTCAATCCCGCCTAAAGGGGTCGGATTTCGGCTTGCATATGCGAAAAATCACTATGTGGCAACTTGATACAAAGTAGGTGAGTGTAGGTGTATAAACCTTTTCTGCCGGGGACCTTCCCGGAAGAGAACAACAACCGGGTTCTGACGTCCGCTTCCACGCTAGTGCGCGGAAGACAGGCGGCGAAACCCCAAGGACCGTCCGCTTGCTGCACCAGTACCTGCCAATCCTCGTCTTCGCCGCCCTCGGAATCCTCGTCGGAGGGGCTTTCGCGACCCTCAACCTGATTCTCGGCCCGAAGCGGCTGAAGGATCCGGCCACCTCGGCGGGCGTACGCCAGTCCGACCCGTACGAGTGCGGCTTGCCCTCGGAGATCTCGAAGACCTTCCGGTTCGGGGTCAGCTTCTACCTGATCGCGATGCTCTTCATCCTCTTCGACATCGAAGTCGTCTTCCTGTACCCGGTCGGGGCGATCCTCAGTTCCGCCGATTCGGTCTTCGTGCTGGTCGAAGTCATCCTCTTCGTGGCACTGCTCTTCGTCGCGCTGGTCTACGTATGGCGGAAGGGAGCACTGGATTGGAGATAGAACGCCAGAAGCTGCGGGTCCATTCTTCGCTGGAGCAGCCGAAGACGCCGGATGACCTGCGCGCCCGCCAGCTCCGGGCCCGCGACCTGCTGCGCGGTGACCTGGAAGGCACCGACCTCGACGCGTACGTCGAGGAGCGGGTCGTGACCTCGACCTTCGAGAAGGTCCTGAACTCCGCTCGCGCCAACTCGATCTTCCCGGCGACCTTCGGGCTCGCCTGCTGCGCGATCGAGATGATGTCCACGGTGTCCCCGCGCTACGACATCGCCCGGTTCGGCGCCGAGGCCTTCCGTGCCTCGCCCCGCCAGGCCGACCTCCTGATCCTGTCCGGCCGGGTGTCGATCAAGATGGCCCCGGTCGTCCGCCGCATCTACGACCAGATGCTCGAGCCGAAGTGGGCGATCTCGATGGGGGCCTGCTCCTCGAGCGGCGGCATGTTCTCCAACTACGCCGTGGTCCAGGGTGCGGACAAGTTCATGCCGATCGACGTCCACGTGCCGGGCTGCCCGCCGCGGCCGGAAGCGCTGCTCTACGGCTTCAACAAGCTCCAGGAGAAGATCCGTGGCAATCCGACCCCGGGCTGGCGCTCGCGCTACAACGCGCACGGCACCGAGGAGTGGGCCCGTGGCGGGCCGGCATCGAAGCCTTCCGGGGAAGCATTGGAGGCGTACGAGAAGGCCCGGGAGGTGCTCGGTGCCTGACGCACCAGGGCTGGAACTGACCCTCGCCGAGATCAACAGGGCCGAGGCCGGAGCCGTGATCGACACGAGCTTCGACCGCGAACAGGCAGCCCTGGTCGTCGACGCGGCGAAGCTGATCCCGGTACTGAGGTGGCTGAAGGAAACCCCGGGCCAGGAGTACACGTTCCTGTCCAGCGTCCATGGTGTCGACTACCTGCCCAACACCCCCCGCTTCGCGGTCCACTACGAGCTCCTGAACCGCGAGCGCAACGAGCGCCTCCGAGTAAAGGCCCTCCTCGCAGATCCGGCGGCCCCTCTCCCGACGAACGGCGACGGAAATCTCCCGGCGGCAACGATCGCCCCCGCCCCGACCGGCGGAATCGAGCTGTCCGAGTCTGAAGCAGACTCCGGGGAAGGGTCCCCGGGAACTCCCGGCGACAGCCGGCCCGGGGACCCTTCACCGGAGGCTGCGTCCCACCCCTCAGACGGACTTCCCCACATCGCCTCGTGTGTGGACCTCTTTCCCACCGCAGAGTTCCAGGAGCGTGAGGCCTACGACTTCTTCGGGATCGTGTTCGACGGCCACCCCGACCTCCGCCGCATCCTGATGCCCGAGGATTACGTCGGCTGGCCGCAGCGCCGCGACTTCCCGGTCGGCGGGGAGCCCGTGATCTTCACCAAGGACGAAGTCGCCAGCCCGGGGTGGTGGCAATGACTGAGCTGAGCCTCGAAGAGAAGCTGCGTGACGAGGAGATCACGGCCGAAGGCCTGAAGGCCGAGCTGGCCGACCGCCTGCCGGGCGCGACGATCGAACTCGAGCCCGAGCAGGAAATGATGACCGTGAACATGGGACCGCACCACCCGGCGACCCACGGCGTGCTGCGACTGATGGTCGAGCTCCAGGGCGAGGTCGTGAAGGACATGAAGCCGGTCGTCGGTTACGTCCACACCGGCATCGAGAAGTCGTGCGAGACGATGAACTACTGGAAGGTGATCCCGTTCGTGGAGCGGATGGACTACCTCGCCTACTTCTCGAACATGGAGGCCTACTGCGGTGCGGTCGAGCGGCTGATCGGCCTCGAGATCCCGAAGCGCGCCCAGTACCTGCGCATGCTCCACCTCGAACTGAACCGCCTGCATTCGCACCTGGTCTGGCTCGGTACGAGCGCGCTCGACCTCGGTGCGATGGGCGTCTACTTCTATTGCTTCCGCGATCGCGACCGGGTGCTCGACGTCTTCGAGATGTCGACCGGCCAGCGCATGCACACCCGGTACTTCCAGATCGGTGGGGTCGCCGAGGACATCCCGACCGGCTTCGAGAAGAAGGTGCGAGACGTGATCATCACGGTCAACACCGGCATCGACCAGTACGAGGCGCTCCTCGACCGCAACGAGATCTTCCTCATGCGGACCAAGGGCATCGGCATCGTCGACCGGGAGCGCCTGCTCGAACTCGGCGTCACCGGGCCGTTGCTCCGGGCATCGGGAGAGCCGTGGGACCTGCGGAAAGAAGAGGATTACCTCGCTTACGACGAGCTCGAGTTCGACATCCCCGTGGGCACGGTCGGCGACGGCTACGACCGGTACCGGGTCCGTCTGACCGAGATGCGCGAGTCGCTGAAGATCATCGAGCAGTGTCTCGACGGTCTTCCGGAAGGGCCGTGGATCTCGGACGACCGCAAGTACGTGCTGCCGCCGAGGGCCGAACTCTCGACCTCGATGGAATCGCTGATCCACCACTTCAAGCTGGTCACGGAAGGCTTCCGCGTCGCCCCCGGCGAGGTCTACAACCCGGTCGAATCGCCGCGCGGCGAGCTCGGCTGCTTCATCCTGGCCGACGGCTCGTCGAAGCCGGCCCGGGTCCACTTCCGCGAGCCCTCCTTCGTCAACCTGCAGGCACTGCGTGACATGACGGTCGGCGAGTACGTCGCCGACCTGATCCAGACGCTGGCCATGCTCGACCCGATCCTCGGCGGGATCGACCGGTAACCATGGACAAGTACACGCCCCTCGAAGACTTCACCGGCCTGGGCCTCCCGCTCGACGAGGCCAACACCACCGGCCGCCTGCCGCTCGGCGAACCCGAACAGATCCCGGAGCTCTCCGACGTCGACTGTCCCGCGGAACTGCGGCGGCAGATCGAGACCGTGATGGACCGGTACCCGGACAGGGATTCGAGCGAAGGCCACAAGTCGGCCTCGATCCCGGCGCTCTGGGCCGTCCAGCGCCACTATGGCTGGTGCACCCCGGAGGGCATCCTCCAGGCCGCCGCGGTGATGAAGGTGACGCCGGCCTACCTTGAATCGGTCGCCTCTTTCTACGACCTGCTGCGGCTCGAGCCCGCGGGCACCAGCCAGGTGCTCGTCTGCACCAACATCTCCTGCTGGATGTGCGGCGGCGACGAGCTGCTCGACGCCTTCTGCGAGGCCTCCGGCGCCGACCGCGACGAAGCCGGCCACGGCGGCGCGCTGTCGGCCGGCGGGGACGTCCTGGTCTCCGGCTTCGAATGCCTCGGCGCCTGCGACATGGCGCCGATGGCCTCGGTCGACGAGCGTTACTTCGGCCCGCTCGGGAACGAAGACGCGAAGACCGTGATCGACCAGCTGCGCGAGGGTGCGGACGTCCTCCCCGAGAAGTCGCTCGCCGCCCGTCCGCTGCCCGGCGGAGAGAACGCTCCTCCGGACGACCGGACCGATTCCCTGAAAGGACCCAACCAGTGACCACCGACACCGGAATCAGGGAGACCCGCGTCCTGCTGCGCCACGCCGGCGACCCCGACCTCCACAAGCTCTCCACCTACGAGTCCTACGGCGGCTACGCCACGCAGAAGCGGGCCTACACCGAACTCGACATCGACTGGATGGTCGACCAGCTCGAGGAGTCCGGCCTGCGTGGCCGCGGCGGCGCCGGTTTCCCGATGGGCAAGAAGGTCTCCTTCCTGCCGCACGGCGACGAAGCCAAGTACCTTTGCTGCAACGCGGACGAATCCGAGCCCGGTGCGTTCAAGGACCGGGAACTCATGCAGCGGAACCCGCACCAGCTGATCGAAGGCATCGCGATCGCCAGCCTGGCCGGCGACATCGGCCACGCCTTCATATTCATCCGCGGCGAGTACGACAAGCAGGGCGACATCCTCGACGCGGCGGTCGCCGAGGCCTACGCCGCCGGCTACCTCGGCAAGAACATCCTCGGTTCCGGACATGACCTCGAACTGGTCGTCCACCGCGGCGCCGGAGCCTACATATGCGGGGAAGAAACCGCCCTGCTCGACGCGTTGGAGGGGAAGCGTGGCAATCCCAGGCTGAAGCCCCCGTTCCCCGCGGTCCAGGGCCTCTACGGCGGCCCGACGCTGATCAACAACGTCGAGACGCTCTCGAACGTCCCGCACGTGATCGCGAACGGAGCCGACTGGTTCAAGAGCTTCGGCACCGAGCAGTCGCCGGGTACCAAGGTGGTCTCGATTTCCGGATGCGTCAAGCGCCCCGGCAACTACGAAGTCGAACTGGGAGTGAAGATCCGCGACCTGGTCTACGGTCTCGCCGGCGGCCCGCTCGACGGCCACGAGATCAAGGCGTTCTACCCGGGCGGATCGTCCTCGCCGGTGCTGACCCCGGCCGAACTCGACCTGCCGTACAGCTTCGAAGCGATGGCCGAGGCCGGCTCGATGCTCGGCTCGGGTTCGATCATCGTCGCCGACGACTCGGTGTCGATCCCGCACATGGCCCTTCGCACCGCCCGCTTCTACCACCACGAGTCCTGCGGCAAATGCACCCCCTGCCGCGAAGGAACCAACTGGACGGTGAAGATGCTCGAGCGCGTGGTCCGCGGCGAAGCGACACCGATGGACCTCGACATCATCTCCTCGGTCCAGAACAACATCATGGGCCACTGCCTCTGCGTGCTCGGCGATTCGATGGCGATGCCGGTCAGCGCGATGGTCAACAAGTTCCGCGAGGAATTCGAAGAAGTGATCGCGACCGCGGCACTCGCCGGCTTCCCGACCGGATACGGCCGCGAGGGTCACGACGGCGAGGACCCCGGTCCCGGAGGCACCAGCCCGAAGGCGGTCGAGCGTGAACGCCTCGTCGGCCGCGCTCTCCCCCTCGCAGCCCAGGAAGTGAGCGAGCACTGATGGCGAAGGCCAAGCCGAACCCGATCACCCTGACCATCGACGGCCGCGAGATCGCCGCCGACGAAGGCGTGATGCTGGTCGACGCCGCCAAGCACGGCGACATCGAGATTCCGGTCTTCTGTTACGAGCCGAAGCTCGGCCAGCCGGTCGGCGCCTGCCGCATGTGCCTGGTCGAGATCGAAGGAATCCCCAAGCTCCAGACGGCCTGCTCGACCCCGGTCCGCGACGGCATGGTCGTCCACACCCAGACCGACCAGGTCAAGGAAGCGCAGAACGCGGTGGTCGAGTTCCTGCTGGTCAACCACCCGCTCGACTGCCCGGTCTGCGACAAGGGCGGCGAGTGCCCGCTCCAGGACATCTCGATGGGATGGGGACCGGACCGCAGCCGCATGGTCGACGAGAAGCGCCACTTCGAGAAGCCGGTCCAGCTCTCCCCGCTGGTCGCCATCGACCGCGAGCGCTGCATCCTCTGTTACCGCTGCGTCCGCTTCAGCCAGGAGGTCTCCGAGGACTCGCAGCTGCAGCTGCTCGAGCGCGGCGACCGCAGCTATGTCGGAACCTTCAACGACCAGCCGTACATCGCACCGTTCCAGGGCAACATCACCGAGCTCTGCCCGGTCGGCGCCCTGACCAGCTACACCTACCGTTTCCGCGCCCGCCCCTGGGACATCGAGCAGGGCGGCTCGGTCTGCACGCTCTGTCCCGGCCAGTGCAACGTGAGCTTCACCGTGCGCGACGAGCAGGTCCGGCGTGTGCTCGCCCGCGACAACGAAGCCGTGGACGACGGCTGGCTCTGCGACCGCGGCCGCTACGGCTTCCAGATGATGTACTCGCAGGACCGGGTGATGAACCCGCTCCGGTTCGAGGACGGCCATCCGGTCCCGGCCTCGTGGCCCGAGGCGATCGAGATCGCCGCGCAGGGCATCGCCGCGGCCGGCGGCTCCGTGGCCGCCCTGGTCGGCGACGCCTCGAACGAAGAGGGCTTCATCCTCCAGAGCCTGGTCCGCGATGGCCTCGGCTCGAATGACATCGACAGCCGCCAGGCCCCCAACGCCGCCCGCGCGGCCCGCGTCGAGCTGGCCGACCCGGCCACACAGGCGACGGTCGTCGATATCGACACCGCCGACGTCGTGCTCGTGCTCGGCACCGATCCGATCCATTCGGCCCCGACTTTCGACCTCCGCGTCCGCAAGGCCGTCCGCCGCAACGGCACGGTCCTCGGTGTTGCGACCGACCGCCCGAGCGCCCTCGACGGCGGAGCGACCGAAGTCGACCGTTACGCCCCGGGCGAAACGGCCGCGTACCTCAGCGGCCTGGTCGCCGACGTGAAGAACGGCGCCGATTCCGGGATGGCGGCCCTCCTGAAGAACGCCGAACACCCGGTGATCATCTGGGGAGAGCGAATCGGGCGAGGCGTGAACGGACCCGCGGCGGTCGATTCACTGATCGAACTCACCGAAGCACTCGGGCTGGCCAACAAGGAAGAGTCGGGCCTCATCGAGATCCCCGACATCTCGAACGCCCGCGGCCTCCGCGAGGTCGGGTGCCTCCCCGACTCCGGTCCGGGCCTGACCGAGGTCTCGAACGGACGGGACGTGGAAGAGATCCGCGCCGCCCTCGAATCCGGGGAGCTCGAGTCCCTGGTCCTGTTCGGGGTCGATCCGCTCCGCGACTTCCCCGACACGGAAGGCTGGCGCCGCGCCCTCGAGAACGCCGGCCACGTGGTCTGCTTCTCGATGACCGCCACGGATTCCTCCGAGTACGCCGACGTCGTCTTCCCGACCGAGTCACACGCCGAGAAGGACGGAACGGTCACCCACACCGAGGGCCGCCTGCAGCGCGTCCGGCCCTCGGCGGAGCGTCCCGGCGACATCCGCCCGGGATGGCTGGTCCTCGCCGAGCTGGCGGCGGCCCTCGGCCACGAGACGGACATCCATTCGGGCCCGGAGGCTTTCAAGGCGATCACCGAAGCGGTCCCGTTCTACGCCGGTCTGACCGACAAGGAAATCGGAGGCAGGGGAGTCCGCTGGCAGGAGAGGCAGCAGGCAGAGTCTTTCGAGGCAATCAAGGCGGCTTCGTTCCGGGAGGCGACCGATGAAGGTTCTCCGGGCCGGACAACGCCTAAGAGTTCTGGAGAACCTTCATCGGTCGACTCTGGGAATTCCGATTCATTCACCCTGGGTACCTACCGGGACCTGTGGGCCAGCCCGGTCACGGATCTCAGTCCGGCCCTCAACTACCTGATCCCGGCGCAGCGCCTGGAGATCTCGGTCGCCGACGCAAAGCGTCTCGGTCTTGGCCGTGGAGATGTGGTCGGAGTCAAGTCCGGAGACATCGAAGTGAACGCCCACGTCGCGATCCGGGGGGCGATGCCCGAAGGAACCGTGTTCCTCATGGAGGGCACGCTCGAAGGCAACGCCAATGTCTTCTCGAACGGCCAGCCGAAGCAGGTAGAGATCGGCAAGCCCGTCGCGCCACTGGAGGTCGTCATGGCCGGCGATGCAACCAGCGAAGCTGGTCTGGCAACCGACGAAGTCGGCGTGCCGGAAGCGGACGGAGAGCAGTAACCGAAGGTGACAGCTCTTCTCGCGGACACAACCTTCGTCGAGGCGACGTGGATCCTGGTCGTCAAGAGTCTGCTGATCTTCATCGTGATGCTGTCGATCGTGCCCGTGGTGCTGCTCGTGGAACGGAAGCTGCTCGGGCGGTTCCAGCAGCGGTACGGCCCGAACCGGGTGGGGCCATACGGAGCGATCCAGCCGCTGGCGGACGTCGGCAAGCTGCTGTCGAAGCAGTCGTTCAGGCCGAAGGGCGCGGTGCCGTTCCTCTACGAGATCGCGCCCGCACTGACCATCTTCTCGGCGGTGGTGACGCTCGCGATCCTGCCGTTCGGCGACGTGCAGGGCGGATGGGGCCTCTACGGGATCGACGTGCCGATCGGGATCCTCTACTTCTTCGCGTTCAGCTCGATCGCGTTCTACGGCCTGTTGCTCGGCGGCTGGGCCTCGGGCTCGAAGTACAGCTTCCTCGGCGCGATGCGGTCGGCCGCGCAGCTGATTTCGTACGAAATCGCGATGGGCCTCTCGCTGCTCGGCGTGGTGATGATGGCCGGGTCCCTATCGCTGGTCGACATCGTCAAGGCCCAGGGTGAGATCTGGTACGTCGTGCCGCAGTTCGTCGGCTTCCTGATCTTCGTGGTCGCCGGTTTCGCCGAGACCAACCGCCCGCCCTTCGACCTTCCCGAAGCCGACGCCGAGCTGGTCGCCGGCTACCAGACCGAATACGGCGGGATGCGCTTCGGCTCGTACATGTTCGCCGAGTACATGGAGATCCTGATCGTCTCCGGCATCGCCTCGTCCATGTTCCTCGGTGGCTGGATGGGCCCGGGCCCATCCTGGCTCGACCCGATCTGGATGCTGGCCAGGATGCTGCTGCTGACCGGGTTCTTCATCTGGATCCGGGCGACGCTGCCCCGCTTCCGTTACGACCAGCTGATGAGCTTCGGCTGGAAGGTCCTCCTCCCGATCGCAACCCTCAACGTGCTGGTCACGGCAATTCTGGTGGTAGTCACATGAGCATTCGTCCCGAAGAGATCAAAGTCGTCCCGCGCGGCCCCGAACCGGGCGGCTGGGGCGGCGCCTACCGTGCCTTCGGCGAGACGCTGCGCGGCCTGCGCACGACCATGGGCCGGCTGTTCGACACCCCGCTCACGATCGAGTACCCGGAGGAGAAGACCCCGGTGTACCCCCGCTTCCGCGGCCGCCACAAACTGCACAAGTTCGAGGACTCCGACCTCGAGAAGTGCGTCGGCTGCTCGCTCTGCGCCGCCGCCTGCCCGGCCGAATGCATCCGGGTCGTCGCGGCCGAGAACATCCCGGGCGAACGCGTCTCCGCCGGCGAGCGTTACGCCGCCGTCTACGAGATCAACCTCTCCCGCTGCATCTTCTGCGGCTACTGCGAGATGGCCTGCCCGTTCGACGCGATCACCATGGGCCACGACTACGAGATGGCCGATTACAACCGCGGCGACCTGATCTTCACCAAGGAGATGCTGCTCGCCGAGCCGATCGAGCGCACCCCACTGAGGGGAGAGGGCGAGTAGTGGAAGAAGTCGCCTTCTTCGTCGGTGCGATCGGAGCGATCGGCGGCGCCATCGCCGTCGTCGCCCTGCGCAATCCCTTCTACAGCGTGCTTGCGCTGGTGGTGCACCTGGTCTTCCTGGCGGGGATCTTCCTGCTGCTCCGGGCCCAGTTCCTCGCTGCCGCCCAGATCGTCGTCTACGCCGGCGCGGTCATGGTCATCTACGTTTTCGTCGCCGCCTACGTCGGCGGGATCGAAGAGCCGATGTTCGATTCGTCACCGGTCCTGAAAGTCGTCGGCCCGATCCTCGCGGTCGCCCTGTTCGTCGAGATCTCGATCGCCGTGCTCGGCTCGTCCCTCACCTCCCTCGGCAACGAAGGGGCGGATGTCGACGGGGGTTTCGGCACGCCAGAGGCCATCGGCAAGCTGTTGCTCGAGGACTTTCTGATCGCCTTCGAGGCCGCGTCGCTCCTGTTGCTGGTCGCCGCCGTGGCCGCGATCATCCTCGCCGGGCGCCGCAAGGAAGACAAGGGAGCCGCCTGATGGCCATCGAGTGGTACCTCGTCCTTTCGGCGCTGCTCTTCGCGATCGGCTTCACCGGCGTGCTGATCCGCCGCAACCCGGTGGTGATCCTGCTCTGTCTCGAGCTGATGCTGAGCGCCGGGGGTCTGGCGATGCTGGCGTTCAGCCGGATGCTCGGGGACCAGGACGGCCAGGTGATGGTCCTGATCGTGCTCGTGGTCGCCGCCTGTGAGGTCGTGGTCGGGCTCGGCATCGTCGTCGCGATGTTCCGCCGGCGCCTGCCGCTCGACGTCGACGAAATGAAGGAGCTCGAAGGATGAGTGCCGCTACCTGGGGGTGGCTCGTCCTGCTCTTCCCGCTGCTCGGCTCCGTGCTGATCGGCTTCACCTTCAGGAAGATCCCGCCGAAGGCCGCCGGGGCGATCGGCATCGGCGCGATCGCCGCGGCCTTCGCCTGCGGCATCGGCGCGCTGATCGCGATCCAGGGCGAGCCTTCGGAGTCACGCCATGCCGCCTCGAGCCTCTGGGAGTACGCGTCGATCGGCGGCTTCGAGATCGACCTGGGTATCTACGTGGACCCGCTGTCGGTGTTCATGGTGCTGGTCGTCACCGGCGTCTCGACCCTCATCCACATCTACTCGTACTCCTACATGCAGTCGGACGAGGGCTACCACCGCTTCTTCAGCTACCTCAACTTCTTCGTCTTCTCGATGCTGCTGCTGGTGCTGGCCGGCAACTTCGTGCTGTTGATCGTCGGCTGGGCCTTCGTCGGCTTCGCCTCGTACGCGCTGATCAGCTACTGGTACCGCCGCGAGACCGCGACTAGGGCCGGCATGAAGGCCTTCGTGATCAACGTGATCGGTGACATCGGCCTGGTGCTGGCGGCGATCCTGATCTTCCGCGAACTCGGCGTGGTCGAATACGGCGCGGTGTTCGAACGGGCGCCGGAGGTCTTCTCGACCAACCAGTGGGAGGTCGTCGCGATCTGCCTGCTGCTCCTGGTCGGTGCCTTCGCGAAATCGGCGCAGATGCCGTTCCACACCTGGCTCGCCGACGCCATGGAGGGCCCGACCCCGGTCTCCTCGCTGATCCACGCCGCCACCATGGTCACCGCCGGCGTCTACCTGGTCGCCCGCGCACACCCGCTCTTCGAACTCGCCCCGACCGCGGCCGACATCGCCGCCTGGGTCGGCCTCGGCACCCTGCTGATCGCGGGCACGATCGCGATCGTCGTCACCGACCTCAAACGGATAATCGCCTACTCCACGATGAGCCAGATCGGCTACATGTTCGTGGCCGTCGGCATCGGCGCCTACTCGGCGGGCATGTTCCACCTGATGACCCATGCCTTCTTCAAGGCCCTGCTCTTCATGGCGGCCGGTTCGATCATCTCGGCGATGAAGAACATGCAGGACATCGACAGGATGAAGGGGTTCCGCAAGGCGATGCCGTTCACCGCGGCGATGCTGATAATCGGGGCACTCGCCCTGTCCGGTTTCCCGGGGACCTCGGGCTGGTTCTCGAAGGACGAGATCATCGACTTCGCCTCGTTCCGCGGCGGCATGTACGAGGTCATGGCGGTCGGCATGCTCATCGGCGCCTTCATGACCGCCATCTATTCGTTCCGCATCATCTTCCGGATCCTCCCGGGGAAGCCGTGCGACGAGGCGCAGTACCTGATCGACAACGGCCACGTGGCCCACGGCGACCCGGTCAACCCGCACACCCTGGAACCCGAAGACACGGACATCGGCTACCCGGGCGAGGAGCACCACATCGCCGAGCAGGCCCCCGGCATGAAGTTCGCGATGGCGGTGCTCGGGTTCCTGGCCCTGGTCGGAGGACTGCTCCAGATCCCCGGCGTGGACGAAGTGATCGCCAAGTTCCTCGAGCCGAGCTTCGAGGATTCCATCTTCACCAACTCGCACCCGAGCGTGGCCGAGGCCTGGACCGGCCTGGCCGAAGGCGCCGTCATCTCGGTCGTCGGCATCGCCTGCACCTGGTTCCTCTACATCAAGCGCCCCGACCTTCCCGGGAAGATCCGGAAGACCTTCAAGCCGCTCCACACCCTGTTCGTCAACAAGTGGTACGGCGACGAGATCGTGGACTTGGCTGTAGTCAACCCGGTCAAGGGTTTCGGGCGTTTCTGCAACGAGATCGTCGAACGGTTCGTGATCAACGGCATCACCGCCGACACGATCGCGATCATCCGCTCGGCCAGCGGCACGGTCCGTGACCTGCAGTCCGGCCTGCTCCGCGGTTACGCGGTGCTGATGCTGTTCGGCATCGTCGGGATCGTCCTCTACTTCCTGATCAGGAGCATCTGATGCTCAGCCTGATCATCTGGATCCCGCTCGTCGCAGGGCTCCTCGCCGCCCTCGTCCCCCGCCGCCTCGCGGCGTGGGTAGCAGGCCTCGGCGCGGTTGTGACGTTGGCGCTCGTACTGGTGGTCCTGATCGGTTTCGAACCCGACGGCGGCATGCAGTACGTCACCGACGTCAGCTGGATCCCCGGGCTCGGCGTCGACTACAACCTCGGCGTCGACGGCCTCTCGATCTTCCTGATCCTGCTGACTGCCTTCGCCTGGGTCCCGGGCGTGGCCTTCAGTGCCAGCCGAAACTCGGGCGGGGACAAGGCCGGCCTCTACTACCTGATGCTGCTGGCCGGCGAGACGGCGACTCTCGGAGCGTTCCTCTCCCAGGACCTGCTGCTGTTCGTCCTCTTCTTCGACCTGATGATCGTGCCGTTCTACTTCCTGTTCGGGATCTGGGGCAGAGAACGGGACGGGGTCAAGGCTTCGGCCGCGACGCTCAAGATGATCGTCTTCACCCTGATCGGCTCGCTGCTGATGCTGGTCGGCGCGATCGCCCTCGCCGTGATCTCGGCCGACGGCAATGAGCTCACCTTCAACATGTCGGAGCTGGCCGCCCAGGGCCTGCCGAGCGGTTCGCAGAACTGGATCTTCTGGTTCTTCGCCGTCGCCTTCCTGGTCAAGATGCCGGCCTTCCCGCTCCACGGCTGGATGCCCGACGCCTACCGCGCGGCACCGCTGCCGGCTCTCGCCGTCTTCTCGGCGGTCCTCTCGAAGGTCGGCGCCTACGGCTTCCTGCGGGTGGTCCTGCCGCTGATGCCCGACGCGACCGAGCTCTTCCAGACCGCGATGCTGATCATCGGGCTCGCGTCGATCGTCTACGGATCGGTGATGGCCTTCACCAAGACCGACCTGCGCCTGATCCTCGGATTCTCGTCGATCGCCCAGCTCGGCTTCATCACCGCCGGCGTCTTCGCCCTGAACTCCACCGGCGGCGAGGGCGCCTTGCTCCAGATGATCAACCACGGCGTGGTGGTCGTGCCCGCCTTCCTGATCGTGGCGCTGATCGCCGAGCGGTTCGGCAGCGAGGACATCGCCGGTATGGGCGGGCTGGCAAAGAAGGCACCGGTGTTCGCCGTGGTCTTCCTGATCGTGACGATGGCGACCCTGGCGATCCCGGGATCACCCAACTTCATCGGCGAGTTCTTCATCGTCAACGGCATCTTCCAG
Organism: uncultured Solirubrobacterales bacterium; assembly: GCA_963695885.1. Taxonomy (GTDB): domain Bacteria; phylum Actinomycetota; class Thermoleophilia; order Solirubrobacterales; family 70-9; genus 67-14. The sequence continues at coordinate 60,277 of CAVOIH010000025.1, read as the reverse complement.
ACCGACGTCGCGATCGCGATCATCGCGACGAGCGGAATGGCATTCTCGGCCTTCTACGCGCTCCGCATGTACCAGCGGACGATGCACAACCCGCTGCCCGGGAACGCCGACTCGCGTGAGATCTCCCTGCGCGACGGGCTGGTGATCGTGCCGATGGTGCTGGTCACCGTGGTGCTCGCCTTCTGCCCGCAATTGATCATCCACGGCTCGGAGCCGGCGGTCGACGCCGCCGTCGCCGCGAGCCACATGGGGGCGGGCGGGTAGTGGACTTCAACGCCCCCACGATCGACTACGCGGCACTCTCGCCGGTCATCGCCCTCACCTCGGGACTGGTCGTGCTCGTTCTCGTCGCCGTTTTCGACTCACTCAGGAAGTTCGGCTCGGCGCTCGCTCTGATCACCCTCGCCGTGACCGCGGGCTGCCTGATCTGGCAGTGGGACACCAACGCCGACCTGGTCGCCGGCTCTCTCCACTTCGACGGCATCACCGTGACCCTGTCCCTGCTCTGCGTGGTGTCGGCCGCAGTGGCGGTGCTGCTCTCGATCGGTGACCCGGCCGAGAAGCAGGCCGGCCGGAGCGACTACCTCGCGCTGATGATGGGCTCGGTGCTCGGCATGGTGATGCTCACCCAGGCGAACAGCATCATCACCTTCTTCGTCGCCCTCGAGCTGCTCTCGATCCCGCTCTACGCGCTCTGCGCGACCAACCTGAGGAAGCGCACCTCGCTCGAATCGGGCCTCAAGTACCTGATCATCGGCTCGGTCGGCTCGGCCACCCTGCTCTACGGCCTGGCGCTGATCTACGGAACCTCCGGAGCGATGCTGTTCCCCGAGATCGCGGCCGGGTACCTCGGCGACGGTTCGGCCGACGCGGTCAACCAACTGGTCTCCGACCCGCTCGCGCTGGTCGGTGTCGGCATGGTCGCGGTCGGCCTCGCCTTCAAGGTCTCGATCGCCCCGTTCCACCAGTGGACGCCGGACGTCTACCAGGGAGCACCGACCCCGGTCACCGCCTTCATGGCGGTCGCGACCAAGGCCGCCGCCTTCGCGATCTTCATCCGGTTCTTCCTCGTCGCCCTGATCGGGCTGGTCGACAGCTGGGACATCATGCTCGCCGCGCTCGCCGCCCTGTCAATCGTCGTCGGCAACGTCGGCGCACTCCAGCAGAAGTCGCTCAAGCGGATGCTCGGTTACTCCGGCATCGCCCAGGCCGGCTACATGCTGTGCGGAATCGTCGTCGCCACCCAGGACGGGATCTCGGCACTGGTCTTCTACCTCGCGGCCTACGTCGCGATGAACCTCGCCGCCTTCGCCGTGCTGGCCATCCGTGAGCGCCAGGCCGGGTTCAGCGACGACATCGATTCCCTCCGCGGCCTCGGACGAAACAAACCCGTCCTCGCGTGGCCGTTGACGATCGCGATGCTGGCCCTCGCCGGGCTGCCGCCGACCGCCGGTTTCATCGGCAAGCTCTACCTGATCGAAGCCCTGGTCGACGCCGACTGGACCTGGCTCGGCGTGATGATCGCCGTCGGCACGATGATCTCGCTCGTCTACTACCTGCGTGTGGTCGCGGCCGTGTGGATGGCGCCCGGGCCCGGGGCTTCCCCCGCCGACGAGATCGACACCGCCGGCCTGCCTCCGGCGATCGCCGGCGCCGCGGTCGACGAGTTCTCCGACGAAGAAGCGCATCGCCGCTGGTACCTCGTGCTGCCCGCGCTGGTCGGTGCTGCCGCCACGATCTTCTTCGGCGTGATCCCGCAGCCGCTGGTCGAGTTCGCCCAGCACGCGGTCTCCGGCTACGTGACCTGATCCTCCGAGCGGCGAAGTTGAAGTTGTCAGTCGAATGAGCCGATAACTTCAATCTCGATTCATGCCCGCCTGTTGCGCGATTTGATCCACTGCAGCGTCGGGGTCGGCCTCGAATTCCTTGTAGGTCAGGCGGGTCACGACCAGGCCTCGCGCTTCCAGATCCCGCTGCTTCTCGCGGTCGAGCCGCGTCTGAACCGGGTCGCTATGAAACGCGCCGCCGTCCAGCTCGAGGACGAAACCGTAGTCGGGCCAGTGGTCGTCGACCTCGTGCCCGCGAATCTTCTCGTTGACTTTCGGCACCGGGTATCCGTGCTCGATCCAGGTCAACAGGAACCACCCTTCAAGCACCGACTTGATCCGTGCGAGCTCCGGAACCCACAGTGCAAGCAGCGGCCGCAGGGTTCTCGCACCGCGCCGGTGGTTCAGCCGGGCGAAGCACAGATTGACGTCGCTTCTGGCGAAGAGTTTCAGGCGGCAGGCTTCGAGGAAAGCGAACCGGACCTCACGCTCGGTGGCGGTGGCCGCGAAGTCGATCAGGGCGAAAGCGGGACTGGTCAGGCGGAGTCCTTCGTGCATTCGCACGTCACCAGGGGCAAACTTCCGTTTGACCACCGTAATGGTCGTGCGAGCAAGAGCCGGTGATACGCCTTTGAACTTCCTGATCTGGCCGGTGCTGACACCGACCTCGACCTTGGCCGGTAAACCAGGTTTCGCCCGGACCATGCCCCATCCTTCGCAAGCGGTGCGGCCAGTGAGAGCAGCGTCGGATCCCGCCAACACGAGCGCCGCCCGCCGGACCGAGGCGGGGGCCTCGACGTCACGCCCGTAGGCGTAAACGGAGCGGAAGATCTTGACGAGCCGTCCGGTCCGGAGCCAGCTGTCGATCCGGGTGGCACTGAAGCCGGCACGCCTCAGTTCACTGCGGCCAGCGACGAACTGGCGACTGGCCATGAAGCGGTAGAGGAGCCGAAGCTGGACGGATGAGGAGCCATGGGCCGGTTGCGTCGTGGGCATGACCGAAGCTTGTTGGCGCCGTGCTCACGCGTGGCAGTCGCGGATGAACCGAAGTTGAACTTGTCAGTAAAACAGGACGAGAACTTCAGTCTCGATGCTTCACGGTTAGGGTTGCTGCTTGATCTGGATACTCCTCCTGATCCTCGCCGCGACCCTCGTCGGCATCTATGCCGAGCGGCGCTGGCCCGACCAGGCGGGACAGGGTTCACGCACATCGCTGACCATCCTCCTGTTCGGCGTGATGCCGCCGATCATCTTCCTCAACCTGGCCCATGCCCATTTCACTTCCGGTGCCGGTATCGGGCTGGGACTCGGCGTGGTCACGGTGTCCCTGGTCGGCTTCGCGGGCTGGGTCCTGGCGGTCCCTGTGATGAAGCTCCCACGCCCGGTCGCCGGGGCGGTGATCTGCTGCTGCATCGTTTCGAACACGGGTTACCTCGGGTATCCGATGGTCCTCACCCTGATGGGAGGCCATGACCTCAGTCAGGGAGTGGTCTACGACGTCGTGGTCAGCGGCATCGCCCTGATGCTGCTCGCCTTCGGCGTGGGTGCCGCCTTCGGCACCCGGGCGGGGGTGGGGTTCAAGCAGCGGCTGCGCGCGTTCTTCTTCAAGAACCCGTTGCTGGTGGCGGGCGTGCTCGGAATCATCGCACCGAGCCGGCTCGCGCCGGACATCCTGGTCAACATCTCCCGGGTGCTGGTCATCCTCATCCTGCCGGTCGGATTCTTCGCGGTGGGCGCGGTGCTGGCCGAGGAGGAGAGGATCGGGGCGATCAGGCTGCCGCCGAGGATCCACCGCCAGATCGGCGGCATCATCGCGATCCGCCTGATCCTCTCGCCCGCGTTGCTCTTCGTCCTTTCGATGCCGTTCACCGGGATCCCGCCTTCCTATTACCTGATGGCCGCGATGCCCACCGGGCTGAACGCGATGATCGTCGGCCACACCTACGGCCTCGACCTGAAGACGACTGCCGAAGCGGTCGTTTACACCACCGCGATCGTGGTCGTGGGGGCTCTCGGATGGGCCCTCCTGCTCTGAGCTGAAAGCCGGAGCGCAGAGAAAGCGCAACTCCTTCGCGAAACCGGGTTTTGATTGCTTGCCCGCCGTTCCGGGCGACATCGAAACAGGGGAGTCACCGTGGGAAAAGGAAGCTTGCGAATTGCCGCAGGGGGCATTGCGATGATGATCGCCATGCTGACAGGGGTTTCGGGATCGTCCGCCGCGACGATAAACGTGACCACGACGATCGACGAATTCGAGACCGGCAACCGCTGTTCGCTGCGCGAAGCGGTATGGTCGGCCAACAACGATTCCGTCGCCAGCGCACCTGGTTGCCGGGCCGGCAGTGGCAGGGACAAGGTCATCGTGCCGTCCGGAACCTTCAATCTGAAGCAGAAGAACCGCGCACCCGAACCGGTCGAGGGCGGGCCCGTCGGCGAAGTACCGGCGTTCGAGGACCTCGGTGAGACCGGCGACCTCGACCTGACCGCACCGGTCACCGTGATCCATGGCGGTACCAACCTGGCGACGATTGACAGTCGGGTCAGCAACGAACGTGTATTCCACGTGCTCTCCGAGGGCGTGACGATCCAGGGGCTGACCATCACCGGCGGCCAGGCCAGCGAGGCCGACGACGACCACGGTGGTGGCATCCTGAACGAAGGCGGGCTCACCTTGAGGTCGAGCCTGCTTCTCCGGAACTCGGCGACCTATGGCGGCGGCCTCTCGACCGCCGGCACCAGTTTGGCGATCGTCTCGAACACGACCATCTCCGACAACGGGGCCGACGAAGACGGCGGCGGAATCTCCGTCGAGACCGGCGGCACCCTGTCGCTGCGCAGCACGACCGTGGCCGACAACCTGGCCGATGCGGACGGCAGCGGCGGCGGTGACGGCGGCGGCGTGTTCGCCTCGACCTCGGCCGACGGCGGCGTGCTCGACCTGCGCAACTCGATCGTCGCGGCGAACGCCGACTCCGGCGACGAGGCCGACGATTGTGCCAAGCTCGGCGGCACCATCACTTCGCTCGGACGCAACCTGCTGAGCAACGCCAACGGCTGCGAGTACGAACAGGGCCGGGGCGACATCATCAACCGCAAGGCAGAGATGCTGCCGCTGCGTTACAACGGCGGGCCGACCGAGACGCACGCCTTGAAGACGATCAGCCCGGCCGTGAACAAGGCGGCCAGCTGCCCGCCGAAGGACCAGCGCGGCGTCCAGCGCACCGGCAAGTGCGACATCGGCGCCTGGGAGCTGTCCTACTGCCAGGGAGCGGTGATCAACCGCATCGGCACCGAAGACGCGGACCTCCTGACCGGCACCACCGGTCGTGACGGCATCCTCGGCCTCGGCGGCCAGGACACGCTGCGCGGGATCGGCGGCAACGACGGCCTCTGCGGCGGCAACGGTCCCGACGTCCTCGAAGGCGGCGCCGGCAAGGACGTGCTCGACGGCGGTGCAGGCAAGGACAACTGCCTCGACGCCAGGGCCAGGGACACGGTCGTGAAGTGCGAGCTGCCGAAGAAGAAGCCGAAGAAGCAGCAGCGCCGGTAGGCGGGAGACGGGGCATGCATCCGCGGTCGCCGATAGCTGAGACCATGGGTGCATGCTCCATCACGCCGCTTTGGAAATCAGCCCGGAACACGTCGAAGGCGACAGCCGCTTCTGGGCCCTCGCCGGCTTCGAGGAAGTCGACGTGCCGGAAGCGCTCGGCGACGGTTTCACCTGGTTCGAGAAGGGCGGCACCCAGATCCACCTCATGGAGGTCGACGAGCCGGTCCACCCGCCGCGCGGTCACGTCGCGATCGTCGCCCGGGATTTCGACGAGACGGTCGGGCGCCTCGCCGAAGGCGGGTTCGCCGGTGAGGAGCGCGGACGGCTCTGGGGCGAGCGGAGGATCAAGCTGACCTGCCCGAGCGGCCACGTGGTGGAAATCATGGCGAAGGCGCCCCCGAGGAGCGCGAAGTCGGCCTGAAGCGGAGAACCCTTTCGTGGTCGGGCGCGGTGCTCATACTCGCGGCGGTCACGATCGGAATCTTCGGGCTCGGTCCGGACCTGTTCGGCCCGGGCACCAGTAACGGTTCCGGGCGGGCTGCCACCAAACCCGATCCCGGCACCCCGTCGTCCTGGTCATCCTCGACGAGGTCCCCACCTCCTCGGTCATGAAAGCCGACCAGACGGTCAACGCCAACCGGTTCCCGAACCTCGCCCGTTTCGCGTCGGGCTCCACCTGGTACCGCGACAACGCCGCCGCGGGCGACTTCACCGCCTGGGCCGTGCCGCCGATCCTCACCGGCAACCACACCAACGAGGACATGCTGCCGACCAACGAGGTCCAGCCGGACAACATCTTCAACCTGCTCGGCCCCGGCCGCCGGGTCCACGGCCTCGAGGAGCTCACCGAACTCTGCTCGAAGAAGTACTGCCCGAACGGCGACCAGGGCGAAGTCCCGGAAGAAACCCAGGCGGACGACTTCGTCAAGGCCAGGTTCGGGATGCTCGACACCCCGGAGGTCAACAGGTGGATCCGGACGATCCCGGCCGGCAGGCGGACCCTCTCGGTGCTCCACCTGCCGTTGCCGCACCAGCCGCTGCTCTACCTGCCGAAGGGCCGGCGCTACCCGGGCGGGCCGATCGGCTTCCCGATCAACCGATACGTCAAGGACCGGGAGATCTCGGATGCCGGTGTCAGCCTGGTCCACCAGCGCCATTTGATCCAGGCCGGTTACGCCGACCTGATGGTGGGGAAGATCATGAAGAAGATCAGGGACAACGGCGACTTCGACAAGGCCCTGATCATCGTCACGGCCGACCACGGCATTTCCTACGACGTCCGGTACGACCGGCGTGACGCGAACCCGGGCGTAGCGCCAGGAACTCCTGCGGGAGAGCGTGGAGCGCTTCGGCAAGCGCGGACTCTGGAAGCTCGGCCCGCAGTCAAGCCTGATCGGCACCCGGCCCGCATTCCCCGCGGCTGATTTCGATGATGGTTTCAGAGGTCTTCGAGCAAATTTCGACCCTCGATGACGCGGCCGAAAGCGGAGCTGAAGGAAATGACTTCGTGGATGGGTGGCTGCTTTCAGGTATCGAGTTCGTCCAGGCAAGGAAGGCGACTGAACGTTCATTGCGCGCGGCATGGAACAGGCGGCGTAAAAACAGCGCGACGCCGCTGGTCCTATGCGTTGACGATGGGGAGGCTGAAGGCCGGGTACTGGTACTTGGCCCAAATAGAGCCGATGAACCTCTACGATCAGTCGACGCGGAGGCCCTGCTGATATTGATTGACCGAATCTCGGAAATCAGAGGGTTGCGCGCGGTCCGTATCTTCGCCAGTGAACTAGTCGCGGTCGACTCCAGTTGAGTGGCGAGGCAGCCCGGGCAAACGACTCAGCGATTGAAACTTCTTGCCCAACGTGATTTCACGTTCCTGTGAGCCAAATGTCTCGGAGCTACCGGCATCTTTGCACATTGTCGTCCCGATCCATCCGTAGCATGGATTCGGCCGCCACTTAGAAGTTGTCTCAATACCTCCCGGTAGGCTCTGCATCAGATGGCAGGCACGTGGTTTCAGATCAGGGTTGATTTGCTCGGCGGTCGGGGTGAGGATCTCGATCCGACTCCGGGCAGGATCTTCATCTGTGGCCCGGCGCATGACTTCGGCCGGCTGGCCGACGCGATCAACCGGTCTTTCGGGCGCTGGGATCTCTCCCACCTGCACGACTTCGAGCTCGCCGGGGGGCGCCGGATCGGCTTTCCGAGCGATGATTTCGCTCCCGATCTGGTCTGGGAGGATCAGGGCAGGCTTAAACCTGTCCGGGAGCTTGAGCCGGGCGAGGAGTTCGCTTTCACCTTCGACTTCGGTGATGACTGGCGTCACCGCTGCCGGGTGCTTGAGGAGAAGCTCGACCCGCGCGAGGAGTGGGGTCCGGGACCGTTGCCGGACGAGCCCGTCCCGGTCTGGGGCTGGGGATCGATCCCCGATCAGTATGGACGCCGCTCGGCCGACGAGCTGGAGTTAGGCGAGTAGCTCCTCCGGCCATCTGAGCATCCGCCAGCAGATCACCGTGCAGTCGAGGAGCATGAAGGCGAGGTGGGTCTCCGCGAAGCGCTCGTTCTGGTTCGCAGCCGAAGGAAGTTGTGCAGCCAGGCGAAGCCGCACTCGATGACCCAACGCCTCTTGCCGAGCCCGGAGCCGGGTTCTTTCTTGCGGCGGGCGATCCGCGGCCTGATCCCGCGCGAGCGCAGCTTGCGGCGGTACTTGTCGTGGTCGTAGCCTCGATCGGCCAACAGTGTGCCAGGACGCCTGCGAGGGCAACCGGGGCGGCCACCGATCGGCTCGAGACCAGCGATCAGCGGTAGAAGTTGGGTCACGCCGTTTCCGGAAGAAGCCGCGTTGCGCTACGGCATCACCATCGCTTCTACGTTGAGGCCTGAAGATCAGGCCTGAGACATTGCCATGAAAGACGGCAAGCGGCCAATGCTGATCGCTTGGGTCTGCCCCCTTGGAGATCAAGGCTCGCCTTGCTGCGCGGCACGCGGAGATCATGATGGACTCCGACAGTTACTCGCCCTTCTAAGGCGACATAACTCACAACCGGTCCGCCTGTTAGTTTCGGTTGGTGCGCTATCCAGTCGAGTCTTTCACCCCTGCCGAGCGGCAACTGCTGGAACCGCATTTCACCAATCTCGACCGGCCGGTCTTCGCCCTGACCAACCTTCCAGAGACGGTAAAGGGTGCGCTTTTCGCCCGTTATTCGCGTTACCCGGGCACCCTGCGCCGCCTCTACCTCGAGGAGTTCGCCTCGGAGATGCCGGAAGGCGCGCGTCCGTTCGACGGTGACGAAGGCGAGCGGGCGGCCGACCTGTACGAGCGCATCTTCGTCGGCTACGGCGACGACTCGATCGCCCAGGTCGGTGGTGCCCACATCGCCTGCGAATGGGTGTCGAACATCTTGACCAAGGTGCTCCAGCGCGGACGCCTCGCCGCCTACCTCGAGCAGTTGACCCGTTACATCGCCTACGACCAGGAGATTCCCGGCGGCGGCTACCGCTTCTACCGGGACGCAGCCCTCGGCCCACAGTTCGAGAGCGCGATGAACGAGATCTTCACGATCTACTCCGAGGCCCTGGCCAGGACGGAGGCCTGGGCAGCTGAGCAGTGGCCCCGCGCCGAGGACGAGCCGGAAGGCCCCTGGCGCCGCTCGATCAAGGCCAAGGCCCTCGACCTGCTTCGCGGGCTGCTGCCGGCGGCCACGCTGAGCCACGTCGGCATCTTCGCCTCCGGACAGGCCTACGAGCAGCTGCTGTTCCGCCTGATGTCCTCACCACTGCCCGAGGCGCGGCAGTTCGGCGGCATGATCCTCGACGAGCTCAACCAGGTAATGCCTTCCTTCGTGTCGCGGGTGAGCCGTCCCGACCGCGGTGGCGAATGGATCTCGTTCCTCGAGGAGCGCCGCTCTTCCACCGAAGCCTGGGTCAACCGGCTCGGCCTCGGCAACCGGGAGTCCGAAACGACGGGGCCGACGGTCGAACTGCTCCGGGTCCACGGCACCGAAGAAGACCTTCTGGCCGGCTGCCTCTACGAGCAGGCCGACGTCTCCGAGACCAACATCCGCGCCCGCCTGGAATCGATGACGACCGAGGAACGTGCCGAGCTGATGGCCACCGTGGTCGGCGAGCGGAGGAACCGCCGTCATCGACCCGGCCGCGGCTTCGAGTCGGTGAGCTACCGCTTCGAGATCGTCTCCGACTACGGGGCGTTCCGTGACCTGCAGCGCCACCGCATGCTGACCTGCCAGTGGCAGACCCTCACCCCCGACCTCGGCGCCGGTGTGCCGGGGGAAGTGCGTGAGGCGGGCGTCGGCGACGAGTACGGACGCGCCCTGGAAATCTCCCGCAACGAATACGAACGGCTCCGTGACGGTGGCCATCCGGAGCTCGCTCCGTACGCGCTGTGCCTCGGATACCGGATCCGCTACATCCTCGACCTGAACGCCCGCGAGGCGATGCAGCTGATCGAACTCCGCTCGGGCCGGGAAGGCCATCCGACCTACCGGGCGGTCGCGCATGCGATGCACGACTCGATCCGAACGGTCCACCCGGCCGTGGCGGGCGCGATGAAGCACATCGACGCCTCTGCCGAGCCGAGGCTCGAACGGATGCTCTCGGAGATCCGGACCCACAAGAAGCGCCTGGCCGCGGCGGCCACCTCCAAGGCGCCCCCGGGTTTCTCCGAACTCGGCTGACCGCCGTACCCGTCTTTAGGAACCGGTCAGGTTGCGGTCCTAGATTCTCCGGAATGCATACGAACCGGTTCCTGCCGCAGGCCGCGGTCTCCAGTCTCCTGCTCGCCGTGCTACTGCTGATCGTGGGCTGCTCGAGTGACAGCACCGCCACTGCCGACGCCGGGATCTGGAAGCCGAAGCCGACCGCGAAGGCCTGGCAGTTCCAGCTCCAGGGCAAGATCGACACCTCAATCGATGCCAGGGTGTTCGAGGTCGACGGATTCGACACGCCGAAGAAGACGGTCACGAAGCTGCGGAGGCAGGGCAAGAAGACCATCTGTTACATCGACGTCGGCAGCTGGGAGAACTACCGCCCCGACAGGGCCCGGTTCCCGAAGTCGGTGATCGGCAAGAAATACGACGGATACCCGGACGAGCGCTGGCTGGACATCCGCCGCTACAGGCTTTTCGCCAAGCCGGTCAAGGCCCGCATCCAGATGTGCGCCGACAAGGGCTTCGACGGTCTCGAGCCCGACAACATCAACGGGTACGAGAACGACACCGGCTTTCCGCTCACGGGGAGGGACCAGCTCCGCTTCAACCGCTGGATCGCGAAGGAGACCCACAAGCGGGGCATGTCGGTGGCGCTGAAGAACGACGGGCCTCAGGCGAAGAAGCTGGTCAGGGACTTCGACTATGCGGTGGCCGAGCAGTGCTTCCAGTACAACGAGTGCGGCCAGTACCGGCCGTTCATCCGGGCCGGAAAGGCCGTCTTCTCGGTCGAATACGAGCTGAAGAACTCAAAGTTCTGCGGACGAGCGAAGAACATCAGGTTCGCCTCCATAGGCAAGGAGTACGACCTCTTCGCAAGGCCGTTCCGCCCCTGCGTCAAGTAACAGGAACCACGAGTCGCACAGCAAAACCATTGACTTGCATTAGTGAGTTGGATTGCTCATTCGAGTAGGTCTGAAAGCTTCTCTATCTCGTGATCTGGCACCGTGTTGCCGGTGCTCGGATCCCTCGATGCGCCTCCGGCGGCCGTGACCAGGATCCCGTCGAGCCCGACCGCCTGGGCTCCGGCGATGTCGGTGTCCGGGCGGTCGCCGATCATCGCGACCCTCGGGGGCCGGCCGAGCACGTCGAGTGCTGCCTCGAACAGGGCCGGCGCGGGCTTGCCGGTGGCGGTGCCCTTCTTCCCGGCGGCGGTCTCGATCGCGGCGAGGATCGCGCCCGACCCGGGCCAGAGCCCGTCGGGCATCGGCATGGTCGGGTCGGCACTGGTCGCGATCAGGTCGGCACCGTCACGCACCAGCATCGAAGCGGCCTTGAGCTCCTGGTAGTCGAAACCGGGGTGGCCGGACATCAGTACGGCCTTCGCCGAATCCGTCTTCCCGGGGGGAAGCAGTTCGAAGCCGCCGGCTGCGAGTTGTTCCCGGAAGGAGATGGTGCCGATGCCGAGCACGGATGCACCTCTCCCGTGCCGCTCGATCGCCAGCTGGACCAGGGTGGAGGCCGCGGTGACGACCTGGCCGTCCTCGACCTCGATGCCGCCTTCGCGCAGCAGCCTCGCCTGGTCGGCCGGCGCGAGCCGCGAATTATTGGTGACGAAGCAGAGACCCTTGCCCGAAGCCATGAGCTCCGTGACCGTTTCGACCGCCCCCGGCAGGAACTCGTGGCCGAGCCAGACGACGCCGTCGAGGTCGCAGAGGAACGCGTCATAGGAGTCGGCCAGGGACATCGGCCAAGGCTACCCGGGCGGCGAGAAGAACAAGGAACGGGCCCTGACGCCTTGATCCCTGGTTTCCGCGCGAAACGCAAGGCGGCGAGAAGAACAAGGAACGGGTCCTGACGCCTTGGTCCCTGGTTTCCGCGCGAAACGCAAGGCGGCGAGACCCTGGGAGTTGTAACCGGATTGTGAAGATCGGCCGGGGACGACCGCACCGGCCTTGAAGCGGGGTGTACTTTGACCGGCCTTGAAAACCGGCCGGCTGAACCACATCGATGCGCTGCGAGGCAGCGTGATGCTCCTCCTCGTGCCGTATCACGGCCTGCTGTTCCTGCAGAATACCGGCGCGCCGATGTTCGGCCTCGACCTCTCCGTCTTCTGGCTGCACCTCTGGAGGATGGGCCTCTTCTTCGCCGTTTCGGGGTTCCTGGCGGCCATGACACTGGGGCTCTGGGGACCCTCCCGCCAGCTCCGCCAGCGGCTCAAGCGCATCGGTATTCCCCTGGTCGTGGCGATGCTGACGATCCTGCCCGCCCAGAAGCTGATCGTCTTCTGGTTCTTCCACGAGAACAACCCGGCATCGCCCTCCCACGCCTACGACTACACGATCGCCAACCTCTTCGGCTGGGAGCCCCACCACCTCTGGTTCCTGAGCTACGTCCTCGTCTTCAACGTGGCCGCCGTGATCATCTGGCTGGTCCTGCAGCGGGGACCACAGCTGACCTCCCGCATCGACCGTGGATTCCGGCGGTGCCTCGCGTCGCCCCTCCTGATCCCGGTACTGGCGGTGCTGAGTGCGATCCCGCTGTGGCTCGGCGGATACGTCGAAGCTCCCGGGCGGGTCGCGGCGTCACTGATCCCGCTGCCTTCGGCCGCGGCCTACTACGGGATCTTCTTCCTCTTCGGCTGGATGCTCTTCCGGGCCCGCGACCTGCTGCCGGCGGTCGAGAGCCGTCCCTGGGTCAAGCTCGCCGTGGCCCTTTCGGCCGGTCTCCTCGCCTATCTGATGTTTTCGGGAACGATCGCGGTGCCGCCGGCACTCCCGGTCGAACCCACGATCCTCGTGGTCAGCGGCGTGGCCGTCTGGTCGACGATGTTCGCCGTCTGGGGACTGTTCGCGAAGTTCCTCTCCGGAGCGCGGCCCTGGGTCCGATACCTGGCCGACGCCTCGTACTGGATCTACCTGATCCACATCCCGATCCTCGTCGCGGTCCAGCTCGCACTCGCCGGGACGGGCATCCCGGCGGTCGTGCGGCTGGCGATTGTGACCTCTGTCTCGATTGCCCTGTCCTTGTCCACCTACGCGCTGGTCGTCAGGTACACGGCGATCGGCCGGCTGCTTCACGGACCGAGGGCTCGAGAATCTGATGCGACATCCGGCGAAGGTTCGCCCGGAACTCCCGGTGACAGCCGGCCGAGCGAATCTTCGCCGGAAGTCGCGCCCATCCTCCCAGGCCCGGCGGCTCCCGGTTCTGCGGTCAGCTAGCGGCTTCGATCGCCTCGATCAGCTCGGCCTTGCTCATCTTCGAACGGCCTTCGATGCCGAGGTCCTGGGCGATCTCGTAGAGTTTGGCTTTCGAAGCCCCGGCCGGAGGCGCACCGGCACCCGGCATGGGCTCGACCCCGGAGGCCTCCTCTGCTTCGGCCTTCATCGAAGGCTCGGCGGGCATTCCCGGTACGGCGGAAAGGGGATCCATGGCCCCCTCGTCCCGGTCGGCCATCTGCCGGACCAGCTGCCAGCCGGCGATCAGCGCGGCCGACGCTCCGGCGATGCCGATCGCGACCTGCTTCTTCAACGGAGGGTTCCCGGGGGGTTGGGATACACAGGCCTGACCCTACCTCACCGGTCCCGTCGCGAGATCATCAGGTCCACGCTTCCCGAGTGCAGGGTGACCCCGCCATCGGGGTGGATCATACCCCCGCGGTAGAGCTCGCGGTTCAGGTTGAGCGAAGCGGCGTCCTTGCCCGAGAGCAGGCGCACGAAGATCGCTTCTCCGTCGGCCGGCTCGCCACCGGTGAGCGAGTGGCCGGCTTCGAGGCGGCCACCGAACGCGGCGACCAGCTGCGGGTTGTCCCCGGCGTCGAGCACGTGGACGTCGACGGACTGGCCGACCATGGCGAGGATGGCGCCGAGCACTTGATCGAAGGAAAGATCGGACAAGGATCAAAAGCGTACCGCCCGCCCCGGGGCGGGTCGCCGCTCAGGGTTTCCGTCACGGCACCGGGCAGGGCGCCCGCGGGACTTCGTGTCGCTCGCCCGGCTGAGCCCCGAGAGGCCGTGACTAGCCCCGATTCTCCTCCCCGTTAGGGTGCGCCCATGAATTCTTCTCGGCGGAAGACCCGGGGGGCTGCCTGCCTGGCCCTCGCCGTCCTTGCCGTCTCGTCCGCCCCGGTTGGGGCCCGGGACGGGGTAGCGCTGAAGGCGTCCCCACCGAAGTTCAAGGGGTCGGTCGAGCGGATCGACCGTGATCTCCGCCACCGGATCACGGGCGATTCCTGGCATCGCGGATGTCCGGTGCCGATCTCCGGGCTGCGCCTGCTCCGGGTCCGCCACTGGAACTTCGACCGTGAAGTCAGCCGCGGTTACCTGATCGTCAACGCCGGCCACGCCCGCCCGATGCTGCGAGTGATGCGGCGCCTGTTTGATCTCCACTTCGCGATCCGGCGCATGCGCCTGGTCGATGCCTACGGATCCGACGACCAGCGGTCGATGAGGGCCGACAACACCTCGGCTTTCAATTGCCGGGAGGTGGCCGGGCGGCCTGGCGTCTGGTCCCAGCACGCTTACGGCCTCGCGATCGACGTGAATACCGTCGAGAACCCGTACGTCTCGGGCAGTCACGTTTCCCCGCCGAACGGCCGCCCTTTCGCCGAGCGGCGACCTCACCGCAAGGGGATGATCACTCCGGGCGGCAAGGTCGTCCGTGCTTTCGCGAAGATCGGCTGGAAATGGGGCGGCTACTGGTCCGGAACCAGGGACTACCAGCACTTCTCGGCCACCGGCACCTGAACCAGGAACCAGGGCCCAGGGTCCAAACTCCGATTCCGACCGCACTGGCAATGAAATTGCCTCCCCAGGAGGCAATTTCATTGCCAGTGTTCTTCTGACCGTCTGATTCAGCCTGCCTGGGTCGACGGCTTCAGATCGCTCGGCTGCCCCGACGGGGCTTTTGCCGGCTCGGCCGACTCGGCCGGTTCGGTTCCGGCTTTCGGCTTGCCTGGCACCAGCAGCGCCAGTCCGGCCCCGATCAGCAGCACCACCACGGCGATCGGCAGGGCGGCGACAACTCCGTCGTTGAACGCCTGCGGGCTGTTGAAGCCTCCGTTCGCCGCGAACACCGACGAGAGGACGGCGACGCCCATGACGCCTCCGATCTCCCGGATCGCGTTGGTCGAGCCCGAGGCCTTGCCCTGTTCGCGTTCGCGGACCGAGGACATCACCGCGGCGGCTGAGGTCGGGAAGACCAGAGCCATGCCGGCTCCCGCCATCATGAACGGGACCAGCAGCTGGCTGAAGGCGACGTCCGGGGAAGTGATCAGCGCGATCCAGCCGAGCCCGGCGGCCTGGAGGGTGAGGCCGGTGAACATCAGGGGCCGGGTCCCGATCCGGTCGCTGAGCGCCCCCGCGACCGGTGCCACGAACATCGGCATGACGGTCCAGGGGAGGGTCATGAGCCCGGCCTTCAGCGGACCGTAACCCTGCGCGGTCTGGAAGAACTGGCTGAGCAGGAAGATCGCCCCGAAGGTCCCGAAGAACATCGAGAACGAGAGCCCGTTCGTTGCACTGAAGGCCCGCGACCGGAAGAAGCGCATCGGCAGCATGGGCTCCCCGGCACGGAGCTCCCAGGCGACGAACGCCGCGAGCAGGACCAGTCCGGTGCCGATCGAAGCGACGATCGGCAGGCTGGTCCAGCCGATCGACTCACCCCGGATGACGCCGAAGGTCAGGCCGAAGAGGCCACCTCCGACCAGGCCGAGTCCCGGCAGGTCGAGCGCCTTGTCGGGCCCGGTCGATTCCGGCAGGTAGCGCATTGCCAGGGGAACCAGGACCAGGCCGACCGGAACGTTGATCCAGAAGATCCACTGCCACGAGATTCCCTCGACCACGGCCCCGCCGAGGAGGGGGCCGAGGGCGACGCCGAGGCCGCTGATGCCGCCCCAGATGCCGAGCGCCGCGCCGCGCTTCTCGGGCGGGAAGGCTCCCGAGACGAGGGTGAGCGTCAGCGGGGTGACGATGGCCGCGCCGGCTCCCTGGAACGCCCGGGCCGCGATCAGCGCGTCGAGGCTGGGCGCGAGAGCCGCCGCGGCGCTCGCCACCGTGAAAAGCGTGACGCCGATGCCGAACATGCGCCGGCGCCCGAAGCGGTCGCCGAGGGCGGCGCCTGTGATCAGCAGGACGGCGAAGGTCAGCGTGTAGGCATTGACCGTCCACTCGAGCGTCTCGATCGTCCCGCCCAGGTCCGCGCGGATCGAAGGCAGGGCTACGCCGACGATCAGGTTGTCGAGGGCGGTCATGAAGAGGGCCGCCCCGGTGATGATCAGCGTCCAGGTGGCGGTGCGTTTACTCGCGGCCGGCATGGCGGCCTCCTTTCGTTGAATGGTCCCTGAAACCCTGGGTTATGTGTGATTGCTCACTCACTATCTGGTCCTTTGAAAGGCGGCCCTCGGCCGCCGGTTGAAGTTCGTATCACCGGTGATCAGCTGTTGAAGCAGTCCCCTTCGAAATCAGTGAGGGTTGCCGCCCAGGGTTCCTCGACCTCTTCCGCTCTGATCGCGGTCATCGCGTTGATCAGCATGCCTCCGGCGAACCACATCTTCAGCTCCTCCGGGGTGGCGTCCATTCGCTCTGCGGCGACCGCGTAGAGGCGGGCGAACCCGGATCGCATGACCTCGCGGACGGCCGGCATGAAGTTCGATACCGCCTGGCCGTGGAGCTGGAGGAGCAGGACATCGCGGTTGCTGCCGACCAGGTCGCCGTAGGCCGTGCCCATCTCCTCCATCGGATCGAGCCCTTCCTTCGCGGCCCGGTCGGCGGCTTCGACGAAGGTGTCGAACATCATCTGGTTCGAACGCTCGATGGTCGCGATGAAGAGTTCTTCCTTGGTCGGGAAGAGGCGGAAGAGGTAGGCCTGCGAGATCCCGGCGCTCTTTGCGATCTCCGTGGTCGGGGCCGCGTGGTAGCCCTTCTCGGCGAACACGGGCATCGCCGCCACGAGCAGCGCCTCCCGCCGCTCTTCAGCGGTGGAAAGTGTCTTGCCCGTGGGACGCTGCCTGGAGGAGGAAATCGGATTCACAAGATGTGAGTATGCACTCACTCACATCATTTGTCAAGTCAGCGGATGCCGCCCCCGCCGACCTGGCCCGCCAACGGGGTCTCCCGACGCTCGAGAACCCGGATGAGGACGGCCACCACCTCGGGATCGAACTGCTTTCCGGAGCAGCGCCGGAGTTCGGCGATCGCCTCCGGTTCGGACTTCGGGACGTGGTACGGCCTGTCGCTGGTCATCGCGTCGAACGCGTCGCACGCGAGGATGATCCTCGATCCGAGCGGGATCTCTTCCCCGGCCAGTCCGTCCGGATAGCCGCTGCCGTCCCAGTGTTCGTGGGAATGCCTGACCAGGGTCCCGACCGGAGCCAGGGCGGGGGACGCGGTGATGATCCGTTCCCCGATCACGGTGTGCTGCTGCATCAGTTCCTGCTCCTCCGGGTCGAGGGGCGCGGGCTTGTACAGGATCGCATCGGGGATCGCGACTTTTCCCACGTCGTGCAGCTGACTGGCCCGCTCGATCACGTCGATGTCCTCGGGCAGTTCCATGAACTCCCGCGCCACACTGACCACCAGCTTCCGGACACCATCGGTGTGGTCGGCCAGGCCGGGCTCACTTTCCCTGAGCGAGCGCACCAGGGCCTCATGGACCTGGCTGCGGGCGGAAGTCCCGGATCTCGACTTGGCGACGTACATTCGTTCGTCGGCGAGGGCGATCGCACTCTCGATCGACGGACACTCGCCGGGATAGAGGGAGAGCCCCTTCGACGCCCGGATATCGAAGCCGTCACCTCGCTCGCACATCGCAAAATCGGCGCGACCGACCGTCCCGGCGGTCTCCTCCAGGTCACCCCACAGCAGTACTGTGAATTCATCACCGCCGATCCGGTATGCGTCGCCGGCCCCGGAAACCGCGTCCGCGAGCCGGCGGGCCATGCGGACAAGCAGAGCATCGCCGGCGGCATGGCCGAAGCTGTCGTTGTAGAGCTTGAAGCCGTCGAGATCGAAGATCGCGACCGTGACGGGTTGTCCGGCGGCCTCGAGCAGGGTGGCGTCGCTGACCAGCCGTCCACGGCTGTGGATCCCGGTCAGGGGGTCGGTGTGGGCGAGTTTCAGCAGGCGGCCGTTGTCCCGGTGGGCCACGATCAGGCGGAGCCCGAGCCCACCGAGCGCCAGTACCGAGAGATAGAAGGAGGCAAGGTTCAGGTGGTCGAAGTGGTCGAAGATCAACAGGCCGAGAGCGACCAGGCCGCAGATCGAGGCCAGCGAACCTGCCCGCCAGTTGACCGCGGGATCCTTCAGGGGGGGAGGCGACGGCGACCAGGCCGAGAGGGCGAGCAGCAGGGCGGCGGCCGGCCAGGTCAGGTCCACGATCGGGTAGTACAGACCGACGGCTTCCAGGTAGCTGAACCAGGTGTCGCCGACCGCCCACAGGAGGGTGGCTCCCACGATCGCCCACCAGCTGAGGGACGCCTGCCAGCGGCTGACCGCGAAAATGACGAAAGCCGTAGCCAGGACGATGATGTCCGCGAGCGGATAGGCCAGCGTCGCGATCGAGGCCAGCCGCTCGTCAGGCAGGGCGTCCACGATCGGCGGCAGGACGAAGGCGGCGGCCAGCGCCGACAACGTAAGCACGGCGATCAGTCCGTCGAGCCAGACGACCCGGCCGATGCGGCCGAGGCGCCGCCGTCCGAGCGACAGCAACGAAGCGATGAGGAACACGTACGAAGCGGCCCAGAGGATGTCGGCAACCGATGGAAACGGATACCCCAGGGCTTCGTACACCACGTTGGCCGTCAGATCGGAGACGAGGACCAGGGCCATGAGGGTCCAGGCGGCCCGCTCGGTCTCGACCCAGCGGGCACGAGCCCCGCAGAGTAGTGCGGCGATCAACAGGGTTCCGTAGAAGGAAAAGTTGTAGAGGAACAGATCGTCCGGCCGGCCCAGAGTTGCCACAGCCAGCAGCCCGAGACCCACGAGGCTCAGCGCGAAGCCTGCCATGATCCAGCGCCGGGGGGCACCGGTTAGTTCGTTCATCTCTCTTCCGTTATCCGGGTCCATTCAGCCACTTTTGCCTGCCTGTGACCGGTCTTTGATCGTTGGGAGTATCCCGGAACCATCACCGGCAGGTAATCCGTGGGAAATACGGACATGCGTATGACCAGAAAAGCGTATCCGCGTGCTCCGATGCGCAAGAATGGCCCGATCGACGACTCGATTCTCAAGACCGGACGGCTGGAGATCGCCCCCGGCGCCGTCCACATCCCGGGATGGCTCAGTCCCGCGGGGCAGCGCGACCTGGTCGCGAGATGCCGGGACTGGGCCCGGGGGCCGGCCCCGATGCGCCACCCGGAGGTGGGCCGGGGTGGCCGGATGTCGGTGGAGATGTTCAGCATGGGCTGGCATTGGCTGCCCTACCGGTATTCGCGGACGGCGGACGACCTCGACGGCCAGCCGGTCGCCCCTTTCCCGCCCGAGCTGTCGGTGCTGGCGAAACGCGGGATCGCCGATGCCTACGGGGACCGGGCCGCGGCTGATGCGTACGAACCCGATGCCGTGCTGATCAACTTCTACGACGAGGCAGCGAAGATGGGCCTCCACCAGGACAAGGACGAAGAATCCGAGGCACCGGTGGTCTCGATCAGCCTCGGCGACACCTGCGTATTCCGGTTCGGAAACACCGAGAACCGCAACAGGCCGTGGACGGACCTGGAACTGAAGTCAGGCGACCTCTTCGTCTTCGGCGGTGAATCCCGATACGCCTTTCACGGAGTGACGAAGGTGAGACCGGGAACCGCAGACCCGGATTCGGGAATGACTGCCGGCCGCCTGAACCTCACCATCAGGCGAACCGGCCTGGCCTAGCCGTGGCCGAACCTCACGTCGGGAAGGATGCGGCGGAGCCCGTCGGGTAGCCACCATGCCCGGGGTCCGAGGAGCCGGAGCAGTACCGGGAGCAGCAGCAGCCGGACCAGGAAGGCGTCGAGGAGTACCGCGATGCCGAGGATGATGCCCATCTCCTTCGGCGGCAGGGGGCCGGACAGGGCGAAGGTGAAAAACACGGCGACCATGACGGCGGCCGCGGCGAAGATGACCCGGCCGCTGTGGGCCAGCCCGCCGACCATCGCCTCCTCCGCATCGTTGTTCCTGTCCCAGTGCTCTTTGGCGCTCGAGAGCAGGAAGACCGTGTAGTCCATCGAGATGGCGAAGATCATCGCGAAGAAGAAGACCGGCCCCCAGGCGTCGAGGAAGCCCTGGGACTCGAAACCGAGCAGGCCGCTGAAGTTCCCGTCCTGGAAGATCAGACGGGCGACCCCGAAAGCCGCCGTGGTACCGAGCAGGCTGGTGACCACACCGATGGCCGCGATGACCGGCGCGCGAAGGGCGACCAGCAGGAGCAGGAACCCGAGGACGAGCACAACCCCGATGACCAGTGGCGTCTTCGAAGAGAGCAGGGCTTCGAGGTCGTGGTTCTCGGCCGCCGAACCGCCGACGAGCGCCCCGGCGGGAAGTTCCGATCGCAGGCGGTCGATCGTCTCCCCGGTAGCTTCGTCCGATGGATCGGTCGACGGTACCACCTGGATCAGCGTGTTCCCGCCTGCGCCGGGCGCGGCTGCCATGACCTGGGCCACGCCCCGGTCGCGACTTGCCAGGGCAGTGACGGTGTCCGCGTCGTCG
Organism: uncultured Solirubrobacterales bacterium; assembly: GCA_963695885.1. GTDB lineage: Bacteria > Actinomycetota > Thermoleophilia > Solirubrobacterales > 70-9 > 67-14. The sequence continues at coordinate 39,561 of CAVOIH010000025.1, read as the reverse complement.
CTGCTGGCGACTATCTGCACTGACCCGGGAGCCCCGGTACCGAATGCGTCCTGCACCTGGCCGTAGCCGACCCGGGAACTGTCATCGGTCGGCACGACCTTGATCGAAGGCATGCCGGTGTCCAGCCCGGCCACCGGGAAGGCGAGTGCCAGCAGGATGACCAGCGAGACTGCGCCGTAAGCCAAAGGACGGCGCCAGAGCCTCTCGGCCCAGGCCTCGAACCGCGCCGAGCGATGCTCGCCCGAATGGACCCAGGGCAGCGACAACCTGTTGACGCGCGGCCCCAGCTTGCCCAGCACGGCAGGCAGCAGGGTGAGGGTCGCGGCCAGGATGAAGACCACCGAGATCATGATGCCGAGGGCCATGGACCGGAAAGCGGGAGACGGGACCAGCATCACCGCGGTCAGGGAGATCAGCACGGTGATGCCGCTGAAGAGGACCGCTTTGCCCGCTGTGTCCATCGTCTCGGCGACGGCGTCCCGGGTTGATTCACGGGAGCCGAACAGAGCCCCCCGGAAGCGATAGACGACGAAGAGGGCGTAGTCGACACCGAGCGCCAGCGCGAACATCAAGGCGAAGTTCATCGCCCAGGTCGAGATGTCGAGGATCTGGGTCCCGAGATAGAGCGAACCGGCGGAAGCGACGAGGCCGACGATGGTGAGCATCAGGGGCAGGCCGGCGGCGACCAGTGAGCCGAAGGCCAGTACCAGGATGATCAGGGTCACCGGCCAGGAGATCAGCTCGGACTTCAGCATCGCATCCCGGTTGGCGGTGTTGAAGTCAGACCACATGCCGCTGGCGCCGGTCAGCGAGACTTCCACTCCCCCGGTCTGGAGGTCCCTGAGTTCGGCTTTCAGGTCATCGGCCGCGCGAACCATCGTGTTCGGGTCGGCGGCGGCCCCGGCCTGGACGATCGCCGTGTGGCCGTCCTCCGAGATCGAGATCCCCGGCTTCGGGCGGACCACCGTGCTGACCCGCGAGTCGCTCTCGAGGGCAGCCTCGGTCCGGGTGATCGAGCGTTTGAAGTCGGGGTCTTCGACGGTCTTGTCCGGGGAATGGACGACGACCATGAGAGCGCTGGAGGAGAGGCCCTGGAAGTCCTGGTCGATCACCTTGCGGGCGTCGACCGACTCGGAGCCGGTGGCCTCCCAGCCGGCGCCCGAAAGTGCCGTCTCGACCCGGGGGGCCAAGAAGCCCAGCGCAATCGCCACAACCAGCCAGATCAGGGCGACCTGACGAAAGTGTGAAGCCGTGTAGATACCGAGCCGGCCGACCGGGCCGTACTGATTCGAAGCGTTCATGAGGGTTCTTCCTAGGGGGAGTAGATGACCGAGCGCAACTTGAAGGCCCGGCTGAGGACGAATGACGCGGGACAGGCACCGAAGGCGACGTAGAGCCACTGGTTCACGCCGACCAGGGCGGTCAGGATCAGGAACCAGGGCGAGACGAGGGCGACCAGCAGGACGCTGACCAGGGTCATGGTTCCCGCCACGGCGAACAGCACCCGTTCGAGCGGCCAGCGGCCCTCACGGGGCGGGCAGGTTGCTTCCGGGGCATTCATGACCGGCCCCCGGCGAGGATCCCGTCGAGTTCGGATACCTGGTCGCGGAGACCCCCGCAGACCAGCTCGCAGAGTTCGAAGACCGTCTCGTCGCTGATGCTGTACCGGACGAAATTCCCGTCCTTCCGGCGTCCGACGATACCGGCCTGATGCAGGACGCCGAGGTGCCTGGAGACGTTCTGCTGTGTGGCACCGGTGGTCTCGACGAGGTCGGAGACCGTCATCTCACCGTCGCGGAGGGTGTCGAGCAGCCGGATCCGCATCGGTTCCCCGATCACGCGGAACCGCTGGGCGATGATCTCGATCAGAGGGTCTGGAAGTGGTCTTGGCATGTCCATGCGAACAAGCATACCACTACTCAGATGTATAGGTGTAGATCCTTCAGGCCGGCCTCTGGCTATTCACCATCTCCAGAGTCTCGGGGAGGGTCGGGCGATCTCGTTTCGGTGGGACGCCCGAGGCCGATCACGAAGGGTTTCTGCCCGGCCACGGTTACTTTGAGGCGCACGGCACCTCTGCCTCGCACTTCGATGCCTCCCGGCCAGACGGTCCGGTCCCGATCCCTGCAGGGATGGAACCGGATCCGTTCGAATCCGGTGTCGTCGTCGAAGCTCGTGGCTTCTCCTCCGTAGAACAGTCTCACCCGGCCTCGCATCGCGGGGACCGCCGCGACGGTCACTTTGTCGTGACCGTCGATCAGGACCGGCATCTTCGTCGCGAAAGTTCCGTCCGGCTGTTTCTCCATCGTCCTCAGCGGCCGCTTGCGGATCCCGACGGGACCGGCGGGGATCGAGGTGGCCCGCCAGTCAGCCGGGCCCGGACCGGCCTGCACGATCGAGCATCGGGCCACCGTCGTCGAGGCGATCGATTCTTTCGGGTCACCGGAATCGTCGTCGATCCATGACGAAAGCAGGACGAGAAACGTCACGCCGACCGCCGCGACGAGCAGGCGCAGCCAGATCTTGACCGAGTCACTGATAACCGGATCCTAGGCTCCCAAGGCGGACCTCTCGACAGAAATGCAGCAGGAACGCCGGCAGAGATGCCGGCGTTCGGTGAGGTCCTCAAGTCACTGGGGTCGTGCTGGACGTGGCCTGTGACCGTTTGACAGTGCTCAGCACGGCAAATTGGTCACAGGGTGCGTCCAGCGCGGCCCCGGGGCCTTACGCCGTTCAGCCGCAGCCGGTGTTGTTCCCGCAACTGGAGCACGTGTAGCAGGAGCCAGTGCGCTGCATCATTCCTCCGCACTGGTCGCAGGCCGGGCCCAGCTCCGCGGCACCCTTGGTGACGTGGAGGGTGGCCGGGATCACTGGTACGTCATCGGTCAGGGCCGCCCCCGCAGGGACCGAGGTGCCTCCGGTGTCGGCGACGGGCTCGGTGTGGTCGCCGTTTCCGTTGCCTCCGTTGCCGGATCCGTTCTCCAGGTTGAGGCCGGCGTTCTCGGCTTCCTTCCGGTTGCGGACCTCCTGGGTCAGGATGCCCTGCTCCTCGAGGAAGTCGGGATCATCGATGAACTGCGAGGCGAGCCAGCGCATGATGTAGTCCGGCATCGACTTGGCGAACGGGATCTCCGGGTTGCCGGTGACCCCTTCCGGGTCGAACCGCATGTAGCTGAACTTGTTGACGAACACCTCGAGCGGGACCCCGTACTGGAGGCCGAGGGAGATCGCCGTGGCGAAGGCATTCATCATGCCCCGCATGGTCGAGCCTTCCTTGCCGATGTCGGTCAGGAAGATCTCCCCGACCGAGTCGTCGCTGTACTTGCCGGCCGTGATGTAGCCCTCGTGTCCTCCGACGGAGAACTTGTGGGTGACCGACTGGCGCGTCTTCGGCATGCGGTGGCGCGCCGGGACCTCGGGGGCGCCGGAGGTCCCGGCGGCCGGCTTCTCCTTCTCGACCTGGGCGTCGGTGCGGAGTGCCTGCGCGGTCTTCGAGCCGTCGCGGTAGATCGCGAGGGCTTTGAGGCCGCCTTCCCAGCCGCGGGTGTACGCCTCGGCGATGTCATCGACAGTCGCCGTGTTCGGCAGGTTGACCGTCTTCGAGATCGCTCCCGAGAGGAACGGCTGGGTCGCCGCCATCATGTCGATGTGGCCCATGGGCGAGATGGCCCGCTCGCCGACCGCCACGTCGAAGATCTCGAGGTGCTCCTGCTTCAGGCCGGGAGCCCCGACGATCGTGTTGTTCTCGTTGATGTGGGCTTCGATCTGACTGATCTCGGCTTCCGAGTAATCGAGATTGCGCAGCGCCATCGGGACCGACTTGTTGACGATGGTCATGCTGCCGCCGCCGACGAGCTCCTTGAACTTGACCAGCGAGAAGTCCGGCTCGATGCCGGTCGTGTCGCAGTCCATCAGGAAGCTGATCGTTCCGGTCGGGGCCAGCACCGTCGCCTGCGCGTTCCGGAATCCGTGCTGCTCACCGGTGGCCACCGCGACGTCCCATTCGGTCCGGGCCGCGCTCAGCAGCTCGTCGTGGACGCCTTCAGCGTCGATCTCGTAGGACGCGTCACGGTGCATGCGCATCACGTTGTTGTGCGGCTCGCGGTTCTTGCCGTACTCGTCGTACGGGCCCATCGCGGCCGAGATCTCGGCCGAGCGCCGGTAGGCGCGGCCGGTCATCAGGGCGGTGATCGCCGCAGCGACGTTCCGTCCTTCGTCCGAGTCGTACGGCATGCCGTTCGACATCAGCAGGGCGCCGAGGTTGGCGTAACCGAGGCCCAGCTGGCGGAAGGCATTGGCGTTGATGCCGATCTCCTCCGTCGGGTAGCTCGAGAAGCCGACCGCGATCTCCTGGGCGAGGAACACCGTGTCGACCACGGCGCTGAACCCCCCGGTGTCGAAGCTGCCGTCGTCGCGGCGGAACTTCATCAGGTTGATCGAAGCCAGGTTGCAGGCCGAGTTGTCGACGTGCATGTACTCGGAGCACGGGTTCGAGGCGTTGATCCGTCCCGACTCCGGGCAGGTGTGCCACTTGTTGATGATCGTGTCGTACTGCATGCCCGGATCGGCGCAGTCCCAGGTGGCCTTCGAGATCTGGTTCATCAGGTCGCGCGCCGGAAGGGTCTTGACCGGTTCACCGGTGGTGCGGGCGAGCAGGTCCCAGTCCGCGTCCTCGCGGCAGGCTTCCATGAACTCGTCCGAGACGCGGACCGAGTTGTTGGCGTTCTGGTACTGGATCGAGGTGAATCCCTCGCCGTCGATCGACATGTCGAAGCCGGCGTCGCGGAGTGCGGCGGCCTTCTTCTCCTCGTCGGCCTTGCAGCGGATGAAGTGCTCGATGTCGGGATGGTCGACGTCCAGCACGACCATCTTGGCGGCGCGGCGCGTCTTGCCGCCGGACTTGATGGTGCCGGCCCAGGAGTCGGCGCCGCGCATGAAGCTGACCGGGCCGGAAGCGGTGCCGCCCTTCTTCAGGGGCTCCATCGAACCGCGGATGTTGGAGAGGTTGATGCCGGAGCCGGAGCCGCCGCGGAAGATGTTGCCTTCCTTGGTGTTCCAGGCGAGGATCGATTCCATCGTGTCGTCGACGCTGAGGATGAAGCAGGCTGAGCACTGCGGCTTCTCCTCGAAACCGACGTTGAACCAGACCGGCGAGTTGAAAGCCGCTTCCTGGTGGAGGAGGATCGCGGTGAGTTCGGCTTCGAACGCGTCGGCGTCGGCGCCGGAGGCGAAGTACCCGCCCTCGCGGCCCCAGCCCGCGATCGTGCCGGCCACCCGGCCGATCATCTGCTTGACGGAGTTCTCGCGCCGGTCGGTGCCGAGCTGGCCCCGGAAGTACTTCTGGGCGACGATGTTGGTCGCGTTCTGCGACCAGGTGCGCGGGAACTCGACTCCGCGCTGCTCGAACGCGGGGTTCGCCGGATCGCCGATGACGGCGTCGCGGATCTCCCACTCGATCTCGTCGAAGGGGTGGACTCCTTCGCGGGTGAGCCTTCGTTCGACGACGACGCCCTTCTTGTTGACGCGGGGTGACTCGATTGCTGCTTCAGACATGCTTCTCGCTCTCTCCTCGGTACTTGACGGTTAAGGGGTGGTTCTGGGACTGGTGTTTCTCTGACTGGTGATGCCGGTGCCTTTGTGTTTCTAATTCAAGTTCGGGTCTGCTTCGGGTGGGGCCAGGCGGTCGAGCTCCGCCTGTACGTCTTCGACGTCGAGCTGCCGGTAGACGGCAGCGAACTGCAGATACGCGACCTGATCGATCTGCCGCAGACCGTTGAGACACATCTCTCCGATCCGGGCCGCGCTGATCTCTCCGCCGGAGCGGACGGCCGCGGCCTCGATCCGCTTGACCAGATTGCCGATCGCCTCGGACGGGACCGGGCGCTTGTGCGAGGCGCGCTCCATTCCGCCGAGCAGCTTGGCCCGGTCGAACGGCTGGCGTGAGCCGTCGCGCTTGCGGACGAACAGGGCCTGGAGCTCATATCGCTCGTAGGTCGTGAAGCGGTGCTCACAGCCGGAACACTGCCGGCGGCGCCGCACGGCAGCGCCTCCTTGCGCGCTTCTCGACTCGAGAACCCGGCAACCTTTATGTCCGCACTTGGGACAAAGCACATAGGCAATTATACTAGGAATGGCGTCGGACACCTTCTTGGTACACCATATATAGCGTTTGGAGCAAAATCACTTTACGGTTTTTGCGAGATGTGGTGGTTGGGCCCCGCCACCTGTACTCTTGAAGAATGAGTCAGGAACCGGAATCAGCCGGCGGGGGCAACGGCAAGAAGACAGCCGCCGAGCGGCGCGAAGCCGCGCTCGATCGCGCTTCCGCCGCCCGCGACAACGCCCTCGAGAAGGCGACGCTCGCCCGCGAAAATGCAGTGGGGATGGCGGCCACAGCGCGTGACGCCACGGTCGAGAAGGCCGGCAACGCCCGCGACGCCACGGTCGAGAAGGCCGCGGCGATCAAGGATTCGGCCGCCGGGAAGTTCAACGCGGTCAAGCCCAAGTTCCGCGGCGTCTCCCACGAGTGGGCCTTCTTCCTCTCGCTCGGGCTCGGGATCTCGCTGCTGGTGATCGCCGATACGCCGCGCAAGCTGCTCGCGGTCGGCATCTACACACTGTCGCTCTGCGCCCTCTTCGGCACCAGCGCGCTCTACCACCGGGTCAGCTGGAAGACGACCAGGGCACGCATGCTGATGCGCCGCCTGGACCATTCGATGATCTTTCTCCTGATCGCCGGCACCGTGACGCCGTTCGCCCTTCTCACCATGTCGGGCACCTGGGCCACGGCGCTGCTGATCGCGGTCTGGTCGGCTGCCGCCATCGGCATCGTCATCGAACTGATCTGGATCCGCTCGCCCAAATGGGTCAGCGCCGCGATCTATGTCGCCGTCGGCTGGGTCGGCGCGCTGGCCTTCCCGGGGATCGTCGGCTCGGCCGGCATCGCGGCCGGCCTGCTGATCGCCACCGGCGGCCTGCTGTACACGGTCGGCGCCGTGGTCTACGCTACCGGCCGCCCGGATCCGAACCCGACCTACTTCGGTTACCACGAGGTGTTCCACGTCTTCGTGATCGGGGCGGCCGCGACCCACTTCGCCGCGATCGCCTTCTTCGCCATCTGACCCGATGACCGGACCGCTCCGCCCTTGAGCACGACAGTCGAGCCCGAATGGAGCTCGATCACGGTCGGGCTCGTGACCACCCGGCTGCTCCAGGCCGGGCCGAACCAGGCCTCCGAGGCGGTCGTCTTCATCCACGGCAATCCCGGCTCCGCCGGGGACTGGGCCGGTCTCGTCGGCCAGGTCGCCGAACACCACCGCGCGGTCGCGTTCGACCTGCCGGATTTCGGCCAGACGGTCGCCGACCCCGGCTTCGGCCACACGATCGCCGAGTACGCGCAGTTCGTCGGCGACACGCTCGAGGCGCTCGGGATCGCCGGGGTCCACCTCGTCCTCCACGACTTCGGCGGGCCGATCGGCCTGCACTGGGCGAAGGACAACCTCGGCCGCGTCAAGAGCATGGTCCTGATCGACACGGGACTCCTGCTCGACTACAAGTGGCACCGCACCGCCCGCGTCTGGCAGACGAAAGGCTTGGGGGAGGCCCTGCAGGCGATCACCACCAGGCCGATGTTCCGCCGGGTCACCGGCAACGCCGAGCCCCGCGGCCTGCCCCGCGAGTTCCTCGACGAGATGTACGACAACTACGACCGCCGGACCCGCGCGGCGATCCTCGGCCTCTACCGCGACGGCAGGAAGCTCAGCGAGGACCACGCGAAGCTCGTCCCGCTGTTCGCGGCCGCCGACATCCCGTCGATGGTGATCTGGGGATCCGGGGACCCGTACCTCGGCCCCGAGCAGGCCGAGCGCCAGAAGGAGGGCTTCCCGTCGATCGAAGTCCACGTCCTGCCGGACAGTGGCCACTGGCCCTTCATCGACGACCCGCCGGCGGTCGAGCGCCTGCTGGTCGGCTTTCTCGACCGCCAGAGCTGACGCGGATCAGACGAAGGGGTCGTTCTCCCAGTCCTGGTCGACCTCGTCCATCGGGTCGAGCAGCGACCGGACCGTGCCGTAGATCTCGCGCAGGCGCTCGTCGGTGTTCGCCTCGACCACGATCACCAGGGCGGGCAGGTTGCTCGAGGCGCGGACCAGGAACCAGCCGTCCTCCCATTCGCAGCGGACGCCGTTGACGTCGATGATCTCCGGGTCGCCCGGGAGCTTCGCGGCCTGCTCGAGCAGCGTGTCGACCACGTCGTACTTCTTGTCGTCATCACTGTGGACGTGCATGGTCGGGGTCGAGACGTACTGCGGCATCTCGCCGACGATCTCGCTGACCGACTTCCCGCCCATGCTGAGGATCCGGGCAAAGCGCAGGCCGGTGTAGACCGCGTCGTCGAACCCGTAGTAGTCGCCGGCGTCGAAGAAGTGGCCGGAGCGCTCGCCGCTGAACGGCGCGTTCAGCTCCCGGGCCTTCTGCTTGATGTGGGAGTGCCCGGTCTTCCACATCACCGGCACCCCACCCTTGGCCGTGATCACCTCGGCCACCGCGCGCGAGCACTTGACGTCGTAGACGATCGGCTCGCCCGGATGCCGCTCGAGCGAGTCGGCGGCGAAGATCGTGAGCACGATGTCGGACCAGACGATGCCGCCGTTCTCGTCGGTCACGCCGAGACGGTCGCCGTCGCCGTCGATCGACAGGCCGACGTCGGCGCCGTGCTGCTTGACCGCGTCGCCGATCTGCCTGCGGGCCTCGACCGATTCCGGGTCGGGCTCGTGGTTGGGGAAGGTCCAGTCGAGTTCGAGGTTGATCGGCACGGTCTCGTAGCCGGCCGCCTCGAGGGCCTGGTTGAGGACAGGGCCGGAGATCGAGTTGCCGCCGTTGACCACGATCTTCAGGGGACGATTCCCCTTTGGGACCCGTTCGGTCAGCTCGGCGACGTAGTCGGGGATGATCACGCGCTCGGTGTAGGTGCCCTGGCCGGTGGCGAACTCGCGGCTGGTGGCGATCTCCTTGAGCTCGAGGATGCCTTCGGGGCCGAGCGTCACGGAAGGCTCGTCGCCGAGCTTGAAGCCGGCCCAGCCGTTGGGGTTGTGGCTGGCGGTCACCTGGACCCCGGCGATCCCGCCGAGGAAGTGCTGGGCGAAGTACACGGCCGGCGTCGTCGCCAGGCCGATGAAGGTGACGCTCCTCCCGGTCGAGAGCAGGCCGAGCGTGAAGGCGGTCGCCAGCTTCTCGGAGTAGCTGCGGGAGTCGTGGCCGACGACGATGCCGGTCTTGCCGCGGCGGTCGAGGAAGGTGCCGAAGGCGCGGCCGAGTCGGTTGGCGGCGAACTCGTTGAGTGGCTCTTCGGTCGTCGGGGCGTGGGGGTCGAGCGTGCCGCGCACGTCGTACTCCCGGAACAGGGTGTCATCGAGGTGGTCGACGGCGAAGGAGATCGGGTCGTTGCCGCTGCGGGGGAGTTCGTAGGGCCAGGACAGGTCTCTGTTCTCAGGCAATTTCAGATCCGATCGGGTTGTGGGCGATGCGACTCGGGGAGGACTCAAATCTATAGGAGGGGCGCTGTAGGATCCGCCCAGTGGTTCTCGGAGTAGATCTCGGCGGCACCAACCTCAAGGCTGCGGTCGTCGAGGCCGGCGGCCGGATCGTCGCGAGGTCTTCCGAGCCGTCCCTCGTCACCGAAGGACCCGACGCGGCCGTGGCCCGGATGGCCGCCCTCGTCGAGAAAATGGGGCAGGAACACGACTTCGACGCGGTCGGTACGGCCATCTGCGCGCCGATCGAGAAGGACACGGGCCGGATCGCGAAGTCGGCATCGCTCCCGGGCTGGATCGACGTGCCGGTGCGGGACATGCTGGAGGAGAGCCTGGCCATGCCGGTCACGGTCGAGAACGACGCCGCCAGCGCGGTCCTCGCCGAATGGTGGCTGGGCGCGGGCGAGCGGCGCCGGGTGGTGGCCGGGCTGACGCTCGGCACCGGGGTCGGCGGCGGCCTCGTCGTCGACGGCGAGGTGTTCAGTGGAGCCCGCGGGCTGGCGGGCGAGTTCGGCCACATCTCCCTCGCCGACGAACCGGAGTGCCCCTGCGGGTCGTCGGGCTGCCTCGGCCGGCTGGCCGGGGGCTCCGCCACCGGCGCGCGCTACGAGCGCCTGAGCGGCAGGGAGCCGGTCCGGACCGACGAGATCATCCGGCGGGCCAACGAGGGCGACGAGGCGGCACGGGAAGCCCTCGAAACGACTGTCGGTTACCTCGTCCGGGGTGTGAGGACGATCGTCAACCTGCTGAACCCCGACGTCTTCGTCCTCTGCGGCGGACTGTCGACCGGCTGGGGCGATCCGCTCGCCGAGGCGATCCAGGAGGGGCTGAAGGCCACGACCTTCCCGGGACTCGACGAGACCCCGATCAGGATCTCGAAGCTGGGCACATACGCGGGAGCGATAGGCGCGGCCCGCCTCGCCCTCGACTGAATCAATGACCAAGCAAATGGGCGGGTGCCGTCATTAACCGCGCAGACAGCAATGAAATCGCCGGCACCTCGTCTTATCGCGGGCGCCTAGCGGGAGGTGCCGTCATTAACCGCGCAGACAGCAATGAAATCGCCGGCACCCCCCCTCATGCCGGTTGTGTCTGGTCAGGCCGGGGGCAGGTCGCCGGCTTCGACTGCCGCCGTCACCGCGCAACCTGGCTCGGTGTCGTGGCCGCAGTCGCGGAACTTGCAGAATTCGGCCAGCTTCTCGATCTCTTCGGCCCGGCGGTCGGGACTCTCATCGGCGGCGCCCGGGGCGCGGAGGCCGGGGGTGTCGATCATCAGCGCGCCGCCGGGCAACGTAAAAAGCTCCCGGCTGGTCGTCGCATGGCGCCCGCGGTCGTCGCGGCCGCGGACCGCTGAAGTCTTCTGTCGCTCGTGCCCGAGCAGGGTGTTGGCCAGGGTCAACTTGCCGACACCTGAACTGCCGAGCAGCACGACGGTCTCGGTCGGTTTGAGGAAGCTCTTGATCTGGTCGAGGTTCTCGCCCGACTTCGAGCTGAAGGCGAGCACCCGGGAGGCGGGGAAGCGTTCGGCAGCCTCGTCGACGGCGGGGGCGGGATCCCCGACCAGGTCGGACTTCGACAGGGCGACGATCGTGCGGGCTCCCGACGAATCACCGAGGGCGACCATGCGCTCCAGCCGGTCGAGGTCGTGGTCCTTGTTCAGCGAGCTGACGACGATCACCACGTCGATGTTCGCGGCGAGGATCTGGATGCGGTCGCGGTCGGCCGCCGAGCGGCGGGAGAGGGTCGTGCGTCGCTCGAGGATGTGGTGCACGGTTCCCTCACGGTCGGCCGCGACCCAGTCGCCGACCGCCGGCATCGCCACGGCCGAAGTCGGTCCCTTGAGGAGCTTGCCGGCGGGTTTGCCCTGCATCCGCCCGTTCGGGGTCAGCAGGTCGACGACGTGGTTCCGGTGGAGGCCGATCACGCGGGCCGGCACGAGGTCCTTGCGTTTCACCTGGTCCCAGGCGGCGTTGTCCGTCGACTGCCACCCGATCGTCTTTAGCCCAGCGGCGTCTGAAGTGGGGGTCAGTGGCTGAGCGCTGCGGTAGCGGAGATCTTGGCCGCCTCGATCAGGTCGAGCAGCTCCGGTTCACGGTTCTCCCGGATCAGGTCGATCGGATCGGGATCGCCGTTGACGATGCCTTCGAAGAAGGCCTTGCGGTCCTGGTAGGTCGGCAGGGTGCCCTTGGCCCACCCGCGCACCGCGTTGAGGATCACCGCGAGCCGGGCGTAGTCCTCGCCGAACTGATCGCTGATCTCCCGCTTCATCCGCTTGGCCAGGGCGGGAGACGCCCCGGCGGTCGAGATCGCGATCGCGAGTGGACCGGTACGGACGATGGCGGGGAGGATGAAGTTGCAGAGCGGTGGCACGTTGACGACGTTGGCCAGCATCGCCCGCTTCTCGCCGTCGTAGTAGATCCCGATGTTCACCTCGGAGTCGTTCGTGGCGGCGATAACCATGAACTTGCCCTCGAGGTCGGCCGGACCGGCGTAACCGCGGCGGATCCAGTCGATCGAGCCTTCGGCCGCGTATTCCTGGACGGCTTCGCAGGCGTCGGGGGCGATCAGGACGACGTCGGCGTCACAGGCCAGGAGCCCCTCGATCTTCTCGAGGCCGATCTCGCCGCCGCCGACCACGAGGCACTTGCGGCCGGTCAGTTTCAGGCAGGCGATGTAGAAGGGCGTGTTCAGCATGTCCTTGACGCATGTCTGATCGCAGAGCGGTTTGCGGTACTGGCAGACGCACTCTTTTCCGGCATAGGCTTGGGCGGGCATATGCCCAAAGGTTAGGGGATCGCCGGAATCTGGCACGAAATGACCGAGAGACGCGTGGTACCACCCGGGGGCGGGTACCGGTCAGATCGAGTCTACGGTCAGTTTCAGACCGTGCTCGAGGCTGGTGGTGGGACTCCAGCCGAGGTCGGCCGCGGCGCGGGAGGGGTCGATCGAGTTGCGCTGGACGTCGCCTTTGCGGGCAGTATCGAAGACGGGTCGGAAGTCGTTGCCGTTGTCGCCCAGGCCGCCGATGGTCGCGATCAGGTCGAGCAGCGGGGTCTCCTCGCCGGAGCCGATGTTGATCGATCCTTCGACGTCCGTCCGCGACGCGGTCAGCATCGCGTCGATCACGTCGGCGACGTAGACGAAGTCGCGGGTCTGGGTGCCGTCACCGTAGACCGTCGGGGACTCGCCGTTGACCAGCTGCCCCGCGAAGATCGCGACGGCACCGGCCTCGCCCTTGGGGTTCTGTCTCGGTCCGTAGACGTTCGCGAGCCGCAGCGCGACCGAGTTGAACATATAAAGGCGGCGGTACAGCTCGAGGTACTTCTCGACCACGTACTTGCTGAGGCCGTACTGGCACATCGGTTCGGGCGTGATCGTCTCGACGGCGGGCAGGTCGATCCGGTCGCCCTCGCCGTACACGGCCCCACCGGTCGAAGCGAAGACGAACCGGTCGAGCCCGGTCCGCTGGCTCGCTTCGATCACGTTGACGCTGCCGACGACGTTCACGGTGGCGTCGAGGGTCGGTTCGTCGATCGACCTGCGCACCTCGGACTGCGCGGCGAGGTGGAAGACGGTGCCGGGCCTCTCGGCCCGGAGGGTCTCTTCGACGAACTCCGCGTCGCGGATGTCGCCTTCGACGAGGCGCGCTCCGGCGGCCGTCGCCGAGGCGAGGTTCTCCGGTTTGCCGGTGCTCAGATTGTCGAGGACCACGACCTCGTCGCCGCGGCCGGTGAGGGCGTCGACCAGATGCGATCCGATGAATCCGGCGCCACCGGTTACCAAAGTCTTCATGGGACAGATATTAGGTTCAATCCCTTGGGATTGGCCGCGCGGGTGCCTGGGAATTCCCCGACGCCGTTCCCCGTCCCTGCTACTGTCGCCGACCAATGCGTCTCATCATCACCGAGAAGAACAACTCCGCCCGGAAGATCGCCGAGATCCTTTCCGGGGGCAGCGCCAAGGAAAACAAGTCCTTCACGGTCCCTGTGTTCAAGTGGAGCGATCGGGATGGCGACCATTCCGTGCTCGGGACCGGCGGGCATTTCGTCCAGCGCCAGTTCCCCGAGGAAAAGGTCTACAAGCAGTGGAAGCTCGACCTGATCCACGGCCTGGTCGACGCCGAGCTCGAGACGGGCCCGATCGACGGCAAGAAGAACGTGATCAAGGCCGTCCAGAAGGAAGCCAAGGCCGCGGACTCGCTGGTGATCGGCACCGACTTCGACCGCGAGGGCGAGTTGATCGGCCTCGAAGCGCTCGAGGTCTGCCTCCAGGTCAACCCCGGCCTCGAGAAGGACTTCAAGCGGGCCCGCTACTCCGCGCTGACCAAGGAAGAGATCGAAGGTGCCTTCGGCAACCTCACCGAACTTTCATACCCGCTGGCCAACGCCGCCGGCGCCCGGCAGGACATCGACCTGATCTGGGGCGCTGCCTTCACCCGTGCCGTCTCGCTGATCGCCAAGGCCTATGGCGCGAACTTCCTGTCGGTCGGCCGCGTCCAGAGTCCGACCCTCGGCCTGATCGTCGAGCGTGAGCTCGAGCGCCGTGCCCACGTGGCCAAGCCGTTCTGGGAGCTCTTCGCGAAGTTCGGACACCCGAGCGGCGACGGCTTCGAGACCCATCACGAGACCGATAAGTTCTGGGACAAGGCCGAAGCCGACAAGGCGCTCGCCGCGACTTCCGACCCGGGCGTGGTCAAGGCCGTCACCAAGCGGAAGAACACCAGCAGGCCGCCCACGCCGTACAACACGAACTCGTTCCAGGTCGACGCTTCGAGCCGCCTCGGCATCACGCCGAAACAGGCGATGAACCACGCCCAGGACCTCTACGACGACGGCTTCATCTCCTACCCGCGGACCGACAACACGATCTACCCGGATTCGTTGCCGCTCGAGAAGACGATCCAGTCGCTGGTGAAGATCAAGGACTTCGCGGCTGCCGCACCGCTGCTCGATGCGCCGCTCACCCCGACGCAGGGCAAGAAGTTCGACGCGGCCCACCCGCCGATCTACCCCACCCACGCCCTCTACCCGAGCGCGCTCGACGGTCCCAAGGCCCGGGTCTACGAGCTGATCGTGCGCCGGTTCCTCGCGACCTTCTCGAAGCCGATGATTACCGAGTCCACCCGCGCCGACATCGAAGCCGGCGGGGAGACGTACTTCGTCCGCGGCAAGGTCGTGCTCGATCCCGGTTACGCCGGCATCTACACCTACGCCCGGTCCTCGGATGAGGAGATCCCGGCGCTCGAAGAGGGCCAGAAGCTCACGCTCGAAGGCAGGCCCTGGCTGGTCGACAAGGAGACCCAGCCGCCGCCCCGCCTGTCGGAGGCGAAGCTGGTCCAGATCATGGACGAGCAGGGACTCGGCACCAAGGCGACCCGCCCGGACATCATCCAGAAGCTCTACAGCCGGAAGTACGTCCGCAACCACCCGCCGGAGCCGACCGCGACCGGCATCGCCATGTACGAGGCCTTCAAGTCGTACGTGCCGGACATGGCCACGTCGGAGATGACGGCCACCCTCGAAGGCGAGATGGACGAGATCGCCGAGGACAAGATGAGCAAGGGAGAGGTGGTCGAAGACAGCCGCAAGCTCGTCCACACGACCTTCGACAAGCTGCGCGAAGGCGAAGAGGAAGTCTCGAAGCTGGTCTGGGCCGGCATGGACCAGGACCGCGTCCTCGGACCCTGCATCGTCTGCAAGGAAGCCGGCCGTACCAAGGAAGACGGCTCGCCGAACATGCTGCGCATCATCCGGGCGAAAAAATCGGGCAAATCCTTCGTCGGCTGCTCCGGCTGGAGCGCCGACGACCCCGAGGCCTGCGACCAGACTTTCCCGATGCCGCAGCCGAACTTCTACGAAGTGACCCCGCTCGAGGAGAACTGCTCGATCTGCCACCGCACACCCCGGGTCAGCGTCAAGACCCGGGGCCGGGCCGGCCGTCCGTGGAAGCTCTGCTTCAACGAAGACTGTCCGACCATGGTCGAGATGCGCGAGAAGAAGGCCGAGCGCCTGGCGGCCCAGGAGGCCAGGAAGAAGATGGACGAGGCCGCCGGCAAGGGAAGGAAGAGGTCGGGCGCAAAGAAGAAGTCGCCGGCCAAGAAGAAGACCACGACCGTCGCGGCCTCGAAGAGGTCATCCGGCGAGCCCGATCTCGGCACCCGCCGGGTCAAGCGCGCCGGCGGCCGTAAGAGCCCCACCAACAAGAAGTAGCGGCCGCGTGTTCATCACGCTCGAAGGAGTCGACGGGTCCGGCAAGACGACCCAGGCCGTCCGGCTGGCCGATGCGCTCGGGGCGAACACGGTGCGACTGCGTGAGCCCGGCGGCACCCCGGCCGCCGAGGAGATCCGTGCCCTGCTGGCCGATCCGGAGACGCCGCTCGACCCGATCGCCGAGCTGCTGCTCTTCTGCGCTGCCCGGGCCGACCTGATCGGCCGCGTGATCAGGCCATCCCTCGAGATGGGCCAGACCGTGATCTGCGACCGCTTCGTCGACTCGACGATCGCCTATCAAGGGGTCGCCCGCGACCTCGGCATCGTCCGGGTCCGGGAGATCAACGACGCCGCAACCGGCGGGCTCGACCCCGACCTGACGCTGCTGATCAGGGTCGACCCCGCGAAAGGACTCGAACGGGCACGAAGTGACGACCGCTTCGAGGCCGAAGGCTTGCGCTTTCAGGAGAAGGTCGCCGAGGCGTATGACGACATCGCGCGCCGCGAGCCGCACCGGGTCACCGTGATCGACGGCGACGGCACCCCGGAAGAGGTCCACGCCAGGATCATGGCCGTGGTCGAAGCAAGACTGGCGGCATGACGGCCCTCGAGGACGCCGTCACCCACCAGGCCCGGGTCGGGGCGGCACTCAGCGCCGCGCTCCGTGACGGCCCGTCGCACGCCTACCTCTTCCAGGGGCCGCCCGGGTCCGGCAAGAAGCGGATCGCCCGCGCCTTCGCTGCCGAGATCCTGGTCATGGGCAGCCAGAATCCCGACGAGACCCGTCGCCGCGCCCTGCTCGACCCGTCGCCGCATCCGGACCTGATCTGGCTGAAGCCCGTCGGCATGAGCCACGCCGTCGCCGACGTGCGGGAGGAGGTGATCCACCGGGCGCCGCTCAGTCCGTTCGAGGGCGGCCGCCGGGTGTTCGTGATCGAGGCGGCCGACCACCTGAACGAAGAGAGCCAGAACGCGATGCTGAAAACGCTCGAGGAGCCGCCGGCACACGCCCACCTCATCCTGCTCTCGTCCGAGGCCGAAGCCGTTCTGCCGACGGTGGCGTCGCGCTGCCAGACGATCGAGCTCGAGGCACTGCCGCAGGCGGTGATCGAAGCGGAGCTGGGGGACATCGCGCCTCCCGGACGCATCCGCGCCGCTGCCCGCCTGTCCCGCGGAGACCTCGGCACGGCGCGCCTCCTGGCCCGCGACCGCGGCCAGAGGATCCGGGAGAACGTCGAGGCGATGATGGCCGGCGTGATCGACGACCGGCTCGAGAACTCACCCTGGCTGGCGGTGCTGAACCTGGCGAAGGAGTCCGGGGATCAGGCGGGCGAGCGGGTATCGGCCGAGCTCGGCGGCGAAGTCAAGGAAGGCGTCAGACACACGAAGAGGGAGATCGAGGAGGCGACCAGGCGTGCCCAGAGGCGCGCACGCACCAAGGTCCTCGACCTCTCGCTCTCCCTGGCCGCTTCATGGGCCCGCGATCTGGCGACGGTCAAGGCCGGCGCCCCCGAGCTCGTCTTCAACTCCGACCGGCTGGAAGCGCTCGGGGAACAGGCCGGCGAGGTCCGGCTGGAGGCGGCCCGCTCGGCCGTCGAGCTGATCGCCGGGACCCGGCGCCGCTTCGGCCTGAACGTCTCGGAGGAACTAGCCCTCGAAGCGCTCTGCTTCCGGCTCGCCGCTCTCTTCAACTGAGGTTGCCCCGCCAGGATCGTCGATCGTCTCGATCGCGCTCTGCTGCGCGAGCCGGGTGATCTGCTTCGACTGGCGCGACGCGATCACGCTGAAGTTCAGGGCGAGCGCCAGCAGGATGATCAGAACGACCGAAAAGAGCGCGATCGTGACGTCGCGGACCCCGAGCGCCCTCGCGAGCAGCTCGAGCAGGTCCGGGAAGGCGGCGCCGGCGAGCATCGCCAGCCCCATCACGAACCAGACGATGCTGTACCGCTCGAGCAGCCGGTCGCGCCGGATCAGGTCGAGGATCAGCAGCATGAACAGGACGGCGAGGACCGCCGCGACGATTCGGGCCTGGGGGGTCAGCCGGACTACCGGCTCGGTTGCCGCGATCAGCCGGTTCACTTCTCGGCCTCCGGGGCCGCGGTCCGCGGCCGCATCTGGCCGACCAGCAGGACGACCAGCGTCTTGAAGATGTAGAAGGCCGAGTTCAGCGGGGTGATGAACGAAGTGCCCTGTTCCCGCGGCAGCATGGTCACGTGGACCTCCTTGACGGTCAGGCCGGCCCGGACCGCCTGCTGGAGCGATTCCACTTCGGCGAACTCGGATGAGTAACGGGTGGCGAACAGGGACATGGCGCGGCGGTTGAGCGCCCGCATGCCGCTGGTCGTGTCGGTCAGGGTCTGGCGGGTCGCGGTCGAGACGATCCAGCTGAACAGTTTCTGGCCGGTACGGCGCGCCCACGGCGCGTCGTAGATGGTGTCGCCGGCGAAGCGCGAGCCGACCACGAGGTCGGCGTGGCCGGCCTCGACCTCGTCCAGCAGGCGGGCCATCTCCGCGGCGGGGTGCTGTCCGTCGCCGTCGATCTGGCCGCAGAGCTCGTAGCCGTTGGCCATCGCGTAGATGTACCCGGTCTGGTGGGCCGCGCCGACTCCCTGGTTGAACGGCAGCGAAGCCACCTGGGCGCCGGCTTCGCGGGCACGGGTAGCGGTTTCATCCCCGGAACCGTCATCGATCACCAGCACATGGGCGCCCGGCACGTGTTCCCGGGCGTCCTCGATGACGGCCCGGATCGAGTCGGCTTCGTTCCACGCCGGGATGAAAACAAGGGTCTTCACGCTTCGATTCTTCCCCATTCGGATAATTCAGGTGGTGCGATCGGCATCGGCCCTCTGCTCTAGGCTGCCTCAACGTATGAGTAACCGGCCCCCACGCCGTCGGCGTCGCCACATCGGAATGCGGCTCTGGCTGGCCGCCGGATTCGCCGCGGTCGGAGTCATCACGGCCTCGATCATGTTCTTCTTCGTGATCGACTCGAGCCGCGACGTGCTCTCGGAGCGCTCGGCCGAGCTCGCCGTCGGGCGGACGTACCGGCTCGCCGACCGGGTCGCGGCGCCCGGCAGCGAGATCAATACGGAAGTCACGGCGGCCAACGGTGAGGGTTTCTCGGCCTGGTACTTCGACCCGGACGGGACCATCATCACCCCGGTGATCTCTTCATCGGTGTTCGAGGACAACGGCGCCTATCAGGACGTTCGCGACGCGGCCCTGGGGGGGGTGAGGGCCACGGACGAGATCTCGGGGGGAAAGGTGACCCTGGTCGGGGTGCCGGTCGCCTACGAAGAGGGCGGCCCTGGCGGTGCGATCGTCGGCAGCTACTCGAGGCCGGAAGTGCTGCGGAGCGCACTCGACACCCTGCGCTCGGAAAGCCTGCGAGCGGCCCTGGTCGCAGTCCTGGTCGGCAGCCTGCTCGGGGTGGCGATCGCTTCGGCGATCGCCGTCCGGATCAAGCGGCTGGCCTCGAAGGCCGACGACCTCGCCTCCGGCAACTTCGACGTGACCCTGCCCACCGGCGGCCGCGATGAGATCGGCGACCTGGCCCGGTCGCTCGAGTCGATGCGGCGCTCGCTCAAGGAGAACTTCGGCGTGCTCACCGCCGACCGCGACAAGCTGACGGCGATCTTCGACGGTCTGAACGATGCCGTGATGGTGGTCGACGACGAAGGGCCGGTCCGGTTCTACAACTCGGCCGCGACCGTCCTGCTCGAACAGGGTGGCCTGCCGCCCGAGGCGATGCGGCCGCAGATCAAGCGGGCGTCGGTCGAGGGTTTCGCCGCCCACCCGGCACTGCGGATCGGCGACCGCGCCTACGCGATGCAGGGTCGCGCCCTGCCGGACGAAAATGCGGTCCTGGTCGTCGTTCGTGACCGGACCGAGGAGATGCGCAAGGAATTCGCCGAGCGCGACTTCGTCAGCAACGCCGCCCACGAGCTCCGGAATCCTCTCGCCGGCATCTCCGGGGCGATCGAGGTCCTCCAGTCCGGGGCCAAGGATGATCCGCCCGCGCGCGACCATTTCCTCAACCGCCTCTCGGCCGACGCCGAGCGCATGAGCCGCCTGACGCAGTCACTGCTCACGCTGGCGCGGGTCGAGGCGCTCGGTGCCGGAGAGGTCGAAGTGGTCGATGTGACCGCGGCCGCCAAGGACGTCGAAGCCGCGGTCGAGGTCCCGCCGGGTCTCGACCTGGTCATCGACGTCGAGCGGGATCTCGCTGCCAAGGGCGATCCGACCCTGCTCCGCCAGGTCCTGATCGGGCTGGTCACAAACGCATGTAAGAACACACCGCCGCCCGGCACCGTTACCGTTCGCGGCAGGCGCATCGGAGATGCGGAGATGCTCCTGGAAGTGATCGATACTGGAACCGGGATTCCACAAGCCGAGGTTGACCGCGTGTTCGAGCGCTTCTATCGCCGATCCGAATCGCGCCGTCAGGAGGGCTTCGGCCTGGGCCTCGCGATCGCCCGCCGGATGGCCGATGTGATGGGCGGGGAGATGGGCGCGAATTCAGTCGAGGGCGAGGGCAGTACCTTTTGGGTCCGCCTCCCGCTGATCGAACAGTCAGAGACCCCGATTGCCTGAGCCCCTGAACAACGCCGCAAGAATCCTGATCGCAGACGACGAGCCCTCCGTGAGGGACTCGGTCGGCTACGCGCTGGCCCAGGAGGGCTTCGAGGTGACACCCGCGATCGACGGCACCGAAGCCGAGAAGAAGCTGGTCGGGGACTTCGAGTACGACCTGTTGATCCTCGACATCATGATGCCCGGCCGCAGCGGCCTCGACATCTGCCGCGAGGTGCGCTCGCGCTCGGCGGTGCCGATCATCATCCTGACCGCGAAGGATGCCGAGGTCGACAAGGTCGTCGGGCTCGAGGTCGGCGCCGACGACTACGTCACCAAGCCCTTCTCGGTCCGCGAACTGCTCGGCCGGGTCCGGGCGCAGCTCCGCCGTCGCGAGCTCGACCGCTCGCCGGTTCCCGAGGTTTCCCGCATCGTGGCGGGCCCCGTGACGATCGACCTCGCCCGGCACGTGGTCACGGTCCACGGCCGCACCATCAGCCTCACCCGCTCCGAGTTCCAGCTGCTCCGCCTGCTCGCGGCCCGGCCCGGAGAGGTCTTCGGACGCTCCCAGATCATGGAGGAGCTCTGGCAGACCGAGTTCGACGGCGACGAACGTGCCTGCGACGTGCACATCTCCAACCTGCGGCAGAAGGTGGAGACCGACCCCCAGCGTCCTGAGCTGGTCCTCACGGTCCGCGGAATCGGCTACAAGTTCGCGGATTTCTAGAACAAAGCATCGAAGTCGCTTCGCTCATGAGGGATAAAGGATGGTTTCGCTGTGCGACTGAACAAAGCATCGAAGTCGCTTCGCTCATGAGGGATAAAGGATGGTTTCGCTGTGCGACTGAACAAAGCATCGAAGTCGCTTCGCTCATGAGGGACAAAGGATGGTTTCGCTGTGCGACTTCGATGTCTTGACCCGGGGCTAGTCTCCTAGCGTGCCTGCCGTCGCCGATCTCACGCTGCCGAAGCTGGACCTGACGGACCCGAACCTCAAGGGGGAGCTCTGGCACGCCGAGATGAAGGCGATGCTCGAGAGCGGGCAATGGCTGGCCGAGTCGCCGATGGCGACCGTGGTCCTCGGGCGCGAGGCCGGTGAGTTCTTCCTGCGGACCAGGTCGGCGGTCTTCCCGGGACTCCTGATCGCGCAGATCTTCGGCATCGACGACGGGCCGCTCTTCGAGCAGATCGAGAACAACATCATCAACGTGAACGGCGACGCCCACCGCCGGCTGCGCGGCCTGGTCAACCCGTCGCTGACGCCGCGGGCGGCCAAGCGATACCGCCCCGCGATGCGCAACCTTCTCCTGAAGCTGTGGGACGACCTCGACGGGGCGGATGAATTCGACTTCATCGAGGCCTTCGCCCGCCCCTACCCGTCGCTCACCATCTCGAGGGTGATGGGGGCGCGGCCGGAGGACGCGGCGAAGCTCCACGACTGGTCGATGTGGATCCAGCGCCAGTTCGACCCGATCGCCCTGTCCGACCCGGACACGGTCACGCGGATCCAGGAGAAGGTCGGCGAGTTCTACGACTGGGTGAGACCGCTGATCGAGACCCGGCGCACGACTCCCTCCGACGACCTGATCTCGTCCCTGATCGCGACCGAGGAAGAGGGCGAGAAGCTGTCCGGGGTCGAGCTCGAGAACCTCGTCCTGAACATCCTGGTCGGCGGGGTCGACACGACCCAGAACCAGCTCGCGCACGCGATCCGGCTGCTGGCGGAGCGGCCCGGGCAGTGGGCGAAGCTGCGCGAGGACCCGGAAGCCCTGGCGCCGCAGGCCGCGATGGAGGCTCTCCGGTTCGAGCCGATCACGCCGTTCACCGCGCGCCAGTTGCTGGAGGAGACCGAATACGGCGGCATCACCTTCCCCGAGGGCACGGTGATCGCGGTCTGCTCGTTCACCGGCAACCGCGACCGGGAAGCGTTCTCCGAGCCGATGGATTTCGACATCACCGCCGACCGCGGCAAGACCCGCAACCTCACCTTCGGCGCCGGCTTCCACTACTGCGTCGGAGCAAACATCGCCAAGGCGGAGCTCGAAGAGGGCCTGACCTTCCTCGCCGGAAGGATCGAGAAGCTCGAACTGGCCGGCCCGCCAGAACTCCAGACGGTCAGCGGCATCTACGGCATCGATTCACTACCGCTCCGGATCGAAGCGGCCTAGCCGGCGGGAGAGCCGCCCGACGCCCAGACCCTGGCGGCTTCCATCTGACCGGTCCTGAACGCCTTCAACTCGCCGGGGGACATCCAGCCGAACATCGAAGCCAGCTTCCGGATCTTCCGCTCGTCGGTGACCACCGCGATGCGCTCCCACGACGAGTGGCGGCCGATGCCCCACTCGGCCCCGGCCTTGACGTCCTCCCAGACGGCGCCCTTGTCGTAACCGTCGAAATCCGGGCCGAGCAGGCAGAGCGCCCGGACCTTGTCGCCCCTCTCGATCGCATGACGGATCGGAGGCATCAGGATTTCGTCGTAGTCGGCCCGGGTGATCTCTCCGGAGAAGGAGAATCCGAGGACGCCTTCAGGCACGTCGTCCATGATTTCGATCATGTGGCCCAAGGTACCCGCTTCGGCCCCGTGGCCCAAATCGGCAAAGCCCATGAATCCGATCCACTACTCTACGTTCAGGACTAACTACAGAAACTGGACTTAAGTCATGTCATATCTCCTCGTTCCGCTCGATGATGCAATCGTTTTCCCCTCGGTCAGCGCCAATCTCCAGATTGACGCCGGCGACGAGGACCAGGTGTTCCTGCTCACCCGCCGTGACGGCGAGTTCGAGCGCGTCGGCGTCGTCGCCGAGGTGATCGAGCGCGGCCACGGTCCCCAGGGCGAGCCGGTCGCGACCGTGGTCGGCATCCGCCGCGGCCTCGCCGGCGCAGCCCGGGCCGACGCCGGCGACCCCGAGGCCCTCCGCATCGAGGTCCAGGAGATCCACGACGGCCAGCCCGACGACGAGCACACGAAGGAGCTCGCCCGCGAGTACCGGGCCATCGTCGAGGAGATCCTCGAGCTGCTCGGGGCCGGCGGACGGATCGCCGCCTTCCTGCGCTCGGTCGAGGATCCGGGCGCCCTGGCCGACACCACCGGCCTCAGCCCCGACGTCAGCGTCAACCAGAAGGTCCGCCTGCTCGACACGATTAACGTGACCGCCCGCCTCGAGCTCGCGGTCGAACTGCAGCGCGAGCGCCTGGCCGAGCTCCAGGTGCGCAGCCGCATCCGCGAAGACGTCGAGTCTGGCGCCCAGGCCCAGCAGCGCGAGTACTTCCTGCGCAAGCAGATGGATTCGATCCGCAAGGAGCTCGGCGACGACGAGGCCAGCCTGATCGAGGAATACGAGCAGAAGATCGCCGACGCCGGCATGCCGGAGGCCGTAGAGGAACAGGCCGAGAAGGAGCTGCGCCGCCTCGAACGCCAGGGCGAGCAGTCGGGCGAGAGCTCGATGATCCGCAGTTATCTCGACTGGCTGATCAGCGTACCGTGGTCCGGGCGCTCGGAAGGCAAGCTAGATCCCGGTTACACCCGTGAGATCCTCGACGAGGACCACGCCGGTCTCGACGACGTCAAGAAGCGCATCACCGAGTTCGTCGCCGTGCGGAAGCTCCGCGCCGAGCGCGGCGTGGAGAAGGACAGCCGGGCCGACGGAGCGATCCTGACCCTGGTCGGTCCTCCCGGAACCGGCAAGACCTCGATCGGCGAGTCGATCGCGAAGGCGCTCGACCGCGAGTTCGTCCGCATCTCCCTGGGCGGGCTCCACGACGAGGCGGAGATCCGGGGCCACCGCCGCACCTATATCGGCGCGCTGCCGGGCCGCATCGTCCGGGCACTCAGGGACGCGAAGACGATGAACCCGGTGATCCTGCTCGACGAGGTCGACAAGGTCGGAAGCGACTGGCGCGGCGACCCTTCGGCGGCACTGCTCGAGGTGCTCGACCCGGCCCAGAACCATTCGTTCCGGGACCATTACCTCGACGTCGAGATCGATCTCTCCGAGGTCGTCTTCCTCGCCACGGCCAACCAGCTCGACCCGATCCCGGCGCCGCTGCTCGACCGCATGGAGGTCATCGCCTTCGACGGTTACACCACGGCCGAGAAGCTGGCGATCGCGCGGGGCTACCTGCTGCCGCGCCAGGTCAAGCGGAACGGGCTCGAGATCGACGAAGTCGAAGTCAGCGACGAGATCGTCAACTCAGTGATCTCCGAGTACACCCGCGAAGCCGGTGTGCGCCAGCTCGAGCGCGAGCTCGGCAAGCTGCTGCGCGCCGCGGCGACCCGGATCGCCTCGTCCGATGATGACGTTGGCCGTCCTCTGGTCCTCGACGAAGAAGCGCTGCGCAAGGCCCTCGGAAGGCAGAAGATCTTCCAGGAGTCGGTCGAGCGCACCGCGATCCCGGGGGTTTCGACCGGTCTCGCGGTCACCGGCACCGGCGGCGACGTCCTCTTCATCGAGGCGACCGCCATGGAAGGAGACAAGGGCCTGGTCCTGACCGGCCAGCTCGGCGACGTGATGAAGGAGTCGGCGCGGATCGCGCTGTCCTACGTGCGGTCGCACAGCGAGCAGCTCGGCATCGATCCCGAGGCGTTCCAGCGCGAGTTCCACATGCACGTGCCCGCGGGAGCGATCCCGAAGGACGGTCCGAGCGCCGGCACGGCGATGACGACCGCACTCGTGTCCCTGCTCACCGGCCGGCCGGTCAAGCACACTGTGGGCATGACCGGGGAAGTCACGCTCCAGGGACGGGTCCTCCCGATCGGCGGACTCAAGCAGAAGGTCCTCGCCGCCCACGCGGCCGGGCTGACCGACGTGTTCCTGCCATACCGCAACAAGGCCGACCTCGACGAAGTGCCGGAAGAGGTCCGTGAGGTCATGTCCTTCCACCCCGTCACCAGTGTGGAAGAGGTCATCGACCTGGCCCTCGAGCCCGTCGGGAGCATCGCTGATGTCGCCTCGATGTCGTAACTGCGAACCGGTCCCGCCGGAGATGCGCGAAGTGGCCGGAGTTCTGGAGCGCCGCTGGACCATGGCCACGATCTACGCCTGTTCCAGCGGTGCCTCGCGCTTCAACGAGTTCCGCCAGTCGCTCCCCGGGGTCTCGCCGACGACGCTCTCGGAGCGGCTCGAACAACTGGAGGAAGCCGGCCTGGTCGAGCGGCGCACCGTCGCCGGCCGGCCGCCACACACCGAGTACCTGCTGACCGACCGCGGTGAGCGGGTCGCCCACGTTGTGGCCGGGCTTCTGCAGTCCTAGACTGCGGTTCACCAACCACTTCGAGCAGGAGAGACATGGCCGAACTGAGTGATCTGAGTCCCGAAGCGCGCGCCGAGCTCGAACGGCAGGTCCGCGAGCAGCTGGAGCCGGAGCTTCGCGAGGAACTCAAGAAGAAGATCCGCGAAGAGATCGAGACCGAGTACCGCCTGTCGCAGGAGGCTTAGCCTGTCTCCGCGGGGGCCAGGCTGACCGCATGGACCAAAAGGGGAAAGGGGAGGTCGGCGCGGGGCTGGTGACCGTGCTCGCGATCGCGGGACTCCTGCTCGCCGGCGGCCTGCTGCTCGGCGTGAGCATCACCGTTCTTCTCGTCCTGCTCGCGATCACCGCCCTGGTCACCGTGGCCGTCTTCGTCCTCGGCTAGTCCCGTGTGCCGAACACCCCGTCGAGCCAGTCCAGCACCCGGTTGTTCACCCAGGGTCCATGTTTCATGATCGACCACGTCAGGGACAGCTGCCGCTTGCCAGGCGGGGATACCTGAGATATCCTGCCTTGGTGGCAAAAGTACTGGTCAGCTTCGACGATGGTCTGCTCCGGCGGATCGACCGCGCTGCCCGAGCCGGCAGCCAGTCCCGTAGTGCGTATCTCTCGGGCCTGGCTGAGAGCGACATCAGCCGGCGGACCGGGCCAGGGAAATCGCCGGTTTCGCGTGCCGCCCTTCGAAGGATCGGCGCGCTTGGATCCAGGTCCGAAACCCCCGGGGATTCCACCGACGTCATCCGCGCTGCCCGGGATGCCCGTTGAGAGAAGTAGTCCTCGACGCGTCTGTCGTCCTCAAATGGTTTCATAGCGACGGCGAGGGAAACCTGGAGCCCGCTCTCGAACTGAAGGAGCAGTTCGGCGAAGGAAAACTCCACGTGCTCGTTCCTCCATTGATCTGGCTCGAGATCCTGAACGTCGCGGCTCGCAAGTGGCGATGGCAGAATGCTGAACTCTCCGAGCTTGCCGCGTCGTTGCCCGACATCGGGTTCGAAACCGTCGAGCCCGAACTCGAGGCGGTCGCTCACTGGAGTGGTACCGGCCTCACGGCCTATGACGCGGCTTACGTGACCGTTGCCGAAGGAGCCGGCATCAGCCTGGTGACCGACGATTCGAAAATCGTCCGAAGCGCTCCTGACGTCGCGCTGGCCTTGACCGCCGCCGGGGAAGGTGACTACCGTGGGTTGGCTGGAGGTTTGATCTCCAGCTGAGCGCAAATGGCCCGGACCAGGCCGGGGCGGCAGCCGTTTGCCTTCAGGTGCCTTTCCAAGTCGCGGAGCTTCACGCAGCCGTGAAGCGGAGGTGCTCGCGATTCTCAGATGAGGCTCTGCCTTCGAGTTCCTCATCCGGGGTAAGGACGGTCTGAAGCGCATCGAGGACATTCTCCATCGCCTCTTGGCGGCTACGACCCTGACTCATGGCTCCAGCCACTTCGAGGACGCGAGCGACGATCCACCCGTCCTCATCGGGCGGCTCGAATGCGACGGGAAATCGAGCGATGCAACCATAAGGAAACAGTAGCGTCTCAGCAACCCCTCGCCCGGTCGCAAGATCTGGTCGATGAACCCGGTCGTCCTGCCGGCCTCCTGCTTGGCGGTCGAAGGAGTGCCTTGTTGTCTTGAGAGACGTATTTCTGAAACGTAGGGGCGAGGTTCGGATCCTTATTTTTGTCTCCTGACATACAAGACAGATCTACTACCGCTATTTTAGATACCGAGCATTTCCTATAATAAGAGGATGGCATCTAAAACCGATAGGGCAGGAAGATTTATTCGTGAGCCGACCGGCGGTTTTTCGGCATTCGTGCCGAAGCCATTGCCGCCCGAGCCACCTCTTGAACTCTCTACGGACCTGAGCCTTTCACTCTCTGAGGCCGATACGGCATTGGGCCGGCTAGACGGGATTGTGGGCGTCGTGCCAGATCCTGATCTTTTTGTGGGCATGTATGTGAGGCGCGAAGCGGTACTCAGTTCTCAGATCGAGGGGACCCAAAGTTCGCTCGGAGACCTTCTTCAAGAAGAACTTGAACCCGCCCCGGACGGAACGACGGATGTCCAAGACATAGTTCGGTATGTCGCTGCAATGAACTATGGCCTTGGCAGGCTCGACACTTTGCCACTTTCGCTGCGCTTGATCCGAGAAATCCATGCTGAGCTTCTAGGCAGTGGCCGAGGAGCAACCGCAACTCCGGGTGATTTCAGGAAAACTCAAAACTGGATCGGTCCTCCGGGGGCAACTCTTTCTTCGGCTACGTTCGTGCCGCCATCGGTGCCGGAAATGAAGAATGCCCTCGATGCGTTTGAGAAGTTTCTCCACCAGACTCAGGAGCATCCGACGCTGATCGAGGTTGGACTCGCACACGCTCAGTTCGAAACGATCCACCCTTTCCTCGACGGCAACGGTCGCGTAGGCCGCCTTTTGGTCACCCTCCTGCTTGTTGAACGCGGCGTTTTGGCACGGCCACTGCTTTACCTGAGCCACTACTTCAAGCTTCACCGTTTGGAGTACTACGACCGGCTGATGGCCGTGAGACTTGAGGGCGACTGGGAAGGTTGGATCAAGTTCTTTCTAGATGGTGTCTCGACCACGGCAGCGGAAGCGACTCAGACGGCAAAACTGATTTTTGAACTCCGCGAAAGACACCGTCAGATGATTCTTGACCAGAATATGGGCCAGCATGCACTGACCCTCCTCTCCGACATGTTTCGTCGGCCCGTGATCGATGTGAAACGAGCCGCCGAGATCATGGGGACTTCTTTTGCCACTGCCAACGGAGTCGTTTCGAAGATGGAGGGAATCGGAATTCTCCGGGAGACAACGGGCCAGAGGCGTTTCCGGAAGTATCGATACGAACCGTATGTCGAATTATTCGAAGAGGCAGGTGAGGGCTCGACTGGGCCTGCGGAGGTGACGGGACCGGCATAGATCGTCACCAGCGCCGCAGGCCACGGAACAACCAGGGAGCATTTCGTGCCTCCGGTGACTTTCGGCGTCCATCCCTTTCACTGCCATCCCGCCGCTAACGGGCTTGACGATCCGAGAAGCGCCAAGCCGACGAGCGGAATCGAACCGCTGACCCCTTCATTACGAGTTTTGATCTGGGTGTTCCGCTGAGTTCGAGGGTGATTCGCGGGCCGATGAGGACGCCGATCTGACCGCTTCAGTGTTCAGAGGTGTTCGGCTGCGGTGTTGACCCCGGCGTTGATTCGTTGAAGGTGGCTCAGAGGTGCCGGGTCAGCCACGAAAGGGCAGCCTCTGCCTTCGATGCTTTGTCGCTAGGCACATGCCGTAGACGGTCGGCGATGATCGGGGCATCAACTAGGCCGTTATCCAGCAGCGCGGACACGAAGTTAATGTCTTTCTCCCGCAATGCGCACAGTTTCGAGGCGCAGAGATCATGTTTCTCCAGGCACCAGCCGGTGAACTCCGGTGTCCCAGCAAGTGGAGCCGTGTTTGCGTTTTGAACCTTGACCAATCGATCGCGCCAGCCATCCGGCAGCGTCGCGGTGCTTAGATCGACTCCATCGATACTGAATCCGTGGGTCTCTTCGAAGAGCGAGAACTCGCCAGCTACACTTTCGAGCAGATCGGCCATCTCTTCAACTTCTGCGCGGTTATCTGAAATCGGAAGAATGTCAACTTCTAGAGACATGGTTGCGTGATTGGGTAGCTGCCTTTCGTCATAACTGCCGAGAATTGCCTGGGAGCCGACGATGATCACTTCTTCTCGCTTGAGAAGTTCGCATGACGCCCGAATTGCATGTTCGAGCTGATCCCGACGCATCAGCGTGGGCTGCTGAGTATTTCGCTGCGTTCATCCTGGGTAAGTAACCCTTGCAATGGTGAGACCTCACGCATCTCGACGCTATCCCGGTCGAGGCCGGTCAACACGCGGTGGATGCTCGGAACGTCGTCTTCATTCATGAAGTCCTCCCACCGATTCAGGTTGCGGAGATGCGGTTGGCCCGTGACTCTCTCCTTGAGCCGATGCAAATTCGAATCGATCACTGGCTTCCAGTTGTCTAGATTCGAGCGATTCAGCTTGATGGAAATCTGCCGATGGAGCCTCCAGGATCGCTCTTCAGATCGGTTTAGGTCTGGTTTGACCGGGCGACGGATTGTCTCCAGCCGATAGCCCATGCTTGAGAGCAACCGGTCGAGTTGCTCATCACTCAAATTAATCTTGCCCGATAGGAATTGGCTGATGCTTGGCTGATGAACGCCACTGAGTCGCGAGAGATCGGATTGGCTAGTGCCTGTCTCCTGCATGACGGTCTTGAGTATTTGAACTTTCTGGGACATGAGCTATAGCAAATCTTACTATAGGTGCCGCGACAGGCTCAATCTGTCGCTATCAAGCCCTTTCAGGAGGTCATTTTGCTAAATGGATCGGATGGAAACGGTGGATCCAGGCTAAGAAGCGCCAAGCCGACGAGCGGAATCGAACCGCTGACCCCTTCATTACGAGTGAGATTGCGGGCGAGCAGTCATGACTGTTATCGATCGCTGCAGGGTCATCTATGTGTGGCTCGAGGGCGAAGGAAGCCGATCTCGAAGGGGAGTTAGATCACTCGCCCGGCCAGCATTGATCAAGCCAATGTTCCCGAAATGTTCCCGATATCGCGGGGGAGCAATTCTCTGATACGAACGGTCCAGTGGACCGGGAGAAGATTCGTGTTTGTCCGACCTGTTGTCTCGTGACGAATTCCTCAACTCGGATTCATTCGCACGGTCATCCACCCGAGATCTTGGTGACATTGCCACCTGCGATGACGTATAGCTGCACAGCCCGAAAGCAGACCACCTGGGCAAAGGCTACGCGCCGGAGGCGCGTTGCGCCAACTTGCTTCCCTTACGGCAGATCACGTTACTTGCTTCGTATCGGACGGCGACTCGGCAGCGCCACCCAGCACTCCGAGTCACGCCCCGATAGGTCTTGGCGATCGGGATCGGTGGTACGTGCCGGCAGCCGTTTCGGCCCTTGCAAAACTTCCTTCGGGCCCTGTTTCCGATCTTCGCGGCTTTCCGGCAAGTCACTCCTCGCGCTCTTACATACTTGTAGGCGCCGGATCCGGGAAGCAAACCGCAAACTCGCGTTTTGTTCTTTGGGGGTGATGGGGGTTTCGGATCGACGCGGTCTGGCGAGAACTGAACCGAAATTGATTTGTCAGTGGTCATGTTGAGATTGCAGCTACGGCCGGATCCTTGGCATTCGCCTCCCCAACCGGCGAACTTAGAGTCGTTGCCAGGTTGAGCAGTGAGGGTGATGGTGCTTCCGAAGTCGAACCGGCCGGTGCAAAATGCGATACAGGTCAATCCTTTGGGACTAGATGTGACGGTGCCTACACCGCCGCCAGTTCGATCGATCGAGATGAGTCGTTGGTTGGCTGCGAAGTTTGCGGTGACGCTTTCGATGTTTTCGATAATCACCAAGCAGCTCGAATCCATACCGGAGCTTGCGCAGGCGCCGCCCCAACCCTCGAAAGTTGAATCGCCGATGGGTGATGCATGGAGATTGACGAAGGCTCCGAATTGAAAGCTCGAAGAACAGGTTGCGCCGCAGTCGATGCCGGCGGGCGCTGACGACACCGTTCCTGAGCCAAGTCCAGTTTTAGTAACTCGGATCGACGTCGGGATTGGACCGAAGCTGGCGGAGACGAACTTGTTTGAGCTCATGGTGATTTGGCAAGAGCCCGTTCCGGAGCAGGCACCGGTCCAGCCGTTGAATTGCTGCCCATAGGCTGGTCTTGCGGTCATCGAGACCACTTGTCCTTGGGCGAAAGTGCCTGTACATGTACTCCCGCAGCTGATGCCCGACGGCGTTGATCTGATCTCTCCGGATCCGGATGTTGAGGTTTGGAGGGTGTAGCTCGTATCCTCGAATATGTATGCGCTACCTCGGTCGGTGATCGAATTCCGGTCCGCCCCTGGCGCTCCGATCACGCTGGTGGATCCGTCGCGTGAGACAGCCACCGCCGATCCGAAGAGATCACCGTTCTGAGGATCCGGACTCACGTAGCTCACCCCCGGGTTCCACTGGGAATCGAAGAAGTTGATGTCCTCTCGTATGTACGTGAGGACAGCTCCTCGAGAACTGCTCTTACCCGGCGCGCCCGCGAGGAGTACCGACCCGCGATTGCTGGCGGCGACGGATGTTCCAAGTCGGTCGCCGTTGGAGAGTCCGCTTGGACCTGGGCTGCTGTCCTTTTCAAGTCGCCAGCCGCCGTCGTTTCGCATGGGAATAATGGTGCCCTTGCCCGAGTTGGTACCGGGTGCCCCGATGATGCCCGCTTGATCATCTCCGGAAAGATCGAGGGACGAGCCGGCCTCCGGGGTGTCGTAGTCCAGGAAAAACCACGGGTCCCAATCTGACCAGCTGGTGGGCCCTTCGCTGAAGGGACGGAGGGTGCTTGAGACTCCATTTTGACCGGGCGCTCCGATGAAAGCAGTCGAGCCGCTGTCTGTTAGGGAAACTGAGGCTCCAAATACGCGGTCGTTATACGAATCGGCCAGACCCAGAATGGTGCCTCCGCCGCTTTGCGCGGTTCCCGAGTTGAAGTTGAGCACATTGGCCCGGCCCGCAGTTCCGTGCTTGGGAGAGCCAACGAGAATTCGAGTTCCGCTGCCGTTGATCGCGACTGAATGTCCGAAGGCACTGCCCGAGACCGGGGAGGTGAACTGGGTTACGGGTGCCCATGTCGACCCTGTTCGAGCGAAAGTGACCGCCGAGTACGAACGTGGTGATCCGACAACAAGCCGGTCACCGTTGTTCGATAAGGCGAGTGAGCTTCCGAAGTGGTTGCCCACGAGCGCATTCGGGTGGGTGAGCGTAGCTTGCCTGTTCCAAGTGCTCCCAGCGGCCGGCACGAAGATTTGGACTGTGTCGAGATCGGTGCCGTCTTCGTGGTTGCCTGGGGCCCCGACCGCGACCGTGTTTCCATCGGCTGAAATAGCCACCGCAGCCCCAAAACGTTCGCCCGTCGTCCCGTTGGCATTCGTGAGAGTGGTCTTGTCGACGAACGGATAGGCGGGTGCGTAACTTGCGGTCAGGCAAGAGCCAAGCACCATCAGCGCCATCACCGCAACGAATGCCTCGACGCTGCCGAACGTCTCCCTATCGAATGTGCTCCGTCTCATCCTTCGCGTGATTGTCACAGTTGCTGTCCAGCACTGCAACTTGCGCGCACGAAAGGAAGACGCCTAGAGGTGCTTGGAACATTCCTTGGCTATCAATGTCCAACCTTGCTTGATCTTGGAACGCTCCCTATAAGTTCCCGTAGATTTTCGTCGTTTCAGGAAGCAGGCTAACTCTGTTGCGGAAGTACTAATGTGCCCCGGGGTATCGAGTTCGAGGGTATCGCGCCGGGACGGGATCCAAGGAGACATAGGGGGCATCTAGTCGAATGGTTGACGAGTTGGAAAACTGGATCGGGAGAGCTTTAGCCAAGGTGCGAGGAACGGAAGCGCCGCGACTGTTCTGGATCACAGGCCTGGTTCTCGCGCTGGTCGTCGGTTATGGATTGTTCTCGGGCGGGATGGACGGGGCCGCAACTGCCGCCACTTTAGCGTCGGTGACCTTGGCACTTTTGATCTTTGGTTGGACTCTTGCTGAGATCAACGAACAGAGAGAGACACGGGAGGCCATCGGAGGCACGCTCGAACGAGAGCCGGACCAGCACTCACCTTTTGCTGCCTTGATCAGAAAAGTCGCCGGAGGCGACTATCGAACCCACGAACTTTCGCAGGCGGAATTGGACGCTCTAGAGACTGAAACGAACGGAGCCGTCATGCAAGCCTTTGTCGAGCGGGGAAAAGGGCCACGACCCGTTCTGGTGGCGATGGATGACGGCCAATCTGCTTGGCAGATGAAGCGCATAAACAAGAAGGGCCAGATTGAGAAACCGGTCGAATTCGGCGAGCAATCAGGTTGAATCGTGATGCCGCGTGGGCAGCCTCACGCGAGTAGGTTAACCGCCAGCCCAGGAAGGTCGCCGGCCAGTCAACCTGGCTTGGCAGGTCATCTGTGTGGGCAATCGCGAAGCTCGCGGTTTCGCAATGGGCTTCTCTTCGGCGCCCGCTTCACGAGCGTCTGTCGGACTGCGCGATACTGAAGAGATGGCAGTGCGCATGGAAGTCGAACCACGGCTGCTTGAGTGGGCAGCTGAGCGATCCGGACGGGATCCGGACGAATTGTCGAGCCGTTTTCCAAGGTTGGGAGACTGGATCGACGGAGAGGTTCGTCCGACTTTGAAGCAGCTTGAAGCATACGGGCGAGCAACCTATACGCCGGTTGGCTACTTCTTCCTTGATGAACCCCCGGAGGAACAGCTTCCCGTCCCGGACTTTCGAACAATGCCCAATGGTGTTTCTGACCGTCCGAGTCCCAACCTTCTTGACACGATCTATTTGTGTGAGCAGCGCCAGGACTGGTATCGGCGTCTCCAGACCGAAAGTCGCGCCGAAACGGTTGATTTTGTCGGTTCCGTGACGCTTGTGGACGATCACGCAATCCTCCCCACATCTGGTCACCCAAATTCCCCAGGCAACCTGACCACCTGCGCGTAGCCGGAGCCCGTAGGGCGTAGGGCTACGCGCAGGTGGTGCTCGCTTTGTTCAGGGGCCTTCGCAACGGTTGAGGTGTTCATGAGAGTGATAACTAACACTGGCCCCACCGTGATGGCTTCAAGTGGCCCCACCCGGCGCCGGGTTTTCTGTTGGTTGGATGATGACGCATCGGGTGTTTGACGGCCCCCGGGGGCCGTCAATTCTCAGTTTTGATCGGCCTCCTTTTTGCCTGTTTTGAGTCCGTGGCGTAGTCGCCAGGATTCCTGGCCGGTGTCGATGATGTGGGCGTTGTGGGTGAGCCGGTCGATCACCGCTTTCGCGAGCCTGGGATCTTCGAAGACCTTGGTCCACTCACCGAACGGCAGGTTTGTGGTCAGGATCAGGGAGCCGCGTTCATTTCGCTCGGAAAGCACCTGAAAGACCAGCTCGGCCGCGTCACCTGGCAGGGCGAGGTAGCCGAGTTCGTCGAGGATCAAGAGATCAAAGCGCCGGTAACGGCCGATGATCCGGGAGAGGGTGAGCTCTTCTCGGGCTTCCATCAACTCGCCGGCCAGTGCGGCCAGGGTCACGAAGCGAACCCGTAAGCCTTGCTGGCAGGCGATCACCCCAAGCGCGGTGGCGAGCATCGTTTTGCCGGTGCCGGAATCACCGATCAGGATCACCGATTCGTGCTTTTTGATCCACTCCATGCCCGCCAGAGTCCGGATCACCACGGCCGATACCTTCGGGTTGTCGTCGAAGCGGAAGTCCTCGAGATGTTTGATCTGCGGGAAGCGGGCCTCTTTCAGACGCCGGGTCTTTCTTCTCTCCATACGGTCCTCGGCTTCGGCTTCAAGCAGCGCCGCGAGATACTCCATCGGGGTGCCCTGCTCCCGCAGGGTCTCCTCGGCAAGCGCCCTGAAGCGGTTGCCGATGCTTGGCAGCTTGAGCTCCCGGGCCCGGGCATCGATCACGGCCTCAAGTGCTGCCCGGGAGGCATCCGTTTTGGTGCTCATCGGCCGACCCCGATCAGCTTGTCGTAATCGGTCAGGGTCGGTGGCGGGCGATCGTGGAGCCGCAGGGCCGGGGCAAGCCCGGTGATATCCCGGGCCGCTTCGGCCGGGGTTTTGCCGTTTAGCATCACCTCGACCGCCCGGGCCTCGATCGCCCCGGCCAAGAGGGCTTCGGCGAGCGTCCCGGTGACCTCCCGAACGTCGTGGGCGCGGCAGAGCATGAGTATCTCCACCATCTGTCGGGCCGCCTGCGATCTGCCGTGGCGCTTTTCAAGCGCCACCCAGAAGAGCTCGAAGCTTTCCGGGAAGCGGCCCGCTACCCGTTCCTGAGAGAGTGCCAGAGAACCCCTCAGTGCACCCGGTTTTTGGCTCAATAGCTCCAAATAGTGATCGAGGCGCACCCGGGTTTCGTGACGGCCGAAAAGCCGTTCGTGGGAGGCGACCTCCTTGCCGCGATGAAAGACGCTGACCCGCTCGGCACCGATCCGGGCGTCCACCGCAAGGCCAACCAGGCCGACCGGAACCGAGTATCGGTTCTGGCGAACCGTAACCAGGGACTTGCGGTCCACCCGAACCCGGCTCGCCTCGGATGAATCAAAGGGTCCCTTCGGCAGGCTGAGCATCGACTGCCTCTCCCGGATCAGATCCTCACCGGTCGGGTTGTCTTTGCCGATGATCCGGCGAAAGAGATCAGACTCGCAACCGGCGAGGATCAACCGGTTGAGCTCCCCGATCGATTCGACCTGCGGCACCGGCACCAGATGTCTTCTTCTGAAACGACCGACCTCACCCTCAATCCCGCCCTTCTCGTGGGCACCCTTTATTCCCGGGGTGGTGAACTCGGATTCAAACAGGTAATGGGAGCGCATCGCGGTAAAGCGGTCCGCTTCGATTCTTCTTCTGCCGCGCAGAATCTTTTTGACCGCCGAAGACAAATTGTCGTAGCGCAAACGATGAAAGACACCACCGAAGAACTCGAAGGCGAGCGTGTGAGCGTGGAGGAAGGCCTGCTGGGTCGCGTGCCGGGAGGCCCAGCAAAACGATGCCCCCGAAAACGAGGAACGCATCAAGAACAGGTTCACCGTAACCCGTTCCCCGGCCAGGAGACACCTCGGCCTCACCCCAGTCAACCTCGCCGTCTTGGCCGGGCAGATGAACCTGCGGGCAAAACACCTCACCCGCGTCAAGGCCAAGCTGCCTTCTCCTTATCGCCACGTGCCGGCGGACCGTTGACTCGGCGATGTCGGCACCCTGCTCGTCGAGCAGACGCTGGTAGATCCGGCGAGCGGTATGACGCTGCTTTCTCGGGGCGCTTTTGTCGTCGATCAGCCATCCGTCGACCAGATCCAGATACGGGTCCATCTTCGGATGTGGCCGGGTTTTCGGTTTCGACTTCGGTGGCGGTAGCGCCGAGGCAAGTGCCTGGCGCACCGCCCGGCGATGAACCCCGTGGCGCTCGGCGAGCCCACGGATAGAAAGACCCTCGCGGGCACGATCACGCCTGATTTCCTCGAACTGCTCCACTCTTGATTTCACCTCGCTTGATCCTCCGATCCGGATCTCGTTCAGAGACCCGGATCAAGGATCCATCAAGGCGTCAGGTGGGGCCAGTTGAGGCTGTCACGGTGGGGCCAGTTGTGGCTGTCACTCCCAGTTCAACGCCGGCAACCGAAGGAAGGCCTGAGGGGAATGCTCACACAGGAGGACAACGTGGAGATTCACGCACTGAGAAACCGCGGCTGGACAATCGCCGCGATCGCCCGCCACACCGGTCGCGACCGAAAGACGGTCCGTCGCCATCTGGCCGGATTCGAGCCAAGGCGCGGCAATGCTCCAAGCGCGATAGAGCCCTTCGCCCCTTACATCCAGGCCCGCTTCTCAGACGACCCTCACCTCTTCGGATCGGTGCTTTTCGGGGAACTGGTCGATCTCGGCTTCATGCGCTCCTACCCGACACTCGTGCGCGAGATCCGCCGCCTTGGACTGAGGCCCGCCTGCAGCTGCTGCCGAGCTGCCAGCCAGGTAACGGTCGAGCTTTTCCACGAGCCCGGCGCCGAGCTCCAGCTTGACTGGCTCGAGCTGCCCGAGACCCCCTGGGACCGAAAGGCCTACGTCCTGGTCGGAGCACTCTCGTTCTCCGGCCGGATTCGCGGTGTGTTCTCCGAAGGGATGAGCTTTGCCCATCTGGCCGCCTGCCTCGATCAGCTGCTTCGCCGCTTCGGTGGCACCGCCCACTCCTGGCGAACCGACCGGATGGCCACCTTCGTCTACCCGGGCACCGACCGGCTGCGGCCCGAGGCGGCGGAACTCGCCAAGCATTACGGAGCCTCAGTGGCGATCTGCCCGGCCAAACGACCGCAAAGAAAGGGGGTGGTCGAGCGCGGGATCGACTACCTGACCGGCTCCTGGTGGACCTCGGCACCGGTCAACACGCCGGCCGAAGCCCAGCTTGACCTCGACCGCTGGGCGGTCTCAAGGTCCGACGCCCGCCGCCGCGAAAAGGGGACAGTGGGCTCGCTCGCCGACAGCGAGGCGCTCCTTGCCCTGCCGGCAAGGGCCTTCCCGGCGATGCTCGAGGTTGAGCGCACAGTTGACCGCCAGGCGATGGTCGCCTTCGAGGGCAACCGCTACTCGGCCGGACCGGAGCTGATTGGCCAGAGAGTCAAGGTCAGAGCCCGCCTCGGCGAGCTTTCGATCGAGATCCGCTCCGCCTCACAGGCAGTGGTGGCCCGTCATCGCCGGGCACCATCGGGAGCCGGGCAAAGCATCCGCCAAAGTGCCCACTCCCGGGCCCTTGAGCAGGAGGTCCTGGCCCAGTTTTCGACCGGTACTGCCCAGCGAAAGCGGAAGCGAAACCACCCACCGGGGGATGCTTCAAGGGCCGAGGCAAGAAGGCTCAAAGAGGACTCCGGAGCCGACCATGTGATCGTTGATCTCAGCGGCTACGCCCAGATTGCCGAGGTGGCAAGGTGAGCAAGGACTCAAGCTACCAGCGGGTGCGCTCGCACCTGGCTTACCTGAAGCTTCAAACGGCATCGGAGCGCCTGGCGCCGGCACTTGAGGCGGCCGAGACAGGTAAGCCCGCCTACGCGGACTTCCTTGACCAGCTGCTCGGCGAGGAGGTCGAAGCCACCGAGGCCCGCCGCCTGGAGCGGCGCCTCCGGGTGGCCGGCTTCCCCCATCAAAAGACCCTGGATCAGTTCGACTTCTCCGCCCAGCCGAACCTTGACCGCAAGCTGGTCGAGGAGCTGGCAACACTACGGTTCGTCGAGGAGAGATCGAACGTGCTCCTGATCGGCCCACCCGGGGTCGGCAAGACCATGCTGGCGGTTGCGCTTGCCCGCAAGGCGGTCGAGGCCGGCTACCGCGGCTATTACACGACTGCTGCCGATCTGGTGGCCAGAACCTCGAAGGCGGCAGCTGAGGGACGCTGGCAAAACACGATGCGATTCTGGGCCGGGCACGGGGTCCTGGTGGTTGACGAACTCGGCTACCTGCCACTTCCCGGCGAGGCGGCCTCCCACTTCTTCCAGGTGGTCAGTCGCCGCTACGAGCAGGGCTCGATCGTGCTGACAACCAACCGAGGGATCACCGAATGGGGCGAGATCTTCGAGGACACGACGGTCGCTGCGGCGATCCTCGATCGCCTGCTCCACCACTGTCACCGTGATCTCGATCGAGGGCGAGAGCTACCGGATGCGCGGACACCGGGAGAAGCTCACCGAGCTTCGAAAAGCCGTCTCAGGGGCTGGGGAATTTCAGTGATCGAGAGTGGGGATTTTCGGTGATCCTTGACACGAACACCCAGCCTCAAATAGGTCGCCGGAACTTCGCTTGATGTCGGCGTAAGCCGACATAAGCCAAAGTGCACGCCCGTATCGGCAGTTATTGGGGCAGTTCGCAAAGCGGGCGAGCCGAACTGCGAGAGATTTCGGGGCTATTGGCTGATTGATGCACCAGGGGGAAAGGTCGCGGTGCCGGTTCGGTGCCGGTCCCATCGCTGCAACTGGTGTCGTCGGTTCAAAGCCCTGGCGGCGGCGCTGACGCTTCAACGCGCCCTCGACGTCGCACCCGGCCGCGCCCGGTTGATGACCTTCACGGACGGCACCGGCGAGATGACTAGCGCCGACATTTCGCAAGCTTGCGCGGTGCCTCTCGCTGCGATCTTAAACGGCGCCGGATTACGCGCGACCTTCTCGAGCTTGGAGGCAACTAAGCGCGGTCGCCTTCACTTGCATGTTGTTGTTTTCGAGACGGATAAGGGCGGCGGGTTCATCAAGCAGAAGGAACTTTCAAAGCTCGCTGAGGCGTCCGGCTTCGGTCCGATTTGTGACGTTCGTGAAGTCGCGACCGGCGACGGTCAAGCTCGGAGCGTTGCGGCTTATTTGACGAGGGGCGGCATTTCGCAGGAAGCTTCACGGCTGGCTGCTTATCTGACGAAGA
>CAVOIH010000024.1:0-6072 GCA_963695885.1 uncultured Solirubrobacterales bacterium | reverse complement strand
ACGTACCCACCCTGGAAACCCTTGCCGCAGTGATGATTCTGCGTGACCACTTCCCTGGCTTGCGCATCCGGGTGGTGAACGTCGTCAACCTGATGCGATTGCAGGACCAGAAGGCGCACTCGCATGGGCTGTCCGACCCAGAGTTCGACGCCCTATTTTCGACGGACAAGCCAGTTATTTTCGCCTACCACGGATATCCTTCCCTGATCCACCGCCTTACCTATCGTCGTGCCAACCATTCCAGTTTCCACGTCCACGGTTACCGGGAGCGGGGCACCACCACGACTCCGTTCGATATGTGTGTGCTCAACGAGATCGACCGCTTCCATCTGGCCATGGACGTGATCGATCGAGTTCCACGGCTGCGAGACGTTGGCGTCGAGCCGCGACAACGACTGCGGGACAAACTCACCGAGCACCGCGCATATATCCGCGAAACCGGGGAAGATCTTCCCGCGATACGAAACTGGGCTTGGGTCGGTCGGCACGGTGAACCGGCGTCCCGCACCTATCTTCCCGAATGAATGGAGCGCCCGATCACCGGGGAATCCACGAAATCGACGCCGCCTGGGACGCCGTGTTGTTCGATATGGACGGTGTGGTCACCGATACCGCCTCCATCCACGCTGCCTCCTGGAAGCAGCTTTTCGACGAGGTGCTTGCGGACCCGGCGGTTCGTCCGGACGACCCCGAACGGGCGTTCGACGAGGTGGATGACTACCGGCGTTACATCGACGGCCGCAGCCGCGAGGACGGCCTCGCTGCCTACCTGAGTTCGAGAGGGGTGATTCTCGATCGGGGTGAACCAGACGACCCGCCCACCTCACGGTCGATCGCCGGACTCGCGGCCCGCAAGAGCGAGCTGTTTCTCGCGGAACTCGATCGGCGCGGGCTGCGCGCCTACCCCGGAACGACGGCTTTTTTGAGCCGTTTGCGGGCATCCGGGATTCCGGTCGGCCTGGTTACGGCGAGTCGAAATGCCCGTCAGTTGCTTGCGGCGACCGATTTGGCGGACGCATTCGACACCGTCGTGGACGGTCAGGTCGCGCTCGATCGTCAACTGCCTGGAAAGCCGGATCCTGCAATGTTCACCGAGGCGGCCAAGCGGCTCGGTGCGTCACCCCGACGCTCTGTCGTCGTTGAGGACGCGATCTCCGGGATTCAGGCAGCCCGCCAAGGTGGATTCGGGTTGGTGGTCGGAATTGCGCATCACGACAATCGCGAAGAGCTTGAGGCTGCGGGGGCCGATGTCGTGCTCAACGATGTGCGCGAGCTGGACCTCGGAGTCACCCAAACGAACCCGTGGGTGTTGGTTTACCAGGGGTTTGATTCAGCGCACGAGGGTCACCGCGAGGCCCTGGCAGCGCTCGGCAACGGATACATGGTCACCCGGGGCGCCCGGCCGGAGCGAGCCGACGATGGGGTTCACTACCCGGGAACCTATCTGGCGGGAGTCTATAACCGGCTGGCGAGCACGATCCACGAGCTGAGGCTGGAGGAAGAGCATCTGGTCAACGTCCCGAACTGGCTTCCTCTCGATATCAGAATCGGGAAAGGGCCCTGGTGGTCGAGCGGCGAGGTGAAGGTAGAAGGCGAACGGCGTGAGTTAGACCTTCGGCGAGCCACCTCGACGCGAAACGTGACGCTTCTGGATCCGGAGGGTCGCAGGCTGCGTGTCGAGCAACGTTCGTTCGTGTCGATGCACGATCCGCACATGGCGGTCCTGGAGACCAGATTGGTCGCCCTCGGATGGAGTGGTCCGGTAACCGTCCGGGCCGGCATAGATGCCGGAGTCCGCAACACCAACGTCGCTGCCTACAAGGGCACGGACACGACGCATCTCTCAGCCCCTAAGTTCACCCAGGTCGGGGACCGGACCCTCTGCGAAGTGGAGACCAGGCAAAGCCAGATCAAGGTGTCGGTTGCCGTCGACCTCCGGTTCTCCGGCGCCGAAGGCACCTGGCTGGGGGTGGGCTCGAGCGAAGACCGGCGTCACCGCAGAGATGTCCGACTGGACCTGCTTGACGGGAGCCCGGCAACCCACGTCAAGACCGCCGCGATCTTCACTTCCCGCGATTCGGCGATCACCTCTCCCGGCGAAGCGGCGCTCGACCGTCTTCGCGACCACGCGGGTGACGTCGACCAGCTGCTTGAACCCCATCAGGCAACCTGGGAGCGACTGTGGCAAGGCTTTGCCACCAAACTGGACGCGGATCCACAAAGCCAGCTGATTCTGAACCTCCATGTCTTCCACATTCTCCAATCCCTTTCTCCGCATACGGCTGATCTGGACTGCGGCGTTCCGGCGCGAGGGCTTCACGGGGAGGGCTACCGCGGCCACATATTCTGGGACGAGGTGTTCGTCCTGCCCGTGCTCGGCCCCCGCCTCCCGCAATTGGTCAGAGCTCTGCTCGACTACCGGTGGCATCGGCTTGACACGGCCCGCTCGGCCGCGCGATCGATGGGAATGCCAGGTGCGCTGTTCCCGTGGCAAAGCGGAAGCGATGGTCGAGAACTCACTCCCAGTTGTTTGTACAACCCGAGATCGTCACGCTGGATGTCCGATAATTCGAATCGTCAACGTCACGTCGGGCTCGCAATCGCCTTCAACGCCTGGCAGCACTTCCAGCTCGGCGGGGACAGGGACTGGCTGGCAGATCGAGGCGCGGCGCTGCTCATCGAGGTGGCCCGTTTCTTTTCGGCGCTGGCCATTCATGACCCGGTCACCAACCGTTTTCACATTGCCGGAGTCATGGGACCCGACGAGTACCACGACGGCTATCCGGACGCGCCGGGGGTGGGGGTCCGTGACAGTGCCTACACCAACGTCATGGTCGCGTGGGTGTGCGAGAAGGCAATCGATGTGCTCGATGAGTTGGGTGGTCACGCCCGCGACGAAGTGATCGACCGGCTGCGGATCGGCGAAGACGAGATCGAACGTTGGTCCATCTTGTCCCGGCGCCTCTCGGTACCCTTCCACGCTGACGGGGTGTTGAGCCAGTTCGACGGCTATGAGAATCTCCTCGAATTCGACGGGGCCGCCTACAGAAACCGATACGGCGACATCGGCCGACTCGACCTGATTCTCGAAGCCGAAAACGACACGACCAACCGGTACAAGGTCGCGAAACAACCCGATGTCGTGATGCTCTTGTTTCTACTCGGAGAAGAGGGTTTGACCGGTCAGTTGAGTCGGCTCGGGTATTCCCTCACACGTGATGGTCTCATGCGAACGGTGGCCTACTACCTTGAGCGCACGTCGGACGGATCCACGCTCAGCCGGGTCGTCAACGCGTCGGTAGTGGCCGGGCTCGATGAATCCCGGTCTTGGTCATTGTTCCGCGAAGCCCTGATCGCGGACCTGGACGATACGCAGGGAGGGACGACGCGAGAAGGCATTCACCTCGGGGCGATGGCGGGTACGGTGAACTTGGTCTCTCGATCCTTTGCGGGCTTTCAGATCGACTCGAAGAAGATCACGTTTGCACCGCGTCTCCCGCCTCAGCTGGCGAGCGTCCAGTTTCAGTTCGCGTATCGCGGACATCTCGTAACCGTGCACCTGGACCAACGGAGGCTTCTGCTTTGTGTTGTTCCCGGTCCGGCTCGCCCGGTCCGGTTCGGGTGCGGTTCGACCTGGGTCGATCTGAGAGGAGGAGAGTCCCATGAATTCCCGCTGGTTGGAGGATCGCCGGAATCCCCCTGAAACGCTATTTAGGCCTCTTTCAGCCTGAATCCACGAAAGCGCCGGGATAAACCGGCATGGAGAAGGAGATGCAAACGCTCCACATCGAAGGAATAGCGACCCACGATGGCCCCAAGCCGTGCGTCGACCGCCCGCGAGGGCGGTGGCAAAGCGTCGGTCGGG
Organism: uncultured Solirubrobacterales bacterium; assembly: GCA_963695885.1. GTDB lineage: Bacteria > Actinomycetota > Thermoleophilia > Solirubrobacterales > 70-9 > 67-14. Next base: position 2,207 of record CAVOIH010000024.1, on the reverse strand, counting down.
GTCGTGCAGGCTCGGCTATCGAGCCGCGAAATAGGCGAAGACCAGGGTGCCGACGCGTTGTGGATCAGCGGAAGGCAACACCACCGAGCGCGCAATCGCGAGCGCTCGGCGGACCCTGCGCGGTCGAAGAACCCGGGCACGTAAGAAGCTCTCCATGCGCGAGAACCGGGAGATCCGATGGGCGCCCGGGGGCAAGGTGAAACCCCCGGGCCGCGAGGACAAGGCCAAGGCCGCAACCCCTCGATGAACGCCGATCGGAAGTCGAACGGGTCGGTAGTACCCGCGAAGCCGCCGAACAAAGCCCGCCCCGAGGGGCGGGCCGCGGAGGCGGTGGAGGGAAGCGGCCCGGCCAAGGGAAACGCGGCGAGCAAAACCCGCCCCGGACTCAGAGCCGGAGACGGTGGGTCAAGTGCGCTCGACCGCGTGCCACATCACCCCCGAACTGCTTCGGCGGGCCTACCGGGCGACCAACCCGAAGGCCGCGCCGGGGATCGACGGGGTGACGTGGGAGGCCTACGGATTGGACCTGGAGGTCAACCTCCGGGACCTGCACGGAAGGCTTCACCGCGGCAGCTACCGGGCAAGGCCCGCTCGCCGCGTTGAGATCCCCAAGCCAGACGGGCGAGTTCGCCCGCTGGCAATCGCGGCGCTTGAGGACAAGATCCTCCAGCGCGCGGCGGTCGAGGTTCTCTCCGCGGTCTATGAGCAGGATTTTCTCGGCTTCTCCTACGGGTTCCGGCCCGGTCGCTCGGCGCACGGCGCGCTCGATGCGCTCGCGGCTGCGATCACGCAGAAGAAGGTGAACTGGGTGCGCGACGCGGATCTCCGCGAGGCCTTTGAGAGTGATAACTAACACTGGCCCCACCGTGATGGCTTCAAGTGGCCCCACCCGGCGCCGGGTTTTCTGTTGGTTGGATGATGACGCATCGGGTGTTTGACGGCCCCCGGGGGCCGTCAATTCTCAGTTTTGATCGGCCTCCTTTTTGCCTGTTTTGAGTCCGTGGCGTAGTCGCCAGGATTCCTGGCCGGTGTCGATGATGTGGGCGTTGTGGGTGAGCCGGTCGATCACCGCTTTCGCGAGCCTGGGATCTTCGAAGACCTTGGTCCACTCACCGAACGGCAGGTTTGTGGTCAGGATCAGGGAGCCGCGTTCATTTCGCTCGGAAAGCACCTGAAAGACCAGCTCGGCCGCGTCACCTGGCAGGGCGAGGTAGCCGAGTTCGTCGAGCTATGCCGAGTTCGGCATAGGTCGACGAACTCGGCTACCTGCCACTTCCCGGCGAGGCGGCCTCCCACTTCTTCCAGGTGGTCAGTCGCCGCTACGAGCAGGGCTCGATCGTGCTGACAACCAACCGAGGGATCACCGAATGGGGCGAGATCTTCGAGGACACGACGGTCGCTGCGGCGATCCTCGATCGCCTGCTCCACCACTGCACCGTGATCTCGATCGAGGGCGAGAGCTACCGGATGCGCGGACACCGGGAGAAGCTCACCGAGCTTCGAAAAGCCGTCTCAGGGGCTGGGGAATTTCAGTGATCGAGAGTGGGGATTTTCGGTGATCCTTGACAGTCCGGACCCTTGCGACCTCCTCGTTCCAGCTGGACCAGGCTCGATTTGCCTGTTCGTAGCCTCTGAACTCATGACCTTTGAGCAGCCGGCCCCTGACCCAGCGAACGTCGGATTCAACTTTGCCCTTGGTCTGGGGCCGGTAGGCCCGGCAGAGCTTCAAGGAGAAGCCGTAATGGTGGGCTGAAGCGAGCGCTTCAGGATGGTAGAGCCGCTCACCCGAGCGGCGTTCCTTGCCGACGTGGGAGCGAACCACGGTCTTGGTGCGGTCATAGAGGATCTCGGCCGGGGTTCCGCCGAAATGGGCAAACGCAGCCCGGTGGCAGGCCCAGAAAGTAACCAGATCCATTGAACCGACCAGACCCAGGAAAGCATCCCGGGAATGCCCCAAAACCATATGGAAGGCGTAAAGGGGAAGCCTCGTTCCGTCGGGGGCCATGATCGGCTCTTCGTGGGACCAGTCGACCTGTGCCTGATGGCCCGGGGCGGTCTCGAAGCGCTCCTCATCCCGAGGCTCCGGCTTCGGCCGGCTTCGCTCAACGTAGCGGCGAACCGTCTGGTAGCTGCCGGGGAAGCCGTGGTCGCGAACCAGATCCTGGTGGATCCGGGCCGCCTCAAGACCCGGGCACCTCGCCAGCTGA
>CAVOIH010000023.1:0-34058 GCA_963695885.1 uncultured Solirubrobacterales bacterium | reverse complement strand
GTCGTCGATCAGGACGGCGGCGTTCTCGTCGAACTGGATGTAGGTGCCGTCGGAGCGGCCGAGCTCCTTCTTGGTACGGACGATCACGGCCTGGACGACTTCGCCCTTGCGCACGCCGCCCTGTGGGCTCGCCTGCTTGACGGTCGCGGTGATCACGTCTCCGATCGATCCGTACTTGCGGTGCGATCCGCCCTTGACCCGGATGCAGAGGATCTCGCGGGCGCCGGAGTTGTCGGCCACACGCAGTCTGGATTCCTGCTGGATCATGGCCTACCTGGCCTTCTCGATCACTTCGACGAGGCGCCAGTGCTTGGTCTTGGAGAGCTTGCGGGTCTCGATCACGCGCACGATGTCGCCTTCGTCGGCTTCGTTCTGCGGATCGTGGACGTGGATCTTGTGGCGCTGGCGCACGATCTTCTCGTAGACCGGATGACGGCGGGCGCTGTCGATCTGGACGGTGATCGTCTTGTCCGACTTGTTCGAGGTGACCAGGCCCTGGCGCTCCTTTGGCTTGCCGGTCCGGGTCTTCTCCGGGACGGGGGTTCCGGTTCCGGAACCCTTCGGCGCCTTCGCCTTGTTGTCGGCTCGGCGCTTGCGGCGCTGCCTGGCCTTCTGCTTGCGCTCTTCGATCCGGCGCGCGTCGCGCTCCTCACCGGTCAGCGGCGGGCCGGCAACACCCGCCTCGCGTGACTTGAGGACGCGGCGGCGTTCCTTCCAGGGGAGTTCGTCCAGGGGATCCGGGTCGGCTTCGGCTTCGGGCTCCGCGGCAGCTTCAGCCGGAGTTTCTTCCGCGGGAGTTTCCTCGACCGGAGTTTCCTCCGCTGGGGTCTCTTCTGTGTTTTCTGTTTCTTCTTCTGACATCAAGTTCTGCCTGACTATTTGGTGCTCGAGCCGGATTCGCGCTCGAGGTCGATGTTGCGCTGACATCCGATGGTCAGCAGGCGGGCCACTTCCCTCTTGGCACGGCGAAGCCCGGCGGTGTCTTCGAGCTCACCGGTTGCGTGGCGCAGCCGCAGGTTGAACGCATCCTGACGGGCGTCCTTGAGGCTCTCGACGAGCTCGACGTCGGACATGCTGTGGACTTCCGAGGCCTTCACTCGCCGACTCCTTCCCGATGTACGAATCTGGTCCGAAGGGGGAGCTTGTGCCCGGCGACCCGCATCGCTTCGCGGGCCAGATCCTCATCGACGCCGGACAGCTCGAACATCACCCGTCCGGGCTTGACCACGGCGACCCATGCTTCCGGGTTGCCCTTGCCTGAGCCCATGCGGGTTTCGGCCGGCTTCTTGGTGATCGGCTTGTCCGGGTAGATGTTGATCCAGACCTTGCCACCACGCTTGATCTTCCGGGTCATCGCGACTCGGGCAGCTTCGATCTGGCGGTTGGTGACCCATCCGCGATCGAGCGACTTGAGGCCGTATTCGCCGAACGTGACCTGGGTCCCGCCCTTCGCGTTGCCCTTGCGGCGGCCCCTCATCTGCTTGCGGTGCTTGACCCGCTTCGGCATCAGCATCAGCGACGACCCCCCTGTCCGCCGCCACGGTTCCCACCGCGTCCACGGTTGTCGCGGGGCGGTTCGGGCTCGGTGAGGCGGGCGGACTCGAAGCCTTCGGGCATGACTTCGCCCTTGTTGATCCAGCACTTGACGCCGATGCGCCCGGTGCCGGTCCTGGCTTCGACGAATCCGTAGTCGATGTCGGCGCGCAGCGTGTGCAGCGGGACACGGCCGTCGGAATAGCCCTCGGTCCGGGCCATCTCGGCACCACCCAGGCGGCCGGAGATCTGGACCTTCACGCCCTTGGCGCCGGAGCGCATGGCGGAGGTCAGGGCGCGCTTCATCGCGCGGCGGAAGGCGACCCGGTTCTGCAGCTGCTCGGCGATCGACTGGGCGACCAGCTTGGCGTCGAGCTCGGGGCGCTTGACCTCGCGGATGTTGACCTTGACCGGCGTGCCGGTGATCCTGTGGAGGTCCTTGCGCAGGGCGTTGACCTCGCTGCCGGACTTGCCGATGACGATGCCGGGGCGCGCGGTATGGATGTCCACGGCGACTTCGCCGCGACGCTGGATCGTGATGTCGGACAGGCCGGCGTGGGCCAGCTTCGTCTCGATGTGGTCACGGATGGCCAGATCCTGCATCAGCAGGTCGGCGAACTCCTTTTCGGCGAACCAGTTCGACTTCCAATCGTGGATGTAGCCGACTCGGAAGCCTTCGGGATGGATCTTCTGTCCCATGGGGTTTCTAGTCCTCGTCTTCCGGGGTCAGCGCCACGGTGATGTGGCAGGTTCTCTTGTTGATCGGGGTCGCGCGGCCCATCGCCCGCGGCCGGAACCGCTTCAGGGTCGGGCCTTCGTCGACCCGGATCGAATGGACGACCATCTCGTCGCCGATCAGGTCATGATTGGCCTCGGCGTTGGCGGCCGCGGATTCGATCACCTTGGAGACGTCACCAGCGGCGGACCGGCGTGAAAACTGGAGCAGGGAACGGGCGTCATCGATGTGCTTGCCGCGGACCTGGTCGGCGATCAGCCGGACCTTCCGCGGGGAGACTCGCACGTACCTGGCGGTCGCGCGAACGAGCATCGGCTCGGAAACCTCACCCGAATTCTTCGTCTTGGTGGTCGGCATGGTTTAGTCCTTGCCACCGGTGTGGGAACGGAAAGTACGGGTCGGGGCGAACTCGCCCAGCTTGTGACCGACCATCGACTCGGAGATGAAGACCGGCACGTGCTTGCGGCCGTCGTGGACGGCGATCGTGTGACCGACCATCTCGGGGAAGATGGTGGAGCGGCGCGACCAGGTCTTGACCATCTGCTTGTTGCCGGCGTCATTCATGTTGTTGATGCGGCTCATCAGGCGTTCTTCCACGAACGGGCCCTTCTTGGTTGATCTGCCCATGGCCTACCTGCCCTTCTTCTTCCCGCGGCGGCGGCCGCGGACGATGTAACGGTCTGAGGTCTTGCCCTTCTTCCGGGTGCGATACCCGAGGGTCGGCTTGCCCCACGGCGTGACCGGATGGCCACCGGGGGTCTTGTGTGCTTCACCACCGCCGTGCGGATGGTCGACCGGGTTCATGGCGATGCCACGGCTCTGCGGGCGCTTGCCCTTGTGCCGGTTGCGTCCCGCCTTGCCGATCTTGACGTTCTGGTGGTCGGTGTTCGAAAGCGTCCCGATGGTCGCGCGGCACTCGCCCCGGACCATGCGCATCTCCGACGACGGCAGGCGCAGGGTGACCATTTCGCCTTCCTTCGCGACCAGCTGGATCGCGGTCCCGGCGGAGCGGCCGAGCTTGCCTCCCTCGCCGGCGCGCAGCTCGACGTTGTGGACGACGGTACCGACGGGCATCTCCTTCAGCGCCAGGCAGTTGCCGGGGCGGATGTCCGAGCCGGACCCCGAGGAAATCGTGTCGCCGACCCTGATCGTCGACGCGGCCAGAATGTAGCTCTTGGCGCCGTCGGCGTAATGGAGCAGGGCGATGTAGGCCGAGCGGTTGGGGTCGTACTCGACGCTGGCGACCTTGGCGGGCACCCCGTCCTTCAGGCGCTTGAAGTCGATCTGCCGGTACCGGCGCTTGGCGCCGCCGCCACGATGGCGGCTGGTGATCCGGCCGTTGTTGTTGCGGCCACCGGACTTCTTGATGCCTTCGATCAGCGAGCGCTCGGGCTCGTTGCCGGTGGTGACCTGCTCGCCCGTCGAGTACGTCGCGAAGCGGCGTCCCGGGCTGGTCGGTTTTGTCTTGCGTATGGCCATTGGTTTCTTTCTCAGCCCTCTACCGCTGCGCCTTCGAACAGGTCGATCGTGTCGCCCGGTGCGAGTTCCACGATCGCCTTCTTCCAGGAGCGGCTCCTGCCGGAGTTGAGGCCACGGCGCTTCGGCTTGGAACGGACCTTCGAGGTCCGGACCTTCACCACTTCGACGTCGAAGGCCTTCTGGACGGCGTCCTTGATCTCGAACTTGTGCGCCCGGTGGTCGACCCGGAAGGTGTACTTGCCGGCGGCGATCAGGGCGTACGTCTTCTCCGAGATGACGGGACGGATGATGACGCTCCGGGGATCCATCTACTCGCCGTCCTTCCCGGTGGTATCGGTGGCTTCCGCGCCCAGGGTCTCGGTACCGGCGCGCTTCTCGAGGACTTCGAGGGCGCCTTCCGAGATCACGATCGAGGCGGCGCCGATGATGTCGACGACTCCGACGGCTCCGACTTCCATGACGTCGATCCGCGGGATGTTGCGAAAGGACCTGAGCAGGCCGGTCTCGTCACCGAGGATGACCACCAGCGTCGAGCGCCTGGCGCCCCACTTGGTGAGGGCCTCGGCAGCGGACCTGGTCGAAGGGGTCTCGAAGTCGGAAGCCTTGACCACGGCGACGCTGCCCCGCCCGGAATGGACCGAGAGCGCCGAGCGCATCGCCTTCCGGCGTGCCTTGCGGTTGACCTTGACCGTGTAGTTGCGCGGCTTGGGGCCGAAGGTGGTGCCGCCGCCGTAACGGCTGGGGGCGCTGAGCGCGCCGACCCGGGCGCGGCCGGTGCCCTTCTGGCGCCAGGCCTTGGCGGTGGTCATCGACACTTCGCCACGAGTCAGGGTCGAAGCGGTGCCGCGTCGGCGCGCGTTCGCGTCGGCCCGGGCGGCCTCGTGGACCAGCGACTGGTGGAAGTCCTCGGTGAAGAGGTCGGCCGGCACCTCGGCCTTGGTGGTCTTGCCGAGCACCGGGACCTTGGCGGCTTTGGTCCTGGTCTCAGCCATCGGTACGGATCTCCACTATCGAGTTGCGGTGGCCCGGGATCGAGCCCTTGATCATCAGCAGGTTGCGGCCGGCGTCGATCTGGGCGATCTCGAGGCCCTTCTGGGTGGCGCGCTTGTTGCCCATCTGTCCGGGCAGGCGCATCCCCTTGAAGACACGGGCGGGCCACGCGCTGGCGCCGATCGAGCCCGGGGCGCGAACGTTGTGCGAGCCGTGGGACACGGGGCCACGGCTGAAGTTGTGGCGCTTGACTGTGCCCTGGAAGCCCTTGCCGACGGTGATGCCCGCGACCTTGACCTTCTGGCCGGTCTCGAAGTTCTCGACCGTGACCCTCTGGCCCAGCTTCGGGCCCCCGTCTTCGCCCTCTGCGCCTTCGGCGCCGGAGATCTCGGCGTCACGGAATTCGACGACGACCCGCATCGGGTTGGCGTCGGCTTTCGCGAGGTGGCCTTCTTCGGCCTTGGTCAGCTTGCCCTTCTTGACTTCGTCGAAAGCGAGCTGGACGGCCGTGTAGCCGTCGCGCTCTTCGTTCCGGATGCCCGTGATCGGGCAGGGTCCGGCTTCGACCACGGTCACGGGGACGACCTCACCGTCTTCCCTGAAGATCTGGGTCATGCCGAGTTTCTTTCCGAGGATCGCCGACATGGTTGCCTAGAGCCGGATCTCGATGTCGACGCCGGCCGGGAGCGAGTCCAGGCGCTGCAGCGAATCGACGGTCTTCGGGGTCGGCTGTTTGATGTCGATCAGCCGCTTGTGGGTCCGGATCTCGAAATGCTCGCGAGAGTCCTTGTCCTTGAAGGGTGAGCGGATCACGCAGTAGATGTTTCGTTCCGTGGGCAGCGGTACGGGACCGGACACGGTGGCGCCGGTGCGCTCGGCCGTATCGACGATCTCGCGGGCTGCGCGGTCGATGGCGTCGTGATCGTAGGCCTTGAGCCTGATCCTGATTTTCTGTGCTGCAATTGCGGCCACTTCGGCTTCTCTGGTTACTTTCTTCTTATCTGGGCGTGACCCGGCTTCACAGCCAGCGTCCCGCTGATGTCAAGGTGCCCCGCCGCCTGCGCCTTTCCCTTGTTCCCGTAACTTCCGGGGGTACGTGCGTGGTTCGACTACTTGGGGTACTTCAAAGGTCGTATCTGATACTTGGTGCTGCTTCCCGCTGAAAAAGGGCGAGAAAAAGGGGCGGATTCAGACAACCTGCTTCGGGACCCGCCCCCGGGAAATCTGTCGTTACTCGATGATCTCGGTGACGACTCCTGAACCGACGGTCCGTCCGCCCTCACGGATGGCGAAACGCAGGCCCTGGTCCATGGCGATCGGCTGAATCAGTTCGATCGTCATTTCGATGTTGTCACCCGGCATGACCATTTCGGTGCCCTCGGGCAGGTTGGCGACGCCGGTTACGTCGGTGGTGCGGAAGTAGAATTGTGGCCGGTAGCCGGAGAAGAACGGGGTGTGGCGTCCGCCCTCTTCCTTCTTCAGGCAGTAGACCTCGGCCTTGAACTTGGTGTGCGGCGTGATCGAGCCGGGCTTGCAGAGAACCTGGCCGCGCTCGATCTCCTCACGCTTGGTGCCACGGAGCAGACAGCCGACGTTGTCTCCGGCGCGACCCTCGTCGAGGATCTTGCGGAACATCTCGACCCCGGTGACGGTGGTCGTGGCGGTCTTCTCGTGGATACCGACGATTTCGATCTCGTCGCCGGTGTTCACGATGCCCTGCTCGATGCGGCCGGTCGCGACGGTGCCGCGTCCGGTGATCGAAAAGATGTCTTCGACGGGCATCAGGAAGGGCTTGTCGAGCTCACGGGTCGGCTCGGGGATGTAGCTGTCGAGCGCCTCGCCGAGTTCGACGATGCGGGCCTTCATCTCTTCGTCCCCTTCGAGCGCCATGGTGGCGGAGCCCTTGATGATCGGAGTGTTGTCGCCGTCGAAGCCGTACTCGTTCAGCAGGTCGCGGACCTCCTCCTCGACCAGCTCGATGAGCTCGTCGTCGTCGACCTGGTTGACCTTGTTCAGGAACACGACCACATGAGGCACGTTCACCTGACGGGCGAGCAGGATGTGCTCACGGGTCTGGGGCATGACGCCGTCGGCGGCGGAGACCACGAGGATCGCGCCGTCCATCTGGGCGGCACCGGTGATCATGTTCTTGACGTAGTCGGCGTGACCGGGGCAGTCGACGTGGGCGTAATGACGCGCCGGCGTCTCGTACTCGACGTGGGAAGTCGCAATCGTGATGCCGCGCTCCTTCTCTTCGGGAGCGTTGTCGATCTCGGCAAAGCTCTTCGCTTCGGTGTCGCCCTGGCCGGAAAGCGTTGTGGTGATCGCAGCCGTAAGAGTGGTCTTGCCATGGTCGACGTGACCGATGGTGCCGACGTTCACATGCGGCTTGTCGCGTTCGAACTTCTCCTTGGACATCGCTTTCCTGAACCTTTCTTCGAATCTTTTTCTGAAGTTTATTTTTGCGTCTGAATCAGATGCTAAAGCTTGTTGGTTCGCGTGGGCTGCTGGCCCGGGCCCGGGCGAACTTGGGAAATATAGCCCTTTGCAAGGCTTGAGGTTTCGCGCCCTACGAGCCTGACCCCGAACCGTCGGCGGATCGGCTTTCCGAGATCTCCTCGGCGATGCTTCCCGGCACCTCTTCGTACCGTTCGAACTGCATCGAGTAGTTGGCCCGGCCCTGTGTGGCAGAGCGCAGGTCGGTCGAGTAGCCGAACATCTCGCTGAGCGGCACGTAGGCGTCCACCACCAGTGCGTTTCCGCGCTGCTCCTGGCCCTGGACCTTGCCACGGCGGCGGGAGAGGTCGCCGATGACGTCGCCGAGGAAGTCCTCGGGAGTCGTCACCTCGACCGCCATGACCGGCTCGAGCAGGGCCGGGCTGGCCTTGCGCGCGCCTTCCTGGAGCGCCATCGAACCGGCGATCTTGAACGCCATTTCCGAGGAGTCGACGTCGTGGTAGGAACCGTCGATCAGCTCGACCTTGACGTTGACCAGCGGGTAGCCGGCCTTGACGCCGTTCTCGAGCGCCTCTTCGATCCCCTGCTTGACGGCCGGGATGTACTCGGTCGGGATGACTCCGCCCTTGATCTTGTTGTCGAAGACGAAGCCTTCGTTGGCCTCGGCCGGCTCGATGTTGATCACCGCGTGGCCGTACTGGCCGCGGCCGCCGGTCTGGCGGGCGAACTTGGCGTTGACCTTCTCGACGCGCTTGCGGATCGTCTCGCGGTAGGCCACCTGCGGCTTGCCGACGTTGGCGGCCACGTTGAACTCGCGGATCATGCGGTCGACCAGCACCTCGAGGTGCAGCTCGCCCATACCGTGGATCAGGGTCTGTCCGGTCTCTTCGTCGGACTCGATCTTGAAGGTCGGGTCCTCCTCGGCCAGGCGCTGGAGGGCGGTGCCCATCTTCTCCTGGTCCGACTTGGTCTTCGGCTCGATCGCGACGGCGATCACGGTGTCCGGGAAGGTCATCGACTCGAGCTCGATCGGGGCGTCGGGGGCCGACAGCGTGTCGCCGGTACCGGTCTGCTTGAGACCGACGCCGGCGCAGATGTCGCCCGAGTAGACCTTGCCGATCTCTTCACGCGAGTTGGCGTGCATCATCAGCAGGCGGCCGATGCGCTCGGTCTTGCCGGTGCTGACGTTTAGCACCCGGCTGCCCGCTTCGAGCGTTCCGGAGTAGACCCGGAAGTAGGTGAGCTTGCCGACGTACGGGTCGGCCATGACCTTGAAGGCGAGCGCGGCGAACGGTCCGCTGTCGTCGGCGGGACGGGTGGCCTCTTCGCGCTCCTCGGCGCCCTTGGCCAGGGGCAGGAGGCCTTCGACGGGCGGGACCTCGAGCGGTGAGGGCAGCAGCGCGACGATCGTGTCGAGCAGCGGCTGCACGCCCTTGTTCTTGAAGGACGAGCCACAGAGGACCGGGGTGACGGTGATCGCCAGGGTCGCGGCCTTGAGCGCGCTCATGATCTTCTCTTCGGAGATCTCCTCTTCGGCGAGGTAGAGCTCCATCAGTTCGTCGTCCTGGTCGGCACAGGCCTCGACCATCGCCGCGCGGTACTCCTCGGCCTGTTCCTTCATGTCCTCGGGGATGTCGATCACGTCGATCTCTTCGCCGAGGTCGTCCTTGTAGACGGTGGCCTTCATCGTGACCAGGTTGACGATGCCCTCGAACTCGCCTTCGGAGCCGATCGGCAGCTGGATCGGCACGGCGTTGGCGCCGAGCCGCTCCTTGATCGTGCGGACCGACATGTAGAAGTCGGCGCCGGTGCGGTCCATCTTGTTGATGTAGGCGATCCGGGGTACGGAGTACTTGTCGGCCTGGCGCCAGACGGTCTCCGACTGCGGCTCCACGCCGGCGACCGAGTCGAAGACGGCGATCGCGCCGTCGAGGACCCGCAGCGACCGCTCGACTTCGACGGTGAAGTCGACGTGGCCGGGGGTGTCGATGATGTTGATGCGGTGTCCGAGCCATTCGCAGGCGGTGGCGGCGGAGGTGATCGTGATCCCGCGCTCCTGCTCCTGCTCCATCCAGTCCATGGTCGCGGCGCCTTCGTGGACCTCACCGATCTTGTGGGTCCGGCCGGTGTAATAGAGGATGCGCTCGGTCGTCGTCGTCTTGCCGGCGTCGATGTGGGCCATGATCCCGATGTTCCGGGTCTTTTCAAGTGTGAATTCGCGCGGCATGATTTCTCTTGTATCTCGAAGTTTCTTTAGGAGGTTCGCGAGCCGGAATCGGCTCCAGGCCAAAAAAAAGCCCCGCAGCTTGCGAGGCCTGCCCGAGCGACGGACGACTATACCAGAGCGAGAGCCCTCGTTTTGCCTTGTACAACGGATAACCTGCCGGTTCTGAGCTTTGCCCTGAGGAGGGGCGTTGGATTCCGAAAAACCTGAGCGGAGACGAGACCCGGAGAAGACCAAGGGGAAATCCCCTGCCGCTGAACGTGTCAAGGCCCTCGAAGCCAAGCCACGAGCGGAGAAGCCGGAACCGGGACAGGCTTCGCAGCGCCTCCAGGAGCGAAAGCGCGCCGACGAGAAGTCGGCCCGCGCCGGCAAGCCCGTCCTCACCGAGAAGCAGCGGATCGAGGCCCGCCGGCGGCGGCGGGCGAGCAGGAAGCGGCGGCCGGTAACCGGCAACGTGCTCTCCCGTGGCGTCCGCGCCACGATCAACGAAGTCGAACGGACCTTCCTCTTCCTCGGCCGCAGCTTCCTCGGCGGCCTCGACCGGATCAAGCCACTCGGTGGCGTCATCGCCTCGGCACTCGCCGGACTGCTGCGCATCCTCGGCCGCGCCGTGGTCGCGATCGCCGCCCTGGCCGGCCCCGGCCTCAGGGCACTGGGCCGGGTCCTGCTCGCCCTGGACCGGGTGGTCACGACGAGGCGCGGACTGATCCTCATCGCCTTCGCCGGCGGCGGACTTCTGGTCGTCTCGCAGTTCCTCGACTTCCGGGCGATCGAAGTCGGGCAGCCCGGTTATGCCGACGTTCAGGAGATCACCCGTGCTCCGCGGCTCGAGACCGAGACGCCGGTGGACAACCATTCGTTGCTGCTGGTCGTGGCCGGGGTCCTGGCCGTACTCGCGGCAGCCGGGTCCCTGCTCACCCGGAAGCGGATCCCGGGCCTCGTCCTGCTGCTCACCGGTGCGGCGGCAATCGCGGTGGCGCTCCTGATCGACCTGCCGGCCGCGCTCGACACGGCCGACGCCGAGCTCGCCTTCGCGGGCGTTAAGGGGGTGCTGCTCTCCGGGTTCTGGCTCGAGATCGGAGCCGGAGCCGTGCTGCTGGTATCCGGCATCGGCCTCGTACTCGACTCGCCCGCGCCGCGGCGGCAGGGGTCGAGGCGCCGCCGCACCGTCAACACCCCCGCGACCGGGTCCCGGGCATGAATCAGGCTCGAAAGTGAATCAGGCTTCACCGGGCATGGCCCGGCTGACCGCGATCACGGCCCTGCTCGGCGCACTGATCGTGATCATCTCCCAGGTGGTCACCGCCTACGCGCTCGAAGACCAGCTCGGCAACGTGATCGCGACCGTGGACCTGCTCGACAAGCACGGGGTCGTCACGGCGCTCTTCGGGCTCGCCGCCGCCTTCGCCGTGGTCTTCGCCGTCGCCGCCGGCTCCCGGGCCGCCGCGTTCGTGGTCATCGCCCTCGGTGCCGCGGTCGTCCTCGTCTTCCTGATCGTCAACCTGCCCGACGTCGGCAGCACCGGCATGTACGACACGCCCGGCGCCGGCAACCTCGATGCCACGAGCGTTTCCGCGGCCGGGCTCTGGCTGGAGCTGACCGGCGGGATCATCCTGGTGCTCTCGGGGATCGCCCTCAGCACCCTGAACGAGCTGCAACTGCGGGAGATCGGCCCGGCAAGGAGCAACGACGCATGAAGCAACTCCGCCCCTCCCCCCTATAGCCGTACTCCTGAGCCGTAATCAGATCCCGAGACCACGAAAGTCAGGGATTATCTATGACTTTCGTGGTTTCGACGCCGTTGCGCCCAAAGTGGCCACGTGACGCTCCCTACTTCGATCTCGACGCCCAGAGACTCGGCCACCGAACCGATCGGGAAAATGCCGAAATAGCCGCCAAAATCCCGATCGGTTCGTCTTTTCAGCCCATGGCAGCGGATTTCAGAGGCAGATTTTTACTCACTCCGGGAAATCAGCCAATGCCAAGCGGCGCGCGACCTGGAGGTCTTGCTTGAAACTTCTACCAGCGGTAGTGGGCGAACGCCTTGTTGGCCTGGGCCATCCGGAAGATGTCGTCCTTGCGTTTCCAGGCGCCGCCCTGCTGCTTGGTGGCGTCGAGGATCTCGTTCGCGAGGCGCTCGGACATCGCGTACTCGTTGCGGTTCCGGGCGAAATCGACGAGCCAGCGGACGGCGAGGGTGCGGGCACGGCGGCCGGGCACTTCGACCGGCACCTGGTAGGTGGCTCCACCGACCCGGCGGGACCGGACTTCAAGGGCGGGGGTCAGCTGGTTGATCGCCTCTTCGAGGGTCTCGACGGCGTCTTCACCGGAGCGCTCGGCGACGATGGCGAGCGCGTCGTACGTGATGCGCTCGGCGGTCGACTTCTTGCCGTGGAGCATGATCTTGTTGATCACCTGCTGGACCAGACGGCTGCGGTACTTGGTGTCGGCCTCGAGCGGCCGGATCGTCGCTGCGGAACGGCGGGCCATCAGGTGGCCTTGACTCCGTAGCGGGAACGGGCCTGCTTGCGGTCGGAGACGCCGGCCGCGTCGAGCGTGCCGCGCACGACCTTGTAACGAACGCCGGGAAGATCCTTGACCCGGCCGCCCCTGATCAGGACGACGGAGTGCTCCTGGAGATTGTGTCCCTCTCCGGGGATGTAAGCGGTGACTTCCATGCCGTGGGCCAGACGAACGCGCGCGATCTTCCGGAGGGCCGAGTTCGGCTTCTTCGGGGTGACGGTCGCGACCCTGGTGCAGACACCACGCCTCTGGGGAGCAGCGACTTTCTTCTTGTTGCCCTGCCCCGACTTGAGACCCGGGGTGGTCACCTTCTTCTTGGGCCGCTTGCGACCCTTCCTGACAAGTTGATTGGTATTAGGCACGGCGGCGCATACTACAGGAAGCTTGGGAAAGCGGCACCCGGGGACGTCCCCGTGCACCACTTGCGGGAGCCTTGCGAAAAGGCAGAGTCTCGAAAGCCTGAAACTGGGATGATGGCCAGATGCAGGAAAAACCCCTCTTGGCGGTAGACGTTGACGGCGTGATCAGCCTCTTTGGTTTTGAAGAGACGCCAACCGGGCCCGGTTTTCGTTTCGAACTGATCGACGGGACGCCGCATTTCATCTCGGTCGGGGCCGGTGAGCGGCTGGTCCGGCTCAGCGAGACCTTCGAGCTGGTCTGGGCGACCGGCTGGCAGGACCGGGCCAACGACCACCTGCCGACGATCACCGGGATCGGCCCGCTGCCCGTGATCGAGTTCGACCGCGGGGGCCCGCCCCCGGAACGCTTTGGCTCGGCCCACTGGAAGCTGGCTCCACTCGACCAATACGCCACCGGCCGGCCGATCGCCTGGATCGACGATTCGTTCGATGACAGCTGCCTCGAATGGGCGAGGGAACGGGAGGCTGCGGGCTTCCCCACCCTGCTCGTCCCGACCGAACCGCAGATCGGCCTCGAGGAAGCGCACGTCGCCGCGCTGGAGATCTGGGTCGCGGACCTTGGAGCAAGCTACACTTGAGATGTGGAAGGACTCTGGATATTTCTGTTCCTGGGGGTCGTACTCAAGGTTCCGATCGTCGCGATGATCTATCTGCTCTGGCGCGCGGCCCAGCCACCCGAGGTCAAAACCGCCGAGGACGAAGGCGGCAGCGACGACCGCGGGCAACGTCTGCCGAGGCCCGGACTCCCGAGGGGGCCGCGCCGCGACCCCCACGGCGGCGGAGTCAGACCGGTCGTGGATCCACCGCACGAAGGCCGGGTTCGTCAACCGGAGCCGGCGCGGACCCTCGACCGTTCCCGCTCGCGCGACACCGTCCGCAAGTAGTGATCGAAGTCGACCTGGATCGTATGGCGCTTCGAAGCGACGTAACGCCGCTTCATCGCTGACTGTTCCCGCGCCACCTCGCGAGCCATGGTGGCCCGGTCGGGCAGGACGCAGTCGCCGTCGATCAGTTCGGCGACCCACTCGGACTGGGCCTCGGCCAGCGGCATGATCGCGCCCACCGGCTGGATCAGGCCGATGAAGTAGAGGCCGGGATGGTCGATCGAGGCGACCCGGTGGTAGAGGTTCACCTGGTTGTCCTGGGTGCTGATCACCTCGGAGTCGAAGAACGGGAAGGTGATGCGGTACCCGGTGCAGTAGATGACCAGGTCGGCCTTCTCCCGGGTGCCGTCGGTGAAGACGACCGAGTCGCCGTCGAGCCGCTCGATGTTCGGCTTCACGGTGATGTCGCCATGTCCGAGGCGGCCGATCAGGTCGCCGGAGACCGTCGGGTGCGCGTGGAGCGGCTGGTGGTCCGGTTTCGGAAGGCCGTAGTCGGTGAGCTTGCCGACCGACAGCCGGAGGGCCAGCCGGAAAAGGGCGCTCTGGACGGCGAGCGGCGTCCTCGCCATCAGACCGGTCGTCAGCTTGTCGCTGGGGACCCCGCTGATGTACTTGGGGACGATCCAGGCCCCCCGGCGCATCGCGAGGTACGTCTTGTCCGAGGTGCGCGAGGACTCGACCGCGATGTCGGTGGCCGAGTTGCCGATGCCCAGGACCACGGTCCGCTTGCCCTCGAAGATGTCCGGGGTGCGGTAGTCGTGCGCGTGCATCTGGGTTCCTTCGAAGGTGTCGGATCCGGGAAAGGCCGGTTCGGGCCAGCGGGCATCCCAGTGGTGGCCGTTGCAGACGAGCACATCCGTGTAGTCGCGGGTCTCGCTCTTCCCCTCGGAGTCTTCGAAAGTGACCTGCCATCCTCCGCCCTCGACCGGGTCGACACTGGTCACCTCGGTGTTGAAGTCGATCCGCTCGCGCAGTCCGAAATGGTCGGCGAAATCGTCGAAGTACCCGGCGATCCGGAAATGGTCCGGGTAGTCCGGGTAGTCGTCCGGCATCGGGTACGCGGCATAGGACATCATCTGCCGCGAGGTGTTGATGTGCAGGGACCTGTAGGCCGCCGACATTCCGTTGTCGTTCTCGTACCGCCAGTTTCCACCGATGGTCGAGCCCTTTTCGAAGCAGTCGAAGTCGATGCCCCTGGCCAGCAGCTTCTGGCAGGCGGTGATCCCGGACGAACCGGCCCCGATCACACAGACGCGCCTCTCGACAGCAGTCATTTGATGCCGGCCCGACTCATCCGGCCGGAGTCTAGAGGTTTGCCAGTCGGATGACTTAAGGAGGTAACGGTCTCCCCGGGCGGGTGCGGTTAATGAAAACGGGCGACCCGGAGGCCGCCCGTTCCAACAGCTTTCAGGTTCGAGCTACTCGGACTTCGTGTCCGCGGTGGCGTCGATCTCCTGGTTGATCTCCTCGAGCTCTCCGGCGAACGACTCGCCGAACGCGTCGGATCCGTTGGAGCCGACGTCCGGGTCGTTCAGCTCGTCCTCTTCGAGGAGGACCGTCTCTTCCGCCGGGGCGAAAGGCACGGCCGGTTCGACCGTCAGCGAGCGGTAACGCTTGAGCCCGGTCGCGGCCGGGATCAGCTTGCCGATGATGACGTTCTCCTTGAGTCCGACCAGGCGATCGCGCTTTCCTTCGAGCGCGGCGTCGGTCAGGACCTTGGTGGTCTCCTGAAAGGAGGCCGCCGAGAGGAACGACTTGGTCGCCAGCGAGGCCTTGGTGATCCCGAGGATCCGCTCCTTGGACTTGGCGGCGGTACCGCCGTCGGCCTTGGCCTGCTTGTTCATCTTCTTGAGCTCATGACGATCCTCGAGCTGGCCCGGAAGCAGGTCGGTCGATCCCTTGGTCTCGACTTCGTCCTTCTTCATCATCTGGCGCACGATGATCTCGATGTGCTTGTCGTCGATCTCCACGCCCTGGGCCGTGTAGACGCGCTGGACTTCGGCCACGAGGTACTGCTCGATCGCGGTACGACCACGGATCGCGAGCACGTCGGCCGGGTACAGCGAGCCTTCGTTCAGCTGGGTACCGACTTCGACCTTCTGACCGTCATTGACCAACAGCCTGGTCCGCGGCGGGAACGTGTACGTGCTCTCCTCGCCGTTGGCTTCGGTCACCGTGACCGAAGCGGCCTTCTCGGACTGCTCGGTCTCGACCGTGCCGGTGACCTCGCTCATCTGGGCGAGTCCCTTCGGCTTGCGGGCCTCGAACAGCTCGACCACGCGGGGCAGGCCCTGCGTGATGTCCTGTCCGGCGACACCACCGGTGTGGAAGGTGCGCATCGTGAGCTGGGTTCCCGGCTCGCCGATCGACTGAGCCGCAACCGTACCGACCGAATCGCCGATCTCCACCATCGAACCGGTGGCCGGCGACACGCCGTAGCAGGAGCGGCAAACGCCGCGCTCGGCCTCGCACTTGAAGGCGGAGCGGACCGGTACGGTCGCGTCGCCGCCGTAGGCCTCCGCGATCTCGGCCAGCTCGTCCTTGGTGATCAGCTGACCCCGCTTGAGCAGCTCGCGGCCGCGCCTGGTCTCGAACTTCTTCGCGGCCAGGCGTCCCAGCAGGTTCTTGTTGATCTCCCCGGCGGCGTCGAGGACCGGCATCTCGATGAAGTCCTTCGTCTTGCAGTCCTCGGTCCGGACGATCACGTCCTGGGCGACGTCGACGAGACGACGGGTGAGATAACCGGAGTCGGCGGTACGGAGCGCGGTATCGGCAAGACCCTTCCGGGCGCCGTGCGTCGAGATGAAGTACTCGCCGACCGACAGGCCCTCGATGAAGTTGGACTTGATCGGGCGTTCGATGATCTCGCCCTTCGGATTCGCCATCAGGCCTCGCATGCCGGCGAGCTGGCGGATCTGCTTGAACGAACCACGAGCGCCGGAGTTGGCCATCATGAAGATCGGGTTCAGCTGGCGGAGGTTGTCCTCCATCGCCTGGCCGACTTCCTCGGTGGCCGCGTTCCACTTGTCGGTGACCTGCTTGTGCCGTTCCTCGGCGGTGTGCCAGCCCTCGTCGAACTCGGTCTGGATCTGTGCCGTCTCGGCGTCGAACCGGTCGAGGATCGCTTCCTTCTCCGGCGGCGGGACCACGTTGTTCTTGCTGACCGTGATGCCGGCGCGGGAGGCGAACTTGAACCCGAGCTCCTTGAACGCGTCGAGCACCTGCGAGATCGCCGGGGCGCCGTAGGACTCCACGAGCCAGCCGACCATGTCGTTGATGTCGCGCTTCTTCAGCTCCTGGTTGACGAACGAGTACTGGTCCGGATCGAACTCGTCTTCCAGCGCCACCTCGAGCGCGCGGAAGATCGAGTCATTGAAGATGATCCGGCCGACCGTGGTCAGGAAGTGCCCGCTCGAACCACCACGCCACTCGGCGTAGTCGTGCAGCGAGACCACACCGTTCTCGTAGGCCAGCTCGGCCTCCTGAGCGGTGCGGAACGGATGCGGGTGCTTCTCGAGCTTGCTCGTGTCGAGCTCGGTCACGTCCTCGGGCGAGAAGGTCAGGTAGTACAGACCCAGCACCATGTCCTGCGTCGGGGTCGCCAGAGGCGCACCGTGGGCAGGCGAGAGGATGTTGTTCGCCGAGAGCATCAGCACGCGCGCCTCGGCCTGAGCTTCGGCCGACAGCGGGACGTGGACGGCCATCTGGTCACCGTCGAAGTCGGCGTTGAACGCCGAGCAGACGAGCGGGTGGACCTGGATCGCCTTGCCTTCGACCAGGATCGGCTCGAAGGCCTGGATGCCGAGACGATGCAGCGTCGGGGCGCGGTTCAGCAGGACCGGGTGTTCCTCGATCACTTCTTCGAGAACGTCCCAGACCTCGGGAATCATCGACTCGACCATCTTCTTGGCGGCCTTGATGTTCTGGACGGCCTTCCGCTCGACGAGCTGGGCCATGATGAACGGCTTGAACAGTTCGAGCGCCATCAGCTTCGGCAGGCCGCACTGGTGCAGCTTGAGCGACGGGCCGGCGACGATGACCGAACGTCCGGAGTAGTCGACGCGCTTGCCGAGCAGGTTCTGGCGGAACCGTCCCTGCTTGCCCTTGAGCATGTCGGAGAGCGACTTCAGCGCCCGGTTGCCCGGCCCGGTGACGGGACGGCCACGACGGCCGTTGTCGAACAGGGCGTCAACCGATTCCTGAAGCATGCGCTTCTCGTTGTTGACGATGATCTCCGGCGCACCGAGGTCGAGCAGGCGCTTGAGGCGGTTGTTCCGGTTGATCACGCGGCGGTACAGGTCGTTCAGGTCGGAGGTGGCGAAACGGCCACCGTCGAGCTGGACCATCGGACGCAGTTCCGGGGGGATGACCGGGATGCAGTCGAGCACCATCCACTCGGGACGGTTCTCCGAGTTGAGGAACGCCGACGCGACCTTCAGCCGCTTGACCGCACGGGCCTGCTTCTGGCCCTTGGCCGTGTTGATCTGGTCTTCGAGCTCGTCACAGGTCGCCTGGAGGTCGATCTGCTCGAGCAGGTCGCGCACCGATTCGGCACCCATGCCGCCCCGGAAGTACTCGCCCCAGCCGAACGGGGAACCGAAACGGTCCTTGAGTTCGCGGAAGTCCGTCTCGTCGTTGATGACGTCCTTCGGCTTCATCGTCGTGAAGGTCTTCCAGACCCGGTCGAGCCGGTCGATCGCCTCGTCGATGTAGGCCTCGGTGTCGCTGATCTCGGCTTCGAAGTTCTTCTTCAGCTCCTTGATCTGCTTCGCGCGGTCGTCGTCACTCAGCTTCCTGAGCTGCGCGGCGGTCATCCCGAGCGAATCCGCCCAGAGGTGGTCGTCGTCGGAGAACTTGGCCTGCGTTCCGTCCTCGAGGTACTTGACGCGGCGCTTGAGCGACTCGTCAAGCTCGTGAGTGCTCTTGTTGCGCTCGGCCTCGTACTCGGACTGGACGCTCTCGACTTCCTTCTCGAGCGACGGCATGTCCTTGGCGCGGGCTTCCTCGTCGACCCAGGTCACCATCGAAGCGGCGAAGTACAGAACCTTCTCCAGCTCCTTCGGGGCCATGTCGATCAGGTAACCGATGCGGGACGGCACACCCTTGAAGAACCAGATGTGCGAGACCGGCGCGGCCAGGTCGACGTGAGCCATGCGCTCGCGGCGGACCTTGGAGCGGGTCACTTCGACGCCGCAGCGCTCACAGACGATGCCCTTGTAACGGACCCGCTTGTACTTGCCGCAATAGCACTCCCAGTCCTTGGTCGGACCGAAGATGCGCTCGCAGAAGAGGCCGTCCTTCTCCGGCTTCAGGGTGCGGTAGTTGATGGTCTCGGGCTTGAGGACCTCGCCCCAGCTCCAGGACCGGACCTTCTTCGACGAAGCGAGACCGATCTCGATCGCGTCGAAGTTGTTGATGTCAATCACGTTACTCATTCTCTACACCTGCTTCCTTGGTGTCGCCAGAGCCATCGGCGGTGGCATCGGCCTCCGCTTCGACCGACTCGTCGGCGGCACCATTTGCTCCGTCGGCACGGACCTCGGTGAGGTCCATGCCGAGGTCCTGGGCGGCCTGCAGCAGGTCGTCCTCCTCCTCGGCGAGTTCGCCCACTCCCTCTTCGGAGACGACGTTCGCATCGAGCGAGAGCGCCTGCATCTCCTTGAGCAGCACCTTGAACGACTCCGGGATCGACGGCTCGGGGATGTTCTCGCCCTTGACGATCGCTTCGTAGGCCTTGACCCGGCCGACGGTGTCATCCGACTTGACGGTGAGCATCTCCTGCAGCGTGTACGCGGCGCCGTAGGCCTCGAGGGCCCACACTTCCATCTCGCCGAAACGCTGTCCGCCGAACTGGGCCTTGCCCCCGAGCGGCTGCTGGGTGACGAGGCTGTACGGGCCGGTCGAACGGGCGTGGATCTTGTCGTCGACCAGGTGGTGCAGCTTGAGGATGTACATGTATCCGACGGTGACCTTGCCCTCGTACGGCTCGCCGGTGCGGCCGTTGTAGAGCTGCTGGGTTCCGGAGGCGCGGGCGCCGGGGATCTCGTCCATGTCGACACCCATGTCGATGCCGCGCCTCTCCCCGTGCTCCTCGGCCCACTTGACCAGTGCCGTGTCGACGTCCTCGACCGACGCGCCGTCGAAGACGGGGGTCGATACGTAGACGCGGTCACGGGTTTCCGCCCGGTTCTTGTAGGACTCGGTGCCGTCGTCGTACCAGCCGTTGCCGGCGACCCACCCGAGGTGGGTCTCCAGGATCTGGCCGATGTTCATTCGCGACGGGACGCCGAGCGGGTTGAGGATGACGTCGACGGGGGTGCCGTCGGCGAGGTGGGGCATGTCCTCTTCCGGGACGATCTTGGAGATGACGCCCTTGTTGCCGTGGCGTCCGGCGAGCTTGTCGCCCTCCGAGATCTTGCGCTTGGTCGCCACGTAGACGCGGACCAGATCGTTGACCCCGGGGGCCAGGTCGTCGCCATCGTCGCGGCTGAAGGTCTGGACGTCGATGACCACGCCGCCTTCGCCGTGCGGGACCTTGAGCGAGGTGTCGCGGACTTCCCGGGCCTTCTCCTTGAAGATGGCGCGGATCAGCTTCTCCTCGGCGGTGAGCTCGGTCTCGCCCTTCGGCGTGACCTTGCCGACCAGCAGGTCGCTGGCCACGACTTCGGCGCCGACGCGGATGACTCCGCGTTCGTCGAGGTTGCGCAGGCTCTCTTCGGAGCGGTTCGGGATGTCGCGGGTGATCTCCTCGTCGCCGAGCTTGGTGTTGCGGGCGTCGATCTCGTATTCCTCGATGTGGATCGAGGTGAGTTCGTCCTCCTTCACCAGGCGCTCGGACAGGATGATCGCGTCCTCGAAGTTGTAACCCTCCCAGGACATGAAGGCGACCATGCAGTTCTTGCCGAGCGCGACTTCGCCGCCGCCGGTCGAGGAACCGTCGGCCAGGACGTCACCCTTCTTCACCTTGTCACCGGTATCGACGATCGGCCGCTGGTGGATCAGGGTGCCCTGGTTCGACCGCATGAACTTGAACAGCGGGTACTTGGTCGTATCCGAGCCGTGCTTGAGTTCGATGAACTCGGCGTCGACGTAGGAGATCTCGCCGTCGTACTCGGCGAGGACCACATCACCGCTGTCCACGGCGGCGCGGCGTTCCATGCCGGTGCCGATCAGCGGCGGATCGGGCCGCATCAGCGGCACGGCCTGGCGCTGCATGTTCGAGCCCATCAGGGCCCGGTTGGCGTCATCGTGCTCGAGGAACGGGATCAGGGCGGTCGCGACCGACCAGATCTGGGTCGGGGAGACGTCCATCAGGTTGATCTCCTCGGGGGTGGCGTTCAGCCACTCGCCGTCTCCGCCCCGGCAGAACACGCTGGGGCCGGCGATCTTCTTGGTGTTGGCCTCCATCTCGACCGTCGCCTGGGCGATGATCTTGTCCTCTTCCTGGGTCGCGTCGAGATGGACGATCTCGTCGGTGACCTTGCCGTTCTTGACCACGCGGTACGGAGTCGTTACGAATCCGTGCTCGGAGATCTGGGCGTAGGAGGACAGCGAGCCGATCAGGCCGATGTTCGGGCCTTCCGGGGTCTCGATCGGGCACATGCGGCCGTAATGAGTGGGATGTACGTCGCGGACCTCGATGGGAGCGCGCTCACGGGTGAGTCCGCCCGCGCCGAGGGCCGAGAGGCGGCGGCGATGGGTCAGGCCGGCCAGCGTGTTGTCCTGGGCCATGAACTGCGACAGCTGGGAGGATCCGAAGAACTCCTTCTGCGCGGCGACGACGGGACGGATGTTGATGATGGTCTGCGGGGTGATCGCGTCCGAGTCCTCGGTGGTCAGGCGCTCGCGCACGACACGCTCCATGCGGTAGAGACCGATCCGGAAGGCTTCCTGGATCAGCTCGCCGACGGTGCGCAGGCGGCGGTTGCCGAAGTGCTCGTACTCGTCGAGGTGATCGGAGACGGCCTCACGCGGATAGGTCAGTGCTTCCGCGGCGTAGTCCTTGATCGGGTTCTCTTCGTCGATCTCTTCCGGCATGCCGAGGATCTTCGGGAGGCTCACCAGCTCCTTGATCAGGGAGATGATGTCGTCGTGCGTGAGCACGCGGGTGTCGAGGTCGATGTCGAGGTCGAGGCGCGCGTTCAGCTTGTAACGGCCGACGCGGGTCAGGTCGTAACGCTTCGGGTCGAAGAACAGCTGCTCGAGCAGTCCGCGGGCGGCGTCGACCGAGGGCGGCTCGCCCGGACGCTGCTTCTTGAACAGTTCGATGAGCGCGCCTTCTTCGGTGGTCGTCGCTTCGGTGTCGGCGGCGATCGTATGCTGCATGTAGACCGAGTTGTCGAAGAGCTCGAGGATCTGCTCGTTCGAGACGTAGCCCATGGAGCGAAGCAGCACCGTGATCGGAAGCTTCCGCTTGCGGTCGATCCGCACGTAGACGCGGCCCTTCTTGTCGATCTCGAGTTCCAGCCAGGAGCCACGGGCCGGCATCAGGTTCGCGGTGAAGACCTGCTTCTCCGGGTCTTTCGGGGCCATCACGTAGGCGCCGGGGGAACGGACCAGCTGGGTCACGACGACCCGCTCGGTGCCGTTGATGATGAAGGTGCCACGGCTGGTCATCCACGGGAAGTCCCCCATGAAGACGGTCTGCTCGCGGATCTCACCGGTCTCCCGGTTCTGGAAGGCGACGGTCACGTTGAGCGGACGCGAGTAGGTGAGATCGCGTTCGCGGCACTCGTCGAGAGTGTGGCCGGGCTCATCGAATTCGAAATCGCCGAAAACGATGGCGAGGTTCCCGGTGTAGTCCTCGATCGGGGAAATGTCATCGATCGTCTCCCTCAGCATGCCGGTCTTCGGATCGGTGAGATCCTTGAACGAGCGACGCTGAATATCGATCAGATGTGGGGCTTCGAGTGGGGTTTCGAGTCGGGAGAAACTCCTGCGGACAACGGGGGCAGAGATCGGACGTGCCAAGGTTGGCAACTCCTCAAGGGGTCAGAGATTCACGTGAATGGGCGCGGCAGCGGGCAAAAAAAGCGCAAATGACGCGCAACGACAGATAGTAACAGGTGTAAGCAGTCGGCCGCAAGCATCGTCCGCCAAACGTGATAAAGCCCCAAAGGAAGCGCGCGAGACCACGAAAAAGCCCGCGAGACCACGAAAGTCATAGATAATCCCTGACTTTCGTGGTCTCGCGGCGTTCACGCGGCCTCCAGGATGGCCGCGACCTCGCCTACGACCCGCTCCGGTGTGTCGTTCACTGCGTCGTAGCCGAACCGGACCACTGTGAAACCTCGTGCCCGGAGCAGCTGATCCTTGGCCGCATCCCTCGTCCGTGCCAACGGGTCGCTGTGGAAGGCTCCGCCGTCGAGTTCGACGACGACCCGGTGCTGTGGCCAATGGCAATCGACCTCGTGGCCGCAAAGCCTGTGATTGACCAGAGGCATGCGCCGCCGATTCCCGCCATCGACCCAGGCCAGAAGGAACAGGCCCTCCAGAACCGACCGGATCCGCCCCAGTTCCGGAACCCACAGAGCAAGCAGGGGGCTGAGCTTCCTCGCACCACGTCGGCCGGCAACGCGCCTGAAGCAATAAGCAACGTCTCGCCGGCCGAAGAGCCCGAGCCGGCAAGCCTCGAGGAAAGCGAACCGGACTCCTGCGGGGTCAGCCACGACCGCGAGATCGATCAGTGCCCGGGCAGGGCAGGTCACGACCAATCCGTCCCGGCGTCGGAGCTCTTCCGGTTCGAAAGTACGGCGAACGGCCTCCACCCTGGTTCGAGACATCGCCGGAGACCGGCCGTGGAAGCGGATCGCGTTCCGCCGGCCGGACGCCACCTGAATACGAGCCGGCACTTTCCCATCACTGCGAATCATTCCCCACAGCTCACACGCGCTACTCCCCGCCAGAGCCGACCCGGTGCCGGCAGTCAAGAGGGCCGCACGCCAGGGAGAACCGGCGACTTCGATATCCCGACCGTAGGAATAGACCCCGTGAAGCACGGACACCAGCCGCCCCGCACGCAACCAGCTGTCGATCTGTTCCTCGAGAATCCCGAGCGAGATCAGTTCCCTGCGGCTCGCCACCCAATGGTTACGAGCCATATGGTCGCGAGCGAGATCGAGCCGGTTTGTGTCGATGGCCATGAAGCGAGCCTGGCCAGCCCCGGAACAACTGGGACTCGAGGGGAGCAACAAGTTTCAAACAGCCCCGAGACCACGAAAGTCAGGGACTATCAAACAGCCCCCGAGACCACGAAAGTCAGGGATTATCTATGACTTTCGTGGTCTCGGGGGCTCTTCGGGGCTCTTGACGACGAAAGGCGCCCCAGGGGCGCCTTTGGTCTGAAACCTTGGTTCTTCGTGGAGCGCTACTTCAGCTCGACGGTTGCTCCGGCCTCTTCGAGGTCGGCCTTCAGCTTGTCGGCCTCTTCGCGCTCGATGGCTTCCTTGACCGGCTTCGGAGCCTCGTCAACCAGAGCCTTGGCTTCCTTCAGGCCGAGCCCGGTCGCGGCCCGCACGACCTTGATGACCGGGACCTTCTTCTCGCCGATCTCGGTCAGGACGACATCGACGGTCGAGCTGGCGTCGTCGTCGCCTCCACCCGCGTCGCCGCCACCGGCGGCAGGTGCGGCTGCCGCCACGGCAGTCGCGGAAACGCCGAACTCCTCTTCGAGGGCCTTGATGCGCTCGGAGAGCTCGAGTACGGAGATTCCCTTGAGTTCGTCAATCCATTCTTCTGTGCTGGTTGCCATCTTGATGCTCCTCTTCTTACTTGTTCAAGTGTTGTCGTTTGGAAAATCGGTCGGCGCGGTCTACTCGTCCGCGGCCTCGTCTTCGGTCGGTGCTTCAGCGTCGCCTTCGGCCGGGGCCTCGGCGTCAGCCGATGGTTCCTCTTCGGCGGCGGCTTCATCAGCCGGTGCTTCCTCCGCGGCGGGAGCCTCTTCTTCAGCCGGTGCCGCCTCGGCGGCAGATTCCTCGGCCGGAGCCTCTTCCGCAGCGGCTTCTTCGGCCGGTGTTTCCTCGGCGGCCGCGGCGGCCTCCGGCTCCGAAGCTTCCGCGGCCGGAGCTTCTTCAGCGGCGGGCGCGGGCGCCTCGCCGGTGACCAGCCCCTGGTCGGCGACCTGCTGGAGCTGACGGGCGAATCCGGAGATCAGCGACCCCAGTCCGCGGGTCAGTCCGACGATCGGGCTGGCGACGATGCCGGCCAGCTGGGCGTTCAGGGCGTCGCGGCCCGGCAGCTTGGAGATCGCCGTGAAACTCTCGAGGTCGAGGTCCATCTCGCCCATGTAGCCGCCCTTGTAGGTGAGGACGTCGTGAACCTTGTTGAAGGTCGTGATCGCCTTCGCCGCCTGGGCGGTGTCGCCCTTGACGAAGGTGAGAGCGGTCGGACCCTCGAGCACGTTGTCGAGCCCGTTGATCTCGGCCTTGGCGGCAGCGAGTTTCGTCAATCGGTTCTTGACGACCTTGAACGAAGCGTCGGCCTTCCGCAGCTCGCCGCGCAGTTCCGCCGCCTGGGTGACGGAGATGCCGCGATAGTCGATCGCGAAGACCGCTTCGGAATCTTTGATCTCGGTGGTGATCTCGTCGATCACCGCTGCTTTTTCATCTCTGTTCATGTCTGATCTCTTAGTTCTCTGGTCATTTCCCGACCCCACGGGCATAAAAAAGCCCGCACGCAGGCGGGCAGAAGAATCGGCTTCTTCGGCTCCACCTACCCTGGCTTTACGGACTATCGCCCGACCAGCGGTCTATGGCAGGCGAGGAACCATACTGGATCGAGCACGGAACGGTGCTCCCGATGGACGAACCGCCCCGATCGAATATGAAACAGTCCATCAGACCGCAGCTGCGGGCTCACAAACCACCAAACCCGTGTACCACACCATCCTGGGGCAGACCCTGAGGTCCATTCCATTGTCGGAGATATGATGATCGACCTGCATTGCCACTTCCTTTCCGGGATCGACGACGGGCCGGGTTCCGACGAAGAATCGATCGCGCTGGCCCGGGCCTGGATTGAATGTGGCGTGGAGCGAATCGTTGCGACCCCGCACGTCAATAGTCGCCATCCGAACACGGCCGAGATCATCGAAGAACGTTGACTGGTTGCGGTTGCGGCTCTGGAACGGGCTTCGCTGGAGCTACGGATAGAGACGGGCGCGGAGATTTCCGCGAGCGTGGCAGTCGACATGGATGACACCGAGCTCGACGGCCTCACTCTCGGTCACAGCAACTGGCTCCTGATCGAACCACCGACGAGGGCTACTGCGTTCGCCCTTCACAGCTCGATCTTCAGCGTCAGCGGGCGTGGCCGGAGGATCCTCCTGGCGCACCCCGAACGCAACCCGGCGATTCAGGAAGATCTCGACCTGCTGGTCTCCCTGGTCGATGGCGGCGTGAAGACCCAGCTCACCGCTGGTTCGTTGACCGGACGCTACGGCCGCACGGCCGAGAGGACCGCCCGGAAAATGATGGACCTCGGTCTGGTCCACACGGTCGCCTCCGATGCCCACCACGCGACGCTTCGCCCGCCAGAAATGGCGGAACCGCTTCGGCGTGCCGGTTACGCGGAGATGGTCGACTGGCTCTGCACCGACATGCCGGGCTGGATCCTGGATGGAGGCACGGAACCCCCCAAGCCGGTCGAGGTGGATAGGCGCTCTGCCGGACATGGATTTCTGAACCGTTTCCGTGGCCGGTAAACACCGCCGGTCACACCAGCAAAATGCTTACTTGGCGCCGCTGCGCCCGACGACCGCACTGAAGGTCCGCAAGAGCAGTCGAACGTCTTCGCCGAGAGACCAGCCGGCGACATATGAATAATCGAGGCGCAGCATGTGACCTGAACCCCCTGAGGTTGATCCACCTCTTGTGAGAGTTCAGAATGCCCGAGAGAACGGGCACGAAAGGAACCCCGCGAGTGAAGAAGCGTCGCCACACCCCAGATCAGATCGTCCGGAAGCTTGGAACTCCCCCGTTCCAACCTGACGGCGCACTTCCGGTTGGTACCTCGGGGGCATTGCTTCCTCCTTGTTGCCGGAGGATTCCAGACTTGCGTGTCAACCCCTTCGGGGGAAGATCAAAGTGTTGCTCAAAACGGACTAGCTAGCCTCGATCTCCCAGTAAGCCGCCGGTGAGTGTGATTTCCGGCCTGGGAACACCCGTGAGGTCGTGTCGGGTCTCTGCTGGCTGAAAAGTGCGCCATCCGGGCCGGTCAGTCTGGTCATCTGCCGTTGAAGGGCCAGTTTCCCAGCAACAGCAATCAACGGGCGAAGCCGGGTGTCGATCTTTGGTCGCTGGTGAGCTGAGCGGCTCCGCCGCTCAGGCAAGAAGCGGAGCAGGCAAGGCCCGGAGGCGGGCAAAGGCGGCTTCGAGGGCGGCCGCCCAGGGCCAGCTCCTCGGCAGACGCAGGATCGTGCGCCGTCCGGAGCGAACAATCCTGCCGGCTACATGAAAGAGCCTCTGGCGAAGCCGCTTCGGCTCGGCCAGGGCGAGCTCGCCGCATAGAACCAGTGATCTGGCCCAGGTGAGCAGGTCCTGAGCCATCAAGGAGAGCTCAAGCCAGGCCTCGTTGGCGGCGAAGTCATGGAAGGGAAGGTTCCGCATCCCGGTGTCCTTGCCACATCTGATCGAGTCCTCGATCCGGGCGCGGCGGCGGTGGCGAAGTTCGAGCTCGGCGATCTCTGCGCCTTCGGTGTCGGTGAGAAACGAGGTGAAGCGGTGGCCGTCATGGTCGGTGAACTTGAACTGGGCTCCGGGATGGGCTCTTTCCCTGCGGCAGATCAGCCTGGTGCCTTCGGGCCAGTTGGATAGATCGACCTGGTCGGTCAGCTCCGTTACCCAGGCTCCTTCCCGGGGGACTCCGTCGGCCTGGATCGCCGGTCGCCAGGCGGATTCGGGGGCTTCGAGGATCGCTTCCCGAACCGCCGGGCTCAGCTCGTAGCCGACCGAGAAGCCGATGCTCGCCTCCCGGCAGTCATGGGTGAAGGCATGGCTTGCTCCGGCACCGTCGGTGCGAACCAGGATCTCGCGGTCGAGGTCGGGCTCGGGGATCTGGTCGAGCGCCAACTGGAGAACTTCAAAGTGATCGGCGGCGGTGTTCGCCCCCGCGTTCCCGGGCCGGAGCAGACCGGCGAGCGCTTCACCGGTCTCACTCAGGTAGGCCATCAGGGGATGGAAGCCGAAGCCGCCCTTGTAGTTGCCGGCGGCGTCTTCCTTTTCGGAGTGGGCCTGAAGCAGGGTGGCGTCGAGGTCGATCGTGAGAGTCTCAGGCCGGGCCCCGGCCTGCCAGGCTGCGGCCCTTGCCTTGGCCCGGGCTACCCGGATCGCTTCGAGCTGATCGGGGCCGATCGAGTCGATCACCCGGTGGGCCGTTGACTCGGAAGCGACCTGGCCGAAGAGGTCCACCTGGCCGGCGAGGACCCCGAGGTCGGAGACGCAGTCGCCGCCGTCGCTGATCGTGACGGCCAGGTCTCTGAGGACTACTCCCGGGTCGTGGGCGGAGCGTCGCTTCCTGGTCGGGGCCATGGCCTTCGAGAGGGCCTCGGTCAGCCCGAGCCTGTCGGCCAGCTCGGTGATCAGATAGGCGCCGGAATGGGAGATCAACCCTTCGGCGTCCGACGTGACTTCTACTCTTCTGGCAAGCTGTTTCTGATTCACCCTCGGGGTGTCCTTTCGGGAAGTGAGAATGGGTCTTCGTAAACTGCATTCTGACTGACGAAGCGGACGTTCCCGGGGGTGTTTTCAGGTCCTTACTGGAGTTTCGAGGCTAGGACCAAAGGATAAGTCCGGCAGGTGTCGGCCCAATTTAGTTCGAACCGCGTTGACTGAGCACCACCGCCACCGTTCGAAGGAG
This sequence comes from uncultured Solirubrobacterales bacterium, assembly GCA_963695885.1. Lineage (GTDB taxonomy): Bacteria > Actinomycetota > Thermoleophilia > Solirubrobacterales > 70-9 > 67-14. Next base: position 5,960 of record CAVOIH010000023.1, on the reverse strand, counting down.
AATCTTTAGGTCCATCCAAAGCGACCAGTCGGTCACATAGGCGTAGTCAATCTCTACCATTTCCTTGAATGGGATCTTGGTTCTACCCATCACCTGCCAGTATCCGGTTACCCCGGGGACGAGATCAAGTCTGTGTCGCTCCCAACCCCGCAAACCACGATCGTCCAATTCGCTTAGCGGCCTCGGACCCACCATGCTCATCTCCCCGACGAGAACGTTCCATAGCTGGGGAAGCTCATCCAAGCTCGTTCGCCTAAGGAACCGCCCGACCCTTGTGACGCGGGGGTCGTCATCGACAAGGAGCCAGTATGGATCGAGGCTCTTTTTCATCATCTCGGCAGTCATGGCCTCGGCGCCAAGGACCATCGTCCTGAACTTCAAGAGCATGAACGGGGTTCCGTATAGACCGACTCTTTCCTGACGAAAGAGCACCGAACCCTTTGAGTCGATTCTTATGATGCACGCGATGCAAAACATTAGCGGGGCCGCCACGAGTAGTGACACAGATGAAACAGCTAGATCCATAGTCCTCTTCATGATTCTGTCGGTACGGGAGAGAACAGGTGGATCGTGGGTCAGGATTCCCAAACCTTCAATGTGATTCAGTTGCGTTCCCGGCAGAACGAGACTCCGTGGCCCAGGGTAGGTACTGAAGCGCACGCCATGATGAAAGCAGGCGAGCATCAACTCTTCCGCCCTGCCCGCAGGCAGAAAATCAACGTCGAGACGAACTATCAGATGGTCCAGATGCCGCTCAACAAGCAACTCATGAATGTCATCAACAGATACCGGTGCCGAGGAGCCGAAGGTCAACGAGTCTTGCCGACTCGTGAACGTTCCAGCTAGTTCCATCTGATACTCGGGGTGGTTGATTAGCTTGCGGTCTATCGAATTTGCGTCATCAGGGGTAGTGATAACCAGAATTCTTTCTGCCCCATGCAGGCGCACACTTACTCCTCGCAAGACGCGCCGGAAGGTGGCAGTAAAAATGAGTCCGAGCGATGAGAAAAGCACAACTTCCACGAGACTCATTTGGAGGGGAGGCGCAATCTTGTAGAACAGCCACAGGGCGAGGGTCCCCAAGACTACTGCGTGAAAGAGCCTGGCCAGATCGTCTAGATGTGTCGGTTCGAAGCTGCGAACTGGTCGACTGTAGAGGCCGTAGGACCTGAAGAGCAAGGCCCAAGCAGGCAATGTGAGGAGAAACCAAGATTCGTCAGAAACCACATCGTCACGGGTCCCACCGAGCCAAGTCGCGAGGCTGAACGCCAGACAAAGACCCGTGAGATCACCGGCCAGCAGGACACGACGGAGAACATAGTCCCGGTCTCGAGGCCTCCTCCCAACTACCCTGGACTCCGATCTTGTGTCCGAGTTCTCGATGCTGATAGTCACTTCTACCCTCAGTTGAATGCTGCGCCGTCCAAGCACTGATCGCCCCGACACGAATGACAATCAGCAATTGGCGCTATCCTAGCGAGATAACTACTCTGGTCCTGCCGACATCTCACCCTCATTGGTCGGCATGAGGAAGGGGTTCGTTGAAAACAGGGAGAGAAAGTACAATCGGGCTTGGGCTCATCGGGCTTGGTTACTGGGGGCCCAATCATCTTCGGGTCGTTCAAGAATCAACTAGATCGAATCTCAACTGGATTTGTGATGTGAATTCGGATCGACTGGCAAAGTTCTCGCGTAGAACGAGAGCGGCAGCTACAGCCAACGCGGAAGAGGTCTTCGATGACCCGTCAACCGACGCCGTAATCATCTCAACTCCCATATCGACGCACTATGACTTGGGGATGAGGGCACTCGAAGCAGGGAAGCATGTCTTGATCGAGAAACCGATCGCCTGCAGTTTGACGGAGGCCGACGATCTCATATCCAAGGCGAACAAAAAAGGGCTTGCGATCATGTGCGGTCACACATTCCTTTTCAGCCCACCCGTCGTGGCGATTAAGGAGATCATCCGCCGAGGAGAGCTCGGCGAGATCTACTTCGTGTCCTCCAGCCGCGTCAATCTTGGTCTTCATCAAAGCGACGCATCGGTTTTATGGGATTTGGCGCCGCATGATTTTTCTATCGTCCTCAATTGGATAAATGAAGTTCCTTCATCGGTCTCCTCGGTCGGCCGTGATTCGGTCGGTTCGGGGGTTCACGATGTTGCCTTCACCAACTTGGTGTATCCAAGTGGGTTGATTGCTAACGTCGAGCTCAGCTGGCTAGCGCCCAGCAAGCTGCGCCGGACGACGGTGGTCGGCAGCAAGAAGATGGTGGTGTATGACGACTCCGCCCCAGAGCAAGTTCGCGTCTTCGATCGAGGGGTAACAATCGCCGATCCCGAAACCTTTGGCGAGCACCAGCTGACTTACAGATCCGGCGACATAATCTCACCCCATCTGGGCACCAGCGAACCGATGAGTGTCCAACTCGACAGCTTCATTGATTCGATAAAGGCTGGCTGTGGTCCCCCCGAATACACCAGAATCGCCCGCGACGTTGTTGGCTTGATTGACGCGGCTGAGCAGTCTCTCCACAGCTTCGGGTCTCGGATCGAATATGGAGCAATTCAGTCGAGCGAGCCTGTCTAAGTGCTCCAAGTCATAAGTTCCATCTCTCACGCCGCCAGCCTGAGATCCTGCTCGGCCTGACGCTCAGATAGCCGCGCCAGCCACTTGTTCAGGTCCTCGCGGGTGAACTTCCAGCCGAAGGGCTCGGCGATCTCGTTGTAGAGATGCTCGAAGTCGTTCAGGCGCCGCGCGACAGCGGCGAGCGAGTCGAAGTCGTTGGGGCTCAGGACCTTGCGCTGGAGGATCGAGAAGTAGATCTCGATCTGGTTCAGCCACGAGGCATGGACCGGGGTGTGGATCAGCTTCAGGTTCGGCCAGCGACCCTCGAGCCGGTCGATCGAGGCCTGGCCGCGATGGCTTGATCCGTTGTTGACGATCCAAAAGACCCGGCGGGCGGAGCGGTAGGGCTCCTTTGTCATCACCTGCCGGACGAGCCGGTCAAACGGCGCGATCCCGCCCTTGGCCTCCGAGCGGCCGAAGATCCTGCCGCGGCGCACGTCCCAGGCACCGAGGTAGGTGAGCGCGCCGCGGCGCTCATAGGTGTGCTCGACCCACTGGCCGCGGTCGATCCCGGAGGCCGGGGCCAGAGTCTTGGAGATCCGCCGTCGGGCCTGGATCGAGGGCTTCTCGTCGGCGCTGATGACGAAGTCGCCGGGATGCAGCAGCCTGCCCTCGAAGCGGCCCGCGTAGAGGTCGAGGATGCGGCCCGCCTTGACCGCGAAGTCGGGGTCGGTGGGAAAGATCCAGGAGCGGTAAAGCCAGGGGCGGATCGCGTCCTCGCGCAACCAGCGGACGATCGTTGCGTGCGAGGCCTCGCTGACCCCGCGTTCGATGACCAGTCGGTGGACGTCAGCCGTTGAGCGGCGTGAGAGCGGGGTGACCTGACCCCCTGAGGTTGATCCACCTCTTGTGAGAGTTCAGAATGCCCGAGAGAACGGGCACGAAAGGAACCCCGCAAGTGAAGAAGCGCCGCCACACCCCCGATCAGATCGTCCGGAAGCTCCGGATCGCCGACCAGCTCCAGGCCGAAGGCAAGGAGAAAGCTGAGATCGCCAAGCACCTCGAGGTCTCTGAAACGACCCTCCACCGCTGGCGCAACCAGTTCGGCGGAATGAAAGCCGACGGCGCCAAGGAACTCAGGGAGCTTCGCAAGGAGAACTCCCAGCTCAAGCGCATCGTTGCCGACCAGCAGCTCGAGAACCTTGCGCTCAAGGAGATCTCGAAGGGACGGATGAAAGTCAAGTTAAGTTAGCGATTTATTTTCTCCCTCTTTGCCGCCTTTGATTGACTCGCCAGGCTACGAGCCGCGACTTGGCGGTACTCGCGCTCGGCCACTTCGGCCTGTTCGCGATCGATTCTCTGGCGCTCCTCACGATTCGGGCCTTTGCTCGGACCGCCTCCCTGCCTCCTGGGACCGCCGGCCAAGAGTTCGACCTTACGGATCTTTTTCTTCGTGGCGAGGGCGATCGGGTAGCGGTAGTCCTCCTTGCGGGTGAGCAAGCACCAAAAGAGCGAGACCATCTTCCTGGCGGTTGCGACGATCGCTATACCGTGACCGCGTCTTGACCTGGTCCGCTCGTAAAAGGCCCTGAGCGGGCCGGGGGTGCGAATCGCGGTATGGGCCGACTCGACCATCACGTGACGAACCAGAACCGAACCTTCCTTCGAGATCCGGCCGGTGAAGGCTGCCCCGTTTCCCGACTGGCGGACCCTCGGGTCAAGCCCGAGGTAGCCGACCAGGCTCTTTGGTGACGGAAAACGCGAGATCTCGCCGACCTGGGCGATGAAGGTCGCCGCGGTCACCATCGCCACCCCCGGCACGGTCATCAGTCGCCGGGCCGCCTCGGAGCCCACCACGAAACGGGCCAGCTCACGCTCGATCGTCGTAATTTCAGAGCTGAAGAAATCGACCTGGCGAAGCGCTCCGGAAAGCGTTTCGACCTCGTCGCCGGGCAGATCGAGCCCACCCAGCCACCGGCGCCCCTCGACTCCGAATACATCAGACACCGGTGGACGCTCGCTGAGATTTCGGTGAAGGACCGCCGCGACCTCGTTCTTGGCTCTGGTTCGGGAGGTGACCAGGTTATGCCGGCGCGAGACCCGGCGGCGCAGTGCCTTGGTTGGTTCGTCAGGCAGCCATGAGCCTTCAAGCACTCCGGCCGAGAGCAGCTGAGCCACGTCTTGGCGTCGTTTCGGTCGGTCTTTGCTTTGGCCCTGGAGATCGCCTCGAGGCGGTGGGTGTTGGCGATCACCACCCGCTGAACATGGGGGCCGAGAATCTCGGCTACCCGTCTTGCTCCGGAGGTTGCTTCAAGCGCCACCTCATCACCCGGCAGGAGAGCCTTCGCAAAGGCCAATAGATCATCGGGCCTGGAGGCGACCCGGCCCGCGGGGCGAACCTTGCCGTCTTCGGCGATTGCGACCTGGCAGAAATCGCGATGGACATCGAGCCCCACATACCGTTTTCGCATATCTGCTCCTAACTCGTTGACACTAGATCGGTTCGGAGACAAGCGGACTCAATGACACAGACGGATACGTGCTCTTTCTGGCACACCCGGGCCAGTCGCAGGGGCGGCCAAGGAAACTGTCGAGCTCAAAGCTCATCCCTTTCAGCGCGGCCTGCCCGCTTTTTGCGTTGTTCTCCGTGAGATGCCCCATTGCCCGGTGGGTTCAAGGTAGGTACCTCACCGGACGCCGGGATCACCTCGACACCCATCTTCATGCCAGGAAACTTCCAGGCCCGGTCCGGAGACGAAAGGCGACCCAGATGCTGATCGACCGCCTGGACATCTCCGAGCGCCGGGCTTGCCGGATAACCGGCCAGGCCCGCTCCACCCAGAGGAGGAAACCGGTCATGGCCGACGAGGAGAAGGAGCTTCGAAGGTGGCTGGTCGAGTTCTCGAGGAAGCGGCCCCGGTTCGGCTACCGTCGCGCCCACGCGATCGCGAAGAAGAACGGGTTCAGGGTGAACCGCAAGAAGATCCAGAGGATCTGGAGGGAAGAAGGCCTGAAAGTGACCCACAAAGCGAAGAAGAGAAGCCGTCTTGGCAACTCGGCAACCGAGGCAAGGCACCTGGAGGCCGAATACCCGAACCATGTCTGGGCGCTCGATTACCAGGACGATCAGACCTCTGACGGCCGCCGGCTCCGGATCCTGAACATCGTCGACGAGTTCACCCGGCAGGTCCTGGCCACCCATGTCGCCCGATCGATCACCGCCGATGAGACCGTTGAGGTCCTCGATGAGCTGCTCGAAATCCGGGGTGTTGCCCCGGCCTTCATCCGCTCCGACAACGGCCCGGAGCTCACCTCCCACGCCCTCAATGACTGGTGCAGGTTCTCCGGCACCGGGGCCAGCTTCATCGAACCGGGATCGCCCTGGCAAAACGC
>CAVOIH010000022.1:0-21722 GCA_963695885.1 uncultured Solirubrobacterales bacterium | reverse complement strand
ACACCTCAACCGTTGCGAAGGCCCCTGAACAAAGCGAGCACCACCTGCGCGTAGCCCTACGCCCTACGGGCTCCGGCTACGCGCAGGTGGTCAGGTTGCCTGGGGAATTTGGGTGACCAGATGTGGGGAGGATTGCGTGATCGTCCACAACCCTGTTCGCGAACATTGGAGAAGATTTCGGCCAGCTCAAAGCGATCGCACACCTCAGCGAGGTCCACGAGGGTTCGGGCGATGCTAGTGACCGGAACCCCGTCCACTACCGCGAGATCATCCGGATGGAGCGGAGGACCAGTGCGGACTCGAACCCAGGGCGGATACTTCTTTGCCTGCCGCGGATCGTTCTGCGGCGTGCCGGGAACATATATCTCAATCGGAAAAGTGTCTGGTTTCATACCGGTCAGAGTCGCGAAGCGGCGGTCACGGATCGCCCTCTGCCTGTGCCAATTCGGTAACTGGATACCGAACGGAGTGGTGTTCGTGGTCTGCCCCGGGTTTGGTTGACACCTGACGTGTGAGGATTGCCTCTCACTGGAAGGATGGTCGAGCGGAGTGGAGTGAGTGGGCCGTGAAGGATTCGAACCTTCGACCTTGAGATTAAGAGTCTCCTGCTCTACCAACTGAGCTAACGGCCCGGGTCGGCTTCCTCTGGGGGCAGCCGGTCGGGGAAGTATAGATTGAGCCGCCCGGAGGCGTCTGCCCTGGCCCTCGCCCGCCTTGACCCCCGCGAAGCGTGGATCGAGGTGTCCGGACCCGGCCCTTATGGCGCGGTGCCAGGGGCGGTCAGCGGGCTCTGGGTCCCGAGGCTTCCGGCCGGCTCCTCGAGGGATTTGCCGCCGTCCTTCTCGGCCTGCTTCTTTGCCTGGGCCAGGATCTTGCCGATGCGGGCAGCGTCCTTCTCGACCGATTCGAGCTGTGCCTTGATCTGCTGCTTCTCCACCTTGTCGTCGGTTGCCGCGAGCGCCCGCTTGGCGGTGGCCTGGGCTTCCTTGGTGTCCTGGGCGTAGAACTGGTAGGTCGCCAGCGTCGCGAGGGTGGGTCCGGCGCTCGGGCCGTTGCCGTTCTTCGCGGCGGCTTCGACTGCCCTGGCCACGTATCCCTGGGCTTCGGCGGCGTCGGCGATGTTCGTCTGGAACTGCGCGACGGTCGAGTCCTGTGAAAGCGTGAAGAGGGTGGTTGCGATCACCTGGGCGACCGACTGGTCCGGCTTGTTGTCGGTCAACTTCAGGTACTCCTCCCAGCTCTGGGCGGCGAGGTCGTACTGGGTGGACGCGCCGTCGGTGATGGTCTGGGCGCCGGTCTCCTCGTCGATCTCGATCAGGCTGTTGCCGGCCGCGATGCGGGCGCGGATCAGTTCTTCCTGGGCGTTCGTATTGTTCGGCTCGGCGGCGATCCTCGCCTGGAGGTTCTCGGCCCGCTCGATGCTGAGGTCGGCCGTGTCCTGGGACACGACACCGCTACCGCTGCTGAAGGGATTGACTCCGCCGGGGAGACCGATGACGATGAGGCTGGCCGCCATGATGATCGCCAGGAGGACGTAGATGACCTGGATGACCCGCTTGCGCTTCCCGCGCAAGTCGAACAGCATTCGGTTTTCAGGTTCTTCCGCCACGGCTAGTGCTCCTCGATCGTCGGATCTTCCGCTTCAGGGTCCTTCGGCTTCCCAAAGCCCCGAGCGAGGAAGATACTCAACTCGTACAGCAAGAGGAGCGGAACCATCTCGATCAGCATCGAAAGCGGGTCGACGCCGGGCAGGGCCGCGGCGATCACGGCGAGCCCCAGATAGGCGTAACGGCGGTTCTTCCGGAGCTGCCGGATGGTGACGATCCGCAGTTTGACCAGGGCCATGATGATGATCGGCACCTGAAACACCACGCCGCCCGCGAGCAGGGTGGTCGAGAAGAACGAGTAGTACTCCCGGGCCCGCAGTTCCGTATTGAAGTTGTTGCCGCCGAAGTTCAGCAGGAAGTTGATCGCCGCCGGCATGATTACGAAGTAGGCGAAGACGACGCCGAGGACGAAGAGCAGAGGGATCGCGAACAGCAGGGGCAGGATCGCCTTGCGTTCCCTGGGGGAGAACGCCGGCAGGATGTAGGCGAACAGCTGGTAGCTGATCAGCGGAGCCGAGACGATGATCGCCGCGTACGCGCAGACGGTCACCGTGGTCATGAAGGCCTCGGTCGGCGCCAGCACCTGGAGTGCCTGGTCGGCTTCCGGCAGCGGGGCCGCCGCGATATCGAGGATCACCTCGCTCTGCCAGAAGCAGACCGCGAAGATCAGCGCGACCGAGACCAGGGTGAAGATGATGCGGGAGCGCAGTTCGTCGAGGTGATCGACGAGCGACAGCTGCTCTTCGTGCGCGACCGGCTTCAGCTTGGCCACCGGGGGCCTACTTCTTGGACTCGGGTACTACCTCAGACTCAACGGGTTCGGGCTCGGCTTCGGCCTTCTGGTTTGCGTCGTTGATGATCTCGGTCACTTCAGGCTCGGCGCCGGGCGGTGGCGTGAGCGCAGCAGGTTCGTCGTCATCGTCGTCGTCATCGTCATCGTCATCGTCCTTGCCGACCTTGTTGATGCCGTCGCGGAACTCGTTGATGCCGCGTCCCAGCGACTTGCCGAGTTCGGGCAGGCGCTTCGGCCCGAAGACAATCAGGGCAATGACCAGGACGATCGCGATCTCGAGTGGGCCGATGTTGGGAATCATGGTTACCTAGAGGGTACCTACGAGGCGGCCTCGCCGGTGGATCAGTCCCTGAAGTTCAGGTAGTAACGGGATGCGGTCGGTTCGTCCTGGCCCTGGTACTTGGATCCGATCCTGTCGCTTCCGTAAGGTGAATCGACGGCTACGTCCATGCGCATGAAGGACAGCTGGCCGATCGGCATCCCGTAGTACAGCGTGATCGGCAGGTTGGCGACGTTCGAGAGCTCGAGCGTGAGGTTGCCCGAGAAGCCGGCGTCGACGAAACCCGCCGTCGAGTGGATCAGCAGGCCCAGGCGGCCGAGGGAGCTCTTGCCCTCGAGGCGGGCGACCAGGTCGTTCGGGAGGGTTACCTTCTCCAGGGTCTGCCCGAGCACGAATTCACCGGGATGCAGGATGAAGGCTTCGTCCTGGCCGGGCTCAACCAGCTCGGTCAGATCCTCCATCGGCTCCTTGACGTCGATGAACGGGTGGCGCGAGTTGTTGAAGACCCTGTACTTGGAATCGACCCGGAGGTCGACGCTCGAGGGTTGGACCAGATCCGGCTCGTAGGGTTCAATCTTGATGCGGCCTGATTCGATCTCTTTGCGGATCGTTCCGTCGCTGAGGACCATGGCCGCGGAGTATTCCAGAAGCGGTGGCCGCCACGCCTAGCTGTAGCGGAGGACCACACCGTCCGCGATCAGCTCGAGGAGCTGGCGCTGCTCGTCATCGAGTCCGGCCCCGGCGAGCCCCGCCTTCGCCTCCTCGATCATCGCCATCGCGCGGGTCCGCACCTGCTCCAGGGCGCCCGTCCCGGCGATGCGTTCGCAGAGCTCCTCGGCGGCGGCCTCGTCCAGGGTGTGGAGGTCGGCCTCCCGCAGTCCCGGATCGATTCCGGCCGCGATGATGAAAGGCAGCGTGACGGTGCCGTCGAGCAGGTCGGTGCCCCGGGCCTTGCCGGTCCGCTCGACCGGCCCCGAGATGTCGAGCACGTCGTCGAGCATCTGGAAGGCGAGGCCGATCCGGTGCCCGAACAGGCTGATCATGTCCGCCTGTCCCGGTTCGACGGTCGAGCGGCCGAGCACGCAGGCCGCTTCGAAGAGGCGGCCGGTCTTCAGGCCGGAGCGCTCGAGGTACTCGCTCTCGGGAAGGGTGAGGTCGAAAGCGCCCCGCCGCTGGAGCAGCTCTCCCCGGGCGAGATCGACCGCGGTACGGCTGAGCTCGGCCACCGCCGTCTGGTCACCGCCGTCGACCAGGACCCGGAAGGCCGAGGCGAAGAGCTGGTCGCCGACCGCCGTCGCCCGGCCGGGGCCGGCGCTGGCGAAGACCGTGGGCACCCCGCGGCGGAGCGGCGCCCGGTCGAGCACGTCGTCGTGGACCAGGCTGGCCATGTGGACCAGCTCGACCGCGATCCCTGCCCGGACCGCGGCGGCGCCGCCCTCGGGACCGGCGCAGAGAAGGACCAGCATCGGCCGCATGCGCTTGCCGCCCGCCTTGAGGGTGGCGGCCGCGTCTTCGGATAGTGCCCCGCCACCGTCGACTGCCGAGGCAAGCCCGGTTTCGACGGCTTCGAGGCCCCGCGTCAGCCAGGCGCCGGCCGTGTCGGTTACGGCCGTGACCGGCTCGGGGACTCCGCGCTCCGGGGTCACTTGACCGCGGAGTGGAGGGCGATGATGCCGCCGGCCATGATCGTCCAGCGAACGTGCCTGAACCCGGCCGCGTCCATCCGCTCGCCGAGGGTTGCGCCGTCGGGGAAGCTGCGAACCGACTCCGGCAGGTACTCGTATGCGGAGGAATCGCCGGCCAACTTGCCGAGCAACGGCACGATCCGGTCGAACCAGAGCCCGAAGAAGAGCGCCAGCGGCTGCCGGCTGGGCTGCGTGATCTCGAGGATCGCGAGGCGGCCTCCGGGCTTCAGCACCCGGAGCATCTCGGAGATTCCGCGGTCGAGGTCGGCCAGGTTGCGGGCGCCGAAAGCGGTCGTGACCGCGTCGAATTCTTCATCCCCGTAAGGCAGTTCGAGCGCGTCGGCCCATTCGAACCCGACCTGGGTTGCCCCGCGCGACTCCGCCTTCTCCTCCGCGATCTTCAGCATCGGCCGGGAGAAGTCGGCTCCGGTCACCTCCCCCCCGGTGCCGGTCCGCCGGGCCAGGGCAAAGCTCAGGTCGCCCGTCCCGCAGCAGAGGTCGAGCGCCTTCTGGCCCGGTTCGAGGCGGACCCGGTCGGCCGCCCTTTCCCGCCAGGTCTGGTCGAGGCCCGCGGTCATCACCCGGTTCATGCGGTCGTACACGCCGCTGATCCGGTCGAACATCGAGTTGACCTCGCCACTGAAGTGCTCGTCACCCCGCTGGGGACGTGTCGGATTCACGAAGGCGCCGGACTAATCGAGCGAGGCCAGATAATCGGCCACCGCATTCAGGTCCTGTTGGCCGAGGCCGCGGAACGACGGCATGATGGCCGGCCCGATCTCGAGCGTCCGCTTGATCGCGGCGCGCGGGACCCTGGTCCCGATCTCGGTCAGGTCGGGTCCGAGGCCGCCGTGGGCCCCGTTCTCCCCGATCGCGTGGCACGCAAGGCAGCCCGACTGGGCCACGATCTCCTTGCCTTGCTCGTACTGGGGCTTGGTCTCGAGTTCGATCTCGGAAGGCGAACCGGATGAAGCGCCGAGGAGCGTCAGGTAGGCCATCGCGAGGATGACCAGGACGCCCGTGATCGAGGCGATCGGCCGCCTCCACGGGATGCGCTCGGGTCCCCGGTCGTAGAACGGCAGGAGTAACAGCAGGACCATGCAGATGGTCGGGATGCCGACCGTCGCGACCGGAGTCAGCTCCGGCGGCTTGATCACACGCAGCACTTCGAACAGGAAGAAGAAGTACCACTCGGGCCGCGGCGTGTAGGTGGTCGTGGTCGGGTCGGCCTTCGGGCCCTGTTCGACACCGAGGACCAGGGCCATGATGATCAGGACGGCGGCGACCACGCAGAACATCACCGAGTCCTTCACGATCGCGTAAGGGAAGAAAGGCTTGCCCTTCTTCTTCAGCTGCTCGTACTCGCGGAGATAGTCCTCCTTTTCACGGCTGTTCACGAGGGGGCCTCCCCTTCCTCGTCTTCGGAGGCTGAATCGTCCGGTCCGGCGTCCTCCGCGGAACCGTTGCCGGCGTATCCGTTCGACGACACCTGCACCTCTTCCGAATCGGCCACGGCGACACCGGCGACGACGTCCTCCGAACGCTGGGCTCCCTTCGGACGGGACGCGCGGACCCACGGCGGGGCGGTGGTGCCCAGCTTGACCACCAGGAACAGGTGGGCGCCGATCAGCGCGCCGATGAGACCGGGCACGACGAGCATGTGGAGCGCGTAGAAGCGGGAGAGCGTGGTGGCGGAGAAGTCCGGGCCCGCCCGCAGGAAGTCGGCCAGGTACGGCCCGACGATCGGCCCGGAGGCGGTGATGTTGTTGGCCACGATCGTGGCCCAGAAGGACCTCTGGTCGAACGGCAGCAGGTAGCCGGTGAGACCCATGACCATGGTCAGGATCAAAAGTACGACGCCGATCACCCAGTTGAGCTCACGCGGATACTTGTAGGCGCCGAAGAAGAAGGTGCGGGCCATGTGCAGGAAGATCAGGATGATCATCAGGCTGGCCCCCCACTTGTGGAGCCCGCGCACGAACTCGCCGAGGAAGACATCGTTGGTCAGGTGGGTGATCGAGGCGTAGGCCTGCGTTGCCGAAGGCGTGTAGTACATCGAGAGGAACACGCCGGTGATCGCCTGCATCGCGAAGACGAACATCGTCGCCGAGCCCAGGGTGTAGAACCAGTTGGTGCCCTTGGGGACGTGGCGCGACATCATTGCGGTGAAGATGCCGGTCGCGTTCGTGCGGGAATCGACCCAGCCGGCCAGGTCCTTGCTGCCTTCGTGGGCGTGGTGGGTTGCCACCTTGGAATGGCCGGCGAGCTTCTCCTTGCGGGTCGGCTTCACCTCTTCTTCGGTGACCGCGCCGTTCTCCTCGGGCAGGGTGCCGTTTCCGGGCTGGTCGGACTTCTTCGTGCGTGAAGGGAAGGGTGACTTCATCTGATCATCGCGATCACGGGGGCGGGAAGACGGTCGGTCGTGGCGGGTACAGGTACTCCCAGATGCCACCGGTGAACTCGCCGGGGTCGCGGGCGCGGACCGCCTTGAGCTGGTTGGTCACGCTGTAACGCGGACCGAGCTCGACGTGGTTCTTGGTCACCCGGGTCTGGAAGCGGTCCAGCGGACGGACCGGCGGGCCACCGATGCGCTTGCCGATGAAGTCGTAGGCCCCGCCGTGGCACGGACAGATGAAGTTCGCGGCGGCCTGGACGAAACGGACCGGGCAGCCGAGGTGGGCGCAACGGTTCGAGATCGCGATGTATTCGGCCGGATCCTCGCCGTATTTCTCCGAGCCCTGGCGCACGTACGCGGTCGTCTTGCCGACCTCGCCGATCCCGACGGTCTCGGTGAAGACCACCTGCTTGTAGGTGTCCGGGCCGAAGTCCTCGATCGTGCCGACCGATTCCCAGCGTTCGCGTCCGCGTTCGAAGACCGGGGCCAGGGCGAACCCGACGACCGGCAGCACGACGGCGGCACCGGCGAGTCCGCCCAGCGCCTGGCTGGCCACGACGAACACCTTGCGGCGGGTCATCGACTCGCCTTCGAAGTAGCCGCGAGGCTCTGCCTCAGGCAGCTTCGTGCGGGGTCGATCCTCCGCGGAGAGGTTTTTGTCTTCTGAGTCGGGCAACTGGTTGGGAACTTCTACAGGTTTGAGGCCCGGGAGTCTATTGCCTTCCGCGCCACGAGATATGCCCGGTCGAGGCCATGCTCGGCGGCAAACGCTCCACACCACTCGTCCAGGGCTTCCAGCGAGCCCGTTTCCCCCCTTCGGAGGGAATCGACCAGTGTGGCCTGGGCAGGCTCGGTTCCGCAGGCCAAAGCCAAAAGCTGTGACAGCCAGAGGGCCTCGGCCCGCTCGGCCTCGCCCACGGCCCGGAACCCGGCCGCGATCCGGATCAAATCCGACAGGATCCCTACGGATTGAGGGTCGTCCAGAGCCGCGAGGCCGCCGATCCCGATCGCGTAGAACAGGTCGCCCGCGAGCAGCCGCAGATCGGAGTCCGGGCCCCCGAGGATCCGCGGGGTCCCGTAGTGGCAGAGGTAGCCCTCGCGCACCGCCTCGACGACGAACGAGTATTCCGCCGCCGCTGCCGATGTCCGGGTCCCGGCGGCGGCCAGTTGCCCGAAGACCGGCTGCTCCGCCGGCGTGACGAGGTGTCCCGCCAGCGGTTCGCCTTCGCCGGCAACACGCTCGCTGAGCGCCACCAGCGCCATCGCCGGGCTCAAAGGACCTGGTCCAGGGATTCGCGGGCGGCGTCGAGGGTCTCGTCGATCGCCGCTTCGTCGTGGGCGGTCGAGACGAACCAGGCCTCGAACTGGGCCGGCGGCAGGTAGATCCCCCGGTCGAGCATCGCCCGGCAGAAAGCGGCGTGGGCCTCGAGGTCGGTGCTGGTGGCATCGGCGAAGTCGTGGACCGGGCTGTCGCGGAAGAACAGCGTGACGAGGCCGGGCACCGAAGCGACCTGAAGCGGACGGCCTCCGGCCAGCGACTCGAGCCCGGCGACCAGGCGGTCGGTCAGGACACCGAGCCGCTCGTAGGCCGCGTCGTCCAGCTTGAGCAGGGTGGCGAGCCCCGCCGCCACCGCGAGCGGATTACCTGACAGAGTTCCCGCCTGATAGACGTCGCCCGCCGGGGCGATGCGCTGCATGAAACGGCGGGGTCCACCGAAGGCGGCGGCGGGCAGGCCACCGCCGACGATTTTGCCCATCACGGTGAGGTCGGGTTCGATCCCGTACAGCTCCTGGGCGCCGCCGCGGGCGACCCGGAAGCCGGTGATCACTTCGTCGAAGACGAGCAGGGCGCCCGTCCCGGAGGTCTTTTCGCGGAGGAGTCCGAGAAAGCCCTCCTCGGGCGGGACCAGGCCCATGTTGGCGGCCACCGGTTCGACCAGGAGCGCCGCGACCTCGTGCTGGTCGAGGGCGTCGATCGCCGCCTGCCGGTCGTTCCAGGGGATCACCACGGTGCCGGCGGCCTGGGCGGCGGGGATGCCCGGGCCAGAAGGCACGCCCAGTGTCGCCACGCCGGAACCGGCCTCGGCCAGCAGGCCATCGCTGTGGCCGTGGTAGGCGCCACTGAACTTGACCAGGATCTCGCGGCCGGTCACCGCCCGGGCCAGGCGGGCAGCGCTCATCGCGGCTTCGGTCCCCGAGCTCGTCATGCGGATCATCTCGAGGGAAGGCACCCGGGCGACGATCTCCTCGGCCAGCTCGACCTCCCCTTCGGTGGCCGCCCCGAACGTGGTTCCGCGGGCGGCGGCTTTCGTCACCGCATCGATGACCGAAGGCTTGGCGTGGCCGAGGATCAGCGGTCCCCAGGAGCAGACCCAGTCGATGTAGGTGTTGCCCTCGCGGTCGGTGACACGGCAGCCCTCGCCCGATTCGATGAAGACCGGGTCGCGCCCGATCTGCCGCATCGCCCGGACCGGCGAATTGACTCCACCGGGCAGGACCCGCCGGGCCCGCTCGAACAGTTCGCTGCCCGAACCCGGGGAAGTGGGCATCAGGAACGGGTCCCGACCTCTTCCTCCGCGCTGGCGCGCGGAGGAAGGGCAGCGGGGCCCTCAGGCCCCATGAGCCTCTTCCCAGAGCCGGTAATCGTCGGTGAAGTAGCGCAGGCGGATCTTCTTGTACTCGGTCGACGAGTAGAGGGTGGCGCGGTCTCCGGGTCCCATGCCGCACTCTTCGGCGATCGAGTCGAGGATCTTGTCGCACTCCTCCTTCGACCGGCCGTGGGCCATGGTGAAGACGCTGTAAGGCCAGTCTTCGTAGGTCGGCCGCTGGTAGCAGTGGGAGATCCCGCGGAAGGAGGCCATACGGCGACCGACCGTGTCGATGTCTTCTTCCGGCACCCGCCATACGCCCATGCCGTTGGCTGAGAAGCCGGCGCGGCGGTGGAACAGGATCGCCGCAACCCGGCGGAGCAGGTGGCGGTCCTTCATTCCTTCCAGGTGGCCCAGGAAGTCGTTGACCCCCATGCCGACCTCGGCCGCCGCCTCGTCGAACGGGCGCGGGATCGCGGCCATCGGGCCCTGGAGGGCCCTGATCACGGCGATGTCGGTGTCGTCGTACGGCTGGGCCTCGATCTCCCGCGGCGGCACCGCCTCCACGCTCGATGCGAGCGCGTCGGTGCCGCCCTCCATCTCCAGGTTCATGTTGATCTTGAAGAGGGTCAGCGTCGGCAGCTGGCGCATCGACTCGGCGCCGGCTTCATCCATCAGGCGTTCGAGGGAGGTCTCGAGCCCGAGCTTCGAGTCGGGCGGTGTGGCGATCGTGAACCAGAGGTTGAAGTCGTGGTTCCGCAGGTAGTTGTGCGAAACGCCGGGATGGGCATTGACCACGGCGGCGGCCCGCTGGGGGTTTTCGGCGTCGACCTTGGCCGCGACCAGCATGGAGCTGTAGCCGAGCGCGCGGGTGTCGAAGATCGGGGTGATCTCGCGGATGATCCGGTTCTCGAGGAGCCGGTTGGTGCGCTCGAGGGCCTCGGAGAGCGAAATCCCCGCCTCCCCGGCCATCACTGCGTACGGCTCCCGGATCAGCGGGAACCCGGACTGCAGGACGTTCATGAGGCGCTTGTCGACATCGTCGAGCGCGATCGCTGCGCCGTCCTTGCGGGCGCGGACCTTCAACTTCGGCGCCGACGGCGCGGATCTGCTCAGGCCAGCCACGGGGCTGCCTCCTTGGCGTAGTAGGTGACTATGAAATCCGCTCCGGCTCGTTTCATCGAGACGAGGGCCTCGGTCGCGGCCCGCTGTTCGTCGATCCAGCCGTTGGCTCCGGCGGCCTTCAGCATCGAGTACTCGCCCGACACCTGGTAGGCGGCGACCGGGGCTCCGAGGTCGTCCTTCACCCGGCGCACGATGTCGAGGTAGTGGCTGGCCGGCTTGATCATCAGCGCGTCCGCACCTTCTTCCAGGTCGAGGCGGGCCTCGCGGACCGCTTCGTCGCCGTTGGCCGGATCCATCTGGTACCCGTGGCGGTCGCCTTCCTGCGGCGCCGAGCCGGCGGCCTCGCGAAAGGGCCCGTAGAAGGCGGAGGAATACTTGGCGGCATAGGAGATGATCGCCACGCGGCTGTGGCCCTCCTCGTCGAGCTGGTACCTGATCGAGCCGATGCGGCCGTCCATCATGTCGCTCGGTGCGACGATGTCGGCTCCGGCTTCAGCGTGGGAGATCGCGGTCTTCGAGAGCAGCTCCACGGTCACGTCGTTGTCGACCTCGCCGTCGCGGATGAAGCCGCACTGCCCGTGCGAGGTGTACTCGCAGAGGCAGACGTCGGTGATCACCGTCAGGTCGGGGTGGGCTTCTTTCAGGGCCCGCACGGCCATCTGCACGATGCCTTCGTCGTCGTAGGCGCCCGATCCCGCTTCGTCCTTCTCGCCGGGAATCCCGAAAAGCAGCACGGCGGCGACCCCCGCCGCGTGGATCTCGCCGGCCTCCTCGACCGCCTCGGTGATCGAGAAGCGGGAGATGCCCGGCATCGCGGAGATCTCCTCCCGGACGCCGGCGCCGGCGGTCACGAAGAGAGGCTGGATCAGTTCGGTGGGCGAAAGGTGGGTCTCGCGGACGAGGCCACGCAGGGCCGGCGTCCGGCGAAGCCGCCTGAGGCGAGTCGCGGGAAAACTCATACCGGTCCAGTTTAGGGAAGCGGAGAAATCGCTTGCCTGTCCGAGGATGAACCGGATCATTGGCGCCGGCGGCGAACTGGCAGCCCGCTCGGACGGGCGATCGATTCCATTCGCCGCGGAGGGGTGCTAGAAGCGGCGGAGGGCGAGACGGGCCAGTGCACCGTAAGCAACGGTGAGGATCAGCAGGTGCAGCATCGGCAGCCAGACCGAAGGGCCGGCCAGCTCGAGTCCCCCGGTGAGTGCGTCGAGCGCGGGCTTGAACGGGAAAACGGCGGTCACGACCGGGATCACCGCCTCGATCGCCGGCCCGACCGCGTCGTCGGGGACCAGCGAGAGCAGGGCGAACGGCAGGCTGATCATCACCGCCGCCAGCGTCGCGGCCCGCACTTCGCGGGTGGCGGCTCCCAGCGCGGCACCGACCGCGGCGAAAGCGGCCGCGCCGAGGATCGCCGCGAGGATCCAGACCGGGGCGCGGCCCCACTGGATGGTCACGAAGAGGGACAGGGCCAGCAGGAGGATCAGCACGACCACGGTCCCGACCACGACGCCGAGCCCGAGTTTGCCCAGGAGGATCTGGAGCCGGGTGACCAGCCCGGCCGTCAGGCGGGTGAAGGCGTTCTCTTCCTTCTCGAGCGCCAGCGACCCGGCCACCAGGAGCAGGGTCACAAACATCAGGGCAAAGGTCGCGGTCACGGCGACGGCAAAGGTGTCGAGGCTCGCCGCTTCCTCTCCGACCTCGGTCTTGTTCACCTCGATCGGCTGCGCGATCGCGCCCAGCAGCGGATCGGCCAGGTCGAGGTTCTCGGCCGCGAGCCCGGCGAACTCGATCACCCGCTCGAGTTGCTCCCGGCCGGCCGGGTCCTTCACCTGTTCCCGGACCCGCCGGAGGGTGGATTCGCTGTTCTTCAGGCCGAGCACTTCGAGCTCCTGCCCGAGCACGTCGAAACTCCCCCCGTCGCGGATCAGCTGGATGTATTCACGACCACCATCGGCCAGGCGCTGGGCGATCAGCTGGTTGGCCTCGGATCTGAGTGCTTCGATCTGGTCGTCGACGATCTGGTTCTCGACCGTGCTCGATCCGTTGACCACCACGTCGATCTCGGGGTTCTGAGGATTGAGCGAAGTGAGCGACTCGATCTTGTCGCCGATGTCCTCCGGCACGACCACGGCGGCAGCGGCTTCACCCGACTCGACCAGGTCCTCGGCCTCCTCGCGGCTGTCCGCCTCGAGGCAGTCGACCCGGTCGCACAGGCGGTCGCGGATCTCGTCCCCGTCGACCTCTTCGCCGGCGAAGCCGAGCCCGGACCCTGCCGGCAGCTCGTTGTACAGCGCCACCGTCGACTTCTCCGGGCCGCGGGTCAGGGCGAACCCGACCAGGAGCGCGATCGCGATCGGGTAGATCACGAGCAGGGCCAGCTGCAGCGGCGAGCGCCGGAGGATCTGCAGGTCCTTCAGCAGGAGCCAGCGCATCAATGGCCGGCTTTCGTCAGGAAGGCGAGGAAGGAGGTCTCGAGGTCGACCCCGGATCCGTCCGGGGTCACGACCGCGTCCCGCAGCTCCCCCGCCGTGCCGTCGAAGACCCCGTTGCCGTCGGCGACGACGAAGATGCGCTCGGCGTACCGCTCGGCTTCCTGGATGTCGTGGGTCGAGAAGACGACCGCGGTACCGGACCGGACCAGGCCGAGGATGAACCGCCAGAGCCGGGCCCGCTGGGCCGGGTCGAGGCCGACGCTCGGCTCGTCGAGGAGCAGCACGGCCGGGTCGGCCATCAGCCCGATCGCGATGTTGATGCGCTGCTGGTTGCCGCCCGAGAGCTTGCCCGCCTGGTCGTCCTGCCGGTCCCCGAGACCCGTGAGGCCGAGCATCTCTTCGACCTTCGCATCCGGCTCGGCGTGGCCCTGGAGCCGCGCGAACAACAGGAGGTTTTCGGTGACCGTGAGCCGCCGGTAGATCGCGGCCTGCTGCGGCACCCAGCCGACTCCCCCTCCAGGGGTCTCGACCGAACCGGCATCAGGTTCGGTGATGCCGGCGAGGATCGAGAGCAGCGTGGTCTTGCCGGCGCCGTTCGGGCCGATCACGGCCACCACCTCACCCGCTCCGACTCCGAAACCGATGCCGCGCAGCGCCTCGCGTTCACCGAAGCGCTTGACGATGCCGGACGCAGTCAGTGCCTGCGTTTCGGCCATCAAGCGGCAGGCGCCATGAACGGCTCGATCGAGTCGGCGAGTCCCCCGGCGTTGACCGCGATGGCCGCCCCCATGACCCAGACGTCATCTGAAGCGGACTCGAACCGCACCGGCATCTCGGTCCGCATCCGTTCGATCGCCTGTTCCTTCTTCACTCCGAGGACGCTGTCGCGGGCCCCGGTCATGCCGACGTCGCTGATGAAGGCCGTGCCGCCGGGCAGCACCCGGCCGTCCGCCGTGGGAACGTGGGTGTGGGTCCCGCAGACCGCCGCCACCCTCCCGTCGAGGTACCAGCCGAGGGCGACTTTCTCGCTCGTGACTTCGGCGTGAAAGTCGACGAAGACTGCGTCGGCCCTGCCTTCGAGATCCGCCAGCAGTGCGTCCACCTCGTCGAAGGGCGAGTGCGCCGCCCGGAGCCCGACGGTGCCACTCAGGTTGATCACCGCGACGTTCATCCCCGCGGCCTCGGTGACCAGGTGGCCCTTGCCCGGGTTGCCCTTGCGGTAGTTCGAAGGGCGGACCACCATCTCGGCCCGGTCGAGGAACTCGTAGGCGTCGCGATGGCGATAGGTGTGGTTGCCCAGCGTGATCACGTCCGCGCCGTTGTCGAAGATGTTCCGCGCCGTCTTCTCGGTAATCCCCATCCCCCCGGCCGCGTTCTCGCCGTTGACGATGGTCAGGTCGGGCGAGTACTTCTCCTTGAGCGAAGGCATGACGGCGGCCAGGCCCTTGCGGCCGGGCGAACCGACGACGTCACCGATGAAGAGGATGTTCACGAGGCGGACCCTAGCGAGCCTCGCCGCGGTCGCCCCCTCGGCAGCAAAGTATGGACACGATCAGCGCGTCGAGACATTCGTGTTGGCGTTCGCGAAAACCTCGATCCTCCGAACCCCGTAGGGCACCCACGGCGAATGTCAATTCGGATGCATTTGTTCAGCACTGTGGAGTCGTAGACAGGGCGAAACCAGAAGTCCTTCCCATATTCCGATTCAACCGCCACCCGCGGTAGACCGATACTCAAGCCCCGTAGAACTCCCTGATCACAGGTACCACGTCTTTCAGAGCCCATTGGTCTCTTTCGTCTGCTGACTCCGGTCCACAGTTGACGAAGAGGAGCGGTCCCTCTGAATCTTCCTTGCGCAGCGATCCGTGGCTGCCGCCGCCGATATGGGCGGCTCCGCCCCAGTCCAGGCACTCGTACCCGAGCGTGGCGCTGACCAGGAGGTCACCGGCGTGGGGGGCGTGGAGGGCCGAGTGCAGGCGGCCGAGGCCGTCCGGGTATTCCGGCGTCTCGATCCGCCCGCCTTCAACCGTTGCTTCCAGCGCCTCGAGGTCACCGCTGACCCTCCAGTCCCTCCCGCGGCGGTCGGTGACGACCCGGTCGAGTTCGATGCCACCGCCGGCGGGGCCGAAGCGGAACTGCTTTCCGTCGCGCTCGGCCACCGCCACGAGCTCGCCCTGGCCACCGAGCCCGGGGCCGGTCCGGATCACCGGCGAGCCGTCCCGGTGCTCGAGCCAGCTCAGCAGCTCGACCCCGTTCGACCGTCGCCGCGTGCTCGCGCACGCGGCGGTGACGGACCGGGTTGTCCTGCTCGTCGAGCAGATAGATGTGGGCGGCGCGGGAGGTCGGGCTGACCGCCAGTTCGGCGACTTCGGGCCGGTCCTCGGAAGGCCGCAGCACATGCCATTTCTCGGCCATGCCTTCGATCAGGTCGAGCGGCTTCTCGACATCGGTGTGGGCGTGGTCGGCCAGGAGGATCAGCGCGTAGTCGGTGAGGAAGCCGTCCATGCCGCCCGCCGCGCGGATCACCTCGGCCATGCAGAGGTCGGCCTGTTCGATCGAGTTGACCGACGCGGATGGCCCGTGGCGGTGGGAGTAGTTGTCGTTGTCGGGGAACGAAAGCATCATGAAGTCGAAGCGGTTCCGTGAAACGAGTTCCGCCGCGCAACAGGCCGAATAGGCGTCACGCCGTCCCGGTACCGAGCTCGGCTTGCACGGGACCGGCATCGACGAGTAGAGGTCGCCGTAGAAGAGATCCTTCGGGCCCCAGGTGCCGTAGTCCATCTTGACCAGGCCGGATTCGATCGCCTTGCCGGCCAACCCCTGCAGCGTCACATGGTGGCGGTGGCGACCCCGATAGATCAGGAACGGCGTCGCCGCGGTGCGCAATTCACGGTCGTCGAGAGTCTCGAAGATCGTGTCGATGCCCGGGTTGAGGTGGGCCATGTTCATGTTGTAGACGAGGTCATGCAGCGAACGGAAGATGCCGAAGGCGCGGGAGGCCTCGAGCGAGGACCCGTACTCGACGTACCGCCGTTCGACGCGGTGGTACCAGTTCATCCCGCTGATCCAGTGCTGGTCGGCGGCGACGCCGGTCACCATCTCGGCGGAAGCGACAGGGGTCACCGAGGGGAAGGAGGACACGCAGTTCTCGACCAGGACCCCGCGCTTGATCAGCCGTCCGAAGGTCGGCGCCCGGCCCTCGGAGATCGCCGTTCCCAGCATGTCGGTCCGCAGCGAATCGACGTACGCGAGTACGAGCTTCCGCTCCACGGTTATCGGAGGACGCGCAGCCCGGCGTGCTTGCGATTCGCACGCCGGCGGCGACCGATCGCCAGCCAGACCAGTCCCGCCGCGGGCAGGATCCCGAACGGCGGGAAGAGGATCGTGACCGCGGCGATCACAACCGCGGCCAGGACGGTCAGGAAGGCGAGGGCCGCCGAGCCGCCGCGCCGGGTGGCCCCCGCGATCACACCGCTGACGACCGCGCAGGCGAAGGCGGCAAAGAATGCCGTACCGATGGCCCCGATGATCGTCGTACCGTCGAGGAACGAGGTCAGGAAGTAGCCGAACACGAGGCCGATGACGGCCGAAAGCACGGCCATCCGGCCACGGGCCGAACCCTCGAGGCCGGTGGTGCCGGCCATCATTCCGATGGCAATGCCGATCCCGGCCGCCAGGCAGATTGTCTCGAAAGCTCCGATACCGGGAGAATAGAACGATGGCGGCATCTCCACCTCCCCGGCACTCCCGGACCAGGTCCAAGGACCTGGAGCGCTACGCCTCGCTCTTCGCCAGACGGACGCGGGTGATGCGTTCTTCGGCGATGCGGGACATGATGGCGATCACGGCCCGGCCCGAAGTGATCTCGCTGGCCGGTGGCCTGCCGGACACCTCGACCTTCCCGGCCGAGGTTTTCACCCGGGAGATGGCCCACATCGCGAAGACCTCACTCGCCGAGGCCCTCCAATACGGCCCGACCGAGGGCCTCGACACCGTCCGAGAACAGATCACCAGGGTGATGGCGGCCGAAGGCACCGTGGTCGATCCGGCTGACATCACGCCCACCACCGGCGGACAGCAGGCGATCGACCTGATCACCAAGGTCCTGATCGATCCCGGCGACGTCCTGATCTGCGATGCGCCGACCTACCCGGGCGCGATACCCACCTTCTGCTCCTACGAAGCCGAGATCGTGCAGATCGAGTGCGACCACGACGGCATGAAGATCGACCTGCTCGAGGAAACCCTGACCTCCCTCGCCGCCCAGGGCAAGCGCCCCAAGTTCATCTACTCGATCCCGACCTTCCAGAACCCCGGTGGCTCGACCCTGTCGCTCGAGCGCCGGCAACGGCTGGTCGAAATCGCCCGCCGGGAGGAGATCCTGGTGGTCGAGGACAACCCCTATGGCCTCCTCCGTTACGAGGGCGACCCCCTTCCTACCCTCCACAGCCTTGAGAGCGACTACGTCGTGTACATCGGGACCCTTTCGAAGGTGCTGTCCGCCGGGCTGCGCGTCGGCTGGCTGGTGTCCCCCACGCCGATCCGGGAGAAGGTCGTGCTCGGCAAGGGGGCGGCCGACCTCTGCACCTCGACCCTGACCCAGGAGTTCGCCGCCCGCTACTTCTCCGAGGGCCGCTGGGAGGAGTACATCGATGAGTTGCGCGCGATCTACAAGAGCCGCCGCGACGCGATGATCGGCGCCATGTCCGAGTTCTTCCCCCACGGCGCCACCTGGAACAAGCCGCAGGGAGGACTCTTCATCTGGGCCACGATGCCCGACGTGCTGGACACGACCGACCTGCTGGCCAAGGCGCTCGGCCAGAACGTCGCCTTCGTTCCGGGCACCTCGGGGTACGTGGACGGGCGCGGCGCCAGCTCGATGCGCCTCAACTTCTCCGGGGTCGAGGAGGACCGCATCATCGAAGGCATCCGGCGCATCGGCGCGGTCGCCCGGGAACAGCTGAAGCTGTACGAGACGATGACCAGCACGAACGAGATGAAGATGCCTCCCACCGGGGACGACCCTTGAACGTGGCGCTGCTCCAGGGCGGCCGGTCGCTCGAGCGCGGTGTCTCCTTGCGCTCCGGTGCCCGCGTGGCCGAGGCGCTGGTCGAACTCGGGCACGACGTCGAGCCGCTCGACTTGGGCCCCGACCTCGTTTCACGGCTGTCGGAGACGCGGCCCGACGTGGCCTTCATCGCCCTCCACGGGACCGAAGGCGAAGACGGAACCATCCAGTCGCTCCTCGAACTCATGGGCATCGCGTACACGGGACCCCGGATCGCCGCCTGCCAGCGCTGCATGGACAAGAGCCTCGCCAAGCACATCTTTCGCGAGCACGGCCTGCCGACCCCCGACTGGGTCGCCTATTCCGAGTCCGCGATCCGCGACTTCGGCGCGGCGACCAGCTTCCAGCGCGCCGTGGACGTGCTCGGCATCCCCCTCGTGGCGAAACCGGCGTCGCAGGGTTCGTCGCTGGGGGTCAAGGTCGTGACCGGTGCCGAGGAGATCCCCGCGGCCCTGATCACCGCCCTCAGCTACGACAGCCGGGCGCTCCTCGAGACCTGGATCAGTGGCCGTGAGGTCGCGGTTTCCGTACTCGGCGACGAAGCCCTGCCGATCGTCGAAGCGATCCCGACCGACAGCAACACCTTCGACTTCGAAGCCCGCTACGAGATCGGCGGTGCCCACTTCATCTGTCCCGCCGAAGTCCGTGAGGACGAAGAAGAAGAGATCAAGCGAGTGGCCCTGGCCGCCTACAACGCACTCGGCTGCTCCGGCTTCTCGCGCGCCGACCTGATCCTGGGCGAGACCGGACCCCAGATCCTCGAAGTGAACGCGATCCCGGGCCTCACCGAAACGTCACTTCTACCCCAGGCAGCAGAAGCAGCAGGGGTCGAGTTCAATGAACTCGTCGCGCGGATCCTGGAACTGGCTGAGTAGAAGGCCGGCCCGTTCGTTGCCTCGTCAGGCAACTGCGAATCGGCCAGCGCTCCGACGCACTCGCCATCCAAGTCGCACAGCGAAACTGACATTTTATCCCGCTGAGCGAAGCTGACCGGACCCCATTTGTCGGTCCACCCCAAGTGAGAGTCATGGGGTTGGTGTAGCTGTAGTTGTACCTGTTCGCCGCCAATTGGCGGCGAATTCGTCCGGGCTGAGCATCCCGAGGGCCGAATGTGGGTGGTGCTGGTTGTGGTCGGTTCGCCAGTCTTCGGCGAGGACCCGGGCTTCGAGCAGGGTGTGGAAGAGCTCCTGGTTTAGGAGTTCGTCCCTGATCCTTGAGTTGAGCGATTCGATGTAGGCGTTTTGCCAGGGCGATCCCGGTTCGATGAAGCTGGCCCCGGTGCCGGAGAACCTGCACCAGTCATTGAGGGCGTGGGAGGTGAGCTCCGGGCCGTTGTCGGAGCGGATGAAGGCCGGGGCAACACCCCGGATTTCGAGCAGCTCATCGAGGACCTCAACGGTCTCATCGGCGGTGATCGATCGGGCAACATGGGTGGCCAGAACCTCCCGGGTGAACTCGTCGACGACGTTCAGGATCCGGAGCCGGCGGCCGTCAGAGGTCTGATCGTCCTGGTAATCGAGCGCCCAGACATGGTTCGGGTATTCGGCTTCCAGGTGCCTTGCTTCGGTTACCGAGTTGCCAAGACGGCTTCTCTTCTTCGCTTTGTGGGTCACTTTCAGGCCTTCTTCCCTCCAGATCCTCTGGATCTTCTTGCGGTTCACCCTGAACCCGTTCTTCTTCGCGATCGCGTGGGCGCGACGGTAGCCGAACCGGGGCCGCTTCCTCGAGAACTCGACCAGCCACCTTCGAAGCTCCTTCTCCTCGTCGGCCATGACCGGTTTCCTCCTCTGGGTGGAGCGGGCCTGGCCGGTTATCCGGCAAGCCCGGCGCTCGGAGATGTCCAGGCGGTCGATCAGCATCTGGGTCGCCTTTCGTCTCCGGACCGGGCCTGGAAGTTTCCTGGCATGAAGATGGGTGTCGAGGTGATCCCGGCGTCCGGTGAGGTACCTACCTTGAACCCACCGGGCAATGGGGCATCTCACGGAGAACAACGCAAAAAGCGGGCAGGCCGCGCTGAAAGGGATGAGCTTTGAGCTCGACAGTTTCCTTGGCCGCCCCTGCGACTGGCCCGGGTGTGCCAGAAAGAGCACGTATCCGTCTGTGTCATTGAGTCCGCTTGTCTCCGAACCGATCTAGTGTCAACGAGTTAGGAGCAGATATGCGAAAACGGTATGTGGGGCTCGATGTCCATCGCGATTTCTGCCAGGTCGCAATCGCCGAAGACGGCAAGGTTCGCCCCGCGGGCCGGGTCGCCTCCAGGCCCGATGATCTATTGGCCTTTGCGAAGGCTCTCCTGCCGGGTGATGAGGTGGCGCTTGAAGCAACCTCCGGAGCAAGACGGGTAGCCGAGATTCTCGGCCCCCATGTTCAGCGGGTGGTGATCGCCAACACCCACCGCCTCGAGGCGATCTCCAGGGCCAAAGCAAAGACCGACCGAAACGACGCCAAGATGCTGGCTCAGCTGCTCTCGGCCGGAGTGCTTGAAGGCTCATGGCTGCCTGACGAACCAACCAAGGCACTGCGCCGCCGGGTCTCGCGCCGGCATAACCTGGTCACCTCCCGAACCAGAGCCAAGAACGAGGTCGCGGCGGTCCTTCACCGAAATCTCAGCGAGCGTCCACCGGTGTCTGATGTATTCGGAGTCGAGGGGCGCCGGTGGCTGGGTGGGCTCGATCTGCCCGGCGACGAGGTCGAAACGCTTTCCGGAGCGCTTCGCCAGGTCGATTTCTTCAGCTCTGAAATTACGACGATCGAGCGTGAGCTGGCCCGTTTCGTGGTGGGCTCCGAGGCGGCCCGGCGGCTGATGAGCGTGCCGGGGGTGGCGATGGTGACCGCGGCGACCTTCATCGCCCAGGTCGGCGAGATCTCGCGTTTTCCGTCACCAAAGAGCCTGGTCGGCTACCTCGGGCTTGACCCGAGGGTCCGCCAGTCGGGAAACGGGGCAGCCTTCACCGGCCGGATCTCGAAGGAAGGTTCGGTTCTGGTTCGTCACGTGATGGTCGAGTCGGCCCATACCGCGATTCGCACCCCCGGCCCGCTCAGGGCCTTTTACGAGCGGACCAGGTCAAGACGCGGTCACGGTATAGCGATCGTCGCAACCGCCAGGAAGATGGTCTCGCTCTTTTGGTGCTTGCTCACCCGCAAGGAGGACTACCGCTACCCGATCGCCCTCGCCACGAAGAAAAAGATCCGTAAGGTCGAACTCTTGGCCGGCGGTCCCAGGAGGCAGGGAGGCGGTCCGAGCAAAGGCCCGAATCGTGAGGAGCGCCAGAGAATCGATCGCGAACAGGCCGAAGTGGCCGAGCGCGAGTACCGCCAAGTCGCGGCTCGTAGCCTGGCGAGTCAATCAAAGGCGGCAAAGAGGGAGAAAATAAATCGCTAACTTAACTTGACTTTCATCCGTCCCTTCGAGATCTCCTTGAGCGCAAGGTTCTCGAGCTGCTGGTCGGCAACGATGCGCTTGAGCTGGGAGTTCTCCTTGCGAAGCTCCCTGAGTTCCTTGGCGCCGTCGGCTTTCATTCCGCCGAACTGGTTGCGCCAGCGGTGGAGGGTGGCTTCGGAGACCTCGAGGTGCTTGGCGATCTCAGCTTGCTCCTTGCCTTCGGCCCGGAGCTGGTCGGCGATCCGGAGCTTCCGGACGATCTGATCGGGGGTGTGGCGGCGCTTCTTCACTTGCGGGGTTCCTTTCGTGCCCGTTCTCTCGGGCATTCTGAACTCTCACAAGAGGTGGATCAACCTCAGGGGGTCAGGTC
>CAVOIH010000021.1:0-219754 GCA_963695885.1 uncultured Solirubrobacterales bacterium | reverse complement strand
TGACCCAGGAGTTCGCCGCCCGCTACTTCTCCGAGGGCCGCTGGGAGGAGTACATCGATGAGTTGCGCGCGATCTACAAGAGCCGCCGCGACGCGATGATCGGCGCCATGTCCGAGTTCTTCTTCCCCCACGGCGCCACCTGGAACAAGCCGCAGGGAGGACTCTTCATCTGGGCCACGATGCCCGACGTGCTGGACACGACCGACCTGCTGGCCAAGGCGCTCGGCCAGAACGTCGCCTTCGTTCCGGGCACCTCGGGGTACGTGGACAGGCGCGGCGCCAGCTCGATGCGCCTCAACTTCTCCGGGGTCGAGGAGGACCGCATCATCGAAGGCATCCGGCGCATCGGCGCGGTCGCCCGGGAACAGCTGAAGCTGTACGAGACGATGACCAGCACGAACGAGATGAAGATGCCTCCACCCCGGGGACGACCCTTGAACGTGGCGCTGCTCCAGGGCGGCCCGTCGAGCTGAGCGCGGTGTCTCCTTGCGCTCCGGTGCCCGCGTGGCCGAGGCGCTGGTCGAACTCGGGCACGACGTCGAGCCGCTCGACTTGGGCCCCGACCTCGTTTCACGGCTGTCGGAGACGCGGCCCGACGTGGCCTTCATCGCCCTCCACGGGACCGAAGGCGAAGACGGAACCATCCAGTCGCTCCTCGAACTCATGGGCATCGCGTACACGGGACCCCGGATCGCCGCCTGCCAGCGCTGCATGGACAAGAGCCTCGCCAAGCACATCTTTCGCGAGCACGGCCTGCCGACCCCCGACTGGGTCGCCTATTCCGAGTCCGCGATCCGCGACTTCGGCGCCGGCGACCAGCTTCCAGCGCGCCGTGGACGTGCTCGGCATGCCCGCCGTGGCGAAACCGGCGCTCGCAGGGTTCATGCTCGAGGTCAAGGTCGTGAGGCCGGTGCCGAGGAGATCCCCGCGCCCCTCATCACCGCCCTCATTACAACAGCCGGGCGCTCCTCGAGACCTGGATCAGTGGCCGTGAGGTCGCGGTTTCCGTACTCGGCGACGAAGCCCTGCCGATCGTCGAAGCGATCCCGACCGACAGCAACACCTTCGACTTCGAAGCCCGCTACGAGATCGGCGGTGCCCACTTCATCTGTCCCGCCGAAGTCCGTGAGGACGAAGAAGAAGAGATCAAGCGAGTGGCCCTGGCCGCCTACAACGCACTCGGCTGCTCCGGCTTCTCGCGCGCCGACCTGATCCTGGGCGAGACCGGACCCCAGATCCTCGAAGTGAACGCGATCCCGGGCCTCACCGAAACGTCACTTCTACCCCAGGCAGCAGAAGCGGCGGGGTCGAGTTCAATGAACTCGTCGCGCGGATCCTGGAACTGGCTGAGTAGAAGGCCGGCCGTTCGTTGCCTCGTCGGGCAACTGCGAATCGGCCAGCGCTCCGACGCACTCGCCATCCAAGTCGCACAGCGAAACTGACATTTTATCCCGCTGAGCGAAGCTGACCGGACCCCATTTGTCGGTCCACCCCAAGTGAGAGTCATGGGGTTGGTGTAGCTGTAGTTGTACCTGTTCGCCGCCAATTGGCGGCGAGAATTGATTGCCCGGGCTGAGCATCCCGAGGGCCGAATGTGGGTGCCGGTGTTGGTTGTGGTCGGTTCGCCAGTCTTCGGCGAGGACCCGGGCTTCGAGCAGGGTGTGGAAGAGCTCCTGGTTCAGGAGTTCGTCCCTGATCCTTGAGTTGAGCGATTCGATGTAGGCGTTTTGCCAGGGCGATCCCGGTTCGATGAAGCTGGCCCCGGTGCCGGAGAACCTGCACCAGTCATTGAGGGCGTGGGAGGTGAGCTCCGGGCCGTTGTCGGAGCGGATGAAGGCCGGGGCAACACCCGGATTTCGAGCAGCTCATCGAGGACCTCAACGGTCTCATCGGCGGTGATCGATCGCGCCGCTGGGTGGCCCGAACCTCCCGGGTGAACTCATGAACGACGTTCAGGATCCGGAGCCGGCGGCCGTCAGAGGTCTGATCGTCCTGGTAATCGAGCGCCCAGACATGGTTCGGGTATTCGGCTTCCAGGTGCCTTGCCTCGGTTGCCGAGTTGCCAAGACGGCTTCTCTTCTTCGCTTTGTGGGTCACTTTCAGGCCTTCTTCCCTCCAGATCCTCTGGATCTTCTTGCGGTTCACCCTGAACCCGTTCTTCTTCGCGATCGCGTGGGCGCGACGGTAGCCGAACCGGGGCCGCTTCCTCGAGAACTCGACCAGCCACCTTCGAAGCTCCTTCTCCTCGTCGGCCATGACCGGTTTCCTCCTCTGGGTGGAGCGGGCCTGGCCGGTTATCCGGCAAGCCCGGCGCTCGGAGATGTCCAGGCGGTCGATCAGCATCTGGGTCGCCTTTCGTTCTCCGGACCGGGCCTAGAAGTTTCCTGGCATGAAGATGGGTGTCGAGGTGATCCCGGCGTCCGGTGAGGTACCTACCTTGAACCCACCGGGCAATGGGGCATCTCACGGAGAACAACGCAAAAAGCGGGCAGGCCGCGCTGAAAGGGATGAGCTTTGAGCTCGACAGTTTCCTTGGCCGCCCCTGCGACTGGCCCGGGTGTGCCAGAAAGAGCACGTATCCGTCTGTGTCATTGAGTCCGCTTGTCTCCGAACCGATCTAGTGTCAACGAGTTAGGAGCAGATATGCGAAAACGGTATGTGGGGCTCGATGTCCATCGCGATTTCTGCCAGGTCGCAATCGCCGAAGACGGCAAGGTTCGCCCCGCGGGCCGGGTCGCCTCCAGGCCCGATGATCTATTGGCCTTTGCGAAGGCTCTCCTGCCGGGTGATGAGGTGGCGCTTGAAGCAACCTCCGGAGCAAGACGGGTAGCCGAGATTCTCGGCCCCCATGTTCAGCGGGTGGTGATCGCCAACACCCACCGCCTCGAGGCGATCTCCAGGGCCAAAGCAAAGACCGACCGAAACGACGCCAAGATGCTGGCTCAGCTGCTCTCGGCCGGAGTGCTTGAAGGCTCATGGCTGCCTGACGAACCAACCAAGGCACTGCGCCGCCGGGTCTCGCGCCGGCATAACCTGGTCACCTCCCGAACCAGAGCCAAGAACGAGGTCGCGGCGGTCCTTCACCGAAATCTCAGCGAGCGTCCACCGGTGTCTGATGTATTCGGAGTCGAGGGGCGCCGGTGGCTGGGTGGGCTCGATCTGCCCGGCGACGAGGTCGAAACGCTTTCCGGAGCGCTTCGCCAGGTCGATTTCTTCAGCTCTGAAATTACGACGATCGAGCGTGAGCTGGCCCGTTTCGTGGTGGGCTCCGAGGCGGCCCGGCGGCTGATGAGCGTGCCGGGGGTGGCGATGGTGACCGCGGCGACCTTCATCGCCCAGGTCGGCGAGATCTCGCGTTTTCCGTCACCAAAGAGCCTGGTCGGCTACCTCGGGCTTGACCCGAGGGTCCGCCAGTCGGGAAACGGGGCAGCCTTCACCGGCCGGATCTCGAAGGAAGGTTCGGTTCTGGTTCGTCACGTGATGGTCGAGTCGGCCCATACCGCGATTCGCACCCCCGGCCCGCTCAGGGCCTTTTACGAGCGGACCAGGTCAAGACGCGGTCACGGTATAGCGATCGTCGCAACCGCCAGGAAGATGGTCTCGCTCTTTTGGTGCTTGCTCACCCGCAAGGAGGACTACCGCTACCCGATCGCCCTCGCCACGAAGAAAAAGATCCGTAAGGTCGAACTCTTGGCCGGCGGTCCCAGGAGGCAGGGAGGCGGTCCGAGCAAAGGCCCGAATCGTGAGGAGCGCCAGAGAATCGATCGCGAACAGGCCGAAGTGGCCGAGCGCGAGTACCGCCAAGTCGCGGCTCGTAGCCTGGCGAGTCAATCAAAGGCGGCAAAGAGGGAGAAAATAAATCGCTAACTTCAACTTGACTTTCATCCGTCCCTTCGAGATCTCCTTGAGCGCAAGGTTCTCGAGCTGCTGGTCGGCAACGATGCGCTTGAGCTGGGAGTTCTCCTTGCGAAGCTCCCTGAGTTCCTTGGCGCCGTCGGCTTTCATTCCGCCGAACTGGTTGCGCCAGCGGTGGAGGGTGGCTTCGGAGACCTCGAGGTGCTTGGCGATCTCAGCTTGCTCCTTGCCTTCGGCCCGGAGCTGGTCGGCGATCCGGAGCTTCCGGACGATCTGATCGGGGGTGTGGCGGCGCTTCTTCACTTGCGGGGTTCCTTTCGTGCCCGTTCTCTCGGGCATTCTGAACTCTCACAAGAGGTGGATCAACCTCAGGGGGTCAGGTCAAAGCGACTTGGATGCCTTATATATGTCGCACAGCGAAACTGACATTTCATCCCGCTGAGCGAAGCGACTTGGATGCCTTATATATGTCGCACAGCGAAACTGACATTTCATCCCGCTGAGCGAAGCGACTTGGATGCCTTATATATGTCGCACCGCGAAACTTAGGAGTCTTGAAGGAAATCTTCGGGAGACACGTCATCCAGAAAGTCCTTGAACTTCTCGACTACCTGCTCGTTGTCTTCTACTCCCTGCTCGAATTCGATCGACGAGTCGTCGATCACTTCTTCGGCGACGAAGATCGGGGCGGTCACCCGGACCGCCAGGGCCAGCGCGTCAGAAGGGCGCGAGTCGATCTCGACCTCGGTGCCGGCGACCGAGAGGGTGATCGTCGCGTAGAAGGTGTTGTCGCGCAGTTCGGTGATCGAGATCCGTTCGCACTTTGTCTCGACCTGGTCGAGGATGTCGACCAGGAGGTCATGGGTCATCGGCCGGGGGGTCTCGGCCCCTTGGAGTTTCATCAGGATCGCGGCCGCCTCGGGGTGACCGATCCAGATCGGCAGGAAGCGGTTGTCGTCCACCGTCTTCAGCAACACGATCGGCTGTTTGCCGACCATGTCGAAGGAGACCCCGTAGATCTGCATTTCACGCATAGGCTCCGATTATAGGTAGGCGGCCTCGGGGACACCACCATCCAAGTCGCACAGCGAAACTGACATTTCATCCCGCTGAGCGAAGCGACTTGGATGCCTTATATATGTCGCACAGCGAAACTGACATTTCATCCCGCTGAGCGAAGCGACTTGGATGCCTTATATATGTCGCACAGCGAAACTGACATTTCATCCCGCTGAGCGAAGCGACTTGGATGCCTTGTGTGTGTCGCACAGCGAAACTGACATTTCATCCCGCTGAGCGAAGCGACTTGGATGCCTTATATATGTCGCATAGCGAAACTGACATTTCATCCCGCTGAGCGAAGCGACCTCGATGCCTTGTTCATGGGCGATCGTGGATTCGAACCACGGACCTCGTCCTTATCAGAGACGCGCTCTAACCAACTGAGCTAATCGCCCTCGTGAAGCGAAGGGGAATTCTAGGGAAAACAGGGCAACCGGGTCGATTTCGCTCATCGAAAGCCAAGGATGGTTTCGCTGTGCGACGTGGAGGGCGGGTACGCCGGATGCTGATCGATTCGCAGTTGCCTGACGGGACAATCAGCGGGCCTCTGGTTACTTCAGGCGCTTCGCCAGCTCGATGGCCTGATCCAGTGATTCCAGTTGGATCTCCACCGAGAGCCCGTTTCCCCGGGGTTTGATCCTTACTTCGTGCTTCAGCTTTGCTTCGAGCTTCTCCGCGACGTCGCTGATCGCTGCGAGTTCCTCCGCGGAGAGATTGGATCGCCTGGTGGCCGACTTCCTGCTCTCGCCCGCCGCCCGGGCCTGGGCCTCGGTCTGGCGGACCGACCAGCCTTCCTTGAGTGCCTCTCTGGCGAGCTTGCGGCGGGATGCGTGGTCGCTTACCTGGAGCAGCGCCCGGCCGTGCCCTTCGCTCAGTTGTCCCTGTTCGAGCATGACCAGAACCTCGTCGGGCAGGTCGAGCAGGCGGATCAGGTTCGAGATCTGCGGGCGGCTGCGGCCGACCCGCTTGCCCAGGTCTTCCTTGCTCAGGCCGAGGTCCTCGACCAGCGCCGCGCAGGCCTTCGCCTCTTCCACCGGGTTCAGGTCCTCGCGCACCATGTTCTCGATCAGGGCGACCTCGAGCCGGTCGGCCTCGTCCGAGTCCCGGATGACCACCGGGATCTTTTCCACGCCCGCGATCCGGGCTGCCCGCCAGCGGCGCTCCCCGGCGATGATCTCGTAACTTCCGTCACTAAGTGGACGGACCAGAAGCGGCTGAACGACCCCGCTCGCTTCGATCGAGTCGCTGAGTGCCGTGAGCGATTCTTCGTTGAAGCGGGTACGTGGCTGGCCCGGATTCGGCTTGATGACTTCGATCGGCAGCTCCCGCATGTCCGGACCCACGGCGGCTTCGGGCAGGATCGCGCCGAGGCCCCGGCCCATTCCCCGGCGTTCAGCCACGTTCGATCACCTCGTCGGCGAGGGTCAGGTAGGCGCTCGATCCACGTGAGTTGGGGGCATATTCGGTGACCGGGATGCCGTAGCTGGGCGCTTCGGCAACCCGGACCGTTCGCGGGATCACGCTGCGAAAGACGGTCTCGGAGAAGTGGTCACGGAGCTCACGCTCGACGTCCTGGGCAAGCCGGGTGCGCTCGTCGTGCATGGTCACCAGGACGCCGGCGAGCTCGAGGGAGGGGTTCATCTCCCGCCGCACCGTGGAGAGCGTGTCGAGGAACTCGACCAGTCCTTCCAGCGCCAGGTACTCCGCCTGGACCGGCACGATCACCCGGTCGGAGGCGACCAGTGCGTTGACGGTGACCGGCCCGAGCGCAGGAGGGCAGTCGATCAGGACGATGTCGAAATCGTCGGCCACGTTCCCGAGCTGGTCCTTGAGGCGGTAGTTCGGCTTGTCGAGCCGGGGCAGTTCGACCACGGCTCCGGCCAGGTCTCGGCTGGCCGGTACCAGCCACAGGTTGTCCGGTCCGGCCGGCTTTGCGGCTTCCTCAAGGGTGTTGACACCGGAGAGCACGTCGTAGCTCGAGGGGCGCTCATGCTTGTCGCCGCCGAGGGCGACGGTAGCGTTGCACTGCTGGTCCAAATCGACGACGAGAACTTTCTTGCCCAGCCGGGCAAACCCCGCACCGAGGTTGACGGCGGTGGTTGTCTTTCCGACGCCGCCCTTCTGGTTGGCGATCGAGTAGATCAATCCCACGTGCTCAGGTTCTCCCGGTTCGGAGTCATCGACGGCTGAGCTTAGTTGTTCTGTCGCCGCATGCACCGCTTCGACCACGTTTTCACGGAGATAGCGGCCTTTTTCTGACCATTCCGGCGCGGCGGGGCAGGTTCGGGGGTGTTTCCGCTGTTTTCCTGACCACGTAGATGTGGCGTTCCCGGCTGCCGCTGTAGGGCTGGACCACAACCACACGGTCGAGTCTCATCGCCAGCTTTCCCTCCAGTGCGGCCAGCTTACCTTCGCCATCGGGTTCGCGCTCGCC
Source organism: uncultured Solirubrobacterales bacterium (assembly GCA_963695885.1). Classification (GTDB taxonomy): domain Bacteria; phylum Actinomycetota; class Thermoleophilia; order Solirubrobacterales; family 70-9; genus 67-14. The sequence continues at coordinate 212,403 of CAVOIH010000021.1, read as the reverse complement.
CTTCCAGGCGACGAGGGTCCCGCCGGTCTCGAGCAGCGGTGAGGCCAGTTCGGCGATTGCTTCGAGCGGCGCCACGGCCCTCGCGGTGACCAGGTCCGACGCTTCGGCTCCCTCCCCGGAAGCCCAGTCCTCGGAGCGCTCGTGGACGGCGACCGCATTGTCCAGCCCGAGTCGGTCGATCACTTCCCGCATGAAGCGAACCTTCTTGCCGACCGAGTCGAGCAGAGTGAATCTGGCTTCAGGCCTGGCCATCGCGAGGGGGATCCCGGGAAAGCCCGCTCCTGCACCGACGTCGGTGATCCGGTGGGCGAGGCTCACCTCATCGACTTGAAGCCCGGAGAGGCTGTCTGCGAGGTGGACCCTTCGGGCTTCATCCGGATTCGTCACCGAGGAGAGCGAAGCGGGAGCGGCGGCGAGCATTTCGAGCATCGGCTCGAGGCGCTGCTGGAGGTCCCCGGCCGGCCAGCGGCGTTCGTTCGCTTTCACTCGGAGACGAGAGGCGCGACGACGACGCGGCGCTGCGGTTCGTCACCGGCGCTGAAAGTCTCTACTTCGGTGCGGTCCTTGAGGTGCTCGTGGACTATCCGGCGCTCCCGGGCGGTCATCGGGTCGAGTTCGATCTCGTCCCCGGTGCTGATCGCTTTCTCGGCGGCCCGGTCGGCACGTTCCGAGATGACTTCTTCGCGGCGGGCCCGGTAACCGGCGGCGTCGAGCACGACCCGCTTGCGCTCCCTGATCCCCTGGAAGGCAGCCTGGAAGCAGAGAAGCTGAAGAGCGTCGATGGTCTGGCCGCGCCGTCCGATCAGCAACCCGAAGTCGTCCTCGCCTTCGACCGTGGCCGTGATCACGTCGTCGTCCTCGGTCATCTCGACGGTGCCCTCGAGCTCGAGTTGCTCCAGGACCCGTTCGACCACCAGGCGTACCCGTTCTGCCGGGTTATCCGGCCATTCCCCCGCTTCTTGCCTTTCAGCAGCCATCGACGGGCCTGGCTACCGCCGGCGCTTCTTTTTCTTCGGCGGCGGTGGTGGTGGCTTTGCTGCCGCCGCGGCGGCAACCGCCTCCGGGGCCGCCATGTCCGGTACGGGTATGAACTTGTTGACCGCTGCCTGCTGCCCGATCGTCCAGACGTTGGTCGTGATCCAGTAGAGGACCAGTCCCGCCGGGAAGTTGATGATGAACGGGATGAAGATGAACGGCAGGACCAGCATCAGGATCTTCTGGTTGCGGTCGCCGGTGGTGGCGGTGATGATGCCCGAGATCAGCTGGGTGCCGACGTAGAGGATCATCAGGGTGATCAGCACGCCGCCGACGGCGTTGGCCGTGAGGTCCGGGATGAAGAAGAAGGACTCGCCGAACGAAGAGACGCTCGCGGTCAGCGGCTTGATCGCGGCGAAATGGTCGAAGACGTTCTCGGCCTGGCCCTGGGTCACGGTGCCGGCGTCGACGAGGCTCGGGATCTTGTCCTGAAAGTCGGCAGCGGATGCCGAACTTTGGACCGCGCTGAAAGGAACGTCGCCACAGGACATCGATTCCTGGCCACACATGTCCTCTCGCAACGGGCCCTTCAACGTGTAGAAGAGCGTGATGAAGATCGGCAGCTGGGCCAGCAGCGGGATGCAGGAGGCCAGCGGGTTGATCTTGTTCTCCTTGTAGAAGTTCATCATCTCCTGCGAGAGGCGCTGACGATCGTTCTTGTACTTCTCCTGGAGAGCCTTGATCTGGGGCTGGAAGGCCTGGAGGGCGCGCATGCCCTTCAACTGCCTGTAGGTGAGGGGGATGAGGGCGGCGCGAGTCACGATCGTGAGCAGGACGATCGCCCAGCCCCACGAGAGTCCGAGGTCGTCGTGGAAGAAGGAGAGGACCGCATTCGCGATGTCGATCAACGGCTGCAGGATGTTCGCGACTGTGTTTACGGCGATTGGAATCAACGCGGTCTGGCTTCTTCGTGGTAATCAGCCGGATCCATGGGCCCGACCTTCAAGGTAAAGGTTTCCCGCACGGGGTCGAAGCCTCCGTGACTGAAAGGATTGCAGCGCAGTATGCGCCAGCAGGCGAGAACTGTACCCCGTAGGACACCGAAACGTTCTACCGCCTGCACCGTATAGGCCGAACAACTCGGTTCGTACTTGCAACGACGGGGCAGAGCCGGGGAGAGCCAGCGGCGATAGGCGAGGACCGGTGCGAGCCAAATCCGTTTCACGTGGAACGTTCGCCCCGGCTGAGCTCGAGAACTTCATCGACGCACTCGATCGCACCGTCGAGCCCCCGTTGCGCGATGACCTCACCCACGCCAGGCCGGGCGACCAGGACAAAATCCTGCTCCGCCGTCTCCCGGTCCACCCGCATCCAGAACGCTTCCTTCAGTACCCGCTTGACCCGGTTCCGGCTCACGGCGTCGCCGACCTTCTTCGAGGCGGACACCCCGAGGCGGATCTCTTCCGGCTCCCTCTCAGCCCGGTCGAAACTGTAAAGCACCAGGTGACGGGTCGCCTTCGACGACCCTTCCTTGTACACCCTCTTGAAGTCCCCGCTGCGGGAGAGTCTGCGGCGTCTGGGGGACCCGGCGCCGGAGGCCGGCATCGTCAGACGGCGAGACGCTTGCGGCCCTTGCGGCGGCGGCGGCGGATGACGTCACGGCCACCCTTGGTGCTCATCCGGACGCGAAATCCGTGGGTCTTCGCCCGCTTGCGCTTCTTTGGTTGGTAAGTACGTTTCATCGAACCGGGCAGTATACGGGTCTTCCGGCGCACGCGGCGCCCGACAACTTTTCTCCGCGATTTGCGGCGGGCCTCTCCCTCCCACCTACCTCCGGATGTATGGTCGGCGATCACTGTCACGAGCCCGATCCGTACCACACATGAACGCCGCCAGCAAGCCCCAAACCCCAGAAGCCAAGCCATCTCCGGCTAACCGGACCAAATCGCTGGAACCCATCTGGGCAGAGGTGCGCCGACAGCTTTCGGCCAGTCTCCCGGAACCCACCTACCGGATGTGGCTGGCTCCGGTCAAGCCCGCCGGCGTCCGAAACGGAACCCTTCACCTCGAGGCACCCGCCACCGTTGCCGCCTGGGTCGATCGGCGTTACTCCAAGATGATCCTCACGGCGATCGTCGACGCCGACCCTTCCGTCACCGCGATCACCTTCGAACCGCTCACCCCCGACTCCCGGCCAGGGCTCGCTTCCGTCAACCCACCCTTGCCCAACCCGACCCACGTCTTCGACCGGTTCGTGATCGGCCCGGGAAACCACCTCGCCCACGCCGCTTCCCTGGCCGTCGCGGAAGCTCCTTCCGAGGCCTATAACCCCCTTTTCCTCCATGGTCCCCCCGGCCTCGGCAAGACCCACCTCCTCGGTGCCATCGCCAACTACCTCAAACAGAACGTTCCCGAACTCCGGGTTCTCTATACGAATGCCGAGGCATTCACCGCTGAGTTCGTCAGCTCACTCAAGGCTGACGGCATCTCCGCTTTCAAGCACCGCTACCGGGATATCGACGTGCTGCTGATCGACGACATTCAGTTCATCGCCGGCAAGCAGGCGACCGAGGAGGAGTTCTTCCACACCTTCAACGCCCTCCATGAATCCGGCAGCCAGATAGTCCTGTCAGCGGATCGGACCCCCGCCGAGATCTCCACCCTCGCCGACCGCCTCAGCGACCGCTTCGAGTGGGGTCTCACGGTGCCGCTCGACTCACCCAACCTGGCGACGCGGCTTGCCGTCCTCCGGCACCTGGTCACCGAAGCCGGCCTCGAGATCACCGACCAGGAGGCACTCACCCTGCTGGCCCGCCGGGTCGAGACCAACCTCCGCCAGCTCCACGGCGCCCTCACCCGTACGATTGCCGAAGCCTCCCTCAGCGCAACCCCGCTCAGCTCGGACCTGATCGGCCGCATCTTTCCTTCCCGCATCACCGACGGAGCGCCCGTCACCCCGGAAGGAATACGCGAGACGACCGCCCGCCACTTCCTGACCGACGCCGACACTCTCGTCTCCCGCAAGCGCGACCAGCGCACCTCCAACGCCCGGCACATCGCGATCTACCTGACCCGCGAAATGACGAACCTCTCACTTCCCCAGATCGGTGAGCTCTACGGCGGCCGCGACCACTCCACGGTCCTCAACTCGATCGACACGATCGAGGGCCGCCTCTCCGTGGATCCCGAGGTCACCACAGCTGTGGACACTTTGCGCGCAACTATCCACAGTCAGGCCGGCAACAATCAGTGAGGCGCCGAACCAGTTGCGAGAATGCCTGGTTACCAAGTCACTCTCCACAGCGCAAACCCGACCGTCATGCGGTTTGCCCCGGTATCCCATACCTTCCACAGACCTACCTAATCAATAGAGGTAAGAAGATTTGAAGTTCTCGATCAAGAACCCGGAGCTCTCCAGCAAGCTCGCACTCGTCGCCAGAACCGTCGCCACCGGTGGCGGCACCCCTGCCCTGGGCGGGATCCTCATGGAATCCGAAGAGGGCCGGCTCTCGTTCAGCTCGACGGACGGCAACCTCAGCCTGCGGGTCCCGGTGCACGTCGAAGGGGCGATCGAAGGCGACGGCAAAGTACTGCTCCCCGGCCGTCTCTTCTCCGACATCTCCCGTCTGCTGGGTACCGGCTTGTCCGAAATCGAATACCGCCGGACGGAGCGCGACGTCGCGATCACGTCGGGCAGCTCGAACTTCCATATCCGCACTCTGGCCGGTGACGACTTCCCGCCACTGCCCCGGGCCGGTGAGGACACGATCTCGCTCGGACGCGAAGCCCTGCTGTCGACGATCGACCTGGTTGCACGCGCGGCCTCCCGTGACGACATGCGCCCGGTGCTGACCAGCGTCCAGGTGCTGGCCGCGGGCGACGAGATGACCATGGTCGCCACCGATTCGTACCGGCTGGCAGTCAAGCGGACCAAGCTGAAGGAGCCGGTCGTCACCGGCCTCGACAAGAACATCCCGGCCCAGGCGCTGAAGGAGTTGTCCCGCCTGCTCTCCGCGAGCGAGACCGAGTCGATCAAGCTGACCGTCACCGACCGCGTGGTCATCTTCGTGGTCGACGGATCGGTGCTTTCGACCACCACGGTCAACGGCCAGTTCCCGAAGTACCAGCAGCTCTTCCCCGAGACCTACGAGCACGACGTGCGCCTGCCGCGGGCGGAGCTGCTCGAGTCGGTCAAGCGCGTCAGCCAGATGGCCCAGAAGAACCGGCCGCTGAAGGTGTCGCTGTCGCCGGGAGAGATCACGATCTCCGCCGACACACCTGACCTCGGGGACGCCGAAGAGAAGCTGCCCGCCAGCTTCGACGGGGAGGGGCTCAGCATCGGCTTCAACCACGAGTTCTTCCGCGACGGGATCGAGGCGGTCCGGGGCGACGAAATACTGCTCCGGCTGATCTCCCCGCTGAGGCCCGGACTGCTGCAGCCGGTCGACGGTGACGACTACCGTTACCTCGTGATGCCGATCCGGCTGAGCGAGTAACGCCATGCGCGTGGCTTCGGTCGCGGCAGATTCCCTACGCTCGCTGACCGGCGCCGGTCTCGAGCTGGATCCGCGACTGACCGCGATCGTCGGTCCGAACGGCTCCGGCAAGACGAACCTGGTCGAGGCGATCTACTTCGGCCTGACGGGACGGTCCTTCCGGACGGCGGACAAGCGCGACCTGATCCCCTTCGGCTCGACCTATGCGCGCTGCCGCATCTCAGTCAGCGACGACCGGGGGATCGAGCACGAGTTCATGTCCGCGACGAGCCGGGCCGAAGGGTCCAGGTTCACCATGGACGGTGCCGCGATCGAAGGGGCGGATGCTCTGGGGTTCCGGCCGATGGTCACGGTCTTCTCGCCGGACCGGCTGGAGCTGGTCAAGGGGCCACCGGCCCTGCGCCGGGCCCACCTCGACTCATACATTGCGGCGCGCTGGCCGTCACGTGGTGTACTCCGGCGCAAGTTCGGCCAGGCATTGGCCCAGCGGAACGCTCTGCTCAGCGGGATCCAGACCGGGGCGGCGGGCCGGGACCAGCTTCCGGCCTGGGATCAGCAGGTGGCCGAATCGGGAGCCGCACTGAGCGAAGTGCGGTCGGACGCCGTGGGCGAACTGGCCGGGCTCTTTCCGGAGTTGGCCGAGGAGCTGGGCCTTGAGGGGGAGAGCTCGATCGAATACCGGGCAGGCTCCTCGACCGATGCCGCTGAGATACGGGCCGGCTTGGAGGAGCGAATCGATAACGACGTCCGCCTCGGCCGGACCTCCTGGGGTCCGCACCACGACGAGGTCCGGCTGGACTTCAACGGTCGCCAGCTCCGGCGCTTCGGCTCGCAGGGACAGCAGCGCCTGGGGCTCCTCACCCTGCTCTTCGCCGAGCGGGACGCGCTGCTCGCAGGTGGCGCACCGGCCCCGCTGATGCTGCTGGACGACGTCATGTCCGAGCTCGACGCCGAACGCCGCGACCGGCTGGTGTCGCGGCTTCTCGAAGGTGGGGGGCAGAGCGTGATCACCGCCGCCGAAAGCGCGCTGGTCCCGCCACGCGACGACTTGCGGAAGGTTGAATTCTCCGAGATCGTGGCGGCGAAGGCCGAGCCGTGAGGGACGACCGGGGGCGGAGCGCGCGGCCGAGGCCGATCGGGGCAGCCCTCGACCGGGTGCTCGGCCCCGCCCAACCGCTGACGACGCTGGCCGAGGTCCAGCGCGTATGGCGTACGACGGTCGGACCTGGCATCGCGGACGTGACAACCGTGGCAGAAGAGCGTGGCGGAACCGTGACGATCGAGTGCGAGAGCACCGTCTGGGCCGGCGAGTTGGCGATGATGGAAGCTCAGCTACTGGAAAAACTCCGGCCCCTGCTCGGTGAGGGGACTCCCGAAAAACTGCGATTTCGGGTCTGACCGGCCCCGAATACTGCCGAGTGGTTTACGCCACTCAGCCAAAAGCGCCTATTTGCAGGACTTTTTGAGTTCAGGAAGGGGAGTCCAACCGACCGTGACTGGTATGATTGGTGCTTGATCGCGGGAGCCCCGGCTCGCAATTTCAAGTCGCCGAGCCGAGCCGAATCGTGTCCGCAGAGCAGATTTCCCGAAAGGTAGTAATTGGCTGATAACAAGAGCAAGTCGGACGCCTCGTACGGCGCCAAGGACATCACGGTCCTCGAAGGCCTCGAAGCCGTACGGAAGCGCCCCGGCATGTACATCGGATCGACCGGCCCTCGCGGGCTGCACCACCTCGTCTACGAGATCGTCGACAATTCGGTCGACGAGGCCCTCGCGGGCCACAACGACTCGGTCGAGATCACGATCCACCCCGACAACAGCTGCACGGTCATCGACCGTGGTCGTGGCATCCCCGTCGACGTCATGGAGAAAGAAGGCCGCCCCGCGGCCGAGGTCGTCATGACCGTGCTCCACGCCGGCGGCAAGTTCGGCGACGGCGGTGGCTACAAGGTCTCCGGCGGCCTCCACGGCGTCGGCTCCTCCGTCGTCAACGCTCTTTCCGAACGCCTTCACCTCCAGATCAAGCGTGACGGTTTCGTCTGGGACCAGGACTACGAGCGAGGCCGCCCCGCCGGGCCGATGGAGTCCGGCGAGAAGACGGAGGAGACGGGCACCTCGACCACGTGGCTGCCAGACCACGAGATCTTCGAATCTCTCGACTACGATTTCACGACCTTGGTCGAGCGCCTGCGTGAAACGGCGTTCCTGACCCGCGGCCTCAGGATCACCCTGACCGATGAGCGGGCCGAGGGGCAGACCGTCACCTTCAAGTACGACGGCGGCATCGAGGACTTCGTCCGGTTCCTCAACGAGAACAAGGAACCGATGCACCACAAGGTCGTGTACTTCGAAGGCGACGAGGAGGAGGGCGCGGTCGAAGTCGCGCTGCAATGGAACGGCTCCTACCAGGAGTCCATCTTCAGCTTCGCCAACAACATCAACACTCATGAGGGCGGCACTCATCTGTCCGGGTTCCGTTCGGCCCTGACCAGGACCCTGAACGCGTACGCCCGCGGCAAGGGGATCCTCAAGGAGAAGGACGACAATCTGGCAGGCGAAGACGTTCGCGAAGGCTTGACCGCTGTGATCTCGGTCAAACTCCACGACCCCCAGTTCGAAGGCCAGACCAAGACGAAGCTCGGCAACCAGGAGATCCGTGGCCTGGTCGAGGAGACCGTCAACCGGAAGCTCGCCGAATTCCTCGAAGAGAATCCGTCCGAAGCCCGGCGCATCATCACCAAGGCGGTCGAGGCTTCGAGGGCCCGTCAGGCTGCCCGCAAGGCCCGTGACCTGACCAGGCGCAAGTCCGCGCTCGAGAACTCGACCCTGCCGGGCAAGCTCGCCGATTGCACCGTGCGCGATCCGCAGCACGCCGAGATGTTCGTGGTCGAGGGAGACTCGGCCGGTGGTTCGGCCAAGCAGGCCCGCGACCGCTCGACCCAGGCGGTCCTGCCGCTCCGCGGCAAGATCCTGAACGTCGAGAAGAGCCGGATCGACAAGGTCCTCGCCAACAACGAGATCCAGGCGCTGATCACCGCGATCGGGACCGGCATCCACGACGAGTTCAACCTCGAGGAGGCCAGGTACCACAAGGTGATCATGGCGACCGACGCCGACGTCGACGGCGCCCACATCCGCACCTTGATCCTCACCTTTCTCTACCGGCAGATGCAGCCTCTGATCGACGCCGGTTTCGTCTACATCGCGAAGCCACCGCTCTACAAGGTGAAGCGCGGCAACCAGGAGACTTACCTCGACAAGGAGTCCGAGCTCGAGGAGATGCTTCTCCGTGACCGCCTCGAGCAGTTCGAGGTCACCGACTCGGAAGGCAGGTCGATCAAGCTGAACAAGAGCCGCTGGCAGAGCTATACCCGGCACTCCAAGGAGTACGAGGGCTGGTCCACCGCGCTCCAGGCCGAGTTCGGCAACGAAGTGGTCCGGTTCGTAGCCGAGTCGAAGATCCTCGACGAAGCCGTGACGACGATCGACGAGGTCCGGAAGGTGCTCGAGGCCCCGGACGCCGACACCGACGTCTTCCGCACCGAAATCATCTCGAAGAAGGGCGAGGACACCGTGGTCAAGGCGGTTCACCAGACGTCCGGGCTCGCCCGCAACCACACGCTGCCGGCGAGCCTCTTCGAAGGCACCGAGTACCGGCGGTTCGCCGACGTCCACGCCCAGCTGCTCGACGCTTTCGGGCGGCCGCCGTTCCGGGTCACCTTCAAGGACCGGACCGAGGAGGCCGACGGCTTCGCCGACCTGCACCGGGCCGTGCTCGACCTGGCCAAGCACGGGGTCCAGCTGACCCGGTTCAAGGGACTGGGCGAAATGAACGCCGACCAGCTCCGCGAGACGACCATGGACCCGGCAAGCCGCACCCTGCAGCGGGTGACGCTGGACGACGCGACCGCCGCCGACCAGATCTTCTCGATGCTGATGGGCGACCAGGTCTCGCCGCGACGCGACTTCATCGAGACGTACGCCAAGGAGGCGAGCAACATTGATGTCTGATCCATCCGAACGCCGGACCCGTTTCAGCAGGAGCGGGACCTGATGGCGCTGGAAGCACTGACCGGCCACATCGAGGAGCGCGAACTCGAACTCGAGATGCGTTCGTCCTACATCGACTACGCGATGAGCGTGATCGTGGGCCGGGCCCTGCCCGACGTGCGGGACGGGCTGAAGCCCGTCCACCGCCGGGTCCTCTACGGCATGCATGACCTGGGGCTCCAGCCGAACCGCCCGTACCGCAAGAGCGCCACGATCGTCGGCGAAGTCATGGGCAAGTACCACCCCCACGGCGACGCTTCGATCTACGACACGCTGGTCCGGATGTCGCAGGAGTTCTCGCTGCGGTACCCCCTGGCCGACGGCCAGGGCAACTTCGGCTCGATCGACGACGACTCGGCCGCCGCCATGCGGTACACGGAGGCGCGGCTGACCCGCCTGGCGACGGAGATGCTGCGCGACATCGACTCGGACACGGTCGAGTTCGGGCCGAACTACGACGAGTCGCAGCGCGAGCCCCTGGTCCTCCCGTCACGCATCCCCAACCTCCTGGTCAACGGCGCCTCCGGCATCGCGGTCGGCATGGCGACGAACATCCCGCCTCACAACCTCACCGAGGTGGCCTCCGCCGTCGCGGCCTACATCGAAGACCGCGACATCGCGCTCGACGCACTGATGGAGCACATCAAGGGCCCGGACTTCCCGGGCGGTGGCCTGATGGATCCGACCAACATCCGTGACGCCTACGCAACCGGCCGCGGCAGCGTCCGGGTGCGCGGCAAGGTGCACTCGGAGCCGCTGAAAGGCGGCAAGGACGCGCTGATCGTGACCGAACTCCCGTACACCGTGAAGAAGGGCGGCGAGGCCGGCTTCATCGTGAAGATCGCGACGCTCGTCCGCGACAAGAAGCTGGAAGGGATCTCCGACCTGCGCGACGAGTCGGACCGGACCGGCATGCGGGTCGTGATCGAGTTGAAGCGCGGCGCGGTACCGAACGTCGTGCTCGAGAACCTCTACAAGAAGACCCAGCTCCAGACCTCGTTCGGCATGAACATGGTCTCGCTGGTCGAAGGCGTCCCGAAGACGCTCGGCCTGAAGGACATGATCCGGTACTACGTCGAGCACCAGCGCGAGGTGGTCACCCGCCGGACCCAGTTCAAGCTGCGCCGGGCGGAAGCGAGGGCCCACATCCTTGAAGGCCTGCTGATCGCGCTCGACAACCTCGATGCCGTGATCGCCCTGATCCGTGGCTCCTCCGACCCGGACATCGCCCGCGACGGCCTGATGTCCGAGTTCGAGCTCAGCCGTGAACAGGCCCAGGCCATCCTCGACATGCGTCTCCAGCGTCTGACCGCCCTCGAGTCGGAGAAGATCCGCGGCGAGCACGCCGAGCTGATGGCGCTGATCACCGAGCTGCGGGACATCCTCGGCGACGAGAACCGCGTCTACGCGATCGTCAGGGAAGAGCTGCTCGAGATCACCGAGAAGTACGGAGACGACCGCCGCACGGAGATCCAGCCCTTCGGTGGCGACATCAACATCGAAGACACGATCGCCGAGCAGCAGATGGTCGTGTCGCTCACCAATTCCGGTTACGTGAAGCGGATCTCTCCCGACTCGTACCGTCAGCAGCATCGCGGCGGGGTGGGGGTTACCGGCATGAACCTCAAGGAAGGCGATTACATCGAGCACCTCCGCATCTGCTCGACGCATGACTACCTCCTGTTCTTCAGCAACTTCGGCAAGGTCTACCGCAAGAAGGTCTACGAACTGCCGGAAGGCGCCCGGACCGCGCGCGGTAGCGCACTGGTCAACCTGTTGCCGCTCAAGGAGGGCGAACGGGTGATGGACGTCATCCCGACCCGGAACTTCAAGGAGAACAAGTATCTCGTCTTCGCCACGGCGGACGGCCAGATCAAGAAGACCGAGTTCACCGACTACAACACGCGGATCGAAGCGGACGGCATCATCGCGATCAAGATCCGCGAAGGTGACGAACTGGTCGGCGTCCAGCTGACCTCCGGCGACGACGACCTTCTGATGGTCTCGAAGTCGGGGCACGCTTCGCGCTTCAACGAGGACCAGACCCGGCCCATGGGCCGGGGCACCAGCGGCGTGCGCGGCATGAACGTCTCGCAGAAGGACAACCGGGTGCTGGCGCTGGCGGTGGCCCGCGACGACGCCGAATTGCTGGTCGTCACCGAGAACGGATTCGGCAAGCGCACCGACATCTCCGAGTATCCGGTGAAGAACCGTGGCACCAAGGGCGTGCTGACCGCGAAACTGACCGAAGCCAAGGGTGGACTCGCCGGAGCGCTGATCGTGCGCGAGCACCAGGAGCTGCTCTTCATCACCCAGAACGGCATGGTTCAGCGAACCACGGTCTCGGGGATCCGGAAGACCGGTCGCGCGACCCAGGGGGTCAAGGCGATGAACGTGCGCGAGGGCGACCACATCAGCGCCGTCGCCCTGGTGGTCGAGTCGGAGAACGACGTCACCGGCGAGGATCCGCAACAGGACGAGCTCAGCCCGGTCGAGCCCGGCGATGGAGCCGTGGCGGCAGCTGACGACGCCGTTGAGGCCGAACCGGTCGCCGGGGACCCGGAAGAGCCGGCCGGAGGAGTTCCCGAACCCCCGGAAGAGGCCGGAGAAGACTGAGTTCAGGCAGAACCGGCGGGTGATCCCGGGTAGGACCCGAGGACCCTCACCGATTCGGCCTTGCTTTCAAGGCCGCTGATCGCCGCGGCGACGCCGGGGTCGTCTGCCCGTCCTTCGACGTCGATGAAGAACAGGTAGCTGCCGAGCTGCCGGCGTCGTGGCCGGGACTCGATCCGTACCAGGTTGATCTCCCTGCCCGAGAACTCGAGCAGCGCGTCGACCAGGGCGCCGGGGTGATCGGCGCCCGGTTCGTGGAAGACCAGGGTGGTCTTCCAGGCGGTGCCGCCCTGCTGCCCGGCCGGTTCGGTCCCGTGGGGGCCGAGCCAGACGAAGCGGGTCACGTTGCCGGGCTCGTCCTCGATGCCCTCCCGCAGGATCCGGCATCCGTAGAGGGCCGCGGCGGAGGCCGGGGCCAGCGCCGCGACCGGTTCGTCGCTCCGGCTCACCGTGAGAACGGCGGAACTGGTGCTGTCGGCGACTTCGAGCTGGGCGCCGGGCAGTTCGTCCCGCAGGAACCGTGCGCACTGGGCGAGCGGCTGGGGATGGGAGATCACCTTCGTGATCCGTTCCAGTTCGAGGTCGGAGCGGGCGATGAGCGCGGACCGGACCGGATGGTCGTACTCGCCGAGGATGGTGATGTGATCGGCCTGGTCGACCAGGCCGTCGAGCGTGCCGCGGATCGAGCCCTCGATCGAATTCTCGATCGGCGAGAGCGCACGGTCGGCTTTGCCTCGGCCGATCGCTTCGACCACGTCGCGGATGGTGTCACATGGCACGGCCTCGAACGCTTCGCCGCCGAAACCGCTCTGGCGGAGCGCATCTTCACTGAAGGTGCCGGCCGGCCCGAGGTAGGCGATCCGCACGGCGCTACTCGAAGTTGACGGTGAAGGAGAGCGTGTTGTTCTCCTCGACCGCTTCACCGGGCAGTGGCTCGACGGTGATTTCGAGCGTCACTTCACCCTGGGGCTCCGGAGTCAGCTGCACGGTCGCCAGCCCGGTGGTCAACGGAGCCAGCGGTGTGTCGGATACCGAGCCGGTGATGGCCGCTCCGCCGTCGACCGAAATCGAAACGTCGATTTCCGACTCCTCGACCTCTCCCTGGTTGGTGACCGACACGTTGACGGCCGAACCGGTCCCGGCGGGGATTGTGTTCGAGACCGAAGGATCGAGCGTGACGTCACCGATCGCGGCTGAAGTGAGCTCGGTGCCGTGGATGGCGCCATCATCGGCTTCTCCGGTCGCGCCGGAAACTCCACCGAGCTCGCTCTCCACGGTCCCGGGATCGACCCAGCCGGAATCGGGTACGAAGGTGCTCTTGGGCACGCGAGGCGCGTCGGCGCCATTGTTCGCGATCGTGTTGTCGATCTGGTGACGGGTGACCTGGTTGTAGAGCACGTCGGCCGCGGAGAGGACCTCCATCTGGCCGGCGATCGTCTTGATCGCCCCTTCCTTGCCTTCGTTGCCGAGCGCGGTCGGCATGCGCTCGGCGATCCTGGTCATCGCGCCGGCCCGCAGCTGGTAGACCAGCAGCAGCGACGACTGGGCGGATTTCATATCACCGGGCGTGTCCAGCTTCTCGACCCGGCTGAGGAAACCGTCCATGGCGCTGCGATCCGATTCGATCTCGCTGACGAAGTCGGGAACGCCGAGGTCCTGCGGGTCTTCGAGCCGGCCAAAGAAAGCCTTGCCGAGGGAGTTCGTCTCGTTGACGATCTGGGTCACGTTCCCGGCGTAGTCCTCAAGCGAACGGTTCTTGCGAGCGTCGAGGCAGCCCTTGGCGCCGAGCACGATCAGGATCAGGACGACGAGGCCGACGCCGAGGGCCGCGGCCCGCCGGGCCATCAGCTGCCGGCGCGGACCATCACCACCGGGACCCCCTCGACCGCGAGAACCGCCGGACCCGCGCGAACGGCGTGTGGTCCGCGACCGGCGACCCGCTTCCCGCCCGAGCGGCGGCAGGGGTTCGTCGGGATCAGTGTTGGGGTCGGGAAAATCCATATCTGGGGCGCAACAGGGAGTCCTTCGGCAGGGGCAATCTATTCCCTTCCCCTGCAACTGAGGGGTTTCCGTAGGTCTGGTGCCATTTATCGCCCAAGCGAAGGGCCGGGGCCATCGGCGCCGAACGCCCTATGGCGATGATCGGTTCAACCGTACTACAGCGCTTCGAAATCCATGACCGCCTGGGGGCCGGTGGCTTCGGCACGGTCTACCGCGCCTGGGACAACCGGCTCGAGCGTGACGTCGCCGTCAAGGTGATCGAAACCGGGCCCGAATCGGGACCGCGGATCCAGCGTGAGGCCCAGGCCGCCGCGCGGCTGAACCACCCGGGAATCGTCACGCTGTTCGAGTTCGCCCACCACGAGTTCGGTCGGGAGGGGGGACGTGCCTTTCTCGTATCCGAGCTGGTCGAAGGGGAGACGGTAAGGGAGCTGATCGACGAAGACCTGCTGAGCGACCGTGAGGTCGCCGAGATCGGCGCCGACATCTGTGAAGCGCTCGACCACGCCCATTCCCGCGGCGTGGTCCACCGCGACCTGAAACCGGCCAACCTGATTTCCCCGTACCGCGAAGGTGGCGCCAAGCTGATGGATTTCGGCGTGGCGCGGCTGACCGACGGCGAAGACCTGACCAACACCGGCGACGTGCTCGGCACGCTCTCCTACATGGCGCCCGAGCAGGCCGAGGGGCATTCCGTGGGCCCGCCCGGCGACGTCTACTCCCTCGCATTGACCCTCTACGAGGCGTGGACCGGGGAGAACCCCCGAAGGAAGCCCACTCCCGGAGCCACTCTACGGGCGCTCGACCAGGACTTGCCTCCCCTGGGCATACGCCGGCCCGACCTGCCGGCCGATATGACCGACGTGCTCGACGCCTGCCTGCATCGCGAGCCAGAGTACCGGCCCGGCCTGGAGACGCTCGGAGACCGGCTCGAGGCCTCGATCGACCAGCTCGATGACACCGTTCCGGGCGCCGAACGGACGCGGAGGGCCTCTGCGTTCGAGTTCGCGGACACCGGCTTCGATGCACCGCGCATCGCCGCCGCGGCGGCCGTCGGCGGCCTGGTGGCGACGGGCATGATCGTCAGCGGGACCGGCGACTTCGGTTCGGTCAGCCTGCTCAGCCTGGTCTCCGCACTGCTCGCCCTGATCGACGCCCGCCTCGGTTTCCTGGTCGGCACCGCCGGGCTGGCCGCCTGGCTGGCCGTGGCCGCGGGCATGGGCGGCGCGGCCCTGGTCGTCGTCCTCGTCGGCATCCTGCCGGCGATTTTCGTCCGGGGTACCGGACGCCCACTGGTCTTCGGCCCGGCCGGCCCCCTCCTCGGAACCCTCGGCCTGGCCCCGTTCATGCCGGTGCTGGCCGCCCTCGCCGACGACTGGCGTGACCGCGCCATCGTGGCCGGTATCGGTGCCGCCTTCACCGGACTGGCAGAGTCGGTGACGGGTCGTCAGCTGCTCTTCGGAAAGATGCCCGCCGCGACCGAGGGGTGGCAGGATTCGGCCGGATCCGCCGTCTCCGGATTGCTGGTCCCGGCCCTGACCAACCCGGCGTTCCTCGTTTCGGTGACGGTATGGGTCCTGATCGCAGTCGTGCTCGGTGCCGTGATCAAGCGGACGAGGCTCAGGCGGGAGTCCCGTTCGGACGGGGTTTTGACTTTCTCTCCCGTAGGATCAAGCCGTGTTCCAAACGCCCACTGATGCGACCGGCCGGACCGGGGGAGTCTTGCCGTGAGCGTATTTCGAAACCTCGAAGCGAGAATCGAAGGTCTCGTCGAAGGGGTGTTCAGCCGCGCCTTCAGTTCCGAGGTCCAGCCGGTCGAGCTCGCCCGCAAGCTCGCCAAGGAGATGGACTCGCACAAGACCGCGTCCGTCTCGCGGGTGTACGTGCCGAACGAATATACGGTTCACCTCTCCGAATCGGACCGCGAGAAGCTCGAGGGTTATGAGCGATCCCTCGAACAGGAGCTCTCCGGTTACCTGCTCGAGCACGCCCGGCGCCGCGGTTACGACCTGCTGACCCGGCCCGAAGTCAAGTTCAACACGGACGACCGCCTGCGCCTCGGTGAGTTCGGCATCCAGGCAAGGCTGGTCAAGGCTCCCAGCCAGGGCAGCGAACCGAGCCCGGCCGAAGAAGGCCGCACGATGGTCTACAAGGCGGCGCCGCCTCCGGAACGGCCCCGGGAGCCGGCCGTGCGAGCGGCACCCGTCCTTTCCCGGGCCGTGGTCGAATCGGGCGGGACCCGCCGGGTGCTCGACGGACCGCGGGCGACGATCGGCCGCTCCGACGACGCCGACTGCATCTTCCGCGACCCGAACATCTCCCGGATCCACGCGGAACTCCACCAGGGGTCCGGCGGGGAGTGGGAGATCGTCAACCTGAACTCGACCAACGGGATCAAGGTCAACGGCCGCCGGCAGACTTCCGCCCGGTTACGCGACGGTGACCAGGTGACGGTCGGCACCACCACCTTCCGTTTCAGCGTGGAACGGTAGGGCGAAGCTGCCCCGTGGATTACGAACCGATTTCAGTCGCGCTCAAGTTCGCCTTCCTCGCAATCCTGTACCTGTTCCTGATCTGGGTCGTCAGCAGCGCCCGCAAGGACCTCAGACGCAACCGGGGAAATGGGGGCGGTTCTGGCCAGACCGTCGGCGGGTCCGGCCGTACGGGAGGCGGGACCCAGGACGCCTGGCTGGTCGTCGAGCGCAGCGACAGCCTCGCGGCAGACACCCGGTTCGACCTGTTCGGCGGCGCCACCCTCGGCCGCTCGGGACAGGCGGACATCAGCTTCGAGGACCGCTACGCGTCAGGCCTCCACGCCAGGGTCTACGCTCGCGGTGATCGATACTTCGTGGAAGACATGAATTCGACCAACGGCACACTCCTGAACGGGGCGGCGCTGGTCGGGGAAAACGAGCTGACGGACGGATATACGATCTCGATCGGCGACACGACTTTTCGCTTCGAGACGGACGGATACCTTTGATCGAAAAGCCGCAGAACATCTAGATGCTCCGGGTTTCCCAACACTCCGAACACACCGACACCGGTCGCCAGCGCCAGGCGAACGAGGATTCGTTCCTGGCGCGCGATCCCCTTTTCGTGGTGGCCGACGGCATGGGCGGCGCGCAGGCCGGGGAGGTCGCCTCGATGACCGCCGTGCAGGCGTTCGAGGGGGGGTTGCCACCGGGCGATCCCGAGACCGCCCTCCGGGAATCGATCAGCCTCGCCAACCGGACGATCCACAACCAGGCGCACGCCGACGCCTCACTGGCCGGGATGGGCACCACGATCACCGCGGCCGCGATCGACGGGGAGGCCGAGGCCGTAGTCATCGGCCACGTCGGTGACTCGCGCGCCTACCGCCTCCGTGACGGGATCCTCCAGCGCCTGACCCGGGACCACTCGCTGGTCGAGGAGATGCGCCGGCGCGGCCAGATCACCGAGGCCCAGGCCGAGGACCACCCGCAGCGCTCGATCATCACCCGCGCGCTCGGTCCCGAGGCGGAGGTCGAAGCCGACATCCAGAGCGTGCCATCCGCTCCGGGCGACCTGTTCATGCTCTGCTCCGACGGCCTGACCACGATGCTCGGAGACGAGCGCATCAAGGAACTGCTGATGGGAGCGACCACCCCGGAGGCCGCGACCAGTGCCCTCATCGACGAGGCGAACCGGGCCGGCGGAAGGGACAACATCACCGTCGTGCTCTTCCAGGTCGAGGATCCGGAGAACCCACTCGCGGCGCCCGGTGAACAGCCGACCCTGATCGCGCCGGCCTCCCGCCGTGCCGACGACGGGGTGGTTACAGGCGTCCCACAGAGGGAGCGGCGGACCGGCGCGATCGCCGCCCGACTCGCGGTCGGCCTCGCGGTCCTCGCCGTCGTGGCCGGCGGTCTCTTCTACGTCTCCCGGCAGGTCTGGTTCCTCGGCACCGACTCGGCCGGCCGGGTGGCGCTCTATCAGGGGGTGCCTTACGACCTGCCGTTCGGGCTTTCGCTGTACGAGGAGAAGTACTCGACGGCGGTCCAGACCAGCGAGCTCTCGACGCAGCGTCAGGAGTCGGTCACCGGGCACTCGCTCCGATCGAAGGATGACGCGACTTCCCTGATCGAGGACATCGAGAGCCGCGAGGGAATCTGAGTAAGGTGGGCGCGCGTCTGTCGAAGTACTCGGCCAGGAACCGGGAACTGCTCGCGCTGGTCCCGATCGCCCTGCTGCTGACGATCGGGTTCGCCGCGGTCTTCGGCCAGAACGACGAAGAGCTCGGCAGCCTCAGCCTCTCCTACGGCCTGTACTTCCTCGCGGTCTGCCTGGCGACCCACATCTTCATCCGGATCCGCCTGCCCGACGCCGACCCCTACCTGTTCCCCCTGATGGCGCTGCTCACCGCTTTCGGCCTGGTGATGATCTACCGTCTCGACGCCGAGTTCGGCAACGAGCTCGCTCGCGACCAGGCGAACTGGTTCGTGATCGGCCTGATCCTCTTCGCCCTGGTCGTCAGTTTTCTCAAGGACTACTCGGTGCTCGAGCGGTATCGGTACACGATCGCCGTGATCGGCATCGGGCTGCTCCTGGCACCGCGCCTGCCGCTGATCGGCGAGCAGGTGAACGGGGCCTACCTCGGGGTGAGGATCGGGCCGCTCGGCTTCCAGCCGGCCGAGCTCGCCAAGATCTGCATCGTCGTCTTCCTCGCCAGCTACCTGCGGGAGCACCGCGAGGTGCTCGTGGTCGGCGCGCGAAGGATCGCGGGGATCACTTTCCCCCCTCTGAAACATCTGGGCCCCCTGCTGGTCGTCTGGGGTGCGTCGATGTTCATGCTGATCTTCATTCGCGACCTCGGCAGCTCGCTGATGTTCTTCGCCGCGTTCCTTTCCCTGCTCTACGTCGCGACCGGACGGATCTCGTTCGTCTTCATCGGCATGGCGATGTTCCTCGCCGGCGCGTACCTCATCTACAACACGGTGCCGCACGTCACCGACCGCGTCAACATCTGGCTGGATCCTTACACCGACCCCGGTGGAGCCGGGTACCAGATCCTCCAGTCGATGTTCGCCCAGGCCGACGGAGGGTTGTTCGGCGAGGGGTTCGCCGAATCGATGGTGGCGATCCCGGGCAGTACCGATCCCCTGCTGCCGGCCGCCCACACCGACCTGGTCTACTCGCTGATCGTGTCCGAGCTCGGGCTGTTCGGCGGCTGCGCCGTGATCGCGATCTACCTGCTGGTCGCGGCCCGCGGATTCAAGGTGGCGCTGATGGCCAACGACGGCTTCTCGAAGCTCCTGGCCACCGGCCTCACGGCCGTCTTCGCCTTCCAGGCTTTCGTGATCATCGGTGGTGTGACGAGGGTGATCCCCCTCACCGGCGTGACCCTCCCCCTGATCTCGTACGGCGGCAGTTCGATCCTCGCCAACTTCATCCTGCTCGCCCTGCTGCTGCTGGTTTCGGACAAGGCACGTCGCGAGGCCCGCGAAGGCACCGCCGGTGGGGGGAGCTGGTGACGTGAACGAGATGAATCCGCAGATCATCAAGCTGTTCGTCTTCATCACGCTCTGCTTCGCGGCGCTGGTCGGGTTCACGTCCTACTGGTCGGTCTTCGACGCCGAGGACCTCCGGGCCCAGCGGGTGAACAAGCGCCCGCTGTTCGAAGCCCAGCAGATCCCGCGCGGCACGATCTTCGCCGACGACGGCACGGTGATCGCGAAGTCGAACTCCACCGGGCGGGGTGCCTCGAAGCAGTTCGTGCGCGAGTACCCGAACGGTACCCTCTGGGGGCACCCCGTCGGATACAGCTTCCAGCAGTACGGCAACACCGAGTTCGAGCAGTTCCACAACGATGAACTGATCGGAGAGAACTCCGAGTTCACCTCGATCCTCGACGAGATCCGCGGGAAGAAGCAAGTCGGGCACGACGTGATCACGAACCTCGATCCGGCCGCCCAGCAGACCGCCGTCGACCTGCTCGCGGGACGGGCCGGAGCCGTCGTCGCGATCGAACCGGACTCCGGCCGGGTCAAGGCGATGGTGAGCCAGCCGCCGTACGACCCGAACCTGATCCCGGACGACTTCACCGAGCTGAACAAGGACCCGGCGTCTCCGCTGCTGAACCGCCCGGTGCAGGGCCGCTATCCCCCGGGATCGACCTTCAAACTGGTCACCGCGGCTGCCGCCCTCGACAGCGGGGCCATCAATGCGGAGTCGGTGATCAACTCGCCGGCGACGATCGACATTCAGGGCAACGCGCTCACCAACTCGGACGGCACCGACTACGGCGACATCAACGTGACCACGGCTCTGACCAACTCGGTCAACACCTATTTCGCCCAGCTCGGAGAGAAGATCGGGACCGACACGCTCTACGAATACATGGACCGCTTCGGCTTCAATTCGAAACCGGAGATCGACTTGCCTTCGAATCAGGTGTCGACCAGTGGCGTCTTCGACCTTGATGCCGGACAGTTCCTGTTGCCGGAGGACGCGGTCGACATCGGCCGGATCGCGATCGGCCAGGAACGGCTCCTCACGACACCGATCCAGATGGCGGAGGTCGCTTCGACCATCGCCAACGGCGGCACGCTGATGAAACCGCAGATCTGGGAAGAGGTCCGCGACGTCGATGGCCGTACCCTCGACTCGCTCGATCCCGAGGAACAGTCGGACGTGATGTCGGAAGAAAGTGCCGCGACGCTTACCGAAGCCATGAAGGACGTGGTCAACGAAGGCACCGGCACGGAGGCAGCGCTCAGCGGCATCGAAGTCGCAGGCAAGACCGGCACGGCCGAGGTACCCGACCAGGAGCGCTGCGACGGGCTGCCGAACCAGGCCTGGTTCGTCGGTTTCGCACCGGCGGATGACCCGGAGATTGCGGTCGCCGCCACGGTGGAGTGCACTGACGGACAGGGCGGTACGGTGGCTGCTCCGATCGCGGCTGGCGTCATGCAGACCCTGATCGATGGCCAATGAACTACCCGAAGCGAGTTTCTGAGTGAGCCGCCCCCGCGAAGGTGATGTGATCGACGGCCGGTACCGGATCGAAGCGTTGATCGGTTCCGGCGGGATGGCCGACGTCTGGCTCGCCGAAGACCTCAGCCTGCCGCGGCGGGTGGCTCTGAAGATCCTGCATGCTCATTTCGCCCGGGACCCGGAGTTCGTCGAGCGCTTTCGGCGCGAAGCCGAATCCGCGGCCGCGCTCCAGCACGTCAACATCGTTTCGATCTTCGATCGTGGCCAGGTCGGTGACACCTATTACATCGCCATGGCCTACCTCGACGGCAGGACCCTGCGTGACCTGATCAACGTCGGCCTGACCCCACCCGAGTCGGTCGCGATCGTCCGGCAGATCCTCGAGGCGGCGGGATTCGCGCACCGTCACGGCGTGATCCATCGCGATCTGAAGCCTCTCAACGTGATCGTCGACGAAACCGGGCTTGCGACCGTCACCGACTTCGGCATCGCCCGGGCCGGCGTGTCCGACATGACCGAGACCGGTTCGGTCATGGGCACCGCGCACTACCTCTCTCCGGAGCAGGCCCAGGGCCTCGAAGTCGGTCCCCAGTCAGACCTCTACTCGGTCGGGGTCATCCTCTACGAGTGCCTCGCCGGCCGGGTCCCGTTCGAAGGCGAGAGCGCGGTCTCGGTCGCGCTCAAGCAGATGCGGGAAACCCCGGTACAGCCGAGCGCCTGGAATCCCTCCGTCTCGCCCGCCCTCGACGCGGTGGTCATGAGGGCCCTCCGCCGCGAGCCCTACGGGCGATTCCCGGATGCCGAGAGCTTCATCGACGCGCTCGACGCCGCCATGGAGAACCCGATGGCCGGATACGCCGAGCCGGAGGAGAAGTCGAAGAAGTGGATGTGGTTCGCCGCCGCCGCGGTGGTGATCGCCCTGCTCATCGCTTTCCTCGCGACCCGTGACAACACGGTCGATGTTCCTGACGTGACCGGGGAGACCCTCGACTCGGCGGTGTCGAAGCTGAACGACGAAGGCTTCGACGTCGGCGAGGTGGAACGGAGAACCCGGTCCGGCCCGAGCAACCGCGTGCTGGAGCAGAACCCGACGGGCGAGGCCGACCGCGACTGCACCCTGATCGTCTTCTCCTGCTCCGACCCCGACGTGAACCTCGTGGTCAGTGCCGGTCCGGGACAGACCGAGGTGCCCGACGTGACCGGGCAGAGCCAGAGCGAGGCCGAAGCCGTGCTCGAGGAAGCCGGCTTCACGACCACTGCCACCGAGACTCCTTCCAGCGACGTCGACGCCGGTGACGTCATCGAGACGGACCCTGCCGCGGGTGAGTCGGCCAAGCGCGGCTCCGAAGTGACGATCTCCGTCTCGAGCGGGCCTTCACAGGTCGGCGTGCCGGCACTGGTCGGCCTGACGTTCGAAGCCGCGAAGCAGCGCCTCTCGGCCAGGGGTCTCGAATACAGCTCCTCGGGTGTCGACAGCGAACGGCCCGCGGGCGAGGTACTGACCCAGGACCCGGATGCCGGAACGAGGCTGGACCCGGGCAGCTCGGTCGAACTGACCGTCTCGAACGGCCCGGCGGACACCGACAGCAGCGTGCCCAACGTCGTTGGGCTGACCAGAGCGGAGGCACAGGCCGATCTCGAAGCCGCCGGGTTCACCGTCTCCAGCCAGGATCAGGCCACCACCATCGGACAGCAGGACGGACGGGTGATCGACCAGAATCCCTCGGGTGGAACAACCGTCGCCAACGGAACCCGGATCGTGATCATGGTCGGTGCCTACAGCGAGACCGCTCCGCCGGTTGGCTCCGGAAACGGTTCCGGCGGGATCGGAATCGACTGATGAAGGTCGCTGTCCTCAGTGGCGGTCGTTCGAGCGAGCACGAAATCTCCCTGGTCTCCGGGCAGGCCGTGGTCGGGGGACTCCTCGAAGGGGGTCACGAGGTCGTCGAGATCAGGGTTGCGAAGACCGGCACCTGGACCAGCGAAGACAAGACCGTGCCGATCGTCCCGGGCGCCGGACTGCTCGGCGCCGACGTCGCTTTCCCGGTGCTCCACGGACCGTTCGGCGAAGACGGGGCGACCCAGGGTGCGCTGGACACCGCCGGCATCCCGTACGTCGGCTCCGACGTGCTCGGCTCGGCGGTCTGCATGGACAAGCTGACCCTGAAGCGGCTCTGCGGATTCGCCGGCATGCCCCAGGTCGATTTCGTGCAGGCCTTCACCCCCGGCTGGCAGGCCGCCGCCGCCGACCTCGATCACCCCCTGTGGGTGAAGCCCTCCCGCCTCGGGTCGAGCGTCGGGATCGTGAAGGTCGAGGAGTTCGAGGACCTGGAGGCCGCGGTGGCCGGGGCGGCCGCGCACGACCCCCGGGTGATCATCGAGGCAAACTCCGGCGGCCGCGAGGTCGAGTGCTCCGTGCTCGGGAATGCCGAGCCGGAGACTTCGATGCCGGGTGAGATCCTCAGCGACTCGGACTGGTACGACTACGAAGCGAAGTACTCGGAGGGCGGCATGAACCTGGCCGTCCCCGCCGCGATCGGTGAGGGGGCGACCACCGCGCTCCGGCGTCTCGCGGCCGAAGTCTTCGTCCTCGCCGGCTGCTCCGGGCTGGCCCGCTGCGACTTTTTCGTGGAAGAGGACGGCTCGATCCTCCTGAACGAGGTCAACACGATGCCCGGATTCACCAAGACGTCGGTCTACTCAAAGCTGTGGGAAGCGTCAGGACTGTCGTACCCCGACCTGCTCACCCGGCTGGTGGAGCTGGCTGTGGAACGGCATGACCTTGAAGCCAGGCATTCCTTCTGACGTCTGAACAAGGAATCCAAGTCACTTCGCTCATTAGACGGAAGTTTTCGAGGCTGAGCGCCCGGATCCCGCGTCGCCACTGGATCCGTGGTGATTCGGGCCGGCTTCGCCTTGGCTACGAGTGCAGCCTGACCCCGAGCAGCTCGAAGGCCCGCGCCTGAAGCGGGGTCGGCTCCGTGAGCCGCATGAAGGTGTGCTCGCCCTCGCCGACTCGGACCTCGTTGCGGCAGAGCGTCCCGAGCTCGGCGATCAGATCCCCGAAGCTGTGCGCGGGGAAGCCGTCTTTGGTCGTTGCGCCGGCGGCCTTCTTCTTCGCCGAGTCCGAGCGCTCGGCTTTCGCGACCGGGTCGGCCGGTAGCGGCGGCGCCTCGTCGGTGAACAGAAGCGGCGCCAACCTCAGCCCCAGCTCGAAGGCGACGTAGTAGGCGAGCATGCAGAGGAAGGCATGGGCTCTGACCCGGTCTTCGAGGTGGTGGTGGATCGGGCGGATCTCGATCTGGTCCTTCATCGTCCGGAAGGCCCGCTCGGCCATCTTCAGCTGCTTGTAGGTGCGGACCACCGCGGCGGGGCTCTCGAGCTTTGAGGTCGCGCAGGTGGTGCGGATCACGTAGAGGCCGTCGAGCGAGGCCTCCGCTTTGATCTGCTCTTCCTTTCGCTTGAAGGAGAAGGCGCCGTCTGAGATCTCGAGCTCGAAGTGCTTGGCGACCTTGTATTTGTCCGAGACCCGGCCGACCCGCTCACCGATCTTGCCCGCGTCGGCCCTGCGGAGCGATCCCCGCGGGCCCTCGACCATCTTTCGGACCTTGGCGAGCTCGGCCTCGGTCGCGGCGAGCAGGTCCTCACGCTTTCGCGCCCGTTCGGCGGCGAGCGCCGGGTTGCGGCAGACGACCAGGCGCTCGCCGGGGAACTCGGCGGAGCTGATCTCGGCCAGGTTGGTCTCGTCGAAGAGGGTCAGCTGCAGGTCTTCGGCCTCGACCAACTTGCGGATCTGGGCCGACTTGAGGGCGCTGACGAACTCGACTCCGGCCTCGGTCATCGCCTCGGCGTGGGCGGCGGTGATCATCGCCCGGTCGCCGACGAAGACGACGTCTTCGATCCCGAAGCGAGCGCGGACCGCAGCGAGCGCCCCGGTCACGGTCTTCGGGTCGGCGACATCTCCCGCGTGGACCTCGACCGCGACCGGGCGACCCTCGGGCGAGCAGGTGAGCCCGTAGTTGATCTGGAGCGTGCCCTTCTTGCCGTCGCGCGAATGGCCGAGCTTGGCAAGCGGGCACTCGCGGCCCTCGAAGTAGCTGGAGGAGAGGTCGTAGAGCATGAACCCCTCGTCGGCGAGATGGCGCTTTGCGAGTGCCTTCTCGATCCGCCCTTGGCGCTCGAGCAGCCAGTCCATCGCGCCGAGCAGCTCGGACTCGGCGACCTCGGCGAGGTCGAGCTCGGATCCGAGCGTGCTCTGGCCCAGGCGCCTGGTCGCCGAGAGCTTCGAGCCCGGCCCGATCAGCCGCTGGCAGATCATCGCGACGACCAGGTCGCGCTCGCGGCAGCTCTGGCGCGAGATCAGCCGCTCGAGGTCGAGCTCGCGCAAGACACCGAGCACCGCGCAGACGTGGCCGTGCGGCAGCGAGCGCTCGATCGTGAAGCGCTCATCGAAGTCGACGAGCTCGCGCCCGGCCAGCACCGCCTTGATCGCGGTGATCGCCGCCGGCGGCAGGTGCGAGAGGTTGCCGAGGTTCTCGTGCTTGACCTTGCCGTCCTCGCGGTAGGAGCGACGGAGGAGATGCGAGGTGTAGACGCGCCCGCCCTTGCCCTTGGTCTTGATTGTGGCTACGTGTGCTGAGCCTCCACGCTTTGGCATGACGACAATATAGCGGCTTCATCGGACGGGATACGGTGACACTTTGGCTACGCTCACCCACCTGAAGAAGACCCGAGCGGCTCTGCTGAGCCAAATCGGGCCTCAGGTCAGTGAAAACTTCCGATTAGAAGTTGAGAATGGTTTCGCTGTGCGACTTGGATTGTGGCTACCTGTGACTCTTAGTCGTACAGGCGGATGTCGCTTATCGCCACTCCAAAGCCATCGTCGGTTTCCGCTGGTGACGTGATCCACAGGAGGTAGTACCGGTAAGGCTCCCCGGCTGTGACCAGGTTGACCTGTTCCCTTTCGGTCACGTCGTTGACCTCTCCCAGCCGGTTCCAGCCGTCAAGTTCTTCCGGGACCGGGTCGTTGGCTCCGTAGACCTCGAGTGACCAGCCCGGGGTGGGAGTGCGGAGTTCGAGCGAAGTGGCTTCGACCGGTTCGCCGGTGTCGACGTAGATGCCGACACCTGACTTGTCGCTCAGCGTCTCCGCTTCGTAGGTCTCGGTGGTCCATGCGGAGGCATTCCGGTCCGCGTCGATCGCGAAGTCGAGTTCCTCGGGATGCTCATCGGCGTCACCTTCCGGATCGAAGTCCGAGGCAGACACGATCGAGATCTCGGATGAAGACGAACCCCCGCCGCCTCCACCCCCGCCGCCTCCGGTGTCGCCACGGGAGATGAAGTACGCGGTGCCGGCGGCGATCACGAGGGCGATCACAAGCATGACGACAGCGGGCCACGGCGAGCTCTTCGAGGTGGGCAGCTGCCGGCGCGGTGCGGGCAGCGCATCGAGGACGGAAGTGGCTTCGCCAGTCGTCCCGCCGGCCCGGATCGCTTCGACTTCGAGGGCTGCCTGGAGGTCCTCGCCCATCTCCTCGATCGTTTCGTAGCGTTCCTCGGGCTCCTTGGCGGTGGCCTTGTCCACCACGCGGCCGGAGGCGGCCGAGATGTCGGGCCGGAGGACCTGGACGTCCGGAATCGGCTCGTTGACGTGTTTCATCGCGACGCCGATCTGGTTGTCGGCCTCGTACGGCACGTCACCGGTCAGCATCTCGAAGAGCACGATGCCGAGCGAGTAGATGTCGGAGCGGGTGTCGATATCCTTGCCCATCGCCTGCTCGGGCGCGACGTAGTCGGTCGTGCCGATGACCCGGCCGGTGGCGGTGACCCCTTCGTCGTTCAGCTGGCGGGAGATGCCGAAGTCGGTGAGCTTGGCGCGGCCGGTGGCGTCGATCAGCACGTTTTGGGGCTTGACGTCGCGGTGGACCATGCCGGCCTCGTGGGCGACGGCGAGTCCCTGGGCGATCTCCAGCGCGTAGGCGAGGGCTTCGGTCGCGTCGAGGGCACCGGCCCGGCTGATCCGCTGTTTGAGCGTCTCGCCCTGGACGTATTCGAGCACGATGTACGGACGACCGCCATCCTCGCCGGCGTCGATCACCGCGACGACGTTCGGGTTGGAAAGCTTCGCCACGGCGCGCGCTTCCTGGTTGAAGCGCTCGAGCTGGTCCGGCTGTTCGGTCATCTCGCGGTGCATCAGCTTGACCGCGACGGGACGGTCGAGGACCTCGTCCCGGGCCAGGTACACGGTTGACATGCCGCCGCTCCCGAGTTTGGCTTCAAGCCGGTAGCGGTCCGAGAGGACCGTTCCGATCATCTGTGCGCTGGAAGGCGGCGTGCTCATGAGCGCGGCGAAATTCTCGACTTGGAGGTCCTGTCGAGTTGCACTATTTCACCGGTCCAACCTGCGAAAACCATGGACCGACGAGCCTACCTTGCGCCGCTCCCGGCAGGAGTGGCCCGGCCGGCTTCGGGAAAAATTGGTCATGTCCGTGGCGTCGACGATGACCCCAATTTATCCCTCCGGGAGGGCGTCAAACCGGCCCGGGAGATCAGGTGCCGCGTCTTACCGCGAGTGGCCCCCGGGTCACCTTGCCGATGCGCCGGGCATCGCTGTAGTGGGCCCGGAGGACGGTGAGGGCCTCGGCCTCGCCGGCCTCCGCCACGACGCAGCAGAAACCGCAGCCCATGTTGAAGATTTCGTACATCTCCTCTTCCGGGACCCCGGCCCGTTCCTTGACGAGGCCGAAGACCGGCTGGGGCTCCAGCGGGTCGCTGATCTCGTAGGTGACCTCGGACTTGAGTCGGAGGAGGTTGTCGAGGCCGCCCGAGGTGATGTGGGCGAGTCCGTGGACGGCCGTATCCGAGCCCAGCAGGTCCATTACCGCCTTGACGTAGATCTCGGTCGGCTCCAGCAGGACGTCGCCCAGCGGCATGCCGAGCCGGTCGTCGTCCATCGCGATCCCCTCGAGGGCGCGGCGAGCCAGGGTATAGCCGTTGGAATGGAGGCCGGAAGAAGGCAGGCCGATGACCACGTCCCCGGGGGCCACGGCCGAGCCATCGATTATCGAATCGAGCCGCACGCTGCCGAAGCAGGCACCGGCGATGTCGAAACCGCGCACCACGTCGCCCATCTGGGCGAGCTCGCCGCCGGGGATCTCGATCCCGGCAAGCTCGGCTCCGCGGGCCAGTCCGGTGCCGATCTGCTCGCACTGCTCGGGATCCGCTCTTTCGACCGCCAGGTAGTCGAGCATCGCCAGGGGCTCTGCCCCGACGCAGATGATGTCGTTGACGTTCATGGCGATGCAGTCGATGCCGATCGTGTCGAAGCGGCCGAGCTCCTCGGCGATCAGGAGCTTGGTGCCGACGCCGTCGGTCGAAAGGGCGATGCCCGTCGTGTCGTCGAGCTTGATCACCGCGGCGTAGTGACCGCTGAGGTTGACCTGCCTCGACGGCCGGCCGAGGGTGGCCTTGCCGAGGGCGGCGACGAGCCGGCTCACGGCCTGGTCGGCGACGCTCTGGCTCACTCCGGCCTTGGTGTATGCGTCCTGATCACTCATCGGTCTGGGCCAGGGCCGGGGTCATCACCTGAGGATTCAACACCAGAAGCAACGAACGGGTCCTGACGTCTTGATCCACGCTTCGCGGTGATCAAGGCGGCGAGCCCCTGGGTTGACCCGTCAGCACGGCCAGGATCGTCAGGCCGAACGCGATCCGGTAGACCGAATACGGCAGCAGCGCCCGGTCCCTTTCGACCATTTCGATGAGTCGGTTCGAGGCCAGGGTGGAGGCGAAGGAGGTGCCGATCCCGATCGCCAGCCAGCGGCGCTGCTTGCGGGAGAGGCCGCGCTTCGCGAGGCGGGTGCCCTTGAGCGCGACGGCGCCGAGGATTACCGGCAGGGCGACGGTTCGCGATAGCAGATTGGCCTGGTCGCGGGAGAAGCGCCGCAGGCGTCCTGCGGTCAGGGTCGCCCCGTTCCGCGAGACGCCCGGCATCAGTGCGGCGGCCTGGGCCAGGCCCAGGGCCAGTCCGTCGGCGGGGCGGGCCTCTCTCCGGCCGCGGACCTGGGGTCGACGGTCGGCCAGGGCCATGAGGATTCCGCCGCCGATCAAGCCGGCCGCGGTCGAGCGCGGACCTCCCAGGCGATCCTCGATCGTTCGTTCGAAGCGGTAGCCGACGACCGCCGGGGGGATGAAGGAGAGCGCCAGCACCACCGCCCGGCGACCGTCGAACTCGGCCAGTTCCTCGGCGATCTCGTGCCGGCGGGTAAGGACAAGCGCCATCGCCGCACCCGCATGGACAGCCACTTCGAAGCTCTTTCGCAACTCCGGGTCGAGGTTCTCCCAGTCCCATCCGGCCAGACGCGGAACCATCGCCAGGTGGGCGGAGCTCGATACCGGCAGCAGCTCGGTCGGGCCCTGCACCAGACCGAGAATCACTGTCCGCTGAGTGTCACTGGTCGGCGATTTCAGGCACCGAGCTTATTCCCGACTAGACTTCGGTGGCTCAATGCGACGCCCCGACTTCCATTTGCGCCGGTACCAGCTGTGGCAGATGGCCGGTGACGGCCTGCTCGTCGCGCTTGCATACTTCTTCGCCTTTCAGCTGAGGTTCCTCGACGATCCCGGCACGATCCCGGATCGCTACTTCGATCTCTTCGTGAGCTCGGTCGGATTCGTGATCGTCGGCAAGGTCTTCATCTTCTACCTGTTCGGCCTCTACCAGAAGTGGTGGCGCTTCGTGGGCGGTCGCGACATCGCCAGGATCGTCCAGGCGGTGACGATCTCGAGCCTCCTGCTGATCGTGGTCTTCACGGTTGCGCAGCCCTTCAACGTGTCGCTGCCGCGCTCGGTCGCGATGACCGACTTCCTGCTGACGATGATGCTCATCGCCGGCGCCCGCCTCGCCACCCGCCTCTTCAAGGAACGCCCGGACAAGGGCGCCCGGATCGCCCGCGGACGCGACGTCCTGGTGATCGGCGCCGGTTCCGGCGGCCAGATGGTCGTGCGCGAACTCCGGCTCAACCCGCACCTGGGTGAGCGGGCCATCGGCTTCGTGGACGACAACACCGGCATGCGCGGGATGCGGATCCAGGGCATCACGGTGCTCGGCACCACCGACGAGATCGAGACGATCCTCGACGAGACCGAGCCCGACGAAGTCGTGATCGCGATCCCGTCGGCGCCCGGAACCCTGCGCGGCAAGGTGGTCGCCGCGTGCCGTTCGCGCGACATCCGCGTCAAGACCCTGCCGACCGTGTTCGAACTCCTGCGTGGCGGCGTCCAGCTCAGCCAGCAGCTGCGTGACGTCCAGGTCGAAGACGTCCTCGGCCGCGACCCGGTCGTGGTCGAGCTGGCCCGGGTCGGCGCCTACCTCGAGGATCAGGTCGTGCTGGTCACCGGGGCCGGCGGTTCGATCGGCTCCGAACTCTGCCGCCAGATCGCCACGGTCAACCCGAAGCTGCTGGTCATGCTCGACCACGCCGAGGACAACCTCTTCCAGGTCGAGCGCGAGATGGTCGCCGAGCGGCACTTCAACCGGGTCGAAGCGGTACTGGCCGACTGCAAGGAGACCGAGCGCATGTTCGAGGTGATGCAGCGCTTCCGGCCGAACGTGGTCTTCCACGCCGCCGCCTACAAACACGTGCCGCTGATGGAGTCGAACCCGCTCGAGGCGGTCCGCAACAACGCGATCGCGACGAGGATCACCGCGGAGACCGCAGCCGCGGCGAAGGCCGAGCGGTTCGTGCTGATCTCGACCGACAAGGCGGTTACGCCGCAGACCGTCATGGGAGCTTCCAAGGCCCTCGCCGAATGGGCCGTGGGCGCGGCCGGGGAGAGGCACACCGACACCCGCTTCGTGAGCGTCCGCTTCGGCAACGTGCTCGGTTCGTCCGGCAGCGTAGTGCCGATCTTCCGCCGCCAGATCGAGCAGGGCGGACCCGTGACCGTGACCCACCCCGAGATGACCCGGTTCTTCATGACCATCCCCGAGGCGGTCCAGCTGGTGATCCGGGCGGCGGACACCGGAAGTACCCGGGGCGACGTCTTCGTGCTCGACATGGGCGACCCGATCAAGATCGTCAACCTGGCCGAGAACATGATCAAGCTCGCCGGATACGAGCCGCAGAAGGACATCGCCATCGAATTCACCGGACCACGACCGGGGGAGAAACTCCACGAAGCCCTGTTCGGGGACGGCGAGAAGCCCCAGGCGACAGCCTCCAAGCGGATCATGCGTGCGGTCCGCGACGACCGGATCGAAGCCGAATGGGTGGAGGAGACGATCAACCGGCTCGAGCTGGTCGTTCAGACCGGGGACGAGTCGGACCTGGCCGAATCGCTCGTCCGGATCGTCAATTCTCCGGGTGAAGACATTCCGGTCGGCCCCGATGAAGCGGTGGTCTTTCCGCAGGAACCGGGCCAGTCGCTCTAAGATTCCCGATCTAGCAAACGGGGCAGGCTGCCCCGGCTCACCGGTGCTACCCGTCTCAGACTCGAGGACCAGACTTGAATGACGTGATCCAAACTGTCGGAGCCTATGCCGGGCTGATCGCCCTGGTGGGCCTGGTCGCGGTTTCGATGCTCAGCTTCTCGCAGGCGCGGGACCTGCGCCGTCTGCGCGAATGGGCCGGCGGGGCCCCGGAACGCGACGCCGAAGTGCGGGAGGTCAGCGAGATGGTCGCCGAAGAGCGCTCGCAGGAACTGAAGGTGCTCGCCGAACGGGAAGAGCGCCGGATGGAGCGCTCGGGCCTGATCGAAGATTCGTGGTGGGGGCGGCTCGGCCGCACCGGACGCGTGATCGCGATCATCGCCGCAGTCGTGGTCCTCGGCGCCGGGGCCGCCTACGCGGGCACCACGCTGCTGGGCGGAGACGACGGCGGCAACTCCGGCAATGGCGGCAAGAACGCGAAGCAGAACGCGGGCGGCACGCCACTCAAGCCGGATTCGATCGACGTCGCTGTGCTCAACGGAACGGGCGGTGCCGAGGTCGGCCTCGCCGCCGAGTACGCGGACAGGCTCGAGACGGACGGATTCAGGATCGGCTCGGTCACGGACGCGGAAGACACCTTTCCCGAGAGCGTGGTCATGTTCACGAAGGGCAATGAGGACGCCGCCAGGATGGTGGGCAAGTCGGTCAACATCGATACGACCGCCCTGGTCAGCTCGGAGATCGCTGCCCTCGCCCCGGGAGCCACGGTCACGGCAGTGATCGGAACCGATCACTCGCCGCTGCCTGGTGGGTAGTCCGGGTGGCTCCGGGCGGTTGCGCTGGGTGGCGCCGATCGCACTGGGGCTGCTGTTCGCCGCCACTGTCGCGGCCTTCGGCTGGTCGCAGCGCCTGAAGCGCGAACCCCTGGTCATCGACCGGGTGTCCTTCGTCGCGACCGGAGGGGAGGACCACAAGCCGACCGTGATGACCCCGAACGGGGACTGCCGTCGCGACACGATCGCGATCAACTTCCGCACGACCAGGACCGACGATGCCAGGGTCGAGATCATCGGGCCGAACGGCGGTACCGTCCGGGTGCTCGAGGACGACCGGTACTTCAAGCGCTACCGGGAGCACGTGCTCTACTGGAACGGGAAGAACGACCAGGGAAACGTGGTGCCCACGGAGCGATACCGGGTACGCGTCACGATGCAGGAACTCGACCGGGTGCTCTACCTGCCGGGCCGGATCCGGCTGCGGAAGGTCCCGGCAGAGAAGTCCTTCTGCGTCGGGAGGTCTGCTTTTACGCTTCCCCGGGATCGAGGCGGCGAGAAACACAAGGAACGGGTCCTGACGTCTTTCTCCACGCTTCGCGCGGAGGAAAGGCGGCGAGACCCTTCATGATCGAGTCCCTGGTCGGGCTCATCGCAGCCGGTTGTGCCGCGGTCGCGATCGTCGCCCGGCCGTCGCGGGTCCGGGCGGCCGCCACGCTCGCCGCGGTGATCCTGGCTCCGGCACTCATCGCCGGTGACCAGTGGCACGCGACCCAGGTCGAGGAACTGAGGAACTCGCCCGCGCTGCTCGCGGGTGCACTGGCCGTGGGCGGGGCCGCGGTCGCGGCGCTGGCGGTGCTGATCGTGCGCTGGCCGGTACTTCTGCCGGTCCTGATCCTCATCACCGTGCCGTTCCGGGTCCCGATCGAAGTCGGCGGCGAAGAGGCGAACCTGCTGATGCCGCTCTACCTCGTGATGGCCGGTGGCGTGGCCGCTTCGGCCTGGCGGCAATGGTTCTCTCCCGGGGAGCAGGCCTCCGCCGGCCCGGGGCGGGTGTCGGCTTCGGGCATGGCTGCGTGGCTCAAGCCGCTTCTCGCGGCATCGGTGGTGCTCTTCGCGATCGGCCTGTTCTATTCGGACGACCGCTCGGTCGGCCTCCAGAGCCTCTGCTTCTTCCTGGTCCCGTTCGCGGTCATCTTCTCCCTCCTGGCCGACGTCAACTGGAATCCGCGAAGGCTTCGCATAGTGCTGGTCACGATCATCTCGGTGGCGCTGGCCTGCGCCCTGGTCGGATTCGTCGAATACCAGACGCGTGAGCTGCTCTGGAACGACACGGTGATCCGGACCAACGACTTCCACGTCTACTTCCGGGTCAACTCGCTCTTCTGGGATCCGAACGTGTTCGGGCGTTACCTCGCGCTGGCGATCACGGTCATCGCCGCCGCGCTCGTCTGGTCGCGTGACCGGAAGGAGACGATCGTCCTCTGCGCGGTCGCGGCGGTCCTCTGGCTGGCGCTCGTCACGACCTTCTCCCAGTCGAGCTTCATCGCCCTGCTCGCCGGACTGGCGACCCTGACCGCACTGCGCTGGAGCTTCAAGTGGGTCGGCATCGGTCTGGTCGCCCTGCTGGCCGGGACCCTGCTCTTCGGCGCCGTGGCCGGCAACCTGGTGAAGCTCGACCTCGACCGCCTGAACGCGCAGTCGAGCGGCCGGGCCGACCTCGTCTCCGGCGGCATCGACCTGTTCGAGAACCGCCCGCTCTTCGGTTACGGATCCGGCGCCTTCTCGGCTGCCTTCCGGGAGGAGGTGGCCGGTCCGAACGCCCCTGTGACCGAGTCCCACACCGAGCCGATCACGATCGGGGCCGAGCAGGGCATCGTCGGCCTGGCGATCTACGTGTCCCTGATCGTCGCCGCGTTCAGCGCGCTCGGCGCCGGCATGCGCCGGGTGATGCCGGGGCTCGGCGGAGAGTTCGGCGCGTCCCTCGGCGTGCGGGGGCCACCCGTCGCGAGGGCAGCGGTCCTGGCCGCCTTCGTCGCCGTCCTGCTCCACACCCTCACCTACGCCGGTTTCCTCGACGACCCGATCACCTGGGTCCTGATCGCAATCGGCTATAGCCTCGCCTTCCCATGTCGGGCTACCTCCGCCGCCTAGCGAGCACAGGCGCCGCCTATACGGCGGCCAGCATCATCTCGAAGCTCATCGCGGTCGCGTTGCTGCCGCTCTACACGCGGTACCTCACGCCGTCCGACTACGGTTCGGCCGAGGTTCTCTTTGCCGCGGTCGTCGCGGCCAGCATCGTGATCAGGCTCGGCGTGGTCGAGGCCCTGCTCCGCTTCTATTACAAGACGGACGAGAATCCGGACGGGACGGTGGCCACCTCGTTCGCCGCGCTCTTCTGGGCCGGGACGGTCTCGGCCCTCGTCCTGATGCCGTTCGCCGGGCCGATCTCCGATCTCCTCCTCGGCCAGACCGAAACCGGCCTCACCCGGATCGCGATCGGCGGCCTCTGGGTGCTGACTCTCTCCGAATACCTGCTGACGATCTTCCGCCTCGACGAACGGGCGAAGGCCTTCTTCCTGGTGACGATGGTCTCGGTCCTGGTGACGATCCCGGTGACCGTCGTGCTGGTCGTCTTCTTCGATCTCGGGGCCGAAGGCCTGCTGCTCGGGTCGTACGGAACCGGCATCGCCGTGGTCCTGTTCCTGATCGCCTACCATCGCAGGCGGCTCTCGCTGATCCCCGACGTCCCGCTGCTGAAGCGCCTGATGCGTTTCGGGCTGCCGACCATGCCGGCCGAGCTCTCGCTCTACTCGCTCAGCTTCGTCGACCGGATCATCATCGCCCGGAGCCTGGGCCTGGCCGAGGCCGGCCTCTATTCGCTGGCGGTCAAGGTGTCGCAGTCGGTCAACGTGCTGGTCCGCGGGTTTCAGCTCGCCTTCCCCCCGCTGGCCTATTCGATCCAGGACGACGACGAGGCCCGCCGTACCTATTCGGCGGTGGTGACCTGGTTCGTGGTGCTGATGGCACTGGTGATCACGGGGATCTGGCTGACCGCCCCCTGGATCATCCGCATCTTCGCCGCGCCCGAATACTTCCCGGCGGCAGAGGCGGTCGGACCGGTAGCCGCAGGTACAGCGCTCTACGCGATCTACATGGTGCTGCTGGTCGTCCTCGGCCGCACGGGCCGGACCGAGTTCAACTTCCCGGCCACCCTGGCCGGGGTCACCGCGAACATCGGCCTCAACCTGATCCTGGTCCCGGCGTGGGGGATCGTCGGCGCCGCCGTCTCGCTCGTCGTCTCCTACGCGGTTGTCCTGGTCCTCATGTACGTCTTCACCCAGCGGCTCTTCCCGGTCCCCTACGAATGGCTGCGCCTCCTCAAGGTGACGGGGGCGAGTGCGGCCCTGATCGCGATCGGAGAGGTCTTCGTGCCGGACGACGGCTTCGGAGCCCTGGCGATCCGCCTGCTCCTGATCTGCGCCCTGCCCGTGGTGATGATCCTGACCGGCTTCTTCACCCCGGGTGAGAAGAAGTACCTGGCGTTGCTGAAGGACCCGAAGGAGCTGATGGACCGGATCAGGGCGGCGAGGGCAGAGGAAGCTGGGCAGGAAGGCTTGAAGGACCAGGGCCTGTCGGAGGTATACGAGGTCGAGCAGATGAACGAAGACCTTCGCGACTAGTCCCGGTCGGGCGGGGGCACGGAGGTGCCTCTCCAGTTCTCTACGAGACGAGACGTTGCGTCTCGTCGGTGTGGGGACGGATACCCCGGGTGTCCGGTCCCTCGCTTCATTTCAGTCCGCCGGCGCTGGCCCTGACGCGGCACGATCGGCCAGGCCCTCTCGGCGGTACGGGAAGAGAGCCTGCCTCGTGTGGGCTGCGTAGACGTTTGTCGGTGCCCCGGGCAGCACCACGCTGGCGATCGTCCTCAGCCCGTAGGTCCAGGCGGTCAGCAGCCGGACCGCCAGGGCTTCGGGTTTCGAGTGGTGCTTGTTCATGTAGAGGTCGCGGTTCCGGTGGAACTCGACTATGCGGGGGAGACCGGAGGAGAGGTCGTTCGAGAGCTGGTTGTGGTGAATCGCCAGGGCCGAAGGCACGTAGAGAGTGTGCCAGCCGGCGTCGGCGAGGCGCTTCAAGAAGTCGCACTCGTCGTAGTAAACGAAGAACCTCGGGTCGAGGTACCCGACCTTCACGGCCGCTTCACGGCGGACCATCAAGGCGCTCGACTGGGCCCAGTCGACCTTCCGGGTGATATCGCCCCGGCTCTCGACCGTGAAGCGGCCGTGGAGGAACAGCGCGCCGATGAAGGCGGTCTCGACACCGGGGAACCGCCAGGCGCAGGCGTACGGGTCACCGTCGCCGTCGAGCAGCTGCGCCCCGGCCGCACCGGCGTCCGGATCGTCTTCGAGCGCTGCGTACAACGCACCCGCGGCGCCCGGTTTCAGTTCGGAGTCCTCGTTCAGCAGCAGGCAGTAACGGCCCCTTGCCGCTTTCATCAGGGTCGAATCGTTCTCGGCCTTGCCGGCCTTCTTCTCGAGCTCGATGAGCCGCACATCCGGGTACTGCCCGCGCACCGCACCGGCCGATCCGTCGGTCGAGGCGTTGTCGAGGACGAGGGTCTCGGTGGCCAGTCCGGCTGCGGTGTTCCGCTCGATCGCCGCAAGGCAGTCGAGCAGGTAATCGCGGCCGTCGTTGTTCACCACGCAGTAGGAAAGATCTATCTCCACAGACGCAGACGATAATCAGGGTGTGCGCATTCAGCTGATCGACCCCTCGGCTTTCACGCCGCCGTACGACCGGGCACTCGCCCGGGCCCTGGCCGCTGCCGGGGAGGACGTCGAGCTGATCACCTCGCGCTTCCTCTACGGACCGGTGCCGGAACCGGACGGCTACCGGGTCGACGAGAGCCTCTACGGGCGGAGCGCACGGCGAGGCCTCGATGCGAAAGGACGCCGGATCTTCAAGGCTGCCGAGCACCTGGCCGACATGCGCCGCCTCCGGAAGATGATCGATGCCGACGTCATCCATTACCAGTGGCTCACCATGCCGAACCTCGATCGCCGGATCCTGCCTCCGCAGCGGCCGCGGGTGCTGACGGCGCACTACATCCTGCCACCGGAGCCGACCGAGGGCCAGAAGAGGCAAGCGAACCGGGTCTTCGGTTCGATGGACGCGGTCGTGGCCCACTCCGAATCCGGCGCCCGCCGCCTTCACCGGGAGGTCGGACTTCCGGAGGACAGGGTCCACGTGATCCCTCACGGTTCGTTCGATTACCTGCTCGACCAGCCGGACGAAGCCCCGCTGCCGGCCGAGCTGGAAGGTGCGGAGGCGCCGGTCATCCTGTTCTTCGGGCTGATCCGCCCCTACAAGGGGGTTGACCTCCTGCTCGACGCCTTCAGCCGGGTCGAAGGCGCAGAACTGTGGATCGTCGGCAACCCCCGCATGGACATCTCCGGCCTCGAAGCGAAAGCCGCGCAGGTGGGTGGCCGCGTGCGATGGCTGCCGCGCTTCATCACCGACCGCGAGATCCCGGCGATCATGCGGGCAGCCGACCTGCTGGTGCTTCCGTATCGTGAAGGCGAGCAGTCGGGTGTGCTCTACACGGGCCTCGCCTTTGAGAAGCCGATGGTCATCTCGGATGTCGGTGGCCTCGGTGAGGTCGCGCGGGAACACGACCTGGCCCGGCTGGTGGAGCCCGGCGACGCCGAAGGGCTAGCCGTCGCCCTGAACGAAGTGGTCGGTGACGAAGCCGCCCGGGACCGGCTGGCGGCCAAGGCGCGCGACGCGGCGCGCGGACCCTTCGCCTGGGATTCGATCGCGGCCAGGACGATAGACCTGTACCGGGAGCTGGTCCCCAGATGATCGTCATCGCCATCGTCTTCTGGGTGTCCTGCGGCCTGATCGCCTACACGCACTTCGGCTACCCGGTCGCACTCTGGATCCTCGAGGCGATGGGCCTCGGATCCGGCGCCGGGCACCTGCGCGGGCGCCGGGCCGGCAGCTTCCCGTCGCTGGTCAAGGACGAAGACACCGACGAGAGCCGGCTGCCGGTCGTATCGTTGATCATCGCCGCCTACAACGAAGAGGCGGTGATCGAAGCGAAGGTGAAGAACGCTTTTCAACTCGAGTATCCGCGTGAGCTGCTGGAGATCATCGTCGCCTCCGACGGCTCGACCGACACCACGGTGGCGATCGCGAAGGAGGCCGGGGCCGACCAGGTACTGGACCTGCCGAGGAGTGGCAAGGTCGCCGTCCAGAACGCCGCGGCCAAAGTCGCCAAGGGCGAGATCCTCGCTTTCTCCGACGCCAACTCCGAGTGGAAGCCGGACGCGCTCGCCCAGCTGCTCGAGCCCTTCCGCGATGACCGGGTGGGCTACGTCTGCGGGCAGGTGCGGTTCACCGGACCCGGCGGCGGCAACCTCGAAGGCGCCTACTGGCGATTCGAGATGAAGGTCCGGGAACTCGAATCCGAACTGGCCGGGGTCACAGCCGGCAACGGCGGCATATATGCGGTGCGGGCCAGCGAGTACCTGCCGCTCGACCCTGCCGGCAGCCACGACCTCTCGTTCCCCTTCGCCCTCGCCAAACGCGGCTTCGCATCGCTGTACCGCCCACGCGCCGAAGCGAGCGAGAAGATGGTGCCCAGCCTGGGTGGGGAACTCGCTCGCAAGCGCCGCATGATGGTCGGCCTCTACGACATCGTCGCCGGCGAAGGAATGATCGACCCGCGCGGTTACCCGCCGATCTACTTCTTCGAGATCGTCTCGCACCGGCTGCTGCGTTACGCGACCCCGTTCCTCCACCTGATCGCGCTGCTCGCGAACGTCGCGCTGCTCGGCGGCGGCTGGGTCTACGTCTGGACTCTCGCCTTCCAGTTGCTGTTCTTCCTCGCCGCGGCGCTGGGGCGCTGGGTGCCGGTCCTGCCGTTCCGGGTCGCGCGGTACTACGTGATGACCACCGCGTCGATCGTGCTGGGACTGTGGGACCGCTGGCGCGGGGGCCCTCCCGGCTACTGGGAGAAGGCCGAGGGAACCCGGTGAACCGCCCGCTGGAAATCCTCCTGGCCCTGGTCATCCTGGTGCTGACCGCGCCGGTCACCCTGGTCGCTTCGATCATGGTCCGGCTCGAGGGCGGCGCCTCGGCGGTCTACCGCCAGCGGCGGGTCGGCAAGGACGGGATCGAGTTCGAGATGCTCAAACTGCGCACCATGAAGCCCGGCTCGGACCCGGTTGGGGTCGGCACCATCGTCGGACGGGACGACCCCCGGGTCACCCGGGTCGGGCGGTGGCTCCGCCGGACCTCACTCGACGAACTGCCCAACCTGGTCAACGTCCTGCGAGGGGAGATGGCTCTGGTCGGCCCACGGCCGACGATCCCCGCCCAAGTCACCGGCTACACCGAGTTCCAGCACCGGCGCCACGAGGTGCGGCCCGGGATCACCGGCTGGGCCCAGGTCCAGGGACGCGCCGGCATTCCTTGGAACGAGCGGATCGAGCTCGACGTCGAGTACGTGGACAACCGGTCGCTCCGTCTGGACCTGGAGATCCTCCGCCGCACCGTCTGGCTGACCGCGACCGGCAGAGGCCTCGCTCCCGACTGAAACTCCCTGTCCTTTAGGCTTTCCCGATGCGCATCGGCGAGATCATCAGCAGCAGCAAGCCCGTGTTCTCGGTCGAATTCTTTCCACCGAAGACCGACGAGGGCCGTACCCAGCTGCTCGACACCGCGCGCACGCTGGCCGGCCTCGACCTGGATTTCGTCTCGGTCACCTATGGCGCCGGTGGCTCGACGCGGGAGGGCACCGTTGACATCACCACCGCGCTCAAGGAAGAGGTCGGTCTCGAAGTGATGGCCCATCTGAGCTGCGTCGGCGAGAGCAAGGAAGGCCTGGCCGAGACGCTAGACCGCCTCGAGGGAGTGGGCATCGACAACATCTTCGCCCTGCGCGGCGACCCGCCCCGGGGCCAGACCGGCTTCGTCCAGCCCGACGGCGGCCTCGGCAGCGCTGCCGAACTGGCGGCCTTCATCGCCGGGAACTACGGCTTCGCGATCGGCGGGGCCTGCTTCCCGGAGGTCCACCCGGAGGCCCCCGACCTCGATACCGACCTGAACTACCTGAAGACGAAGGTCGATTCCGGTGCCGAATTCCTGATCACCCAGCTCTTCTTCGACAACCGCGCGTATTTCGACTTCGTCGACGCGGCCCGGCAGAAAGGGATCGACGTACCGATCCTCGCCGGCATCATCCCGGTCACCGGCTTCGCCCACACCAAGCGCATCTGCGACCTCTGTGACGCGACGATCCCTTCGGGGCTCGAAACGGCGATGCTCGCCGCCGAGGGTGACCCGGAAGCCGAATTCAACCTGGGCGTGGCCTATGCCGCCCAGCAGAGCGCCGAGCTGCTCGCAGCCGGCGCGCCGGGCATCCACTTCTACGCCCTGAACAAGGCGCCCGCGACGCGGGCGGTGCTCGGAGCCCTGCGTGCCGCCCAGCCCTGGCGGGGCGCCCGCGGTCAGACGATCGGGGCATGACGCCCGAAGCGGGCGGCCCCGCAAAGGCCGGAGGCCAACCGACCAGACTCGGCTACCTGATCGGCGCGGTCATGGCGCTGTTGATCATCGCCGGGGTCTACCTCGCACTGACCGCAGGGGGCAACGAAGACCCCGGCGCCGCACATCTGGCAACACCGTCGTCGGGCAGCACCAACGGCATCCAGCCGGACGAGCGGACCGGTATGAAAGTCGCTGTGGGGAGCTACGACCTGCGGACCACCTCGCGGGCAGCCGGCTGCCGGGTCGAACTCAACCTGCCGGAAGAAGGCAACAACCACCTGACCCGCGACGATCCGGTTCCCGACTACGCGACCGTGCCGCCGACCTCTGGCGACCACATCGGGCCGCCGCTCCAGCAGGCCGACGGCGCCTATGCCGAGTCGCCCCTGCCGCAGGACGTGGTCCATTCGCTCGAGCACGGCCGGGTCGCGATCCAGTACGACCCGGACCTGCCGGAGAAGGACCAGCTCGCGCTCAAGGGGCTCTACGACTCGGCCTACAGCGCGGCTCTGCTCTTCCCGAATCCGGACATGCCGTTCGCGGCCGCGGCCACCGGGTGGGCGAGCCTGATCGCCTGCCCGGACTGGCAGGGAGCGAAGACGATCGACGCGCTCAGGGCTTTCGCGATCGAGACCCAGAACAAGGCGCCGGAACCACTGGACCTCTTCCCGCCGACGGAAGGTCCGAAGTTCATGGACCTCGGGTGAGTACAGTCACCCCATGAGCGTGGAGATCCGCCCCGCCACAGATTTCGAGGACATCAAGACGATGGTCGGTCCGAAGAAGAACCCGGACGGCAACGTCTGCTGGTGCCTCAGCTACCGGATCGCTTCGAAGGAGAATCAGGAACTGAAGGGCAAGGCGCGCGGCCGGAAGGTGAAGAAGCTGCTGAAGGACGGTCCGCTCGGAGTGCTCGCCTACGAGGACGACGAGGTGGTCGGCTGGGCCGCGGTGGCCCCGAGGGCGGACACGAGCTTCTCCCGCAACCGCAAGATCCCGCATGTCGATGAGGCCGAGGTGTGGAGCGTCTGGTGCATTCGGGTCAGACCGGGCCATCGCGGCGAAGGCATCTCACACCACCTGCTGAAGGGGGCGGTCGATTTTGCCCGGGAGAGGAAGGCTCCGGCGATCGAGGGATACCCGGTCGACAACGGCAAAGAGAAGGTCGATCTGACCATGGCCTACGTGGGTACGAAGAAGCTGTTCGAAGACGCCGGATTCAGCCAGGCTGAGACGACGGATTCGGTCCTGAACGGGTTCCCCCGGGTCCTGATGCGCCTGGCCCTGGACTGAGCGGCCGGCAGGGTCAGGCCGGACTCTAAGGAAGCGTAGATAAACAACTAGGAGGAGGGTGTGAAACCCAGGACGAAACAATCGACTGCAGTGCGTCTCACCGATGAGGCGGTCGAGCTAGTAGACGCGTCCGTAAGTTCTGCGTGTAACGGTGTCCGGTCGTTGCGTCCGACGCTCCGGCGATGATTGGTTCGTGTCGAAGATCGGTCGCAACGATCCATGCCCCTGCGGATCGGGCCGCAAGGCGAAGCGCTGTTGCGGCGTTCCGCGCGGCCCCTCCGAGGAGGACCAGGCGCGCGCCTTCCTCGCCCATGGCTCGCGGATGGCGGCTTCGGAGATGCGCGGGCTCTCCGACGGCGAGCTGCTCGACCTCTTCGAGGAGCTGTGGGAGCTGCCGTGCGCCGACCTCTCGCTTCAAGTCGAGTTGCCGAAGGTCCTGTCGCCCATCCTCGGTCGCCTCGGCGAGGCCATCGCTGAGGACGAACCCGACCCCGATCTGCTCGAGGTAGCCGCCTGCTCGATCGACGGGCCGATCGAGCGAGCCCGCCTCGCCCGCGCCGCGCTCGCCCAGGCCGAGGCAGGCAGGATAGACGGGAAGCTGGCCAACGCCGCCCTCTTCGACCTGGGAAGCGGCTCGCGTCACCTCCTGCATGCCGCCCTGCTGGAGGCGCTCGCGATCAGGGTCGGCGCCGCCTCAACCCCGGCCGGTTTGCGACTCGTCGCGTAGGCGTCGGGCGGCGAGGGCGAAGCGTCCTCGACCCTGTCGGTCGATCCGTGCGATCACCCGCTCCAGGCCGGTTCGGGTGAAGGTCCACTCGAAGGGTCGGGCGATCGCGGCGTAGCGGGCCTGAAAGGCGAGTAGTCGATCGGTGAGCTCTTCGCGTGAGCCGAAGTCGTTGGGCGTGGGTGCCTTGCGCTGCAGAATCGAGAAGTAGAGCTCGATCTGATTCAGCCAGGAGGCATGAATGGGCAGGTGGATCAGACGCAGGTTCTCGTAGGCACCCTCGAGCCGCTCGATCGAGGCCTGTCCGGCGTGGGAGGAGCCGTTGTCGAGCACCCGGAACACCCGGCGGGCGGAGGCGTAGGGCTCTGTTGCCATCACTTCTTCGACCAGGCGCCCGAAAGGTTCGATCCCGGTCTTCT
The DNA here is from genome assembly GCA_963695885.1 of uncultured Solirubrobacterales bacterium. Taxonomy (GTDB): domain Bacteria; phylum Actinomycetota; class Thermoleophilia; order Solirubrobacterales; family 70-9; genus 67-14. The sequence goes on along the minus strand of CAVOIH010000021.1, from coordinate 169,121 downwards.
CCTCGACCCGTCCGAAGAGGTTGGCGTGGTAGACGTCCCAAGCTGCGAGATAGGCCAGGGTGCCGCCGCGTTGGTACTCGAACTCGCATCGCAATGGACGGCCCGGGCCCGGGGGTGTGCTCGGATGGCGGCGCCCGAAACGGCGCGGGCGCCCCGCGCGTAGCCTGTCTTTGAGTCCATCGAGGCGCTCGACGTGAAAGCGTCTTCGCCAGCGGCCGACGATCCCGGCCGCGGTGTCGAGGCGGGCGGCAATGTCGACGTCACTTTCACCTTCGGCCGCATAGAGGACGATCTTGGCGCGCTGCACCTCACGCCAGGGAAGCTTCTCGGCGCGAGCGATCTTCTCCAGATCAGATCGCTCCTCGCTATTCAACTCGATCTTGTGGCGGGCCGGGCGTGCCATTGCCGGAGAGCTTCAACGTCTCGCCCCGACTCCTTCAAGAAATTCCGGTCGGTACTTACGGACGGTTCTACTAGCCGCGGCCGAACTCAGGGTCATGGCCGAGCCGAATCGCATTCGCCTGATCGAGTTTCTAGATCAAGGCGATGCGACCGTCCAGGAACTCAGCGCTCAGCTCACGACTACGCACCAGAACGTGTCCAAGCATCTCGGCACCCTCTTTCAGGCCGGTTGCGTTTTCAAGGAAACGTGACGGCCTGACGGTTAGGTACAGCTTGATCGACTGGACCGGCTGGTGGGTCGTTGAACAGATCGGCAGAAGCATGGCCGATCGACTCGACGCCCAGCGCGAGCGACTAACCACAGGCGCCTGAAGAACTGCCCCAGAGCGCACGGGGCGGACGTTGTGTGCCGACGACCGGTCTGACAGCGGGATGAAAAGGCGACGCCCAGGCAGCTTGCCTGGGCGTCGCTGGATGGGTTACCCCTGTAGCGCCAACCACTGGGGTGTCGATCCAATGCAAAGGCTAGCGGCGAGGAACACAAACGGACCCCCACGAATGCGTGTGGGGGTCCGTTCATGGCTACAGGGGCCGCAGTAGCGGGCTCAAATGAGCGTTCCGCTGGCCCGTTTTGGGGGACCGCCGCAGTTTCATGGGCGCTCCGCAAACATGGTGACGATGCGAGAATCGCTGTCCAGAGCGACAGTCGCGCATCGGTTGACTTGATCGAAGTCCCCGTTCTCACGGATGGCCCAACCGGTCAACTTGTGCTCGGCTAGCAGTCGCTCAACGAGTCCTCGCATACTCTCCTGGTCGGTGCAAGCGAACTGTTCGCGCTCGAGGATGTCCGAGAGCTGCGAAGAGAACTGACCAAACCGGCGGGCTTCGAGGTCGAGCCCTGCGTCCGGGTCCTCGACCAGACCTACCCGAGTGCAGATCGACGCATCGGTGCTGGCAAGCACTTGGATTGGACCTCCACCATCGCCGGAGATGCAGGCATGAAGCGGGGCCGGTGCCTTACGGGCTTCGGCGACGACCTCACCCGCTGCCCACAAGTCGGCGCAGGTATTCGTGGCCCGTCGACCGTCCAGGCCGACGACCGTGACGTTTCCGTCGACCTGTTCGCCGACATGGCATCCGATTCCGTCAGAAGCAGTGCTCGATCCGGTCAGAGCCGCGTAGCCGACGGTGGCGACCCCACCGACAAGCAGTGCGACGAATGCGGCGACGACGTAACGTCTGCGCCGTTGCCACTTGCCGTCACCCTGCGGCGCTTCGCCCCGCCCGCGCTCGGCTTCGTACTCCTGATCGAGAGCGGCGGAGACCGTGGCGGTGACCCTGTCAACATCAGGCTCGGCCAGGCCAAGGTCAGCTGTCTTCGTCAATGCGGCGATCTCGGTGTCAGGCATGGGTGCCTCCTTTTCAGGCATGAGTGCCTCCTTCTGCGATGGGGGCCGGCGAGGTCCTGAATTCGGCCCCGATGGTGGTCTGAAGTTGCCTACGTGCTCGCGCGATTCGGGAGCGGACCGTCCCTACAGGGATTCCGAGGGCTTGGGCGGTTTCGTCGTAGGAGAGCTCTCCCCAAGCAATGAGCAGCAACGCATCACGGTCGCCTGCGGCGAGTTTGCGAACTGCCCGGTAGAGCTCCGGGGAGAGCGTGGTTCCGAGGTAGATCTCGTCGGCCGCCATCGCCCGGTCCGTCGTAGACGCGGAAGCGAGTCGCTCCAAGGATTTTAGACGCTTGCTCTCCGCGCGCCGTTGGTCCGCGATCAGATTACTCGCGATTCCGAACAGCCAAGGAAGGACGGTCGGTTGCTGGGCGTCGTACCGGGAGCGGTTGCGAAAGGCTCGAATGAAGGTTTCTGCCGTCAGGTCCTCGGCAACGTCGTCACCGACACGGCGCCGCAGGTATCGATAGACCGGCGCAAGATGGCGCTCGTAGATCGCCTCGAACCGGATTGGCTCGGAAAGCGACTGGCGCAGTATTTCCGTATCGGTGAGTTCTGAAGCCATTACCTACTTATCGCAGGATCCAGCCAGATAGTTCACGACCGTGGCAGCGTACCTCCCTGAGTGAGAGAGCCGGCGCAAAGGCCAGCTCTCTCACTCAGGTCAATTCGGACGTTTGAGTTACTGCTTGATTGCTACCCGTGGATAGACGAGCCTTCGTCGTTCCAGTTCCCCATGTGGGCTTGCTGGTCAGTGCAGGCCAGCCTCATCGCCGGGGTGATCCCTTGTTCCGTTGAGTTCCAACCTAACGTTGCGTTGTCGCAGGCGCCTTGACGGTTCTTCCACGACGAAACGACATCACTGGCCCCCCAGTTCCTCAGGTTCTGCCAATACTCGTCTTGGAACATCCACCGGTCGCCTTCGTACTCGGCGTTCCGGTAGAGGCATACATAGTGCGCGACGCAACCCTGCGCCTGCGCAGCAAAGGCAGCGGGGGTGATGATGACCGCGCCATCTTCGTAGATGAAGTCGCTCCCGACCTGCTCATATCCCTGCGGCAGCACTTCGGCGGCATTTTCAACCGAGAAATCCCTTGACGGGACCGCATTGTCCTCGGCTGAAGCAGTAACGGTGGTGGCGGCGGCCGACAAGGCCAGGATGGAAGCAACTGCGGCAATAAGCGCAGGCACTCTGTTTCGGAATCGGGTCATATGACCCCTCCCTCTTAGATCGATTTAGCTCCTCGACGGGAGCCCAGTGGTTGGCAAAACGAATCTTAACTAAAAACATTCCTTTAGGAGCCGTAGATCATTAACTTGAGGACTCGGCCGGCTGGATCGTGTAGTTCCACTCGGGATGGAACTCGTCGGGCTCTAGCTTGACCGCAGCCAGCTCGGCTTCTGAGACCGCGATCTTCTTCTCGTAGTCGCGCTCGTCGAGGCGGGCGAAGACCTCCAGCCCCCTGCTGCTGGTGGTCGCTGCGATCGAGTTGATGATCACCTCGTGGCTGACGAGCGGCCGGCCGCGCCAGTTCTTGGCGATGAAGCTCCACAGCCGATGCTCGATCTTGTTCCACTTCGAGGTCCCCGGCGGGAAGTGGCAGACCGAAATCGCAAGGCCGGTCTCGTCGGCGAGCTTCTGTAGCTCCACCTTCCAGAGCTTGGTGCGGTTGCCGTTGCCCCCGCCGCAGTCGGCGGTGATCTGGAGCGTCTTCGCCCCGGGGTAGCGCTCGCCTCCCAGTTGCCGCCACCAGGCGCGGATCGAGGCGACCGCGAACTGGGCGGTCTCGTGGGTGATGCCGACGTTGACGAAGCCCTTGTCTGCACCGATGTCGTAGACCCCGAAGGGGATCGCCTTGCCCTTCGCGTCGCTCGGGAAGTCGTGCACGTTGACCGCGACGGGCTCGCCCTTCTTCGCCCACTCGCGCCCGCCGTTTGCGAACTCGCCGACCAGCTCCTTCTTCTTGGTGTCGATCGAGATCGCCGGCTGGCGGGCGGCGATCGCCGCCGTGACCCTCTCGTTGATGTGGCGAAACTGGGCGTCACGATCGGGGTGCTGCCTTCCCTCGGTGGTCTTGCGGTTTGACTGCAGGCTGTAGCCGAGCCGGCGCAGCAGCTTGGCGACGGTGGTGTAGTGGACCTCGTGGCCCTGCTCGCGCAGCTCGGCGGCGAGCCTGCGGACGCTCTTCGAGGTCCAAAGCAGCGGCCGGGTGGGATCGCCGCGGGTCTCGGCCTCGAGCAGCTCTCGCAGATCGTCGAGCAGGGTCGGGTCGGCCTCGGCGATCGGCTTGCGACCGCCTCCCGCGCGACGCACCCGGCCGCCCTGGAGCGTCTCGCCCGCCTCAATCTCCGCGAGCCCCCTGCGGATCGTGTTCTCGGCGATCCCGCTCGCCCGCGCCACCGCGGCGATCCCGCCGCGGCCGCACGCCTTCGCCTCCGAAGCTGCCCAGATCCGCCGCCCGCGCTCATTCAGCTCCGGGGCCATCGCTCTGAACCGCTCGCCGATCGCGTGCTCATCGATCACGTCTCCCTATTTCTACGGGGGGCCGGTCTCCTTCTAGTAGCTAGTTGTTTATCTACGCTTCCTAAGCGCGGTAGGCCGGGAAGAAGCCCTCGGGTGCTTCCGCCGGTGACAGCTCTTCGTAGGCGGCCGGATCGCAGACCAGCTCCGAGGTGAACCACTGGTCCTCGCGGTTGGCGAAGCCCCGCTTGAACTCCTCGAGCGGATCGCCCGGGGTGATTCCGCCGCCCAGATTGAGCGGCAGGCCCTTCTCCGCGGCGAAGTCGATCATCGATTCGATCACGTTCTTCATCGGCGAGTCCCGCAGGTTCGAGTCGGCGGTGCCCGACAGGTAGTAATGCATGAGCCCGTCGCTGGCGGCCGCGATCGATGCCGCCGCAATTATGCCTTCCGCGTCGCGGGCCAGGGCCAGCCAGGTCTTCTCCGAAGCGAGGATCAGGTCGAAATAGTCTTCGTCGAAGAAGTACCGCTCAGCCGCGCCGGTCCGGACCATGGTCTCCGTGTACGCGCGGAAGAAACCGGCCCGCTGCTCGCGGCCGCTCGCGGGCCCGGGCACGAACTCGACCTCGTAGCCTCGCCTCAGGTTCTTCCGGATCTGCTGGCGGTCGCTCATCCGGCTCTTCCGTTCCAGTTCCGGGTCGGAAAGCAGGCAGACGTTGCGGGCCGTGGCTCCGGTCAGCGGCACTTGGCCGCCGAGCGAATGCCGGACGAAGGCGGAGACGAGGCCGGTCCCCGAGAAGTCGATCGCAGCGGGCGGCACCGGCTTTGCGGCCTCGCCTTCGGGCCGGAAGCCCGGGTAGCCGTAGGGCGAGATCGCGTCGAACCGGCCGGTCCCGTCGATCCCCCGGACCACGAGTGGCGCGACGAGCGCGCCGTCATCGAGCGTGATGCGCAGGGAGTGGGTGGTGCCTTCGGCTTCGAGGAACTGGGGCGAACGAAAGAACTCGTCGTCCGATGCCGCGGTCCCTTCGTCTTCGATCAGCTCGGCAGAAGGATTCACCTGGCTCCGTCCACGACGGGTGGGGTCACCACTCGGCCACCGCGGCGAAGAACTGCTCGGGAGAGACGCCCCAGACCTCGCAGTCGAGGAGAGTGCCGTCGGGCCGCCTGATGTGGTCCGGCATCGTGCCTTCGTGCTGCCAGCCCTGGGAGGTGACCACACGCTTTGCCGCGGTGTTGAAGGAGGGGATCCGCCCGTATACCCGGTGGGCCCCGAACTCCTCAAAGGCCCTGGTCACGGTCAGGCGCTCGGCCCAGCGGCCCACGCCCTTGCCGCGGACCTCGTCCCCGATCAGCGCGCCGAGTTCGGGCGCCGTCTGGCGGAAGAGCCCGTAGAGCGCGGTGAACCCGATCGGCTGCTCGATCCCCGGCACCTGAATCGCGTACTTCCGGTCCTCTCCCTCCTGCTTCGCGGCGTGCTCGGTCCAGCCGATCGCGTTCTCCATGCCGAACGATTCGCGCTGTTCCATCAGCGTCTTGGTCGCTTCGCGGTTGTTGAACCAGCGGTGGACGGCTTCGGCGTCTTCGGGCCGGAAGTCCCGGATCGAGCATGGAGGTTCTTTGGGCATCCCTCGATTCTATTGCCGGAAACCCGGCGGGAGTCCCCGGTCCTACTTCCCGGCGCGGCGCTGGAAAATCGATTCGATCTGTTCCAGTGAACGGCCTTTGGTCTCCGGGACGAACTTCCAGCAGAACCAGAGGGTGACCAGGCCGACGGCGCCATACAGCCAGAAGGTGCCGGTCTGGCCGGCGAGGTCGATCAGCGGCAGGAACGTCAGGGACACGGCGAAGTTGAAGAACCAGTTGGTCATCGTGCCGAGGGAGGCGGCGTGGCTTCGGACCGAGAGCGGGTAGATCTCGGCGTTGATCAGCCAGAAGATCGGGCCGAGGCTGATCGCGAACGAGGAGACGAAGAGCATCAGGCTGCCGACCGCGATGATCGTGGTGAGCGTCCCGGTCGAGCCGATGAACGCCACCCCGAGCAGGAAGAGCGACAGGGACATTCCGGCGACCCCGATGAAGAGCATTTCCCGGCGGCCGCGATTGTCGAGCAGCCGGAGCGCGACGATGGTCATGAGAACGTTGATGATGCCGACGCCGAGTGAGGCGAGGATCGCCGACGAGTCGGAGTCGATGCCGGTGTCCTGGATGATCGTCGGCGCGTAGTAGATGACCGTGTTGATGCCGGTGATCTGCTGGAGGATGGCGAGGCCGAGCCCGACCACCAGAGCGGCCTTGATCGCCGGGCGCCTCAGGTCCTTCCAGCTGCTGCTCTCCTGGGCGCGGTCGTGCTCCATCGAGACCTTGATCTCCTGCAGCTCGAGTTCGATCGCCTCCGAACCTCCGGTTCTCACCAGGCGGAGCGCCTCCGCCGCTTCGTCGTGACGGTTCTCCATGATCAGCCAGCGCGGGCTGGACGGGAGGCGCAGCACTCCGAAGAAGAGGAAGGCGGCGGGCACGGCCCCGAGGCCCAGCATCCAGCGCCAGCCTTCATCGACGTTGGAGAAGGCGAGGCCGACCAGGTAGGCGACGAGGATCCCGATCGTGACCGCGAGCTGGAAGAAGGTCACGAGCCGGCCGCGCATCTCTGCCGGGGCGACCTCGGAGATGTAGACCGGGGCGACCGCCGAAGCGACACCGATGCCGAAGCCGATCACGACACGCGAGACGATCAGCAGGGCCGAGTCCTGCGCGACGGCGGAGACGATCGCGCCGACGATGAAGATCGCCGCCGAAGCGAGGATCAGCGAGCGGCGGCCGTACCTGTCGGCACCGCGGCTGGCGAACCAGGCACCGAACACGGCTCCGATCGGGACCGCACCGACGACCATGCCGGACTGGAGGCTCGAAAGGTTGAAATCAGGGGTGATGGTGAGCAGCGCGCCGGCGATGATGCCGGTGTCGTAGCCGAAGAGCAATCCGGCGAGTCCCGCGATCGCAGCGGTAATGGTCACGTTCCGCTTGGCTTGTGCGGCGGTTACCTCGCTCCCCTTCACTGGACCATCCTTCCATGGATGGCGGACGAATGCCAGTCATGATGTCCGGGTGCCGGCGACCACCCCCAGAAAGCTGACTCGCGCCCAGGCCCGGCGGATCGCCCTGGCTGCCCAGGGGTTCGACCGTCCGCGTCCGTCCGGGCCGGTGACGATGCGCCAGCTGCAGGGAGTGATCGACCGGATCGGCCTGGTCCAGATCGACTCGGTGAACGTGCTGGCCCGGGCCCACTTGATGCCATTCTTTTCCCGGCTCGGTCCCTACGACATCAGCCTGCTCAAGCGGGCGGCGGAGAAGCGGCCGCGGCGGATGGTCGAGTACTGGGCCCACGAGGCATCTTTCGTACCGCCGGAGACCCACCGCCTGCTCCGCTGGCGGATGGAGCGGGCCGACCGCGACGCATGGCGGAGCGTCCGGGCCGCGGCCGGGGACCGGGAACTGCTCCAGGCGGTGCTGGACGAGGTGGAGCGTTCCGGCCCGGTCACCGCCGCCGGGCTGGGCGAGCTGGTCGACCCGGACCACGTGCCTACGAGCAAGAACTGGGGGTGGAACTGGCCGCCGGTGAAGAGCGCCACCGAGTACCTGTTCTGGTCCGGCCGGATCACCGCGGCCGGCCGCACCAGCCAGTTCGCCCGGCTCTACGACCTGCCCGAACGGGTGCTGCCGGAACACGTCCATGCCGCCGAGGACCTCGACGAAGCGGCGGCGATGGCCGCGCTGATCGAGATCTCGGCCCGGGCCCACGGGGTCGGGACCGCCCGCTGCCTCCGTGACTACTTCCGTCTCGGAGCAAAGGAGGCCGGGCTCGCGATCGAGAGACTGGTCGAGACCGGGACCCTGCTCCCGGTCGAGGTCGAAGGCTTCACCGGACCCGGCTACCTGCATGCCGAGGCGAAGCGGCCCAGGAGGATCGAGGCGCGCGCGTTGCTCGCACCGTTCGACCCGCTGGTCTTCGAGCGGGCCCGCCTCGAGGAACTCTTCGGCGTCCACTTCCGCATCGAGATCTACACGCCGAAGGAAAAACGCAGGTACGGGTACTACGTGCTGCCGTTCCTCCTGAACGAGAGCATCGTCGGCCGGGTCGACCTGAAGGCCGACCGCGACGACTCGGCCCTTCTGGTCAAGGGAGCGTTTGCCGAAGCCGACGCACCGGAAGGGACCGCCGGCCATCTCGCCGAGGAACTGAAACTGATGGCCGCCTGGCTCGGCCTCGACCGGGTCTTGGTCGAACCGAACGGGGATCTCGCCGCCGGGCTCAGGGGGACCATCCGGTGACCGAGCCCATCACGGGCCCCGGGCGTTACGCGCCGAGCCCGACCGGCGAGCTCCACCTCGGCAACCTGCGGACCGCGCTGATCGCGTGGCTCGCCGCGCGATCCCGCGGCGCGGGGTTCCTGATGCGGATTGAAGACCTCGACCGAGGCCGGTCGCGGGAGAAGTGGATCGCCACCCAGCTGAAGGAGCTCGAGTCGATCGGGATCGACTGGGACGGCGAACCGGTACGCCAGAGCGAGCGGGAGGGTCTCTATGCCGAGGCGGTCTGTCAGCTCGAGTCCGCCGGCCTGACCTACGAATGCTTCTGCACCCGCGCCGAGATCCGGCAGGCATCGACGGCCCCACACGGGCAACTGCCGGAGGGAGCCTACCCGGGGACCTGCGCGCACCTGACCGCGGACGAGCTCGAGGAGAAGCGGGCTGCGGGCCGGCCGCCGGCGCTGCGGGTCCGCGCCAACGCCGCCACCATGACTTTCGGAGACCTGGTCCAGGGTGAGACGACGGTGGTGGTGGACGACTTCGTGATCCGGCGGAACGACGGCGGCCACGCCTACAACCTCGCGGTCACGGTCGACGACGCCGACCAGGGGATCGATGAAGTGGTGCGGGGCGCCGACCTGCTCGACTCGACCCCGCGCCAGCTCTGGTTGTACGACCGGCTCGGCCTGCGGGCGCCGCGGGCCTTCGCCCACGTTCCGCTGATGCTCGGCGCCGACGGCGCCCGCCTGGCGAAGCGCCACGGCGCGGTCACCCTCGAGGAGCGGCTGGCCGCGGGCGAGTCGATCCGGGCGCTGACGGGTGAGCTGGCCGCATCCGCGGGCCTGATCGACCCGGGCCGGGAAGTCACCGCAGCGGGGCTGATTCCGGCTTTCAGCTGGCAGAAGGTGTGACAAGAGTCACCGAGGGAACAGAAGCCCCGATCCCGCGTGCGGCCGCATCCCGGAGCTGTCGAGCCGCCGCGATCCTCAGCGGTCCTCTGATTGAGGTGCGGCGCAGGCCGGGGTGCCTCCCGGCAGGCGGTACCGATTGTCCGCGACCAGTTGGTAGACCTTCGCGGCGACCCACGAGATGCCGGGCAGGATGAGCATCCGGCCGAAGGACTTCCAGGGCTGACCGGCGGTGGCGAGGACCCCGGCGATCGCCTCGTGCCCACCGAGGACGGTGCCATTCTCGTCGACCCACTGGACGGCGTCGGCCGCCTGCTCTTCGGTGATCCCGAGTTCGGTCAGGTCGGTCAGCTGCCAGGCAACGATGCCGGCCTCGGGCTTCATCCGCTTCAGGAGGTCCACGCTGCTTTGGCAGAACGCGCAGTCACCGTCATATATGAGGACCGGCCTGGCTCGCATCAGGTCCAATCACTGAGCAGGCGATCGACGGCGAGCTGGACCACGTCAGCGCGGGATCGCTTGCCGTGCCGTGCCGAGATGAAATAGCTGCCGACCATCAGGGAGTAGGCGAGCATGCTCCGGGCTTCGACGTCCTTCTCGTCGGAGCAGAAGTCGCCGAACTGCGCCCGCAGGAAGTTCATGCGCCGTTGGTCGACCCGGTGCATCAGCTTCCGGATGTTTTTGTCCCGTCGGGCCCAGTCCCGGAGTGCAAGGTTGACTTCGAACATCTCCCCGGCCGAGGGGGCCATCGCGAAGATCCGCCGCAGCTTCTCCCGGCCATCCACCGGTTCGTCCTCGAGGAGGCCGACCACGTCCTCGGTCCCGCCTTTCTCCCAGAAGTCGAGCGACTCGTCGAGGAGGGCCTGCCGGTTCTTGAAGTGCCAGTAGAACCCGCCTTTCGAAACGCCGAGTCCGGCGGCCAGGGTTTCGACCCGGACCGCATCCGGACCGCCTTCCGCGAGCGCTTTCAGCGCAGCGTCGATCCAGTCTTCGCGAGGTGTCTGGACCTTGGCCATCCCCGTAATCTATACGTCACCGTATTGACAGATCAATGCCGGGCTGGTACAACAGCCATACGACACCGTATGGAAACGAGTAACCAATGAAGATCCCGAACGAAACAGTTGACGCCCAGAGCTGGCGCATCAAGGAGATCGCACCCGACTTCAAGCTGCTCGACGTCTGGGCGCTACCGGCCGAAGGCGGACCGGACCAGTTCCCCGAACTGCTCGAGGTGATGAACACGATCGACCCCGCCGGCGATTCGATCATGGCGAAATTCCTGTGGAGGCTCCGCGACGAGATGGGCCGCTGGCTCGGGCTCGGCCGGACCTCGCAATCGACCGACCACACCGCCGACGAAGAGATCCTGCCGATCCCCGGCGCCGAAGACGTGAGCGTCGCCGACCGCCTGCCAGATGACCTCGAAGGCACGGTGCCTCCCGCTCAGTTCCGGCCGGAGAGCCCGTTCACTCCGCTCTACGTCACCGCGGACGAGTCCGCAGCCGAGATCTCCAACAAGACGGTCCACGGCATCCTCCACCTGGGCTGGATCGAGAAGGGCGACGGCCGCTACCAGGGACAGATGTCCGTCTACGTCAAGCCACGTGGCCGTTTCGGGAACGCCTACATGGCCCTGATCGAGCCGTTCCGCAACTGGATCGTCTACCCGACCCTGATGAAGCAGATCGAGAAGGGCTGGGACAGCCGCGAGTCCGAACTGGTCGCGGCCGCCTGACGAGATCCGGCTTTTCCGGGCTGGTCACGCCCCGATAACTTCTGCCGGTCCCCGCGGGTCTACTTTGCCCGCATGACACAGGGAGATATCGAGAACGACGGTCCGCACCTCAGCCGCCGGGAGCTTCTGGTCGCCGGAGCGGCGACCGGTCTGGTCCTGGCCTCGCCGGTGAACCACATGGCGCTCGCGCGCAAGAAAAAGGCGCCGTTCGCCAGGCACGCGGTCTTCGGCCAGGGCGTCTCGTCCGGCATGCCGACGAGCAGGAGTGCCACCGTGTGGACCAGGGTCTCCGAGCTGGATCGCCGGTCACGCCTGACCCTCGAGGTCGCGAAGGATCCCGGGTTCACCAAGATCGTCAAGCAGCGGGAAGTCGCCGCCGATCCCCGCGGCGACTACACGATCCATCACCGGCTGGGGAACCTGAAACCAGGCCGTGAATACTTCTACCGGTTCGAGTCGAAGGACTCGCAGTCCCCGGTCGGCCGCTTCCGCACCCTTCCGCCGGCGGATTCGAGGGAGCCGGTCCGGGTCGCGTTCTTCTCCTGCCAGAACTACACCCAGGGTTTCTACACGTCGCACGCGGCCCTGGCCGCCGAAGAGGAGATCGACCTCGTCATCTGTGTCGGCGACTACATCTACGAGTACGGCTCGACCACCCCGCTGGCCGGCCGGGAGGACCTCACGGGCGAGAACGGGGACGGCGAGATTCAGACCCTCGACGACTACCGGCAGAAGTACCGCTTCTACCAGAGCGATCCCGACCTCATGGCGATGCATGCCGCCCACCCGATCCTCGCCGTCTGGGACGACCACGAGGTCGAGGACAACTACACCGCCTACGGCAACAGCCCGAACCAGCCGGATCCGGCCAGGGACAACCGGGACACGGTGCGGAGGGTTCCGTTTGCGCAGCGCCGGAAGAATGCCTATCGTGCCTTCTTCGAGTCGATGCCGAGGTTCCGGCCGAAGCGCGACCGGGACGGCATCTACGGGTCGGTGCGGCTCGGTGGCAACGCGGAACTCTTCGTCACCGACCAGCGCCGGTTCCGCGACCCCCAGCCCTGCAACGACCAGACCCAGGTTCCCTGTCCCGAGTACGACCAGGCGAGGACCATGCTCGGGCCGGGCCAGAAGGGCTGGATCAAGAAGGCCCTGCCCGCTTCGAACGCACGCTGGAAGCTGTGGGGGAGCCAGGTGATGATGATGGGGTTGGAGCTGCCGAAGGGCTCACCGATCAACCCCGACCAGTGGGATGGTTACAAGCTGGAGCGCAAGGAGATCCTCGATGCTTTCAGGGCGGGGGGAGTGAACAACCTCGCCGTGCTGAGCGGAGACATCCACACTTTCTTCGCCGGCGACCTGACCACGACCGGCAACTCCAACGGCCAGCCGGTGGGGGTGGAACTCGTGGGCGGCTCGATCACTTCACTTGGTCTCGACGCTGACGTCGGGGTGCCGAGCAAGGTGCTGGAGGCACTGGTCGCACCCAACTCGCCGCACATCAAGTTCGCCAACTTCGACAAACGTGGTTACGGCGTGGTCACAATGACCCGGGACGAGATGGTCGGCGAGCTGAAAACGGTTGACACCACACTTGCACCGACCAGCCCTTCGACCACCCTGGCCAGTTTTCGCGTCGACCACGGCGTTCCCGCGTTGATCCGCACCTGACCCTCGGAAGACTCAGCCACCGCGCCGGCCCTGCGAGCCGACCCGACCGCCCATGCATGCGTATGTATGTGGGTCATTCTAAGAAGTTTCGTTGCCAGTCGTGGAGCGGGTTTGCGTCGTCGATAGGTGGACCCTTTGCCTAAGCCGAAGTTACCCCGCCTGCGAGCGGCTGAGAGGGCTGACTTCGCTCCTGGAGCGGGATCGCCGTAGTTTGCTACCCGTCAAGTGTAGTCACGACTATCCGTCCGATCGCGGTGATATGTCCGTGGTATGGGCAGAAAGCCAAGGCAGACCGGCGCTATGCACGTGGTCACGAACACAGTCAGGCGGGGCGACCGCGAGTACCACTCCCACCTGCTGCGCCGCTCCTACCGCGAGGGCGGCAAGGTGAAGAAGCAGACGCTCGCCAACCTCTCCCACCTGCCGCCGGATGCGATCGCCGCGGTGAGGGCGGTGCTGGCCGGCAAGACGCTGGTGGCGGCGGAGGAGGACTTGGCGGTGGAGCGCAGCCTCCCGGCCGGCCACGTCGAGGCGGTGCCCGGCGCCGCCCGGCGCCTCGGCCTCGCCCGCCTCATCGACCGCTCCCCTTCCAAGCAGCGCGACCTCTGCCTGGCGATGATCTGCCAGCGCATTCTTCAGCCCGGGTCAAAGCTCGCCACCGCGCGCTCGCTTCAGCGCTCCACCCTCGCCTCCGAGCTGGGGGTGGAGGGGGCCGACCAGAACGACCTCTACGCGGCGATGGACTGGCTGCTCGATCGCCAGGAGCGGATCGAGGACCGCCTCGCCGCCCGCCACTTGAAAGACGGCACGCACGTCCTCTACGACCTCAGCTCCTCCTACTTCGAGGGAAGGACCTGCCCGCTCGCCGAGCGCGGCTACTCGCGCGACGGGCGGCGCGGCACCCTGCAGCTCACCTACGGCCTGCTCTGCGATCCCGAGGGTCGCCCGGTCGCGACCCAGGCCTTCCCCGGGTCCACCCGCGACGCCGCGACCCTGCCCGCCCAGATCGCCAGGCTCAGGGGGCGCTTCGGGCTCGGCGAGGTCATCGTCGTCTGCGACCGCGGGATGGCGACCAAGGCCAACCTCGGGCTCCTCGCGGAGACCGAGGGCGCCGCCTGGATCACGGCGCTGAAGGCACCGCAGGTGAAGAAGCTCGTCAAGGAGGGGGACCTGCAGCTCTCGCTGTTCGACGAGCAGAGCCTGGCCGAGATCTCCTCCGAGGCCTTCCCCGGCGAGCGGCTCATCGTCTGCCGCAACCCGCTCCTCGCCGAGGAGCGGGCCCGCAAGCGCGAGGAGCTGCTCGCCGCCACCGAGCGCGGCCTGGCCGAGATCCGCGAGCGGGTGAAGGCGGGGACGCTGCGGGGCGCGGCCGAGATCGGCCTCGCGGCCGGCCCGGCCCTGAAGCGCTACCGGGTAAAGAAGCACTTCGAGGTGGCGATCACCGACGCCTCCTTCGCCTACGAGCGCAAAGGCGAGCAGGTTGCCGCCGAGGCGGCGCTCGACGGGATCTACGTGCTGCGCGCCTCCGTCGCCGAAGCGAAACTCGACGCCCCCGGCGTCGTCCGCTCCTACAAGCAGCTGAAGTGGGCAGAGCGCGCCTTCCGCACCACCCTCAAGGGGCCGCTGCAGGTGCGCCCGATCCACCACCGCCTCGAGGACCGGGTCCGCGCCCATCTCTTCCTCTGCATGCTCTCCTGCTACCTGGAGTGGCACCTGCGCGAGGCCTGGGCGGAGCTGACCTTCCGCGACGAGTGCCCGCCCGAGCAGCCCGACCCGGTCGCCAAGGCGGAGCGCTCCTCCTCCGCCGCCGCCAAGGCCCGGCGCAAGCGCACCGCCCGCGGCAGCGAGCCGCACAGCTTCGAGAGCCTGATCGCGGAGCTCGGCCTGCGGGTTCGCAACACGATCCGCGTCGCGGGGACCGGGGCCGGCTTCGAGCGGCTCACCGAGCCCAACGACGTTCAGGCGCGGGCGCTGGCGCTGGTCGAGCAGCGCATCCCCAAGCACGCGTAGACACGAACGAGACAGCTCTCAAGGCGAGGACTCTCAATTCTCAAGCCGAATCCGTCGTCGCACGTAGGGGTAACTTCAGTCTAGCTCATCGATCGATTTTCCAGACTCTGATGCACGACAGCTCTCGGCCTGACCGTGGTCGCCGCCGCGCTGGCTACACATCGCTTTTCTTCCCCGACCCGAGAGAATCGGGGGCGACCCGGGTGATCGCCTGATGGCTGAAGTTTGAAATTGAACAAAATGTGCAACTCCCATCAGAAAGATGGTAAGCTTAGATATGAACAAAATGTTCAATTCCAATCAGCTCTGATGCCTGGAGCAGCCTACAACCTCATCCTTGAAGTCGCAGCTGATCAACACGGCTACGTCACTCAAGAGGACGCACGCCGAGTCGGGGTGGCTTCGGTCACGCTCGCGCGAATGGCGGAACGTGGAACTATCGAGCGCACCAGCCAGGGCGTCTACCGTGTGCCGGCGATCCCGCCGGGGCAGCTCGATCAATACATGGAAGCGACTCTGTGGCCGCGTGGACAGCGCGGCGTGCTCAGCCACCAAACTGCACTCGAACTCCATCGACTCAGTGACGTCAATCCGGCGAAGATCCATCTGACGGTTTCTCGGAAGCACCGGATTCAGCGCAAGATCCCCGACCTATACGTCATCTACCAAGAAGATCTGGCTGAGGATGAGGTCACCGCGCACGAGGGGATCGCGGTTGTCACTCCGATGCGTGCAGTCCTGGAATGCCATATGAGCGGACTGGGTTCCGGCCTCATCGAACAAGCGATAGCCGACGGTCTGAGGACCGGCATCTTCACCGCCGCGCAGGCCAAGCAGCTACATAAGCGGACCGGGACGAGGGAGATGATCGCGTGAGTGGTCCCGAGGATCAACGAGAGGGACCTGTCAAGAGTCATCTCGAGCGGCTGATCAATCAATACGGTCGCGCCGAGCAGCTCGCTGTCGGCCGCGTGCGTCGTTGGGTCTCGACAATGGTCCTTCTCGGGGCGTTCGATCGCGTGCAGCGAGACAGCGGACCTCAGTTCGTACTGAAGGGCGGTGTAGCGATAGAGCTGCGCCTGCGGGCCGGCGCGCGTGCCACGCAGGATGTGGATGTCATCTTCCGTGGGCCTCCCGACGATCTGATCGAAGCTCTGGACGAAGCGCTTTCGACGGCGTACCACGACTTCACTTTCAATCGTGGCGGTCCGATCGAACGCGGACCGCATGCAACGGGTTTCGATGTGCGCATGGACTATCAGTCCCGGGCCTGGGCGACCGTACGTCTTGAGATCTCAGGGCCAGACGATCCGAGTGTTTCCGAGGTTGACCTCTTGCCGGCGATCGAACTCGATCACTTTCAGTTGATCGGGCCGCACGAGATCGCTTGCTTGCCCTTGCGGTTTCAGATTGCTCAGAAGATCCATGCTGTGACGGAGCGACCGATCGATCGCGACAACAATCGCTTTCGAGACTTGGTCGATCTGCTTCTCCTGGAGGATCTGATCGATGACTTCCCCGCGTTGCGGAATGCATGTGCCGCCACCTTCGAGCGGCGCGGCACCCATTCCTGGCCGCCCAGTCTGACCGTGCCCGACTCATGGCAGCAGCCCTATCGATCGTTGGCGATTGAGATCGGCTTCGATGTGATCGAGGTCGAAGAGGCGGCCGCGGAAGTGCGAGGACTGATCTCCCGCATCGCTTCCTCGGAATCCTGAGGTGCCAGACGCCCCTTCGGAATGAGAATCGTCCGTGCCGGACGGGACTGATGGCTTCCTAGGTCTATTCCTACGTCTGCTCCTAGGTCTATTCCGCGGCGGATGGAGGTTGAAGCCGGGAATCCCTTGCGCAATGCCGGGTTGCCGTGATCGCGGTTTGCCGACATCTCAGCATCACATTGAATTCGGACGTATCAGTGGAGCGATCGACTTCCAATGACTCTGATCCGCATTGGCACGACAGCCCTCGGTCTGGAGTTACCGCCTCGGCGCTGGCTGCACAACGCTTTCTTTCTGGTCGGCCCGGAAGAGTCGCTGAGAGCGACCCGGGGTGATCAACTCGCGGCCTGATCGTCGCCCAGTATGCGAAGCGCTTCGGGATGTTCATCGACGAGGCGTCGTCCTTCATCCTTGATGCGCTCGCGGACGTGTGAGGCTTGGGAGATTCGTAGGCCACCATCGGGAAGTTCCTCGATCAAGACCGATGAGTCGGGCACGTATCCGATGGCCTCTAGTTCCCTCGGGAGCGAGAGGACGTTGTCGTTGCCGATCCGTCTGATCTTCGTGATCTTCATCTCACCAGTATGCACCCCGATTGCTGACGACGTCGATTTTCATCAGTCAGCAATTTGTCGGTTGCACTGGCGGAGGATCCGGTGTCTCGTCGACCTGCTCCCCGGCCGCGATCTGCCGATAGACATCAAGGTTGCCGGCAGCTGGTGCGGCCAGCGTGTCCCACTCCTCGCCATCCCAATGACGAAGGCGATCCCCGTAGTGAGGATCGAGCTTCCAACCCGGCGCCAGATCCGGCGGCGACTGGATCTTGGCCACCAGCTCGTCATCGTCCCGCCAGGCCATGCCGAAGACTTCCTCTCTCGGAAACGAGGTCGGCCAGAAGACGCCGTCTCGGTCGAAGCCGAGTTCCTTGGCCCTGATCGCGGCGGCCATCAGCTCGACCCCGCTGAAGGCGTACTCGACCTTTGACATCAGGTTGCGGATCTCGACCACCGCTGCTTCGAGGCTTTCGCCGAAGGTTCCGTGTTCAAGCTCCTCCTCGGTCAGCCAGTGTTTCTCGTTTCGGTGCATCCCGCCTCCTCGTCCGCGCAGTGAGTTGGCACGAACACATATCGGCGATCGACCCGCAAATCGAGTTGGAATCGGGTGAAATCGCCGGCAATCGGCGCGTATCTGGGCCAAAAGTGGCACTAGTGCATGAAAGTGCGCGGATTTGCGGGGCTGGTTAGAAAACCCCTGCAAGACAGAAACCCCACCGGAGCAGGGTTTCTGTGCGATGGAGCTAGCCGGAGTCGAACCGGCGACCTCTTGGGTGCGATCCAAGCGCTCTGCCAACTGAGCTATAGCCCCGCGGCGGCAAAGGATACGGAGATTCGATGTGCAAAGAGAGGGAGTCATGCCAAATGTCCGGCAAAACCGCATAAGCTTTATGGCAGGAGTGAGCTACTGAGGCGATATGGGAATCCTCGACGAAGCAATCAGAGAACACCTTGAACTGAAGCGCTCGCACGGCGCGGATGAATCCGAGCTGGACGGGCTCCAGGCGGAAGCCTTCGGGCCTGCCGATCGCCCCGATGCGGTCGAGGCCGAGACGGAGTCGATCAGCCCCGGATCCAGCCTCACCTCGCCGGCCGGTGAAGGCGACCAGCTGGACAAGGTGTTCGAAGCCGCCCGCGTGGCCGGAGAGACCGGCGAGCAGGAACTCCCGCCGGACGACGGCCCCGATTCGCCCGATGCCACCGCGCCCACCGAGTCCGAAGCGGCAGGAGCCACCGGTGAAGAAGCGACGGTCGCCGAGCACACGATCCCGTCACCTTCGGCCGCGGCGACCGAGAGCGAGCTGCCCGCCGAAGACGCGATCCACGAGGCGGACACCGCCGAAACCGGGCCGCCGGAGCCGCGGGCTTCCAGCGCTCCCCCTGCCGAGCAGTACTTCGATGACGTCGAGGGGGGTGACGCCGGCGATGCACTCCAGCGTGAGCGCATGTCCCTCGCCGGTCACCCGACCGAGCACTACGACGTCGACGCGGCCATCGCCGAAGAAGAGGAGATCGACATCCTCAGCGAAAGTTCGCTGTCGGACGAACTCGACCGGGCCCTCGACGGACTTGATGATCCGGCGCCGGTCGCGGCAGTCGGCCCCGCATCTTCCTCCCTTCCGCCCGAGCAGTACGACGACGAGACCGCGACCGAAGACGAGCCCACCGAACCCGAACCCGAACCCGAGGTCGAGTTCGAACCGGAATCGACCGGAGCCGGTACCGGCGAGGAAGAAGCGGCCGAACCGGTGGAGGGTGACGTCGACTTCTTCGACCAGGACGACCCGCTAGAGGCCACTCCCGACTTTCTGGAAGAAACGCCCGAGCACGACCGGCTCTGGTTCGAACAGAAGGAACCGAAGGACTTCGACTTCGGCGACTGACCGGACCCGGCCGCCGCCCGGTCCATCGCCCGTCGGGGATCGTTCTCCCGACCCAGCCGGGTGCCTGAACCAGCCGATCCTTACAATCGGATGAGGGGTTGAACCCCCGTGGGGCCATAGCTCAGTTGGCAGAGCACCTGCTTTGCAAGCAGGGGGTCGCCGGTTCGATTCCGGCTGGCTCCATCAAGCTGTTTCCGCCCCGCGAGCGGGATGCGCGGCCTTGGAGGGTCGCGCCCACCACCGCGGGAAGATCTCGATGTACCACTGAATGTACCGCGGTCCTGGGTCAGCCGTGGGTACTCGCGGCTGGCTTTCTGCCTACTACGACGTTGGCGTGTGCATGCCGACGTTTATGATGTGCCCTTGGGAGTCGCGATAGAAGAACCGGGTGACGCCCCACGGCTCATCGGTGAGCGGGTGCACGATCTCCAGCCCTGCCAACCGGACACGGGACAGTGCCTCGTTGACGTCTCCGACGAAGATGGAAACTGCTGGGTTCACCGGTGCTGAAGCGTCCGTAGTCATCAGGCTCAGTTGGTGGCCGTCTTCGTCTCCTAGAGTGACGATCCAACCGTGATCCATGAGCACGTCGAGTCCCAGGGCTTCCTGATGTTCGGCAACTGACCTTGATAAATCAGCGACGGTCAGGTTCGGTACTACCCGATCAACTCTCATGTGCCCAATTCTCCCACCTTCCAACTCTCCCGCCCTGGTCCCTCGGGACTGACGCATACGGGGCTGGCGGACGCTGCGTCCTCAGGCCATACCCGCTCGCCACATCAGGCTGGGCGGATCACGCGCCCGCCGGCTGCGCGAGGCCGAGCAGGTCGACGTCGATCTTTCCGTTGTCATCGGTCATCGTGATCCTGACCCGGCGCTTTGATCCGTCGTCCATCGTGCCGACGCACTCGATCACGTTGCCTTTTGCGATCACGGTTCCACCCGGACATTCGACCGACTCGACTGCCCGGCCGATGCCCTGGAGCCCGTCCAGCGCCGTCTTGCTGAAGGTCGTTGGTCCGGCGGTTGCCGTGGCGACATCCCAGTGGAACTTGACCTTGTCGGCGTCCTTGTCGACCGAGTTGACCTCGCCGTCGATGTCGAGGCTGACGTCAGCTGAATTAGAAGCGGTGCAAGTGAAGGTTGCCCCAGCCTCGGCTTCAGCTTCTTCACACTCGAGATCGGAAATCTCGAGACCGGTCTGTTCCTTGTACTCGGTGGTGATCTTGCTGGTTATGTCGTCGGCGTTGACATTGTCATCTCCGGTGCTCACGGAAGCTTCGCAGCCGGCGAGCAGTACGGCAGCGGTGACGATCACCAGCGGCAGGGCGAACTGTCTGGCAGTAATCACGCGGAGACCAGCTCGGTCAGCCAGCGGGAAGTTTCGACGAGGTCGCCTTCGGTCAGGCCGTGGCCGGCTTCCGGATTCAGGTGCATGGTCATGTCGGCTTTCCGTTCTTTGAGGGTTCTGCCCAGTGTGACGGACTCGGACGACGGTACGTATTGGTCCCGGCCACCCGCGGCGATGAGGACGGAGGTACCCGTCAGGTCAAGGTCCGGATCGGGTTCGTAAGGCAGCATCGGTCTGAGCAGGGCTGCCCCGGCGAGCAGCCCGGGATGCCGGAACAGCAGGCTGACCGCGATGTTCGCCCCATTGGAAAGGCCGATCGCGACGACCTTGCCGGGGTCGAACGAGTTTGTTGCGGACGATCTGCGGACCCAGCCGGCCAGCTCGTCGGTCCGCGCGAGCAGGTCGGGGATGTCGAGTTCACCGCCCGCCAGCCGCCTGAAGAACCGTGGGGTGGTGCCGTCCTCGAGCACTCTGCCACGGGGGCTCAGCAGGTTCGCGCCGGGCGCCAGCTGGCGCCCGAGGGAAACCAGGTCCTGTTCGCCACCGCCGGTGCCGTGGAGGAGCAAGAGGGTCCAAGACCCGTCACCGGCTTCGTACACATGGTCGAACTCGGCCATGCCGGTCACGATACTTCAGCTAGGTTTGGCCCATGAGCGAACCGGAATTCCAGGGATTCGAAAAGGGGCAGGAAGTATGGGTCCACAACGCCGACGGCTCGACCCGTCCGGCCGTCTACGTGGGAGAGGGTGAAAACGCGACCTTCTTCGGTGGGCCGCCGCTTTGTTACGTGGTGATGGAAGACACCAAGGAAGGCGGAGAAGTCGAGCTGGACCGCATCACCGCCCGGAACTGACCCGCCAAAGGTTTATTAGGTATCCCGAAGTCAAGAGGCACCCGTCGCTCCGGGTGTCCGGGGACATAGGATTGTTCCCCGTGTCGTCGGCGTGCAAGTCAAGAGAGTTCGATCGGATCAGTGATCAACGTGGTTGATTTCTGGAGGTTGACGATCGGCAAGAAGGTCTTCGTCGCCGTCAGCGGTTCGGTTCTTCTGGTCTACGTGTTCCTCCACATGGCGGGCAATCTCAACTCGCTCTGGGGTCCGGGCGGCGGCGAGGAGGCCAGGGTCAACTGGTATGCCGGGTGGCTGCGCGATTTCGGTGAGCCGCTCCTGCCGCACTCCTCGGTCCTCTGGGCCTTTCGGGCGGTGCTGCTTCTCGCCCTGATCATCCATGTCACCGGAATCGCGCAGCTGGCGAAACGCAATCGTGAGGCCCGCCCGGCGCAGTTCCCGGCCAAACGCATCAAGCGTTCCTTCTCTTCGATGACGATGCTGGTGACGGGCCTGCTGCTGCTGGTCTTCATCGTCTTCCACATCCTGCAGTTCACCTCGCTGACCATCGACGTCACCCCGCTCGAGGAAGGCAACGTCTACGCCAACCTCTATTACGCGTTCCACGAGTGGTACTTCGTGGTCATCTACGTGGCTGCGGTCGTCTTCCTCGGCTTCCACCTGCGGCACGCGATCTGGAGCCTGACCCAGACGCTCGGGCTTGATTCGCCGAGCCGCAACCGGCGCGTCAGGTATACCGCGACGGGACTCTCGATTCTGCTGGTGGCCGGTTTCGCCGCGGTGCCGGTCCTGTTTGCGGCCGACGTGCTCGGCGAACCGGAGGCGACCACCGCGATCGTCGCTCCGCTCGGAGGTCTCACGTGATCCTGGACGCGCGGATCCCCGACGGTCCGATCGAGACCAAGTGGCAGAGCTGGCTCGACGCGCACGGCCTGGTCGGGCCGCGGAACCGCGCCGGCAAGGACGTGATCGTGATCGGCACCGGGCTGGCCGGCGGAGCCGCGGCCGCGACCCTCGGCGCCAGCGGCTTCAAGGTCAAGAGCTTCTGCTTCCAGGACTCGCCGCGCCGCGCCCACAGCATCGCCGCGCAGGGCGGCATCAACGCCGCCAAGGACTACGCGAACGAAGGCGACTCGACCCGGCGCCTCTTCGTCGACACGATGAAGGGCGGCGACTTCCGCTCCCGCGAGGCGAACGTCTGGCGGCTGGCCGAGCTCTCCGAGAACATCATCGACCAGGCGGTCGCCCAGGGCGTGCCGTTCAACCGCGAGTACGGCGGACAGCTGGCGACGCGTTCATTCGGCGGCGTGCTCGTCCAGCGCACCTTCTACTCGCGGGGCCAGACCGGCCAGCAGCTTCTGCTCGGCGCTTACAGCGCACTCGAGCACCAGGTCGCCGCCGGCAACTGCCAGGTGTTCAACCGGCACGAGATGCTCGACATCGTGGTGGTCGACGGCGAAGCCCGCGGCGTGATCGTGCGGAACCTCGTCACCGGCGAAATCGAGCGTCACGCCGCGGACGCAGTCGTGCTGGCGTCGGGCGGCTACACGAACGTCTACTACCTGTCGACCAATGCGATGGGTTCGAACGTCACCGCCACTTGGCGCGCCCACAAGCACGGCGCCCTGATGGCGAACCCCTGTTACACCCAGATCCACCCGACCTGCATTCCCCAGACCGGCGAGTACCAGTCGAAGCTGACCCTGATGAGCGAGTCGCTCCGGAACGACGGCCGGGTCTGGGTGCCGCGGAAGTCCAGGGACGACCGTCCGCCCGCCGAGATCCCCGATCCCGAGCGCTACTACTTCCTCGAGGAGCGGTACCCGGCCTTCGGCAACCTCGCCCCCCGCGACATCGCCTCCCGAGCCGCCAAGCTCGTCTGCGACGACGGACTCGGCGTCGGCGGGACCGGCCGCGGTGTGTACCTCGACTTCCGCGACGTGATCAACGAGCACGGCAAGGACTTCGTCGAGGGCCGGTACCAGAACCTGTTCGAGATGTACGAGCGGATCACCGGAGAGAATCCGTACGAGACGCCGATGATGATCTACCCGGCGCCGCACTACGCGATGGGCGGGCTCTGGGTCGACTACGAACTCCAGACCACGATCCCCGGCCTCTTCGCGATCGGCGAGGCGAACTTCTCCGACCACGGCGCCAACCGGCTCGGCGCCAGCGCGCTGATGCAGGCCCTCGCCGACGGGTACTTCATCGCCCCGCACACGGTCACCCACCACATGACCAAGAAGCGCGACGAGGAGATCAGCACCTCGGACCCCGAGTTCGAGGCGGCACAGGACTCGGTGGAGAACCACATCGCTTCACTGGTCGACGTCGGAGGCACCCGCTCCGCGCAGGAGTTCCACCGCGAGTTGGGCAACGTCATGCTCGACAAATGCGGTATGGCCCGGAACGCCGAAGGGCTCACCGAGGCGCTCGGCGAGATCCGGCGGATCAAGGGGGAGTTCTGGCGGGACCTGCGTGTGGATCCGGGCGTGATGGAGCTCAACCAGAGCCTCGAGTACGCGAACCGGGTTTCCGACTTCCTCGAGATGGGCGAGCTGATGTGCCACGACGCGCTCCGCCGCGAGGAGTCCTGTGGCGGTCACTTTCGCGAGGAGTACGAGACCGAGGACGGAGAGGCACTTCGCGACGACGAGCACTTCGCCAAGGTCACCGCCTGGGAGTACAAGGGTGACGAGGGCGATCCGGTCCCGCACGACGAGCAGCTGACCTTCGAAGAAGTGAAACTGGCGACGAGGAGCTACAAGTGAATTTCAAGCTCGAGATCTGGCGGCAATTCGAATCCGGGCAGGACGGCGCGTTCGAGACGTTCGAGGTCACCGGCATCGATCCCGAAGCCTCGTTCCTCGAGATGCTCGACCAGCTGAACGAGCGGCTGAGCCACGAGAAGAAGCGGACCGTCGCCTTCGACAGCGACTGCCGCGAGGGAATCTGCGGATCCTGCTCACTGGTGATCGACGGCAACCCGCACGGCCCGCGCCAGGTGACCTCCTGCCAGACCTACATGCGTGACTTCATCGACGGCGCGACGATCCGGGTCGAACCGTTCCGCAGCAACACCCTGCCGGTCATCCGCGACCTGGTCACCGACCGCAGTGCCCTCGACCGGGTGATCCAGGCCGGCGGATACATCAGCACGACGACCGGTCCGCAGCCCGAGCCGAACTCGATGCCGGTCGCCCCCGCCGTCCAGGAGCAGGCGATGGACGCCGCGATCTGCATCGGCTGCGGAGCTTGCGTCGCGGCCTGCCCGAACGGTGCGGCGATGCTCTTCACCGGAGCCAAGGTGACCCACCTGAACCTCCTGCCGCAGGGCCAGCCGGAACGCGAGGCCCGGGCGGTCAACATGGTCAACCAGATGGACGAAGAAGGCTTCGGCGGCTGCACCAACTACGGCGAATGCTCGCGGGTATGCCCCCAGGACATCTCCCTCGACGTGATTTCGATGCTGAACCGCGAGTACCGCAAGGCATCGACCGGAAAGAAGCCGAAGAACCCCCCGAAGATGGTCGCCCAGTAACGACCGCGGGACCGGCGGGGTAATACCCGCCATGGGAGAAAAGTTCATACAGATGCCTGGCTCGGGCTTCGTCGTGGTTGTCGCGCTCGTGGTCGGCCTGATCGCAATGGTCGTCGGCTTCACAAAAGGAACCAAGGACAACGCCGAGGCCGAGATCAACCGGGTAAACGACCGCATCCTCAATGCCAAAGTCCCAGCCGGGTTCGTTGACGAGAATCGCGGGACGTACCGCGGCATCGCGATCGGTGACTCCGAGGCAACCGTCCGCCGCGAGCTCGGGAAGCCGATCGACGATGACAGCGGGGTCTACCAGCCGAAGATCTCCTGGGGCTCGACCTGGAACGGTGTCAATCCCGTCAACTGTCCAAAGCCTCTCCACGGAGGTGAATGGAAGTTGATGGTCTACCGGGAGATCGTCGTCGACGTCACCGAGGGCCGTGTCTGCGCGTTCGAGGTAGCCGGTGGCGGGTGGAAGACCAGCGGGGGAATTGCCGCCGGTGATCCGATCGAGAAGCTCCAGGAACGATTCGGTCCAGGAGAGTGTTCGAAGTTCGGTCCGCCCGAGAACTCGGACTACCACCAGTGGAGCTGCGAATACGTCACCCCGTCAGGCGTGAAGCTCTACTTCGCCGGCGATCCGGTGACGACGGTAGGGGTCGGGAGCCAGCGACTCCACGCAGCCACCGAGTGAACAAAGGGCGGGCCAGGCAGGTTCCA
Organism: uncultured Solirubrobacterales bacterium; assembly: GCA_963695885.1. GTDB lineage: Bacteria > Actinomycetota > Thermoleophilia > Solirubrobacterales > 70-9 > 67-14. The sequence goes on along the minus strand of CAVOIH010000021.1, from coordinate 143,558 downwards.
ACCGCGTCGGCGTTGGGGGTCGAACGCCCGATTCGCATGGAGCCAGTCACCTCTTTACGGAATTACCGATCGATTGGGTTTGCCCGTAAAGTGACTTTGCAGCCTTGTTTGTCGAAGGTCAGATTGTGTAACTGCCGTCGGACTAGTCTTGGAGGTGATGAACATGGACGAGAATTCAATCGAAATTCGAATCGAAGGCGTGAAAGCGAAAGCTGGCGTTGTCCTAGCCGATTTCGAATCGTTCATCGACAACTTCCTCTCCGCATTGCGGGACTACGATCGTGACCAAAGAGGTGCGCCTACAAAAAAAGCGGGACATCCAGAGGCTCGAGCGGCGGCCGTAACGTCTTTTCGGCTCGTCGCCTTTCGTCAAGGGAGCGGAATCGCGACGATTGAACCTGAGGTTGGCGAAGTAGACGAGCAAGCAGGCCAGATGATTGAGGGAGAACCAATACAGATGTCCAACCTTCGGTCGCTGCTTTCGAGCATAGAGAATGGAAGTGAGCTTTCGGAATCGGTTGCTGAATCCCTCGAACGTGCACGTCGATCTGTTGGCGATGATGGATCGGTAGCGATCGACTTCCCGGGAAACGTCGAACCGGACAATTCACCTCGCACGATCCTCATAGATGCCGCACGACTCGAGCAGATACCAAGAACGAGATTGATCCAGGTTTCACAGGGCGTCGATTCGATTTCAGGGCGGCTACACAAGGTTGACTTCGAGCCGGACAGCCTGGCCATACGTACCTCCGACGGAGTTGACTGGTCATGTCGATTTCCGGAAACGCTTGAAAGCGAAGTCGAGGCCCTTGTGAATCGTTTGGTTTGGGTGAGCGGTATTGGTCAGCTCTTGTCGCCGAAAAAAGGGACTATGGAGCTCGAGAGTATTAGACCGATCGAGCATGGAACACAGACGTCGCTCTTTGCTGCGGGACAGGGTGTCTCGGTGGAGGAGTTGGCGAAGGCCCAGAAGATCCAAGGCCCGCAGGGGCTGAATGCTGTTGGTCTGCCCGATTGGACAGATGCAGACGATGCCTATCTAGAAGCCCTCTCCTAGAGCGAGATAGCCTCGGTTGCCTTCTCCCGAGTACCTACTCTGTGACACAAGTTTCGTAGGGCACCTCGCCTGACGCCTGAACAAACCTGAGTCCTATGAACATTGGGACGCCGATCTCTTGAATCGAGTTGACGTCGGGATTCTCGCAATAAGCGTGGTTACTCTGGCCGAGTCTAGATTCGGCGCGTTGAACGCTGGCTGGGGAGAGCCAAGAAAGGCGGCCGAAGAAGAAAGGCTGAAGGCCTTTCTTCATGTACGCCCGGCATGGGCACCAACTCGGGGGTGAAAGTCCCCTGTGGATCAGATGGCAGAAACCACAAGTCAAAGGCAACTGCGTCGTCGCAAGGCGAGGTGGGAAGGAAGCCGGAGGCAAAACCGCGATCCGAGGAACACGAACCGCATACGAGGCGGCTCAGTCCGGGCGAGTCAGCATGAGATGACGAAGCCCGAGCCATCAAGAGACTGGGACGTAGATGCGGCGGGTGCGCGGGGAAAGCTGGTGCCCTTATCCGGGGAGATCTCGACGGAGGTCCCGGGATGCCCGTCCTGGCTCGAAGTGAGCCTGATCGTCGGGTGGCAAGGGACGGCCGCTTCCGAGAGGGAGAGACTCACCGCCGAGAAGTCAGCAGCGGCTGTAGTAGTGGCGAAATCGTGCGCCACGAAGGGCCAAACACAAAGCAGAGAACCGCATCGCGGTGCTCGCGTGAGTGGCAATCAAGGCAGCCAACCCCAAGGCCCACGGGCCAAGGGGCCTCGGCGCAAGGGGAGATACGGGTGAAGCCCCAAGACCCCCGCCGAGAGCCGAGCCATACACCGGCGCCCGTGAAGGACGGAACTCACCCCGTCGGGGCGAGTCTCTGGGAGAAGACCTTCTCTCGCGAGAACCTCGCCCGGGCACTGAAACGCATCGAGCAAAACAAGGGCGCCCCCGGCGTCGATGGGATAGCTGCCAGCGAGCTTCGCTCCTGGCTTTTTGCCCGTTGGCCCGAGGTTCGCTCCGCGCTCGAAGCGGGCACCTACAGACCCAATCCAACCCGCCGGGTCACGATCGAAAAGCCCGACGGTGGGGAGCGGGAGCTGGGGGTGCCAACGGCGCTGGATCGGATGATCCAGCAGGCCATATCGCAGACGCTCACACCCGTATTCGATCCGGCCTTCTCGGAGCGGAGCTTCGGCTTTCGCCCCGGTCGCTCGGCCCACCAGGCGATCAAGCGCGCAAGGCGCGACATCGCCGAGGGGTTCGAGTGGGCAGTCGATCTCGACCTCGATCGGTTCTTTGATCGGGTCAACCGGGACCGGCTGATGAGCAGGATCCAAGCCCGGGTTGATGACAAGCAAGTGCTGCGGCTGATCCGTAGATACCTCGATGCCGGGGTCATGGTCAACGAAGTGATCCAGCCAAGTAGGCAGGGAACCCCTCAAGGCTCCCCGCTTTCGCCGCTGCTCTCCAACGTCTACCTGGACGACCTCGACAAAGAGCTGGATCGCCGCGGCCACCGCTACGTTCGCTACGCCGACGACCTCGTGATCTACACGAGATCAAAGCGGGCGGCCGAGCGGGTCATGGCGAGCGTCTGCGAGTTCATCAAAGATCGTCTCAAGCTCAAGGTCAACCGGCGCAAGTCGGCAGTCGATCACGCAACGAGGCGGTTCCTGCTCTCGTTTGGGTTCTTCAAGCGAGACGACATGGTCAAGATCCGCATCGACCCCAAGGCCCGCCAGCGGGCCAAGGAGAAGCTGCGAAAGATCACCGCCCGAAACTGGGGCGTCTCGATGGGGCGGCGGATAAAAGCCATAAACGGCTTCATCCGTGGCTGGGTCGGCTACTTTCACATAGCCGACACGCTACGTCCCTTCGAGGACCTGGATGGATGGCTGCGCCGCCGGCTTCGGCAGGCACGTTGGAAGCAGTGGAAGCGCATCCCAACCAAGGTGCGCAACCTGCGGGCGCTCGGTATCCCGGACGGCAAGGCCTACGAGTGGGCCAACACCAGCAAGGGAACCTGGCGAATCGCGGGCTCCCCACCGCTCCAGCGGGCCATGACGAATGCCTATTGGCGCGGTCACGGTCTGGTTGGATTCACCGACTCATACCGTCGTTTCGGGGTCGCCGAGTGAGCCGCCAGGTGCGGACCCGCATGCCTGGTGGCGTGGGAGGGGCCGGGGTGAGCCCGGTCCCTACCCGATTTGCCCCTCGACCTTCCCGATTTGGACGAGTGGGCACGTCTACGAGATGCCTCCAAGCGGGGTGGGTGGAAAATGAGCGACAACGATCTGTGGATTGCTTCGACGGCAAGTACCAAGGGCTTTCCCCTCGTACCTGTGACGCGGATCAGCAACGTTTGGATCCCTATCTACGGGTTGAAGTGATCCACTTTTCCCCGCCGACGTAGGTCAGACGCCGAGCGACCGGCCGATGATCTCTTTCATGATCTCGGTCGTTCCGCCGTAGATGCGGGTGACGCGGTTGTCGGCCCAGGCGCGGGCGATCGGGTACTCGTTCATGTAGCCGTAGCCGCCGTGGAGCTGGACGCACTCGTCGACCACGCGGCCGCACATCTCGGTGCTCCACCACTTGGCCTGGGCGGCGTCTTCGACCGACAGCTTGCCGGCGTTCAGCGCCATGACGCAACGGTCGAGGTAGACCGTGCCGATGTCGATCTCGGTCTTCATCTCGGCCAGCTTGAAGCGTGAGTTCTGGAACGAGCCGATCGGCTTGCCGAAGGCGGTGCGTTCCTTCACGTATTCGAGCGTCCAGTCGAGGGCGGCCTGGGCCGCGGCGACCGCGGCGACCGCGATCGACAGGCGCTCCCGGGCGAGGTTGAAGACGAGGTACTTGAAGCCCATGCCTTCCTCGCCGAGGCGGTTCTCGACCGGTACCGGCACCTCGTTGAAGAAGAGCTCGGCGGTGTCCTGCGAGTGCATGCCGACCTTGTCGAGGTTGCGGCCGCGCTCGAAGCCGTCCATGCCGCGCTCGATGATCACCAGCGACACCCCCTTGTGCTTCTCCTTGGGGTCGGTCTTGACCGCGGTGATGACCAGGTCGGCGTTGATGCCGTTGGTGATGAAGGTCTTCGAACCGTCGACCACATAGTGGTCACCATCGCGGATCGCCTTGGTGCTCATCGAAGCGAGGTCGGAGCCGATTCCGGGCTCGGTCATGGCGACCGCGGTGATCAGGCTGCCGTCGACGATGCCGGGGATCCAGCGCTCCTGCTGTTCCGGCGTGCAGTATTCCTTGAAGTACGGGAAGCAGACATCGTTGTGGAGGGTGATGCCGAGCATCGAACCGGCCGCGCCGGCGTACTGACCCTCCTCGGCGATCACCTGGTTGAAGCGGAAGTCGTCGATGCCGAGGCCGCCATATTCCTCCGGGGCATCGAGTGCCAGCATGTTCTTCTCACCGGCCTTGGCGAAGACCTCGCGCGGCGTCATCCCGTCTTCTTCCCACCGCTCGAAGTTGGGGGAAATCTCGTCGGTCACGAACCGTCGTACGCTTTCCCGGAAGTCTTTGTGTTCAGCTTCGAAAATCTCTCTTTCCATTCAGCAAACTCTACGTCAATAGGAGCCACCAGGAAATGAAGTCTGAGAAAGCAATCGTCTTCGGAGGAGCCTCCGGTCTCGGCGAGGCATCGGCCCGCAAACTGGCCGGGGCCGGCCACACCGTCACCATCGCCGACCTCAACGAAGAGAAGGGCGGCGTCGTTGCCGAGGAGACCGGCGGGACCTTCGTCCAGGCCGACGTGACCGACGAGGAATCGGTCAAGGCCGCGGTCGCGTCGGCTGCCGAGGGCGAGGGTGGACTCCGCATCTGCGTCAACTGCGCCGGCGTCGGCGCGGCCGGCCGGATCGTCCAGAAGGACGGCGCGGCCCCGATGGCCGGATACGAGTGGGCGATCGGCATCAACCTGATGGGCACGATCAACGTGCTGCGTCTCGCGGCGGAAGTCATGGTCGGCAACGAGCCCGGGGAGGACGGCCAGCGGGGCGTCTGCATCAACACCGCTTCGATCGCCGCCTACGACGGCCAGATCGGCCAGACGGCGTACGCGGCCGGCAAGGCCGGCGTGGTCGGCCTCACCCTGCCGGCGGCACGGGACCTCTCCCGCCACGGCGTCCGCGTGATGACGATCGCCCCGGGACTCTTCGACACCCCGCTGCTCGCGCTCCTGCCGGAGGAGGCCCGCAAGGCCCTCGGCGACAACGTGCCGTTCCCGCAGCGGCTCGGTCAGCCGGACGAGTTCGGCGACCTGGCGGTCCACATCGTCGAGAACGTGATGCTGAACGGAGAGGTGATCCGCCTCGACGGCGCTTTGAGGATGGCCCCGAAGTAGAGCCCGGACCTCCAACCGGGGGCGGGTGCGCTTTGGACACCTATGGGGTTCGAAACGCACCCGGTCCCGGGGTTGAATTCGTGGCGCATCCGCGCGAGCGATCCCGCGTCGGCGGGTTCGGCGAACCGGACTCTGGCGCATGCGGCGATCGCCGCCCGGATTACCTGCAGTAGCCTGAAGCGCGGTGGACCTTCTCCAGAGCATCATTCTCGGCCTCCTCCAGGGGCTGACCGAGTTCCTGCCGATCTCCTCGAGCGGGCACCTGCTGATCTTCCCGGCGATCTTCGGCTGGGACGATCCCGGCGCCGCGTTCACCGCGGTGATCCAGCTCGGGACCGAGGCCGCGGTGCTCATCTATTTCCGGCAGGACCTCTGGAGCATCGCGACGGTCTGGCTGCGTTCCCTGCGCGATGAATCCCTGCGGACCGATCCGAACGCCCGCACGGGCTGGTACCTGGTCGCCGCGACGATCCCGATCGGCATTCTCGGCTTCGCTTTCTCCGACCAGATCGAGACCGCCGCACGCAACCTCTGGCTGGTCGGCACGACGCTGATCGTCTTCGGCATCGTGCTCGGCATCGCCGACAACGTCGGATCCAGGAAGCGCCAGGTCGAGCGACTCTCGATGCGTGACGGTGTGCTGATCGGCTTCGCCCAGAGCCTCGCCCTGATCCCGGGTGTCTCCCGGTCCGGAGCCACGATCAGCGCCGGGCTCTTCCTCGGCCTCAACCGGGCCGCCGCGGCCCGCTTCTCGTTCCTGCTGGCCGTGCCCGCGGTCGTGGTCAGCGGCCTCTACGAGATGACCAAGATCATCAGCGGCGAGGAAGCGGTGGGCGTGCCGTTCATCAACATCGCGGTCGCGACCCTCGTCGCGTTCGTCACCGGGTACGCGGTGATCCACTGGTTCCTGCGCTACCTCTCGAACAACTCGTTCGCGATCTTCGTCGGCTACCGGCTGGTGCTCGGCACCGGAACGCTGATCCTCGCCGCGGCCGGTTTGATCTCGACCTAGCCGTCCGGCGATCCATCCCCGTCCCCGGCCCAGGAGAAGAGGACGAGGCAGAAGAAACCCGAAATGACCGCGAGGACCGAGGTGACGGCGGCGATCACCAGGTAGTTCGCAGCGGAATCATCGGTCAGGCCGAAGACGACGTTTACGATCGACATTCCGGCGGCACCGAGACAGATCGCCCCGAAGATTCCCAGCAGGAAACCGAGGATTCTTGTCGCGGCCTTCAGGTCGTGTTGCATCCAGCCGAACCCTAGTCCTCGGCCCCGAAACAGGCTTCGGCGGTGCGTAGTCCCCTCATGACCTGACTCTATCCCGGGATTCGATCCCGGCGGCAGCCGGGTCAGTGGCGTTTCGTGGCCAGCCGGATGAGGCTGATTCCGCAGGCGCCGGCTCCGAAGGCGAGGATCATGTAAAGCCCGCCAAATGCAACGTACGTCCGGGACGGGCTGTCCTGGTACTCCGAGACGAGGTCCCCGATGAGCACCCACGAGTAGGCGAAGAGGACGATGGATGCGAGCAGAAACACACATCCGAGGATGAAATTCCAGATGTTCGCGTGATCGACCATGGTGCAATGGTAGACCCGGGCCGGGGTGATCCGGAGAAAATCGTGTTTAAGCGCCTGCCTGGCTCAGACCGGTCAGAATCACCTCTAGAGCGGCCCATGCGATCAGCATTGCGATCGTCGGGATCTCGTAGAATGCCATTGCGAAAGGGATCGGGACAAGCGTGATGATCCTCGATCCCGGTGCCAGCGCGAGGTGCATAACTCCGATCGTCAGCACCGGAATGAAGATGCTCACGGCGAGAGACCCGACATGGTCGTTGACCGCACCGACCAGGAATCCGGTGGAAACGGCCAGTACGACGAAGATCGCGAGGTAGGGGAGGGAGCCGAGCCGGCGCTCGACGTACGCGCCGAAGAGCCAGAGGCCGAGCAGCGCCACCAGCATCTGCCAGATGTTCACGTGGGGGGCCGCCCCGGTGGCGAACAGGACGAAGTAGGCGGCGATCAGGACCAGGGTGGCCCAGACCGGCCCTTTCAGTTCCTGGTTGTCGCGGAGCGGGATCAAGCAGCTTTGCGGCTGTCCGCGGCTTCGCGTGCGCTTTCGTCGGCGTGGTACGAACTGCGGACGAGCGGGCCGGCGGCCACCGACTCGAAGCCCATCTCGCGGGCGGCCTTCTCCAGTGCCTCGAACTCTTCGGGGTGCCAGTAACGGACGACCGGCAGGTGGTTCTCGGTCGGGCGGAGGTACTGGCCGACGGTGAGGATCTGGACGCCGTGCCCGCGCAGGATGCCGAAGGTCTCGACCATCTCGTCGAACTCCTCCCCGAGCCCGACCATCAGTCCCGACTTGGTGACGATGTCGCCGTCGCCCATCTCACCCGCCATGCGGAGGACCCGGGCCGAACGCAGGAACTCAGAGCCGCGCCGGGCCTTCGGGTAGAGCCGCGGCACGGTCTCGACGTTGTGGTTGAAGATGTCGGGCCGCTCGTGGACGACCCGGGCCAGCGGCATCTCCTGACCGCGAAAGTCCGGAGTGAGGATCTCGACCTTGCAGTCGGGGGCCATGGTCCGGATCGCGCGGATCACATGTACGAAGGCGCCGGCACCGTAGTCGGGCAGGTCGTCGCGGTCGACCGAAGTGATGACCGCATGCTTCAGACCGAGCTTTTTGACCTGGTTCGCGACCTTCATGCCTTCGAGCGGATCGCTGAAGGTGGGCTTGCCGGTCTGTACGTTGCAGAAGCCGCAGCGGCGGGTGCAGACATCGCCGAGGATCATGAAGGTGGCGGTGCCGCGCTCCCAGCACTCACCGATGTTCGGGCAGGCGGCTTCTTCGCAGACCGTGCTCAGCCCTTCGGTTCCGATCGCCGACTTCAGCTCGCGGTACGTCGGGCCGCCGGGCGGCGGGACCTTCAGCCAGGACGGTTTGCGGGAACGGAACGGCACGGAGCCTTCGGCGTCCACGTGGGCCCCGCCCGGATTGGCCCGGGAGCGGGTCACATGGATGCGTTCGACGGTGTCCGGAGGGGGCGTGCTCATGAGTTCCAAAGGCTACGTGGTTGCCCGGGCGGCGGTTTCAAGGCCGACGCCTGCCGGATCGAGCCGCACCAGCTCGAGCCCGAGCCGTTTCGCGAGGTGGGAGCCGACCCGCGAGCCCAGCTCGCCGACCGGGGGCGAGGACCCGGTCTCGGACTCGACCGAGCTCACCCGGCAGTGCTCGATTCCGCAGGACGTGATGCCTTCGAACGGCTGAAGGTCGCACGATACGTTCAGCGAGAGTCCGTGGCTCGAGATCCCGCGGCTGATGCGCAGGCCGATCGATCCGATCTTCGCGACCTTCCCGGTGGCGACGGCGCCGCCCATCGAAGCCGCGTTGGCATCCGCGGGAATCGGGTCTCCGTGCGAGACCCAGAGGCCGGTCAGCCCCTTGATCGGAGCCGCGTCGATCCCGTTCTCAGCGAGGGCTCCCGACATGGCTCCTTCGAGGGAAGCGACGAAGCCCGCGACGTCGATCCGGATCCGCGTGGAGGGCTGCTCCCCGACGCCGCGCAGATCCACGATCGGGTAGACCACGAGCTGTCCGGGGCCGTGGTAGGTCACCTTGCCGCCGCGTGGGGTATCGCGGACCTCGATCCCCCGCTCGGCGAGCTCGGCGGGCCCGTACAGGAGGTCGCCCGGATCGGCGCGGCGGCCTCGGGTGTAGGTCGGCGGATGCTCGAGCACCAGTAGCAGGTCGCCGGTCTCACCCTTTCGGCGGGCCTCGACCAGCCGCTCCTGCGCCGCGCACATCTCCTCGTAGGGGCGCAGCCCGAGATCGACGATGCCGATCTGGCCGTCTTTCAGCGCCGCCAAAGCTTCCAGGCCCGTCGTCTGTTGGTCTGGCCGGCCTGGCCGACGGCCCCGCGGAGGCCCACGCATCCGACACAGCCGATGCAGGCCACGCAGTCGGTGCACCCGACGCAGGCCACGCACCGGCGGCAGCGGAAGCAGCCGATCGTGAAGGCGCACATGTTGATCAGGTTCGAGAACATCGTGAAGGCGCTCATCGACACGGCGCTGCTGAAAGCGGTCCCGGCACTCGCCGCGACGCCGGCGCTGAAGGCGGTGCCGGCCGAGGCTGCCACGCCGGCGCTGTGGGTCGTCCGGGCCGAGGCGGCGACCCCCGCGCTCTTCCGGGTCGAGGTACTGGCCGCGACGCCCGTTGCCGGATCGTCGATCGTCATGCGAGCAGTCCGGGCTCTTCGAGGTTGCTCTTTATTTCGGCGAGGAAGTCGGCGCCGTCGGCGCCGTAGAGGATCCGGTGGTCGCAGGAGAGGCTGACCTCCATCAGGTGGGCCGGCACGACTTCGGCGTCCCGGACCGCGGGCCGCTCGGCGATCTCGCCGACCGCGAGGATGCCGGCCTGGCCGGGGTTGATCACGGCGTCGAACCCGCGGACGCCGAACATGCCGAGGTTGGAGACCGAGAAGGTTCCCCCGGCCAGTTCGGGAGGCGTGATCTCGCCGGACCGGACCCGCTCGGCGAGGCGGCGTGACTCCGCCGCGATCTCGCGCAGGTCCTTCTGGTCGGCGTCGCCGATCGTCGGCACCACCAGAGAGTCCCTGGTGGCGACGGCGAAGCCGACGTTGATCCTCGAGTAGAGCTCGACCCGGCCGTCCCGGTACGCGCCGTTTGCCCGCGGATGGTGGCGCAGCGCCATCGCCGTGGCCTTGACCACCATGTCGTTGAACGACGGGACGCTTTCGCCTTCGGTTGTGGCTTCCTTGAACGCGGCACGGACCTCGACCGCGCGGCTCATGTCGATCTCGGTCCGGAGGTAGAAGTGAGGTGCGGTCGCCTTCGACTCGGACATGCGCCGGGAGATCAGTTGCTGCAGCCTGGTCAGCTCGACCGGTTCGACATCGCCCTTCTTGGGTTCGGAAGGCTTCGAGCCCGAAGCCGGGGTCTTCTTCCCGTCCACCGCACCGTTTGCTCCCGGCCTGGTCTCTGTCGCGGCTTCGGTCACGTCGGCCTTGACGATACGGCCATGCGGCCCGGAACCCTCAACCGACCGAAGATCAACCCCTGAATCAGCAGCAATACGTTTGGCCAAAGGAGAGGCCTTGACTCGATGGTTCTCGCCGGAATCAGCGTCCGAACTGGTCTCCTTCGGGGCTTCGTCCCTCGCATCGTCGACTGAGACATCAGTGTGGACAGGGGGTGGGGTGTCCCGCCCGGAGCCACCAACAGTCGCAATCGTCTCACCGATCGGCCGGGTCTCGTCTTCGCCGACCAGGATCTTGAGGACGCCGCCGGAGTCGGACTCGTAGACCATGCTCGCCTTGTCGGTCTCGATCTCGACCAGCTCGTCGCCGACCTCGACTTCGTCGCCGTCCTGCTTCAGCCAGGAGAGGATGGTGCCTTCTTCCATCGAGTCGGTCAGCCGCGGCATCACGATGTTCATCAGCGGGCTCCTTCGGTTGCCGCGAGCACGGCCTCGATCACGTTCTCCTCGTGCGGCATCGCCGCCTGCTCCATCCGCCGCGAGTAAGGCATGTGCACGTCGGCGCCGGTCACACGCTGGACCGGTGCGTCGAGCCAGTCGAAGGCCTGCTCGGTGATCAGGGTCGAGAGGTTGGCACCGACGCCGCCATGCGGCCAGCCCTCTTCGACGATCACGGCCCGGTTCGTCTTCTTCACGGACTCGAGGATCGTGTCGAGGTCGAGCGGCCGGAGCGTGCGCGGGTCGATCACCTCGGCTTCGATGCCGTGCTTCTCCGAGAGTTCTTCGGCGGCTTTCGCGGCGACGTGGGCCATCTTGAGAATGCCGACGATCGTAACGTCGGAACCCTCACGGCGGATCGCGGCCTGTCCGAACCGCTGGACGCGGTCATCGTCCGGGACTTCGCCCTTCAACCCGTAGAGGCTCTCGTGCTCGATGAAGATGACCGGGTTGTCATCGCGGATCGCGGCCTTGAGCAGAGCCTTGCCGTCTGCCGGTGTGCTCGGGCAGGCGACGAGCAGCCCCGGGATCTGGAGGTAGAGGGCTTCGAAGCTGTGGGAGTGGGTCGGCCCGAGCTGGTGGCCACCGCCACCCGGCATGCGGATCACCATCGGTACCCGCACGTTGCCGTTGAACATGTACGGGATCGCGGCGGCGTGGTTGACGATCTGGTCGAGGGCGAGGAGGGAGAAGTTGACGGTCATCAGCTCGACCACGGGCCTGAGACCGGCCATCGCCGCACCGACCCCGGCACCGACGATCGTGTTCTCCGAGATCGGCGTGTCGCGGACCCGCCGCTCGCCGAACCGGTCGAGCAGGCCTTCGGTCACCTTGAAGGCGCCCTGGAACACGCCGATGTCCTCGCCCATGAGGAAAACGTCATCGTCCCGCTCCAACTCTTCGGCGAGCGCGTCACGGAGTGCCTCGCGCATCCGCAGCACGGGAACATCCGACCCGGTCTTCGCCTGGTCCGGGGTGGCTTCCGTCTCGGCCGGAGTCAATTCCGCACCCCGCGCCGGGGCTGCTCCGCATCGTCACTGCTCGCGTGCCCGGCACCGGACTCGGCGAGTTCCTTGGCAACGTCCGGCGCGTCCTCTCCGTATTCACCGCGGTGCGGTTCGGGCGAGCGCTCGTCGACCGCGTACCAGCCCATGGTCTCGCCGACCACGTAGAGCTCGTCGTAGAGTGTCTCGAGCGGTGGTTCCTCCGAGTTGTCAGCGAATTCGACCGCCTTCTTGACGGTTCCGTCCGCCTCTTCACGAATTCTTTCGATGTCGCTTTGGTCGAGCACTCCGTCACATGCCCTGATGAAAGTCTCGATCGGGTCCTTCTCCCGCCACCCCTCGACTTCTTCCTTGTCCCTGTAGATCTCGGGATCGGCCGCGGAATGGCCGCGGTAGCGGTAGGTGAAGGCCTCGACCAGGGTCGGCCGGCCCTGTTCGCGGGCGATCTCGAGGTGGGCGGCCACGCGGTCGCGCACTTCGAGCACGTCCATGCCGTCGATCCGCTCGCCCTTGATCCCGAATCCCTTCGCCTTCTGGGAGAGGTCGGTGACCGCCGAGTGGCGCTCGAGAGAAGTTCCCATGCCGTAGAGGTTGTTCTCGACGAGGAAGACGACCGGCAGTCTCCAGAGCGCGGCCAGGTTCATCGTCTCGCCGAAGTTGCCGGTGTTCGAGGCGCCGTCGCCGAACATGCAGACCGTGACCGTGTCTTCCTCCCTGTACTGGGAGGCCAGGGCCAGGCCGGCAGCCAGTGGCAGGTTGCCACCGACGATCCCGTAGCCGCCCATGAAGCGCCGCTCCCCGTCGAAGATGTGCATCGAGCCGCCGCGGCCGCCGCTGGTGCCGTCGACCCGGCCGAAGAGCTCGGCCATCACCGACTCGGCCGGGGTCCCGCGGGCGATCGCGTGGCCATGGGTCCGGTAGGTGCCGATCAGGTAGTCGTCGTCGCGCATGACCGACGTGGTGCCGACGATCGTCGCTTCCTCGCCGATCGCCAGATGGAGGAACCCGCCCGCCTTGGCCCGCTGGTACTGGCGGCCTGCTTCCTCTTCGAACCGCCGGATGAGGCACATCCGGCTCAGCAGGTCGACGCAGGTTTCACGATCCGGCAGGTTGGCCATGCACTCACCCTAGCGAGATGGAGGTCCCGGCTATTCGGCTTGCGCAATGGGGGAAAGCGTGGCAGCAAGCTTTCGCTTACTGGACGGCTGACTGCCTCCGCTTGCCCGTTTTGATACAAAGTGGGTTTTTCGGTAGTTCTCAGGGAAAACCCGGATTCCATTCGTGGAAAGGAAATTTTGAGGAATCGAATTGCAATGACCCTTGGCGCGGCAGTCGTCGCCTGCGCCCTCGCCGCTTCGTCGGCCACTGCCGCCGGACCCCCGCCGCCCAAGGCGGCCAACGGCAACAAGGTGGCCGTCGTCGGCGCCGGTGCCGGTGTGCCCACGCAGTTTGCCTGGGCGAAGGGCGACATGTTCATCGCCAGTGCCGTGAACGGAGAGGGCAAAGAGGCCATGCCGGGCGGTGTCTACGTCATCAAGAAGGGGACCAAGAAGGCCAAGCGGATTCCCGGCACCCCGAAGAACGCATATGGCATCGCCTACTCACAAGGCAAGTTCTACGTCAGCGCCGGCAACCACCTGGCGGCGTTCGGCAAGTGGAACGGCAAGCGCTTCAAGCACAAGAGAGTCATCCTCAAGGCCAACCAGAAGAACTTCACCGCGTTCAATGGAGTTGCGATCGCCCCCAGCGGCCGCATCTATGCCGGTGTGACGTTCCAGTTCGACCACGAGGCGAGCACGAAGAAGTACGCCAGCTCGGTGATCTCGGTCAAGAAGTCCGGTAAGGACCTGAAGGTGATCGCGAAAGGCATCCGCCAGCCGTGGCAGCTGACCTTTCTCGATGGTGAGAAGCAGCCGATCGGAACCGCCCTCGGTTCCGACACTCCGGGTGGAACCGACTCCGCCGATTTCATCTACAAGGCGGACCCGGGATCGGACTTCGGTTTCCCGACCTGCGAGTGGGGTCCGGCCGATTCCTGCGGCAGCTTCACCAAGCCGCTACTGGTCATCCCGAAGACCAACCCGGCCCAGTCGCCGACCGGCATCACCCACCGCGGACAGAAGCTGTTCGTGGCGTTCTTCGATCCGATCAACGCCAGAGTCGTTTCGATGAACAAGAAGGGCGAGAACGCCAAGGAAGTCCTGACCGGCTTCCCGGCTCCGGCCGTCGGTGTCGGTGTGCACAAGGGACACCTGTACGCCAGTGACGTGACCGGCTCGATCTACAAGGTCAAGCTGTAGCGGCGGTCACAGCAGTAGTTTTCGAGGAACGGCGCCCGACGGGGCGCCGTTCTCCGTTAACCGAAGAAGATCCGGATCGCCAGGACGCAGATGACCAGCACGAAAGTGGCCAGTTCCTTCCACGGCAGCCGGCTTTCGAAGCGGCGGTCCTCCTCCAGCGCCTTCTCGTAGTCCCAGGGTTCCTGGTTCAATGCGCCGCCGCCGAAATCTGGCCCGACTTCTCCGTCTTGTCCCACTTCGCTTCAGCTCCCTGGATCTCCTTGACGTAGGCGGCGAAGGTGATCGCCGAGAGCAGCGGCCCGTAACCGGACACGTACAGGCAGGCCGGGGAGAGCCAGCGGAGGAACCGCTTCGTCTCGAGGAACTTCGCCAGCCAGGCGACGATCATCGAGACGGTCAGCCACAGGTAGGCGAACAGCACGAAGGCCCGTTCGGCGGTCGTGCTCAGGGGGACGCCCGCGTCGCTGGCGAGGTCCGGGAGGACGGTTTCGACCAACGGTGGGTAACAGGTGGCGACGATGATGAACAGGGCCACCAGCCCGGGGAACAGGATCCCCTGGAGCCATGCCCGGCGTGCGGTCCCGGGGTCGAGCATCAGGGTGAACGCGGTCACGACGACGTACGTGACCGCGTTGATCATCCACAAGGCGCGGAACACGTCGAGCGAGTAGCCGTAGTCGATGATGAAGAGCGTCACCAGCGCGGCGGAGGACGTGATCATGAAGACGGGCATGAGGAAGGTGGAGAACCAGAAGAGCGCGAAGCTGACCCCGCCGAGCGGCCCGCCCTCCTTCCGGTTGAGCCAGACCTTCTTGAACCGCTTGTTCACCTGGACGTTCCCGCGGGCCCAGCGGAGACGCTGCTTCCACAGCCCGTCGATATCGCCGGGCTCCTCGGCCCATACGATCGCGTTGCCTTCGAAGATCGCGCGGCGCCCCTCGAGCTGGGTCAGGAAGGTGGTGATGGTGTCTTCGGCCAGAGTGGCCGTGTCGACCCGCCCGCCGATCGCGTCGATCGAGATCCGCGAGTGGAGCTGGGCGCCGCCGGCCAGGCAGGCCATCGCACCGAGCACGTTCTGGGTTCGGCGGGCGGCGGCCTGGGCAGTGATGTATTCGAAGCCGATGAACCGCTTGAGGTAATTGGCCTTCTCGCTGCCTTCCTTGATGTAGGCGGTGACCGCCCCGACCTCGGGGTCGGCCAGGTGCCGGGTCATCTTTCGCAGGGCGTCGCGCTCGAAGATCACGTCGGCGTCGATGATCAGGACGGCATCGGCCCAGACCTCGGAAAGGACCACGTCGAGGCCGTGGTTCAGGGTGTGGGCCTTGCCCTGTCCGCCGTTCTCGCGGCGGAGGTGGAAGAGCCGGCCCGGATACTGCCGCTCCTTCTCCTGGAGGATCCCGGGCGTACCGTCATCACTGGCGTCGTCGACTACGTACACGCGCAGGGCGTCTTCGGGATAGTCGAGGCTGAGCAGACGGTCGACCGTGTCGCCGATCACCGCCGCTTCGTTCCATGCGGGCACGATCACCGCGGTGTCGGGGGTCACGTCCCCGGCCTTGTCCAGGTGGTTGCGGAACCCGTGGACCCCGATCAGGGCGTATTGCCAGCACCCGGCGACAAGCGGCAAGGCGCCGAGCAGGACGAATCCGACGAGAATCGCGATACCGAGATCGGCAAGCACGTCACCCATGCCGCCGCCTACGTTCCAGGCGTGCCGGAGTCGCCGCCGCCCAGCCACTCCTGGAGCACCCGGTCGAGCTCTTCGATCTGCAGCGGCTTTGCCAGGTAGTCGTCCATTCCGGCGGCCAGGCACTTCTCGCGGTCGCCTTCCATCGCGTGTGCGGTCATCGCGATCACCGGGATATGGGAAAGGCTCTCGTCCACCTCGCGGGTTCGCAGTTTCCGGGTCGCGTCGTAGCCGTCGAGCTCGGGCATCTGGCAATCCATGAGGACGAGGTCGAACCCGCCGTCGTTCTCGATCATCTCGAGGGCCTCGACGCCGTTGTTGGCGACTTCGAAGCTGTAGCCCTTGCCGGCCAGCACCTCACTGAGGAAGAACTGGTTGATCTCGTTGTCCTCGGCCATCAGGATGCGGCCGGTTCCCGGTTTCCACCCGTCTCCGGTGGCTGACCGGGCCGGGGCTTCCGAAGGTCCATGCATCGCCGAGGCGATCGTGTCGAGGAGACGGGACTGGCTGATCGGCTTCGGCAGGTACGTGACCCCTTCTTCGTCGCTCTCCCGGGCTGCCTGCCTCCGCGAAGCCGTCAGCTTGATCGTCTTCATCGCCCGGAGCGAAGGTGATGCGGCGATGCGCTCGGAGACCGATCCGCTCGGCGAGGTGTCGAGCTCGGCATCGAGCAGGATCAGGTCGAAGGGGGAACCCGCGACCGCTGCGTCGTGGAGGAGGTCCATTGCGGTTCCTGCGTCAGCGGCCGTCTCGGCCCGCATCCCCCACGCGGTCGTATATGAATCGAGGATCCCGCGGCCGGTCTTGTCGGGGTCGGCGATCAGGACCTTCAGGCCACGCAGTTCGGCCCTCGCGGCCGGCCTTTCGGTCTCGCCCAGCGGTTCGCCGAAGGGCAGCTCGAGGGTGAAGGTGCTGCCGGCACCGGGCTCGCTCTCGACCGAGATAGAACCGCCCATCAGGCGGGCCAGTTCGTAGCTGATCGCGAGGCCGAGGCCGCTCCCGCCGAACTTCCGGGTCGTGCTGACGTCGGCCTGGGTGAACGCGTCGAACAGTGTCTTCAGGGCCTCGGGCTCGATACCGATGCCGGTGTCCTTGACAGACATCCGGATGTGCGAGCCCATCGCGCTCAGTTCGCCCCTGGTCACGTTGACCATGATCCGTCCTTCCGACGTGAACTTGATCGCGTTCGTGAGGAGGTTGGTCATGATCTGCATCGTGCGCCCGCGGTCGCCGTTCACCGTCCGCGGGACGTCCGGGTCGATGTAGACGTGGATCTGGAGGTCTTTCGCCTGGGCGGCAGAGGCGACGACATCGCAGGTCGCATCGATGGCCTGTGGCAGGTCGAAGTCGTGCGGGTTGACCTCGAGGCGCCCGGCTTCGATCTTCGAGAAGTCCAGGATGTCGTTGATCACGGTCATCAGCGCGTCACCCGACGCCCGGGCGGTGCGCACGTATTCGCGCTGTTCGGGATCGAGCTCGGTCCGGTTGAGCAGGGCCGTCATTCCCATCACCCCGTTGAGGGGGGTCCGGATTTCGTGGCTCATGTTCGCCAGGAAGGCTGATTTGAGCCGGGATGACTCTTCGACCGTCTCGATAGATCCTTCCAGCTTGCGGTTGGTCTGGAGCAGTTCGCGGTCGCGCTGCTGCAGTGACGCGGCCATGCGGTTGAACGAGTGGGCGAGAGTCCCGATCTCGCCGCGGCCACCTTCGGGGACCCGGGTCTCCAGTTCACCGTCGGCGAGGCGGCGGGCACCCCGGGCGACGGTTCTCACGGGCCGGATGATCTTGACCAGCAGGTAGCGACCGACGACCGTGAGGAGGATCAGCGACCCGACGAGGCCGGCCGTGGAGACCCAGAGCGTCCGCCAGGTCACGTCTTCGGTCTTCTGGCGCTGATCGGCCAGCTCGTTCTGCTGAAACGTGTTCAGCCCTTCGAAGCTGTCGCGCACGTTGTCGAGCAGCACCTTCCCCCGGAGGATGATCTCCTTCTTGTCGTCAGCCGTCAGCGAACCGATCTGGGACGCTGCCGGCTTCGCGAAGTTCTTGACGTAACGGTTGAGCTCCGCGTTCAGGCCGACCACCTGGGCCTCCTCGAAGTCGCTGTCGGAGTACTTGGCGAGATCGGCCTTCTGCTCCTTGAGCGTGGCCAGCCCGTCGCGGTACGGGGCGAGGAAGCCGGAGTTGTCGGTGAGCAGGGCTCCGCGAATGCCGGTCTCGATGGCGATCGCCGCGCGC
This sequence comes from uncultured Solirubrobacterales bacterium, assembly GCA_963695885.1. Classification (GTDB taxonomy): domain Bacteria; phylum Actinomycetota; class Thermoleophilia; order Solirubrobacterales; family 70-9; genus 67-14. The sequence continues at coordinate 125,436 of CAVOIH010000021.1, read as the reverse complement.
TCCGCCCGCGACGATGCCAGCAGGAGGTTCGCCGAGTCGGCGGTCCGGGTCGTGTTGTCCCTCAGGGTCAGGGACTGGAACAGCAGCACGGAGAACGTCACCGCGATCAGGAAAGCCGCAATCCCGAGCGTGGCCGATCCCAGGGCGATGATGCTCCAGCCGCGCTTCTTCTGGCGACGATCGACCTGGGGCCATTCGCCGGACCCCTGCTCGTTCACTGGATCTCCTGCCACACCCGGGCGCAATAGTCGAAGCGCCCGATCTTCTCTCGCTTGTGGCTGTCAGTGCTCATCAGCACGGTTATCCCTTCTGCCACGAACGGCCTGAGGCTCCTGGCCGAAGGGCAGTTCCAGCGTTCGTCGATCTCGACGAGTGTGCCCGTCTCCGAAGCGATCCGTGCCAGGTCGTCGAGCAGTTCGGCGGGTACCTCGTCTTCGTCCAGTCCGAGCTTCGGCAGGATGCTGAACATGTGGGCGATGACCATGTTCTCGCGCCGAAGGGCGGCGTTGGCCGTTGACTCCACGATCGCCGCGATCACGTCCTGTCCGTTGCGATCGCCGGACTCGATCTCCTCCTTCACCTCGCGGGGATGGTGCGGGCCGTCGATGAGCGGGACCTGATGGTCGGCCGCGTAGATCCGGTCGATGCCTTCGGGAAGCTCCGGTAGGTCGAGATCGCCCGCGGTGTTCAGGAGCTTTGCTTCGATTCCGCAGAGGAGCTCCACCTTCGTGGTCGGACGCAGCCGTTGGATGGTGGCCACGTAGCCGGGAAGCCAGTCGGTGTCGACCCGGACGTGGTCCACACAGGTGAGCGTCTCGAGGCCGAGTGATTCAGCCTGCTCGATGTTCTCCTCGATCGAGTTCTTCCCGTCCGAGAAGGTCGAATGGACGTGCATGTCCTGGTGGGGGAGGATGGCGGTCAATTCGCCCCCTCGACCATCTTCTCGATCTCGGCGAAATCAAAGATGTGCTCGTCGAAGTGCCGGACCATCGCGACATCCTCGAACGGGATCGGCGCCGGCGGCAGGTCGTGGCCGAGCGCCTCGTCCACGGCGAGTTTCGGCATGTCGACCCCGCTCGCGACGGTGAGCGGCATGGTGCCCGGGAACCTGGGGTTGACCTCGAGCAGGGCCGGGACACCTTCCGATGCTTCTTTCGCCTGGACGTTGGCGACCGTGGTCAGCCCGATCAGGCGGGCGACGTCGGCCCCGAACTCCTCGAGTTCAGGGTCGTGCGTGGTGCGGCCGGTGATGGCGATCCCGGAGTCGACCTTCAGCCGCTCGCGCGGGACGACTGCGAGGATCTCACCGGACCGGTCGGCATAGACGTCGAGCGAGAACTCCGGCCCGGGCAGGAGTTCCTGAACGAGCAGGGTGGCGTCACGTTCGAGCCGCTCGAGTTCGCTCGCCTCCGCGACGAGTCGGATGCCCCGGGAACCGCTGCCGGTCCGGGGCTTGACGATCACCGGCAGCTCGACCGCGCCGGGATCAAAACTCTCGTCAACCAGTACGGTCGCGGGCACACGGACAGACCCCTCGCACCGCTCGTGGAGGGACCATTTGTCGAGGCAGACCTCGAGCGTCTCCTGCGAAGCGATGACCAGGTGGGTGCCGATCGCTTCGAACTCCCCGCGCCGTGTCACCAGCGGCAGCAGTTCCGTGTCGACGGTCGGGATCAGAACCTCGATCTCAAGCCGCCGGCAGATTTCGAGGATCTCGTCGGTGAACTTCGGGTCGTCGCCCCGCGGCAGCAGCATCCGCTGCGTCTCGGGGACCAGGTAGAGCCCGGTCGCGTAGGGGTCGATGTCTCCGGAGAACAGTTCGTACCCGCCTCCGTCGAGGTCCTTGAGGATCGAGATGCCCGAGGGGCCACCGGTCCCGGTGATCAGTATTCGTGGATCAGGCATTCGACTCCTCGGTTTGAGGCTGGCTGGGCGGGACGGCGAGATCGCTCTCCCGGATCACTTCGAGAGGTTCGACGTAGGTCGCCTGCGAGAAGCGGCTCCAGTAGCGGGCCGTCGAGCGGAGCAGGTCCGGTTCCAGGTACGCCCTCACTTCGACCTGCGACGAGTAGGCATCGATCACTTCGAGCTTGCGCTCGATGAAGTCGTCGATCTGGATGAACCTGGTCGGTTTGAATTCGACCGTGGTCGACGGCGCCTGGTAGCAGTAGACGCGGGGGATGCCGCGGGCGGCGACGAGGGTCGCGCTGTGGACGTTCCGGTGGTCCTGGTGGACGTCCTTCGAAGTGTGGGTGTAGACCGTGCTCGGTGAGACTTCGTCCACCACGTCCTTGATCGTGCCGATGGTGAGCCCGCCGTCGCTGACGCTGGTGTCGGCGAGCTCGCGGTGGACCAGCCGGGCCGAAATGAGGTCGGCCGCCTTCTGCGATTCGAGCGCGCGGGTCTCGGTGTCACCACCGTGCTCGCCGCCGGTGAGCGTGAGGATGACCACCGTATCCCCTTGGGCGGCGTGGCGTAGAAGGATGCCGCCGACCCCGATCTCGACGTCGTCCGGGTGCGCCCCGACGGCAAGCACCACTTCCGTCTGCTCGGCCCTGCGACGGGACGCGAGTGCAGTCGAGTTCCCCGACCTTTGCGACCAGTTCGGCCCCGTCGACCGGTTTCGACATGAAGTCCTCGGCCCCGGCTCTCATCGCCTCCACGGCATTGTCGAAGCTGGCGTCGCCGGTCAGGATCAGGGTGGCGGCCAGCGGGGAGATCCGCTTGACCTCCTTCACCAGGTCGAGACCGCTCATGCCCGGCAGCCCGATGTCGACCACGACCAGGTCGAAATCCGATTCGTTCAGCAGCTCGATGGCCCGCTCGGCATTCGCCGCCCACTCGACATCGCCTGCGGTTCCGAGCATCTCGGTGGTGAGGGCGGCGACGATCTCGTCGTCTTCGACCACGAGAATACGGGGTGGATTGCCTGGAGGATTCACGGGAGACTCCTTCGCGAAGCTACCCGTTTTCGGGCTGGATCTACCGTCAGACCCTGACTGAGAGGGTAGTTTCAGTGGTCACTACGGATGCACCCGCCGATACGCTCATACCATGGAAAGCGTCGACCAGAGCGTGCTGGACCAGCTCGGCGAGAACATGGGCGGCGAAGGGGCGGTTGCCCGGATCGTCTCGATGTACCTGGGCAAACTGCCCGCGGAGGCGGACGGACTCCACCGGTCGGCGGAATCGTCCGACATGGAGAGCCTGGGCGAGGACGCGCACCGGCTGAAGTCGAGTACGGCGATGCTCGGCGCCATGGGCCTGGCGGCCATCCTGGCGGAGCTCGAAGCGGCCGGGAAAGCGGGAGACGCGGGTGCCGTCGCCGGCTTGCTGGACCGGTTCGACGACGAGAAGGCGAAGGTCGAGCACGACCTGGGCTTGCTCGCTGCCGGCTAAGCGGAAGTTTTCACTGACCTGAGGCCCGATTTGGCTCAGCAGAGCCGCTCGGGTCTTCTTCAGGTGGGTGAGCGTAGCCAAAGTGTCACCGTATACCGTCCGATGAAGCCGCTATATTGTCGTCATGCCAAAGCGTGGAGGCTCAGCACACGTAGCCACAATCAAGACCAAGGGCAAGGGCGGGCGCGTCTACACCTCGCATCTCCTCCGTCGCTCCTACCGCGAGGACGGCAAGGTCAAGCACGAGAACCTCGGCAACCTCTCGCACCTGCCGCCGGCGGCGATCACCGCGATCAAGGCGGTGCTGGCCGGGCGCGAGCTGGTTGACTTCGATGAGCGCTTCACGATCGAGCGCTCGCTGCCGCACGGCCACGTCTGCGCGGTGCTCGGTGTCTTGCGCGAGCTCGACCTCGAGCGGCTGATCTCGCGCCAGAGCTGCCGCGAGCGCGACCTGGTCGTCGCGATGATCTGCCAGCGGTTGATCGGGCCGGGCTCGAAGCTCTCGGCGACCAGGCGCCTGGGCCAGAGCACGCTCGGATCCGAGCTCGACCTCGCCGAGGTCGCCGAGTCCGAGCTGCTCGGCGCGATGGACTGGCTGCTAGAGCGCCAAGGGCGGATCGAGAAGGCACTCGCAAAGCGCCATCTCGCCGACGAGGGGTTCATGCTCTACGACCTCTCCTCCAGCTACTTCGAGGGCCGCGAGTGCCCGCTTGCCAAGCTCGGCCATTCGCGCGACGGCAAGAAGGGCACGCTCCAGATCAACTACGGGCTCACCTGCTCGCCCGAGGGTCGCCCGGTCGCGGTCGAGGTCCACGCGGGAGATGTCGCCGACCCGAAGACCGTGACCGGGGCGCTCGCTGCGGTCCGCGCTCGCTTCGGGATCGAAGACGTCGTCTTCGTCGGCGACCGGGCGATGATCACCGCCGCCCACGCCGAGGCGATGACCGAGGCCGGAGTCGAGTTCGTCAGCGCCCTCAAGTCGGCCCAGATCCGCAAGCTCTTGGCCTCCGGCGACCTGCAGCTGACCCTCTTCGACGAGACCAACCTGGCCGAGATCAGCTCCGCCGAGTTCCCCGGCGAGCGCCTGGTCGTCTGCCGCAACCCGGCGCTCGCCGCCGAACGGGCGCGAAAGCGTGAGGACCTGCTCGCCGCGACCGAGGCCGAGCTCGCCAAGGTCCGAAAGATGGTCACCGGCCCACGAGGGTCGTTGCGCAAAGCCGACGCCGGAAAGATCGGCGAGCGGGTCGGCCGGGTCTCGGACAAATACAAGGTCGCCAAGCACTTCGAGCTCGAGATCTCCGAAGGCGCCTTCTCCTTCAAGCGAAAGGAAGAGCAGATCAAAGCGGAGGCCTCGCTCGACGGCCTCTACGTGATCCGCACCACCTGCGCGACCTCAAAGCTCGAGAGCCCCGCCGCGGTGGTCCGCACCTACAAGCAGCTGAAGATGGCCGAGCGCGCCTTCCGGACGATGAAGGACCAGATCGAGATCCGCCCGATCCACCACCACCTCGAAGACCGGGTCAGAGCCCATGCCTTCCTCTGCATGCTCGCCTACTACGTCGCCTTCGAGCTGGGGCTGAGGTTGGCGCCGCTTATGTTCACCGACACCGAGCCGCTCTCGCCCTCCGACCCGGTCGCACCGGCGAGGCGCTCGGCCGCGGCGAAGGCGAAGGCCGGGAGCGCGAGCACGCCGGACGGGCACCCCGCCCACAGCTTCGCCGACCTGATCGCCGAGCTCGGGACGCTCTGCCGCAACGAGGTCCGAGTCGGCGAGGGCGAGCACACCTTCATGCGGCTCACGGAGCCGACCCCGCTTCAGGCGCGGGCCTTCGAGCTGCTCGGGGTCAGGCTGCACTCGTAGCCAAGGTGAAGCCGGCCCGAATCACCACGGATCCAGTGGCGACGCGGGATCCGGGCGCTCAGCCTCGAAAACTTCCGGCTAAGCGTTGGCTGCCGCGACCAGTGCTTCGCCGAGGCGGTCGTCGCCCCCCCGGAAGACCTCGTCACCGACCGGGAATGACGGGACGCCGCTGACCCCGACGGACGAGGCATCGGCGGTCCTGGGTCGTTGTTCTACGCGTGTGTGGCCCAGCCGTCGACCGCCCTGGCAGCGTCAAGGATCGCTTCCGAGATGGTCGGATGGGGGTGCATGATGAAGGAGAGTTCCTGGTTTCCGCCTTCGAGCGCCATCGTCGCGACCAGCTCGGCGATCATGTCGCAGGCGCGGTTGCCGACGATGTGGGCGCCGACGATCTCACCGTACTTCTTGTCGACCACGAGCTTGACGATGCCGTCGCGGTCTTCGTAGACCGACCCGGCGCCGACTCCGCCCAGCTTGAACTTGCCGACCTTGATGTCGTGGCCGGCCTCCTTGGCCTGGGCCTCGGTCAGGCCGACGCTGGCGACTTGCGGCTGGCAGAAGGTGGCTCCGGGGACGAGTCCGAGGTTGACCGGGTGGGTGTCCTTGCCGGCGGCGTTCTCGGCCGCGACGATCCCTTCCTCCATCGCCTTGTGGGCGAGGGCGGGACCGGGAGCGATGTCCCCGATCGCGTAGATGTTCTCGTTCGAGGTGCGCTGGTACTCGTCGATCTTGATCCGGCCGTTCTCGAGCTTGACGCCGGCACCATCGAGGTTCAGCGCCTCAACGTCCGGCACGCGGCCTCCGGCGATCATCAGGTAGTCGACCTCGGCCGAGTCGTCACCGTAGGTGAACTTGACCGACTTCTTGCCGGCTTCGACGTTCTCGACCGCGGTTCCGGTGGAGACTTCGATGCCCTGCTTCTTGAAAGTCCGTTCGACGACCCGGACCACGTCCTTGTCCTCGGCGGGCAGGATCTGGTCGAGCATCTCGATCAGCTTGACTTCGGTGCCGAAGCGGATGTAGGCCGAGGCGATCTCGGCGCCGGAGGCACCGGCACCTACCACGGCGATCGATTTCGGCTGCTCGGGAAGGGACCAGGCGCCCCAGGTGTCGAGCACCCGGTCGCCGAATTCGACGCCGGGGATCGGCTGCGCGATCGACCCGGTGGCGAGGATGACCTTCTCTGCTTCGTAAGTCGTGTCGCCGACCTTCACGTTGCCGTCGTCGGTGAGGCTCGCCTCTCCTTCGATGAACTCGATCCTGTTCTTCTTGAAGAGCCCGGCGATGCCGCCTTCGAGCCCGGCGGAAACCTCGGTCCGGCGCTTGCCGAGCGCTTCCCAGTCCAGCTCGGCTCCGGTGACCTTGACCCCGAGGTGCTCGCTCTGCTGCGCCTCGACGAAGATCTCGGCGGTGTGGAGCATCGTCTTGGCGGGGATGCACGCGTAGTTCAGGCAGCGTCCACCGGCCTTGTCCTTCTCGACCACGGCGGTGGACTTGCCCAGTTGGGCGGCCCTGATCGCGGCCACATATCCGCCGGGTCCACCCCCGATCACGATTACGTCAAAAGAGTCAGCCATTGTCAAGCGAGCTTATAGAAACGGCGATGCCTGCCCTAACCGCTTATCGAGGTAGCAGGCGCCACAATCCGAGTCGGGAGTAAGGAATCCAAGTCACTTCGCTCGGGAGAAGAAATGAATGGTCTCGTTGTGCGACCTGGACTGTGGGGTCTCGTACCGCCTACTCCTCGTCTGGACCGTACGGGCTCTGGTACTTGAAGCCCCGCTCGTAGAAGCCGGTCTCGAGGTCCGAGTTCTGGTCTCCGAACATCGCGATGATCTTGAATCCCCGTCGTTTGACGATCTCGGCTCGCTGGGAATTCTTGGCGGTCGCGGTGTCAGCCTGCAGGCTGGGCTTCAGGTAGACGCCTTGGAGAGCCGTGTAGCCGATGTCCTTCAGGTTCCGCTCGGTCGTTTCGCGAAAGAGCAGCGGCTCGGGGCGGGCCGTGATGACGAACGCCGCGAGCTCGCGGCTCCGGGCGAGCTTGTAGAGCTGCTTCATCGGCTTGAGGGCGGTCTGGGTCCCGGCACCGAGATTGGCACCGGCCTGCTGGTCGTCGTGGACCTCTCGGCCGGAGCCATAAGCGAAGCTCGACGCGATGGTTTCATCCATGTCCATGGCGATCGCCAGCTTCGGCATGTTCCTGCACCGCTTCTTCGTGATCCGCTTCGCCTTCTTGGCCTTCGGGTACTGGATTCGCGGCCAATTCGGGTTGGTCACGGGACCGGGACCGGGCTTCGGTGCTTCGACGATCTTGTCGGGCAGCTGGTGCTTCGGCACCTTGACCGGCATCGAGTAGTCGGCGTCGGGATCGGGGCCCGGGTCCTTCGTGCCGATCCGGAATCCCTTCGCCTTGCAGGCTCGGACGATCTTGATCGTCGGCTGGGTGCGCTGGATGATGAACTTGCGTCCGTAGGCGGCAACGTATTCGAGATCCTGGTCGTACTTGCCGGAGTCGAAGTACTCCTTGCGCTGTTCGGGCGTGTAGTCGGCGGCGGAGGCCTGGCCGGCGAGACCGAGCAGCACCGCGAAGGCGGCCAGGGCGGCGGCGAGGAAGGCGGGGAGGCTGATGCGGGGAGTGCTTGAAGAATTCATGTACTGCACAAACTACGTAACGGCCTCATAGTTGCGTTCGTCAACGGCGCGGTGGGGGCCTTTCGGGCATCTGGATGCGGGCCATCGCCTTGACCATGAAGTAGAAGAGCAGGCTGAGGCCGACCAGGAGGATCGTCGTGCTGACGAACTGGAGAAGGGTCCCGGCCACGATCAGGCCGAGGATCGCGGCGAGGATCAGCAGGACGAGCATCATCTGGAACCCGAGCACTGCCCAGTACCTGGCCCGCCACATCCCCCATGCCATCAGGCTGAAGATGGCACCCAGGCTGACCCACTGGGCGATGTTCACCTCTTCGCCGTTCACCTTGGCATCGGTGACCAGCGCCACGACCATCGAGCCCCAGAGGATCGCCGCGACGACGATGGCGAAGACGGCGGCGACCGTCACCACGGTCGGCCGTTCGCCCTCGGCCAGCGGTTCGAGCGAGTCCCGGACCTGCTGGTTCCTGACTTCTGCCTTGGCGTAGCCCGCGCTCATCGAGCCGGAACCTGCCTGGGGCCGGGCCCCGTTCTCGCCGGGGCGGGACTTCCGCCGGTCCGGCTTCCTCGGGTCGTCAGCCACCGGGGGCCACCTCCTCGCTGACCGCCGCGAAGGCACGGCGGAGGGCCATCGCGACCCCGGTCGGATCCGGGGAGTCACGGAGCGCCCGCACGACGCAGATCCGCCGGGCTCCGGTGGCCAGCACTTCACCGACGTTGCCGGGATCGATTCCGCCGATCGCGAAGAACGGGATGGTCGTCGTCTCGGCCGCGTGCCTGACCAGGTCGAGGCCGACCGCGGGCCGGCCTTCTTTCGTCGGGGTCTCCCAGACCGGGCCCACGCTGATGTGGTCCACCCCGGAGGCGGCGGCGATCTGCTCGGCGGAATGGGTGGAGAGCCCGATGAGTGCGTCGTTGCCGACGATCCGGCGGGTCTCTTCGACGGACGTGTCGTCCTGGCCGATGTGCACGCCGTCTGCCCGGCAGGCGACCGCGAACTCTGGGTCGTCGTTGACCATGAACGGCACGCCGTAGTTGTCGGCCAGGCGCCGGAAGGTCTGGGCCGAGCGGTCGATGATGCGCATGTCGCCGCTCTTCTCCCTCAGCTGGATCATGTCGGCGCCGCCGTCGAGCGCGGCCTTCAGCAGCGGTTCCGGATCTTCGTCATGGGGCCGGGCGTCGCATACGAAGTAGAGCCGCGCGTTTCGCAGCCTCTCGCGGCGGAGCGCGCCGATGCCGTCGGACGGTGAAAAGCTCATGGAGGCAGTATCCCACTGTGGATCAGCGCGGTAGGATCGTCCAAGACCTGCGGGAGCCCGGACATCGGGCTGAGAGGGTGGCGTGAGGCCACCGACCGTCTGAACCTGATCCGGGCAATTCCGGCGCGAGGGAGTGGACGGTCCGGGGTCCGGGTAAGCATGAACTCTTTTCAGACGGACCAGACAAGCGAGAATACCTACGACGCCATCGTGGCGGGGGCGGGCGTCGTCGGCCTGGCGATCGCCTTGGAGCTCAACTCGCAGGGCGCGTCCGTCCTGGTGGTCGACCGTGGTCGCCCCGGGAACGGCGCGTCCGGCGTCGCCGCCGGCATGCTCGCCCCGACCGGTGAGCTCGACTTCGGCGAGCCCGCCCTGCTCGACATGAACATGGTCTCGGCCGGCATGTACCCCGAGTTCGTGGCATCGGTGGAACGGGTCTGCGGTGGCACGCTCGGTTACCAGCGCATGGGCGGCCTCCACGTCGCCCTCGACCGCGACGAAGCGGCGGAGCTCCAGCGTGTCCATGACCTCCAGATCCAGTCGGGTCTGCGCGCCGACTGGCTCGGCCCCGGTGCCGCTCGCGAGCTCGAACCGGGCGTTTCTCCCTCGCTGACCGGCGCGGTGCTGGTCGAAGACGACGGCGCGATCGACCCCCGGGTGCTGACCGCCGGCCTGCTCGAAGCGCTGGAGAAGGAATCGGTCGAGGTCCGGTCCGGAGCTGAAGTCACCGGTGTCAGGCAGAAACACGGGCGGGTCGAAGCGGTCGAGTTCGAGAACGGTGGCCGCATCCCGGCCCGGAACGTCGTGGCAGCGGCCGGCGCCGAGTCCGGCCGCGCCTCCTGGCTTCCGCAAGAAGTGCGGCCACCGGTCCGGCCGGTCAAGGGCCAGATCATCGAGCTGAAGGGCAACCCGGCCGACCCGGTCTGCCAGCGGATACTCGCGTCCGAGAGGGTGTACCTGGTGCCCCGCCGTGACGGTCGCCTGATCGTCGGCGCGACCGTGGAGGAACTCGGTTTCGACTCGGAAGTCACTGCCGGAGGGGTCCACGAACTCCTCCGCGAGGCCTATCGCCTGCTGCCCGAGGTCTCCGAGCTCGCCTTCCTGAAGGCGGTCGCGGGCCTGCGGCCGGGAACGCCGGACAACCTGCCCGTGGTCGGGCCGACCGCAGTCGAAGGACTGTTCCTGGCGACCGGCCACTACCGCAACGGCATCCTGCTGGCCCCGATCACCGCCCGCGCGATCGGCGACGCGATCGGCGGCGGCGAGATCCACGGTCCGATGACCGGGGCGAACCCCGCGCGTTTCGGCGGAGTGAAGCCGGGGGCGGTCCGTTGAAGGTCGAGCTGAACGGCGTGGCGAGGCAGGTCGAGGACGGCGCGACCGTCGACCGGATCGTCGAGCTGGCCGGCGCCGACCCCGCGAGCCGGGGGCTGGCCGTCGCCGTGGCCGGCGAGGTTATCCCGCGGTCGCTCTGGCGGGAGACCGTGGTCCGGGACGAGGACGAAGTCGAGGTGGTCGCGGCGATCCAGGGGGGAACGGGAACCTGGCAGATGGGCGATCGCCAGTGGAACTCGCGCCTGATCGCCGGCAGCGGCGGATTCCGTTCGCTCGGGGCGATGTCGGAGGCGCTGGAGGCCTCCGGCACCGAGATCATCACCGTCGCCCTGCGGCGCCTCGACCCGGCGGCCCAGGGCTCGGTCATGGAGGTGATCGGGAAGCTCGGCCTGTTTGTCTTGCCGAACACGGCCGGCTGTTACACGGCCCGGGACGCGGTCAAGACCGCGAAGCTCGCCCGCGAGGCCTTCGGCACCGACTGGGTGAAGCTCGAAGTGATCGGCGACGACCGCACGCTGCTGCCCGACGCGGTCGAACTGCTGCGGGCCGCGGAGGAACTGACCGGTGACGGCTTCACCGTCCTGCCGTATACGAACGACGATCCGATCCTCGCCGCGCGCCTCGAGGCGGTGGGCTGCGCCGCGGTGATGCCGCTCGGCTCCCCGATCGGCTCCGGCGCCGGCATTCGCAATCCTTACAACGTCAGCCTCATCGTCGAGAAGGCCGAAGTGCCGGTCATCCTCGACGCCGGCATCGGCACCGCCTCCGACGCCGCCCTGGCGATGGAACTCGGCTGCGACGCCGTGCTGCTCGCATCGGCGGTCTCCCGCGCCAAGGATCCGGCCCTCATGGCCAGGGCCATGAAGTCGGCGGTCGAAGGCGGGCGCGACGCCTTCGAAGCGGGCCGCATCCCGAAGAAGCTCTACGCGGAAGCCTCGACCCCGGACGAAGGCCTGCCCGGCTCGGGCTGATGGCACCGAAGGGGGCTTCTTGGCAAGATTGCCGGGCCCCCTTAGCTCAGGTGGTTAGAGCTGCAGGCTTTTAACCTGTGAGTCCTCGGTTCGAATCCGAGAGGGGGCATTCGCGATTGTTTTGCGTTGCGCTCTAAGAAGTCACGGATCGAGCCGGGCCGAGGGTGCGAACTCGGTTTCCGGTCCGATCTGAGCCCCGAAATCGATCCCGCGCAGGCACCTGAACCGGGCGACCTCGGCCGTCCAGGGTGAGTCCGGGATCATGCCCTCGATCGATCGCTCCAGTTCTGTCCTTCGGTGAAGCATGACCTCGACTCCGCCCCGATAGTCCTCAAAGGTGGCGTGGGCGGCAGGATCCGAGAACTCGAGCTTGGCAAGCCAGGCGAGATGCCTTTGGGTCCAGTTGTTGCCCGGGCCCTCGAAACGGATCTCGTGACGAAGCAGGAACTTTGAGAGCCGGTGACGGGCCCTCATCAAATCCATGCGCAAATCTTCGCGGGCTGCCCGGGCCGGACGCTCACCGGGACGTACTGCCTAGTCAGCATGGACGGCTAAGTGCTCCAAGTCAGAAATCCTGTCGCGCTTGAAGGACTTCGTTCAAGGGCGGTGAATAGGTGGGCATGCCAGGCCGCAGCCCCAACCGAGTCGAACTCAGCCAGGCCGACCGCACCGAGCTTGAACACCGCGCCGCCTGCTACACCCGTCCCCATCGCGAGGTGATCAGAGCGAAGATGATCCTGGCGGCAGCCGGGGGTGAGTCCAATACCGAGATCGGCAAGCGCTTCGGCTTCAGCCGCGAGGCGGTCGGCCGCTGGCGAAGACGCTTTTGCGAGCACGGCCTCGACGGCCTCGACGATCAAGCGCGCCCGGGCCGGCCGCGCCGTTTTCCCCCCGGAGCAGATCGCCGAGGTCAAGGCGCTCGCCTGCGAGCCTCCAAACGAGGGCGCCCCGCTCTCACGCCGCTCAACGGCTGACGTCCACCGACTGGTCATCGAACGCGGGGTCAGCGAGGCCTCGCACGCAACGATCGTCCGCTGGTTGCGCGAGGACGCGATCCGCCCCTGGCTTTACCGCTCCTGGATCTTTCCCACCGACCCCGACTTCGCGGTCAAGGCGGGCCGCATCCTCGACCTCTACGCGGGCCGCTTCGAGGGCAGGCTGCTGCATCCCGGCGACTTCGTCATCAGCGCCGACGAGAAGCCCTCGATCCAGGCCCGACGGCGGATCTCCAAGACTCTGGCCCCGGCCTCCGGGATCGACCGCGGCCAGTGGGTCGAGCACACCTATGAGCGCCGCGGCGCGCTCACCTACCTCGGTGCCTGGGACGTGCGCCGCGGCAGGATCTTCGGCCGCTCGGAGGCCAAAGGCGGGATCGCGCCGTTTGACCGGCTCGTCCGGCAGGTGATGACAAAGGAGCCCTACCGCTCCGCCCGCCGGGTCTTTTGGATCGTCGACAACGGATCAAGCCATCGCGGCCAGGCCTCGATCGACCGGCTCGAGGGTCGCTGGCCGAACCTGAAGCTGATCCACACCCCGGTCCATGCCTCGTGGCTGAACCAGATCGAGATCTACTTCTCGATCCTCCAGCGCAAGGTCCTGAGCCCCAACGACTTCGACTCGCTCGCCGCTGTCGCGCGGCGCCTGAACGACTTCGAGCATCTCTACAACGAGATCGCCGAGCCCTTCGGCTGGAAGTTCACCCGCGAGGACCTGAACAAGTGGCTGGCGCGGCTATCTGAGCGTCAGGCCGAGCAGGATCTCAGGCTGGCGGCGTGAGAGATGGAACTTATGACTTGGAGCACTAAGCGAGGGGCTGGTCCTCGGCGTTCGCATAGGTCGCGGGTTAGCTTCGTGGTTGATAACCACCACAGCGGCCAGTGCCGCATACGAAGGAGGACCAGCCCAGGTCAGACGTTAGCTCGACCGCGCCGGCCGATGTTGAGAAGTGGGTCGCGATCGATGTCCACAAGAACTCGCTGGTGGCTGCCCAGAGACGCGACGGCGGCGGCAAGTGGACCCCGACCGCGTCATGAAAGAACACGAAAGACCCGAAGTTCCCGAGGCCTGCCTAGAACTAGAGAAGGAAAAACTCGAGCCTTACAAGCCCGCAGCGAACCGAGGCTGGTGGATGGACGAGGAACGCATGATCGAGGGACTCAAGACCGCGATCCGAAGACTTGAACCGGGGGAGTCTTTCACTCATGTAAACCTGCGACGACTCGCGAAAGAGCACCGCGGCAGAATCCCAACCCCGAGCATCGTGACCGAGTACGCGAGAAGAACAGGCACAAGCTTCCCGGTGCTCAGGGAGCGCGCGATGAAAGCGCTTTCAGGATCAAGTTAGGGGGCAACGAGCGAACACAAGTTCGCTTCCCTCGTCCGGTCTGGCAGCTAACCTCGTCCCATGGAAGTCGCGGCCCTGCCAACCACTTCACCTGAGGATGACCTTCTCGCGAGCAAGTCGCGGGAGGAGCGATACAGAATCGGCCAGTTCTTCACGCCGCAACTCGTTGCGGATTACATGGCAAGTCGCGTAATGGAGGTCAACCCGACCACGGTCCTCGATCCTGGTGTGGGTGGTGGCATCCTCCTCCGAGCTTTGCCCAGCAACCTTGCTCGCTTCGGCCTCGATATCGATCAGGCTGCTGTCGCGGCCACCCGCGACGGACTCCAGTTCGAATCGGGTCCAATCGAGATTGAACGTGGCGATTTCCTGATCGAACAGACACTTGAAACCTCAGACAACCTTCCGTTCGCGGAGCAGACGTTTGACGCCGTGATTGCGAACCCGCCCTATGTCAAGCACCATCTGCTGGACAAGAGCCTCAAAGCTTCGATGAGGCGCCGCTACGCCACTGAGCTTGGGGCTCGGACATCAAACCTGTCGAGCCTCTACATCTATTTCTTTCTTGAATCCATTCTGAGACTGAACCCAGGGGGACGACTGGTCTTCATCACCCCCACCGAGTATCTCGACACCTCGTACGGCCGTGCTGTCAAGGAAGCCCTGCTTGCCCACTGCACGATCGACGACATCCTGATCTACGGGGATGACACCCTCACTTTTGGCGACGACGTGCTCTCAACGAGCGCCATCACCGTGGCGACCAAACGAGCGAACGGCGCTCCAAGATCGAGGGAAGTACGAATCGGCGACGTGATGTCTTCCGACTTCACGGATCTCCGCGCGGTCACGGTGCCTGATGCGGACATCGAGAAACCTTGGACCAGCTACGCCCCTGCGAAGGCGGAACTGAACGCCAAGCTACACGCGGGCCGCACTAAGACGTTGGGTGATTACGCTCGCGTCAGGCGAGGGATCGCGACAGGCTCAAACAAGTTCTTCTGCGTCACACGCGCCGAAGCGGACGAATGGGCCCTCGAGAGCGAGTTCCTCGTTCCTTGCCTGGTCGGCGCCCGTGACCTGCCAGGCGATGGATCCCCGATCACCCCTGAGCACTTCCAGAGCCTTGAAGAAGCAGGAAAGCGTTGCTGGCTTTTTTGGTGCCACAAGCCCAAAGCCGAGCTGCTCGGCACGAAGGCTCGTGAATACATCGAATGGGGCGAAGACCAGGCCGTCAACCAGGCTTACAACTGTCGCTCCCGGTCGCCTTGGTACTCGGTCGAGCAAGTTCAGCCACCTGACTGGTTCGTCACCTATATGAGCCGGGAGAACGCTCGATTCAGCCGGAACCTGATCCACGCCAGGTGCCTCACGAGTTTGCTGAACGTGTGGGCACTCGATGGCGCGCAGAAGGACTGGCTGGACCAGGAGCTCTCCTCGCCGCTGGTTCCGAAACTGCTCCGGTCGGTTGGAAGGAACTACGGCGGTGGACTTGGGAAGACCGAACCGCGGGAACTCCTCAGGCTCCCGCTTCCTTCCGCCTGATTCAGGTCAGGCGACGTACTCGGCGAAATCTTCGATTCGGTGGTCCCAAGCCCAGTCGATTCCGGCGGACGCCTCATAGGCGAGATAGCTCGCGTTGAAGTAACCGAAGAGTTGAAGAAGGAATACCGCCTTTTCGCCATGCTCCCGACTGACCCCGGATGCTTTCGACTCTTCCTCTTTGCGACGCTTGTTCACGTTCGTGAAGTCGCCAGCGCTCTTCATCTCAATGAGCGCCACCGGGCGGCCGCCACCGGGATTGACAGCACAATCGACAGGAAGATTCACCCGAGCAGCATCTTCGTTTCGGTACGGGACATTGCGATGAATGCAGAAAGTCCGATCCGGAAGATCCAGTCCGGCACCCTCAGATGAGCTGGAATAGCCGAGACTCTCCAAGTATTTCGTGAGCAACCTTGCTTGCCGGGTCTCCTGCATATTTCGCAGTACAGGTTCAAAGAATGTCTTGGCACTTCGGTCGCCCACAATCAAGATTGCCTCTCTCACCTCAACTTCGGTGGGTTCGCGATGCTCCACGAGCCACGGGAAAACAACCGGGTCGATCATGGCGAGAATCAAATCCAAGAGCCGGTGGATCTCATCTCGGTCGTATCGGCCTGGCAAACCGTCACCTTTGTGCAGTCGGTCAACGACGCTCTTCCTCACTCCCGCCAGCGATGCCGCGCGTTCTTTGGCGAGCGGCGGCGCGGTGGAGTTCCTGAGGTAGGTCAGCATGTCGCTCGGATCCTCAAGAACGTCCGGAATTAGGTCACGGAGATAGTCGGTGCGCTCGAACAGGGAGGCAACCGCGGAGGCAACCCTCTCCCTGGCTTCTTTCCAGAAGAGCGGCGCATGGGCCTCGTACCAAGCGTTGTAATGGGCGACAGAGGTGTCGATGTCAGTAGCCCATTCGGCCGGTCCCTTATTCCAGTTCGCCATGCCCAGAGTTTCGCTTCAGTTGGCGGAACTCCTGTTCTGAGGAAACCGTCCAAATTGCGGACTCAGCTCGCGAAAACCGGGTTTCCCGCCGCAACGGTACGTACGCTTGTTCGTGTGACTTAGGAGGTCGTTATGAGCAAATCAACTAGAAACTCGGGCAAGGGATGGACTCCCGCGCAAGAGAATCAGCTCCGGAAGCTTGCCGGACAGAACACCCCAACTCGTGTTATCGGATTAAAGCTTGGCCGGACCCCGGGTGCCGTTCAATCTCAGGCATCCAAACAGGGCACCTCACTGAAGCCGACAAATCGGTCTCCGTACAACCGACGCAAAAAGTAGAAGCCGCCTTGTGAACCGGCCAGCGGGATCTGTCGGAGATCTTGCTCGCGACTAGTAGAACCGTCCGTAAGTACCGACCGGAATTTCTTGAAGGGCAGACCCTCCCGACTTTTTAGAACAGTCCTTCGTTAGCTCGGATTCCCAAACAGCGAATCGGCACCTGGTTCGGTGCTCGGGCAGGGTTGGGCCGGTCAGGCGAACTCGAAGCGGAGCGGGCGTCCGTCCCACCACGGGATCTTGGTCTCTGGGAGTTCGGCGCTGCGCATGACGGGGCTGTAGGTGCGGCTCTTCAGTCGGCAGGTGATGTCGTCGGGTGTGATCGTGATCTGGCCGCTGGTGCTGATGAAACGTCGCCAGATCGTGTCGGGTGTGGCGTGCTCATAGCCGGGCAGGCGTTGGCGCAGGTGGTCGTAGGCGGCGGCCGCCCAGACGGTCAGGGTGGTAGCGAGGTCGACGTTCAGGGCGACGGCGCTGCTGAGCGCGTCGAGGTGGAAGCTGCGGATCGATTCGGCGAGGCGCTGCTCGATCGCCATCCGCTTGGCGTAGCGGCCGACGATCTTCTTCGGGGTGGAGTCGCGGTTGTTGGTCAGGATCAGGGTGGGGTGCTCGTGGCCGAGGCCACGGACGGCGATCTGGCGCAGCGCCACAGGGCAGCCGCGGACGGTGACGTCCTGTTCGTGAACCTCGGGCTTTGAGTAGGGGCCGCGGCGTTCGAGCGTGATCTGCGTCCAGGCGCTGTCGGGCAGCGCCTCGAGCGCGGCGGTCAGCTTGGCGCTGCGCGCGCGCAGCGTGATGAAGGTCAGATCGGCGGCGTCGAGTTCGGCGAGGCCGGCGCCGGTGGTGACCTTGGAGTCGAAGACCAGCAGCTCGGGCGGCTGGCCGGTCGCCGCCTGCCAGTGGCGTGCGAAGGCGATCACCTCGCCTGCCTGGTCGGCCTTGGTGCAGGCGGCGTTTGCGTAGACGAGGTTGCGCGTGGTGCCGTCGTGGGCGAAGAACGAGAGCACTGATTCGGTCCGCTGCGAGCGCCGCGGGACGTAGTGGGTCTCCAGCGCGACGTCGTCGCCGAAGTGCATGATCGCGTGGAAGTCCAGGTCGAAGTCGGCACCGGTGCTCTGGCCGGTCTTGGTCATCGAGCGGGCCAGGCCGGCCAGCAGCGCCTCGTCGTGGGAGCGCTTCAAGCGGTAGCTGTAGCTGCCCAGCGAACTTGCCTTCGGCAGCGACTCAAGGCCGGCGAACGTCGCCAGCGCCGGGTCGACGCAGACATCGTCGACGTGGCTGACGCGGCGCCGGCCGATCGCCTTGAGCGCCAAGAGCGCCAGCAGCGAGGACAGCGCCGGCACCTCGCGCGTGCCCGGCAAGCGCGCACCGGCGACGGCGCCGGGCAGATCAAGCGCGACCAGCGCCGGCAGCAGCAGCATCACGCCGGCGTAGTCGCTGCTCAGCCGCAGCGGCTGCTCAGGCCAGCGCAGCACCCGCGTGCGTGGCGGATCATCGCGCCTCGGCGCGCCACGCTGCCCGGGCGCCCTGGGCGCGAGCCGCTCGTGGCCTTCTTCGACGAGCAGCTCCCAGACCCCGGTGCGGTTCAGCGGCGTCGCGGTCGCGGCAAGCGCGGCGGTGATCTCGGTCACCGAGTGCCCGGCCGCACGCAGCCGCAGCACCTCTTCGCGCGCCGCCAGCTTGGCCGGCGCGACCCGCGGACCCGGCCGGCGATCGATGAAGAACTCGCCGGCCTCGTCGCTGAAGTCGCGGACCATCGCCACGACCGTCGAGGGCGCGAAACCGAAGCGCTCAGCTACCTCCGCAGCCGATGAGCTCTCGACGAAGTACGCGCGCAGCGCCTCGTAGCGGCGCTGCGCGACATCGCTGGGCGACATGAAGAACGCGGCACGCTTTCGACGCCGCTCCGCCCGACCACCTAAACTGGTGCGCTTCACTGAACCCATGGCCCGGAACTATAAAGTCGTGCTCGGACGGAAAGCAACCAGCAATCACGTCCCACGCCACGCGAATGGCTATTTCAAGCCCAAAACGGGCTGCTGCCGACCCTGCCCACGCGCCAGCCGTCCCCACGCCACTTCACGATAACGGCCATGATGTGCAGCGAAACACCACCACTTTCAGCACGATCAGCATCCCGAACGCCGCCCAAACAGCGGCGATCCCGCCCGCAGCCTCAACGACCAGCGCGGAACAACCCGAGTTTGGGAATCCGAGTTAGTGCCTGAAGTGCCTGTGCTTCGTGAAGACCATCGCGGTCTCGGATTCGTCGCAGGCTTCGATCACTTCTCCGTCGCGCTTCGAGCCGCCCGGCTGGATGACTGAAGTCGCTCCCGCCTCGATCGCCGCGGCGGGGCCGTCGGCGAAGGGGAAGAAGGCGTCGGAGGCCATTGCGCAGCCGGTCAGCAGGTCGGCCGCCTCGTCTCCGTGGGCGTCGCGGCACTTCCCGATCGCGAGGCGGGTCGAGTCGACCCGGCTCATCTGGCCGGCTCCGATGCCGAGGGTGACACCGTCCTTGGCGAGGATGATCGCGTTCGACCGTACGTGGCGGCAGACGGTCCAGGCGAACAGCATGTCGTTCCAGGAGTCCTCTGAGGGCTGGGTCTTCGTGACCACTTCCATCATTTCCCGCCGCTCCGGTTCGCCGTCGCGGTCCTGGACGAGAATGCCGCCGCGGACCCGCTTGATGTCCTTCTCGCGAGGGTCCGGATAGGGCGAGGCCCCGTCGGTGAAGATCCGGATGGCTTCTTTCTGCTGGAGGACCTCGAGTGCCCCGTCCTCGTAGGAGGGGGCAACCAGGACTTCGATGAAGTTCTTGTGGAGCGACTCGGCCAGTTCCAGGCTGATCGGCTGGTTGATCGCGATCACGCCGCCGTAGGCGGAGATCGGGTCGCAGTCGCGCGCCCGCTCGTAGGCGTCGAGCCCGCTGTCGCCGAGGGCGACTCCGCAAGGGTTGTTGTGCTTGACGATCACGCAGGCCGGGCCTTCGAGGTCGGCCAGCAGGCGGCGGGCCGAGTCGAGGTCGAGCACGTTGTTGAAAGAGAGTGCACGACCGTGGAGCTTGGCCAGGTCGGTCAGCACGTTGCTCTCGAGGCCGACCTCGGAGTAGAACGCGGCCCGCTGGTGCGGGTTCTCGCCGTAGGAGAGGTCGAGCTGCTTCTCGAAGGCGAACACCCGGTGCTCGGGGAACGCTTCGTAGGATTCGGAGAACCACCGGGAGATCGCGGCGTCGTAACGACTGGTCTGGGCGAAAGCCTCGTTGGCCAGCCAGTGCCGGGTCGAGGCGGTGACTTCGCCCCCGGTCTCGTCCATCTCCGCGAGGATCGCGTCGTAGCACTCGGGCTTGACCGCGACGACCACGTCTTCGTGGTTCTTGGCGGCGGCGCGGATCATGGTCGGCCCGCCGATGTCGATGTTCTCGATCGCCTCCTGCGGGGTGACGCCTTCTTTGGCGATCGTCTCCTCGAAGGGGTAGAGGTTCACGCAGACCAGGTCGATCGGAGGGATCCCTTCGGTCTCCAGGACCTCCATGTGCGAGGGGTCCGAGCGGCGGGCGAGGAGGCCCGCGTAGATCTTCGGGTGGAGGGTCTTGACCCGGCCGTCCATGATCTCCGGGCTGCCGGTGTATTCGGAGACGTCGGTCACTTCGAGGCCGGCCTCACGGAGGGCACTCGCGGTGCCACCGGTCGAAAGGATCTCGACCCCGGAACGGGCAAGTCCGGCAGCGAATTCGGCGACGCCCGTCTTGTCCGAGACGGAAATCAGTGCACGCCGGACCTTGATCGGTCCGTTGGTCGGGTCAATGTTGTCCATCTCCACCTTTACTGGTCGGGTCGACGATTACCTTGCGGGGGTTGTCCGCGGCGATCCTAACCTCGCCCCGGGCAATCATGCCGATCGCCTCGGGGTAGATCTCATGCTCGATCGCGTGAATCGCCGATTCGAGTTGTTCCCTCTCCCAATTTGCGGGAATTGCGACGGCGCGCTGCAGGATCACCGGCCCGGTGTCGGTGCCTTCGTCGACGAAGTGGACCGTCACTCCGGTCACCCGCACGCCGTGGTCGAGCGCCTGGCCGATCGCGTCGAGGCCGGGGAACGAGGGGAGCAGTGCCGGGTGGACGTTGACGATCCGGCCCGGGAAACGCTGGACGAATTCCGGCGAGAGCAACTGCATGTAGCCGGCGAGTACGACCAGGTCGGCCCTGAGCGAATCGATCCAGTCGGCCAGCACGAGATCGCGGGTCATCCGGTCGCCATGGCGCTCCCGGGTGAAGATCCCGGTTTCGATGCCGGCCGCCTCGGCACGCTCCAGGGCGAAAGCTCCGGGCTTGTCGGAGGCGACGCCGACGACGGCAACCCCGTCCTTCCCGTGGAGTCCGTCGATGATCGCCTGCAGGTTCGTACCGCCACCGGAGGCGAGGACAACGATGCGAAATGACGAGTCGGGCGAACTCACCTCGCCATCTTCCCGGATCCTTCCGGGGCGGGTCGCCCCATGGCTTCGCCGGTGGAGTGTCTCATAGATGAAGCGGGTCCCTGCTATATCCTTCGGGACGACACGCTGCCCCTCTAGCCAATTGGATTCGCGTTTATGGGCTTCAGAAGAATCACTCGGAGTGGGGCGAGATGTTCAGGCCCGGCCCTCTTTCGTGCATGGGTCTTCAATTCAGCCGCCACGCAAAGAATGGTTTGAGGTGGCTTGACCTGTCGGGCGGAGAAATCGAGTCGATGCTTCGGGACGAGGCTCCGTATGACCTGGACGACGCTGGGAATCCGAGATACCTCTTGAACCACGAGGGCCTACCGATCCTCGTGGTAGTGGCACTTGACAGGCCGGACTATGTGATTACGCTCTTTAGGCGGAGGCCATGATGAAAGCTGACTACGACAGCCAGGCAGATGCCATTTCAATCACCCTGACCGAGGGGGAACCTTGGGATGATTCTGTCGAAGTTGATGACACCTACTGCCATGTCGCGTTCTCAAACGGCAAGGCCGCGAATATCGAGTTCCTCTATCCGGGCAAAGCTCTCCGGTTTGTCAGCGACGCCGCAGCAGTTGCCGGGGTAGATCCGCAGTTCGTCGAAGCGGCCGCACGCGCGGCGCTGGCCGCGCCGGATCGCGAAGTGAGCATCGAATTTTCCGACGGACAACTCGGCACGGAACCGGTCGCCGGCTGAAGCGGTTCAGGGGGCGACGGGCAGGACGGCGATCTCTTCGAGATCGAACTTGCCGTCGGCTTCGTCCGGATCGTCACCGAGCGGGTAGTTGCCGGTGAAGCAGGCGTCGCAGTGGACCTCGGCCGGCGTGCCGACCGCTTCGTAGACTCCTTCCATCGAGAGGTAGGCCAGCGAATCGGCGCCGACCTCCGCGGCGATCTCGGGGACGGTGCGCTCGTGGGCGACCATCTCGCTGCGGGCCGACATGTCCACCCCGTAGTTGCAGCCGTAACGGATCGGCGGGGCCGAGATCCGCAGGTGGACCTCCCTGGCGCCGGCGTCGCGCAGCATCTTCACGATCTGCCGGGTGGTATTGCCGCGGACGATCGAATCGTCGACCACTACGACGCGCTGGCCGGAGATGATCTCGGGAAGCGGGTTGAACTTCATGCGCAGGCCGTGCTTCCGCAGCTCCTGGCCCGGCTGGATGAAGGTCCGGGCGACGTAACGGTTCTTGATCAAACCGTCGTCCTGGGGGAGGCCGGACGCGCGGGCGAAGCCGCGGGCGGCCGGTGTGCCGGAGTCCGGCACCGAGATCACGAGGTCGGCCTCGACCGGCGATTCCTTCCAGAGGATCTCGCCCATCTTGCCACGCACCTGCTGGAGGCGGTTGCCTTCGAGGATCGTGTCGGGGCGGGAGAAGTAGATGTGCTCGAACACGCAGTGGGCGGTGCGGGTGGACGGCACCACCTGCCGGGACTCGAGGCCTTTCTCGCTGAGCGAGACCATCTCGCCGGGGCTGATCTCGCGGACCAGCTCGGCACCGATGATGTCGAAGGCGCAGCTCTCGGAGGCGATCACGTAGTGGCCGTTGAGTTTGCCGAGTGAAAGCGGGCGGATGCCGTAGGGATCGCGGAAGGCGACGATCGCGTGCTTGGTCATGACGACGGTCGAGTAGGCACCCTCGAGCTGAGGCATCACGTTCGCGACCGCGTCCTCGACGTGACGGCCGTAGTCGCAGGAAATCAGCGCGGCGATGATCTCCGAGTCGGTCGTGCCGCGGAAGTTCAGGCCCTTGCGCTTGAGGCGGTTGTACAGTTCGACGGCGTTCGTGAGGTTTCCGTTGTGGGCGAGCGCGAGCTCGCGGCCGTCGTCGCGCCAGATCGGCTGGGCGTTCTCCCAGGAGCCGCCGCCGGTGGTCGAGTACCGGACGTGGCCGATACCCATGTCGCCGGGCAGGGCGCGCAGTTTCTCTTCGTCGAAGACCTGCGACACCAGGCCGCCATCACGCATGGTGGTGATGTGCCCGCCTTCGCAGGTTGCGATGCCGGCCGATTCCTGGCCACGATGCTGGAGTGCGTAGAGACTGAAGTAGGCGAGTCTGGCTACGTCGTGTCCTGGCGCATAAACGCCGAACACACCACACTCGTCACGCGGTCCTTCGCGATCCAGAAAAGTCTGTTCGCTCAAGGTCTGGGGCCACCCGTTGCTGGTAGAGGTGAAAAAGCGTAGGCGGACTACCTACAAAGGAAGAGTATCAGCGGCCGGACCCGGGTTCCAAAAACGCGGGCGGGGTGTTCTCGTGAAGTTCGCGAATTGCGTGAAAAGAGACAGGGTCCGGGACGAATCCGGGTTGGCCGAATGGCCTGGCCCGGGCGGCTCGACCTCACGCCTCCACCCGGTTTTTCCGGTGGGTCAGTGCCGGGTAGCCTTAGGTATGGCCGACACCGGATTCACCAGCCAGGACGCTCAGTCCGACTTCTCGCGGGCCCGCCGCGGCCAGGTGGCCCGCCGGTTGGCCAACCGCCTGCGGCGCGAGCCGGACGACATCGACCAGATCCTGCCGTTCGACGAGGTGATGGCCGCGCTCGGCAAGACCGGTGAACGCCGGCTCGGCGTCAAGTCGATCGAGCTCGACTCGATCGTCGGCACCGTGGACCGCGGCCGCGACTTCGACCGGAGCTTCCGGCCGACCTCACACCGGGTGCGCCAGCGCTGGCAGGGGATAAACACGGCGATGAGGAAAGGCCGGAGCATGCCGCCGATCGACGTCTACCGGGTCGGCGAGATCCACTTCGTCGAGGATGGCCACCACCGGGTGTCGGTCGCCCGGCAGATGGGGATCGAAGTGATCGACGCATCGGTCACGGAGATCCAGACCTCCGCCGACCCCGGATCGATCCGCCTGTCAGACCTTCCGCTGAAGAGTCAGGAGCGGCTCTTCTTTGAACGGGTCCCGCTGGCTCCGGACGAACGGACGCGGATCGAACTTCGTGAACCGCGCATGTACGCGCAGCTCGCCGAGAGCGTCGAGGCCTGGGGCTTCCGGGCAATGCAGGCGCACGGCCGGTTCATGAGCCGCGGTGAGGTCGCGGAACTGTGGTTTCACGAAGAGTACGAGCCGGTGGTCGAGATGCTGCGGGAAGCGGACCTGCTCGGCGACGGGACCGAGACCGAAGCGCACATGGTGATTTCGGGCCTGCGCTACTTGCTCCTGAGAACCCACGACTGGGACGAGAAGGTGATCGAGCGCATCCGCGAAGCGATCAGCACCGGCGAGGTCAATCGCTAGCCTAAAGTCGTGCGGTGACGAAGATCGAGGAGCTGATGGCTCCTCAAACTCGCTCAGTACCTCAGGAGCCGTCCGCGGTGATCCGCCTTCCCGACTCCGGGTCGAAGAGGACCAGCTTGTCCGGGTCGAGCCAGAGCTTCGCCTTCTCCCCGCGCTTGATCTCCGAGGAGGCGTCGAGCCTCGCGACCATCTGACTGGTGTCGCCGCCCGACAGCTCCTCGAGGCCCGATTCGGCGGCGGCCTTCTCGATCGTCTCCTCGTCGTGGTCGGCCGTGAAGTAGGCGAAGAGTTCGGAGCCCATCGATTCGATCAGATCGATCTCGGTCTCGAAGTGGACGCCCCCGTCGGCCTCGTCGGTCAGCGAAGCGTCCTCGAAGTCCTCGGGTCGGAGGCCCGCAATGACTTTGCGGCCGTTGCGGTCATCACCGAGCGCCTTCTTCAGTTCTTCGCTCAGCGGCAGGTCGGCGAATGGCAGCTCGACGGTGTCGCCGGAGACGGTGGCGGCGGTGAAGTTCATCGAAGGCGAGCCGATGAAGCCGGCGACGAACAGGTTGACCGGTTCGTTGTAGAGCTCCTGGGGCGAACCGACCTGCTGGAGTTCGCCGGCCCGCATCACGGCGACGCGGTCGCCGAGGGTCATTGCCTCGGTCTGGTCGTGGGTGACGTAGACGGTGGTGGTACCGAGGCGGGACTGGAGCTTCGACACCTCGGTCCTGGTCTGGACCCGCAGCTTGGCATCGAGGTTCGAAAGGGGCTCGTCCATCAGGAAGGCCTGGGGGTCGCGAACGATCGCGCGGCCCATCGCGACCCGCTGGCGCTGCCCGCCGGAGAGGTTGGCCGGGCGGCGGTCGAGGTGTTCGGTCAGGTCGAGCGTCTTCGCCGCATCTTCGACCTTCCGGTCGATCTCCTTCTGATCAACCTTGGCGAGCTTCAGCGCGAAGCCCATGTTCTCGCGCACGCTCATGTGCGGGTACAGGGCATAGTTCTGGAATACCATCGCGATGTCGCGGTCCTTCGGCGCGAGGTCGTTGACCACCTCGCCGCCGATCTTCAGGTCACCTTCGGACACGTCCTCGAGGCCGGCGATCATCTGGAGGGCGGTCGACTTGCCGCAGCCGGACGGGCCGACGAGGATCATGAATTCGCCATCCTCGATCTCGAGGCTCATATCCTTGACGGCTTCGAATCCGTCGCCGTAACGCTTGGTCACATGGTCGAGAACGATGTCTGACATCGGGGCTCCTTATCCCTTCACGGCACCGGCGGTGAGACCGGCGACGATTCGGCGCTGGAAGAACAGGACGAAAATGATGATCGGAACGGTGACCAGGACCGCCGCGGCCGCGATGCTTCCGGTCGGCTGGGTGAACTGCGAGTCACCGGTGAAGAAAGCGAGGGCCGCGGGAACGGTCCGCGACGCGTCGGAAGAAGTCAGTGAGATCGCGAAGAGGAAGTCGTTCCAGGCGAAGATGAAGACGAGGATCGCCGCAGTGAACATGCCGGGCGCGGCCAGCGGCACGATCACCTTGCGGAAGGCCTGGAACGGGGTGGCCCCGTCGACCTGGGCGGCTTGCTCGAGCTCCCACGGGATCTCGCGGAAGAAAGCGACCAGGGTATAGATCGCGAGCGGGAGGGAGAAAGTGAGGTAGGGGATGATCAGCCCCGGATACGTGTCGTAGAGCCCGAGAGTGCGCCACATGTCGAACAGCGGGCCGACCGTGGAGATCGGCGGGAACATCGCGATCGCCAGCGCGCCCGCCAGCATCAGCCGGCGGCCGGTGAACTCGAGCCGGGCGATCGCGTAAGCGGCGAAGCTGGCAAGGACGATCGAGATCACCGTGGTGATCGAAGCGATCAGGATCGAGTTGATCAGCGGCTTGATGAACGGGCTCTCGGAGATGCCGCCGGTGAAGAGGCTCTCGTAGTTCCCGGTCGAGAACTCGGTCGGGAAGAAGCTCTGGTCGGTGATCGTCGCCGGGGTCTTGAACGAGAGCGAGATGATCCAGATCACCGGGACCAGCGCGAACAGGCACACGACGAGGATCGCGATGCTCCAAAGGGCTTTGTCGCGTCCGGAGCTCTGCATCTCAGCCCCTTTCCGCCTCGGGCTCGCGGGCTCCGAGGCCTCTGACGAAGAGCAGCGCGATCAGCAGTACCGCGATGAAGATCAGGACTGACACCGCCGAGCCGAGGCCGAGGTTCAGTCGTGAGATCAGCTGCTGGTAACCGAGGATCGAGACCGACTGGGTGTCCTGCGCACCCGCGGTCATGATGAAGATCGTGTCGAAGATGCGGAAGGCGTCGAGCGTGCGGAACAGGAGAGCGACGAGGATCGCCGGCTTCATCAAGGGCAGGGTGATCTTCACGAAGCGCTGCCAGGCGGTCGCGCCGTCCACCTTGGCCGCGTCGTACAGGCCGTCGTCGATCGTGGTCATGCCGGCTAACAGCAGGAGGGCCATGAAAGGTGTGGTTTTCCAGACCTCGGCCATGATGATCACGGCGAACGAGCTGAAGCGGTCGCCGAACCAGTCCATGTCGTCCGCGATCAGCGGCAGCTGGTTGACGAACCCCGTGTCCGGCGCGAAGGCGAACTGCCAGGAGAAGGCGGCGACCACCGTGACGATGCCGTACGGGATCAGGACCGCGGTCCGGACCGCACCCCGGCCGAAGATCGCCCGGTGCATGACCATCGCGATCGCCATGCCGAGGACCAGCTCGACCGAAACGGAGATCACGCTGAGGAAGACCGTGTTGAAGACGTCGGTCCACCAGAGGCTCGAGGTCAGGACCGCCTGGTAGTTCTCGAGCCCGACGAAGCCGCCCTCCTCGGGGAAGCGCAGGTCGATCTGCTGAACCGAGAGCACGAGGGCGTAACCGATCGGATACGCCGTGACCGCCAGCATCGCGATCGCGGCCGGCGCGCAGAGGAGCCAGCCGAGGCGACGTTCGGATTTGGCCCGGTCCGTCAATTTAGGAGACCCCCGTCAGGGGCGTTGACGGTCATCCTCATGATTGGAGACCCCCGTCAGGGGCGTCGACGGTCATCCTCATGATTGGAGACCCCCGTCAGGGGCGTCGACGGTCATCTAGAGCAACCCTTCCCGCTTGACGCCCTTTTCGACGTCGTCGAAGAGTTCGTCGTAGCTCGGTTTCGGATCCTCGGGGTCGATCTTGTCCGGCGGGTGGAGCGCGGTCTGGATCGCGATGCTCACGTCCTGGTAGGCCGGGGTCACGGGGCGCGGCCCGGCCGTTTCGATCGACTCGCGCACCAGCTTGGCGAAGCCCGGGAAAGCGGTGGTCACGGCCTTGTCCGTATAGAGGTTGGCGCGTGGAGGCGGAAGCCCGTCGAGCTCGGTCACGGTCAGCTGCTGCTCGGGGGCCGAGAGGCACTTGGCGGCATCGAAGGCGAGTTCGGGATTCTCGGAGAACTCGCTGACCCCGAGATTGAACCCGCCAAGCGGCGGCTTGCTCTCCGTGCCCTTGTCGATCCCCGGGTAGCGTGCCGCACCCATCTGCCTGGCGACGTCAGGGGCGTTCTCCTTGGCGCTGCCGTAGGCGAATGTGTAGTTGACCATGAAAGCCGAGCCGGCTTCGAAGCCGAGCCGGGCGGTGTCCTCGTCGGAGGTCGAGAGGTTCGTCGCGGCGGCACTCGAGCGGGCGAGGCGGCCCATCGGCGTGATGCCCGCCGTGGTCGGCCCTTCTTCGAGGCTCACCTCGGTCGGACTCTTCAGGACCTGTCCGCCCGCCGATTCGATCATCGCGTTCGCCCAGACGGTGAAACCCTCGTAGCGGTTCGCCTGTACCTCGATCGTGCCGCCCTTGCCGGGTCCGATCTCTTCGGCCATGTCGATCATCTCGTCCCAGGTCTCGGGCGGTTTCGGCACCATGTCCTTGCGGTACCAGAGCAGTTCGGTGTTGGTGTTGAACGGCGCGCCGTAGAGGTTGCCTTCGAAGGAGGCGGTTTCGACGACCGGCGGGAAGACGTCCTTGGTCACGGGCTTCGCGTCCGCTTCATCCCACTTGCGGATCCAGCCCGCGTTGGCGAACTCGGCGGTCCAGACGACGTCCATGCCGACCAGGTCGATCGACGAGTCCTCGGCACCGAGCCGGCGGACCAGCTGCTCGCGCTGCTGGCTCGCGTCAGTCGGCAGGAGTTCGAGTTCGATCTCGTACTTGCCGCCGGACTGCTTGGAACACGTCTCGGCGACCTTCTGGATCGATCCGCCCGGCTGAATCGCGATGAACCACTTGAGGGCTGTCGGACCGCCGCTGTCACCGCCGCAGCCCGCGAATAGAGCGACGGAGAGGCCGACTATCGCGGCGATGGCTCCTGTCCTCTGCCTGCCCCTGACTGCAGACTTCGCGGTCATGACCATGGGCTACCCGGGTGCGCGAACGCCAAACCGAACGCGGGAAGAACCCCTGGTTTCAGGGATCAGTCGAGGGGCAGGCCCGAACGCGCGGCGCGGAGCTCCTCAGCCAGGGATCTGGCGTCGTAGGGCCCGATGTACCGCAGTCCGCCGACGAAGAAGGTCGGCGGGTCCTGGGCGCCGCTGGCGTCGGCACTGGCGACGTCTTCCTGGATCCGTTTCGCGTTCAGATTCTGCTCGACCTCCACGACGAAACGGTCGACGGGGCCGCGAGATCGCGCCGGGTCTCGGTCGTGTCGGTGGACTTCTCCTTCAGGAACTAGAGCTCGATGCGATGGCCGAGCGACTGAAACGAGGCCTTCGCTTCGGCGACGAGGATCTCCACCTTGTCGTCTCCGGCCTGGATCTTGATTTCGTTGCCTTCGGCCTGGCCGAGCATCTCGATCTGGACTCCCTGGCCTCCGAGCAGTTCGAGCGACTGGCGGTCTCCGGCGAGGATGAAGCCGCCGGAGCCTTCGCCGAACAGCACGTCCTCTCCCGAGCATTCGCGCTGGACGATGACCGGCTCGAGGTTGACGTCGCAGCCGATGCCGGAGCCGAGCGCGAGTTCGGAAAGACCCGTTGCGATGCCGCCGTCGGAGACGTCGGTGACGGTGCGGACCGTGCCCGCGCGGACGGCGTCGCGGACCAGCTCGATCGCGGCTTTCACTGGCTCGATCTCGACTTCGGGCAAGCCTTTGCCGAGCTGGCCCCTGGCCTTCTCGAGCTCGGACCCGGCTAGCGAAGGATCGAACGGGCCGGCCAGGGCGATCCAGTCGCCATCCCGCCAGGGCTCTCCGGCGCAAGTTGCGGGGTCGGGCAGCTCGCCGACCATGCCGATCACCGGCGTGGGATAGATCGGGCCGGTCGGGGTCTCGTTGTAGAGCGACACGTTGCCGCCGACCACGGGAAGGCCGAGCGTGCGGCAGGCCTCGCCCAGTCCTTCGATCGACTGGCTGAGCTGCCAGGCGACGGCCGGCTTCTCCGGGTTGCCGAAGTTGAGGCAGTTGGTGACGCCGAGCGGCCCGGCGCCGACGCAGGCGAGGTTGGCGGTGCATTCGAGCACCGCCTCGATCGTCCCGCGGCGGGGGTCGCAGGCGACCCGGCGGCCGTTGCCGTCGATCGCCACGGCGATCGCCCGGCCGGACTCGGGGATGTTGAGGACCGCGGCGTCGGCGGCGCCGGCGCCGGCGCGACGGACGGTGCGGGAGCCGACCAGGGAGTCGTACTGCTCGTAGGCCCAGCGCTTCGAAGCGATCGAAGACGAGCCGAGCAGCGACAAGGTGATCTCGCTGGCGTCGGCTCCTTCCCGGAGCGTCACATTGTTCGGGTAGATCCATCCGGAGGGCTCGGCCGGGTCGAGGTCGTAGAGCGGACAGCCGTCGACCAGGTCGCCGACCGCGATGTCGCCGACGGTCTCGCCGTCCTTGAGGATCCGGAACGCACCGGTGCCGGTGACTTCACCGATCACGGCGGACTCGGTCTGCCACTTGGTGCAGAGGGCGAGGACTTGATCGACCTTGCCCGGTTCAACGACTGCGAGCATGCGCTCCTGTGATTCGGAGACCATGATCTCGAAGGGCTCCATGTCGGCTTCGCGCAGCGGGACCTTGCCGACGTCGATGTCGATCCCGGTGCCCCCGGCCGAGGCCATTTCGCCGGCCGATGATGTGAGTCCGGCGGCGCCGAGGTCCTGGAGCGAGACCAGCAGGTCGGCATCAAGGAGTTCCTGGCAGCACTCGAGCAGTTTCGATTCTTCGAACGGGTCGCCGATCTGGACGGTGGGGCGCTTGCCTTCGTCGTCTTCGCCGAACTCGGCCGAGGCGAGGACCGACGCGCCGCCGATCCCGTCGCGGCCGGTCTTCGACCCGAAGAGGAGCACCTGGTTGCCGGTGCCGGCGGCCGCGGCCCGGACCATGCTGTCGGTCCGGGCGATGCCGACGCACATCGCGTTGACCAGGCAGTTCAGGGCGTAGGGCTCCTCGAAGTAGATCTCGCCGCCGACCGTCGCGATGCCCATCGAGTTGCCATAATGGCCGATCCCCCGGACCACACCGTCGACCAGGTACCGGGTGCGTTCGGAGTCGAGCTCGCCGAAGCGCAGGGAGTCGAGGATGGCGATCGGCCGGGCGCCGAGGGCGATCACGTCGCGCAGGATGCCGCCGACGCCGGTCGCCGCACCCTGGAACGGCTCGACCGCACTCGGGTGGTTGTGCGACTCGACCTTGAAGGCGATCGACCAACCCTGGCCGATGTCGACCGCGCCGGCGTTCTCGCCCGGTCCCATTACAACGCGCGGGCCCCCGGTCGGGAGCGTGCCGAGCAGCTTCTTCGAATGCTTGTAGGCGCAATGCTCGGACCAGAGCAGCGAGAACATCGCGAGCTCCACGTCGTTCGGCTCGCGCCCGTGCTTGTCGAGGATCAGGTCGTACTCGGCGTCGGTCAGGCCGAGGTCGGCGTGTTTCGACAACTCAGGCCTCCACTCGGGCGGGACCGCGGAACAGCTTGAGGCCGTCGGTGGACCCGGTCAGTGCATCTACCGCATGCTCGGGATGGGGCATCAGGCCGATCACGTTGCCGGCCTCGTTGGTCACGCCGGCGATGTCGTTCAGCGACCCGTTCGGGTTCGTCCCTTCGGCGTACCGGAATGCAACCTGGTTGTTGGATTCGATCTGCTCGAGCATCTCGGGCGGCGCGTAGAAGCGGCCGCTCTCGTGCTTGTGCGGGATCGAGATCTTCTCGCCGGCGGTCATTTCGGAAAGCCAGGGGGAGTCGGACTCACCGACCACGAGTTCGCCCTGGCGGCAGTTGAACCGCGTGCCTTCGTTGGTCAGGAGCGCGCCGGGCAGAAGCCCGCTCTCGGCGAGGACCTGGAAGCCGTTGCAGATGCCGAGCACCGGTCCGCCCTCTGCGGCGAACTCCGCGACCGACGCCATGGCCGGGGCGAACCGTGCGATCGCGCCGGCCCGGAGGTAGTCGCCGTAGGAGAACCCGCCCGGGACGACGATGCCGCCGAACCCGCTCAGGTCGGTCTCCTCGTGCCAGACCAGCCGCGCCTCGCCGGAAGCGAGTTCGCAGGCGTTCAGCGCATCACGTTCGTCGCAGGACCCGGGGAACTGGAGCACACCCCAGATCACAGGACCTCGATCTCGTAGTCCTCGATCAGCGGGTTGGCGAGCAGCTTCTCGCAGAGGTCCTCGAGGTGGTCGGCGCTGTCCGCGTTCAGCTCGACGATACGGCCGACCCGCACGTGTTCGATCCCCCCGAACCCGAGGGCGGGCAGCGCACTTTCGACGGCCTTGCCCTGGGCGTCGAGGATGCCTTCCTTGGGCCGGATCAGGACGCGGGCGGAGATCAAAGTGTCTTGCCCGTGATGCGCTCGTACGCCTCGCGGTACTTCTCCTGCGTCTGGGCGACCACGTTGTCCGGCAACTCCGGGGCCGGCGGCGAGTGGTCCCAGCCGGCGGCGTTCGCCCAGTCACGCACGAACTGCTTGTCGAACGAAGGCTGCGTCTTGCCGGGCTCGTACTGGTCGGCCGGCCAGTAACGCGAGGAGTCGGGCGTGAGCACTTCGTCGCCGAGGACGATCTCGGCGCCGGCGTGGCTACCGAACTCGAACTTGGTGTCGGCGAGGATGATGCCCCGCTCGGCGGCGTGGTTCGCCCCGTATTCGTAGATCTCGATCGAGATGCGGCGGAGCTCTTCCATCAGGGCGCGGTCGCCGATGATCCCGGCGGCCCGCTCGAAGTCGATGTTCTCGTCGTGGTCGCCGAGTTCGGCCTTGGTGGCAGGAGTGAAGATCGGCCGCGGCAGCTTGTCGGACTCCCGGAGGCCTTCGGGCAGTCCGACGCCACAGACGGCCCCGGACTCCTGGTACTCCTTCCAGCCCGAGCCCGAGAGGTAGCCGCGGACGACGCATTCGATCGGGTACATCTCAAGCTTCCGCACCCGCACCGCCCGGCCTTCGACCTCTTCCGGGACGTCGTTCGAGATGAAGTGGTTCGGCACGATGCCGGTCGTATTCTCGAACCAGAAGTTGGACATCTGGGTGAGCACTTTGCCCTTGTCCGGGATCTTTGTGGGCATGATCACGTCGTAGATCGAGATGCGATCGGAGGCGACCAGCAGCAGATCGTCCCCTATCTCGTAGATCTCGCGGACCTTGCCGGATGAATGAAGTTTCAGGCCTTCGATCGTCGGTGCCATTGGCCAAGAGTATCTTTACGTCCCATGCGCCGAACTCTCGCCTCGTCCGTCGCCTCTATCTCCGTGCTATTTGCGGTGTTTGCTTCCGCCGCAACGGCCGAGGTGCCGAAGTGCACCGGCACTTTCACCCAGAAAACGCTCTATTCGGACCAGGGAACGATCGAGAACCTGATCGTCGGGGACGGCGGGACCCTGTACACCTCGGGCACCCCGACCGGGACCATTGGGGGGTCGGTCAGCGCTTACACCCCCGGCCGGCGGGCCTGGTGACCAGCACCGACAAGGCCGGACCGGGTGGACTCGCCTGGAGCAGCAAGAAGCTCCTCTGGGGTTACGGCGATTCAGCCGCCAACGGAACCACCGGCGACATCAACCCGACCGCGGGCCTCTACAGCGTGAACATCGCGAAGAAGTCCAAGAGTGTGGTCTCCGACCATCTCGGCATGGCGAACGGCATCGCCCGGGGCAAGGACGGAAGCGTCTACGCGTCGAACAACCTGGGCAAGGGAGCAGCGTCAGCCGGTTTCCCTAACTAGCCGGGCGCCACATCAGCCAGAGCGGCAATTCGTCGTCGATCCAGATCTTGCCGGTCAGTTCGAATCCGAACCGCCTGTA
Organism: uncultured Solirubrobacterales bacterium; assembly: GCA_963695885.1. Classification (GTDB taxonomy): domain Bacteria; phylum Actinomycetota; class Thermoleophilia; order Solirubrobacterales; family 70-9; genus 67-14. Next base: position 91,837 of record CAVOIH010000021.1, on the reverse strand, counting down.
GAAGGGGATGTTGCTCTCCCTCTGGGTTTCGAGGTATGCCCCGAGCCTCTGCCGGTCGGCGGCCTCGAGACCGGGCCTGATCAGTGCCGAACCGTGACCCCTGCCCTGGCTGTCTGGTTCGACCGAGAGCAATGACAGGTACCAGTGGGGTTCCTTCGGGGTGTTCGCTTCCATTGCCGCTTCGAGTCGGCGGGCCTTGCCCATGCGGGGCAGGCCTTCGGGCATGAAGGCGATCGCTTCGCCGAGGCTCTCGGTGAAGGTCGTCTTCCGGGTCCCCGGCGGGAACCAGAGTGCGGTCCCGGTCCCCTCACGTGTGGTCCAGCCTGTCTTGCGTTTCACGAAGACCCGCTTGACCTGGCTCCGGTAGGTGCGCCGCTCGACCCGGGCCCGGGTGCGGTCGTTCGGCATCAACCAGACCCAGACTTCGTTGTCCTGGAATCCGCGGGCGGCCGCGTCGGCGGCCATCCTGGCCTCGGCCGGGCCGATCGGGATTACTTCAGGCGGCTGGTGCGGGATTCTGCTTCGCCCACTTTGCGATCCGGGACGAGTCCGAGATCACTTCGCCATCGTCGAGGACGAGGATCGGAACTTCTTTTGTGCCGCTCAGCTCTTCGACGGCCTTCCGGCTCTCGTTGCGTTCCTTCCACGTCCACGGCATCAGGCGGTATCCACCGACCGTCTTGATCTCGTAGTCGTAGCCGGCTTCGTCCAGGGCATTGCCCGCCTTGGCGCAGGGATGCACCAGCCGGGACCCCGTCTTCTTCATGCCGCACGTGTAAAGGATCATGTGCGAAGAGTAGGGAGATTCAGGGAACCACGGTTCGTCAGCCGATCTGGTCGAGACGCTCGAAGACTTCCGGCAGGTGAGTCAGGTACGCGTCATAGTCGAAGATCACGTCGAGGTCGAGCTGCGGGGCAGCCGCCCCGATCAGCGTGCGGAACGGCACACCGTTGTCGAAGGCTTCGTGCGCCGCGGCCTGGACCGTGCGGTAGGCGTCGTCGCGGGACATGCCGCTGTCGACCAGCGCCGTCAGGGCCCGCTGGCTGAACAGGGCACCGTGGGTCAGTTCGAGGTTCGAGAGCAGGCGGTCTTCGTGGACCACGAGGCCCGAAGCGACCTGGTTGACGACGTGGTGCATGTAATCGAGCGTGATCGTGGCGTCCGGCAATATCACGCGCTCGGCGCCGGAGTGCGAGATGTCCCGCTCGTGCCAGAGGGCCACGTTCTCGAGGGCGGTCTGCGCGTAGCCGCGGAGCAGGCGGGCCAGGCCGGTGAGTCGCTCGGTCCGGATCGGGTTGCGCTTGTGCGGCATCGCGGAGGAGCCCTTCTGCTCGCCGGTGGCGAACGGCTCCTCGGCCTCGCGGACCTCGGTCCGCTGCAGGTGGCGGATCTCGGTGGCGAAACGCTCGATACCGGCGCCGGCCAGGGCGATCGCGCTCAGGAATTCGGCGTGGCGGTCGCGGGGGATCACCTGGGTGGCGATGTCCTCGCGCTGGAGGCCCAGCGTCTCCATCACGCGGCGCTCGATCGCCGGCGGCACCGAGGCGTAGCTCCCGACCGCGCCCGAGAGCTTGCCTCGCGCGACCTGGCCGGCGGCGGCTTCGAGGCGCTTCAGGTTCCGGTCGGCCTCGAAGGCGAAGCCGGCCATGCGCAGTCCGAACGTGGTGGGCTCGGCGTGGACGCCGTGGGTCCGGCCGACGCAGAGCGTGTAACGGTGCTCGAGTGCCAGCGAGACCAGGTTGTCGCGGTACGCCCGTGCGCCTTCGATCAGGATCGCCCCGGCCCGGGTCAACTGGGTGGCGAGCGCGGTGTCGAGCACGTCGGACGAGGTCAGGCCGTAGTGGATCCAGCGGCCCTCTTCGCCGATCGAGCCGGCGACCACGTTGACGAACGCGGCGACGTCGTGGTTGGTGATCGCTTCGCGCTCGTTCACCGCCTCGACGGTGAACGCACCCTTCTCGCGGCAGATCGCCGCGGCTTCGGGCGGCACCACCCCTTCGGCTGCCCAGGCGTCGGTCGCGGCGAGCTCGACCGCCAGCCAGCCGTCCATCTTGGCCTCACTGGTCCAGACTTCGCCCATCGCCGGGCGGGTGTAGCGCTCGATCATCGAATGCCCTAGGCGTTGATGATGCGGGCCGCGAGCACGCCGGCGTTTTTGGCGCCGTCGATCGCGACACAGGCGACCGGGACGCCGGGCGGCATCTGCACGGCGGAGAGCAGGGCGTCGAGACCGCCGAGCGACTTGCCGAGGATCGGGACGCCGATCACGGGGAGGTCGGTGTGGGCGGCGGCGACACCGGGCAGGGCGGCGGACATGCCGGCACCCGCGATGATCACCTTGAGGCCGCGCATGCGGGCGTTGGTGCAGTATTCGGTCACGAGTTCCGGGTCGCGGTGGGCCGACATGACGCGGACCTCGTAACGGATGCCGGCCTCCTCGAGGGCCGCTCCGGCGGGCTGCATCTTCGGCTTGTCGTTCTTCGATCCCATGATGATCCCGACAATTGGCTCATCGACTTCGATTTCCTCGAAAAGTTCTTCGACCGAGGCCAGGGCCCCGGGCGGAGACGACTGGGACTGTGTTTCCGTTGACTGGGTTGGATCGCTCACTGGTTCGTTTCCTTGGTCTTGCTGCGCTCGACCGCTCGGGTGGCGATATCCGTGCGCATCTGTTTGCCGTCGAAATTGATCGCCGCAGCCGCATCGTAAGCGCGTTGGCGAGCGGTTGCTGCGTCGGGTCCGAGTCCGACCAGGTTGAGGACCCGGCCTCCGGCGGTGACGATCCGTCCGTCGGCCTCCGCCGTCCCGGCGTGGATCACCTCGGCGAGCTCCGCCGCCCGGTCGAGGCCCTCGATCACGTCCCCCTTGGAGGACGACTCCGGGTAGCCGGCGGAAGCGAGCACGACTGCGACCGCCCAGTCGCCGGAGAACTCGACCGGCACGCCGGCCAGGCCGCCGGGCTCGCAGGCCGCCTCGAAGATTGCGACCAGGTCGGATTCGAGCCGTGGCAGCACGGCCTGGGTCTCGGGGTCGCCGAAGCGGGTGTTGTACTCGAGCACCTTGGGACCTTCGGCGGTCATCATCAGCCCGGCGTAGAGGACGCCGTGGAAGGGGTGGCCGCGCTCGGCCATCAGGTCGACGATCGGCTGGTGGACCTGCGCGCTGAGTACTGCCAGCATGTCGTCGCCGATGGCGGGCACCGGGGAGTAGCTGCCCATGCCACCGGTGTTCGGGCCGGTGTCCCCGTCGCCGATCCTCTTGTAGTCCTGGGCCGGGGCAAGGGGGACCGCCCGCTCGCCGTCGCAGATCGCGAGCAGGGAGAGTTCCTCGCCGTCGAGGAACTCCTCGAGCACCACCTCGGTATCGCCGAAGCGCCGCTCGGTGAAGAAGACCTCGACCGCTTCGAGGGCGTCCAGCTCGGTCTCGCAGATAAGCACACCCTTGCCGGCGGCGAGGCCGTCGGCCTTCAGCACCGTGGGGAACGAGGCGTTCTCGAGGCCGGCGAGGGCCTCTTCGCGGCTGCGGAGAAGGGCGTAACCCGCGGTCGGGATCCCCGCGTCCTTCATCACCTGCTTGGCGTAAGTCTTCGATCCTTCGAGCCGCGCGGCCGCCTCGTCCGGCCCGAAAGCCTTGATCCCCGAATCGCTCAACGCGTCGACGACGCCAGCCACCAGCGGGACTTCGGGCCCGACGGCGACCAGGTCGATCCCGTGCTCCCTCGCCGCGGCGACCACGGCGGCTACGTCTCCGGGGTCGACGTCAGGCAGGCAGGTCGCGTCGGCCGCGATGCCGGGATTGCCCGGCGCGCAGAAGAGCTCGGGCCGCCGGGGGGAGCGGGCGAGGGACTTGACGATCGCGTGCTCGCGCCCGCCCCCGCCAAGGATCAGGATTCGCAACTCCGGAACCGCGCTAGAGGAGTTCGGTGAGGCGCTCGGCGGAAAGCGCCGTGAGCGTCTGGCTGGTCATGGTGCCGCGTGAACCCATCTCGATCGAGACCCTGGCCATCGTCTCTTCGTCCGGCGCCTCGATGACGGTGACGAAGTCGTACTGGCCCAGGGTCGTGTACTGCTCGATGACCTTCGCGCCCAGGGCTTCGACTTCCTTGTTGACCTCGCCCACCCGCGACGGGTTGTTCTTGACGGTTCGGACACCCTCGGAAGTCAGGTTGGTCAGCATCACGTAAGTCGGCACGGGGTTCCTTTCCTCGATTTCAGGGTCACTCTCAGCATAAGGGAGCAAAAACAAGGAACGGGTCCTGACGTCGTGATCCACGCTTCGCGCGGATACAAGGCGGCGAGAGCCTCAGCTTGGATTGCCCGATCGGCGCTTGGCCAGAACTTTCAATGCGTTGTGGCACCAGGATCGATTTCCCTCTTCGAACGAGATGCCCGCGAGCAACGCGAGGTAGTTGCCGGGGCGTTCATCCGACACCAGGTACTCGTCCCTCGTGCGGCCGTTGAGCAGGCCCGATTCGAGGCCACGATAGAGCTCGAGCTTGGCTTCGCAGAGTTCGAGCCGTTCGGCGATCGCCGCCCCCACGTCCCCGGCGTTCCTGTCGTCGAGGGCGACCACCTTGACCAGCAGGTCGTCGCGGACCGCCGTCGGCCTTGCGGCTGTCCGGATGAACCTACCCAGCTCGTCGTGGCCGGCCGGAGTCACGCTGAAGAGGCGTTTGTTCGGCCGGCTCGACTGTTCGATCAGCCTCGCCTCGAGCATTCCGTCGGATTCGAGGCGGTCCAGCTCCCGGTAGATCTGCTGCGGGGTAGCCGGCCAGAAGTTCGCGACCGATACGTCGAATCGCTTCGAGAGTTCGTATCCCGTGGCTTCGCCGTCCTGGAGCGCGGCGATGATGGCGTGCTTCAGTGCCATCAGACCCGGCACCTCCCGATCTGCACTTCATACTCAACTAGTTGTATAGTCACTCTTATGAGTATAGACGCTGCAGTTGACGCCGCCCGTGCTGAAGTCATGAAGCGCACCGGCCCCTGGGACGCGATCGTGGTCGGTTCCGGCCTCAGCGGCCTGACTTCCGCGGCCTATCTGGCAGCCAACGACAAGAAGGTCCTGGTGCTCGAGCAGTACGACGTCGCCGGCGGATGCAGTCAGACCTTCCGCCGTAAGCGCGAGTGGCAGTTCGACGTCGGCCTCCACTACATCGGTGGCGTCAAGACCGGCGACATCGCCCAGGTGTTGAAAGGCATCGGGATCCACGACCGGATCGAGTTCGTCGAAATGGATCCGGACTGCTTCGACACCTTCATCTTTCCCGACTTCGAGTTCCGCTGCCCGAAGGGATGGGACGTCTACACCGAACGCCTGGTCGAGACCTTCCCGGACGAAGAGCGAGCACTCCGCCGCTGTGTCGGCACCTTTCGGGATGTCGTCGAGGATCTGCAGGGCGCTGGAATCCCTGACGCGAACACCGACCTCGGCGAGTTCGTCGCCCGGGCACCGAACCTCGTTGCCTGGGGAATGCGGTCCCTCGCCGAGCTGTTCGACGAATGCAGGCTCGGCGAGCGCCCGCGTGCGGTCCTCACCGGACAGGCCGGCGACTACGCCACGCCGCCCTCACGCACACCGGTCGTGCTCCACGCCGCCCTGGTCGACCACTACATGCAGGAAGGCGCGTTTTACGTCCGTGGCGGAGGCCAGGTCCTGGCGGGCCACCTGATCGACGTGATCCACAGCAACGGCGGCCGGGTCCGTACCCACGCCGAAGTCCAGTCGATAGATGTCGTCGACGGCTCCGCGACCGGCGTGACCCTGACCGGCGACGAAGCGATCGAGGCACCGGTCGTGATCTCCACCGCCGACATCAAGCGCACCTTCCTCGAACTGCTAGACCCGGAGGTCCTCCCGGACGGCTTCGCCGAAATCGTCAACGGCTTCCGCATGGCCACACCACTGGTCTGCGTGTACCTCGGCCTCGACTTCGACCTCGCCGACCGCATGCCGAACACGAACTACTGGCACCACACCCGTTACGACAGCGAGGAGTACTACGACTTCGTGGCGGCCGGGGAGTTCGACCCGGACCCGCCCGTCTACATCACGTCGGCGAGTGCCAAGGACCCCGGCTCGGCCGGTCACGCCCCGGAGGGCTGTTCGACGGTCGAGCTGATGACCTGGGTGACGCCTTCGTCGGAAACCTGGGGGATCGAGCCCGAAGAGACCGCCGGGAGGTACAGCCGCCAGGAGGCCTATCTCGACGCCAAGGAGAAGATCATCGGGCAGCTGATCGACTCCGCCGAGAAGTCCCTTGGCGAACTGCGGTCGCACATCCTCTGGAAGGAAGCGGCGACTCCGCGGACCCAGACGAGGTACACCCACTCGACCGACGGCTCGAGTTACGGCATCGAACTGGCGACCGACCAGTTCGGACCCCTCCGTCCCGACTTCAAGACCGCGATCGACGGCCTGTTCCTGGCCGGGGCCAGCACCCGCTGCGGGCACGGCATCGTCGGTGCCATGAACGGCGGGGTCGAAGCGGCCTCGGCCGTGCTCGGCCGGAATCTCCGCGAAGAGGTCAGGGGAGGAGAGGTCTTCGGAGACATCGAAGCCCTGACCGCCGGTGGCGAAGGCTGGGACGCGCTCGAAGCGTGCCGGAAGCTGCAGGACAAGACGTCGCGGAAGATCGCCGCGACCACCGCCTGAGTCAGCCGGGCAGCTTCACTTCGGGCACGTTCACCCCCGCCTGGCAGTCGGTGCCGGCGCATGCCGTCAGGCGGGCGTCGAGCGCCTGTGCCCAGTTGACGATGTTCGAGTACTTCGGCCGCTTGACGAGATTGCGAGACTCCCCGGGATCATTCGAGATGTCGTAGAGCTCCTCGTCCCCGTAGGCGTACTTCACGTACTTCCACTGCCCCGCGACGAACCCGCTGTAGTTGAGGACCACGGCCTGGTTGGGGGCCTGCTGCCCCTTCCCGCCGAGGAACAGTTCGGGCTCGTCGGGCCCCCGGCCGTTGAAGCCTTCGAGCAGCACGGGCACGTTGGTCTCGAGCTTCGGGAAGCGCAGGTTCGAGAGCAGCGGGCGTCCGTCGCGTGGGCCGATGCCCTTGCTGCCGGTCATCTTGAGAACGGTCGAGGCGATGCTCAGGTTCGATCCGGGCGCATGGCTCTTCTTGCCCTGTGGAATTCGTGGTCCCCGGACGAGGAACGGCTGGCGGCTCGAAGGTTCCTGCGGCAGGTATTTGCCGTAGTTGATCCGGTGCTCGCCGTGGAAGAACCCGTTGTCGGAGGTGAATATCACGTAGGTGTTGTCGAGCAGCCCCTTTCGCCGGAGGGTGCCGATCACCCGGCCGACGCCTTCGTCGACCCCACGGAGGGCGGCGACTTCATTGCCGTACCGGGTCCGGATCTCGCCCTTCATCTCGGCGGTCAAGGGCTCGTTGCGGCGGATGAAGAACGGTGAGCCCGGCCGGGGATCGCCGTCCAGCCTGAAGTTCTGCCGGACCCTGTGAGCAAGGCCCTTCAGGCGGGCGGGCACGGCGGGCCCGGCCGGGGCACGCCCGTCGTCGTGCGGCGCGTTGTAATCGAGCTGCATGTAGAACGGCCGGCCGGATTCCGCGTTGGCCGAGATCTCCTTGAGCGCGAAAGAGGTCAGGACGTCGGTCGAGTACTGGCAGGCGCCGGGCAGGGTGTAGAAGACCGGTCTGCACTCCCTCGTGTCGCGTTCGTTCCAGCTCCCGACGGGCGGGGTCAGGCGGCCGTCGATGTTGATGTTCGTCCCGTAGTAGCCGGCACCGGCGGCCTTGGTCGGTGTCACCCAGCGTTCCCATCCGGGAGGCACTTCGGTTTCCGGATCGAGTCCGTAGCCGTTCATGTACTTGCCGATGTGGGACGTCCGGTACCCGCTCCGCTGGAGCCAGACCGGCAGGTTCTCGGTGAAGTCCGGGCCGCCCTGCCAGACGGGGTAGCCGTACGGCGCGGCGTTGATCCGCATCCCGTGGTTGTGGGTCGCCCGCCCGCTGAGCAGCGACGCCCGGGACGGTCCGCAGATCGGGTCGCTCGAGTAATAGCGGGTCAGCTCGACACCCCGGCCACCGATCAGGCTCAGCACGTTCGGCATGGCGGGCCCCCAGCGTCCGCGTTCCCGGATCTGGGCACGAAGCTGCGATTTGGCCATGTCGTTGACCTGGACCAGGACCACGTTCGGCCGCACCGCCGCCGTCGCCCGGCCCTCGACGAGAGGGAACAACGCAGCCGCGAAGGCACACAAAAACAGGAATTGTCGCTTGATAGCCAACATTGGTTGAACCCCGGGATTGATCGGGAGTTGTGGTTACACGAACGCTTCCCCCGAAGGTTCCGGGGCGAGTGCTCGCCTACAGCCCGAATCCCGCGTGGATGTGGTCCGTGTGGTCGGACATGGCGAAGGCCGCCCCGGCCCCGTCGAGGTCCCAGCCGTAGATCAGCTCCGTCGGTTTGATCCCGTCGGGGAGGGTGGCGAGGAACAGGCCGACCTCGGTGCAGGGGCTCTCGGCCGACTGGTCGGTGCACGAGACGCCGTTCACCGAAGCGATGTCCATGGCGCGGCCGCCCGAGTGGTTCGAGATGTTGCCGCTGGCGGTCATCAGGCTGTGGTCGGACTTCAGCGCCGAGATCGTGAGGGTGTACTTCTGGGTCAGCATCGCCAGCAGGTTGATGATGCGCGAGTCGATCTGGCCGGAATCGATGTCGTTCTGCGCCACCGCGTTCAGGATCGTCAGGTTGTCCCAGTTGATGTCGGTCGCGTTGGTGGTCGGCGCCGGGAACCGGATGTTCCAGGTGGTCTTCACGGTGTCGCACTCACCGGCGATCCGGGCGGCTTCCCGCATCGCGGCTTCGACGTACCAGGATGCGTGGTTGTGCTCGATCAGGCCCTGCTCGATGTCCGGCTCGGACCAGAGCATGCGGGCGAAGGTGGAGACGGCGTCCCAGGGCTCGTCGCGCTGGACGTATCCGTCGTCGTTGCCGTTGACGCCGAACTTCCGCCATTCCTCGCGGCTGAGTCCCATGGCGCCGGTCTCGCGCATCTGGCCGCGGGTCATGCCTCGCCCGTAGTCGGATTCGAGCCGGGCGACGGCGGCCAGTGCCCAGACGCCGCGCTGGCCGAGGCCGTAACGGGAGGACGCGGTCTCGAATGCACGCATGTAATAGCTCGGGACTTCGAGCGCCCTCGCGACGTCGGGCTTGCAGACGAAGACCTCGAGGTCCTCGTCGACTTCGACCGTGTTGACCAGGTCGCCGTAACAGGCGGCCTTGTCGAGGACGTCCTGGACGTACCAGTCGGCGTGGTTGTAGGCCCAGACCGCGTCGTACCAGTCGTCCGGGGCGCCGGCCGCGGCGAGGTAACGGGCGGCCGAGGTGATCGCGTCCTTCGGGTCGTAGGGATCCGCCTTGCCGTCGCCGTTCCCGTCGGTGCCGTACATGTCCCAGGTCGCCGGCATGAACTGCATCCAGCCCTGGGCGCCGGCGTAGGAAGTCACTTCGTTCAGCCGGCCGAAGTCGGTCTCGATCTTGTTGATCGCGGCGAGGATCTGCGGGCCGCGCTCGCCGAGGTCGTACTCTCCGGCGGCCTTGATGTAGATCGGGATCAGGTTCTTGGGAGGGCCGGTGCTGCCATCGCAGGCGGCGACCGGTGTGGCGTCGCCCGAGAGGCCGAAACCGGGGTCCATGGTGATCGTCGGCCCGGCGCTGGGGGCGAGCTCTTCGGCCGACTGCGGGCGGTCCCTCCCGGGATCGATCTCGGTGGTCTTCGGGTCGGCCGTCTGCGGCTTCTTTTCCTTCTTGTCCGGTTTGTCCTGCTCGTCCCGTTTCTCACCGGCCGGTGGCTTCGGCTTCTGGCCCGCGCTTTCGATCTTGTCGGGCGGGGTCACGCCGCCGGTGGCGTCCTGGGGCGCGGTCGTCGCCGGTTCGTCGTTGATCGGCTGTGCACCGTCGGCGGAAGTCGCCTGTCCGGTTGCCAGGAGCGCTCCCACCGAGATCGTCGCCAATGCAGTTCTGAATCTCCCCATGGCCCCCGTTTACCCCCGGACCTCTGAGACGAGCCACTTGTCACTCTTCTGCTGCTCGAGCGCGAGCCGCAGTTCACTGGTCGCACCTGAACGCAGCAGCGAGACACTGACTTCCATCGAGTCCCCGTTCGAGTCCCCCTTGACCACATTCATCACGCTGGCCTCGGGGACGTCGCCGTTGGACGGTTGCCTCGGCGGATCCTTCTTCAGTTCCTTCGACAGCTTGGGAGTCGCGGTCTTCTTGAAGTCCTTGGCGACACCCTTCTTGCCGACCTCGTAGTCGACGAAGGTCTCCGCGAACCTGTGGGCAACCTTGAGCGGCGGCGAGTCCGGGACCTTGGACGGCTTGACCACGGTGGCGTAGGGGTCGTTGGCCGACTCGCTGCCGACACCACCACCGGAAGACTTGTTCGAGGAACCGGAGGTCTTTTCGAAATTGGGGACGACGCCCTTCAGCGTGTCGTCCGGCTTGGCCTCGGCGGGTGGCGTGACCGACGTGACCGGGGCCGGGGCGGCCGGCGGGGCGATCAAGGTCTCGGCCGGGGCCTGGGTGACCACCGGCGCCTGCTCGCCGTCCTTGGCTTCGTTTTGGAAGTAGAAGGCGGCGCCGATCGCGGCCGCGGTCACGGTGAGCAGCATCGTCGCGCCGATGTAGGCGAGCGGGCTGCGGTAGCGGAAGGAATTCGTGACCCGCTTGAAGGAATCACTGACCGGCCAGAGAACCCGTTTCTCCACAGACCAGAAAAACCGCCGGATCGGCCAGGTCAGGCCACTTGGCGTCCGCCCCTCGAATTCGGGGTGATCTGGCTCTTCGAGCCGTTCTTCCGCCTGCCGGAGGCGATTCGGATCTTCTGTCATCTGTTTCTTTGGCCCTCCCATCCGCATATAGCGGGTCTTGCAGGGTAGTACGAAAACCCCAAAGACGACCTAAACGAGCAGTTTGCCGGGCGTGATTCTGCAGGGCGTTACCGCGTGGTGAACGTCAGATCGCCTTCGCCCGCGTCGACCACGACCCGGTCGCCTTCGCCGAACTCGTTTTCGAGCATCTTCAGCGCCAGGGCGTCGATCAGGCGCTTCTGGATCACCCGCTTCAGCGGCCTCGCGCCGTAGGTCGGGTCGTACCCCAGGTTGCCGAGCAGCGTCTTCGCGTCGTCGGTCAGCTCGATCTCGATGTCCCGCTCGGCGACACGGCGGGTGAGTCCCCCGATCTGCAGGTCGACGATCCGGCCGATGTCCTCCTTCGAGAGGCGGTGGAAGATCACGGTGTCGTCGATCCGGTTGAGGAATTCCGGCTTGAACGTCGTGGCGAGCACTTCTTCGACCCGCTCGCGCATCTTTTCGTTGACGGTCTCGCCGGCGATCTCCTGGCTGCCGACGTTCGAGGTCATGATCAGCACCGTGTTGGTGAAGCTGACCGTGCGGCCCTGGCCGTCGGTCAGGCGGCCGTCGTCCATCAGCTGGAGCAGCGTGTTGAAGACGTCGGGGTGGGCCTTCTCGATCTCGTCGAGCAGCACGACTGCGTATGGCCGGCGGCGGACGGCCTCGGTGAGCTGACCGCCCTCTTCGTAGCCGACGTAACCGGGAGGGGCTCCGACCAGCCTCGACACGGTGTGCTTCTCCATGTACTCGGACATGTCGAGACGCACGATCGCCTGCTCGGAATCGAACATGAACTCGGCGAGCGCCTTGGCCAGTTCGGTCTTGCCGATGCCGGTCGGCCCGAGGAAGAGGAACGAGCCGATTGGCCGGTTCGGGTCGGCGAGGCCGGCGCGGGACCGGCGGAGCGCGTTGGCGACGGCGCTGACCGCTTCGTCCTGGCCGACCACCCGTTCGTGCAGGCGGGCTTCCATCTGGATCAGCTTCTCGACCTCGCCTTCCATCAGCCGGGTGACCGGGATGCCGGTCCACTTGGCGACGACTTCCGCCACGTCCTGCTCGGTCACCTCCTCGGTGAGCATGGTGCCGCCTTCGGCGTGCATCTCGCTCATCTTCGCCTCGGCTTCGGCGACGGTCTTCTCGAGTTCGGGGATCTCGCTGTAGCGAAGCTTCGCGGCGCGTTCGAGATCGGCGTCACGCTCGGCCCGCTCGGCCTCGCGGCTCGCCTCCTCGAGCTGGGCCTTGGCGTCCTTGATCGCCTCGATCAGTCCCTTTTCGGACTGCCAGCGGGCCTTCATCTCCGATGACGTCTCGTTGAGCTCGGCCAGTTCGGCTTCGAGCGTGTCGAGGCGGCCCTTCGATGCGGCGTCGGTCTCGGCCTTCAGCGCCTCACGCTCGATCTCCAGCTGCTGGATGCGCCGTTCGACCTCGTCGATCTCGGTCGGCATCGAGTCGATCTCGATCTTCAGCCTCGACGCGGACTCGTCGATCAGGTCGATCGCCTTGTCCGGCAGGAACCGGTCGGCGATGTAGCGCTCGGAAAGGGTGGCGGCGGCGATGATCGCGGAGTCGGCGATGCGCACGCCGTGGTGGACCTCGTAACGCTCCTTTAGTCCGCGGAGGATGGCGATGGTGTCGGGCACATCGGGTTCGCCGACGAGCACCGGCTGGAAGCGGCGCTCGAGGGCGGCGTCCTTCTCGATGTGCTGGCGGTACTCGTCCAGCGTGGTCGCGCCTACCGCGCGCAATTCGCCGCGGGCGAGCATCGGCTTCAAGAGGTTTGCGGCGTCGACCGCGCCCTCGGCGGCGCCGGCCCCGACGATGGTGTGGAGCTCGTCGAGGAAGAGGACGATCTGGCCACCGGCGTCCTGGACCTCGGAGAGGACAGCCTTCAGCCGCTCCTCGAACTCGCCGCGATACTTCGAGCCGGCGAGCAGGGCGCCGATGTCGAGTGCGATCACGCGCCGGTCGACCAAGCTCTCGGGCACGTCGCCGGAGACGATGCGCTGGGCGAGGCCTTCGACGATGGCGGTCTTGCCGACGCCGGGCTCGCCGATCAGCACGGGGTTGTTCTTGGTCCGGCGGGAAAGCACCTGGATCACGCGGCGTACCTCTTCGTCCCGGCCTATGACCGGATCGAGCTTGCCGCTCTCGGCGTCGTTGGTCAGGTCGCGGCCGTATTTTTCGAGCGCCTGGACCTGGTCCTCCGGATTGGGCGAGTTGACCTTGTGCGGTCCGCGCACCTCGCCGATCGCCTTGGCCAGCGACTCGCGGTCGGGCAGGATGTCCTTGAGGCTCGAGCCCTTGTCGGCGAGGGCGAGCAGCATGTGTTCGGTCGACACGTATTCATCGCCGAGTCCGGCCATCTCGCCTTCGGCGCGGCGCAGCACCTCCACGAAGCCGGCCGAGGGCCGGGGGTCACCGGAAGTCTCACCGGTGACGGTGGGCAGGTTGCCCATCGAGTCGCGGGCCCGCTGGCGGATCCCGGAAAGGTCGGCGCCGAGCTTCGAAAGCACGGCCGGCACGAGGCCCTGGTCCTGCTCGAGCAGCGCGACGAGGAGGTGTGGGGGAGCGACCTCCGTGTTCTTGCCGGCGGCAGCCAGCCGCTGTGCGGAGGCGATCGCCTCCTGGGATTTGACGGTGAATCGGTCTGGTTGCATATGGTTCTCCTGGAAGGTTCCTGGTTCGTGGGTGTCCTCAGCGGGGGCGGTTCACTTCGATCCGCACCGGTTTGCCGGGTGCGGCGGGGAGGGGCGCGTCGTAGGCGCCGTAAGGGACGATCTCCGTGTTCAGCCTGCCCCGGACCCGTTCGACCTCGTCGTCGAGCTTCTGTTCGAGTTCAGTCGTGCGGGCGCGCATCGCTTCGAGCTCGCCGCGCATCGCGTTGAGGTTCTGCTCCATCTCGAGGACGGTCTCGACACCGGCCAGGTTGAGGCCTTCTTCGTTGGTCATCTGGTGGATGCGGCGGAGCATCTCGACGTCACGCTGTGAGTAGAGGCGGGTGTTCTTCGGTGACCGCTTGGGCTGGATCAGGCCCTTCGATTCGTAGATTCGGAGGGTCTGGGGGTGCATGTCGGCGAGCTCGGCGGCGACCGAGATCATGTAGACCCCGCGCTCCTCGTCGACGCTTACGTCAATCCTCGTGACCCGCCGCTCGTCAGCCATCGGTTCCGCCCTTCGGCGCCCGGGCACGGGCGCCGCGCAGCAGCTCCGCCCGGGGGTCGGCCCCGTTCATGGTTTCGGCGAGCTGGTCCACAGCTCGCCTTTGCTCATCGGTGAGTTCCTTCGGGATCTGCACGGCGAGGCGGTACCGGATGTCGCCGCGCTTCTTGGTGCCGGCCCGCGGAGGGCCTTCCCCGCGCAGGCGCTGGATCGCGCCGTGCTGGGTTCCGGCCTGGACCCGGATCCGCTTGGTGCCGGAAAGAGTGGGGACCTCGACCGTCCCGCCGCGCAGGGCTTCGGTGATGGTGATCGGCACGTTGACCTCGAGGTTGCCGTCGTCGAGGCGCCTGAAGATCGGTGAGGGCGCGACCTGGATCGTGACGAACAGGTCGCCGGCCGGTCCACCTCGCATTCCGGCCTCGCCCTTGCCGGCCACCCGGATGCGGGTGCCGTCCTTGACGCCGGCCGGGATGTTCACCTTGTAACGCTTGGTCTGGTGGGTCACGCCGGAACCGCCGCAGGTGCGGCAGGGGCTGGGGATGATCTGGCCGGAGCCGCCGCACTGCGGGCATGGCTGGCTGATCGAGAAGAACCCCTGTCCCTGGGCCTCGACCCCGGAGCCGTCACAGCGGGGACAGCGCTGCGGGCTCGTGCCCGGTTCGGCCCCGCTGCCGGCACAGGTCGGGCAGCGCTCGTCCTTCGGGATGGTGACGGTCAGCTGGCTGCCGGTCATCGCGTCGTCGAACGAAATCCGGGCATCGGTCTCGAGGTCGCGGCCGCGCATCGGCTCCGGGCGGCCGCCACTCCGGTTGAAGATCGTGGAGAAGATGTCGCCGAATCCCTGGGGCGCGCCCTGGCCGCCGAACGGGTTGCCGCCGGGACCACCCGGACCGCCGGCGCCGAACAGGCCCCCGCTGCTGTCGTAAGCTTTCCGCTTCTCGGGATCGGACAGCGTGTCGTAGGCCGCCTGGACCTCCTTGAACTTCTCTTCGGCCGCGGCATCACCCGGATTGCGATCGGGGTGGTACTTCTTGACGAGGCTGCGATGAGCCTTCTTGATTTCTTCCTGGGATGCCTTCTTCGAGACTCCGAGGGCTTCGTAAAGGTCTTGTGCCATCTGTTTCCCGGCTTTCGGTTACTGGCTGACGACCACTCGGGCGGGTCGGACGACCGTCTCGCCGGAGCGGTAGCCGCGCTGCATCATCTCGAGCACGACACCCGGTTCGGCGCCCTCGGCCGGCACGGCCTGTAGCGCCTCGTGCAGGTTCGGGTCGAAGGTCTCGCCGGTCGGGTCGAACCCCTCGACGCCGGCCCTCTTCAGGGTGTTGTTCAGGTCGCGGTAGACCACGATCACGCCCTGGAGGCTGACCGCAACGTCTTCCGGGATCGATCCCGACTGCGCCGTCTCGATGTCTACGTTCTCGGCGGCGAGCACCCGTTCGAGGTTGTCGATGGTCTCGACCAGGCCGACGGCGACTTCGAGCTGACCCTTGCTTCGCGCGGCGGCCGTTTCGGCGGCCATGCGCTTCCGGTAGTTGTCGAAGTCGGCCTTGGTCCGCTGGGCTAGGTTGAGGTACTGGTCGCGCTCGTCGCGGGCCTGCTCGACCAGCGAGTTCAGGTCCTGCTCGACGTTCGCCTCCGCGGCCTCTTCTTCGTTCTCTTCCACGACCTCGGCGTTGACCACGGGCTCATCGACTTCCCCCGGCGCCGGGACGGCGTCGGGGGTGTTCGCGACGAGGAACTCTTCGTCGAATCCTTCGTCCCTGGGGTCGTGGCTCACTTGGCCGCTTCTTCCTCGTCCACCACCTCGGCGTCGATCACTTCTTCTTCGTCAGAGGAGGTGGCACCGTCACCGTTGGTCTCGGTGCCGGCTGCGGCCTGTTCGGCCTGAGCGGCTTCGTACATCTGCTCGGAGACCTTGTGGAACGCGGCCTGGAGGGTCTCGGTCTTCGCCTTGATCTCCTCGACGTCGTCGGACTCGAGCGAATCGCGCACGTCCTTGATCGCACCTTCGATCTCGGTCTTGCTCGCCTCGTCGACTTTGTCGCCCAGGTCGGTCAGCTGCTTCTCCGACTGGTAGGCGGCGTTCTCGGCGATGTTCCGGGCTTCGGCCAGGTCACGCTGCTTGCGGTCCTCGTCGGCGTGCGACTCGGCGTCCGAGACCATGTCCTGGATCTCCTCGTCGGACAGACCGGAACCGGATTTGATCTCGATCTTCTGTTCCTTGCCGGTGCCGAGGTCCTTGGCTCCGACCGAGAGGATGCCGTTCGCGTCGATGTCGAAAGTGACTTCGATCTGGGGCATACCTCGCGGTGCCGGCGGGATGCCGGTGAGCTGGAACTTGCCGAGGCTCTTGTTGTAGTTGGCCATCTCGCGTTCGCCCTGGAGGACGTGGATCTCGACTGACGGCTGATTGTCCTCGGCGGTCGAGAACGTTTCCGACTTCTTCGACGGAATCGTCGTGTTGCGCTCGATGAGCTTGGTCATGACGCCGCCCTTGGTCTCG
Source organism: uncultured Solirubrobacterales bacterium (assembly GCA_963695885.1). Classification (GTDB taxonomy): domain Bacteria; phylum Actinomycetota; class Thermoleophilia; order Solirubrobacterales; family 70-9; genus 67-14. The sequence goes on along the minus strand of CAVOIH010000021.1, from coordinate 75,297 downwards.
ATGCCGAGGGTGAGGGGCGTGACGTCGAGCAGCAGGACGTCCTTGACGTCACCGCTGAGCACTCCGGCCTGGATCGCGGCGCCGATGGCCACGGCCTCGTCCGGGTTGACGCCCTGGTGGGGCTCCTTGCCGGTGAGTTCGGTGACCTTCTCGCGGACGGCGGGCATGCGGGTCATGCCGCCGACCAGCACGACGTGGTCGACCGTGGTGTCCCCGGCGTCGCTGAGGGCCTGCTTGACCGGGCCGACCACGCGATCGAGGAGATCACCCGTCAGCTCAGCCAGCTTCGAGCGGGTCAGCTTGACGTCGAGGTGCTTCGGCTGGCCTTCCACCGCGGTGATGAACGGGATGTTGATCTGCGTCTCCTGGGCGGAGGACAGCTCGATCTTGGCCTTCTCGGCCTGTTCGTACAGGCGCTGCAGCGAGTTCTTGTCAGCGGCCAGGTCGACTCCCTGGTCCTTCTTGAACTCGGCGACCAGCCACTCGACGATCGCCTTGTCGAAGTTGTCGCCACCGAGGTGGTTGTCACCCGCGGTCGACTTGACCTCGAAGGTTCCCTCTTCGATTTCGAGGACGGACACGTCGAAGGTGCCGCCACCGAGGTCGAAGACGAGGATGGTCTGTTCCTTGGCATCCTTGTCGAGGCCATACGCGAGCGCGGCCGCGGTCGGCTCGTTGATGATGCGCTTGACGTCGAGCCCGGCGATCTTGCCGGCGTCCTTGGTCGCCTGGCGCTGGTCGTCGTTGAAGTAGGCCGGGACCGTGATCACGGCCGAGTCGACCGTGTCGCCGAGCTTGGACTCGGCGTCCGACTTCAGCTTCTGGAGGATCATCGCGCTGATCTCGGGTGGTGAATACTGCTTGCCACGTGCGTTGACGCGGACGTCACCGTTCGGGCCGGCTTCGACCTTGTACGGGATCATCGTCTCCTCTTCCTTCACTTCGGCCTCTTTGCGGCCCATGAAGCGCTTGATCGAGAAGATCGTGTTTTCGGGGTTCATCACGGCCTGGCGTTTGGCCACTGTCCCGACGAGACGTTCGTCCTTGTCGTTGAACGCGACGACGGAAGGGGTCGTGCGACCGCCTTCGGAGTTTTCGAGAACCGTCGGTTCTCCGCCTTCGAGCACAGCCACGCACGAATTGGTCGTACCGAGGTCGATTCCTATTGTTTTACCCATTGAAATTTCTCCTGTTGATATGACAAGTTTGTAAAAATCTAAGCGGAATTATATTAGATTTCATACAAAGTGTCAAAGTATGCCCATGAGCAGGACTTTTTGGCATTGCGTGGGGTAGTGATCGGGCTATCGCATGGGCGGGCGGACCTCGGGTCGGTCTACCGCGGGGGCGGGCGTATCGGAATTAAGGGATGGTTACGCCCTGTGCGAGTCTCGCCGAGTTATGGACAACTGCATCCAAGTTAGTGTTTCCTGCGAATAGCGCCGGAAAGTTCAAGGTCACTGGTTATGGGAAAGCCAACCTGGATGTCTGGACCAGCTGACCATGTCCATGCCAGCTACCTGTTAACGGCCTGGACGGCTTGGAGGTGCCTTGTGCCCGGGTGGGGGTCGCGGGGAACCCTCGCCGGGTGTCCCCCACCCCACGCCAAAACAAGTAACCGAAACCCGACTGTCGTCCGCCACCTCAGGTCTCAACGAGAAAGGGCACCCCGGCGGGCGCCACAACAAGCAAACGTAACCCGGCCCGGGGCCGCGCCCCAAAGAGGCGTTAGCCGCGGCCCGCTGTTTCTGCGACGAACTCGGCGATTTCTTCGGCCACGGGGCCGGTCACGATTCCTGCCGGCATGCGGCCCGGGACCGTGGGATCGTCGGCGCCCTGCTCGAGCGTGTTCAGGACCGAATCCTTGGTTCCCTTGATCGCCGCGGCGGCATCGGGGCCTCCCGGGGTGCCGGCCGGGGCCAGCCTCTGGTCGAGGTCGGGGCCGTAGTCGCCGTCGGTGCCGGCGGCGTAGAGCTTGTGGCAGTTACCGCAGTTGTCCTCGAAGCCGGTCTGGCCCGCCTTCAGGTTCTCCGGCACTTCCATGCGGCCCCTGGCGGGGTCACCGGCGGACAGGAAGGCCCACAGGGGGATCAGCACGGCCAGCAGGACGAGGACGAGACTGAAGACAACGAATGGCTTTTTACTCATGGGGCTTGTTCATCATGGCGGGAACTTCCGGCAAGGATGCGTGCGGATATTACCTGTCGGACCGGGGTCTACGTTTCTGGGCCGGCCCCGGCGAGCACCTTCCGCCCGAAGGGGCACATCCGGTTGAGGCGGCAGGCGGGGCAGTCCGGCCGCGGGCGGCAGAGCTCCCGCCCGTGGCGGATCAGGTTCATGTGGAATTCGTACGAATCCTGCGGGTCGACCAGCCTGAGCAGTTCGTCGTGCGCCTCTTCGAAGGTGGCGTTCGGCCGGAACAGCCCGAGCCGTCCGCCGATCCGGTACACGTGGACGTCAACCGGGATCTCCGGCCGGTCCCAGGTGAAAACCTGGACGCACGCCGCGGTCTTCCGGCCGACCCCGGGCAGGCCGGTGAGGAAATCCATGGCTTCCTCGCGCGGTGCGGTCTCCAGCCAGTCGAGATCGAGGTTGTCGCCGGCGCCGGACAGCGCCGCCTGGATCCGCGGCGCCTTCTGCTGGGAGAGCCCACCCGGCCGGATCGCCTCTTCGACCTCTTCGACCGGAGCGTCTCGTACGGCGTGCCAGTCCCCGAAGCGCCCGGTCAGGCGGTTGAAGGCGCGGTCGCGGTTCAGGTCGCTGGTCGCCTGGGAGAGGATCGTCCGCACCAGTTCGTCGACCGGCCGCCGGTGCGGCCGGTTGAGCGGCTGCCCGTACATCTCCCGAAGCCGGTCGCGGATCCGCCTGACCCGGGCACGCGTAGGCCGTTTCCAGCCGGCCCGTGTCACCTTGACGACTGGCGGCAGGCTCAACCTTGCGCTCCCCAGTGGGCGCAGGCCGCGCTACCGGCCTCGGCGGCCGCGGGCAGCACCTCGGCGATCCGTTCGAAATCCCAGTCGACCCCGGCGAGCCCGGCAGCGAGCGCTCCCATGAAGGCATCGCCGGCGCCGAGCGGGCTGATCACCTCCGAAACGGGCACCGTGCATTCGGCCTCCGCGGCCCCGGCGGTCCGCACCCTGCCCTGGCCGTCAGTCACCACGACCAGCCGTGGTCCGGAAGCCGCCAGGGCACGTGCGGCATCGAGCGGATCTTCCTCACGTGACATCAGCGTCGCTTCGAGCCGGTTGCACTTGAGTACGGCGGAGGCTCGCGCGAGCTCGCAGCAGTACTGAATCGCGAGCGCGTGCTCGTCCCAGCGGTTCGGGCGGAAGTTGGGGTCGAACAGGACCGGTACCCCCTGGTCGTGGGCGGCTTCGACCGCCTGCCGGGTCACTTCGCGCTCGACCGGTCCGACCATGGTGTTCGAGCCGACGACCACGGCCCCGGCGGCCGCGACGACCGGTTCGACGAAGTCCCGGGAGGCGCGCGTGGTCGCGGCGATGTGCTCACCGTAGATCTGGAATCCGGGCTCGCCTTCGGAATCGAAGAGGACGATGCCGAGCGGGGTGCTGGCGCCGGTTACCTCGGCGATCCAGCCGGTTTCGACGCCGGCGGCCCCGAGCTCGGCCGTCAGCCACTTGCCCCAGCGGTCGTCACCGACCCCGCCGAGCAGCGCGGCCGGAGCCCCGCTGCGGCGGACCTGCACCGCGACGTTGGCGAGGGCACCACCCGGGTGCGGCACGAAGCTGCCGGGGGTCTCGTCCGGCTTCAGGTTGCGTTCGCAGACCAGGTTGACGATGGCCTCTCCCATGCAAACGATCGGCTGTGTTGCTGCCGCCATGCCAAGGGAGACTAGTGATGGTTCACGTCCCGATTACAATGGCCGGACCTGTGTTTGCGATCATCTCCCGGATCGGGGGTTGGCTTCCCCGAGGTTGGGGCGATCTGTTCCTTCAGCTAGCCCTCTACATGCTTGCCAATACGACTTACGAGATCGCTCGTGGGATGGCTGACGGACGGGCGGTTCAGGCCTTCGCCAACGGCGAGCGGGTAATCGACATCGAGCAGAACACCGGGACCTTCTTCGAACCGACGGTGCAGGCATTCCTGATAACCGAGACCTGGCTGATGGATTTCGCCAACACGATCTACCTGAACGCGCAGTTCTCGGTGCTGCTCGGTTTCCTGATCTGGATGTACTTCTGGCGCAACGACCACTACTACTTCTTCCGCAACATGTTCTTCGTCTCCCTCGGGCTCGCCCTGGTCGGTTACATCGGCTTCCCGACCGCGCCGCCGCGCATGTACCCCGAGTACGGATTCATCGACACGGTCAACGCGCAATCCAGCGTCAACCACAATTCCGAGCTGGCCAAGCTGCTGATCAACCCGTTCGCGGCGGTGCCGTCGATGCACTGCGCCGTGGCCCTGATGATCGGCGGGACGGCGCTCATGGTGTGCAAGAACAAGATCGCCCGGTGCTTCTGGGCCTGCTGGCCGCTGGTGGTCGCCTGGGTGACGGTGGTGACCGCGAACCACTATTGGGTGGACGCCCTGCTCGGATGGATTGTCGCCGGGCTTTCCCTGCTGATCGCCGCCCGGGTAGTCGCGCAGATCAAGCCCGGATACTGGGCCTGGAGCCGCGCCGCCGACGAGCAGGGTTCCGAGGCCTGAGGCGGCCTTGGCCGTCCGGGAAAATCCCTGGTCGTTCGTGGCCGCCCCAATCGCCCTTGCCGCAGTGCTGAGCGCGGTCTACTTGTTCATGGAGCCGCTCAGCGCGGACCACGCCGCCCAGACCTTCCGCACAGAGCTGTTCGAGCTGTCGGGGCCGACGGTCTGGAACAACTACTGGTTCGGCGGCCACTATCTGCCGAGCTACAGCCTGCTCGCCCCTCCGATCGGCGCCTGGATCGGTTTCCGGATCATGGGTGTGGCCGCGGTGCTCGGCACGGTCGCCCTGTTCGCCCTGACCGTCCGCAGGGAGTGGGGCGATCAGGCGCAGGCCGGCGCGGTCTGGTTCGCGGCAGCGGCGACAGTCAGCCTCTTCTCCGGCCGGATGACCTTTGCCCTCGGGGTCTTCCTGGCGGTCGCCGCCGTCTACTGCGCCCAGCGGGGGTGGCGGCTGCCGTCGCTCGTCATCGCGGGAGCGGTCGGACTGGCGAGCCCCGTCGCGGCCCTTTTCCTCGCCTGCTGCGGATTTGCCCACTGGCTGGCCCGGCGGCCCGACCGGCGTGGGCTCGGGATCGCCGTGGTCACCTTCGTCGTCGCGGGAGCGGTCGCGCTGCTTTTTCCCGGCGGGGGTGACGAGCCCTACGTGTGGACCAGCTTCTATCCGGCGTTCGCGCTGACCCTGATCGCGGCGGTACTGGTGCCGAAGGAGGAGAAGCTCGTCAGGACCGGCATGGTGGTCTACGCCTTCGCCCTGGTCGCGGCCTTCGCGCTGAGCACACCGATGGGCGGAAACGCCAACCGCCTCGGGGTGCTGCTGATCGGGCCGCTCCTCCTGTGCGTCGCGCAGCCGCGCCGCAACCTGGCGATCCTCGCCTTCGTGCCGCTCTTCATGTCCTGGCAGTTCTTCCCGGTCCTGCGTGACCTCGAACTCGTGGACGACGAACCGGCGGTGGCAGCCCAGTTCTACGAACCGGTGGACGAAGCGCTCGGCCCGCGGCTCGCCGTCAGCCCGGCCCGCGTCGAGGTCGTGCCGGTGGCCAGCCACTGGGAGTCGGCCCGGGTCGCGCCCGGCTTTCCGCTCGCCCGGGGCTGGGAGCGCCAGACCGACCGTGAGTACAACCCCCTCTTCTACGAGGACGAGCTCGACCCCGACCGGTACCACCGCTGGCTGAAGCGGCTCGCGGTCGGCTATGTGGCGGTCCCGCAGACCGAACTCGACTATGCGGGCGAAACCGAAGCGGAGCTGATCGAGACGAACCCCTCCTTCCTCGAGGAGATCCCGGCTGACGGCGATTGGCGGATCTACAGGGTGCGGGGCGCGACACCGATGGTCCAGAGGCCCGCGTACATGACCGGGCTGACGACTGACGGATTCACCGTGACCTCCCCCCGGGAGGGCAGCTACACCGTCCGGATCCGGTCGACCCCCTATTGGAACGTAAAGGCCGGACGGGGCTGTGTCGATTCGACCGAGCATGGCTGGACCAAGGTCTTCCTGCCGCGTCCGGAGAAGCTGACCGTCGTCGCGGATTTCAGTCCGGGCGGGCGATTCGGTGACCGGAACTGCCGGCCGTGAGCCCCCGCGGGTAAGCTGCCGCAATGGAGTCGTCCTCGACGCCGCCGTCCGGCGGCGCCCCCAATGGCCAGCGCGGCCAGTTCAGGAGCCAGGCCCGCGAAGCGCTGATCCAGTCGCGCCTGACCCCGAACGCCATCTCGATGGCCGGCCTCGTCGGCAACGTGATCGCCGCCGTGCTGATCACCCAGGAGATGTTCGTCCTCGGCGGCATCGCCTTCATCGTCGGTTCGGTGATGGACACGCTCGACGGGCGATACTCGCGCATGTCCGGCAAGGGGACGCTCTTCGGCGCCTTCCTCGACTCGACCCTGGACCGGATCGAAGAGGGCATCGTCATCACCGCGATCGCCTGGTACTTCGCCGAACAGGGCGATTCCCTGGCTGCTGCGGCCTGCGTATATGTAGTGCTCGGCTCGCTGATGGTGTCCTACACGCGGGCCCGGGCGGAGGCGCTCGGAGTCGAATGCAAGGTCGGGCTCGCTACCCGTCCGGTCCGTGTCGTGTTACTTTCGATCGGCGTCCTGTTCGCAAATGGCCTAGGTATCGGTGACTTCTCCCTGTTGGCAGCTTCCATCTATGTGATGGCGGCTCTGACCACCGTGACCGTCATCCAGCGAGTCTGGCACGTACGCGGGGAACTCAAGACGGAGCCCTGATCCCAAAACTTATGTTGAACAGGTGTAACGAAAGGCCGGTTCGAGTGTCATTGGCCTTCGCACCTTAAACAGGAGGAATTTCAGACTTATGAGCAAGAAGAACGGATCGAACGGCAGCGGCAATGGTGCCGTCCGCCGTGACGACAAGGTAAGAGTGGCGATCGTCGGAGTGGGCAATTGCGCCAACTCCCTCATCCAGGGCGTCGAGTACTACAAGGACGCCGACCCGGCCGAGTCCGTCCCCGGGCTCATGCACGTTGACCTCGGCGGCTACCACGTGAACGACATCGAGTTCGTGGCGGCTTTCGACATCGACTCCGAGAAGGTCGGCAAGGACCTCTCCAAGGCCATGTGGTCCGGTCAGAACAACACCTACAAGTTCGCGAACGTCAAGAACCTGGGCGTCAAGGTCGAGCGCGGGATGACCCTCGACGGCCTCGGCAAGTACCTCAAGCAGAAGATCACCAAGGCCCCGGGCCCGACCGCCGACATCGTCCAGATTCTCAAGGACACCAAGACCGACGTTCTCGTCTGTTACCTGCCGGTCGGTTCCGAAGACGCCGTCAAGTGGTACGTCGAACAGGCCATCGCGGCCGGCGTCGGCTTCGTCAACTGCCTGCCCGTCTTCATCGCCAGCGAGGACTACTGGGACGGCCGCTTCAAGGAAGCCGGCTTGCCGATCATCGGGGACGACATCAAGTCGCAGGTCGGCGCGACCATCGTGCACCGCCAGCTCGCCCGCCTCTTCCACGAGCGTGGCGTCGTGCTCCAGCACACGTCGCAGCTGAACGTCGGCGGCAACATGGATTTCTTCAACATGCTCGAGCGCGAACGCCTCGACTCGAAGAAGATCTCGAAGACCAACGCGGTGACCTCGGTGATGGGCCTGGAACTCGACGCCAAGGATGTCCACGTCGGTCCTTCCGACTATGTGCCGTGGCTGACCGACCGCAAGTGGGCGCACATCCGCCTCGAAGGCAAGGCCTTCGGCGACGTGCCGCTGAACGTCGAGCTCAAGCTCGAAGTCTGGGACTCGCCGAACTCGGCCGGTGTCGTCATCGACGCCGTCCGCATGATCAAGCTCGCTCTGAACAACGGCATCAGCGGCCAGCTCGACGGCCCTTCCTCCTACCTGATGAAGTCGCCGCACAACCAGCGGCCGGACGCCATCGCCCGCGAGGACACCGAGGATTTCATCGAGGCCAACAAGCGCAGCAGGACGATCAGCGGCACCAAGACGATCGCCAAGGCCGCCAAGAGCACGAAGTCCGCCAAGGGCACGAAGGCCAAGGCAACCAAGATCGCCAAGAAGGCCGCCAAACCGAAGAAGGCCAAGAAGGCCAAAGCCTGATCGACGGCCGGGTACGGTAACGCTTCACAGACGCCCGCCTCACGGCGGGCGTCTTTTGTTTCGAGGACCCTGAAGACCATGAAACCGCTCTCGATAATCCAGTTCACACCCTTCCCGCGGGAGCGGGCCGGTGGCGTCAACGGCTACGTCAACCGGATCTCCAAGGGACTCGCCGAACGCGGCCACTCCGTCCTGGTCGCCGCTCCCGGCGGGGGGCGGGAGGCCGTCCAGCAGACCAAGCGCGAGATCGGCCGCCTGGCCGACGAGCCGCAGTCGCTGCTCCAGCCGGGCGAGGCACCCAAGGTCCTTTCGCTCGGCGGGGTGTCGCTGCCGCGCGGATCGCGGAAGCGACAGGCACCGGTGTCGGTCGACGTCGGCAACCGGGTCGAGGCCCTGCTCGGCCACGGCGAGGTGGACCTGGTCCACGTCCATGACCCGTTCCTGCCGAACTTCTCGTCGACGGCGCTCCGCCATTCGTTCTCGCTCAACGTCGGCACCTTCCACGAAACGGCCGAGCGGCCGTTCGCGACCCAGGTTGCCCGCCCGCTGCTCGAGATCTTCTTCGGCCGGCTCGATGCCCGTACGGTCTCTTCACGTGCCTCGGCAAAGCTCCTCAACCGTTACTTCCCCGGGGCATATGAACTGACCCCGCCCGGGGTCGAACCGGTCAAGCCGAGCCAGGAGAAAGGAGACCCGCTCCGCATCGCTTTCTCGGCGGAAGAAGAGAAGGGCGCGCTCCGCCTGTTCCTTCGCGCGCTCCGCCGCCTGCCAAAGGACCTCGACTGGACCGCCACCATCCATTCCCGCAACCCGGGCGAGGTCGTGCTCCGGGTATCGAAGTCGATCGCGGACCGGATCAAGGTGATCGGCCCCGAGCAGGCCAGCCTCGCCGAGCTGCTTTCTTCCAGCCACGTCTTCTGTGCCGCTTCCGGCGGTCCGAGTCCCGACCCCGCCGCGGTCCGCCAGGCGCTCGCGTCCGGCGCGGTACCGGTCGCCTCGACCATCGGCCGCTACACCGAGCTGATCGGCGACGGCCAGCGCGGACTGCTGTTCCCGACGGGAGACCCGGTCACGATGGCTGGCCAGATCTGCCGTCTCGGTGAGAACCGCACCCTGCTGGCCAGCCTGAAGGCGGCCTCCGGGGAAGGTGCGGCGATCGAGACCTGGACCGGGGTCGTCGACGGGTTCGAAGAGCTCTACCAGCGGCTCGCCGCCCGCCGCCACGACCCGGCCGGTAATCCGGCGCTCCGCAAGAAGCTCGAGGACCGCCCGCTGATCGACATCGACATCCACATGCACACCGACCATTCGTCCGACTGCGCGACCCCGGTCGAGGTGCTGATCGAGACCGCGCGCGACCGTGGATTCGGTGCGATCGCGATCACCGACCACAACGAGGTGTCCGGCGCCCATGCCGCGGCCGGGGTGGCTGAATCGATGGACGATTTCAAGATCATCGTCGCCGAGGAGGTGATGACGAGCGACGCCGGCGAAGTGATCGGGCTCTTCATCAGGGAGAGGATCGACAAGGACATGGCCATGGCCGACACGATCGAGGAGATCAAGCGCCAGGGCGGTCTCGTCTACGTGCCGCATCCCTTCGACCGCATGCATTCGGTCCCCGACTACGAGAACCTGCTCAATATGGTCGAGGACATCGACCTGATGGAGGTCTTCAACCCGCGGGTCGCGATCACGTCCTTCAACGAAGAGGCCGAGCGTTTCGCGCGGAAGTACAACATCATTCCCGCCGCCGGTTCCGACAACCACGTGGCGCAGGGACTCGGTTCCGTCCGGGTGCGCCTGCATGATTTCAACGGCCCCGAGGAATTCCTCGAGTCGATGCGGGACGCCGAGATCGCCCGGCGCCACAAGAACCTCGTCTACGTCCAGGCGCTCAAGTTCCTGCAGACCACCGGACGGCCCAAGGCCGCGAAGCGGTCGGTCAGCGGGGCTCGCGCGGTCAAGGGTGGCAAGCAGCGGCAGCGCGGGGCGAAGCGCAATTCGAGCAAGGGCTGATTCATCGGGGCCGCGGATAGAGGAGCCCCGTCCGATCTGTCAAAGAAAGAGGCAGCGATGCCTTCGACCGACAACGAGATCAGAGAGAAGTACCTGGAGAAAGCAATCCGGGAACTCAACCAGCTGAGCCGCGACCTCCAGGAGTGCGAAGCCTGCACCCGGACCAAGGTCATGCCGGTGCTCGGCTCCGGCCATCCCCAGGCCGACATCTTCCTGCTCAAGTATGCGCCGACCGTCTCCGAGATCGAAGAAGGGGTCGCCTTCTACGGCCGGCCGGGCAACGCATTGATGAAGAGCTTCAAGCGGCTGAACATCGACCCGACCGTCGTCTACGGAACGGTCTGCGCCAAGTGCCCGGTCGACGATCCCTCCGAAGCCGACGCCGAATGCATCTCCCGGGTGGCGGACGAGTTCAACATCGTCCAGCCGAAGATCATCGTGATCATGGGCGAAGACGCACTCGGGATCCTAAACGGCCTCGGCATCCCGCTCTCGCGCGTGGTCGAGGCCCGCGACGGCGAGATCCAGGCCTTCACCCCGGCCTGCGACGCATTGTTCGTGCCCGAACTCGACGACTCCCTCGACGAAGAGGGCGCCAAGCGGCGTTTCTGGCGGGCCTTCCGCACGCTCGGCCGCTGGCACGACGACCTGCCGCCGTACTAGCGGCCCGGCGGGCTGGGCATGCGGGTGCACCTCGGGGAACGCGCCCGGATCGGCTGATGAACTGGATCGTCGGGGAAGGCGGCGCTATGGTCCTGACTTGACCAGTCAACAAAAGAAGACGGGAGCGACTGCCGCCATGGCGATGCCCGCGCTCGTCGTCTCCCTGGCCGTTGCGATTTCGGCGCTGGCTGACAACCCGGGCCGGAAAGCTCCCCAGTCTTCGTTCAAGCGGGCCCCGCAGAAGAAGGTCGAGACCGTCCAGCGCCGCAGCCTCGCGAAGTTCCGGTTCCGCTCGAACAGGCGCCGGGCCCGGTTCCAGTGCCGGCTCGACGGCCGGAGCTGGCACCGCTGCCGTTCGCCGAAGCGGGTGCTGGTCGGTCCGGGGCGCCACAGGTTCGCGGTCCGGGCGCGGGACCGGCGCGGTAACGTCGAGAAGACGGAGGTCCGGCGGCGGTGGCGGGTCACGCGCTGGCGTCCCCGGGTCAAGGCGGCCAGGCGATACGCGCGAAGGAGGGGGACCGTCGCGTTCGCGGTCAACCTCGGCTGGCGCACCTTCGGGTTCCGCCGGAGCAGTACCGCGCCCATGGCCAGCACCGTGAAGGCGATGTTGATGGTCGCCTATCTCCGGCAGGGCGGGGTCCGGCACCGGCGGCTCGACCCCGGCGAGAAGGACCTGCTCGGCCGGATGATCCGCTACTCGGACAACGGCGCGGCGACCACGGTGCGAAACATCGTCGGCGAATCGGCGGTGAGGCGGCTGGCTCGCCGGGCCCGGCTCCGGGACTTCGAGTACAGCCCGATCTGGGGCCTCTGCCGGACGAGCGCGCGCGACCAGGCGTCGTTCATGCGGAACATCGACCACTACCTGCCGCGCCGGCACGAAGGCTTCGCCCGGCGTGTGCTCGGCCGGATCACCCCGTCGCAGAGCTGGGGCATCGGGACCATCGGCCACAAAGGATGGAGCCTCGGGTTCAAGGGTGGCTGGGGCATCGGTCCGAGTGCGGGCCGCACGGTCAACCACCAGATCGCGGTCCTGCAGCGCGGGAAGTGGCGGATCGGCATCGCCATCCTCACCCAGGACAATCCGGCGGCCGGCTACGGCCAGCAGACTCTAAGGACCGTGGCGAAGCGCCTGCTCCACGGCCTGCCGCATTGAGCGCGGACGCCAGCCGATCGTTCCGCGGTTGATGAACGCGTAAGCCCGGCCGGCGGCGATCAGCGCGACGAGCAGTTCATCGTCATCGCGATCACCATCGGTGTCGCCGAGGACAACGACAACGACAACCGTGAGTACTTCAACCCACCGCCAGGACGCGAGTACAACCTCGACTGACCTCGGTCAGGTCAGTCGGTCCACCAGTCCCGGTCCATCTCCATGTCGTCGTCGAAGTGCTGGCTGAAGACGATGAACTCGAGGCCGTCGGGCCCGGCTTCGAAGGCGCGGATGACCTCGGGGGCGACCTTCAGCACGTCGCCCTTCGTCAGCTCGACGATGTCCCCGTCGAGCTTGGCCCGGCCGCTGCCGGAAAGAACCATGTGGACCTCTTCGCCCCGTTTGTGGTGATGGCCGAAAGGCTGCCGCACGTTCGGCTTCACCCGGAAGTGGCTGAAACCGGTCTGGGTCAGGCCAAGCGGCTTGGTCGCGAACCGTGCCTCGTGGACGTCGTCCAGATCGAACTGCGGCGCCATGTCGGTCACCTCGTCGATGTTCAGCAGCAGGTAGTCAGATTCGGAACCGGTCACGTCATGCCCCACCGCGGTAGATGGTCCGCATGTTGCCACGGTAGATCTTGGCATCGGTGCGCATGAAGCAGTCCTGGCGGGCGTTGCCGAATTTCTTCCGCGCCTTGAACGCGACCTTCTGTCCGTGGCGGCACGACATGTTCGCCGACGCTCCGGCAACCATGAGGGCCGGGAAAGAGGTCAGAAGTCGATACCGCGAAGACAGGGTGGAGGAAGAACTCACTTTTGCGTTCTTTTGTCGGGTGGCTCGAGCCTAACTCAAGCTCGGCATCTAGCTGTCGGCGGGAGCGGCGGCGCGGGCGAGTGCGGTCATCGGCTCGACCCTCGCCGAAGCGAGGCCGCGGACGACGATCGTGTCGAGGGCATCGTACTTCGCCAGTTTCTCCTGGACTTCCTCGCGGCCGGAGGCGGCGACGCCGACCGTGCCCTCCGGTTCGGCCAGGCGGTCGAAGTGGTTGCGGTAGCCGGCGTGGAGGTCGCGGTAGAAGGACTCTTCCCTGGCCAGGCGATCGGCCGCGTCGTCACCGACTGCGGTCCGGACGTATCCGAAGACGGGCGGTGTCTCGACTCCGGCCCCGGCGGCGCCTGACTCGACGTTCTCGCGGGCGCCGGCGGCGAACTCGGGGGTCATCCAGTTGAGGAAGGCTCCGTCGAACGACGAACCGGCGAGGGCGCACATCTTCGGGCCCATCGCGGCCATCACGATGCGGATGCCGGGCAGGTTCTCGCGCAGCGCCGGGAGGTTCTCCTTCATCGCGGTCAGGGGCTTCTTGCTGAAGCCGGCGCCGACCCCGATCCAGAGGCGGGAAGGGTCGAGGCCGAGCCGGTCGACGTCGGCGGCGATCACGTCCGGAGCCTGGCGGTCGAGTGCGATCACGGCGACCCCGAGCTCGATCGTGTCGGCGGCCTTGGCGAACTCGGCCAGCGTCTCGAGGCCCTTGGCCCCGGGATGGTCGTTGGCCCAGATCGAGTTGTAGCCGACTTCCTCGCAGGTCTCGGCGAGCGGGCCGCAGACCTCGACCGGGAACCCGGCGGCGACGCCGAACGCGCGCTTCTGCGCGGGCCTACTCACGGATGTTCCCGTCGCGGTCGCGCTTGATCAGCGGTCCGGCGAGGTCGAACTGGGCGACGCACTCGATGTGCGGGGTCTGGGGGAACATGTCGACTGGCCTCACGCGGTTCAGCTTATAACCGGCCTCGACCAGCTGGGCGGCGTTCGGGGCGAGCGTGGTCGGGTTGCAGGAGATGTAGACGATGCGGCGGGCCTCGCACTCGATCAGGCGGCGGACGATCTTGGCCGACAGCCCGGCGCGGGGCGGGTCGATCGTGATCACGTCCGGCTTGCCCGCCTCTTCGATCAGCGGTCCGATGCCGGTACGGGCGTTCCCGGTGACGAACTTCGCGTTGGTGACGTTGTTCTGGATCGCGTTCCGCTTGGCGTTCTTGATCGCGTCGGGCACGATCTCGAGCCCGTAGACCCGCTTCGCCTGCGAAGCCAGGCTGAGCCCGATCGTGCCGACGCCGCAGTAGAGGTCGAACAGCGTTTCCGTACCGGAGAGGCCGGCGAGCTCGGCGGCGACGCCGTAGAGCTTCTCGGCCATCAGCGTGTTGGTCTGGAAGAACGAGTCGTGGGAGAGCTGGATGTTCAGGCCGAAGATCTTCTCCCGCAGGAACTCCTCACCGAGCACGCCGGTCGGGCCGGTCGTGCCGCCGGAAGGTCCGTCGATGGTGGTGTGGAGGTTGACCGGCGGCTTCGGGAAGTTGGCGACCGAGGTGACCAAGCGGGTCTGGACCTGCCCGGTGCGCATGCCTTCGCGCACGATCAGGTTGCGAAGCACTCCGCGGTGGTCGTGCGGGTCGTAGGCGGTCAGGCCTTCGGCCTTGGCCCAGTCGAGCACGTCGTTCTTGGCCTTGTTGGTCGCCTCTGAAGAGAGGTGGCAGTCCTCGATGTCGAGCACCTGGTCCCAGCGGCCGCGCGGGTGGAAGCCGATCACGAGCTGGCCCTCCTGCTCGCCGAACGAGTACTCGGCCTTGTTCCGGTAGCGCCACTGCTCTTCGGCGGGCACGATCGGCTCGAGCGAAAAACCTTCGAGGTGGCCGATGCGGGAGAGCGCGCTGCTGACCTGCTCCTCCTTGAACTCGAGTTGCCGTTCGTAGGAAAGCGCCTGCCACGGGGCGCCGGGGCAGGCCTCGTCTTGGTGCACGTCGGTCTCGGGCAGACGATCCGGGCTCGGGGCGATCATCTCGATCGTATTCGCCTCGGCGTAGCCCTTCTTGGACTTGGTCACGACGGCCCGGACCTTGTCGCCGGGCAGCCCTCCTTGAACGAAGACGACGTACCCGTCACGGCGCGCGATTCCGCGACCACCGTAGGCCAGGGTCTCGATCTCGGCCTCGAACTCCTCGCCTCGCCTGACCCTTCCGCCTAGCGGCTTTCCTGTGGTTTCCGTTGCAGCCATGGACTCCCACTATCTCAGGCTGGCAGCGGGGCTAGTATCCCGCCCTTGCCGGAACAGGCCGTGAGGCACTACATAACGGGTCAAGAGATCTCCGGAGGCCGCCTCGTGGGGCTGCTTGACCGTGCCCTGGAGCTCCAGGCCGGCCGGCCGGACGAAGGCGCGGAATCGCTGAAGGGCAAGTCGGTCGCCCTGATCTTCGAGAAGCCCTCGACCCGGACCCGCGTGTCCTTCGAGGTCGGCATCAGTGAGCTCGGCGCGACCCCCGTGGTCCTGCGCGGCGACGAGATGCAGCTCTCCCGGGGCGAGTCGGTCGAGGACACCGCCCGCGTCATGTCGCGGTTCGTCAACGCGATCGTCATCCGCAGCGGTTCACACGAGAACGTGGTCAAGCTCGGCGAGAACGCGACCGTGCCGGTGGTGAACGCCCTGACCCCGATGTACCACCCGTGCCAGGCGCTGGCCGACCTGCTCACCCTGAAACAGCGCTTCTCCGAGCTCGACGGCCTGAAGATCGCTTACGTCGGAGACGGCAACAACGTCGCCCGGTCGCTGGCCGTCGCCGGCCACCTGGTCGGGGTCGAGGTGGCCGTCGCCGCCCCTGCCGGCTACCAGCTCGAAGGGGCCGGCCACGCGGTCCTGACCGACGACCCGCTCGAAGCGGTCCACGGGGCCGATGCGATCTACGGCGATGTCTGGGTCAGCATGGGCGACGAGGAGACCGCCGGCCAGCGGCGGGCCGACCTCGGTCCGTACGTCATCGACTCGAAACTCCTCGGTGCCGCCAAGTCCGAAGCGATCGTCATGCATTGCCTGCCCGCCCATCCGGGCGAGGAGATCACCGCGGAAGTGCTCTACGGCGACCGGTCCGCGGTCTGGGACCAGGCCGAGAACCGGCTCCACGCCCAGAAGGCGCTGCTCGAGTACCTGATTACCTGAGCGGCGGCAGCCGGTTGTTCCGCCTTCCTGAAAGAATTGCCGGTCAAAGGCCCCATTGTGTATCGGTTAGCACGCCAGGTTTTCAACCTGGAAGGGCGGGTTCGACTCCCGCTGGGGCTACTTGTATCCAGAAATAAACATCGGCCCGCTCACGCTTCAGACCTTCGGTCTGATGTTCGCTCTCGGCTTCATCGTGGCCGGGTACATCTGCTACCGCCGCTTCGAGGAGCTGGGCAAGCCGACCGACTGGGCCTACGAGATGGCCTTCGCCGCCCTGGTCGGCGGGCTGATCGGGTCGAAGCTCTACTTCGCGATCGACAACAACGAGAGCATCGACAACTTCAGCGATTTCGTCTCCGGTTCCGGTCTCACCTGGTACGGCGGCCTCGCCGGCGGCGGGATCGCGGTCGTGCTCTGGGCCAAGTGGCGCGACTACCTCAACCTGACCCTGATGGATGTCGCCGCGCCGGCGCTCCTCGCCGGCCAGGCGCTCGGACGAGTCGGCTGCCAGCTCTCCGGTGACGGCGACTACGGCAAGCCGTGGGACGGACCGTGGGCGATGGGCTACCCCGACGGGACCGTGCCGACCCCGCCGGGGGTGGAGGTCCACCCGACGCCGGTCTACGAAACCGTGACCCTCGGAATCGGTGCGTGGGTCCTCTGGCGTCTCCGCAACCGGTTCCGGCCGGGCATCCTCTTCGCGCTCTTCATGCTGTGGGCCGGCACCGAGCGGCTGCTGGTCGAGTTCCTCCGGACCAACTCCAACGTCGCCCTCGGCCTGACCGCGGCCCAGCTGACCAGCATCGGCCTGATCATCGGCGGCCTGATCTGGATCGCCGTGGTCCGGAACCGTTACGGCACGCTCGCCCCGTCCGGTTCACCGGACGGGACCGCAGCGGGCGTCAGCTAGATCACGACGCCGGTCACCGGCGCTTTCCAGGCATAATCCCCGCTCCGGGCGGTTAGCTCAGTTGGAAGAGCACCTGCTTTACACGCAGGGGGTCACTGGTTCGAGCCCAGTACCGCCCATTCCCATGGCCATGGGAAACTGGTCCTAGTCCGTTTTGAGCAACACTTTTCCTAACGGTTGGAAGTACTTGATCGCGTCACGTCGTAGTTCAGCTTAGTTGCGCATCCGACGGCACGATGGCCTTACCGACGGTAGGGCCGGCCGCGTGGTCGGACGGCCCGCACATCAATGACGCGATCCCGGTTTCTTCGGACGAACAGGATGCGCCACTCGCCGACGCGGAGTCTCCAGAACGGCTCGGGGCCGCGGAGCCGCTTTACGTCTCCGTCGGGGAGTGCTCCTATGCCGGCTTGGATCCGGTCGCGGTCTTTTCGTCCGAGTCGGCGAAGCGACTTGAGCGCTGCGGGGCGGATCTCGATCCGCCAGGGGCCATGCTCAGTCAGCGTTCAGTTCCGCCTGGGCTTCTGACCAGGGGATGCCCGGATCATCGGCGGCGTCTTCGATGGCGCGACGGTCGTCCTCGGTGAGTTCCTCGTCGTCATACGGTGCCGCGTCGAGCTTGGCGACGACGGGATCCTTGGCCCTTTCGAGTAGCACCGCGGCAGCCGACAACGAATCGTCCGGGAGGGCGTCAACCAGTTGATGTAGCTCGGTCTTCGTCACGTAGCGAGGGTACCACCGCCCGGGCGACTTCTCGACTACTGCCGGTTGATCGTTTGAACCAGCCGTATTCGCGGCATCAGGTCCAGGCACTCCTGCCCCACAGTGCCTCGACTGTACGCAGATCGGCCTCTATCCACACGTATCGGCGCTCGTTACCACTGCCAGAGGTACTCGAAAATCACTGCATATAGCCGTTTTCCTGCCATCTATCTCGACCAGAGAGCGGGATTTACACGCAGGGGGTCACTGGTTCGAGCCCAGTACCGCCCATTCCTATGGTCATGGGAAATGCCGATGCCGGGGAATCTCTAACCACCCCCTCGCAGCCGCTCCATTTCGTGCACTAGCCTCAAAATCCCAGTAAGCACCTGAAAACACCCCCGGGAACGTCCGCTTCGTCAGTCAGAATGCGGTTTACGAAGACGTATTCAACTTGCCGAAAGGACACCCCGAGGGTGAATCAGAAACAGCTTGCCAGAAGAGTAGAAGTCACGTCGGACGCCGAAGGGTTGATCTCCCATTCCGGCGCCTATCTGATCACCGAGCTCGCCGACAGGCTCGGCCTCACTTCGGCCCTCTCGGTGGCCATGGCCCCGACCAGAAAACGCCGCTCGGCCCATGATCCCGGCACGGTCCTCCGCGATCTCGCCGTCACGATCAGTGACGGCGGCGACTGCGTCTCCGACCTCGGGGTGCTCGCCGGCCAGGTGGATCTCTTCGGCAAGGTGGCATCCGAGTCGACCGCCCATCGGGTGATCGACTCGATCGGCCCCGATCAGCTCGAAGCGATCCGGGTAGCCCGGGCCAAGGCAAGGGCCGCAGCCTGGCAGGCCGGGGCCCGCCCTGAGACTCTCACGATCGACCTCGACGCCACCCTGCTTCAGGCCCACTCCGAGAAGGAAGACGCCGCCGGAAACTACAAAGGCGGCTTCGGCTTCCATCCCCTGATGGCCTACCTGAGTGAGACCGGTGAAGCGCTCGCCGGTCTGCTCCGGCCCGGGAACGCCGGGGCGAACACCGCCGCCGACCACTTCGAAGTTCTCCAGTTGGCGCTCGACCAGATCCCCGAGCCCGACCTCGACCGCGAGATCCTGGTTCGCACCGACGGTGCCGGAGCAAGCCATGCCTTCACCCATGACTGCCGGGAGGCGAGCATCGGCTTCTCGGTCGGCTACGAGCTGAGCCCGGCGGTTCAGGCGGCGATCCTCGAAGCTCCCGAATCCGCCTGGCGACCGGCGATCCAGGCCGACGGAGTTCCCCGGGAAGGAGCCTGGGTAACGGAGCTGACCGACCAGGTCGATCTATCCGACTGGCCCGAAGGCACCAGGCTGATCTGCCGCAGGGAACGCGCCCATCCCGGGGCCCAGTTCAAGTTCACCGACCATGACGGCCACCGCTTCACCTCATTTCTGACCGACACCGAAGGCGCAGAGATCGCCGAGCTTGAGCTCCGCCACCGCCAAAGGGCCCGGATAGAGGACTCGATCAGGTGCGGCAAGGAGACCGGCATGCGGAACCTTCCCTTCCATGACTTCACCGCCAATCAAGTCTGGCTTGAGCTCTCGCTGATGGCCCAGGACCTCTTGGGCTGGACCAAGTCTCTGGTTCTATGCGGCGAGCTTGCCCTCGCCGAGCCGAAACGGCTTCGCCAGAGGCTCTTTCATGTTGCCGGCCGGATTGTTCGCTCGGGGCGGCGAGTAACTCTTCGCTTGCCACGGAGCTGGCCCTGGGCTGCCGCCCTCGAAGCCGCCTTTGCCCGGCTCCGGGCCTTGCCTGCTCCGCTTCTTGCCTGAAGCGGCTCCGCCGCTCAACTCACCATCACCACGAGACACCGCCTGGCTCCGCCGGGGGATCACGGATGGGCCGAACCGGCACGTTCAACCGCAGGCGGCCCGGCTGACCGGCCTGGGTGGCCCACATTTCGACCGGCAGAGGTTGAACCTGGCCTCTGATGACTTTCGAACTTGAAATCACACCTACCGACGGCTTACTGGGAGATCGAGGTTAGTACTACTTTTCGGGCTTCCCGGAAGCGCTCGCCATCGGGTGCCATGAAGCCGGTAGACCTTGAGACGAACATTCTTGCCCGATCTCCCAGTCACGGCAACCCAAAGCCGCTTGTTGTCCGATGCGGACCTGGCATCGTATTCGTCAGTGAACGCTTTAGGCGAGGTAACCTTCTCTTTAATGGCCCGGTTTGGGGCCCACATTCTAGTCGCCGATGTATTCACTGAAGCTCCGGATGCGCAACCAGCGGCACACATCACAGTGAATATACCCGAGGTCGCCAAAGCAAGAGTACTTCTCAACGAGCTGCTGCTCAGAGACAGAAACTTAGTCAATCTCATATTTCGGGACCTCCAGGTAGACGCAACACGTGGTTACCGATGGGTTTCCATCGGTAACCACGTGTTGCGGTTAATCGATCCTTGATTTTGTTAAGAGACAGAGTCCCGGGACCAGTCTCGATTCGCCTAGAATCTCTTCCTGGACCTGAAACGGTTGTTCCAACTGCTTCCGTTCAGATTCGGTATCTGAGCACACGCCGGCTGAACCCCGTAGCTAGCCTCGAAACTCCAGTAAGGACCTGAAAACACCCCCGGGAACGTCCGCTTCGTCAGTCAGAATGCGGTTTACGAAGACCCATTCTCACTTCCCGAAAGGACACCCCGAGGGTGAATCAGAAACAACTCGCCAGAAGAGTAGAAGTCACGTCGGACGCCGAAGGGTTGATCTCCCATTCCGGCGCCTATCTGATCACCGAGCTGGCCGACAGGCTCGGGCTGACCGAGGCCCTCTCGGTGGCCATGGCCCCGACCAGGAAGCGACGCTCCGCCCACGACCCGGGAGTAGTCCTCAGAGACCTGGCCGTCACGATCAGCGACGGCGGCGACTGCGTCTCCGACCTCGGGGTGCTCGCCGGCCAGGTGGATCTCTTCGGCAAGGTGGCATCCGAGTCAACCGCCCACCGGGTGATCGACTCGATCGGGCCCGATCAGCTCGAAGCGCTCCGGGCGGCAAGGGCAGTGGCCAGGGCCGCAGCCTGGCAGGCCGGGGCCCGCCCTGAGACTCTCACGATCGACCTCGACGCCACCCTGCTTCAAGCCCACTCCGAAAAGGAAGACGCCGCCGGCAACTACAAAGGCGGCTTCGGCTTCCATCCCCTGATGGCCTACCTGAGTGAGACCGGTGAAGCGCTCGCCGGTCTGCTCCGGCCCGGGAACGCCGGGGCGAACACCGCCGCCGATCACTTCGAAGTTCTCCAGTTGGCGCTCGACCAGATCCCCGAGCCCGACCTCGACCGCGAGATCCTGGTTCGCACCGACGGTGCCGGAGCAAGCCATGCCTTCACCCATGACTGCCGGGAGGCGAGCATCGGCTTCTCGGTCGGCTATGAACTGAGCCCGGCGGTTCAGGCGGCGATCCTCGAAGCTCCCGAATCCGCCTGGCGACCGGCGATCCAGGCCGACGGAGTTCCCCGGGAAGGAGCCTGGGTAACGGAGCTGACCGACCAGGTCGATCTATCCGACTGGCCCGAAGGCACCAGGCTGATCTGCCGCAGGGAACGCGCCCATCCCGGGGCCCAGTTCAAGTTCACCGACCATGACGGCCATCGCTTCACCTCATTTCTCACCGACACTGAAGGCGAAGGGATCGCCGAGCTCGAACTTCGCCACCGCCGCCGCGCCCGGATCGAGGACTCGATCAGATGTGGCAAGGACACCGGGATGCGGAACCTGCCTTTCCATGACTTCACCGCCAATCAAGTCTGGCTTGAGCTCTCGCTGATGGCTCAGGATCTCTTGAGCTGGACGAAGGCTCTGGTTCTATGCGGCGAGCTCGCCCTGGCCGAGCCGAAGCGGCTTCGCCAGAGGCTCTTTCATGTAGCCGGCAGGATTGTTCGCTCCGGACGGCGCACGATCCTGCGTCTGCCGAGGAGCTGGCCCTGGGCGGCGGCCCTCGAAGCCGCCTTTGCCCGCCTCCGGGCCTTGCCTGCTCCGCTTCTTGCCTGAAGCGGCTCCGCCGCTTGAGCCCATCAGCGACCAGGATCGACGCTCGGCTTGGCCGGGTGACTGCTGCCGGCTCGATGCAACACCTTCAACCGCCATCCGAACGCCTCCAGCGGTCTGGGTGGTGACACTTTTCAACCGGCAGAGACTTGAATCGAAATTCGAAGGCCTCTTCCGCAGAAACCACACCTGCGAGTGGCTTACTGGGAGATCGAGGCTAGCCGTGCCGGTGGCGGTCGACGGCGCTCCCGGAACTCTGAACGCTCCCGTCCAGATAGAGTCCCGGTTCTGTTCCGGGGTGGGGTAACCGGCTAGCCCACCGGGTTTTGGTCCCGGTAATGAAGGTTCGAGTCCTTCCCCCGGAGTTGCCGCAACTTCGTGTTCCGCCGCGCGTTCTATAGGGTGTTCACGTGCTCGCGGGTCGGGGGAGTGGGCGCAACGGGAAATCAACTGGAGAGGAACCAAGAGTTCATGCGCAAGCTTCTTGCTGTTCTGGGGGTCGTATCGGCAGCCCTGGTGTTTGCCCCGTCCGCCAACGCGGGCATCGCCGATGTCCTCGACGGAGACCTGACCTGCGGTGAGGTCCAGGACAACGCCAGCGTTAGTTCAGCGATCGGTCAGCGCTGGTGCGGCAGTCAGCCCGCCAGCATCACGAACACCGTCTCGCCGGCCCTCCCGTCGGACCGCAGTACGCACAAGACCTTCGACGGTGTGCCGCTCGACGTGAACGTGGCTTTCCCGGCCGATCCCGGTCCGGGCCCTGACACCGACTGGCCCGTGGTCGGCATGTACCACGGATACGGCGGCTCCAAGGTGAAATTCGACGAGATGCAGCGCTGGCTCGACAAGGGCTACGCGGTCATCTCGATCAACAACCGCGGCAGCGGTGAATCGTGCAAGAACCAGGCTTCGATCGACGCCGACCCGACCGGCTGCGCCAAGGGCTACGTCCACCTGATGGACCCGCGCTTCGAAATCCGTGACGCCCAGGACTTCCTCGGCGAACTGGTCGACGAGAACGTGGTCGACCCGAACAAGATCGCCGCCACCGGCGGTTCCTACGGCGGCAGCGAATCGATGTGGTTCGGCATCCTCAGGAACCGCATGATGAATCCGGACGGAACGCTCGTCCCGTGGACGAGTCCGCTCGGCGAAAGCATGAGCACCACGGTTGCCACCCCGAACATCCCCTGGACCGATCTGCTGCAGTCACTCGCCCCGAACGGCGACGCGCTGGACTACCTGAAGGACGGCAAGTACAACGGCAAGATGGGCATCATGAAGGAGTCCTACGTCCAGGGTCTTTTCGTGTCCGCGCGAAACGCTCCTATCGGCACCGACCCCGATGCCGACCTGGCGGGCTGGTA
This sequence comes from uncultured Solirubrobacterales bacterium, assembly GCA_963695885.1. GTDB lineage: Bacteria > Actinomycetota > Thermoleophilia > Solirubrobacterales > 70-9 > 67-14. Next base: position 52,213 of record CAVOIH010000021.1, on the reverse strand, counting down.
CGCCCGTCTGAACCAGGGCGAGCCGTACCCGGATGCGGTCTCCGACACGGTGGCAGAGGAAATGACCAAGTTCCATTCCTCCTACTACGCCGACCACAGCATCGTCCCCGCGCCGATGCTGATGTCATCGGGCTTCACCGACGACCTGTTCCCGGTCGACGAGGTGATCCGGTACTACAACCGCACCAGGGCGGAGTACCCCGGCGCGAAGCTGGGAATCTTCACCGGCTCGTTCGGACACCCCCGCGGCCAGATCCAGAACAACGTCGGCTCGGCGCTCCGCACTCTGGAGAACGACTGGGTCAACTTCTACATGAAGGGCATCGGCACGGAGCCGCAGTCCAACGTCGTGGCCTACACCCAGACCTGCCCGAACGGAACGGACGGAAACGGTCCGTACACGGCGGCCGACTGGGCCTCGCTCGCTCCCGGCGAACTGGTGCTGAAGGACGCCGCCGGTCCCAGGACGATCGCGGCCAACGGCGGCAACCCCATGACTTCGACCCTGTTCAACCCGCTGGGTGCCGGCGTCACCGCCTGCAGCACGGCGCCCGACGCGGTCGAGCCCGGTTCGGCCACCTACGACCTCGACCCGGCACCGGCCGGTGGTTACACCGTCCTCGGTGCCGCCACCGTGATCGCCAAGATCACGGTGGCGAACGGTCCGAACTCGCAGATCGCCGCACGCCTGGTCGACCTCGACGGGGCCGGCAACAAGACGCTGATCTCCCGTGGCTCCTGGCGCCCGGATGCCTCCGGCTTCCAGGTCTTCCAGCTCCATCCCGGAGCATGGAAGGTCGAGGAGGGCCACACGGTCCGGCTCGAGTTGCTGCCGAAGGACGCCAAAGAGGCGGCGGGGGGATTCCTCACCAATTACGCGCGTCCCTCCAACTCGCAGAACGCGATCACGGTCGACAAGCTCGAACTGCGGGTCCCGGTGCTGGAGACACCGGGTTCGCTCAACGGATTGGTCAAAGCTCCGGAAGCGAAGGTCCTGCCCGATGTCGAAGGGGCCGAACTCGCACCTGGCTACGCCGCGATCGGCTCCGAGTCGGTGGTCGACTACGGCAAGCGGGTCGATCCCTGCCCGGCCGGATCCACCGGCACGAGCCCTCCCGACTGCGTCGGCACCCCGGCGGTCACCGGCAAGGTCATCGTCAAGGGCAAGGTCCTGAAGGCGAAGATCAGGTGCGGAACCGGAAACGGCTCCTGCAAGAAGATCAGCCTGGCCTTCAAGGGAGCCCCGAAGAAGGGCAAGAAGGGCAAGGGCCTGACCATTGCCAAGCGCAGGGGACTGACGGCGAAGCCCGCGCAGACCAAGACGGTCACGCTCAGGCTCACCGGCAAGGCCCGGAAGTTCTTCAAGGACAAGCGGCGGAAGAAGGGCAAGAAGGTCCACGGACCCAGGTCGCTCCGCGCCAAGGTCCTCGTGAACGGCAAGTCCAAGGGCTTCAAGACGGTCCGGCGGGTTGCCAAGGTCAGGTAGAAGCAGGAGTTGTGGCGGGGCGGCCACGGGCCGCCCCGATGGCTCGGACGTTCAGAACCGGTTCAGGGCTTTCTCTCTCTCGAAGGCCCTTTGGGGGAGGCGATCCCGAGGACACGCATCGCCTTGATCCCGAGGCCGAGCCGTTCGCGGCCTTCGGTCGCGGTGGCGTCGTGGCCGCTCAGGTCCCGGATCCGTTCCAGGCGGTACCGGATGGTGTGACGGTGGGTGAACATCTGCTTGGCCGTTGCCGGCACGTTGGCGTCACTGTCGAGGTATGCCTCGACGGTGGCGACCAGATCGGTCTCGTACTGCTCGTCGTAGGCGACCAGCGGCTCGACCGTCTCGGCGTAGAAGCTCTGGAGCTCTTCGTCGCTGGTGCCGAGCAGCAGGCGGTAGGCACCGGTCTCCTCGAAGGCGATCGGTGAACGACCCTCTGCCTCGCCGACGTTGAGCGCGAGATCGGCTTCGCGGGCGGCCCGCTCGAACTCGACCGGGGCGGTCGCGAGCCGTGAACGCGAGATCGTCACGTTCAGGCCGCCGAGCGATCGCGGCAACTCGCGGTCGAGCGCCTCTTCGACCTTGATCAGCCTTTCTTCGTCCGGTGCCGGCACGATGATGCCGACGATCCCGCCCTCTTCGACCTCGCTCATCGCGGCGATCGAACCGGGAGCCGCCGCGCGCAGCGTGCGCACGGTCATGTCGAGGACCCGGGCCCGCCAGTCTCCCTCCTGCGCCGATCCCGCGTGTGCCCGGACCATGATGACCCCGCCGCCCCGGGAGATGTCGCAGCCGACTTCCTGGGCCCGGGTGATGATGTCGGCCGGATCGATCAGGATGCCGTCGAGGATGGCCCTGACCGTGTCCGAGACCACGCCTTCGTTGCCCCACTCGGCCGACCGGGCACGCTCCACCTCGAGAGCGGCCAGCGCCGCCAGGATGTCGAGCGTGTCCTGATCTGCGGACTCGCCCAGGTACCTGACTTCGCCGACGGGGTCGTCCCCGATCACGAGCTCGATCGCGTTCACACCCTTGCCGCGGGAAGTGAGCTTGCCTTCCTGAGCCTGGGTCGAGCCGGCGACGGCCAGCACGATCCCCGAGCGGTCGAGGAAAGCGACCGGCAGGCCGAGGACGTCCGCGGCCGCACGGGCCAGACCGGGCAGGCCCCGCCCGGCAAGCACCGGACCGGCCAGCCGGGCGGCACCCGTCTCCTTCGCGGCCACCGGACTCATTCGCCGGACCAGGGGAAGAAGTCGGTGACGATGATGTCGTTGGTCCAGAGTACGTAGAAGATGCCGAGCAGGATCCCCACCGTGATCAGGGTGCCAAAGATGAACAGCGCGAGGAAGCCGGCGGCCACCTTCTCCGGCCAGCGGCCGTACGAACTCATGGCCGGGACCATGATCAGGACGATGAATGCGGTCAGGCTGACCACCGAAGCGGCTCCCAGGAGCAACCAGTTCTGTGAAAGTGCGATGACCATCGCTCTTAAGTCTTGCGTAACTGGCCGGCCAGCAGGGCTGCGACCGCGAAAACGGCGAAACAGAAGGCGCCGAGGGACCAGCCGGCGTTGACGTCGCTCAGGTAGTGGACCCCGAGGTAGACCCGGCTCAGGCCGATCAGTGCCGTCAGCGCGATGCCGCTGAGGACCAGCGCGGTCTTGCGCACCATGTCCGGGAGCAGGCGCACCGCGATCGTGACCGCCAGCCAGACGTAGAAGACCGAATGCGCGGCGTGGGCGCTGGGGAACGAGGCGTTGCTGAAACCGGCGAGACCTCCGGTCGGGCGGGGACGGTCGACGGCCTCCTTGAGCACGTCGACGCTGACGTAGATGGTGATCATCGAGAGGATCAGGACCGTCAGTTCCGCGTACTTCCGCGACGCGAACAGGATGGTGCCGGTGATCGCGGTCAGGGTGAGGATCACCGGGGTGGAACCCAGGTCGGTGATCACCTGCGCGACGTCGACCAGCCACCCGGTGCGGATCCGGTCGGCGAAGTCGAAGGCGGTGGTGTCGCCCGGGGTCGGCCCGCCGTTGCCGAGGGTTATCTCCGTGTACGCGATCACGATGAAGGCGGAGACCGCGATGATCGCGAACAGGGTGGTGACCTCGAGCCCGAAGCTCCCACCGGGAGTCAGCCGGGCCACCAGCCAGTCCCATTGCGGCCGTAGCCGCCGGCCGAGTTTCACCAGCGGGGCCGAAAGGCGGTTCCGCTCCATCCCGCCGACCAGCCTCACCCGGTTGGCGGGCACCCTGAGGAACCGGACGCTGACCAACGTGATGACGCTCACCACGATGATCGTGCCGATGATGAACGCGACCAGGCCGACGTATTCGGCGGCAGCGTCGATGCTTCGGGCGAAGAAGTAGCCGGCCAGGATGTGAAGCGTCACCTGGAGTCCCGCCCCGAGGACGCTGTAAGGAATGAAGGCCCGGAACCACATGCCGGAGCTGCCGGCGACGAAAGGGGAAAGCGCGCGGACGACGCCGAGGAACCGGCCGACCAGAACGGTCTTGCCACCGTGCTTCTCGAAGTAGTCCTCGACCTTGACGTACCGCTCCTCGGTGATCGCCACCCGGTCACCGTGTTTGAGGATGAACGACCGCCCCAGCCGGTGGCCGAGGTAGAAGCTGACCGAGTCGCCGAGGACCGCGCAGACCCAGGCGATCGCGATCAGCAGGTAGACGTTGATGACCCCCTGGCCGGCCACCGCCCCGGCGACGAGCAGGGCGGTCTCCCCAGGGACCAGCAGCCCGACGAAGGCGCCGGTCTCGAGGAAGGACAGAACGGCGATGACCAGATACGTCCATGCCCCGAGGAAGTTGGCGAAATCGTCGAGCAGCGTCTGCAGGTCGAGTTCCGGGAAGAACTTCCTGTAGAGGAAGTAGATGACCCCGGCGAGGACCGCCACGGCCAGGACGGCGATCGCCCTGCCCTTCGTGGTCTCCGGGACCCTCACAGGCCCGAACCCGCTTCACAGACCAGCGCGCCGCCGAGCGAATCCGCGGCCGCTACGGCCTCCTCCCGCCCGGCGAAGATGCCGAAAAGGGTCGGGCCGGTGCCGGTCATGCCCGCGAAGGAGGCGCCGGCGTCCCGGAGCTGCTGTTTCCGGATCCCGATCTCGGGCTTCAGCATGATCGCAGCCGGCTCGAGGTCGTTGACCAGCAGTCCGGGGTAGGCCAGCGGGGAGACACCGCCGCTGGCGACGGCCCAGAGCCGCCCGGACATCTCGTCGAGCTCGTCCTGGGGCCGGCCCAGCCCGAGCCGGTCGGCTTCCGTGAACACGCTCCCGGTCGGGAGGCCTTCGGCGAAAGGCAGCAGGACGATCCAGTGGGCTGCCGGGGGTGGAAGCGAGGTCAGCTTCTGCCCGACGCCTTCGACCAGGCACGGCACGGGATCGATCTGCGACGGCACGTCCGCGCCCAGAAGGATGGCCAGACCGGCGAGGTCGTCGACCTCGCCCACCGCCAGGCGCAGCACCGCCGCCGCGTCGGCGCTGCCGCCACCGAGTCCGGCCTGGACCGGGATCCGCTTCTCGATCTCGATCCGGACCGGCGGCCTCTGCCATCCCTCGGACCGGAGGAGCCTCAGGGCCTCGGCGGCGAGGTTCAGCCCGGTCACTCCGGGGCAGACGACTTCGTCCCGCCCGGCGTCAGTCACGACCAGGCGGTCCTCCAGCGAGAGGGGCTCGAAGACCGAGGCGAGCTCGTGCAGGCCGTCGTCCCTCCTCGGCCCCAGGTACAGGCAGAGGTTCAGCTTGGCAGGGGCGCGCAGTTCCATCAGGGAAGGTCGATTGTCGCCGATAGAGCGGCGAACTGCTCTGGAGTGACCGCCTCCGCCCGGATCCCGGGATCGATACCGAGTTCCTCCAGCGCGGCGCGCACAGGTTCGAAGGTACCCGGGATCGAGTTGTCGAAAGACCGGGGCAGCGTCTTGCGGCGATGGCTGAATGCCGCCCGGACCACGGTGCGGACGCGCTCGTCCGGTCCCGGGCCGTTCCGCCTGATCGACACGATCGCCGAATCGACCCGCGGCTGGGGGCGGAAGACGGTCCGGCTCACCTTCCGGACCTGCTTCACCTCGCCCGCGAGCTGGGCGAGAACGGAAGGGGCACCGTAGGACTTCGATCCCGGCTCGGCCCGCAGCCGGTCGGCGATCTCCTTCTGGACCATGACCGACCAGGTCAGGATCGAAGGCAGTTCGAAGATCGTCCGCATGATCACTGGCGTGGCCACCGAATAGGGCAAGTTGGCGACCATCGCGGTCGGTGCCGGCTCGAGCAGCGCTAGGTCGTATCTGACCGCGTCGGCCCAGATCACGTGCACGTTCTCGAGCTTCTCGACCCGCCAGAGGAGGGGTTCGAGTCCACGGTCCAGCTCGATCACCTGAACCGACTCGCAGGCCGCCGCCAGACGCTCCGTCAGCACGCCTTCTCCGACGCCCACCTCGAGCACGTGGTCCGCCGCCCCGACGCCCGAGTCATGGACGATCGCGTCAAGCAGGTTCGGATCGGCCAGGAAGTTCTGGCCCAGCCTCACCAACCGAATACGCGCTGCGCGTTGGCGGTTACGGTCCGGTCGAACTCCGCGTAGCTCACACCACGCACGTCGGCCAGGAGCTCGGCCGTCTCGACGACGTAGGCCGGCTGGTTGCGGTGCCGGCGCCGTGACTGCGGTGTCAGGTACGGCGCGTCCGTCTCGGCGAGGATCCGGTCCTCGGGAACCTTTGACGCGGCGAACCGCAGATCCTTGTTCGCCGGATAGGTGACGTTCCCGGCGAAAGAGCAGTACCAGCGCCGTTCGGCCGCCCGTTCTACCCAGTCCGGCGCCGAGAAGCAGTGGAGGATCACTTCCAGGTCGTCGTCCCCCCGGTCGAGCATCGAGAAAGCCTCGCTCACCGCGGCCTCGCTGCCCGGCTGGTCCCGCACGTGGATGACGATGGGAAGGCCGAGTTCCGAAGCGATCTCGATCTGGGCCGAGAAGGCGAGACGCTGATTCTCCGGTTCGGCGGTGTCGCGGTAGAAGTCGAGGCCGGTCTCGCCGATCGCGACGACCTTGCCGTGCGCGGCCAGTTCGATGATGTCCGCGGCGGCGGCATCGTCGAAGCCGTCGGCGTCGTTCGGGTGGCGGCCGATCGCCGCGTACACCTCGTCGTGTGCTTCGGCCAGTGCGATCTGGTCGCGGTTGCCGGCCTCGTCGAGGCCGACGGTGAGGATCCTGGTCAGGCCGGCCTCGCCGGCCCGACCCAGAATCTCCCCGGGACTCTCCTGACACCTCGTCACATGGGAGTGGGTGTCGACCAAAGAGCCCTCCTATCTGTAGAAACCGAAGGCGCGCCTCTTGATGCTGCGCTTGCCGGTCTCGAAGTCGACCACGGAAAACTTCACCTCGAGCTTCGACTTGGCGACGTTCTTCCGGATGTAGCGGACACCGAAGTTGGTCAGCTTGAACCGGAGCGTGAGCACGTTTCCGCCCCGGATCGTGAAGCTGCCCTGGGCCGAATCGGTGGTCGCCGGCGCCACGAGTGTCATCTTGACCCTGCCACCGCAGTTCTTGCTGCAGCTGATCAGCACCGGGACCTTCTTCTGGACCTTGAGACGGGCCCTGCCGTCCTCGCTGACGATCTTCACGCGATTCGGTGCGGCTTCAGCCACGGATGAAACGGCCAGTCCCGCCACGAGTATCGCTGCGGTTGCAACGAGAAGCCTTCTCATACGCACCTCACCCCTGTCTGTTGAAAACTGGAGCTTTGATCCTACCGGGGGTTCAGAGTTTGGGAAAAAGTGGCTCGATCCGGCTCACCTTCTGCCCTCCGGCACGTGAACCGAAGTCTTCCAGCCCGAGCTTCTCCTGCCCCAGGGCGTCGAGCAGGGTGGCGGTCGCGTTCGGCAGGTACGGATGGAGCAGGAGCACCAGGACCCGCAGCCCCTCGACCAGGCTGTAGAGCACCTGGTCGAGCCGTTCGGCGTCGCCCTCTTCCTTGGCCAGCACCCACGGCTGGCTCTCTTCGACGTACCGGTTGAGACGCCGGACCAGAACCCAGATCTCTTCCAGCGCCTGGCTTACCTGTGCTTCGTCGAGCAGGGCCGAAACCCGGGTCGCGATTCCTTCGAAGTCGGCGACCAGCAGGGGGTCGGGTTCGGCCTCCGGCACGATGCCTTCCCGGTAGCGGTCGACCATCGCGAGCGTCCTCGAGGCCAGGTTGCCGAAGTCGTTGGCGAGCTCGGATTCGTAGCGCGATTCGAACCCCTCGGTCGAGATCGACCCGTCCTGCCCGAAGCTGACCTCTCGGAAGCAGTAGAAGCGCAGCGCGTCGGCGCCGAACTTCTCGATCACCTCGAATGGGTCGAGCACGTTCCCGAGCGATTTCGACATCTTCTTCTCGCCCATCAGCAGATAACCGTGGATGAACATGCGCTGCGGCGGTTCGAGGCCCGCCGCCATCAGGAAAGCCGGCCAGTAGACCGCGTGGAACTTGAGGATGTCCTTGGCCAGGATGTGCCAGCTGGCGGGCCAGAACCGGTCGGTCAGGTCTTCGCCCTCGCGGGCGTAGCCGAGGGCCGAGTAGTAGTTGCTGAGCGCGTCGAACCAGACGTACATGACCTGGTCGGTGTCCCACGGCAGCGGCACTCCCCAGCTCAGCTGCGAGCGGGAGAGCGAGACGTCGCGCAGCCCCCCACGGATGAACGAGAGCGCTTCGTTCCGGCGGAAGTCGGGCATGATCATCTGCGGGTTCTCTTCGTAGAGCTGCTCGAGCTTCTCCTGGAAAGCGGATAGCTGGAAGAACCAGTTCTCCTCCTTCTCGCGGAGCAGGGGAATCTCGTGGATCAGGCAGGTGTCGCCGGGACCGATCTCGTTCTCGTTCTTGAAGTCGGCGCACCGGGGGCAGTACCAGCCCTCGTAGAGGCCCTGGTAGACGAAGCCGTTGTCCCTGACCCGCGTGACCAGTTCCTGGACGCGTTCGATGTGGCCCTGGTCGGTGGTCCGGATGAAGAAGTCGTGGGTCGAATCGACCTTGCTGACCAGGTCCTCGAACTTCGGCGCGTTCCGGTCGACCAGCTCCTGGGGCGTGATGCCCGCCGCTTCGGCGGCCTGGGCGATCGGCTCGCCGTGCTCGTCGGTGCCGGTGAGCATGAACACGTCCTCCCCGCGCTGGCGCATGTGACGGGCCAGGATGTCGGCCGCCATGGTCGAGTAGGCATGACCGAGGTGGGGCTCACCGTTCGAGTAGTAGATCGGGGTGGTGACGTAGTAGCCCATGCGAGAACCAGCATAGGGACCGTACGGCGAGGCACCGGGGGCCCGTCAAAGGCCCGAGGGTCGTCCCAGGCGACAGAATCGACCAGAACCCCCTGTTCCGCGAGGATGTCCGCGGACAGTTCGTCGTCTTCGGAGCCCGGCTGGCGCGGTTCGCAGGTTACGAATGTGGCCTCCGCCTGCCTGCCTCCCGGCCGGCGTCATCGCCTGGGCTCTCGGCCGGTCAGGGCCTTGTAGAGGTCGTTGGCCCGGGTCCCGGTGAGTGTGGCGACAACCGTGGCCGCGGCACGAGGCCGCGCTCCGGACTGGACCAGTCGCTTCAGGGCTTCGACGGCGAAAGCGATGTCCTGGCTCTGGCCGGCCGCTTCGGCGGGACCGATCACGAGGACGATCTCGCCCTTGACCTCGCCGCCCTTGTAGCGCAGGGCGAGATCGGAGAGCGTGCCGCGGCTGACCTCCTCGTGGAGCTTGGTCATCTCCCGGCAGACGGCCGCCTGACGTTCGGGGGCGATCCTGGAAAGCGCGGCCAGGGAATCGGAGATGCGTCGCGGCGACTCGAAGGCGACGACGGTCTCGGTCGAGTTGAGGACCCGCTCCATCTCTCCCGAGCGCTTGGGCAGGAAGCCCTCGAAGCGCCAGCGGTCGGTCGGCAGCCCCGAGATCACGAGGGCGACCGGAATGACCGAAGGGCCCGGCAGCACGTTGACCTCGAGTCCGCGGTCGATGCAGGCGCGGATCAGGCGGTACCCGGGGTCGGAGATCGCGGGCATTCCGGCATCGGAGACCAGGGTGATGCGCTCGCCGCGCTCGATGCGCTTGACCAGCTGGGTGGCGCGGGACTGCTCGTTTCCCTCGTGGTTCGACACGAGGCGAGGCTTCGGGCGGATCTCGAGAAGCTCCAGGAGACGCCCGGTGCGGCGGGTGTCCTCGCACGCGATGTAGTCGGCGTCGACCAGGGCCTCGCGCACCCGCTTGGTGACGTCGTCCATATTGCCGATCGGGGTCGGCGCGACCGTCAGTCTCCCGGGCATCAGTCGGTGCCTTCCATTTCGATGCGGGCCATCGCGGCGGCGCCGATCAGTCCCGCTTCCGGGCCCAGCTCGGCCGCGACCACCCTGGTCTGGTCCATCGGGCGCAGCGCCCTCTCCCTCAGTTCCTTCCGTGCAGGCTCGAGGATCAGGTCGCCCATCGCCATTGCGCCACCACCGAGGACGATCACCTCGGGCTGGAAGATGTTGCTCAGCGAAACCAGGGCGTTGCCGAGGTAGTGGCCTGCCATCTCGATCACCGCTATCGCTTCTTCGTCGGCGCCGAGGGCCGCCGCCGTGACCTCCCGGCCGGTGATCGGCTGGCCGGCGACCGCCATCTGGCCGAGGGCGGAATCGGGTACCCGTTCCGCAGCCTCCTGGCCCGCCTTGCCGATGGCGTTGCCGGACGCGAACACCTCGATGCAGCCACGGCCACCGCGGCAGCTGCACCTCGGCCCGTCGATCTCGACCACGGTGTGGCCGAGTTCGGCCCCGGCGCCCTTCGCGCCGCGGAACAGCTTGCCGTCGATCCACACGCCGCCGCCGATCCCGGTGCCGAGCGTCAGCAGCAGGGCGTTCTTCGTGCCCCGGGCGGCGCCGTAGAGCGCTTCGGCCAGCATCGCGACGTTGCCGTCGTTGTCGATGAAGACGGGCACGTTGACCTTCTCCTCCAGCATGTCGCGCACCGGCACGTCCTCCAGGGGAAGATTTGCCGTGCTGATCGCGAATCCCCGTTCGAAGTCGAGCGCAGCGGGGATCCCGAGGCCGGCAGCGACCACACCCGGGTGCTGCCGCTGTGCCATATTGATCTGCTCGGCGAGCAGGTCAACGACCTCGCCTTGCGAATATCCCTTCGAGGGAACCACATTGCTCCAGCCGGTTTCGCGCTGGTCATCCACGACTCCGACCGCAAGTTTCGTGCCGCCGAGGTCGACCCCGATCGTTTCGATCCGATTCATCAGCACCATTGTTAACCCTTCATGGCTTCCGACGACGAACAGCGCCGCCCAGACCGTCCTGAATACACGGTCCACCGGTCCCGCAAGGGGTTGTTTTCGCGCTTTCGCAAACCGGATCTCGACAAGCTGAGAGAGAAATCCCGGTCGAAGGGCGGAGCCCCCTCCGCGGGACGGGAGCGGCAGGAAGACCTGCCTTACGAAGTCCACCGTGGCGGTGGACGTGAGGTACCACGGCTTCCCCGCTACGACGACCGCCGCGACCCCAAGGTCAAAGGCCCGAAGAAGAAGCGTCCCTGGGTGAAGTGGATCTTCATCGTGATCGGCGGCTGGATCGTCATCAGTTTCCTGGCCTTCTCGGTCTCTGCGCAGATCCAGTCGGTGAAGCTCGACGGCGACGCCCGCGACGCGCTCCAGGGCAGCCCGTGGCTCCTGACGAGCGCCCAGAACATTCTGATCCTCGGCACCGACAGCCGCAGCCCGGACACTCTCGAACCCGGCGCTGCCCAGGAAGAGCGCTGTTACGACCAGCAGGCCACCGGCGAAGCGCCGAGCAATGGCTGTGGCGGCGCCCGCGCCGACACGATCATGGTCGTCCGGGCCGGCGGCGGAAAGTTCAGGAAGCTGTCGATCCCCCGTGACAGCTACGCCGAAATCCCCGGCCACGGCTCGGAGAAGATCAATGGCGCCTACGCCTACGGTGGTGCCGCTCTGATGGAGGAGACGGTCTCGAACTTCCTCAACATCCCGATCGACCACGTCGTGATCATGAACTTCACCGGCTTCGAGGACTTCATCGACGCGATCGGCGGGGTCACGGTCGACGTACCGGAGGCGCTCTGCGCCAACATCTCCGGCGGCAAACAGAACGGCGGCATCACGATCCGGCTGAAGGAAGGCGAGAACACCCTGAACGGCCAGGACGCCCTCGCCTACTCGCGGACCCGCGAGGACTCGGTCGGTGATCCGAACTGCCAGCTGCCGCCCGGCTACAGCGACCTGAACCGCGCCCAGGCCCAGCAGGCTGTCATGAGCGGTATCAAGGACCGTCTCACCTCTCCCCTCCGCCTGCCTTACAACTTCATCAAGGGCCCGATCATCGGCTGGACCGCTCCAAAGGCCTTCGTCTCCGACATCGGCTTCATCGGCATGCCCCAGCTCGCCCTCTCCTCGGTCTTCGCCGGCGATTCGGAGCCGGACGTCCTGATCCCGTCGGGCCCAGGCCCGGGCGGCAGCCTCGAGATCCCCGAGTCCGAGCGCCAGCGCGCGGTCCAGGCACTCCAGGACTAGGCGGGAGCCAGCAGCTCGACCCCGATCTCGCTGGCAGCACTGGCCTGGTGTTCGTCGAAGGTGATGAAGCGGCACTCGGCGGGCAATCTACTTACAGCAGCCAGGTGGATTGCATCGAGTGTTCTCATCTGTCTCCCCCGCGCAATTTCGATTGCCCTCACGAGACAGTCGGCGTCAACGGGAACGAACTGAAAGTGATCAAGATCTGTCGTCAGCCGAAGGTCGATCAGGTTCAGCTCGTCCGATGAGGTGGAGTTCCGCGCGGCGGCAATCGCCGATTCGGAAGCAAGAAGCATCGAACCGCACCAGTCACCGTCCCGGTCCATCACCTCACGAACCCATTCCGAATGGTCCTCACGCTGGTATCTCTTGATCAGGGCCGAAGAATCAAGCGCGATCATCAGATCCTGTCCGCCCGGATCTCGTCCAGTATTTCTTTCGACGGACGGTTGGCTTTGACCATTGGTGGAGGCGGCGGAGGCCGTTCACCGCGTCGTCGAGCTGGAATCACTCGCCCGGAAGCGATCAGGTCCTCCATGGTCTCCGTCCTTTCGTGACGGTCATAGGGAACCAGCATGGCCTTCGGTTCACCATCCACTGTCACGAGGACCGACTCGCCGCGAGCGACGTTTTTGACCTGATTGCTCAGGTCCTGCCGGAGCTCTCTGATTCCGATCCGATTCATACCCGAAGTGTACACCGTGGTACACATCGGATGGGCGTCCTCGGCGGCGAGGAACTGGGCTCGAAACTGGTCAGCTGGCGGACCAGATGGCTGCCGTCACTTGCCGTCGGTGCCGGCATCCTTGCCCGAACCCTCCGATTTGGTTGAAGTTGAATCGGAGGAACCCGAATCACTCGAGGAGGTCGAGTCTCCGCCCGATTCCTTCTTGGCCGCGGCGGCTGCCTGCTTGTGCTTGTTGGAGGATCGGGTGCCGTAGTCGGTGTTGTGGAAACCCGAGCCCTTGAAGTGGATCGCCGGCGAGTGCAGGACACGGCGGGTCGGCGCCCCGCATTCGGGGCACTCGGTCAGAGCGTCCTCGGTCATCGGCTGGATGACTTCAACCTCATGTCCATTGTCGCACCGGTATTCGTAGATCGGCATTCGGTCTTTGATTATCGCAGCGCGTCGCCGCAGGCGTCCCGATACCGTTCGGATCATGGCCGAAAAACCGGAAGCCGAGAGCAATACCGAAGTATCGATGGACGAGATCGTCGCCCTCGCGAAGCGGCGCGGATTCGTATTCCCGTCCTCGGAAATCTATGGTGGGCTCGGCTCGACCTACGACTACGGCCACTACGGCGTCCTCCTGAAGAACAACGTGAAGAACGAATGGTGGCGCTCGATGCTGTCCGAGCGCGACGACATAGTCGCCCTCGACTCGGCGATCCTCCAGCACCCCAAGGTATGGGAGGCGTCGGGCCACCTGGAGGGTTTCACGGATCCGCTGGTCCAGTGCCTCGGCAAGTGCAAGCGCCGCTGGCGCGAGGATCATCTGCGCGAGGCGATCGCCGAGGAGGGCGGCGACCCGAACGGCGAGATCCGCTGCCCCGAATGCGGCGGAGAACTCAGTCCTCCCCGGAACTTCAACCTGATGTTCCAGACCCACATGGGCCCGGTCGCCGATGAGGGCAACGCGGTCTACCTCCGCCCCGAGACCGCCCAGGGCATCTTCATCAACTTCAAGAACGTGCTCAATTTCGCCCGCAAGGCGCCGCCGTTCGGTATCGCCCAGATCGGCAAGTCCTTCCGCAACGAGATCACTCCCGGCAACTTCATCTTCCGGACCCGCGAGTTCGAGCAGATGGAGATGGAGTTCTTCGTCCCGCCCGCCGACGCCGGCGAGTGGTACCGGAAATGGATCGAGATCCGCCGCGACTGGTACCTGGATCTCGGCATCAGGAACGACTTCCTGATGGTCCGGCCCCACGAAGAGGACGAGCTCTCCCACTATTCTTCGAGGACCTCGGACATCGAGTACCTCTTCCCGATCGGCTGGTCCGAGCTCGAAGGGATCGCCGACCGCGGCGACTTCGACCTGACCCAGCACCAGGCGCACTCCGGCGAGAAGCTCGAGTACTTCGACCCGCAGAGCGGCGAGCGTTACCTGCCGCACGTGATCGAACCCGCCGCCGGCGCCGACCGCGCCGCGCTCGCCTTCCTGGTCGACGCCTACGACACCGAGGAGGTCGAAGGCAGGGAGCGGACCGTCCTCAAGCTCCACCCCCGCCTCGCCCCGGTCAAGGCGGCGGTCCTGCCCCTCTTCAACAAGGAAGGCATGCCGGAGCAGGCCCAGGAGATCAACAGGACCCTGCGGACCGCCGGAATCCAGACCGAGTACGACTCGGGCGGTTCGATCGGCAAGCGCTACCGCCGGCAGGACGAGATCGGCACCCCCTGGGGGATCACGGTCGACTTCGACACGAAGGACGATGGAATGGTGACCCTGCGTGACCGCGACTCGCTCGAACAGACCCGCGTGCCGATCGACGAACTGCCGGAGCTGCTCGCCGGCAAGCTGACCGAGCCGTGGAAGTCACCGAAATCGGGCTGAGCACCCCGTCCGAACACAGAACCGGAACTTGAGGTCTTGACATCCGTATAGACGCCCGTTACCAGAGCTGAGCAGCGGAGCGTATTACCTCTTGACCTTCAAGAGGACATCCTTCTTGCGGGTGGCAACCTCAGGTCCCCGGGCGACCAGGGTGATCCTGGTCGCCTTGCCTTTGGCGCGTGCCTTGATCTTGACGTTGAACTTCCGGCTCCTCGTCGCGCCTGCCGGAACGTGGATGGTCTTGCATCGGCTCCCCCGGACCTCCAGACGCTTCTTCGGTGCTCTGGCACACAACTTCATCATGCCGGTGGCGGCATCGCCGGAGTTGCGTACAGTCGCCTTGTAGCTCACTTGCCTTCTCTTGGCTCCGACCACGCGGAGCTTGGGGGTCACCTTGAAACTGACCCTCGGTGATCCGGTCGGAGGCGTCGGACCCGTCGGTCCAGTGGGGCTGGTCGGACTGGTCGGCCCCGTCGGACCGGTCGGTCCTTCGGGCAGAGCGTCAACTTCACCCGGGCGGCAATGATGCGGCGAGTAGAACTCGCTGAGTTCGACGCAACGCCACATGCTCGGGTTGGTGACGCTGGGAGCGAGCCTGACTTCCGTCTCCTGCTCAAAGGCATAGCCGTCGGCCAGCAGTTCGTCTTCTGTGAACGCCGCTCCTATGAAGGTGACCCCGATCGGATTACGGCCGGCCGAACCCGTCCCGTAACCGGCGGGCACCGTAAGTACCGGATAGCCCGCCCGATCGGCGATTCCAACCAGCGAGTTGCCGCTCGGCACCATGACGACATCGAAGTCATCGGCCGGGTCACCCGGTGTTCCGTTGTCCAGAATCGTGTCGATCACAGCCGCGTAGGCCGCCTTGCCGTCTGCCAGGTCGGCTTCGTACGCGGCCAGAGTGGTCGGATCATCCAGATCCACGGCTTCGGCTTCGATCAACTCGTTCTGCTGGTACTTGAGGCCTTCGACCGGATTGTCGTCGTTGTATTCGATGATCTCCGCGAGCGAGTCCGCACCGGATCCCGTCGTGTCGTCCAGGTACGAGTTCAGATCACGCTCGAACTCCCGGGAAACTACGCTCGCCGGATTCGGCGTCGGAACGCCGACCGATTCGACCTCGGTAGTCGCACCTAGCCCCTGGACCGTGGTGATGGCATCCGGGTAGGGCGCGGTCGAGCTGTTGATGACTGCCACCCTCTTACCCGACAGGGCGTCCGTGGCCAAACCCGCAGTGTAGTCCGGCACCGCCGGAGTTCCCATACTTGCCGGGTCACGGTAGTCGGGGCCGGCGATCGCTTCCAGCTGCAGTGCTGCGTCTTCGACCGTCCGGGTGATCGGACCTGGCGAATCCTGGGACTTGGCGGCCGGCAATACACCAAAGCGGCTAACCCGTCCGACCGTGGGCTTCAGCCCGACTACACCGGCAACACCGGCCGGCTCGATCAACTGGGCCGAGTCGGTCGAGGTCTCCATGCCGACGGTCATCGCGGCCATGCCAGATGCCGTCGCTGCGGCCGACCCGCCAGAGGATCCCGCCGGGGTCTTGTCGGTATCCGACGGCAACATGACCTGTCCGGCAAGGGAGGAGTAACCCTCTGGCATGCTGGAACTGAACAGTCCGTTCAGCTCGGATACGTTGGTCTTGCCGAGGATGATCGCACCAGCCAGTTCGAGCTTGCGCACGATTCTGGAGTCGGTGGCCGGTTGTGAATCCTGCAGGGCGATCGAGCCACCGGTAGTTGGCAGGCCTTCGACGTCGATCACGTCATCGAGCAGAACCGGGATGCCGTGAAGCGGACCCCGTGGACCGTCGCTTTCCCGTTCGGCGTCGAGCGCCTTGGCTTCAGCGACTGCATCCGGGTTCAGCGAACGCACCGCCTGAATCGCGGGACCGGCGGCGTTGGCCAGGGCAATCCTTGCCAGGTATGCCTTGGTCAGAACTTCTGCGGTCAGAGATCCGGCTTCCATACGGCTCTGGAGTCCGGACACCGATTCGGTTTCGAGGTCGAAGTCGAGCACCGGTACTTCTCCTCCGGTCACGTCTAGCGTTTCATCCAGTCTAGGGTTGCAGGATCCGCGTTCCGAGTAAGGCGGTGCCGGCACGGTGTCGGCGCAGCGATACATGCTGGGATTGATCTCGCTCGAGGGCCTGCGGTGCATGGTGCCTTGCTCGATGACGTAAGCCGCACCGAGCAGATCACGCTCCGTATACGCGTTACCGTGCAGGTATACGTAGTTGGCCCGACGCTGAGTCTCGTTGTATCCCATCGGGATCGTGATCTGCGGAAACCCCGCAAGCGCGCCGTTGCTGACGCTTCCGAGTATTGCGATGAAGTCGTCGCTCGGATCACCGGGAGTGTCGTTCTGCATCATCCGGTCGATTCCCGACCAGGCGATCTGCTTGCGAATCGGCAGATTGGTGCTGAAATCTGCTGCCCACGGAGTTGATGGACCCCATTCGACAGCAGCCGCATTCAGGTGGCTGTTGTTTCCAAATTTGAGTGCTTCGAGTTCGTTTGCCTGGTTGTCACTGATCTCTTCTTCAAGCGAATTGATCGGTGCGCTCGCACCAAGCCGCTGGTAGTAGAGGTCAATGGCGAGATGCTGCTCCCCGCTCCCGCTTAGGGGGGGCAAGCTGCCCGGGTTGATGACCGGCCTCTCGACGAGAATCGCGCCTGCGTCCTCGAGCACCTGTTTGGCCTCGAGGACCTGAGGATCGGTCCCGTTCCAGCCGATCCGCTTTCCTTCTACGAAGTCGAGGTCGAGAGCGGACATATAGTCCGGCACCTCGGCCGGTGCGGGCGGGATGACATCTTCGGGTTCGAGGTTGCCCTGGGCCCAGTAATTTTCGTAATAGGCATCGTTGATCGGATCCGAACCGGCGATCGACTGCAGGGTAAGTGCGGCGTTCGAGACAGTCCTGTCCATCGGCCCGGCGGTGTCCTGTGATGCCCTGATCGGGGCGATACCGTCTCCGGGAACGAGTCCCACAGTGGGCCGCAGTCCCACGAGCGACTGGGCCCGCGAGGGACTGATGATTGATCCCGATGTCTCAGTACCGATCGTGAGTGCCGACAGCGCCGCGGCACCTGCCGTACCTGATCCGGACGACGAGCCGCTCGGATTCTGGTCCGCGTCGATCCCATTCACAACCTGACCGGTCAGGTTGGCAAACCCGGACGGCTGATTGCCGAAACTGTTGGCGAACTCGGAAAGTCCGAGCTTGCCAAGAATCACTACCCCGTTCTCGTGAAGCCTTCTGGCAACACCAGAGTCGGTTTCGGGAAAGGAATCACGCAGCGAGAAGTTTCCTGCCGACGTGTACATGCCTTTCACGTCGATCAAGTCCTTGAGGAGGATGGGCAGGCCGTGCGCCGGACCGAGGATCAGGCCATTGGCGCGCATCTCGTCCATCTTCGCGGCCTCCTTCAGCGCATCCTGATTCAGCTGGGAAACGGCATTCAGGCCGGGGCCCGCCTGATTCAGTGCGGTGATCCGGTCTATGTACGCCTGGGTCAACTCGACCGAGGTGAGTTCCCCGGATTCCATCATCGAAATCGCGGTGGGACCATCCAGAGTTTCGAGGTCGAGGTCGGCGCCGAACGCGACGTCAGCCGCGAAAAAGCAGGCCACGAAGGTCAAAGAAACCAGCATTCGGCGCAAAGCCGAGAAGAGGGGCGAGATACTCACAGAGGTGCTCCAGACGTAATCAGATGTGCTTGAGGGGAACCGCCGTTCCTGCGGATGGCGGTAAGCAAGGCTCAAAGTATTCGCTTGGACAACCAGGCTTCAATGGGCCGGTCGTCTCAAATTTTTTTGTGAACATGCGCCGCATGTCGAAACCGGTTCCGCTGGTGCCGCTGTCCGGGAGTTCCCCGAAACTGGATCAGGTAAAGGCGGTCAGGACTGGTTCGATCCGGCTCCCGGCCTCCGACTTCGCGAAGACACGGAATGCGTGCCGCACCAGCCCTTCGGGGCCACCGGCGTAGTCCGGCGGGTACAGGTAGATCCCTGAAACGGCCGGGTTGGCCATGCGGACCAGGTCGCCGACCTTGCTGTAGAGCTCGTGCCGATCGACGCCGCAGGGGAATTCGAGCCAGTAGCGCTGCGTGAAGTCACCTTCGTTCACCCACTCACCGATGCCCGGCTCGTGGGGCCCAAGGTCCCGGGCGTTTCGTTCCAACCCGCCCGAGACGTCGCGGAAGAGTTCGTCGAGGAGCGTGTCTACCGCGTCCGCGTCACTCGCCTGGAGGTAGGTGAAGTGCCCGTTCAGCCTCGATTCGAACTGGAGCCGGGAGCGGAGGCCGGTCAGTCGCGAATCTTCTTCGATCCGGGGGTCGAATGAATCCGCAAACCACCGGAGACGCGCCATCGAGTACGGGTACTCGTTGTAGGGCGAGTTCTTGAAGGTATGGGAGATTCCCACGTACGAGAACGGCGGGATGTCCGCCGCTTCCAGGTCGCTACCCAGCGTCACCTCCATGGAATCGATGATACGGCCGTCCCGCCCGGAATGGAAGGCCTGCTGCCGATGAGGTGACATAGTGGCGGTCGATGTCCCCGACCGCGACCCATGAACTCGTCACCCTGAAGGTCCGGACCCGGCGCGCGGTCGAAGACCGGTTCGCCGCCCTGCGGTTCGCGTGGCTCCGAATCATCCAGGTGACACTCGCCGCGGGCCTCGCCTGGCTGATCGCGACGAAGGTCGTCGGGCACGCCGAACCGTTCTTCGCACCGATCTCGGTCGTGCTCATCCTCGGCCTCGCGATCGAGCGGCGCGGCAAACGCGCCTACGAGGTGGCGCTGGGCGTGGCGCTCGGCGTCGGCATCGCCGATCTGATCGTCCTCGGCACCGGCACCGGGACCTGGCAGCTGATGCTCGTCATTGCGCTGGCGATGAGTGCCGCGGTCCTTTCCGGGGGCGGTGTCCTCCTGGTCAACCAGGCCGCCGTGTCGGCCGTACTCGTGGCCACGCTGCCGACGCCGGACTTGGCCGTCTCGGTCGACCGGTTCGTCGACGCGCTGATCGGTGGCGGCATCGCCCTCGGAGCCAACGCGCTGACCCCGGTCGACCCGGTGCGGCTGGTGCGCAGCCATCTCGAGCCCCTGCTCAGCCGGCTCTCGGGGACGCTGGTCGACATCGCCGACGCCCTCGACCACGGCAGCCACGACGAGATCACGGCGGCACTCGACCGGGCCCGCTCGCTCGACCCCGCCGTCCGGGAAATGCAGATCGCGGTCGGAGCCGGCCAGGAAACCACTTCTCTGTCCCCACTCCGAAGACACCACCGCGGCCGGATCGACGAGCTCGCGGCGGCAGCCGGTCCGATCGACCTGATGATCCGCAACACGCGAGTGCTGGCCCGGGCCTCGGTCCGGGCGATCGACCTCCAGGACCACGTGCCGGAGCTGGTCACCAACGCGATCCGTGACCTGGCCACCTCGGTGCGGTCGCTCGACCGCCACCTCGGCGGCTCTCCACGGCGTTCGGCCACGAAGGAGGCCGCTCTGAGCGCCGCCGCCCGGGCGAGCGCTGCCCTGGAAGACACCTCCAACCTGTCGGTCAGCGTGATCGTAGGACAAGTCCGCTCGACCGCCTCCGACCTCCTGCTCAGCCTCGGAATGACCAACGACGAGGCGCTCGAAGAAGTGAGAAGCGCCCGCCGGCGACTCGACATCTGAGTCAGGCGAGGCTGTCGGGGTTCCAGCGCTCCCCGGCCGAGGCCCGTTCGAGGCCGACCCACGCGAATTCCATGATCATCGCCATCACCTGCGTCCGCGGGATCTCCCGGTGCTCGTCCCACCAGTTCGCGATCGAGGTGATCGACCCCACGAGCTGGCGCGACGTGGCTTCGACTACGAGGTCGAACTCGACGCCTTCGGGCAGGATCGAGGGCGGCATCTCCCCCGCCATGAGCGAGCCGATCATCGCCGCCACCTCGTCGAAGAGTCGTTCGAACGAATCGGCTACGTCGTCACTGGCCCGGTTCCGGATCAGCATCCGCCAGGCGTCGCGGCGCTCGTCGACGAACTCCAGGAATCCTTCGAGTCCGGCCACCAACCGGGTTTCCCCGCCCTCGGGGATCGACATCGCGGCCGACGCCACCCGTTCGAGCAGTTCGTGGACGTACGTCTCCAGCAGTTCCCCGTAGAGCTCCTGCTTCGAGGAGAAATGGTCATAGATCAGGGCCTTGGACACTCCGGCCCGGCGCGCCACTTCGTCCAGGGAGGTCTGGTGATAGCCGGTATCGGCAAAAGCGTTCATGGCCGCATCGAGGATCAGTTCCCGCCGTTCGGCAGCGGGCAAGCGGCGCCGGGGAACTGGCGGGAACTCCGGGGGATCCGGTTTCTTGCCCAGCCTTCTCGGAACCAGGGGGACCGAACCCTTGGCCGGTTTCGGCGCCATCAGGGAATCCGCAGCGGCTTTTGCGGGAGCCGGCGAGTGTCGGGGGCGTTCTTCACACCAACCACCCTACTAACTGACCAGTCAGTCAGTTACACTCATGGCAAGTTTGAACACCCCCTCGGGTCTCCGCGTACAGAACCCGCACAAAAGGAGCACGAATGTCAGTCGCAGCAGCCGAGCCGAAAGGCAATACCGCCGGCACCATCACTTACACCGACCTTTACCGGCGCTGGGAAGAGAACAACTGGAGCGCGATGGGACTGGACTATTCCCGCGACCGCGAAGGGTGGGACGCACTCACAGACATGCAGCGGAAATCGGCACTGTGGATGTATTCGATGTTCTTCTACGGGGAGGACTCGGTGGCCGACAACCTTTCGCCCTACATCGACGCCGCCCCGACCGAGGAGCAGGCTTACTTCCTGGCCACCCAGCAGGTGGACGAAGCAAGGCATGCGGTCCACTTCCACCGATTCTTCAAAGAGGTGCTCGGCGCCGGCGACAGCATCGCCGACACGCTCGAGGCGACCCTCCCCCAGCTCGGCTGGGGGTACAGGACCGTCTTCGAGCGGCTCGACCGGATGGCGGACGAACTGCGGGCCGACCGCTCACTGCCAAAGTTCGCCCAGGCCGTGACGCTCTACCACATGATCGTCGAAGGGACCCTGGCCCAGCCGGGCCAGCACTTCATCGAGGACTTTTTCAACAAGGAAGGCTCGATGCCCGGCTTCAGCGAAGGGATGATGCACGTCTCGCGGGACGAACAGCGTCACATCGGGTATGGCGTGAAAACCCTTTCCGAGATCGTGCCGCAGTCGGAGGAATGCAAGGCCGCGGTGGTGGAGATCTTCCGCGAGCTGAACCAGGCCTCGCTCGCCGTCTTCTGCCCTCCGCACTACGACCGCGCGTACAGCGAGTGTTATGGATTCTCCCTCGAAGACATCTACGCATTCGGCCTGCGATTGATCAAGCAGCGCTGGAAGACCATCGGCTTTCCGCTTGACGAGATGCCCGCGGACGTCTGGCCTTTCGACCATGACCTGCCGGTGGAGGAAATCGCCTCACGCCAGATCAAGCTTTTGCTCGCCGGCGTGACCGGGGAACCGACCGACCGGCCGGACGGGTCGACCGAGGTCCAGGAACTGTTGTTCGACGTCACCGCACGCACGGCTAACCCGGCCGCGGCGGACTCCGGTCCGTTCACCCTCCAGTGGAAGTTCACCGACGCCGACCCGTGGCACCTGGTCGTCAACAACGGGTCGACCCGGGCCGTTCACGGCGTCGCGGCCCACGCCGACCTGACATTGAAGACCGACTGGGGCGAGTGGGTCCACATCGCAACCAACAAGAAGAATCCGCTCAAGTCGGTGGCGAGCCGAAAGCTGACTCCGAAGGGTTCTCCAAGGGCGATCAACACGTTCCGCAAGGTGTTCACTCCCACTTGAGAAAGTTTTTCGTACCGAGACCGCAACCTGGGCGCACTCCATCGGTTATAGAGCCAGTCCAACTTGCCAGGGAGGGATGCAAGGCAGGACCAGGTGCAGGGGGATAGCAGTGAGACCCCCGGTCTCACTGCTACTCCTTTCGTGACACTCGGGTCTCGGGTCCTCAGACGTCGGCCAGGGTGACCAATTGGCAATCGCCCTTCAGAGCTCAGCGCGAGAGGTTCTTGATCTTCCTGGCGGCCTTGACCCGGTCGTTCTTGTCGAGGTCCACCTTGCGCAGGCGGATCGAATCGGGTGTGATCTCGACGCACTCGTCGGTCCGCAGGAACTCGACCGCCGATTCGAGCGTGAGCGGCCTGGGCGGCGTCAGGCGGACGAGGACATCGGATGACGAGGCCCGCATGTTCGTCAGCTGCTTCTCCTTCACCGCGTTGACATCGAGGTCGTTCGCGCGCGCGTGCTCGCCGACGATCATCCCTTCGTAGACCTCTTCGCCGGGGGCGACGAAGAGGCTGCCGCGCTCCTGGAGGCCGAACAGCGCGAAGCTGGCCGTGGTGCCCTTGCGGTCGGCGACCAGCGAGCCGGTCGCCCTGGTCGTGATGTCACCGGCCCACGGGGCCCACCCTTCGAAGACGTGGTGCAGGATTCCCGTGCCGCGGGTCTCGGTGAGGAACTCGGTCCTGAAACCGACCAGGCCCCGGGCCGGGATCACGTAGTCGAGCCGGGTCCAGCTGTCCGACTGCGCGGTCATGTTCTCCATGCGTCCCTTGCGGGCGGCCAGGAGCTGCGTGACCGTGCCGACGAACTCCTCCGGCACGTCGATCACGAGGCGTTCCATCGGCTCGTTCATCACCCCGTCGATCTCGCGGGTCAGCACCTTGGGCTGGCCGGCGGTCAGTTCGAATCCCTCGCGGCGCATGATCTCCAGCAGAACGACCAGCTGGAGCTCACCCCGGCCCTGAACCTCCCAGGCATCGGGGCGTTCGGTCGGCAGCACGCGGATCGCAACGTTGCCGAGCAGCTCCTGTTCGAGCCGGTTCTGGATCTGGCGGGCGGTGACCTTGTCGCCTTCGCGGCCGGCGAGCGGTGAAGTGTTCTGGCCGACGACGATCGACAGCGACGGCTCGTCGACTTCGATGACCGGCAGCGGGCGGGGGTCCTCGGGGTCGGCGAGGGTCTCGCCGATCGTGATCTCGGGAATTCCGGCGACCGCGATGATCTCGCCCGGGCCGACCTCGTCGGCGGGTACGCGTTCGAGCGCCTCGGTCACGAAGATCTCGGAGATGGTGGCCGACTCGATCTCGCCGCCGGCCCGGCACCAGGCGACCTTCGCCCCGGACTTGATCTTGCCGTGACGGACGCGGCAGAGGGCCAGCCGGCCGAGGTACGGAGAAGCGTCGAGGTTGGTGACGTAAGCCTGCATCGGATGGTCCGGGTCGTACTCCGGAGCCGGGATGTAGCTGGTCATCAGTTCCATCAAGGGTGCCAGGCCGGTGCCCTCCTCGCCCTGTTCCATCGAGGCCCAGCCCGCTTTCGCGTTGGTGTAGACGATCGGGAACTCGATCTGGTCGCCCTCGGCGCCCAGGTCCATGAAGAGTTCGTAGACCTCGTCGACGACTTCGTCGATACGGGCATCGGGACGGTCGACCTTGTTCACGACCAGGATCACCGGCAGCCCGGCCTCGAGCGCCTTGCCGAGCACGAACCGCGTCTGCGGCAGCGGTCCCTCGGACGAATCGACCAGCAGGACGACGCCGTCGACCATGGTCAGTCCGCGCTCGACCTCACCCCCGAAGTCGGCGTGACCGGGCGTGTCGATGATGTTCATCTTCACGCCTTCGTAGCGCACTGCCGTGTTCTTGGCGAGGATCGTGATGCCCTTCTCGCGCTCGAGATCCATCGAGTCCATGACCCGCTCGTTGACGTCCTGCCCCTTGCGGAAGGCGCCGGACTGCCACAGCATGGCGTCGACCAAAGTGGTCTTGCCGTGGTCCACGTGGGCCACGATCGCGATATTCCTTATGTCTTCCCGGCGCTCCATGAGAACGCGGGATACTAGGGAAGCTCAGTCGCTGACAGGCGTACCGTTGGTCTGGGGGGCACCTTCCGAGGACGTCGTCGACGTATAAACGAATTCCTCTTCGGCGCCGAACACCGTGTCGAGCAGGGTCTTGCGGGCGGTCTCGGAGAAGACGAGCACCAGACCCCCGGTCAGGAGGCCGACGGCGAACAGGTTGCGGAAGGGATGGCGCTTCTTCCTGGGCTCACGCAGGCGCTCAGTGGCGTCCTTCAGCGCCTCGGTCGCGTTCTTCAGCTCGCGCTTGACCTTCCTGTCGTTGGCGACGGAATCCACGGCACCGGCGCGGCTCGAAGTCGCGCGCTCGTAGGCCTTGCGCCCGGAGAAGTAGGCGGCGGCGATGCTGTCGCGCAGCTCCTCATCCTCGATCAGACGGCGGACGTACTGATTCTCACGGGCTGCGGCGTATGCCTGCCCGGCCTTGCTTGGAATGTCTTTAGCCATGTCGTCCTCGCTTGATCTGGTCAACTGAATTTCGAGAATACCGGTCGCACCCTATTTGGTCTCCAGGGCGATTTCCAGCGCCTCGCTCACTTTGCTTGCGTAACGAAACTCTACGTCTGCCCGCTCGTGGGCGGGGATTTCGTCGACGTCACCGGCGTTCCGGCTCGGCAGGATCACCGTTTTGATCCCGGCCCGCTGTGCGGCCAGCGACTTCTCTTTGACCCCGCCGATCGGCAGGACCTGCCCGGTCAGGGTGACTTCGCCGGTCATCGCCACGTCGTTACGCACGGGACGCTTCGTGATCAGGGAGACCAGGGCGACGGTCATCGCCACGCCGGCCGACGGGCCGTCCTTGGGCACGGCCCCGGCCGGCACGTGGACGTGGATGTCGTGCTTGGCGAACCATTTCTCGTCGATTCCCGGAGCCACCTTTCTGGCGTTCGCCCGCACGTAGGAGAGTGCGGCCTGTGCCGACTCCTTCATCACGTCGCCCAGCTGCCCGGTGATCACGAGCTTCCCGTTCCCCGGCATCGCGGTCGCCTCTATGAAGAGGACGTCGCCCCCGGTCGGAGTCCAGGCCAGTCCGGTGGAGACGCCGGGGACCTTGGTCCGTCGGCGGCTCTCGGAAAAGACGCGACGGCGGCCGAGCAGTTCGCGCACCCGCTTGCCGGAAACCTTGACTTTCTTTCCCGTGCCGTCATTTTCGGCAAATACGCGGGCCACCTTGCGGCAAACAGTCCCGATCTCGCGCTCGAGGCTGCGAACACCGGCTTCCCGTGTGTACTCCTCGATGATCGCCGTCAGCGCGGGATCGGTGAATTCGATGTCCTTGTTCTTCAGCCCATTGGCCTTGATCTGGCGCGGCACCAGGAAGCGCCGCGCGATGTGCCGCTTCTCGTCGACCGTGTAGCCGGCCAGCTGGATCATCTCCATGCGGTCGCGGAGCGGGCCCGGAATCGTGTCGAGCACGTTGGCCGTGGCGATGAACATCACGTCGGAGAGGTCGTAGGTGACGTCGAGGTAGTGGTCGCGGAAGGTGTCGTTCTGCGCCGGGTCGAGCACCTCGAGCATCGCCGACGAAGGATCGCCGCGGAAGTCGGATCCCATCTTGTCGATCTCGTCGATCATGAAGACGGGGTTGTTCGACCCGGCGTCCCGGAGTGCCCGGACGATCGTGCCCGGCATCGCTCCGATGTACGTACGCCGGTGGCCCCGGATTTCCGCCTCGTCGCGCACCCCGCCGACCGAGATGCGCTCGAACTCCCGGCCGAGCGCCCGCGCGATCGACTTGCCGAGGCTGGTCTTGCCGACGCCGGGCGGTCCGACGAAGCAGAGGATCGGGCCGGGCGAGTCGGGATTCAGCTTCCGCACGGCGAGGTACTCGAGGATCCGGTCCTTGATCTTCTCCATGTCGTAGTGGTCGGCGTCGAGCACCTCGCGGGCATGGTCGATGTCGAGGTTGTCCTCGGTCTCCTTGTCCCACGGCAGGTCGACCAGCCACTCGAGATAGGTCCGAATGACCCCGTGCTCGGCCGCCGCGGGCGGCAGCTTCTCGAGCCGCGACAACTCGCGCTCGGCCGCCTTGAGGGCGGTCTCGGGCAGGTGCGCCTCGTCGAGGCGCTCGCGCAGCTCGTTCGCTTCCGCCAGCTGCTCGTCCTCTTCCCCGAGCTCGGCCTGGATCGCCTTCAGCTGCTCGCGCAAGAAGTACTCGCGCTGTCCCTTGTCGATCGAGGACTGGACCTCGGACTGGATCTGCGATCCGAGCTGGATCACCTCGAGCTCGCGGGCGAGGATCTCGGAGAGCTTCCGCAGGCGTTTCGTGACGTTGACCTCCTCGAGCAGCGCCTGCTTCTCATCGGTGGGGATGCGGAGGGCGCCGGCGATCAGGTGCGAGAGCGCCGAGGGCTCGTTGACGTTCGTGACCGCCATCTGCAGCTCTTCAGGCAGGTACGGGATCTGCTCGATGATCTCGGAGAAAGTGCGCTGGACGTTCCGGGTCAGGGCCTCGAGCTCCGGGCTCTCGTTCAACGATGTCCGGGATCTCCCGGATGCGGGCCACGAGGTACGGAGACTCCGACACATAAGGACCGAGTTCGACTCGCTGGCTGCCCTGGACCAGGATCCTGATGGTCCCGTCCGGGACCTTGAGCATGCGGGTGACGACGCCGACCACCCCGATGTCGTAGAGCTGGTCGGGGCTGGGTGCGTCCTCTTCGGGGTCGCGGGAAGCGGCCATGACCAGCATGCGGTTGCCGGCGAGCACGTCATCGACCAGCTTGATCGAGCGTTCCTGGCCGATGCCGAGCGGCGCCAGGGTGTCCGGGTAGGCCACCGTGTCGCGCAGCGGCAGCACCGGCATCGCGTCCGGCAGGACGTCGGCCGCCCGGATCGCGGCTTCTTGCTCGGGACCCTCGACGACTTCGAGGACCGGAACGGTCTCGCCAGCGATGGGAGTGTCGTCAGCCATCTATTTCCGGCTTCTTGGATGCACGGTCCACCGGCACCCGGTGGGTGACCTCGGTGTCGTCGCGGAGCGGCAGCTCGACCCGCAGCACTCCGTCTTCGTAGGTCGCGCCGGCCTTGTCCGATTCGACGTTGACCTGGAGCTCGACGACGTGGCGGAACGGACCGGTCGGGATCTCCACCTGCTGGTAGACGCGCCCCTCCGTCTCCGGGACCGGGCGTACGCCGACGATCGTCAGCTGCCGGCCGCTGATCTCGATGCCGACCGTCGACAGGTCGATACCCGACAGGTCGCACTTGACGACCGCGCGCTGGGGTTCGCCGGCGTAATAGACGTCAACGTTCGGGGCGAACCCGCTCGCCCGGCGGCTGACGTACCCGGCCCTCCCCCACGTGCCGCTGAGCATCTCGTCCATCTCGCGGCGCATGCGGGCGAAGTTGGCAAAGAGGTCGCGCTCAGACATGGGTCCATAGCTTACGTATCGAGACCGGGAATTTCACGTTGGTGGCTTACCCCGGGGGTTGCGGGCGAACCGGGGTCAGACCTCTATCGTCATCGCCTCGCGGGCGACTTCGACCGGTCCGCCGTACTTGCCCGAGGCTTCGGCGAGTGCCCAGTCGGGATCGAGCTCGTCGGAGATGTGGGTGAGCAGGAGCCGCTTGGCCTCCGCCGCCTCCGCGTGCTCGCCCGCCTCGGCCGGCGTGAGGTGGCCACGGATCCCGGTTCGCTCCGGGCGGGGCAGGGTCGCCTCGGCGATCAGCAGGTCCGTGTCCGTGGCGAAATCGACCAGCGCCTGGTTCGGCCGGCAGTCGGCCCCGTAGGTGATGCGATTGCCGGCGCCGTCGGTGACCTCGATGGCGAAGGTCCGGGTGTAGTGGGGCACCTCGCGAAAGGTGATGCCGAGCGGTCCGACCGGGATCGAAGAATCCGGGTCGTATTCGTGGAGCGCGAAGGCATCCTCGATGAGCGTCTCCATTCCGAAGGTCGTACCGAGCGTGCGAAAGTTCTCGCGCGACCCGGGCGGTGCGTAGAGCGGGGGGCGCGCGGGGTCATCGGTGCCGGGCCAGCGGTCGACCGGGACGGGCTGCTGCCGGGGGGCGTAGGTCAGCGCGAACGCGTACGGCACGAGGTCCATGAAGTGGTCCGCGTGGAGATGCGAGATGAAGATCGCGTCGATGTCGATGTAGTCGTGACATCCCCGCAGCTTGCCGAAGACGCCGTTGCCGCAGTCGAGCACGATGGTCGCGGCGTCCTGAGACACCAAGTAGCCGCTGCAGGCGCCACCGGCATCCTGCCAGGCGGGAGATTTTCCCAAGACCTTGAGCTTCATCTTGCCTCAGACTATGACGGGAACACGGCCCGTAACGTGGCACCGGTCACGTGGGTGGCCAGTTTCAGCGATTCGGTGACGGGCGGCTCAGCGGCCCTCTCCGGCCCAGCGCGGCGGCCGGAGAAGGAGCACCGGCTGCCTCGGCGGCACCAGGCCCTCGGGCCGGCTGGGGCGGAAGGTCATGCAGGGCTCGTCGAGGTCGAGTGCGCAAAGCATCTTCTTCCGGAAGTAACAGTCCTCGCATTTCGGAGTCACTTTGTCCCTGGCGGCCACTCGCGCATCCAAGCAATTCCGCCGGCCGCCCGTCGCCGGTGAAACCGCAAATCGCAGATTTCTTGTTTCACAACACTGCAACAACCCCGCAAATTAGGGCGTGCCCCCGGGGCGAGTTTTTCGCGTCCGCGAATTACCCCCGGTCGACGACCGCTTCGCCGCCTCGGCCAGCCCCTGCCACCTCATGGCTTAACGAGAAAGGGCGCCCGGCGGGCGCCCTTTCGAGACTTCGGATGCTGCCCGCGGCAGGTCTAGGGCAGGTCTAGTACCGGTAGTGGTCGGACTTGTAGGGACCTTCGACCGGGACGCCGATGTAGTCGGCCTGCTCCTGCGACAGCTCGGTCAGCTGGACGCCGAGGGCGTCCAGGTGCAGCCGGGCGACCTTTTCGTCGAGGTGCTTCGGGAGGACGAAAACGCCGATCTCGTACTCGTCCGCCTTGGCGAAGAGCTCGATCTGGGCCATCACCTGGTTGGTGAAGGAGTTCGACATGACGAAGCTCGGATGGCCGGTGGCGTTGCCGAGGTTCAGCAGGCGTCCTTCGGACAGGACGATGATCGAATGGCCGTCGCTGAACTGCCACTCGTGGACCTGCGGCTTGATCTCGATGCGCTGGATGCCGTCGATCTTCTCGAGGCCCGCGATGTCGATCTCGTTGTCGAAGTGGCCGATGTTGCCGACGATCGCCTGGTGCTTCATACGGCTCATCTGGTCGGACGTGATGATGTCCCTGTTGCCGGTGGTGGTGATGAAGACGTCGCCGTCACTGATCACGTTCTCGAGGGTGTTGACCTCGTAACCCTGCATCGCGGCCTGGAGGGCGCAGATCGGGTCGATCTCGGTGACGATCACGCGGGCACCCTGGGCACGCAGAGACTCCGCGCTGCCCTTGCCGACGTCGCCGAAGCCACAGACGACGGCGGTCTTGCCGGCGAGCATGACGTCGGTCGCGCGGTTGATCCCGTCGACCAGCGAGTGGCGGCAGCCGTAGAGGTTGTCGAACTTCGACTTGGTGACCGAGTCGTTGACGTTGATGGCAGCGAACAGGAGGTCGCCGGCTTCCTTCATCTCGTAGAGGCGCATGACGCCGGTCGTGGTCTCCTCGGTGACGCCCATGACGCCCTTGGCGAGCTCGGTCCACTTGGTCGGCGAGCTGGCGAGCGAGTTGGTCAGCAGCTGCAGCACGACGCGGAACTCCTCGGACTCGCCGGTCGAAGGGTCGGGCACCACGCCGGACTTCTCGTATTCGACGCCCTTGTGGATGAGGAGCGTGGCGTCGCCGCCGTCGTCGAGCAGCATGTTCGGTCCGACCGACCCATCGGCTCCGGCCGACGGCCAGGTGAGGGCCTTGTCCGTGCACCACCAGTATTCCTCGAGGGTCTCGCCCTTCCAGGCGAAGACCGGGACGCCCTGCGGGTCATCCGGGGTCCCGTTCGGGCCGACCGCGATCGCCGCGGCCGCGTGGTCCTGGGTGGAGAAGATGTTGCAGCTGGCCCAGCGCACTTCGGCGCCGAGCTCGATCAGCGTCTCGATGAGGACCGCCGTCTGGACGGTCATGTGGAGCGAACCCGTGATCCGGGCGCCGGCAAGAGGCTTCGAGGCGGCGAACTCGTGCCGGGTCAACATCAGGCCGGGCATCTCGTGCTCGGCCAGGCGGATCTCGTTGCGGCCGTATTCGGCCAGGCTCAGGTCGGCAACCTTGAAGTCGTTGTCAGTAATCGTCGCTGTGGAACTCATGCGCAGGTCTGGTTCTCCTAGGTTCGGGGGGAGTTCACGCTACCATTAGTAACCAGTAATGGGAACATCGGAACGAACATCTGAACTCTCGGCTTCGCCCGATCTATTCAACAGTTCCTTCCTGAATTTCTTCTCGAGGGTTCACCCCGCGGTGCCCGCGGTGATCTTCATACCGATCATCGGAGTGATGTACTACCTCGCGATCGACGGCGGCTCTTCCGCATTCGCGATCGCGGGCCTCTCGGTCGCCGGTATCGTCATCTGGACCCTCTCCGAGTACTGGCTCCACCGCCTGCTGTTCCACTGGCACCCGAAGTTCAAGGGCGGCGACCAGCTCAACTTCATCATCCACGGCGTCCACCACGACCATCCCAACGACCGGATGCGCCTGGTCATGCCACCTGCGGTCGGTCTCCCGCTCGCAGTGGTCTTCCTGGCAGCCTTCGTCCTGGTCTTCGGCACCCCGGCCGGGTACATCGCCTTCGGCGGATTCCTGATCGGCTACCTGGCCTACGACTACACGCACTACTACGTCCACCACTTCGTGCCCAGGTCGAAGATCGGCAAAAAGATACGCGAGCACCACATGCGGCACCACTTCCAGGACCACCGGTTCGGCTACGGGGTCTCGAGCCCGATGTGGGACTACGTCTTCCGCACCGTGCCCCGAACCAAGCGCAGCGAATTACGATCCAAATAAGTCGGAAGGATCGACGCCTGAGCCCCCGCCAAACAGGGTTCCCCGGGCATCACAGGGAACGGGTCCTCATGGCACCGGATTCAGCGCGGGCCCGCCACCCAACACGGCGATCACGTTCCGGGCGACCAGTCGGGCCATGTCGTCCCGGGCCTTGACCGTGGCCGAGCCGATGTGTGGGGTCAGAGCGGTGTTCGGTGCGTCGAGCAGGCTCTGCGGCACTTCCGGTTCTCCTTCGAAGACGTCGAGGCCCGCCCCTCCGATCTGTCCCGTTTCCAGGGCGGTCGCGAGCGCCTCGGAATCGACCGCTCCGCCGCGTCCGGTGTTGACGAGGATCGCGGTCGGTTTCATCAGGGCGAGCGTGGTCGCGTCGATCAGGTGGGTGGTCTCAGGCGTGGCCGGCAGGTGGAGGCTCACGACATCGGCCTGTTCGAGCAGCAGCTCCAGCTCAACCTTCTTGCCCCCGAGCTTCACCTCGACCGAGTCCTTCACTTCGCGGGACGTATAGAGCAGGTCCCCTCCCAGCCCGTACATCAGCTCGGCGTAACGGCGGCCGATGCGGCCCATGCCGACCACTCCGATCGTGGCTCCGCTCAGCTCGAGGCCGAGATGGGCCCCGGGGTCCCAGCCCCGCCACTCACCAGCTCTCATTCTCGCCTCGGACGAACTGATGCCCCGGGCGGCGGCGAAGGTGAGTCCGACCGCGAGCTCGGCGGTCGCGTTGGTCAGCACGTCCGGGGTGTTGGTGACCGTGACGCCGCGCTCCCGGCAGGCGACCAGGTCGATGTTGTCGAATCCGACCGCGAAGTTGGCGACCAGTTCGAGGCCCTCACCGGCAGCATCGAGCACTTCCACGTCGATCGGGACGGCCGGGTCCGCGACGATCGCCGCCGCACCCGGGACCAGTTCGAGGAGGGCCTCGCGATTCGAGTCTAGCCCGCCTTCGGTGAAGTCAAAACGGGGCTCGATCAACTCGAGTCCCGCCGGAAGCAGGACCCTCGCGATGACCACACTCTTTTCACTACTCAACGCTCACTCTTTTCACTCACTGAACACTTTCTCAGTTTCGCACTAGACTCCAGTTGTTTGACCGAATAGTCGTTCGACTACTACCTAAGGCAGAGATATGGCTCCCAAGACCGACGCAATCCGCAAGCTGGCCGAAGAACGCCTGGCTGAACTCGACGAAGAGCGTAAGCAACTGCTGGAAGTGCTGTCGGTACTGAAGAGTGACGGAACCTCCAGCCGGGGCCGGTCTTCCCGCCGCGCCAGGTCACCACGCTCGTCGGTGCCCCGCCCCGGAAGGCGCCGCCGCAAGGGCGGAACCCGCGCCGAGCACGCCGAGAAGGCGGTCGCGGAGAACCCTGGCATCAAGGCCTCCCGGATCGCCGAAGAACTGAAGATCAAGCCGAACTACGTGTACCGGGTAATGGCGGACCTGGTCAAGGAAGGCCGGGTCACCAAGAAGGGCACGAGCTACTTCCCGCCCGGCCCCGAGTAGGCCCGAAGCACCGGACTGCCAGCAGCTCATCCGCCATATGCGGGTGAACTGCTGGCAGTGGGCTTGGGGTCTGCTCAGAGCAGACCGAGGTCGGCCACTGCCTGGCGCTCTTCCGAGAGCTCGGCTGCGGAGGCGTCGATCTTTTCGCGCGAGAAGTCGTCGATGTCCAGGTCCTGGACGATCGAGTACTCGCCACCGGAACAGGTCACGGGAAAGCCGGCGATGATGTTGTCCGGCATGCCGTAGGAACCGTCCGACGGGATGCCCATCGAGACCCAGTCGCCTTCCGGCGTGCCGTTGACCCAGTTGCTCACGTGGTTGATCGCGGCGTTCGCGGCCGAAGCGGCACTGGAAGCACCACGGGCCTCGATGATCACCGCGCCGCGCTTGGCGACCCGCGGGATGAATTCGTTCTTGATCCACGCCTCGTCGTCCACGGTCTCCCAGGCGCTCGCGCCGTCGACCTTGGCGTGAACCAGGTCGGGGTACTGGGTGGTCGAGTGGTTGCCCCATACCGTCATGTTGGTGACCGAGTTGACCGGCTTGCCGAGCTTGTTGGCGAGCTGGGCGATGGCGCGGTTGTGGTCGAGGCGCATCATCGCGGTGAAGCGCTCGCGCGGCACGTCGGGAGCGGCCGAAGCGGCGATCAGGGCGTTGGTATTGGCCGGGTTGCCGACCACGAGCACCTTGATGTCGTCCGCGGCGCCGTCGTTGATCGCCCGGCCCTGCGGCTTGAAGATCCCTCCGTTGGCCTCGAGCAGGTCAGCGCGCTCCATGCCCGGTCCCCGGGGACGGGCGCCGACCAGCAGGCCGATATTGGTGCCGTCGAAGGCTTCCTTCGGATCGTCGGTGATGCTGATCTTCCCGAGCAGCGGGAAGGAGCAGTCCTCGAGTTCCATCGCGGTGCCCTCGGCGGCCTTGACGGCGGCCGGGATCTCGAGCAGCGAGAGGTGGACCTTGACGTCGGGGCCGAGCAGCTGGCCGCTGGCGATCCGGAAAAGCAGGGCGTAACCGATCTGGCCGGCGGCGCCGGTGACGGTGACCTTGACTGGGGTGCTCACATTGTCTCCTTGGGTTCTGTTGGGCGGGGCCTCAGGCCATCGCCGTCGATAAGTTTTCGTCGATCGAAGCGAGGAACTCCTGCGTCGTCTGCCAGCCCTGGTCGGGGCCGACAAGCAGAGCGAGGTCCTTGGTCATCTTGCCGCTCTCGACCGTTTCGATGCAGACACGCTCGAGTTCCGAAGCGAACTCGGTGACCTCGGGGGTGCCGTCCATGCGTCCCCGGGCGGCGAGTCCGCGCGTCCAGGCGAAGATCGAGGCGATCGGGTTGGTCGAAGTCGGGTTGCCCTTCTGGTGCTCGCGGTAGTGGCGGGTGACCGTTCCGTGGGCCGCTTCCGCTTCGACCGTCCTGCCGTCCGGCGACATCAGGACCGAGGTCATCAGGCCGAGCGAACCGAAGCCCTGGGCCACGGTGTCGGACTGGACGTCGCCGTCGTAGTTCTTGCAAGCCCACAGGTAGCCGCCCTCCCACTTCATGGCCGAAGCGACCATGTCGTCGATCAGGCGGTGCTCGTAAGTGATGCCGGCCGCCTCGAAATCTGCCTTGAACTCATCCTGGTAGATCTGCTCGAAGATGTCCTTGAAGCGGCCGTCGTACTTCTTCATGATCGTGTTCTTGGTCGACATGTAGACGGGGTAGCCGCGGTCGAGGCCGTAACGGAGCGAAGCGCGGGCGAAGTCGCGGATCGATTCGTCGTGGTTGTACATGGTCATCGCGATACCGGGCTCGGGAAATTCGTGGACCACCACCTCGATCGGCTCGCCACCGTCCTTCGGGGTGAAGGTGGTGGTCAGGGTTCCTTCGCCGGGGACCAGCATGTCGGTAGCGCGGTACTGGTCGCCAAACGCATGACGGCCGATCACGATCGGCTTGGTCCAGCCGGGCACGAGGCGCGGCACGTTCGAGATGACGATCGGCTCTCGGAAAATGACCCCGCCGAGGATGTTGCGGATCGTGCCATTGGGAGAGCGGTACATCTCCTTGAGGCCGAACTCCTCGACACGGGCCTCGTCCGGGGTGATCGTGGCGCACTTGACGCCGACGCCGAACTCCTTGATCGCGTTGGCCGCGTCGATGGTGATCTGGTCGTCGGTCTCGTCACGCGCTTCGATGCCGAGGTCGTAGTACTTGAGGTTGACGTCGAGGTACGGCAGGATCAGCTGGTCCTTGATGAACGACCAGATGATCCGGGTCATCTCGTCGCCGTCCAGTTCGACGATCGGATTCTCGACTTTAATCTTCGGCACGGCGGGTACTTCCCTTCCAGTTTGAACTCCGAAACTTGTGAGGGGCGATGGTATAGGCAGGGCGGATTTCCGGGCATGAGCGGGAACCGGCCCCGGAGCTGTGCGATCATGGCTCCCGATGTCAGCAACCCATCAGGTTTTCAACCAGTCCACGGCGCTCGAGGACGTCAACCTCTTCGCCATCGACCAGCCCCTCCAGGAGGCCCTGACGCGCGAGGGCGGCGGCTGGGCGGCCGATCAGACGAGCCGGCTCGGGGAGATCTGCGGCTCGGCCGAAGTCCTCCGCTGGGGTACCGAAGCCAACAACAACCCGCCGAAGCTGAAGACTCACGACCGGTTCGGCAACCGGATCGACGAAGTCGAGTTCCATCCCGCCTGGCATGAACTGATGAAGATCGGGGTCGGCCACGGTGTCCACTCCCTCCCCTGGCACGAGCCCCGGTCGGGTGCCAACGTCGCCCGCGCGGCCCTCTTCACCCAGCTGAGCCAGGCGGAGGCCGGGGTCGGCTGCCCGATCTCGATGACCTTCTCGGTGATCCCCGCCCTCCGGACCCAGCCCGAGGTCGCCGCCGAGTGGGAGCCGCGCTTCCTCTCAAACGACTACGACGGCGAACTGCGTCCCGCCGGAACCAAGCCGGGAGCCCTCGCCGGAATGGCCATGACCGAGAAGCAGGGCGGCTCGGACGTGCGGGCCAATACCACGAGCGCGGTGCCCCTCAACGGTGGCGGACCGGGAGCCGAATATGAGATCACCGGCCACAAGTGGTTCTGCTCGGCCCCGATGTGCGACGCCTTCCTCGTCCTGGCCCAGACCGACGCCGGCGTTTCCTGCTTCCTGATGCCGCGGTTCACACCCGACGGCACCCGCAACAACTTCCACATCCAGCGGCTGAAGGACAAGCTCGGCAACCGCTCCAACGCCTCTTCCGAGGTCGAGTTCCGCGGTGCCTGGGCCCGGCTGATCGGCGAAGAGGGCCGCGGCGTGCGCACGATCATCGAGATGGTGGCCCACACCAGGCTCGACTGCGCGATCGGCTCCAGCGCCGGCATGCGCGCCGGCGTCGCCCAGGCGACCTGGTACACCAGCAACCGCTCGGCCTTCGGCAAGAAGCTGATTGACCAGCCCCTGATGCAGAACGTGCTGGCGGACCTCTCGATCGAATCCGAGGCGGCGACCGCTTCGATGATGCGGCTCGCCCGCGCCTACGACGACGCCGCGACGGGCGACGAGACGGCCCAGCTCCTGAAGCGGATCGCCACCCCCGTGCTCAAGTACTGGATCTGCAAGCGGTCCCCCTGGCATGCGGTCGAATCGCTCGAATGCCTCGGCGGGAACGGCTACGTGGAGGAATCGGGCATGCCCCGTCTCTTCCGGGAGAGCCCCCTGATGTCGATCTGGGAAGGCTCCGGCAACGTGCAGTGCCTCGACGCGCTGCGGGCGATGGTCAAGAGCCCGGCAAGCCTGGAAGTGCTCTTCAACGAGATCGGGGAGGCGAGCGGTGCCGACCACCGGTTCGATGCCTACGTTGACGGGCTGAAGACTTCGATGGAGACCTCGCCCGAGACCCTCGAGGTCCGGGCGCGGCGCGTGGTCGAGGGACTGGCGATCGCCCTCCAGGGCTCACTGCTGGTCCGCCACGGCGACCCGGCCGTCAGCGACGCCTTCTGCGCATCGCGCCTCGGCGGCGACTGGGGCGAGGCCTTCGGCACCCTGCCGGCCGGTCTCGACTACGAGACCATCATCGCTCGCAATACCCCCGTACTCTGATTTCCGTCACGAACCTCGAATCAGAAAGACTCCGATGGCCGACCACCGACTGAGCAACCACCACCACAGTACCTTGAGCGAGATTTTCGACCATCAGAGCCACAGCGTGGAATGGCGGAACAACCGGTGGGGCAAGCCCACCGACGAGGCCTGGATGTAGGAACAACGTGCTTGGGAATTACACCTAGAGCCTCAGCCCCGTACCCAGGTGCCGGCGAGGCGCCTGACCATTCCCTCTGCCAGGTCGGTCGCCTCGACGACAGTGCCGAAGTTGACGTTCTCCGAAAGGTCGTTCGGCCAGTGGTAGTTCGCCGGTTGCTTGTGCTCGGTGCATGAACAGATGGAGACCGTCGGGTAGCCGGCGGCCAGTGGCTCGAGGCCGTCGGTCCCGTTCCGGATCCTGAGGTTCGGCATCAGTTCGATCCCGAGTTCCGCAGCCGTCCGGTCGGCGAGTTCCAACGCCGCCGGGGTGTAGTCGAACATCTCGAGGAATCCTTCCCCGCGGAGGACCGTCAGGTGCGGCGAACCGATGGTGTCGAAGTTGATGAAGAAG
Organism: uncultured Solirubrobacterales bacterium; assembly: GCA_963695885.1. Classification (GTDB taxonomy): domain Bacteria; phylum Actinomycetota; class Thermoleophilia; order Solirubrobacterales; family 70-9; genus 67-14. Next base: position 14,640 of record CAVOIH010000021.1, on the reverse strand, counting down.
GTCGAGTCCTTTGGCAGGTCCGGGAAGTGGCGCTCTCCGAAAGCCTTCATCCCTTCGCTGAACGACTCCTCCGACCCGGCCGAGAGCAGGACGATCCGCAGCCCTTCGGGCGGTTCGGCGATGAACCGGCGTGCGAGGTCGAGCAGTGCGATCACGGCGGTTCCGTTGTCGTTGGCTCCCGGCACGACGTCACGGAGGCCAATGTCGGCCATGGCCGCGGTCGAGCCGGCCGAAAGGCCGATTGCGGTCTGCGCGATCCGCCGGTTGCCGGTGAGACCCGCCACGGCAGCGAGCAGCGGCCCGCCGATGACCGGCGCCATCAGCATCGGGCTCGTGTCCTTGATCTTGAAGAGCCCGGTCTTCGTGGCCAGGGCGGGGATGCCGGGATGGAAGATGAACCCGGAGTGGGCGGCATCGTGGTGGCTGACCAGAACCACCGTCCTCGCGGCTTCCGGATCCCCCAGTTCGCAGATCACGTTCGAGGTCTCTCGTTTCGGCAGGAACCTGCGCAGGGGGCGTGAACGCGGAGGGAAGTCGGTGGCGATGGCCGCAGCGCCCAACGCGCCGAGCACCGTCGCGGCTTTGCGCCTCCCGGCGAGGGCGGCGATCCCGCCCATGATTCCCGCGGCGGTTCCGATCCCGATCGGCCACCAGTATGTGCCGTTTGCCGTTTCGGTCTCGAGCCGGACCTCGGCTCCGAGGCCGGAGAGTTGCGCGACCATCCACCGGGCCGCTTCGAGCTCACCGGGCGAAGCGGACGGACGATCGATCCGCTCGAGTTCTTCGAGCCGGTTCCTCAGCCAGGACTCTTTTTCAGTGCTGTCGGACAACCCGGCCAAGATACCGGTGTCCGGCCGGCCGCTGTGTGGCGTCCTCACTCGCCGCCCGGTCCATGGATAAAATTCGTGTCCTTCCCCTAGCATGGGTGACAATGTTCGGCGGCGGCAGATCTTTCACACTCTTCAGGGTCTGGGGAATCCGGATCACGGTCGACTGGTCCTGGTTCATCGTGCTCTTCCTGCTCATCTTCTGGCTCTCCGACTTCTACGGGGACCTTCTCGGCCAGCCGGGCTCATCGGCCGAGCCGTACCTGCTGGCGGTCGCCAGTTCGGCCGGGTTCTTCGCGTCGATCGTCCTCCACGAGCTCGGACACGCTTTCATGGCGATGCGCAACGGAATCGGCATCACGAAGATCTCCCTCTGGATCTTCGGCGGCGTGGCCCAGATGGACCGGGAGTCCGACGGCCCGGGCACCGAGTTCAAGGTTGCGATCGGCGGGCCGGTGGTCACCACGGCGATCACCGCCGTCCTGATCGGGATCGGGATCGGGATCGCCGGCTGGGACGAACTCCGGAACGCGATGGAAATGGACCAGTTCGCCGGCACCTCCGGCCTGGTCGGGATGCTCGGCTGGCTGGCGGCGGTGAACCTGATCGTCCTCGTCTTCAACCTGTTGCCGGCCTTCCCGATGGACGGCGGCCGCGTCGTCCGCGCGATCTCCTGGAAGATCACCGGTAAGCGTTCCGCCGCGACCAGGTTCGCCGCGGGACTGGGAAGGATCTTCGGTTACCTCTTCATCGTGCTCGGCATCGTCTGGGCAGCGACCGGCTACGTCTTCAGCGGGGTGTGGCTCGTCCTGATCGGTATCCTCATCACCGGTTCCGCCCGCGCGGCGACGGTTCAGACCAACGTCACGAGCCGGCTCGACGGGATCAAGGTCGGCGACGTGATGGACGAGAACCCGGTGGCCATCCCGGGTGAGGCGTCCGTCGATGTCGCGCTGGACGAGTATTTTCTCCGCTACCAGTGGTCATGGTTCCCGGTGGTCGACGCCGCCGGCCGGTTCCTCGGCATGGTCATCCGCGACCAGCTCGAGGAGATTCCCGGGACGGAACGATCTTCTACCACCGTATCCGAGCACCTCGAGCTGAACAGCCGCGCCTTCCACATCTCCGAAGAGGCACTGCTCGAGAGCCTTCTCGGCAACGCCGACATGCGGAAGTTCGGCGCCCTGATGGTGACCAGCAACGGCGGACAGCTCGCCGGAGTCGTGACCGTCGAGCAACTCGGCAGGGCCCTGCGACCCTAGGTCTCGCCGAATAGAATCGGGGTCTGGCACTCGCGGTAGCAACATTTCTGGTCGTCCTCGCGTTCATCGCCAGCGAACGCGTGCACCGGACCAAGGTGGTTCTCCTGGGGGCGGCGGTGGTTGTCCTCTTCGTCGGCGACTACAACCAGGAACTGGCGATCGAATCGGTCGAGTTCGCCACGCTCGGCCTGCTCGCCGGCATGATGATGCTCGTCTACATCACGCAGCAGACCGGTATCTACGACTACATCGCGGTCCGGGCCGGGCAGGTCTCGGGAGGCCGCCCGTTCGTGCTGGTGCTGATGATGTCGGCGACGGTCACGATCCTCTCCGGGTTCCTCGACAACCTCACGACCATCCTGCTGATCGTGCCGATCACCTTCCTCCTCGCCGACACGCTCGACATCAGTCCGATGCCGCTGATAATGGTCGAGATCATGGCCGCCAACATCGGTGGCGCCGCGACCCTGATCGGTGACCCGCCGAACATCCTGATCGGCGACGCGGCCAACCTGAGCTTCAACGACTTCCTGGTCAACAATGTTCCCGGAGTCATCGCGATCCTTTCCGTGGTCACGGTCGGCCTCTACTTCTTCTTCCGAAAGCACCTGCAGGTCGACCAGGTGAATCGCAAATATGTGATGGATCTCGACGCGAAGGCATCGATCTCCGACACGAAGGAACTGAGGCGGACCCTGCCCGTCCTCATCGGAACGATCATCCTCTTCTTCCTCCACCAGTACATCCACATCGAGCCGGCCACGATCGCCCTGTCCGGAGCGGCAGTCGGTCTCGCGGTGACGAAGATTCCCATCGAAGAGATCTTCGAGAAGATCGAATGGACGACTCTCTTCTTCTTCGTCGGCCTGTTCGTGATGGTCGGTGCCCTCGAGGCGACCGGGGCCATCGAACACGTGGCCGACGCGATGAAGTCGGTGACCGACGGCAACCGCGACGCCGAACTCGTATCGATCATCTGGACCTCGTCGATCATCGGCGGCATCATCGACAACATCCCGCTGACCACCGCGATGATCCCGGTGGTGTCGGAGATCCAGACCGACACCTCCGACCAGGCCTACTGGTGGGCACTGTCGCTCGGCGCCTGTTTCGGCGGCAACCTGACCCTGGTCTCGGCCGCGGCCAACGTCGCGGCAACCGGACTGGCGGACAAGGCCGGGCATCCCCTGACCTTTTTCCAGTTCATGAAGATCGGCCTTCCGGTGACGCTGGTCTCAACAATCCTCGCAACGGCGTACATTCTCCTGCGGTACTGAAGGGAAGAGCAACTTGGCCGATCACATAGTCCGAGCGATAATCCGGGAGGTCAAGCCTCTCCTCACGTCCGACCCGGTCGGTTACGCCGCCCGGCGGGTGATCCAGTCCGGCCTGCCCGCACTGCCGGTGATCGACGGGGACGGCGACTACGCGGGGCTGTTCGGCGAACGGGAGTTCATGACCGCCGTCTTCCCCGGGTACGTCGGCACTCTGATGTCGGCCCGCATGATCCGCCGCTCGCTCGACGAGACGATCGAACGCCGCATCGGCAGCCAGGAAGAAACAGTCCGGCGCTACCTGACCACCGACCCGGTCCTGGTCGAAGACGACTACGCGGACACCCAGCTCGCCGAGACGTTCCTCCACCACCGGGTAATGGTCGTCCCGATCGCCACCGAAGGCCGCGTCCACGCGGTGGTGACCAGGTCGGAGTTCTTCCAGGCGCTCTACGAACGCATCGCGGACATAGCCGAGGATTTCGGCGACTAGGTGTAATTCCTGGGCAACCGGGGCGAAGTTACCCTCGACTTGCCGCCATCTCACGGCGGCGATCCCGGTCACTTGGTCCTCAGGACCGCTTGAGCCAGTCGTTCTCGATCAGGAGCTCTGCCACCTGGATCGCGTTCAGAGCGGCTCCCTTTCGCAGGTTGTCGCCCACCAGCCAAAGGTTCAGGCACCTTTCGTGGCTCGGGTCGCGGCGGATCCGGCCGACCAGGACCTCGTCGATCCCGGCTCCGTCGATCGCCATCGGGTAGACCGCATTGGCCGGATCGTCGGCAACGGTCACGCCGGCCGCTTCGTTCAGGAGCTCGCGGCAGGCTTCGGGGCTGAGGTCTTCCCTGGTCTGGATGTTGATCGACTCGGAATGGCCGCTGATCACGGGTACCCGGGCGCAGGTCGCGGAGATGCCCACCTCGTCGCCGACACGTAGGATCTTCCGGGTCTCGGCCATCACCTTGCGTTCTTCCGTGGTGTAGTCGTCCCCGTCCTTGAAGCTCTCGACCTGGGGCAGCACGTTGAATGCGACCTGGTGCGGGTAGACCGCGGGTTCGGGGACCGGGTCGCCGGACAGGGCGGCCACCGACTGCTTCTTCAGTTCTTCGATCGCGAGGTTGCCGGTGCCGGACACCGCCTGGTAGGTGGAGACGACCAGGCGCTCGAGCCCGGCCGCCATGTGGACCGGCGCCAGCGCCATCATCATCACCATGGTGGTGCAGTTCGGGTTGGCGACGATGCCCTTGTGTGACCGTGCGGCCTCGTCGTTCACTCCGGCGACGACCAGCGGTACGTCCTGGTGCATGCGCCAGTAGCTGGTGTTGTCGACCACGACGGCTCCGGCTTCGGCGAACTTCGGTGCCCATTCGGCGCTCACCGGGCCACCGGCCGACGAGATCAGGATGTCTATCCCGAGGATCGATTCGTCCGAAGGTACGACACAGGTGATGGCCGAGCCGCCGAAGGCGAGTTCCTTGCCCTCCGACCGTGCGGAGGCGAACGGCACGACCTCGCTCGCCGGGAAGTCGCGCTCGGAGAGGATCTCGAGGATGGTCGAACCGACCGCCCCGGTGGCACCCAGGACCCCGACCCTGTAGGAGCCGCTGGTCATGATCCGGGGACCGCGGGGCGATGCTCGCCGGTGGGGTCTTCCCTGACGATCGCTTCCTCACCGAGGTCGAAGGCAGCATGGAGCGACCGCACCGCGTGCGGGACTTCGCCGGCGGGAATGACGCAGGAGATCTTGATCGGGGAGGTGGAGATCATCTCGATGTTGATGCGTTCCTCGCCCAGGACCTTGAAGACCTTGGCGGCGACGCCCGGATTGCTGCGCATGCCGGCACCAACGATCGAAACCTTGCCGATGCGGTCATCGGTCCGGACCGAGTTACTGATGTCGCCCAGCTCGGCGATCGTGTCGACGGCGGTGACCAGGTCGTCGCGGTCGACGGTGAAGGAGAGGTCGGCCAGGGCGTCGTCGCCGACCGGCTCGTTCTGGATGATCACGTCGACGTTGACATTGGCTTCGGCGAGGGCAGTGAAGATCCGCCCGGCGATGCCGGGTTCGTCGCGGACTCCGACGACGGTCACTCGGGACTCGTCATCGGAGTGGGTCACTGCGGTGATTATCGGTCGTTCCATGGTTTCGCTTTCGGAGAGTACGAGGGTACCGGGGACGTCTTCGCGGCTGCTGCGGCAATGGATCGGGACGTTGTAGTTGCGGGCGTACTCGACACTTCTCAGCTGCAGGACCTTGGCGCCGGAGGCCGACATCTCGAGCATCTCTTCATAGGAGACGACCGGCAGCTTCCGGGAGTCCGGCACGATCCGGGGATCGGCGCTGAAGACTCCGGTCACGTCGGTGTAGATCTCGCACTCCGACGCACCGAGCGCCGCCGCCAGTGCGACCGCGGTGGTGTCCGATCCGCCCCGGCCCAGGGTGGTCACGTCGCGGCTGTCGGTGGAGACGCCCTGGAACCCGGCGACCAGCACGATCTGCTCCTTGCCGAGGGTCTCCTTGATCCGGTCCGCGCGCACATCGACGATGCGTGCCTTGGTGTGCGAGGAGTCGGTCACGATGCCAGCCTGGGAGCCGGTCAGGGAGACGGCCTTGTGGCCCATGTCATTGATCGCCATCGAGGCGAGGGCACACGAGATCCTCTCTCCGGTCGAAAGCAGCATGTCCATCTCGCGGGGGTCGGGCCGGTCGGAGATCTCGAAGGCGGCGGCGACCAGCTCATCGGTCGATTTGCCCCTGGCCGAGAGCACGGCGACGACGCGGTTCCCGGCCTCCCGGGCGGCGACGATCCGGCGGGCGGCCCGCTTGATCTCTTCCGGTCCGGCAACCGAAGTGCCACCGAACTTCATCACGACTATGTCGTCTCGTTCCGGCATCGATGACTGAGGATACGAGAAGCGTTACCGGCAGCCCCGGGTGAGCACGGTCACGCCGGTGAATCCGGGCTCTCAGGCCTGACATCAGGCCGGTTCCGGACCCGCGAACCCGCGAACCGGCCGGTAGGCGGGAACGTACCGCAAGTCCCGCTCCGTTCCAACCGGGGAGAATGGGGGTGATGACTGATTTCGAGAACGACACCGCTGCCGTTGAAATCGCAACCGGGCGGTACCGGGTCGAACTGAACGACCGGTGGTGGATCGGGCGCGGACCGAATGGCGGATACGTCGCCGCGCTGATGCTCCGGGCGATGAGCGAGATGGTCGCCGAGCTGACCGAGGGCGCCAAGGTCCAGCCGCCGCGCTCCCTTACCGTCCACTTCCTGAGCGCACCCTCGACCGGAGAAGCCGAGGTCGAAGTCGAGATCGAGCGGCAGGGCAACGCCACGACCTTCATTTCGGCCCGCCTCATCCAGGATGGCGAGACCGAGGCCAAAGCGATGGCGGTGTTCTCGGCCGAGCGCACCGGCCCTTCCTTCAACCATTCCAAGATGCCGTCGGTTCCTTCGCCCGAAAAAGGGCTGGAGTTCGACACGGCCAAGGCGCCGTTCGCGGTCTTCACCCAGTACCGCGTGGTACCGGTGATCGGTGGCGAGGCCTTCGGCGGCGGACCGCGGGCCGAGACCGGCGGCTGGCTGAGACTGAAGGACGAGCAGCCGATGACCGCCGTGCTCGCGGCCGCGATGCTCGACGTCTGGTTCCCCGCGCCCTTCGTGACGCTGACCGATCCTGTCCGCGCCCCCACCCTCGAATACACGGTCCACTTCCCCCGCGCCCTTCCGGTCGAAGGGGCCGAGGATCCGGACTGGGTACTCATCAGGCTCATGGCCGACGAAGCCCACGACGGTCACTTCAGCGAAGACGGTGAACTCTGGAGCCGCGACGGAACCCTGCTGGCAAGGTGCCGGCAGGTAGCCCTCCTTAGAACCCCGAAGGCCTAACTCAATGGTCTGCACCCCAGGCGGTGGAGCAAGCATGTGAGAGTGTCAGGCTGCTCAACCAAGAGGAGCCTCATGGCAGAGTCTTATCCATCGGAGTACCGGATGCGCATCGTCGAGCTCTATCGCGGGGGCCGATCGGCCCCCTCGATCTCCGCTGATTTTGAGGTGTCCGAGGCCACGATCTACCGGTGGGTCCTTCAGGACCGGATTGACCATGGTGAGATGCCTGGCCCCACCAGCACCGAGAACGCGCAGCTCAAGAGCGCCCGTGCCCGCATCCGCGAACTGGAGACGGACCTGGAGATCGAGGTCTTCTACAACAGGCAACGGAGGCACGGCTCCTTGGAGATGCTCACCCCCGACGAATATGAAACCCCTCAAACACCAACCCTGATTGCTGCCTGACTATCGACTGCGAGGTCCACATTACGGGGTTCAGATCACAAGGTGCTGCGGCCGGTCATGGCCCGGCCCAGGGTTACTTCATCCGCATGTTCCAGATCGGCGCCGACAGGCAGGCCGGCGGCCAGGCGGGTGACGCTGACCTGACTTCGGAGAAGGTCGGCGATGTGGATCGCCGTCGCCTCGCCGGTGGTAGTCGGGTTGGTCGCGAGAATCACCTCCGTGATGCCGCCCGCGGCGACTCGCCGGCGCAGTTCGGCGATGCGGAGATCGCCTTCGTCGATGCCGTCGATCGGTGAAAGTGCTCCGCCGAGGACGTGGTACCGGCCCCTGTATTCATGCGTCCGCTCGATCGGGATCACGTCGGCCGGTTCCTCGACCACGCAGATCAGGGCCTCGTCCCGGGAATGGTCCTCGCAGATCCGGCACCGCGGTCCTTCGGCGAGGTTGAAGCAGATCTCACAGAGCCCGACCTTTTCCTTGACCTCGATGATCGCCTCGGAAAGGCTGCGCACGGCGGCGTCGTCGCTCCGCAGGATGTGGAAAGCGAGGCGCTGGGCCGTGCGGCGCCCGATGCCGGGCAGCTGGGAAAGCTCGGCGGTCAGGCGGCTGAGGGGTGCGGGTCCTTCGCTCATCCACCGGGGAGGCCGGGGCCACCCGTACCCGGCATACCCGGCATGTCGGGCATCTTCGAGGCAGCCAGCTCCTGGGCGGAACGGATCGCTTCGTTGACGGCTGCCTGCACCATGTCGGCGAGCATGTCCACGTCTTCCGGATCGACCGCGTCGGGGTCGATCGAGACGTTCTTGATGACGAGGTCGCCGGTGATGGTCACCTTGACCATGCCGCCGCCGGCGCCGGCTTCGACCTCTTCGTCCTTCAGGGCCTCCTGCGCCTGCATCATGTCGGTCTGCATCTGCTGGGCCTGCTTGAGCAGGGCGTTCATGTCCATTCCTCCGGGCATGCCACCCATTCCTTTACGTGCCACTAGATGACCTCCTCTGCGTTGAATTCCGATTTGAGCTTTTCGACGAATTCGTCCTCCCCGACCTTCTCGCTGGCGCTGCTGAACGCTTCACCGGCCGGATCCTCTCCGTCGAGGTCGCCGAAGGCGACTTCGAGCCTCTCGCCGGTGACCGTGAGCAGGGCCTGGGCGAGCTGATCGCGGCGCTCCGGTTTCTCGGCGTTCCTGCGGTTGAACGAAGCCTCCGGCGGGAACCCGATCTCGACCTCTCCGCCACCGGCACCGATCGGCCGGGTGCCTTCGAAGTAAGAGGCCGTGGGACCGGATCCGGAGGCACGCAGGGCCTCGATCACGGTCGGCCAGAGCTGGTTCAGCTTCTCGAGACCGAGGTCGCCGGCGGGCGCCGGCGGTTCGGGGTCTGGTTCGGCTGCGGTGACCGGCTCGGTCGAGACCGGCTCCTCTGTGTCCTCGACCGGCCCCGGGGCCTCGACCAGGGTTTCATGCTGTTCCCCCGGTCCCGGGTCGGCGGCGACCGGAGGCTCTGGTTGCGCGGGGGCGGGAGCAGGGCGCGGGGAGCCGGCCGCGTGCTCGAGCTTCTCGATCCGCCGCATCAGGCCTTCGGCACCGGGATCGAGGTCCGGCCGCGCGGCCTTGAGCAGCGCGACCTCGACCGCCAGGCGGGCTTCGTCGCCCTCACGGATCGTGGTGAGCGCGGCGGCGAGCTCGTCGATCGTCCGGATCAGGGAGGCCGGGCCGATCGCGCCCGCCTGGGCCGCGAGGCGCGGGGCGTCGGAGGCGGTGACGGCCAGGGCTTCCGGGATCTCACCCGTCGTCCGGGTGACCAGCAGGACCCGCAGGTGGCCGAGCATGTCACGGGCGAAGCGCGCCGGGTCGCGGCCGCTCTGGGCCATGGTCTCGACCTGGGCGAGCACGGCCTTGGGGTCGGAGGCGACGACCGCGTCGACCACGCCGAAGAGCAGGTCGGCGTCGGCGGCGCCGAGCAGTTCGAGCACGTCGTCCAGCGCGATCGACTTGCCGCTGTAGGCGACGAGCTGGTCGAGCGTGCCGAGGGCGTCGCGGAAGCTGCCGGAGGCGGAGCGGCTGATCATCGATACGGCGGGCTGATCGATCTCGATCGATTCGGCCGCCGCGACCCGGTTCAGCACCTCGGAGAGCTGTTCCATCGACGGCCGCTGGAAGTCGAAGCGCTGGCAGCGGTCGCTGATCGTCGGCATCACCTTGTGGGCCTCGGTCGTGGCGAGGATGAAGACGGTGTTCGGCGGCGGCTCCTCCAGGGTCTTGAGGAAGGCGTTCCAGGCTTCCTTGGTCAGCATGTGCGCCTCATCGAGGATGTAAACCTTCCAGCTGCCGGCGGTGGGCGCGAACGCGACCCGGTCGCGGAGGCCGCGGATGTCGTTGACCGACCGGTTCGAGGCGGCGTCCATCTCGATCACGTTGACCGAGGTGCCGGCCGCGATCGAGCGGCAGGATTCGCAGACCCCGCAAGGGGTCAGGGTCGGCCCGCCGTTCTCGCAGTTGAGTGACGCCGCGAGGATCTTCGCCATCGAAGTCTTGCCGGTTCCGCGCGAGCCGACGAACAGGTATGCGTGGTGGACCTGGTCACGCTCGATCGCGTTGGAGAGCGTGCGCACGACGTGGCGCTGACCGACCACCTGATCAAAGGATCCGGGGCGGTGACGCCGGTATAGAGAGGTCGCTTCGCTCATCGGGGCAGACGTTCAGTCTAGCCGTCCCGGGCGATGCTCCGAAATCGCGCGCTCGCCCGAACCGGGTCGGATAACCGCCGACATCGCGAGCATCGCCGACCCGGTTCGCCCCAGGGCGCCCGTCGAACCGGAATCCCGCGACAATGCCCGGAATGCCCCGATCGAACCGACTTCGTCCCTGGGGACTCCCCCTGGCTTTCATCCTCGGCGTGACGGCGGTTCTGCTGCTGGTCTTCCCGCGGGGGTTCCCCAACTACGACACGATCTACTATCTGCTCTGGGGCCGGGAGATCTTCGACGGGATGAGTCCGGACTACGGCGCGCCGCTCGCGCCAACCCCCCACCCGCTCTACGACCTGCTCGGCGCCGTCGTCGCGCCGCTCGGCGACGGGGCGATCACGGTCGCGATCGTCATCGCCTACGTGAGTCTCGGTCTGCTGGCCTGGCTGGTCTACAAGCTGGGCGCGGCCTGGTTCGACCGCGCCATCGGCGGCGTGGCGGCGTTCCTCGTCATGACCAGCGCCCCGGTCCTCAGCAACGGCCTCCGGGCCTACGTCGACCTGCCGTACATGGTGTTCTGCCTGGCGGCGCTGCTGATCGAGACGAAGAAGCCGAAGGCCGGCTGGCCCGTACTCGTCCTGCTTGCCCTTGCCGGACTTCTCAGGCCGGAGGCCTGGCTCTTCGCCGGCTTCTACTTCCTCTACCTCGCCCTCGAGCTGGCCCCGTCGAAGGAAGGGAGCCGGATCCCCGGTCTGAAACTGCGCCGGGGCGGGATCGACCGGAACCTGGTCCTGATGGCCTGCCTGGCCGCTTCCGGACCGGTCATCTGGGTGCTGTTCGACCTGATCACCACCGGCGATGCCCTCTATTCGTTCACCGGCACGCGCGAGACGGTCGACACCCTGGAGCGCCAGACCGGCCCCGTCAACGTCGTCCTCTACGGGCCGAGACGGCTCGGAGAGGTTCTCCAGTGGCCGGGCATGGTCGGGGCCCTGGCCGGGTTCGTGCTCTGCCTCGCCACGATGCGGAAGAAGGCGGCCCTGGCGGCGGTGGCGGCAGTTCTCGCCCTGGTCGCGTTCGCGCTGATGGGTGCCTCCGGCCTCGCGATCATCCCCAGGTACACGATGCTCGCCGCCGCGATCCTCGCGATCTTCGCCGCGGCCTCGGTTCTCGGATGGCGGCTCATCCCGGACGACAGCCAGTGGCGCCGGCCCTGGCAGGTCGCCGCAGTGCTCGTCGTTCTCCTCTACCTGGCCTGGCTGCCGAACCAGTACGACCTGCTGCAGAAGGTCGATCGTGACCTGACCGACCAGAGCCTGGTCGAACGCGACCTCGAGGCCCTGGTCGACGACGGGGCGTTCCACCCGCCGAACGACCTTGGGGGCGAGCGACCGGTGGAGGACTGCCTGCCGATCTCCGTGCCGAACCACCGGGCGGTGCCGCGGCTCGCCTTCTGGCTCGACATCCGGCCGTCGGACGTGGTCAGCATCGCGGCCCAGGACCAGCCGGACGAAGGCTTCTTCCTGGCCCCCGCCCGCGACTTCACGGTCGAGAACTTCATCCTCGATCCCGGTGAACCCGGACGGGCGACGAAGGAGCCACCTCCCGGCTTCGAACTGGTCACCGGGAACCGCTCCTGGAAGCTCTACACGAGCTGCCTGGGCGGCTGACCGCGTTGAACACGCTCGTGAAAATCGCGATCGTCCTGCTGATTGCCTTCGTGGTGCTTGCCAGTCTCGGTCTTCTCTTCTCCGCACGTCCAACCCCGGTCCTCGGAGTCGACGGGGACTCGCTCGCCCATTCGATTTCGAACAGCGCGCCTTGCATTGAAGGCACCAGCGGCGGAGTCTGGAACTGCTGGCGCAATTCCACCGTGGGTTACAGAGTCGAAGTCGGCTGGGATGGCTGCTGGGACGCGACCCTCTACAAAGCCCCTCGGATGTCAGACGTCCCTCGCACCCGATCCGGGTGCATCGACATCTGGGATCACCTGGAGCTCGAAGACACCTTCAACTGAGTTCGCCGCTGATCACGTAACGGAGCACGGCGGCAACCTGGTCAGGGGTCCGCGCGGTGGCGCGGGCGGCGGCATCGACCTCCTTGAGCGCATGATCCAGCTCGGTGTCGTGCTGGGTGATCACGGGCTTGCCGAGCGCCGAAGCAAACCCGGCATCGAAGGCCGCGTTCCACTGACGGTACTTGTCGCCGAAACGAACCACGACGACATCAGCGTCCTGAATCAAGGTCTGGGTGCGAATCGAATTGACCCCGGCCCCCTTGTGATCAGCCCAGAACTTCGAATCCTCATCCCCCAGGGTCCCGGTACCGGCAGCATCAGAAGCAGGGTGATCCGTAACAGGAGAGGTGAAGACGACGGGTAACCCATCACAGGCCGAAGCCAGGTCCTCCCGCCATCCAGAGTGAATCTCACCAGCAAGGTAAACGTTCCAGGTCCGTTCCATGGAACAAGTCTGCCAGAGGGCGTATCCCTCAACAAACTGTCACCACAAGGGAAGGGGGTGTCGCCCGGAGGCGGCGCCGCCGAGGACACCCCCGTCCCACGGCAGTTCGCCCAAAGAAAGAAGAGTGGACCGTGCATCCGTCGTCGAATAAAAGCTACCGGGCGTATCCATCGAGTTCGGCTCGAGTAAGGCTGACCCGCGGCACCCGTAGCTTCCGCTTAAGGCTGCTTCCTTCCGGACCTGACCTGATTCACGGGCTTGCGTCACGCGGGACCTGACCGTCAACGCCTCCCTCGGTGTACTGACCCCAGTGGCCAGACCCTCGGAACGGAATTCGGCCTTGCTAAAGCGGATTGCAAGTGACAAGGCACCGCTACCTCCCCGCCTAGCACGGTCCGCTTCGGATCCTATCGCCCTCGGGTACTTTGGGGGGATCCTGGCACGATTCTTCAACCGGTTTCCCCCCACCGTCTCGGTGACCCTGCTCTTCGTCGGCCTGGTCCTGCCGCAGGCGCTGCTCGGCCTGCCGATCGCCGCGGCGGCGGTCGGGCCGCTGCCGGCGCTGGTCGCACTGGGGGCGATCGGCGCACTGATGACACTGACCGCCGCGTCCGAGGCCGAAGCTCTCACGCGTGACGGCGACTTCCAGCGCCAGGGCGGATTCTTCGGCCAGCTGGTTCAGCGTTACCTCGGCGGACCCGCCGCCGCGGTGCCCAACCTGCTGGCGGGGCTCAGAACCAGCATGTCGGTGCTCGCCTCCTACGTCGGCCTTTCGGTCACGCTCGCGATCCTCACCGGACTGCCGCGAGTGGCGATCGGCGCGGTCGCCTTCACGATGGTGGCGATCCTGCTCCTGCGCGGCGGGCTGAAGATCTCCCCGTCGATCGGGGCATCCCTGGGCCTGGTCTGCCTGCCGATCCTCCTGGCGGTCGGCCTGATCGCGGCGGTCTCGGGTGGCGGTGGGCTGGGCGGGTTCGGCGAGTTGGACGGGGCATCGATGGGCGCACTGATCGGGGTCACCGTGATGCTCTACATCTCGAACGTCTACGTGGTCGGGATCGCCCGCGAAGTCCTGCCGGAGCAGCACGACGGCCGCGCATTGATCCGGGGGAGCGCGATCGGCACGATGGTCCTGACCGTGATCGCCGGACTCTGGCTGGTCGCCACATCGCTCGCCCTCGAACCGGACCAGCTGTCCGGCCAGACCGGCACGGTGCTCGGGCCGCTCGCCGGCGAACTCGGCGCGGTCGTCACCGTCCTTTCCACAGCGCTCACCCTGCTGATCCTCGGACTCGGGATCGAGCGCACATCGGTGGCGGTGATGCGACTGGCCGCTGAACGAATGCCCGGGGACCACGCCCGGTTCGCCGCGTTCGCGCCACTCGCGGTCTGCGTCGTCGGGGAGGTTCTGCTGGCGGCCGACGCCGTCACCTTCTCCGAAATCTTCGCGGTGACCGGGGTGGCGACCAACATCGTCCTCGCGATCGCCGTCCCGGCGATGCTGGTCCTGGCCAGCCGGAACTCGGGCGACCTCGACTCGGCGATCTCGGTTCCCCTGTTGGGCCGGCCCTGGGCCGTGGGCGGAGTGGTGGTCCTGGCGGCCCTGTCCCTGGTCCTGTTCGCGACGGTACTGGCCGACTCCGCACTGCTCAGGATCGCCGCCGCGGTTTCGTTGGCCGCCCTGACCGCAACCACGGGTCTCGCCTTGCGAAGTGGTGCCTTCAACAGATCCTCCGCCCATTTATGATGCCCGTTCCCGGGCGCGTAGCTCAGCGGGAGAGCGCTCGCTTCACACGCGAGAGGTCGCTGGTTCGAAACCAGCCGTGCC
>CAVOIH010000020.1:57500-94663 GCA_963695885.1 uncultured Solirubrobacterales bacterium | reverse complement strand
AACGTATCGCTGTCGCGGTCGGCTCCGGGCCGGTCCGGTCGAGTCCGAACAGCCGCCGGACTCTGCCCGTGCCGAAGGGCGCGGCGTCGCCACTCATGCGGAGGCGAGTGAACGTGAGAGGCCGGCCACGGCTTCGGCACCGCCTTCGACGGGAATCCTGTGCGATTCACCCGACATGCGCTCTGAAACCTCGTAGATGCCGTCGGCCAGTCCGCGGCGCCCGACGACCACCCTCAGGGGACAACCGACCAGTTCGGCGTCGGTCAGCTTCTGGCCGGGGCCGGCATCCCGGTCGTCGTAGATGACCTCGAGGCCGGCCGCCAGCAGCTCTTGGTACAGCTGGTCCGAGTTCTCCCGCTCAGGGTCGGTCTCCTTGGCCAGCGAGACCAGGTGGACCTGCCACGGAGCGAGGGCCGGCGGCCAGCGCAGTCCGTCGCCGTCCCCGAGCTGCTCGGCCGCGGCGGCGACGATGCGTGCCGGCCCGATGCCGTAGCTCCCCATGACGATCGGCTTCTCCTTGCCCTTCTCGTCGAGGTAGGTCGCACCCAGCGGTTCGCTGTAGCGGGTGCCGAGCTTGAAGATGTTGGCGACCTCGATGGCCGGTTCGACGCTGATTTCGTGACCGTCGTCCGTGGTGTCGCCGGGAACGATCATCCGTACGTCGTGTTCCTCGAACTGGAAATCGCGGCCGGGCTCGACCCCGCGGAGGTGCCGGCCGGGTTCGTTGGCCCCGGTGATCAGGCCGCCACCGGTGATTGCCGCGTCCTTGACGATCCGGACACCGGCACCTACCGGCCCGATGAACCCGGGCGGCCCGAGCTTCCCCGCGATCTCTTCCTCCCGGGCAGGACGCGAGGCCACGCCCAGGTTGTTGGCCAGCTTCACCGTGTTCAGCTGGTGATCCCCGCGGACCAGGACCAGGATGAAGTCACCGTCGTCGGCCACCACAGGGACCGCCTTGATCAGGCTGCCGGGATCGACTCCGAGTTCCCTGCTGACGGCTTCGACCGTCTTCATCCCCGGCGTGTCAACCGCTTCCGGAGCGGGCAGCTCCGGCGGACGTTCGATCTGCCGGGGAATGGCCGACGCGACCTCTACGTTGGCGGCGTAGCCGGGTGCCAGCGCGACGCTGTCCTCACCGGCGGCGCAGGGTGCCATGTATTCGTGAGCGCCGGTGCCGCCCATCATTCCGACGTCGCTCTCGACCCGGTACCAGCGGAGTCCGGTGCGGTCGAAGATCCGGTCATAGGCCTCGATGCATGTGTTGTAACTGGCGTCGAGTCCGTCGTAATCGCGGTCGAAGCTGTACGCGTCCTTCATCACGAACTCGCGAGTCCTCAGGATACCGGCGCGCGGACGCGGTTCGTCCCGTTCCTTGACCTGGAACTGGTAGATCAGCTGCGGCAGGTCGCGATAGGAACGCACCTCGTTCGCCATGTGGCCGGTGATGCATTCCTCGTGGGTCATGGCCAGGACCATCGGAGAACCCTTGCGATCCTCGAGCTTGAAGAGCTCGTCGATGTCGTAACGGCCCGTGGTCTTCCAGGGCCCGGCCGGCTGCATGATCGGCATGAGCATCTCCTGCGCCCCGATCCGGTCCATCTCCTGGCGGATGATCTCCTCGGCCTTGCGGTGACTTCGCCATCCGGCCGGCAAGTAGGTCCAGAGCCCCGCACCCATCTGGCGGACCATCCCGGCGCGCACCAGCAGCTGGTGGCTGACCGCCTCGGCGTCGGCCGGCGGATCCTTGACTGTGGGCAGGAGGGTTCGCGAAATCCGGGCCATCGAACCCGTAACCTATCTGTCCGCGCCGCTCCGGCGAGCGTCGCCGTGCGGCTGGCGGCCCCGCAGACCTCCTATGCCCGGGTGAAACGCCTGCCCGCTGTAGGTGAAGCCTCTTCGTCGGGCAGGAGCTTGTCGTTTTCCGCCTTCTGTGAAGCCGCATGCTCCATCGCGGCGATCTTCTCCGGGGTCAGGTCGCCGGCGTTCTCTTCCTCGATCTTCGCCACCCAGGCGGCGCCTTCGGCCGATTCCTTCTCGTCGAACTCGACCTTGCCGCCGCGGTCCAGCGCGAGATCGATCTCGCGGAAGAGCGCATCGACGAGCTCTTCGGTCTTCACCTTCTTGACCGCCTTGCCGCCGGCGAACACGACGCCTTCGTTCTTGGCTCCGGCGATGCCGAAGTCGGCGTTCTTGGCCTCACCGATTCCGTTGACCGCGCAGCCGAGGACGGCTACTTCGACCGGCTCGTCGTAGGCCTCCAGGCGCTGTTCGACTTCCATGGTCACCGCGTCCATGTCGAACTGCAGGCGGCCGCAGGTCGGGCAGGCGATCAGGACCGGACCACGCTCACGGAGCTGGAGGGCCTTGAGGATCTCCCAGGCGACCTTGACCTCTTCCTCGGCGTGGAAGGTCGAGAGGCTGATCCGGATCGTGTCGCCGACACCGTCGGCCAAGAGAGTGCCCAGGCCGACCGCGGACTTCAGCGAGCCAGACCATTTGGTGCCGGCTTCGGTGATGCCCAGGTGGATCGGGTACGGGATCTTCCCGGAGAGCAGGCGATTGGCGCTGATCGTGTTCGGTACGTTGGTTGACTTGATCGACACCTTGAAATCCGTGAAGTCGAGGCTCTCCATCAACTCGACGAATTCGACTCCGGCCGTGACCAGGGCCTCGACCGGGTTCTCGCGCTCGAGTTCGTGGAGGTGTTTCGGCAGGGAACCGGAGTTCACGCCGATCCGCATCGGCGTGCCACGCTTGTTGGCGAGTTCGGCCACTTCGGCCACCTTGTCGCGGCCGCCGATGTTTCCCGGGTTGAGGCGAATGCAGTCGGCGCCGGCTTCGATCGCCTTCAGGGCGAGGGTGTGGTTGAAGTGGATGTCGGCGATGACCGGGATCGGTGATTTCTTGACGATGGTCTTGAGTGCCTCGACGTCCTTGTCCCGCGGCACGGCCACGCGGACGATGTCGGCTCCGGCTTCGGCGACCCGCTCGATCTGATCCATCGTGGCGGTCAGGTTCGCGGTCTCCGTCTTGGTCATGGTCTGGACGGCGACCGGCGCGCCGCCCCCGATCGGCACACGGCCGACGAATATCTGTCTTTTCGAACTCACTGAATGTGCAGGCTACCGGAGGGGCGTTTCCTCATCGCCCGGCCCAGGCCTCCAGAACCCAGCCCAGATCCTCGCTCGAGACGGCCGGGTCGAGGATCAGGTCGCCCGGATCCGGCTCCTGGAGGCGGCCCCGGATACGCCGCGCGGCGGTCGTAATGCCCCGCTGAACGGCGCCGGGCTCCTTCCTCGGAAGGATGCCGCGGTCCATTCGGGCCTCCTCCTCGTGGATCAGGTCGAATTTGAGGATGTTGCCACCGTTCGCCCAGGCGAGCGCGAGATCGCAGGCCGCTTCGGACTCGATTCCTTCCAGGATGCTCGAAGCCCGCCGCAGCGACGACTGGGCGTGCGCAACCTGGGTCACGGCGAGGACGGGGTAGTAAGCGGCCGCCTCCCCCCTCTGCGGATCGACCAGTCCCGGCCAGGCGCCGTCCTCGCGCTGGATTGCCAGCAAAGCCTTGCTCAGGCCGGCCGCCCGGTCGGCGGCCGGCTCGTCGTAGCCGGCTCGTACCAGCTGGGAAAGGGCGTTCAGGGCGTGGAACTGGCTGCCGACCGGGGTGACCGCTCCCCGGCGGCGGCGGTGTACGTCCCGGAGGAACCCGGTCTCCCGTACGGACCGGCCGGCCAGTTCGTTCGCGGCGTCATCGAGCAGCTGGGTCAGACCGGCCTCCTCGCCGAAACGAACCGTGGCTTCGGTGAGACCCGAGACGATCCAGGAGAGCTCGTCGAGGGTCACGAGGTCAAGGCGCTTCTCGATCTTCCGGAGCATGAGCCCGTGGATCTCCGATACCGCCCCGCCTTCTCCTCTCGATTCGGCCCACATCGCGAGTCCGAGGTCGCCCGGGGTGGCTTCGTCGGCACCGAGGTCACCAAGAACCCGCGTTCGCAGCGATCCGGTCGAGAACGGGTGCTCGACGTCGTTCTGGTCAGCCCGCAACAGGCCCAGCAGGACGACCGCCCCTGCTCTGAGCGTCGTCGCCGGTGCACCTTCGTCTTCGACGCCCTCGACCCGGGCGCTGGCCCGGAACAGGCCACTGGCCACCTGGAGCTCAGGCAGCCGGCTCAGGGCGATTCGCTCGAATTCCTGCGCGCCGACGGTCATGGGGACGAAGTTACTACGCGTAGAGATCTTCGATCTGCCGCTGGTACTTCTCGGAGATCGGCTTGCGCTTCAGCTTCATGGTCGGTGTCAGCTCGTCGCCGCCCGGCAGCCACTCGCCGGGAATCACCTTGAACTTCTTGATCTGCTCCACCCGGGCCAGCTTTGCGTTGGCCTCTTCGACCGCTGTGGTCAATGTCGAGACGACCAGTTCGTTGCCGGCCAGTTCCTCGAGGGAAACCCCGTCGAGTCCGTTCTGGGAGGCCCAGACGGGCGCGTAGTCGGGATCGAGAACGATCAGGGCGACGTTGTACGGCCGCCCGTCGCCGATCGCCACGCACTGGTTGACCAGTGGCGATGCGGTCTTGACGTGGGCCTCGATGTTGGCCGGCGACATGTTCTTGCCGGCGGCGTTGATGATCAGTTCCTTCTTGCGGTCGACGATCGAGACGTAACCGTCGTCGTCGATCTGGCCGATGTCACCGGTGTGCAGCCAGCCGTCCGAGAAGGCCTCGGCCGTCTTCTCGGGTGCGTTCCGGTACTCGGGCATGACGTACGGGCTGCGGCAGATCAGTTCGCCGTCCTCGAGGACGCGGACCTCGCACCCGGGGACCGGCGGGCCCACCGTGCCGATCTTGATCGCGTCCGGCGGGTTGATCGTGATCACGCCACTGGTCTCGGACATGCCCCAGAGCTCACCGATCGGGATACCGATGCCGTGGAAGAACTCGAGCACCTCGACCGGGATCGGAGCGGCACTGACGCTGACCGCGACGAACTCGTCGAGGCCGAGCGCGTGGCGCAGCCCGGAGAACAACGCTTCGTCCGCCTTCGTGACAACGGCAGCGAGCTCTTCGGGGACCTCCTGGCCGGCCTGCTCGAGCCGGACCTTCTGGATGGCCGCCGCGACCGCGGCCCGGGCCTGATCGCGCTGCTCGTCGGGCAGGCTCGCGAGCTGGCCTTCGAGGCCGGCCTTCAGTTTCTCCCAGATGCGCGGCACCGCGAAAAACCAGGTCGGCCGGACCTTGGGCAGCAACTCGATGATCCGCCGGGGATCCCGGCAGATGTGGACCTGCAGTCCCCGCATGACCGGCGTGTAGTAGTTCGCTGCCCGCTCGGCGATGTGGGCGGCCGGGAGCCACGAGATCACTTTGGCTTCGGGATCGTCCGGCAGCTTGATGACGCCCTCCATGACGGAGGTGATCATCCTCAGCAGGTTGCCGTGGGTCAGTGATACGCCCTTCGGCGGACCCGTGGTCCCCGAGGTGTAGATCAGAGTGAGCGGATCTTCGAGCCCGACTTCCGCGGCCAGCGGAGCCGGGTCGAAGCCGGGGTCCATCCCGAGCAGCTCGTCGTAGGTCATGGTGCCGCCGTCGCCACCGATGACGACGATGTGCTCGGCGTGCGGCAGGTTCGTGGTCGCCTTCAGCAGGTTCGGCAGGAAGTCCGGCTCGACGATGACCACGTTCGCCCCGCAGTCGCTGAGCACGTATTCGATCTGTTCCGGTGAAGAAGTCTGGTAGATCGAAACCGGGATCGCGCCGAGGGAAACGGTGGCGAGATCGGTCGGGATGAACTCCGAGCGGCTGTTCAGGAGCATGGTGACGGTGTCACCGCGCTTGACTCCGAGCGCGTTGAGGCCGCCGGCGGTCGCCTTGACCCGGGAAGCCAGATCGATCCAGGACAGGCTGACGCCTTCTTCTTCGGAGATCAGCGCGGGGTGGTCGCCCCGGCGCGAGACGGAATCCAGAAACGCTTCGTAGAGGTTCCTGACGCCCGGTTCGAAGCCGGGACCTCCGTCAGCTTCCTTCAGCGACTCGTCAGCTTCCTTCAGCGACTCGGTGGTGTGCACTACTCCTCCTCGTTTCCTCTCGACTGACTACCGGCAGAGCGGGTTCACGGCCAATCTAGCGGACATCGAACCCTTCGCCCGTGAACCTGCCGATGTCGTTGGAGAGCCCGATCAGAAAGAGGCCGATGACCAGCGCGAATCCGATGAAGCCCGCCCGTTCCATGATGGCGAACGGCGCCGGTCTCCCCCGCACCTTTTCGACGATGCTCCAGAAGATGTGTCCGCCGTCGAGCGGCAGGAACGGGAAGAGGTTGATGATGCCGAGCGACAGGCTGATCAGGGCGACGAGCGTCAGGGCCTGCCGCGCGCCGACGTCGATCGCCTGCCGGGTCACTTCATAACTGCCGGCCACCCCGGAGAGCTGTTCGCGCTTTTCCGGCTGGTAGATCTGGGCCAGCGAGCTGACGGTCTCCGAGGTGACGTACCACATGAAATCGACCGAGATACGGGCGGCCTCGACGATTCCGGGATCCACCGGCTGAAGGCCGAATGCGAATCCGAGCCGGTTGCGCTCGACCTGGGCGTCGTAGACCGGCGTGATCTCGAGTGTCTTCTCCCCGCCGTTCCGCTCGACCACGACGGTTGCCGGCGTGGTCGCCTCGCAACCGTCCTCGGGCTTGCCGGCGCAGGTGTGCGAGTTGATCTGGTCGGCGATCTCGGTCTGGCTCCCGCTGACCCCGTCGATCGAGACGATCCGGTCACCCGGCATCAGCTTGCCGGCCGCGGGCGTGTCCCGGGAGATCTGCTCGACGTTCGAACTCGGTTCCTGGATGCCGAACGCGAGGATGAAGAGGATGAGGAAGGCGATCACGATGTTGACCAGCGGCCCGGCGCCGATCACGACGATGCGTTTCCAGACCGGTTGCCGGTAGTACCCGCGGGCCGCGGCCTCCGGCGGCAGCTCCTCGTCCGGGTTCATGCCGGTGATCTTCACGAAGCCGCCCAGCGGGATCGTGCCGATTCCGTACTCTGTCTCCCCCCGCTTCACGCCGAGGAGCTTCGGCGGGAAGAACAGGTAGAAGCGCTCGACCCGCATGCCGACGGCCTTGGCCGCGGTGAAGTGGCCGGCCTCGTGGAGGATGATCAGTGCGCCGAAGGCGAGGAAGGCGAGGAGGAAGCTCACTTCGGCTCCAACCCGCTGACCAGCTCCTCGGAGCGCTCACGTGCCGCTTCGTCGACCGCGAACAGCTCGCGGAAGTCCCGTGCCGGGCCGGAGCCGACGTCCTCGAGCGCCTTCTCGATCACTTCCGCGATCCCGGTGAACTCGATCCGTCCCTCGAGGAACGCGGCCACGGCCACCTCGTCGGCTGCATTCAGGACGCAAGGCGAGATGCCGCCGCGGATTCCCGCTTCGCGGGCCAGGGCGAGGCACCGGAAGGTTTCGGGATCAGGCTCCTCGAAGTCGAGGGAGCCGACGGTGGCGAGGTCGAGCCGCTCCACGGGCAGGTCCAGGCGGGCCGGATAGCCCAGGGCGAAGCCGATCGGCACCCGCATATCCGGATAGCCGAGGTGGGCCAGGGTGGCGCCGTCGGTGAGGTCGATCATCGAGTGCACGATCGACTGAGGGTGCACCACGACGCTAATCCGTTCGTAAGGGACGTCGAAGAGCAGGTGCGCCTCGATCATCTCGAAGCCCTTGTTCATGAGCGTCGCCGAGTCGATGGTGATGCGCCCGCCCATGGCCCATGTGGGGTGGTCGAGCGCTTCGCCGACGGTGACGCCGGTGAGGTCCCGGCGGCCGCGGAAGGGCCCGCCGGACGCCGTCAGGACGATCCGGTTGACCGCCTCGGGCGCCTCCCCGGCGAGCAACTGGAAGATCGCCGAATGCTCAGAGTCGACCGGCAGCAGCTTGGCCCCGGTGGCCCTCGAAAGCTCCGTGACGAGCTCGCCGCCGACCACGAGGCTCTCCTTGTTGGCGAGCGCCACGTCGATGCCGGCCGTGAGGGCGGCGATGGTCGGGCCGAGACCGGCCGCGCCGACGATTCCGTTCAGGAGCAGGTCCGGCTCACATGCGGCGATCAGCTCCCTTGACGCCGCCTCCCCCGCGAGCACCCTTCCGTCGAAGACACCGGCGGCTTCGCGGGCCGCTTCTTCGTCACGGACCGCGATGTATCCGGCGCC
Source organism: uncultured Solirubrobacterales bacterium (assembly GCA_963695885.1). Lineage (GTDB taxonomy): Bacteria > Actinomycetota > Thermoleophilia > Solirubrobacterales > 70-9 > 67-14. Next base: position 86,481 of record CAVOIH010000020.1, on the reverse strand, counting down.
GCAGCCCCGCGCCTGGACGACCGCCTCCTGCCAGCGGCTGCCGGCACTGAGTCCCACTGCCTCGAGGTCGCCGCGGCCGTTGATGATCTCGAGCGCCCGGGTTCCGATCGAACCGGTCGATCCGAGTACCGCTACTCGTTTCATTCTGCCACCTCGATCCGGATCAGTAGACAAGGGCGATGGAGACGTAGTACCCGATGACCACCGTGAAGAAGACGGCATCCAGCCGGTCGAGCAGGCCTCCGTGGGGACCGAAGATGTTACCGGTGTCCTTGGCCCCGAGATCGCGCTTGATCATCGATTCGAACAGGTCTCCCACCGGGGCCAGCAGGGCCACCGCCGCGCCGAGGATCAAGGCGTCGTAGCCGGAGAGCCAGTCCTGGTAGAGCCCGGCGCACCAGACGCCGAGCATGCCGATGAGGATGCCGCCGATCAGGCCTTCGATCGTCTTGTTCGGCGAAAGCCGCGGTGACAGCTGGTGCGTGCCGAACATTCGGCCGACCGCGTACGCGCCGGTGTCGGCCGCGAACGTGCCGACCAGCACGTCGACCAGCAGCGCGCCTCCGTGATCGGGCAGTTCGCGGAGAAGGACGGCGTGAACCAGCGGGATGCCGACCCAGAAGAGGCCGAAGATCGTGATCGCCATCGAGGCCGTGATGGTCCCCCGCCCATCACGCGCTGCGGCAAACAGGAAGAGGAGGAGGAAGGGGGCGGCCATCAGCATCAGGACGTTGAACGCCGTGCCGAGGTAGGCCGCCGCGATCATGCCGATCAGGCCGATGTAGGCGACGTACTCCAGGGGGCGGGCGGTCGCCGACATCGTGAAGAACTCCTTCAGGCCGAGCAGGCCGAAAATCGCGACCACACCGGCGAACCAGGGGCCGCCGGCCACGATGATCGCGATCGCGAGGAGGATCAGCGGGATCGCAACCACGACTCGCTTCACGGTCTCGTTCACGAGCCCCCCCTGGCGCCGAACCGCCGGGTGCGGCGGCCATATTCCTCGAGGGCCCCGGCGAAGGCCTCGCGAGTGAAGTCGGGCCAGAGTTCGTCGCGGAAGACGAACTCCGAGTATGCGCACTGCCAGAGCAGGTAGTTCGAGATCCTCTGCTCCCCGCTGGTGCGGATGAGGAGCTCAGGGTCGGTCATGTCGGGTGCGTAGAGGCATTGCCGGAACTCTTCCTCCGTGGTTCCGTCGAACCGGCGCGCCGCATCGACTATCTCGGCTCGCCCTCCGTAGTTGAACGCGATGAAGAAGGTGATCGTGTCGTTGCCGGCGGTCAGCGCCTCGGCTTCGTCCATCTGTTCGACCAGCTCCGGCGATATGCCTTCCCGCCGGCCGATGAACCGCATCCGCACGCCCTCCTCGTGGAGCTCGGGCGTCTCGCCGACGATCCGCCGGGAGAACATCTCCATCAGGGCCGACACCTCGTCGGGGGATCGCGACCAGTTTTCGGTCGAGAAGGAGAAAACGGTCAGTTCCTTCACCCCGAACTCGACCGCGTCCCTCAGCCGCGCCTTTACCGTGTCGGCCCCGGCGCTGTGGCCTTCGCGGACTGGCAGATTGCGTTTTTTGGCCCAACGGCCGTTGCCGTCGGTGATGATCGCGACGAACCGGGGTGCGCTCACACCTCGAGGATTTCCTCTTCCTTGCTCTTCAGCAGGGAGTCAATCTCTCCGATGGTCTCGTCAGTGAGTTTCTGGAGCGCCGCCTCGGCGCGATGCTCGTCGTCCGCCCCGGCATCGCCGTCCTTCTTCATCTCGCGCAGGTCGGCCATCACGTCGCGGCGCACGTTGCGGATCGCGATCCGGCCGTCTTCGGCGACGCCGTGTACTACCTTGACCAGTTCCTTGCGTCGCTCCTCGGTCAGGTCGGGCACATTCAGGCGGATCACGCTGCCGTCGTTCGACGGGGTCAGGCCGACATCGGACTCGAGGATCGCCTTCTCGACATTCGCGAGGACACCTTTGTCGTACGGCGTCACGGTCAGGGTGCGGACGTCGGTGGTCGAGATGTTGGCCATCTGGGCCAGCGGCGTCATGGTGCCGTAATAATCGACCGTGATGCGGTCGAGCAGATGCGGAGTGGCGCGCCCGGTGCGAACGCTGGAGAACTCACCGCGGGTCGATTCGACGGATTTCTCCATCCTTTGCCGGGCATCTGAGAGTAGGTCGTCGATGATGGTCATTGGACTGGGGTACCGCCGCCCGGCCCGCTCGAGCGGACCAGGGTTCCGACTTTCTCGCCTGAAACGATCCTATCTATATTGAGTTCATCGGCCATGTTGAAGACGTAGATCGGCAAGTCGTTGTCCATGCAGAGGCTGAGCGCTGTGGAATCCATCACCTTGAGGCCTCGTTCGATCGCGTCACGGTGGGTCAGCTCGGGGATGAAGGTCGCGTCCGGGTCGGTGGCGGGGTCGGCGTCATAGACACCTTCGACGCCGTTCTTCGCCATCAGGATCGCCTCGGCATGGATCTCGAGGGCCCGCAGGGCGGCGGCGGTATCGGTCGTGAAGAACGGATTGCCGGTGCCGGCGGCGAAGATCACGATCCGCCCCTTCTCCAGGTGGCGCATGGCGCGGCGGCGGATGTACGGCTCGGCGACCTCGCGGACGTCGATGGCCGACAGGACCCGCGTGTACTGACCGTGCTTCTCCAGCGCGTCCTGGAGGGTGAGCGCGTTCAGCACCGTGGCCATCATGCCCATGTAGTCACCTGTCGCGCGATCCATTCCCTGGGCCGCGCCGTCGATCCCCCGGTAGATGTTGCCCGCGCCGACGACGATCGCGACCTCGACGCCCCGGCTGCGGATCACGCCGAGCTGCCGGGCGATCCGCTCGACCTCGGCCGGGTCGGTGCCGAAGTCGAGACCGCCCATCAACGCCTCACCCGAGAGCTTCAGGAGGATCCTCCGGAATTTCGGATCGGCGTCGTCAGACATGGCGGGAGCCTATCGGCGCTTACTCGCCCACCCGGAATACGCAGAAGCGCGAGATGACGATGTTCTCCCCCAGCTTGGCCACCGCGTCCTGCCGCAGCTGCTCGATCGTCTTGGAATCGTGCTTGTCGACGTTCACGTGCTCCTGTTCCATCAGAGCGCGTTCCTTGGCCCACTTTGCGACCTGGCCGTCGACGATGCGCTCGATGACCTCGGCCGGCTTGCCGTCCTCCCTGGCCTTCTCCTCGAAGATGCGGCGCTCCTCGGCGATGTCCTCCTCGGGGATGTCCTCGGTGGCGACATGGGTCGGGGACGCAGCGGCGACGTGGAGGGCCACCTCGTAGGCGAAGGCCTGGAAGTCCTCGTTACGGGCGACGAAGTCGGTTTCGCACTGGACCTCGACCATGGCGCCGACCTTCCTGTTGGCGTGGATGTAGGAGGCGACGACACCCTCGGAAGTGCCGCGGCCGGCTCGCTTGGCGGCCGAGGCCTGGCCCTTGACCCGAAGCAGCTCGACGGCCCGGTCGATGTCGCCGCCGGCCTCTTCGAGGGCCTTCTTGCAGTCGAGCATGCCGGCGCCGGTCTGCTGGCGCAGTTCCTTTACGTCAGACGCGGATGCCATCAGGATTTCTCCCCGGTGCTCACGGGTCCGGCCGGCGCTTCGGTCTCCCCCGGTTCCCCGGTCGATTCAGCCTCGGCATCATCCGGGACGGCCTGCGGATGCGGGGCGTCATCGGCCACGGCCTGCGGATGCGGCGCATCATCGGCCACGGCCTGCGGATGGGGCGCATCATCGGGGACCGCCTGCGGATGGGGCGCATCATCGGCCACGGCCTGCGGATGGGGCGCATCATCGGCCACGGCCTGCGGATGGGGCGCATCATCGGCCACGGCCTGCGGATGGGGCTTCTCTTCCCTGGGCTTCTCGGGGGCCGGAGCGGCGGCGGCCGCTTCAGCCTTGGCCTTGGCCTCGGCAGCCTTGCGGGCCTTCTCCTCGGCCTGCTCCTTCTCGATCGCCTCGCGGCGTACCTTTTCCTCTTCTTCACGCTTCTTGCGCTCGGCGTCTTCCTTCTCGCGACGGGCCTTCTCTTCGGCCCGGCGCTTCTCTTCGATTACGGCCCAGGCGCCGGCACCCTCTTCGATCGCCGAACCAACGGTCGAGATGACCAGTTCGCACGAGCGGATGGCGTCGTCGTTGCCGGGCACGACGTAGTCGATGTTGCCCGGGTCGCAGTTCGAGTTGACCAGGGCGATGATCGGCAGGCGCAGGCGGGTCGCCTCGCGCAGGGCGATCTCCTCGGCCTTGAGGTCCATGATGAAGACGGCGTCGGGAACGCGGTCCATGTCCTTGACACCGCCGAGGGCGAACTCGAGCTTGGTGCGCTCGGCCATCATCTTCATGCGTTCCTTGGTCGGCAGTAGTTCGATCTGCTCGGTCTCGACCAGGTCGTTCAGCTCGTGGAGCCGCTTGATGCGGGCCGAAGAGATGTTGAAGTTCGTGAGGAGGCCGGGCAGCCAGCGCCGGTTGACGTACGGCATGTTCGACTTCTCCGCCCAGTTCTGGATGACGTCAGAGGCCTGCTTCTTGGTGCCGACGAACAGTACCTTGCCGCCTCCGGTGGTCAGCTCACCGACGAACTTGCGGGCTTCCTCGAGCATCTCCTCGGTCTGGAGGAGGTCGATGATGTGGATCCCGTCCAGTTCTCCGGCGATGTATCGCCGCATGTTCGGGTTCCAACGACTGGTCTGGTGGCCGAAATGAACTCCGGCCTCCAGCAAATTCTGGATTCCTACCTGCGCCATGATGCTCCTTGAATTGTGTTGCGTACGGATCCCCCGGCGCTTTACGGAGACCCTCAGGTGAGGGCAGGAGCCGAAAACGTGACTCCGAGGGGTGGTGAATGGATTGGACGAGCCATTGTAGAGGGGTGAAACGGTTCTCGGTCTACCGTCTTGGCGGGCGGATCGGAACAACAAGATTGTTCCGCCCTCTTGGAGAGTTCAACGTTCTGACTAAATGCATCCAAATTGACATTCCCTGCGGGAAAGCCAACTTGGATGTCTCGATCTGCCGACCGTTCTAAACCTTGTTGCCTCGAGCTTCGTCCAAAGCAGCCTGCAGGTCTGCTGGCAGCGGGGCTTCGAACACCTTTTCCTCGCGCGTCGCCGGGTGCCTGAAAGCCAGCCTCGCCGAGTGGAGAAACGGCCTCGTCAGTTCGTACCTCTCCGGTCCTCCGTAGGTCGGGTCACCGACCAGGGGATGCTTGATGGCTTCGAGGTGGACCCGGATCTGGTGGGTCCTCCCCGTTTCCAGCCTGACTTCCAGCAGGGTGTCGCGGCGGAGCGACTCCTTCACCTCGAAGTGCGTGACCGCTTCGCGCGGTGCGGCCCCGTTGACCGCCATCCGGTGGCGCTTTCTCGAAGCGCGCCCGACCGGCGCGTCGATCGTCCCGGTTCGGGAACGGAACCGGCCGTCGGCCAGGGCGATGTAGGTGCGCTCGACTTCGCGGTCCCTGATCATCTGCTGGAGTGCGGCGTGGGTCTCGTCGTCCCGGGCGACCACCATGAGGCCGCTGGTCCCGCGGTCCAGGCGATGGACGATGCCGGGACGGTCCGGCTCTTCCCCTCCGGCCAGCTCGTCGCCGAGCATTTCGACCAGGGTCATGCCCTGGTGCGACGGGGCCGGGTGGACCACCAGGTCGGCGCCTTTGTCGACCACGATCAGGTGCTCGTCCCGGAAGACGATGCCGTAGCCCCCGGGCACCGGCTCGGTCACGTCTCCTCCTGGCCGTCCCTGATCATGGTCCAGGCAAGGACCACCACGCCCACGGTGATGGCGCAATCGGCCAGGTTGAAAGCCGGCCAGTGGGGCAGCGTGATGAAGTCGGTGACGTATCCGAGGCGGATCCGGTCGATCAGGTTGCCGAGCGCGCCACCGAGGATCAGGCCGCCGGGCAGCCAGGTCGCGTTCCGTCCGGGCGCCGAGGCCACGAAGACACCCAGCGCGATCAGGGCCACCAGGCTGAGAACGATCACGGAGACCCCGCCGCCCCCGGCGAGGCCGAAGGCAACGCCGTCGTTGTGGGTGTGCGTGAACTCGAGCGGCCCGAGCACGTTGACCGTCGTGCCGCGCTCGATCCGGTCGTTGACCGCGGCTTTGGCGATCTGGTCCACGGCGACGACGGCCGCCGCGACGGCGAGCGCCCACGACAACTGATGCGCTCGGGTCAATTGATCAGTCCGGGAATGACCGCCTGCGCGATCAGCAGGAGGATGACACCGATCATCGGACTGAGATCGAGCTGCATTCCCCCGGCGCCGACCGGCGGCAGAACGCGCCGGAAGATGTTGAGATACGGGTCCGTGGTTTCGCTTACGAAATCCAGCACGGTCCGAAGGGCCCGGTTGGCCGGGACCTTCGGAATCCAGGACATCAGGATCCGGATGAAGATCAGGATGATGTAGACGGTGAACAGCGCGCTGACGTAAGCCGCCACGTCGCCCCGGGTGATCGCCAGCGCCAAGCCCACTCTCAACCTTCACGCATCCGGTGGAGCGACGCAAGTGCCGCCCGTCGGAAGGCTTCAGCACCGCCCGAGGCTGCCAGCGCCTCGAGCCCGGCCTCGGTGCTGCCACCCGGGGAGGCGACCGCCACCTGGATCTCGAAGGGCGTGCGGCGTCTCAGCAGCTCGGCCGTGCCGGCCAGAGTCTCGGCGACCATTCTGAGCGAGTCCTCCGGGTCGAGCCCGTCTTCGACGCCGATCTTGGCCAGGGCATCGGCCACGACGGCGAAATACGCAGGTGAGCATCCCATCACCGCGGTCGCCGCGTCCATGAGCCCGTCATCGAGCTCGACGACCTCGCCGAGGGAGCCGAGCAGCGACAGCCCTTCGGCGACGACGCCCGGGTCGCTGTCCGCGGAGCGGGCGACGGCCACCACTCCGCGCCCGGTCTCGACCGCGAGATTCGGCATCAGGCGGAGCACCGTCGAATCCGGAAACTTCCCGACCAGCCCGGCCAGAGGGGTTCCGCCGAGCAGTGACAGCACGGCACGCGGGGCGGGCAGTGACTCGGCCACGTCAGCCAGGCTCTTCGGTTTCATCGCGAGCACGACGAAGTCGGACCCGACGACCAGGTCTTCGTTGCTGTCGACCGCGTCGCCACCGACTTCCCCGGCGAGCGCCGTGGCCCGGCCGGAACCGGAGTCGGTGAAGAGCATCCTGGCAGGCGAATCGCCGCCGGACGCCGCCCAGCCGCGAGCCATTGCCGCAGCCATGTTTCCGGAACCGATGAACCCGACGATCATGGGGGGAGCTTACTCAGGCCGCAGGGCCGCCGGCGGGACGATCAGGACTGGTTGAAGAAGCCCTTGTCGATGAGCCTGGCCTTCTCTTCGGCCGACACTTCGACGTTCCGCGGGGTGAGGAGGAAGACCTTGTCGGCGATGCGCTGCATGCCACCGTCCATCGCGTAGGTGAGGCCGGAAGCGAAGTCGATCAGGCGCTTCGAGAGTTCGTGGTCGGTCGTCTGGAGGTTGAGGATCACCGGCACCTTGCGCTTGAACTGGTCGGCGACCTGCTGGGCGTCGTTGAAGTTCCGGGGGATGACCAGGTGGACCTGGACGTCGTTGTCGTCGTCACCCACCGAGCGGAGAACACGTGTGCCGCCGCCCCGCCGAGCCGGTCCGGGGTCGTCATCGGAAAAGATGTCGTCGATCTCGTCGTGTCGCGTCCGGCGGCTGGTCGGCAGGCGGCGCACGTTGGCTTCGCGGCTGCGTCCGCGATCGCGCCGGGGTTCGTAGTCCTCATCGCCTTCGAGGTACTCGTCCTCGTAGTCGTCGTAATCGTCGGGATGGGCGGGTTCCTCAGCCAGGCCGAAGTAAACGAGGGTGCGATGCCATGAGTCACGTAGTGCCATAGGTAAGCGTGTTTTCTTCCCTTGGAGGACGAATCCTCCCGATTATGTTCGATTCACGAGCTTTGCAGCGAAAACACCGGATTCGCGGTCAGTCGCTTGCAATCAGTCGATCCACGCGATTCCGGCCTGCCGTCCTGTCTTACCCGAATCGCGGCGATGCGAAAAGAAGTTCTTCTCGTCGCAGGAGGTGCAGATGCCGGCGGATTCGACGCGCTCCGCCCCGGCTCGTTCCAGCTGACGCCGCGCGACCTCCCAGAGATCGAGTTTCCTCCCCTGGCGCAATCCCGGCCCGAGGTCCGAGAAGGCATCGAACACCTCGTCCCCGACCTCGAAGCAACAGGGACCGATACCCGGGCCGATCGCGGCGTCGGTGGCTCCGATCCGCTCCGCGGCGCCGGCGACGATGCCGGCGGCCAGACCGCGCCAGCCGCAATGGAGCATCGCCAGCCCGCCGGGGCCGGTCATGGCGACCGGCAGACAGTCCGCGGCGAGCACCAGCATCGGCAGTCCCGGAACCGCGGTCAGGTGGCCGTCGGCCTCCGCAGGAGGATCGCCCGGCTCGAGGTAATGCGGTTGCACCGGAGCGATGCCGTGGGTGACGAGGCCGGCACCGTGGACTTGGCGGGCCATCGCCACCCTGGAAGCGTCGAGCCCGAGAGCTGAAGCCAGGCGGCGCCGGTTCCCGATGACATCCGCCCGGTCGTCACCGGTCAGGATCCCCAGGTTCAGCGAGTCGAAGGGCGGAGCGCTGACCCCGCCCGTCCGGGTCGAGAAGCAGACCCTGCCCGACGGCAGCGACGCTTCGAGCCAGCGCACGTCCCCGTCCTCACGCCAGATCAAGCCGGTCCGCCGGCCTCGATGTACGACTCGGCGGCCTCTACGGCGATCGCGAGCTCGTCCTCGATTCCTTCGACGCCTTCGTCGAGCTTCGCCCTCAGGGCGGCCGTCAGCCCGATTCCGATCGCCGGTCCCTGCGGCAACCCGGCCAGAACGAGATCGTCGCCGGTGATGGAAGGCTTCACCGTCGACCATTCGTCGAGGTACCGGTCGAGCCAGATCGCCCCGGAGGCCCGGTTGACCAGGAGTTCTGCGAGTGAAAGCCGGCTGGCCGTGGTCACCGCGACGAATGGCGACCCGGGCATCTCGGCGGGCACCTCGGGCGTCCGGCCGAAGAGGGATTCATTGGTCGCGTCGGCACGACTGACCCGGCCCCGCCAGGTATCCGACTCCAGGACCTCGACCACCATGGTGGCCAGCTCGAGCCGTTCGGGAGGAATCTCGACCAAACCCCAGACCGTGAGCAGGCGAAAGGCTTCGATCCCTGTCGATTCGGCTGCGATCAGCTCGAACTCCCGGTCGATGCGCTCCCGCGACACCGTGCCGAGGTCCACGCCGGGTAACAGGTCGGCGGTCATCGGATCGAGGGCGAACCCGAATCGGGCGGCATACCGCGCTGCGCGGAGTGCCCGGGTCGGATCGTCGGCGAAGGACGACGGGTGGATAGCCCGCACCACCCCACGCCCCAGGTCCGCCCGCCCGCCGTGAGGGTCGAGCAGGTCGCCGGGCTGGTCGAGCGCGATCGCCATGGCGTTGATCGTGAAGTCCCTTCGCGACAGGTCCTCGCCGATCGAAGCAGGGCTGACCTCGGGCAGGGCGCCAGGAAATGCGTAGGTCTCACGCCGCGCGGTGGCGACGTCGACCCGGTGGCCCTCGACCATGGCCTCCGCCGTCCCGAACCGCCCGTGCACCAGTGCGTCGTCGGCCAGGCACTTCGCGAGAGCCGCCGCGTCGCCTTCGGTCACCAAGTCGATATCGGTCATCCCCACGCCGGAAAGCACGTCGCGAACCGCGCCGCCGACCAGGTAGATCCGGCTTCCCCCCCGGCTCTGAGTCGCGAGACGGGACAGCAGGGGATCGCCTTCGACGAAGGCCGTGAGGCGGCTTGTGTCTCCGAGCGGACCGTCTTTCATGATTGCACTTCCCCTACCATGATCCACCCTGCGGATGAATGCCGACGTTTCGACAACCGAAGTGCCCGAACCCGGCCCTCCCTGGTGGCGCCAGCCGAAGAAGATGGCGGTCATCCTGCTGGTCGGTGTCGTGCTCCTCGGTGGCGGACTGGCGGTCGCCTACGACCAGCTGAAACGCCCGGGCGACATCAGCAACGAGTCGGTTCCCTTCGTCAAGACGGAACCGCCGAAAGCCAAGCCGAAGGCGAAGACCATCGACTGGCCGACCTTCCGCTACAACCGGCAGCGCACCGGTTACCTGGCCGACCGGGACATCAAGCCGCCCTTCGAACGGGTGTGGCGATACGGTGACCAGCCCCTGCTCGAGTTCCCGCCCTCGGTCGTCGGGAACGCCCTGTACTTCGTCGACAACGACGGTTACGCCCACGCACTGAAGACGAAGAACGGCCGGCAGATCTGGAAACGGAGGATCGCGTCGCTGAACGCTTCGACTCCCACGTATTCGAAGGGAGTCCTGTACATCGTGAACCTCGAGCCCGGGCAGATACTCGCGCTCGACGCGAAGAACGGCAAGCAGATCTGGAAGAAACCCCTCCCCTGCCGCTCGGAGTCGTCTCCACTGGTCGTCCACGGGACCGTCTACTTCGGCTGCGAGGACAACAACCTCTATGCGCTCAAGGCCAGGTCCGGCAAGGAGATCTGGACCACAGGGGTCGCCGGCGCAATCAAGGGTGCCCCCGCCTACGAAAACGGCACCCTTTTTGTCGGTGACTACGGCGGTGCGATGACGGCAGTCCGCGCGAAGACCGGCGAAATCAAATGGCAGAACCAGTCCCTCGGCCCCGGCCTCGGCCAGCCCGGAACCTTCTATTCGACCCCGGCGGTCGCCTACGGCCGGGTCTACATCGGCAACAATGACGGGCGCGTCTACAGCTTCGACGCCGAGACGGGCGAAGTCGCCTGGACCTACTCCACGGGCGACTACGTCTACTCCGGCCCGACCGTGGCCAAAGTGCCAGGCACACACCCGACCGTCTACATCGGCTCGTTCGACGGCAACGTCTACGCCCTCGACGCCAGGAGTGGTGAGGCCCGCTGGACCTTCGACATGGGCGGACGGGTGATCGGTTCGCTCTCGGTGATCAACCGGCTCGTCTACGCCTCCACATTCGACGGCACGAACACATATGGGATCAGCGCGAAGACCGGGCAGAAGAAGTACGACTTCCACACCGGCGCCTACATGCCGGCGGTGTCCGACGGACAAAAGCTCTACCTCGTCGGCTATTCGAGCATCCACGCGATGAAGCCGGTGACCGAGAAAGAGCTGAAGGCGGGGAAGAAGCGGGAAGCGGCGAGGAAAAAAGCCGCCGAGTCCAGGAAGAAGGAGGACCAGAGGGCGAAATGAGCGACCAGCTCGCGCGGAGGCTGGTCCGGCACATCCTCCGGAAGGAATTCGGCGACGACATCCTCAACTTCCGTTACCCGGCGGGCGAGTACGGCCGCAAGATCGTGAAGGCGTCAGGTACGGACGGGCACACCGTGCATCGCCATGTACTGCTTGGCCTCCTCCACCGTGTACCGGCCGTAGTGGAAGATCGAGGCGCAGAGCACCGCGTCGGCCTTGCCGTCCGTGATCGCCTCGACCAGGTGCTCGAGTTTACCGGCACCGCCTGAAGCGATGACCGGGACCGCGGTCGCGTCGGCGACCGCCGCTGTCAGTTCGAGCTCGTAGCCGAGGTTGGTGCCGTCCCGGTCCATGCTGGTGAGCAGGACCTCTCCCGCTCCCAGCCGGGTGGCTTCCACCGCCCAATCGATCGCGTCGCGGCCGGTAGGCTTCCGCCCGCCGTTCAGGAAGACCTCGTAGCGGCCGCCGGTCTTCTTGGCGTCGATCGCGATCACCACGCACTGGGAACCGAAGTTCTCCGCCATTTCAGTCAGCAGCTCGGGGCGGTTCAGGGCCGCCGAGTTGACCGCGACCTTGTCGGCGCCGGCATCGAGCACTGCCTGCGCGTCCTCGACCGTGCGGATCCCTCCGCCGATCGTGAACGGGATGAACACGTTGTCGGCGGTGCGCCTGGCGAGCTCGACGATCGTGTCCCGGCCCTCGTGCGAGGCGGTGATGTCGAGGAAGACCAGTTCGTCCGCGCCGCCCGCGTCATAACGCCCGGCCAACTCGACCGGATCGCCGGCGTCCCGGATGTCGACGAAGTTGGTTCCCTTGACGACCCGTCCGTCGTCGACGTCGAGGCAGGGGATGACCCGTTTGAGGTCACTCATCTGCCGCCAGCACTCCCAGGGCTTCGGGGACGGTGAAGCGTCCTTCGTAGAGGGCCTTGCCGACGATCACGCCTTCGACATTGGCCGGTGCCTCCGAGGCCAACTGCCTCAGGTGATCCAGGCTCCCGACCCCGCCGGACGCGATCACGGAGGCTTCGGTCGCCGCGGCAACGCGGGACAATTCGGGGAGGTTCGGGCCGGTCATCATGCCGTCGACCTCGATCGGGGTGAAGAGGAAGCGCTCGACCCCGCGGCCGCTGAGGTCGCTGACCGCGTCCGCCACGTCCACCCCGCTGCTCTCGGTCCAGCCGGCGAGCGAGACCTTGCCGCCGCGCGCATCGACCGAGACGACCACGCGGGACGCCCCGTGCGTGTCGATCACCTCGGCCAGGAACTCGGGATCGCGAAGCGCGGCGGTGCCGATGACCACCCGGGACGCACCGGCCTCGAGGACCAGTCCGACTGCCCCGGTGCTGCGCAGTCCGCCGCCTACCTCGATTCCGCAGTCGACCGCGGCCGTTATCCGTTCGATCGTGGCGAGGTTCTCGATGTCGCCCTCCCGGGCCCCGTCGAGGTCGACCACGTGGATGTATTCGGCCCCGCCATCCGCCCAGCGCTTCGCCGCTTCGACCGGATCATCGTCGTAGAAGGTCTCCCGGTCGTACTCGCCCTGCTGGAGGCGGACCGCCTTGGCGTCGAGGATGTCGATCGCGGGATAGAGGATCACGAGTCGCCGTCCCGCAGGCCGGTGCAGATCTTCGCGAAGTTCTCCAGCAGCCTGAGTCCCGCAGCGCTCGACTTCTCCGGGTGGAACTGGACGCCATAGATGTTCGCGCGTGATGCTGCGCAGGCGAAATCGCCGCCATATTCGGCGATCCCGAGCACTTCATCGGGCTCGGGCGACGGGACGAAGGAGTGGACGAAGTAGAAAGGCTCACCCGGCCTCAGTCCATCGGTCAGCGGCGAAGGTCTTTCCCAGGAGACGGCAGCCCAGCCGATGTGCGGCACCTTGCGGCCACCGGCCGGCACCTCGACCACGCCGCCGGCCAGCAGGCCGAGCCCCTCCGCGCCGCCGAGTTCGACCGAGGACTCGAAGAGCAGCTGGTAACCGAGGCAGATCCCGAGGATCGGGGTGTTGACGCTCGCGGCCTGTTGGAGCATCCCGTCCATCCCGGTGTCCCGGATGCGGGCCATGGCCTTCGGGAAGGCGCCGACCCCCGGCAGGATGATGCCGTCGGCCGACAGGATCTCGAGCCTGTCCGAGGTGACGACCGTTGTCGCACCCACTTTTTCCGCGGCCTTGCCGACCGAGCGCAGATTCCCCATCCCGTAATCCAGGATGGCGAGAACCGGCGCGGCGGCACTCAAGAACTCAGCGTGCCCTTGGTGCTGGGCACGCCCTTCTCGTCAGGGTCGATCGAGACCGCGACCCGCAGCGCCCGGGCAAAGGCCTTGAACGAAGCTTCGATCATGTGATGGACGTTCGATCCGTAGAGGATCTCAGTGTGGAGAGTCATCTTCGAGCCGTTCGCGACGGCACGGAAGAACTCTTCGGTCAGCTCGGTCTCGTAGTTGGCGATCGAGGTGACCGGGATCGCCCCGCGGAACACCGACAGCGGCCGCCCGGAGATGTCGAGGGAGCAGGAGGCCGCGGCTTCGTCCATCGGCACCACGGCCGATCCGTAGCGCCGGATCCCGTAGCGGTCACCGAGGGCCTGGTCGATCGCCTGGCCGAGCACGATGCCGACATCCTCCACGGTGTGGTGCGAACCGGTTTGAAGGTCACCCCTCGCCTTCACGGCCAGACCGATGTTGGCGTGGCGGGCGAGCAGGTCGAGCATGTGATCGAAGAACCCGATCCCGGTGTCGGACGCGTAGTCCGAACCGTCGAGATCGAGGGTCAGCTCGATCTCGGTTTCGTTCGTCTTCCTGGTGATACTCGCCCGTCTACTCATTCTCTGCTCTTCGCGTGGCTGATTTACCGTGTACCGGCAGGCCTTCGGCCCTGGCCAGCACGTCGAGCGGGCCGGCGAGGATGGTGGCTGCGGCGGCATCCAAGCTTACTTGCGCGGTCCGGCGCCGGAACGTGGCCGGGGAGAGTGGGCCGAAACTCCTACCGGATCCATCCGTGGGCAGGATGTGGTTCGAACCGGCGATGTAATCGCCGAAGGCGGTCGCCGACGAAGCTCCCAGGAACACACAGCCCGCCGTTCGGATCCTGCCGGCCAGGGCTGCCGATTCGCCGTCCATCAGCTGGAGGTGCTCGGGCGCGAACTGGTTGGCCAGGTCGACGGCGAGTTCGGAGTTCGGGGCGACCACGGTGGCCAGGCGGCAGTCGAAAACACTCGATTCCTCCGCGGCGACACGGTTGACTTCGGCCTCGAGCCGGTCGAGCGCCCCTGCATCGGTCGAGACCGCGACCAGGAGGCTCTCCGCCCCGTGCTCGGCCTGCGCGCAGAGGTCGAGCGCCGCCAATGCGGGATCTACCGTTTCGTCGAGCACGACCATCAGATCCGACGGACCGGCGAGCGAGTCGATCGCGACCTCGCCGAACACGGCTTTCTTCGCGGCCGTTACCCAGTCGTTGCCGGGTCCGGCGATCACGTTGACGGGCCGGATCGACTCGGTGCCCCGGGCCAGGGCGAAGATCGCCTGGGCCCCGCCGACGGCGAATATCTCGTCGACTCCGCAGATCGCGGCCGCGGCCAGGGTCGTTCCGTTGATCCTCCCGTCGGCCCCGGGCGGTGCGGCAAGCACCAGCCTCTGGACCCCGGCGACCCGAGCCGTCGCGCAGCCCATGACGACGGTCGACGGATATGAAGCGCGGCCTCCCGGTGCATAGATGCCGGCGGCGGCGACGGGGACCTCGCCCACTTTGACGGTTTGACCCTGCGGCAACTCAACGGTCCTCTCCCCCCCGCCCAGCTGGGCGGCTGCAACGGCCGAAACGTTCTCGACGGCCAGCCTGAGGGCGGATTCGACTTCTTCGTCGAGATCGTCGAGGGCGTCGTCCGCATCGTCGAGCGGCACGGCCACCGTCGAGATCGGTGCGTCCGTCGCATCGAACTCGTTGGTCAGCCTGACCAGGGCGGCATCGCCATCGTCAGCCACCGCCTTCGCGATCGTGGAAACGTCGACGGCAACGCGGCCCCCGCCGAACCATTCGCGGGCCCCGGCACAAAGTTCCTCCGGCGCCGCCCAGTCGAAACGGCGGATGTTCATTCGTCCTCCACCCGCCCCGCCGCCCCCCTGAGGCGATGTGTCAGGGAGTCGATCTCGTCGGCGCGGAGCTTCCAGGAGACCTGGTTGGCGACGAGTCGCGCCGTGCACTCGACGATCTCGTCACGAACCTCGAGGTCGTTCTCCTCGAGGGTGCGGCCGGTGGCCACGAGGTCGACGATGCCGTCGGCCAGGCCGACCAGCGGGGCCAGCTCGACCGAGCCCTTCACCTCGACGACCTCGACCTGCTGGCCGTTCTCTTCGAAGTACTCCTCGGCGATCCGGGGGTACTTGGTGGCGATCCTCATCATGCCGAGCCGGCGCTGGTGCTCGGCCGGGCCTTCGTCGCCCTTCTGCGTGGCCAGGACCATCCGGCAGTAACCGGCCTTGAGGTCGAGCAGCTCGTAGATCTTCCGGTCGGCCTGTTCGAGCAGGACGTCCTTGCCGGTGATGCCGACATCGGCCGCCCCCGCTTCAACGTAGGTCGGCACATCGTAGGGCCGCATCGTGACGAGGATCAGCTCGCCGCCGTCGAAGACGAGCGAGCGGGAATCGCCGCGGACCTTCGCCGTGTCGACTCCGATCCTGTCGAGCAGGCCGAGGATCTCGCCCAGCAGGGCGCCACGAGGCACGGCCATCTTCAGCGGACCACCCCGCATCTTGAGCGACTCAATCACCGGCGCGGCCCTCTTCCAGCTGGGCCTTGTGGATCAGTTCGAGGTAGAGCGTGAACCCGGCCGCAGGCAGGTCGACCCCGAACTTGCCCATCAGGCCGTCGTACCGGCCACCGCCGCCGATCACCTCACCGACAGCGGGGTCGTACACCTCGAGGATCGAGCCGCTGTAGTAGCCGAGGTCGCGCAGCAGGCCGAGGTCGACCTGGACCCGGTCCGACCCGCCGCGGGCGGTGATGACTCCACAGGTCTGCTGGAGGCTGTCGAGACTCGCCTCGAAGGCGGTACCACCCATTCCGCGGGCCTTCTCGATCACTTCGGGGCCGCCACGCATCTGGATCAGCTTCACGAGGCAGGCCACCTGGTCTTCGCTCAGGTCGTCCGCGGTCTCGAGTTCGAGCTCGAGGCCGACGATGTCGTTCGAGGCGAGCCGGGCGGAAGTGCTCGCCACCAGGGCCGGATCCGCCGAGAAGTCGGAAAGGAGGCACCGCCAGAGGTCAGCCTCGCCGAGCCCGATGACGGCGCGGTTCAGCCCGACCGCATCCAGCGACCGGGTCAGGACCTCGACCACTTCGGCCGTGCCTTCGGCACCGCTCACCCCGATCAGCTCGATCCCGGCCTGGCCGAACTCGCGCAGCTGGGCACGCTGCGGCGTGATCGCCTTGTAGGCGTTGGCGATGTAGCTCAGGCGGTACGGCGGTTCGACCTCGCCGAAGCGGGTCGCGACCAGCCGGGCGATCGGGATCGTCATGTCGGTGCGCAAGGCGAGCAGCTCGCCGCGATCATCGAGGAAACGGTAGGCCGGAGCGACGTCGTCGCCGCGTTCGACGACGTCGGCGTACTCGATCGTCGGGGTCCGCACCTCGCTGTAGCCGAAGTTCTCGAACACGTCGAGCAGCGCCGTGTGGAGGCGGCGCAGTTCGCGCATCTCGTCGGGAAGCACGTCCCGGGTGCCTGGCGGGATCGGGTGGATCATGGCCGGCCCCTAGTCCTCGACGCGCTCGATATGGGCACCGAGCGACTGAAGACGGGCTTCGATGTTCTCGTAGCCGCGGTCGATCTGGCGGATGTTGCCGATCTCCGAGGTGCCCTCGGCCGCGAGGGCGGCGATGAGCATCGCCATACCGGCCCGGATGTCCGGGCTGTCGACGCGCTCACCGTGAAGACGGCTCGGACCACTGACGATCGCGCGGTGTGGATCGCAGAGAGTGATCCGAGCGCCCATGGCGACCAGCTTGTCGACGAAGAAGAGCCGGTTCTCGAACATCTTCTCGAAGATCAGGATCTCGCCTTCGGCCTGGGTTGCCAGGGCGAGTGCGATCGAGGTGAGATCGGCCGGGAAGGCGGGCCAGGGGCCGTCCTCGATCTTGGGGATCGCGCCTCCGGCGTCGGCCTGGACCCGCAGGTTCTGGGAAGGCGGAACGATCACGTCGCGCCCTTCGACCACGGACTGGAAGCCGAGGCGGCGGAACTGCCGGCGGATCATGATCAGGTCGACCGGCTCGATCTCGCGGATGCGGAGCTCACCGCCGGTCGCGGCGGCGAGCGCCATGAAGCTGGCGATCTCGATGTGGTCGGGGGCGACCGTGTGCTCGGCCCCGCCCAGCTTGTCCTGGCCGGTGACGGTCATGACGTTCGAGCCGATGCCGGAGATCGGGGCGCCCATCTTGACCAGCAGGCGCGCCAGGTCCTGGACGTGCGGCTCGGAAGCGGCGTTGAGGATGGTGGTGTCGCCGGGCGTCAGGGCGGCGGCCATCAGGGCGTTCTCGGTGCCCATGACCGAGGGCTCGTCCATGAAGATCCCGGTGGCGCGCAGCCCGCCGGGGGGTGCGTCCAGTTCGATCCAGCGCTGTCCGCCGACCCGGGCGCCGAGCTCACGGAAGGCGTCGAGGTGCGCGTCGAGGCGGCGGCGGCCGATGAAGTCCCCGCCGGGCGGCGGCATGTGGACCTTGCCGAAACGGGCCAGCAGCGGGCCGGCCAGGAGGAACGAGGCGCGAATGGCCGCGGAGAGCTCTTCGTCGAGGGTGGTGTCGCGCACGTCCTTGGCGCAGAGGCGGACCGTATTGTCGTCGGTCCACTCGATTTCGACTCCGAGGTTCGCCAGGAGCTCGATCTGGGCCTCGGTGTCCCGGATGCGGGGTACGTTGGCGATCACCACTTCCTCCTCGGTCAGGAGGCAGGCGGCCAGGATCGGCAGCGCCGCGTTCTTGTTGCCGGCGGCAGTGATCTCTCCGGAGAGCGGGACACCGCCCTGTATGACGAACTTTTCCATAAGGTTTATCCCGCAAGTAGACGGTTCTCTTTTGACCGGATCCGGGGCGGAACGACCCGACCGAAAGCCGGACTAGGGTAACACCGCACATGGCACGGACTTCAACACGCTCACGGCCGGGCAAAAGCTCCCGCAGACACCGCGGCACGAAGATCACGATCGGCCTGCTGCTGGCGCTGGTGCTGCTGATCGTACTGAACGCCTTCGCCCTGAACAACGAGACCGAGACGGCCGAGCTCTCGGTTCCCGGAGCGACTCTCGTCGAGACGACCTCGGGTTCGCTCCAGGTGCTCGACACCGGGGCCCCCGACCGGACCTTCCCGGAAAGTGAGGCATTGAAGCCGGAGACGCTGCCGATCGTCCTGATCCACGGTTCCGGCGGCGCGATCAACTGGTGGGACGACCTGATTCCGCTGCTCAGCCCGGACCACCGGGTGATCGCGATCGACCTGCTCGGGTACGGCGGTTCGGTGAAACCGGATTCCGGCTATTCGATCGACTCGCAGGCCGGCCTGGTCGCGCAGGTCCTGGCGGGGCTCGAGGTGGACCAGGCGGTCGCCGTCGGCCACTCGCTCGGCGGCAAGGTGGTCACCGCCCTCGCCGGCAAGTCGCCCGGCCTGGTCGCGGGGATCACGATCATCGACACCGGCCCGGATTCCGGTTACGGCACCCTGACCGGCAGCGCCAAGCTGGTCCAGATACCTCTGATCGGGCCGGCATTGTGGCGGATCGGCCCGGATTCCATGATCAGGAAGAGCGTGGGCCAGGGCTTCGCGCCCGGTTACGACGTTCCTGACAAGTACGTCGAAGACATCCGCGCGATGACCTATCCCGCGTACCACGATTCCTTCGAGGAGCAGGACGCCTACACCGACGAGACCCCGCTCGACGATCGCCTCGAGAAGACCGGGAAGCCTTTGCTGGTCATCTTCGGAGCCGAGGACCAGATCTTCTCCGCCCGCGAAGCCCTCAGTGCCTACGCGGCGATCCCCGGCGTCACGACGAAGCTGATCGAAGGATCGGGCCATTCGCCACAGGTCGAGAAGCCACAGGAAACCGCCAGCGCGATCCTGAACTTCGCCGAATCGGTGGCGCCAAAGCCGGAACCAGAGCCGAAGCCGAAGCCCGGGAAGAAGAACAAAAAGGGCAACGACCAGCAGCAGAACGGCAAGAACGCAAAGCAGGGGAACAAGAAGAACGAGTTGGGCTCGAAGGACAAGCAGCCAGAGAACGAGTCAAAGAACCAGAATTCAAAGAACCAGAATTCGAAGCAGCAGAATTCGAAGCAGCAGAACCAGAAGCAGCCCGCCGGAACCGGCTGAGAGTCCGGACAACCCGCCATTCAGTCAGGTGCCGGCGATTTTGGTGCGGACTGCGCCTTTATCGCCGGCACCTG
Organism: uncultured Solirubrobacterales bacterium; assembly: GCA_963695885.1. GTDB lineage: Bacteria > Actinomycetota > Thermoleophilia > Solirubrobacterales > 70-9 > 67-14. The sequence goes on along the minus strand of CAVOIH010000020.1, from coordinate 66,812 downwards.
CCCAAGTGACTGTCGTTCGCAGAGTTCCAGATGGTCCTTCACTTTCCGCATCGACCTCTCGGGCTCCCTTGTCAGCATCATCCAGGTGAGTCGGAGCACGGTGAATCCGCCGAGTCGAAGGTCTGAGTCCTTGTTCCGGTCGCGCTCCATGCCGAACGGAAGATCGTGATCCTGACCGCCATCCATTTCCACGACCAAGCGCTGGTCCGGCCACAGGAAGTCCACTTCATAGTCCAGATTTCGCCCGGCAACCCGTTGATTTACCAGGGGAGCGGGCACTCCGTATCTCCGGCAGAGCCAGAGCATCCGGGTTTCCAGTTTGTTGCGAGTCAGGGCGATCCGGGGATCCCAGTCATCAACGATCCGCCGTAGTTTCGCGAGACCTTTCTTTCCGCGGGAGCGATCCATTACTGCTCTCAATTCATCGAATCTGAGAAGCCCCTTGCGGCCGGCCTCATGGAGCAATGCTCGTAATCTCGCGGCAGAGACCGACCCTGCAATGTCCACGAACGTTCGCGCCACTGTGGTAATCGGGATTCCGTGGCGAACGGTTACCTCGAAACGTCCAAGACGCCGGGTTTCGTGGATCTTCAGCGGCGGAATTCGGGCGCGGCCACCGAGGACGGCGTGTCCCCTCGTCTGTTTGTAGACCTCGGGCTTCGCCGGCGCGCGTCGGCCCCTTCCGGATATGCGAGTGATCTCCGTTATGTTCGAATCAGCGAACCCCCAAGCGTGCGCGGCACTCATGTGGGAAAGCACGCTGCCCTCTCCCGCGGCCAACACGCCCGCCATCCAGACCGTTTTCCAATCGATGTGCCGGCCGGAAGCGGAGTAGACACCGTTGTATATCCGGAAGATCAGCCCGGTCTCGTTCCGACGCCGGACTCCTGCCTCGCTCAGTCCCGTTGTCAGTAGCTGGCTCCGGGTTATGGCGCCGTTCTGTCGAGCTCCCAGGGCGAGGGCCTCTTCGGTGAGCCTGTTCGATCTGGCTTCCACATCGCAAACCTGCCGCGATTGCGTTCATCAAACCAGACACGGCTTCGACAAAACGCAACGAAAAGCGTCACTTCCTCAAGCCATAGGTCCAAGTGCCGGCGATTTTGGTGCGGACTGCGCCTTTATCGCCGGCACCTGCCCATTTGGCTGGGACTGACGACTGGTCCTACTTGCTGAAGTGTCCTCCTGCCTTGGCCCACTCGAGGACTTCGTCGGTTGAATTGAAGCCGTCGGGAATCATGGCCCCGTCGCGGCGGTGGACCAGGTAGTACGCATTGTCGTTCAGCTCGGCACCGGTCTGGGCGCTGACCGGCTCCACGCCCTCGGGCACCTCGACCGCGTTCCAGATGTGCCAGTCGTTCTTCTTCATCAGCCAGGGCACGACGTGCTCCAGCCGGTCGAAGGTGGCACCCAGGTTGCGCTTCGGCTGGATCAGCCGGTACCCCTCGCCATCGAGTACCTCGGTGCCGCACCAGTCGCACTTGCCTTTCTTCGCCATGCACCCATTCTGACCGACCAGCCCGTTCCCGCGCGAACTGGGTCGGGGAATCATGGGCGACCTCAGGCAATCAACGCAACAGCAACTCTCTCATCTTCTCGGCCGGGGTGAGGAAGCCGAGGGTTTGCCTCGGCCTTCGGTTGAGCTTGGCCGCGACCTCGTCGAACTCGACCTGGCCGTGCACGGCCAGGTCGCTGCCCTTTGGAAAGTAATTGCCCTCTTTGACAGGTAAATGCTTTTCGAAGGGACCTTTTGGTGTTGTTTTCGTCGCCCTTCTATGCGAACATACGTTCGTACATGGTCATTTCCGTAATCCTGCCCCTTCTCGCCCTTCGAGCCGCGCTCGGGAAGGCCCAGAACCGGCTTCTGGAGCCGATTGCGCTCGCCCCCCAGCACGACGAGGTCCAGCTGGTCGGCGAGGTCTCGGAAGTGGCGCACGGACTCGGCGTCCGGGCGGGCATGGGCCTCGGGGAAGCGATCGACGTCTGCCCCGCCCTGAGCCTCGTGCCACCCGATCCGAGCCGGACCGAAAGTCTCTGGCAGGCCTTCCTCGCCCGGCTCGAGGCGATCGGCGCCGAGGTCGAATCGGCCAAGGACGGCGAGGCCTTCTTCCGGGCCGACGAGATCGAGCGGCTCTACGGCGGCCTCGAAGGCGTGCTTCGTGTGACCTCGGAACGGCTCGGGAAAAGCGTGCGCATCGGGGCCGCCCCGACCCGCCTGGCCGCTTTCGCCGCCGCCGGCCAGAGCGAGGACCGCCCCGGGATCGTCACACCCCCGCAGCTCGTCGAGTACCTCGGCTCGCTGCCGACCACGATCCTGACCGGCCGCCTCAGCGGACCGGAGGCGAAGACCCGGCAGATGGTCGCCTCGCTGCTCAAGCTCGGCATCGAGCGCCTCCACGGACTGACCGAACTCTCCGGCGACGCGGTCGCCGACCGCTTCGGGCACCTCGGCATCGAAGCCCGGGACACCGCGCTCGGCGCCGAGTCCGACCTGCGACCGCGCCGGCCGGTGGAAGAGATCCAGGAATCGCTCGAGCTGCCCGAAGTCGCTTCCGGCAGCCAGCTCGGTGGCGCCATCACGATCCTCTGCGACCGGATCGCCAGCCGCATCAACGATCTCGGCCTCGCCGCCCGCCGGATCACCATGGAAGCGAGTCTCGCCGGCGGCGGCAGCTGGACCCGCGACACGACCCCGCGTGAGCCGACCGCGAGTGCCGACATGCTGCGCCTGATCCTCCTTCCCGGCCTGGAATACCTGCCACGGCCGGCCGACAAACTGAAACTGCGGGTGACCGAACTGGCACCGGGCGCGCCGGAGCAGATCGAGATCACCCACGAGCCGGAGAAGACCCGGGCCAGACGGCTCGACGAAGCCGCGCACCAGGTCCGGGCCGCGGTCGGCGAGAGCGGGCTGATGCGGGTCCTCGACGCCGAACTCGAATCCCACCTGCCCGAGCGGCGCATGCTCCTGACCCCTTACCTGCAAGGTGAGTAGGGCCACCCGCCTGTACGAGCCGCGCCCGGTCGATGTGGCCAGCGACTCCCGCCGCACCCCGATCCAGGTCGACGACGTCGACGTGGTCGCGGTGCGTGAGGAATGGATCGTCGAGGACGGCTGGTGGACCGCCGCCCCGGTCAAGCGCTGGTACTTCGAGCTGGTCCTGATCGACGGGCGCGACCTCACCGTGTTCCAGGCATTTCCCTCCGGGCAGTGGTTCGCCCAGCGTGCGTGAGGTGAGCCGTGCCGGGCGGATACGTCGAACTCCATTGCCACTCGTCGTTCTCGTTCCTCGACGGCGCCTCCTCCCCGCTCGAACTCGCCACCAGCGCGGCTGAGCTCGGCTACCCGGCGCTGGGACTGACCGACCACGACGGCGTCTGGGGGTCGATGGAGTTCGCGGTCGCGTGCAAGGGCGCCGGGATCAAGGCGATCACCGGATCCGAGCTGACCGTCGCGCATGCGGGCCGGCTCTTCCACCTCACCCTGCTGGTCAAGGACCAGGCCGGCTACCGGAACCTCTGCCGCCTGCTCACCGAAGCCCACAGCCACACCCGGGACGATCCGGCCCGGCGGGTGAGTCAGCCCTCGGTTCCTCTGGAATCACTGGCCGAACAGGCCGATGGACTGATCTGCCTGAGCGGATGCGCCGGCCAGGGGCTGGTGGCGTCCGCCTGGGCCGAAGGGGACCTTGCCCGCGGCGAGACCCTGGCCCGGCGGCTCCGGAGATGGTTCGGGCCGGAGAACTTCCGGATCGAGCTGCAGCGCCCGTACTGGCGCCACGACCGGGCGCGCAACCGCTGGCTCGACGGACTCGCCCGGAGCCTGGGCGTGCCGGCGGTGGCGACCGGCAACGTGCACAGCCACACCTCCCAGCGGGCGCGCCTCCAGGACGTGCTGGTCGCGGTGCGGCTCGGCGCCAGCATGGAAGGGTCCGAGCCCCGGCGACGCGGCAACTCGAGTTCCTCGCTCGCTTCGCCGGAACAGATGGCGGTGCGCTTCGATCAGTACCCAGAAGCGGTCGCCGAGAGTGCGGCCATCGCGGAACGCCTCGACTTCGACCTCGAGAAGGAACTCGGCTACCGCTACCCCCAGGACGGCGACCCGACCGCCGACTCCTCCCTGGCCGAGCTCTGCAACTCCCGCATCGGGCCACGTTACGAAGGCCTGCCCGAAGGACCGGAAGCCCACCGCCGGCTGGAAAACGAGCTGAAGATCATCCGCGGCCTCGGCCTGTCCGGATTCTTCCTGCTCCACCACGACCTGCTCGAGCTGGCCCGGGAGGTCGCGATCGAGGTGCGCGGCCCTGGTTCGGCCCGCTCGGTGCTGCCACCGGGGCGCGGGCGCGGTTCCAGCGTCAGCTCGATCGTCTGTTACCTCACCGGCCTTTCCCACGTGGACCCCGTGAAGGCCGACCTCTTCCCCGGCCGTTTCCTGAACGAGGAGGTCACCGCGGCGCCGGACATCGACCTCGATTTCCCCCGCGACATCCGGGCGAAGCTCATCCCGCGCATCCATCAGCGTTACGGCGCCGACCGCTCGGCCCTGGTCGCTGCCTTCCCGACCTACCGTTCCCGCGGGGCGATCCGGGAGTTCGGCAAGGCGCTCGGCATCCCGGCCGCGGAGATCGAGCGGGCAGCGCGGTCGGTCGACTTCCACGGCGGGTCGGACGACCTCGAGCGGGACCTGGCTTCCGCGGTCGGTGAGCAGCGTGCCGCGTCGATCGGCTGGAAGAATCTGGTCTGGCTGACCCGCGAAGCACGCGGACTGCCCCGCCACGCGTCCCAGCATTCCGGGGGCATGGTGATCTCGACCAAACCGCTGGTCGAGATCTGCCCGGTGGTGCCGGTCGCGATGGAGGAGCGCCAGATCGTCATGTGGGACAAGGACTCCTGCCAGGACGCGGGGTTCCTGAAGATCGACCTGCTCGGGCTCGGCATGCTCTCCGCGGTCGAGCGCACGGTTGACGAGATCCACCGGATCCGCGGCGAGACGGTCGACCTAAGCCGGATCGACCTGGCCGACGAGACGACTTATCGAGCGATCCGCCGGGCCGACACGACCGGCGTCTTCCAGATCGAGAGCCGGGCGCAGATGCAGATGCTGCCACGGCTCAGGCCGATGAACATCGAGGACCTGACCGTGCAGGTGGCCCTGGTCCGGCCGGGACCGATACAGGGCGGCGCGGTCCACCCGTACATCGAACGCCGGGCGAAGCTGCGGGAAGACCCGGACTTCGAGGTGCCGTACCCGCATGAGCTGCTCAAACCCGCCCTGGCCGAGACACTCGGCGTGATCATCTTCCAGGAGCAGGTGCTCGAGGTCGCGATGGACGTCGCCGGCTTCAGTTCGTCCGAAGCCGAGTCGCTGCGCCGCGCGATGAGCCGGAAACGATCACGCCAGGCCCTGGAGGCCCACCAAAGGCGTTTCCTCGAAGGCGCCGCGGCCAACGGCGTCGAGGCGGGCATCGCCGACGGCATCTTCAGCCAGATCATCGGCTTCTCCGGCTTCGGCTTCCCCAAGGCGCATTCCGCCGCCTTCGGGCTGCTCGCCTACCAGTCGGCCTGGCTCAAGGTCCATTACGGGCCCGAGTTCCTGGCTTCGCTCCTGAACGAACAGCCGATGGGTTTCTACCCGCCGGATTCGCTGGTCCAGGAAGGCCGGCGCTCCGGGATCGAGATCCTGCCGCCGGACATCAACTCCAGCCGGGTCGAATGCAGCACCGAATGGCCCGAAGGCAAGGGGCCAGCCGACAAAGTCGGTGGCCAGGCCGGAATGGCCGACGGAATCCACAATCCCGCCAATCCCGACCCCGGGCCGGCCGTGCGCATCGGGCTCGCCTACATCAAGGGCGCCAAGGAGAAGGAGATGGAGGAACTGGTCAAGGAGCGTGACCGCGGCGGCCCGTACACCGACCTGGGCGAACTCTCCTCGAGGATGCCACTGAAACGCCAGGAACTCGAACAGCTCGCCTGGTCCGGGGCGCTTCGTTCCCTGCCGCGAGGCGAGCGGGTGTCCGGCCTCTGGAACGTCGGCCTGAACCCGAACGGCCTCAGCAACGCCACCGGCCGCCAGCTCTCGCTGCCTTTCGGCCCCAGTGACACCCCCGACCTCGACGAGCCGCAGAACTGGGGCCGGGTGCGAGCCGAGTACGGGACGATCGGCATGACCCTCGAAGGCCATCCGATGGCACTGGTCCGGCCGGACCTCCGCGACCACGTCAGGAACACGGTCGAGGCGGCGAACCTGCCCGACCGCTCGCAGGCGGAGGTCGCAGGACTCCTGGTCGCGAAACAGCGCCCGGAAACCGCCTTCGGCACGATCTTCCTGCTGATCGAGGACGAGGTCGGCACGCTCAACCTGATCACCCCGCCGCCGGTGGCCACCAGGTACCGGCTGGTGATCCGCACCGCCACCCTGCTCCGTGCCCGGGGACGGATCGAGACGAACCAGGGGGTCGTGAACCTGATCGTCAACGCCCTGGCCGAGATCGAACCACCGGACCCACAGATCAAGGCGGTGGCGCCGATGGGACAGTCGTTCGGGCGGCGGGGACGTTGAAACGATCACCTGCGCAGGCGGATCCGAAATCCGCGAACCGCGGGCGATGCTTTCGCCCCCTCGGTTTGCACTTGGCTCTGCGCCTGACATTGCAGCTCATCATGCACGGGAACTTGCAAACACACGTTCGTGTCCGACCGGGTCCGTACCTTGACAAACATATGTTCGTGCAAATGAAAAGGATCACGGCCAAGGCGGCCGACGCGCTGGACCTGGCGATCGAGTTCTCGACGCTCGGTGAATACGGGTTGGAATACCCCGAACCGGACGGTCCGGCACCCTGCCGGCCCGGACGCCCCCGGACGAGGCCGGTCCACAAGAAGACCCTGCAGCCCAGGGTCAGGACTCCCCGCCCGGGTCGCCCACATCACAAGCGTCCGACCACCTGCCCCACCACTCAGGCGACCAGGCTCCCGGAAGCCCTGATGCCGCCGCGCATCAAGCTGGACCTCGCGTACTGACCACCTCGGTAGGCTGTTCCGGTGGCTCGATCGGGTTACCGGACATTCAAACCCGCTGGCGCGACGCTGGCCGGCACCGTAATCCTCATCGCAGGGTTGCTCCTGACGCTGGCGGGGCCCTCCCCGGCCCACGGCTGGTCCGAGAACTCCACGTATGACAAGAACAGGAAGAAGCCGAAGTCGGACGCGCCGAGACCGGCGATCGACCAGCGACCGATCCCTTTCGGGAAGAAGCGGAAGCACGAGATGGCCGCCTATTCAAAGCGCCACTACGGCAAGCGGGAATGGCGCCTCAGAAAGCCGAAGGTGATCGTCCAGCATTATGCGGTCACGGCCACGCTCGGCGGGATATTCAACACCTTCCGGACCGACCAGCCCGACGTCGAGTTCGGCGAGCTCCCCAACGTCTGCTCACACTTCGCCGTCGACAACAAGGGCCGGATCCAGCAGTTCGTCTCGCTCCGCATACGCTGCCGGCACACCGTCGGCCTGAACGACCGCTCGATCAGCATCGAACACACCGGCTTCAGCGACGGCCAGGTCCTCTCCGACAAGGACCAGATGCACAACTCACTCAAGCTGACCAAATGGCTCCGCTGCAAGTACGACATCTCGATCAGCAACGTGATCGGCCACAGCGAAAGCCTGTCCTCCCCGTACCACCACGAGCGGATCAAGCGGTTCAAGCGGCAGACCCACGGAGACTTCAAGCGAAAGACCATGCGGAACTACCGCAAGCAGCTGCGAAACCTCGGTCAGTGTTGAGTGTCCATCGGCAGGACCAGACTCGCAGTGAACGCCGTTTGCCCACCGCGTCCACGAGCCGGTCATTGCCGGCGTCGACAGAGTCCAGGTGAGCCAGTCGTTGTCGTTCCCGAGTGCCGGCTGCCCCTCTCCGTCAGATGAGAGCCGTATCCGACAGAACGAGAAAAGGCCCCCGCCAGGGGGCCTTTTCAAGCAAAGAACCGGCGGCGACCTACTCTCCCGGGGGGTTGCCCCCCAAGTACCATCGGCGCTGCAGAGCTTAACTTCTCTGTTCGGAATGGGAAGAGGTGTTTCCTCTGCGCTATTGCACCACCGGAGATATGTAGAGACTATGCCGCTCCGATGAAGCTTAAAAACTGCACAATGACCCACTAAAATAAATATCCGTCAAGCCCTCGACCCATTAGTACCGGTCAGCTGCAGGTGTTGCCACCCTTCCACCGCCGGCCTATCGACCTGGTGGTCTACCAGGGGTCTTACTCCCTCAAGGGGATGGGAGAATTCATCTCGAGGACGGCTTCCCGCTTAGATGCCTTCAGCGGTTATCCGTTCCGTGCGTAGCTAAGCTGCGATGCCCTTGGCAGGACAACAGCTACACCAGAGGCACGTTCATCCCGGTCCTCTCGTACTAGGGACAAATCCTCTCAATTCTCCAACGCCCACATCAGATAGGGACCGAACTGTCTCACGACGTTCTGAACCCAGCTCGCGTGCCGCTTTAATGGGCGAACAGCCCAACCCTTGGGACGTACTCCCGCCCCAGGATGCGACGAGCCGACATCGAGGTGCCAAACCGCTTCGTCGATATGGACTCTTGGAAGCGATAAGCCTGTTATCCCCGGAGTACCTTTTATCCGTTGAGCGACGGCGCTTCCACTTGCTACCGCCGGATCACTAAGCCCTACTTTCGTACCTGCTCGACCCGTCGGTCTCGCAGTCAAGCTCCCTTACTGCCTTTACACTCTGCGCACGATTTCCAACCGTACTGAGGGAACCTTTGGGCGCCTCCGTTACATTTTAGGAGGCGACCGCCCCAGTCAAACTACCCGCCTGACACTGTCCACTACCCGGATTACGGAATAGTGTTAGAAGCCCGGTATGTCAAGGGTGGTATCTCAAGGTTGACTCCCCAGCGGCCGCAGCCGCTGGTTCACTGTCTCCCACCTATCCTGAACAGAACACACCAAACTCCAATATCAAGTTGTAGTAAAGGTTCACGGGGTCTTTCCGTCTTGATGCGGGTACTCGGTATCTTCACCGAGACTCCAATTTCACCGAGTCCTTCGTTGAGACAGCGTCCAACTCGTTACGCCATTCGTGCAGGTCGGAACTTACCCGACAAGGAATTTCGCTACCTTAGGACCGTTATAGTTACGGCCGCCGTTTACTGGGGCTTAGCTTCATTGCTTCGCTCGAAAGCTAACAAGTCCGCGTAACCTTCCAGCACCGGGCAGGCGTCAGGCCCTATACGTCGTCTTACGACTTAGCAGAGCCCTGTGTTTTTGGTAAACAGTCGGTTGGACCAATTCA
>CAVOIH010000020.1:0-52500 GCA_963695885.1 uncultured Solirubrobacterales bacterium | reverse complement strand
AGGTGGATGTCCGGTGCAGTCGGATCGATCCCAAGCTTGATCCTCAGCGGCCGGCCGAGATCGAGCTGGCGGGCCAGACCCCCGTCAGGCAGCGCCTCGACCGCGTTCGAACCCAGCACGAGGGCCCGTTCGACCGCATCTTCGCTCGTGTGATCTTCGTCCGTTTCGGCTCTGTCGGGCACGGGGGCAATGCTAGACTGACAACCGCGACTTGGTGATCCCGGTCTGGCGTTTGGAAGGAAGCCGCCGGGGCTTTCGCGATACTTCGCGTACGCACGCAGGTCTGAATCGCCATCAAATGGCCTCTCGAACGACAAAGCATCCACCGGGAAGCAAGGCCCGGAAGAACGGGCGCGCATCCGACGCCCCGGCCATTGCCGAAGGCAAGGGTGGCTCGGTGTTGCGCCCGCCCGGTGAGAAATCGACCGTGAAGGCGCCCACGCGCAGGAAGAAGACGCTCCGCCGGTTCGGCCGCAACGGTTCCGGAGGCGGCTCGAAGAACGGGACCGGCACGAAGGCCCCGGCCCCGGAAGGCAACACCCTGGTGATCCCGCCGGCCCCGGCCGGCAACGGCGGAAGCGGCAATGGAAACGGGAATGGGAACGGACCGCCACTCACACTGCCTTCCATGCCCCAGCCGGCCGACAAGCCGCCGAAACCGAAGGTCAAGAAGCTCCGGATCATGTTCATCCTGCTCGGCCTCGGCGTGCTCGGGTTCTTCTCCGCCTTCTTCGGCATGTTCATGGCGGTCTCCCAGGACCTGCCCGCGATCGAGAAGTACGCGCAGTACAAGGAATCCAAGAATTCGGTGATCACCGACAGCCAGGGGCAGTTCATCAGCACCCTGAGCAGCAACGAGAACCGCATCCTGATCCTGCCCGAGCAGATCTCGCCGAACATGAAGAACGCCGTCGTCGCGATCGAGGACGCGCGTTTCTACGAACACCGCGGCGTCGACTACCAGGGCCTCGGCCGCGCCCTGGTACAGGACATCATCACCCGCAGCGCCAAGCAGGGCGCCTCCACGATCACCCAGCAGCTGATCAAGCAGGCCCTCGAGGCACAGAATGACCGTTCACCGCTCCAGAAGATGCGCGAGATCGCCCTCGCCTACCACATCGAGCAGGAGTGGACGAAGGACAAGATCCTCACCGAGTACCTGAACACGGTCTACTTCGGATCCGGCGCCTACGGCGTCGAGGCCGCTGCCCGGACCTACTTCGGCAACGCCCACCCGGGCTGCGGCACCGATGAGCAGCCCTGCGCCGAAGTGCTGACCCCGGCCGAATCCGCCCTGCTCGCCGGCATCATCCAGAACCCCTACGGATACGACCCGGCCAACAACCCCGAGGCCTCCCTGATCCGCCGTGACACGGTCCTCGACAAGATGGCCGAGCAGGAATTCATCACCGGGGAGCAGCTGGCCGAGGCCAAGTCCGAAGCCCTGCCCGCCGAGAAGGACATCGAGCCGCCGTCGATCGATTCCAAGGCGCCTTACTACACGGAATGGATCCGCCAGCAGCTGGTCGACCGCTACGGCGCCGGCCGCGCCTTCTTCGGCGGGCTCAAGGTGAAGGGCACCCTCGACCTTGAGGCCCAGGCGGCCACCGAGAACGCCGTGACCAGCACGATCGGCGGCGTCGGGCCCGACGCCGCGGTGGTCATCATCAACAACGACGACGCGACCGTGGACGCGATGGTCGCCGGCCCCGATTTCGACAGCGCACCATTCAACCTGGCCACCCAGGGCTACCGCCAGCCGGGCTCGACGATCAAGCCGTTCATCCTGACCACGGCCCTGGCCCAGGGCATCTCACCGTATACGACCTTCGAATCGGCGCCGCAGGTCTTCTGGCGCAAGGTCTACGACCCGAAGAAGGGCAAGAAGGTCAGGGAGCCGTACAGCGTCGCGAACTACGGCGATTCCTACGTGGGCACCAGCGACCTGGTCAACGCGACGATCAACTCGGACAACTCGGTCTACGCCCAGCTCGGTATCGAGACCATCGATGGCGGGCCAAAGGCGATCGCGAAGACGATGCACAAGATGGGTATCACCGACGACATCGAGACCAACCCGGCCATGGTCCTCGGCACGTCCGAGGTGACCCCCCTCCAGTGGACCTACGCCTTCTCGACGCTCGCCAACGACGGGCGCCGGGTGAGCGGCACGCTGGCGCCGAAGCCCGGAGACTCGCCCGTCGCCTATACCAAGGTCACGGACGAAGACGGCAAGACGATCAAGGGCGGCGACAACGAGGTGATCAGCACCAAGGTCGTCGAACCCGAAGTCGCGACGACCGCGAAGAGCATCCTTCATGAGGTCGTGACCCAGGGCACCGGCGAGAACGCCTACATCGGAGATGACTCCCAGTGGGGCAAGACCGGAACGACCGAGGACAACACCAACGCCTGGTTCTGCGGCGCGATCACCGAGATCACGGCATGCGTCTGGGTCGGATACTCAGAGGGCTACACGCAGATGCTGACCGAGTACGGCGGCAGCCCGGTCGACGGCGGCACCTACCCCGCACTGATCTGGGGCCGCGTGGTCGAAGCCTGGAAGGCACTCGAAGAGAGCCGTGCCGCCGAGCGCGAGGCGGAAGCCGCTGCCGAAGAGTCCGGCGAAGATGTGCCGGAAGATTCCGGGGACTACGTAGCTCCGACGACCGAAGACTACGTCGCACCGGTGACACCGGCGCCCGCACCCGAAACGGTTGCGCCTGCCCCGGAGCCGGCCGCACCTGCACCCACGGCTCCGGCTCCGGCAGCTCCGGCCCCCACTCCCGCTCCCGTGACTCCCGCGCCGAGTACCGGCGGCGGAGCCGCACCGGCAACCGGCGGCGCCTCTCCCGGCTAGAAGGAGTTGAGGCGCTCTTCGGCGAGCGTGATCTGGACTGCCAGGCTCTCACTCGACGTCCCGCCTTCGCTGAGCTTCGACTCGAGCCAGCTGCCCTGCTTCAGCACTTCGTAGTACTCGTCGTCGAACTGATCACTCCGCTCGGCGAGCTCTTCCAGGGTGAGGTCCGAAAGGTCACGTCCCTCGGCGACGCAGATCCTCACGAGATCCCCGACGATGCCGTGAGCTTCGCGGAAGGGCACGCCGCGCCGGACCAGGAGGTCGGCGACTTCGGTCGCCGCAAGCATCTCGTCGCCCGACGCGCTGAGGAGGCGTTCCTGGTCGAACTCGATGCCTTCGAGGATGCCGGCCGCCATGTCAAGGCTGGCCTCAACCGTCTCAGCCGCGTCGTAGAACGGTTCCTTGTCCTCCTGCATGTCCTTGCCGTAGGTCAGCGGCAGAGCGTGCATGACGCCCAGCAGGGTCGTGAAGTCGCCGGCCACCCGCGGGGCCTTGGCGCGCAGGAGCTCCGCCGAATCGGGGTTCTGCTTCTGCGGCATGATGCTCGACCCCGAGGTGAACGGTTCGGCGATCTGACAGAAGGCGAATTCGGTGCTCGACCAGATCACCAGCTCCGAACCGAGCCGGGACAGGTGCGTCGCGCAGATAGACGACGCCGACAGGTAGTCGAGCACGAAGTCGCGGTTCGAGGTCCCGTCCAGGGAGTTCGGGGTGATGTCGTCGAAGCCGAGGTCCGCGGCGACGGCCCGCCGGTCGATTTTCCAGTTGACGCCGGCAAGGGCCCCGGAACCGAGCGGCATCACGGCGGCCGACCCGCGCGCGGCGGCAAACCGGTCGTGGTCCCTCGAGAGCATCCAGAAGTAGGCCAGCAGATGGTGGCCCAGATAGACGGGCTGGGCCCGCTGCAGGTGGGTGTATCCCGGCATCGCCCAGGCGTCGTGGACCTTGGCGACCCGCAGCAGTTCGGCCATCGCGGCTTGGATCAGGCTCATCGCCCGCTCGGCGTGGTTCATCACCGCCATCGCGATGTCGGTCGCGACCTGGTCGTTGCGGGACCGGCCGGTGTGGAGCTTCCCGGCCAGCGGTCCGCACAGATCGCCCAGACGCCGCTCGATCGCCATGTGAACGTCTTCGTCCCCGTCCAGGAACTCGAAGCGGTCCTCCGCCAGCTCGGCCCCGACCTCGGCCAGCGCGTCGTCGAGCTTCCCGATCTCGTTGTCGCCGATGACGCCGATCCGGTTGAGCGCCTTCGCGTGAGCCCGTGACTGGAGGATGTCGTACGGCGCCAGGTACCGGTCGAAGCCGGTCGAGCGGTTCAGCCGCCAGAACCGGGGGTCCGGTTCCTCACGAAACCGGGACGTGCTCTTTTCGTGGGACCGGGACACGGGCTGATTATCCCTTCAGGGCCTTGTCCAGCGCGCCGGCCACCCGATCGGTCTCGGCTTCCGTCATGTCACCGAAGAACGGCAGCGCCATGGACCGGGCGGCGACGCCCTCGGCCACCGGGAACATCCCCTCGGAGTAGCCGAGTTCCTTCAGGTGCGGAAAGAGGTGGATGCAGGGCAGGTAGGCCTTGGCCGGTATGCCCTCTTCGGCGAGGCGGCCGATGACGGCGTCCCGGTCGGCGCCCTCCGGCAGCCGGACCGGAAAGACGAACCAGCTGCGCCGGGCATCGCCCCGGCCCGCGGCGGGCAGTCCGAGTTCCTCGATCCCGCCGAGGCTCGCTGTATACCGCGCGGCAACCCGCGCCCGGTCCGCGAGCAGGGAGTCGAGCCGCGCCACCTGGGCCACCCCGATCGCCGCCGAAACATCCGACAGCCGGTAGTTGAAGCCGAGCCGGTCGTGGTCGAGCCAGTCCATGTTGACGGCCCGGCCCTGGTTCCGTTCGGACCGGAGCCGTTCGGCTTCCGCGGCGTCGCGCGGGATGATCATGCCGCCCTCGCCGGTGGTCATCTGCTTGTTGGCGTAAAAGGCGAAGACCGCCAGGTTGCCGCGGGATCCGACCTTTCTCCCCTCTTCGTCGACGGCACCGAGCGCCTGGGCCGAGTCCTCGAGCAGGCCGAGGTCCCGGTCGGCTGCGATCCGTTCGAACTCCGGCATCGCCGACGGGTAGCCGAAGATGTCGATCGGCATCAGGCCGGCGGTTCTCTCTCCGATCGCGGCCGTCGCCGCGGCCGGGTCGAGGTTGAGGGTGAACGGGTCGATGTCGGCGAACACCGGCTTCACGCCCTCGTAGAGCAGGCAGTTCGCACTGGCGACGAAGGTGAACGGGCTGAGCACCACCTCGTCGCCCCGCCCCCATCCGAGCGCCCGGACCCCGAGGTGGAGCGCGGCCGTGCCGCTGTTCACCGAGACCGCGTCGCCGACCCCCAGCCACGCGGCGAACTCCTTCTCGAAGCGCCGGCCCATCGGGCCCAGGGAGAGTCGTCCCGAGCGCATGACTTCGAGCACGAGCCGCTCCTCTTCGGCACCGATCGCCGGCTTGGCGAGTGGCAGGGGCTCGGGGGTCACTCCCCGGATCCGCCCTGCCCGGGGAAGGCGTATTCGAGCGAGTTGACCAGCGCCTCCCACGAGGCTTCGATGATGTTCTCGGAGACCCCGATGGACCCCCACGACTCTTCTCCGTTCGTGGAGTCGAGCAGGACCCGGGTGCCGGCACCGGTGCCGTGGTCGGAATCGAGGATCCGCACGCGGTATCCGGTCAGTTCGACGTCGGCGAGGTGCGGGTAATACGCGGTGATCGCCTTCCGGAGTGCTCCGTCGAGCGCGTTGACCGGGCCGTTGCCTTCGGCGACCGTCAGGTGACGCTCGCCCTGGACCACGATCTTCAGGGTCGCCTCGGTCTCGACCTTGCCGTCTTCCCGCATCTCCGTGGTGACTTTGAAGCCTTCCAGCTTGAACAGGGGTTCGTAGTCACCGGTGAGCTTTCGCAGCAGCAGGTCGAAGGATGCTTCGGCCGCTTCGTAGTGGTAGCCCTCGTGCTCGCGCTCCTTCAGTACGTCGATCGCCCGCCGCGCCGAGGCATCGTCCATCTCGAGCCCGATCGAATGGGCCCGCTGCAGGATCGTTGCCTTGCCCGAGAGCTCGGACGGGAGTACCGACGTCTTGTTGCCGACCATGGCCGGTTCGAGGTGTTCGAAAGTGCGCGAGTCCGCGGCGATGCCGGCCACGTGCATTCCACCCTTGTGGGCAAATGCGTTCCGGCCGACGTAAGCCTGGTCGGGGTCCAGCGGCACGTTCAGCAGGTCGGCCAGGAAGTGCGAAGTGGCCGACAGCTGAGCGAGCTGGTCAGGCGTGACCACGTCGTAACCCATCTTGAGCTGGAGCGCCGGCAGAATCGAAACGAGGTTCGCGTTGCCGCAGCGCTCGCCATAGCCGTTCATCGTGCCTTGCACCAAACGGGCGCCTTCACCCACTGCGGCGAGCGAGTTGGCCACGCCGCATTCGGCGTCGTTGTGAACGTGACAGCCGAGTTCGACTGTGTCACCGAAGGCCTGCTTGACCTCGCGGGTGGCGCCTGCCACCTGGTCGGGCAGGCTCGAGCCGTTGGTGTCGCAAAGGCTCAGGTTCTCGGCCCCGGCCTCCGCGGCCGCCTTCAGGCATTCGAGCGAGTAGCCGGCGTCGTCGCGCCAGGCGTCGAAGAAGTGCTCGGCGTCGTAGATCACGCGCTTGCCGGCTCCGACCAGGAACTCGATCGATTCCGTGATCATCGCCAGGTTCTCTTCGGGCGAGACCTTGGTGACCTTCTCCAAGTGGAGCGACCAGGTCTTGCCGACCAGCGTGATCACCGGGGCGAAAGTGCCGGCGAGGGTCCGCAGGGCTTCGTCCTCGGCGGCCTCGACCCCCCGCCTCCTCGTCATGCCGAAGCCGCAGATGGTCGCCTGCCGGAGCGTCTCCCCGTCCAGCAGCTCGAAGAGCTCGGCCTCCTTGGGGTTGGACGACGGGAAGCCCGCCTCGATGTACTGGATCCCGAGGGCGTCCAGGGCGTGGACCACCCGTACCTTCTCCGCAGCCGAGAGCGACATGCCGTGACCCTGCATGCCGTCCCGCAAGGTCGTGTCGTAAAGCTTCACCTTGTCCATCGAATAAGTCCTTTCAGAAAATCAAAACCGAATCAGTTGTCCCTCACGTGGGACTGACGTCCCGCGTTGGCCGAAACGCGGCCAGGGCCGCGCTGCCGCGAGCTGTCAGCCCGCAGCGCCCGTAATTCGGGAAATTCGGATGTTCTCTTGAAAGCGGTGAAACATCAGGAGACGACTTTACTCGTTTCGGTCTCGGAGCCGGTCGGCTCGCCGACGAGGTCCAGCCATTCCGAGTACTCGGGCGCACGGCCGTAGATCGCGTCGTTGAACTTGGCCTGGACCATCCGGGTCACCTCTCCGGGCTCGCCCAGCGGGTGGTCGTCGATCTCACGGACCGGGACGATCTCCGCGGCGGTGCCGCACATGAAGACCTCATCGGCCGTGTAGAGCTCGGAACGGGCCAGGTCGCGCTCGACGCAGGTGTATCCGCGGTCCTCGAGGATCTGCATCACCGACTTGCGGGTAATGCCGTCGAGGATCGACGCAATCTGCGGCGGCGTTGCCACCTTGCCGTCCTTGACCACGAAGATGTTCTCGCCCGAGCCTTCGCAGACGAAGCCGCGCTCGTCGAGCAGGATCGCCTCCTCGTAGCCGGCGTTCGCCGATTCGGTCTTGGCGAGGATCGAGTTGAGGTACTGGCCCGACGCCTTGGCGTGCGGGATCAGCCCGGCACCGGAGACTCGTCGCCAGGACGAGACCTTGGCCCGGATGCCGTGCTTCACGCCCTCCTCGCCGAGGTAGGCGCCCCAGTGCCAGGCGGCGATGATCAGCTCGACCGGGCCCGACTTCGCGTAAAGGCCCATCTCGCCGTAGCCACGGAATGCCAGCGGCCGGATGTAGCAGTCGCGGAGGCCGTTCTTCCGGATGAGTTCGCGGGTCGCCTCGCCGATCTCCTCCTCGGTGAAGGGCAGGTCGAGGTGGTAGATCTGAGCCGACTGGCTGAACCGCTCCAGGTGCTCCTTGTGGCGGAAGATTGCCGGGCCATGCTCACCGTCATAGCAGCGGACACCCTCGAAGACGCCGGTTCCGTAGTGGAGACCGTGGCTGAGTACGTGCACCTGCGCCTCGTCCCAGGGGACGAACTTGCCGCTATGCCATATGAACTCAGCCTTTTCCACGAGCTTCTCCTTCTATCGGTGACCGTCGAATGATAATGCTACCTTGCGAGATCCGCGAGAACCGCGGCCGTGACGTCCCCGGTGCCGACCTTGCTCTCACCTTCGGCGCCGGAAAAGAGGTCCGGGGTTCGCAGGCCGCTCGCGAGCACGCCGTTGACCGCCGACTCGATCCGGCCGGCCGACTCGCCGTCGCCCAGCCCGTACCGGAGCATCATCGCCGCGGACAGCATGGTCGCCAGGGGATTGGCAGTGCCCTGGCCGGCGATGTCCGGCGCCGAGCCGTGAACCGGTTCGAACAGTCCCGGCTCGCCTTCCGCTCCCATGCTCGCGGAAGGGAGCATCCCGAGCGAACCGGTGAGCATCGCGCCTTCGTCGCTGAGGATGTCACCGAACAGGTTTTCGGTGACGATCACGTCGAAGCCGGCCGGCCGGCTGACCAGTTGCATCGCGGCGTTGTCGACCAGCATGTGGTCGAGTTCGACCCCGGGGTAGTCCCCGGCGACCATCTTCACCGTCTCGCGCCAGAGGCGTGAACTCTCGAGGACGTTTGCCTTGTCGACCGATGTGACCCGGGGGCCGGCCTCGCGGCCGAGCGCACGCTGCCCGGCGGCGTCGAAGGCAGCCCGTGTGATGCGTTCGATTTCGGGGACGGAGTAGGCGCATTCGTCGTATGCGGTGCCACCGTTGTCGTCGCGGCGGCCGCTGTCACCGAAGTAGATGCCCCCGGTCAGTTCGCGCACCACCAGCAGGTCGGTGCCCTTGATCCGGTCCTCCTTGAGCGGGCTCGACCCGATCAGTGCCTCGAACGGCTTGACCGGACGCAGGTTGGCGAACAGGCCGAGCGCCTTGCGGATGCCGAGCAACCCCTGCTCGGGCCGGGGAGCCGTCGGGTCCTCGGCGACGGCGTCGTCCCACTTCGGGCCGCCGACCGCACCCAGCAGAACCGCGTCGGCATCGCGGCAGGATTCGATGACCTCGTCGGTCAGGGCGACCCCGTGCTCGTCGATGGCAGCGCCGCCGATCAGGTGCTCGGTGTACCGGAAGTCGCCGACCGCATCGAGGATCTCTTTGGTGGCACCCACGATCTCGGGTCCGATTCCGTCTCCGGGAAGTACGACGATCTGGCTGGTTTCACTCATGGGTTCCGGTTCCTTGATTTGCAGTTCGGATCAGGCCCGGCGGGCCTCGATGACGGACGTAGCCGAAGCTCCCGGGCATGCCCATCACTTCCATCAGGCGTTCGCTGAAGGGGTGCTTTCTCGATCATCGACGGCGAGTCGCGTCCCGGTCGGCGGGCCTGCCGCTCACGCCAGAGCCTGGGTGTTCGGCCCGAAGGAACCCCCGGGGCCATTCTCGAACGCCAGGATCTCTTCTTCGCCCATCAGGGTCAGGGCGATGTCGTCGAGGCCGCCCAGGAGGCGTCGCTTGATCTCGCCGTCGATCTCGAAACTGGCCTCGCCGCCCTCCCAGGTCACGGTCTGGTTCTCGAGGTCGATGCGCGCCGCCCCGGCGGCGGCGATCGCCTTGCACTCCCCGGGTTCGAGGGCGACCGGCAGGAAGCCGTTCTTGGTGCAGTTGGAATAGAAGATGTCCGAGTACGACGGGGCGATCACGGCCTTGAAGCCGAACTGGTGCAGTGCCCAGACGGCGTGCTCACGGGACGATCCCGAACCGAAGTTGTGGCCGGAGACCAGGATCGGATGCGGATGCAGGACGATCTCGCCGTCACGGATCCAGTCGTAGAAAAGGAACTCACCGAATCCGGTGCGCTCCACCCTCTTCAGGAACTGCTTGGGGATGATCTGGTCGGTGTCGACGTCGCTCCGGTCGAGGAACGAGACTTCGCCTTCGATGATGCTGATCGGTTCCATGTTCTCTAGCTCCAGTTCCTGATGTCCACGAAATGTCCCTCGATGGCGGCAGCGGTGGCCATGGTCGGGCTGACCAGGTGGGTCCGCCCTCCCTTGCCCTGCCGGCCTTCGAAGTTGCGGTTCGAGGTCGAGGCGCAGCGCTCCCCTTCGAACAGCGTGTCCGGGTTCATGCCGAGGCACATCGAGCAGCCGGCGCCGCGCCATTCGAAACCGGCTTCTTCGAAGAGCTTGTCCAGTCCCTCTTCTTCGGCCTGGGTCTTGACCAGCGCCGAGCCGGGCACGACCATCGCCCGGATTGTGTCCGCGACCTTGCGTCCCTTGATCGCGCCGGCGGCTTCACGCAGGTCCGAGATCCGCGAGTTGGTGCATGAGCCGATGAAAACCCGTTCCGGCTTGACCTCTTCCATCGGCGTGCCGGCCTCCAGCCCCATGTAATGGAGGGCCCGTTCGGCCGACTCACGCTCGCCGGCGGTCGCCATGCCGGCCGGATCCGGAACCCGGTCGGTCACCTCGACCACCATGCCCGGGGTCGTGCCCCAGGTGACCATCGGCGAGATCGCCGAGGCGTCGATGTCGATCTCCTCGTCGAAGGTCGCGCCTTGGTCGGTCGGCAGCAGTTTCCACTGCTCGACCGCGGCATCGAAGTCCCCGGGCACCCCCGGCTTGCCGCGCATGTACTCGTAAGTCGTTTCGTCGGGGGCGACCATGCCGGCCCGGCCGCCGCCTTCGATGGTCATGTTGCAGACGGTGAGGCGCTGTTCCATGGTCAGTTCGCGGATCGCCTCGCCGGCGTACTCGACGACGTAGCCGGTCATGCCACCGGTGCCGAGGCGTCCGATCGTGGCGAGGATCAGGTCCTTGGAGGTCACGCCCGGCCCCAGCTTGCCGTCGTAGTTGATCCGCATCGTCTTCGGACGGCGCTGGACCAGGGTCTGGGTGGCCATCACGTGCTCAACCTCGGAGGTGCCGATGCCGAAGGCCAGCGCCCCGAAGGCGCCGTGGGTCGAGGTGTGGGAGTCGCCGCAGACGATCGTGTTGCCGGGCTGGGTCAGGCCGAGCTCAGGTCCAATGACGTGAACGATGCCCTGGGTATCGGAGCCGAGGCTGTAGACCGGGATGCCGAACTCGGCCGCGTTCTCCTCAAGTGTCTCGACCTGCTTCCGCGACAGCTGGTCCTTGATCAGGTTGGCGGCCGGAGTGCCGTCGGTCGGCACGTTGTGGTCGGCGGTGGCGACGGTCTTGTCCGGGCGGCGGAGCTTCCGGTCGTTCATGCGGAGTCCTTCGAAGGCCTGCGGGGAAGTGACCTCATGCACGAGGTGCAGATCGATGTAGATCAGCTCCTCACGGACCTCGTGGGCCTCCCAGATCTTTTCGAACATCGTCTTCGGCATCGGTGTTCCCTTTCTAGCCGCGGCGGAGGCCGGCGGCGATCACTGCGACGAACCTGGTCGGCCCGTCGCTCTCGTTCTCGAAATGGTGGGGCAGGTCGGCGTCGAAGGTCACGCTGTCGCCTTCGTTCAAGAGGTAGCGGTCCTGTTCGAAGACCAGCACCAGCTCGCCTTCGAGCACGACCGCCGTTTCGCGGCTTCCGGGCTCATGCATCGGTGCGTCACCCTTGCCTCCAGTGGAGCTGCCGGGGTCGAGCACGTGCGAAGAAACGTCGGCGCGCAGTCCCGGCAATGGCGGGGTCAGTTCTTCGATCTGGTGTCCCCCGCGCTTCTGGCGCCGATGCCCGGAAGCGCGGCTGACCACGACATGTGGAGTCTCGTCGAGCCGCAGCAGCTGCGACAAGCTGAGATCGAGCCCGAAGGCGATCTTCGAAGCGACCGCGAGGGTCGGACTGGTCGCGCCCCGCTCGACCTGCGACAGCATCGTGGCGCTGACGCCGCTGCGCTCGGCCAGGTCCCGCAGTGACAGGTTCATCGCTTCACGGAGGGCCTTCACCCGCGCACCGACCGCACCGCTCTCGGTGACCGCATCGGGCGCAAAAGTTTCCTCCTTGACAGGAGCAGTCGTCGTCATTCCTGTACGTTATCACGCACAATCGTACTGGTCAATGGCTCAGGTCGGCTGATTCAGACGACCACCATCGATTTCGGACAATCGACCGCTACGGTTCATCCATGGCCACTCGCATTTCCGCTGATGAACGGCGTCAGGACCTGATGCAGGTTGCTGAGCGCCTCTTCGCCACACGGCCCTACAGCGAGATTTCCGTTCAGGAGATCGCCGACGAGGCCGGTGTCGCCCGCGGCCTGATCCACCATTACTTCGGCGGCAAGGACGACGTCCTCGCCGCGATCACGCGGGAGATCACCCCCGACAAGGCGCCGCAGCCGATCGACACCACCATTCCACTACCCGAGCGCGTCGAGCAGAGAGTTGACGCCCTCATGGCCGTGCTCCAGGACCACAGCCAGGCCTGGCTGGCGACGCTCGCCCCAGGGCCCGACATCCCGCCCGGGCCGCTGAAGGACGCGGCCGAGGGGCTGTGGGACTCCCAGTTCAGGGAATGGGTCGTCAGCTTCCCGGATGTGCTCACCGGTAACACCCGGACGCGGGGGCTCTGCGACGCCTACCGCGGGCTGAACCAGGCGACCTGCCGGCTATGGCTGGTCGGCCAGATGGAACGCGAGGACGCCCGGCGCATCCTGATCAGCGCCCAGACCGCACTGCTGACCGAGGTCGGCCCGAAACTCCGCGACTGACGGGCGGCGAGAAATATAAGGATCGGGTCCTGGCACCTTGTATCCGCGCTTCGCGCGGATACAAGGAAGCGAGACCCTTGAGGATCGGGTCCTGGCACCTTGTATCCGTGCTTCGCGCGGATACAAGGAGGCGAGACCCTTGAGGATCGGGTCCTGGCACCTTGATCCCTGGTTTCCGCGCGAAACGCAAGGCGGCGAGACCCTTGCAGGAAAAAACGCCCCGCCGGAGCGGGGCGCTTGAATGCTGATTGATTCGCGACCGGCCTAGTTGCCGTTCTTCGGCTTCTTCTGACCGTTCTGGGTCGCGGGGTAATTGGCGCTGATCAGGCTGAAGAGTGCTTTGCCCATCATGATTCTCACGTCTCACTTCACGGTTGTGGTGGAAATACTCCGGCACCCAAGTTACACGTGTAACCAGCGATCGTAGGTGATATCCCTCACTCTTCTTTCAGGGGCCCGTCATCTCCGTGGCGGCTTCGGCCGTAGTCGCTTCGGCTTCGCCCGATGCGACGCCGTCCAGGAGGTTTGACAGGGCTCGCACGTAGGCGCGGGCCGAGGCTTCGAGGATGTCCGTCGCCACTCCCTGGCCGGATGCCATCCGGCCTCCGTCCCGGAGCATCACCGTCACCGAGCCGAGGGCATCATCGCCCCCGGTCACCGCTGCCACGTGGTATTCACGCAGCTCGGCGTCGGTCCCGGTGGCAGTCTGGATGGCACTGAAGATCGAGTTGACCGGACCGTCGCCGCTTGCCTCGCCGACCTGGTCCTCGCCGGAAGGCATCCGGACCGCGACCCTGGCCTTCGGCTCGCGCTCTGAGCCCGACTCGACCTCGAACCAGCTGAGCTCGTGCGACTCCTCGCGCTCCCGCATCTCGTCGGAAACGATCGCCTCCAGGTCGAGCGCGGTCACCTGGCTCTTCTTGTCAGCGATCTCCTTGAAGCGCCTGAACGCATGGTTCAGCGCAGCGCCGTTGACCGTGAATCCCAGCTGCTCGAGGGCGTCTTTCAGGGCGTGGCGGCCGGAGTGCTTGCCCAGGACGAGCTGGTTCGAGTCGAGGCCCACCTCGGTCGCGTCCATGATCTCGAAGGTAGATCGTTCCTTCAGCACGCCGTCCTGGTGGATTCCCGATTCGTGGGCGAACGCGTTCTTGCCGACGATCGCCTTGTTCGGCTGGACCACGTACCCGGTCATCCGCGAGATCATACGGCTCGTCCGGGCGATCTCCTTCGACTTGATGCCAGTGGTCAGCCCGTGCGCGTCCTCACGCACCTTGATCAGCATCGCGATCTCTTCCAGCGAGCAGTTGCCCGCCCGCTCACCGATGCCGTTGATCGCACATTCCACCTGCCGGGCGCCGGCCAGGATGCCGGCGTACGAGTTGGCCACCGCCAGTCCCAGGTCGTCGTGGCAGTGAACGGAGAGCTCGACATCCTTCAACGACGGCGCGAACTCGTAGAGGTCGGCGAAGTACTTCGCGTATTCCTCCGGGGTGGTGTAGCCCACGGTGTCCGGGATGTTGACCACGGTTGCGCCTTCCGCGACAGCTATGGCGCAGACCTCGGCGGTGAACCCGACGTCGGCGCGGGTCGCGTCCATCGGCGAGAACTCGACGTCCTCGCAATACGACTTGGCGTGCGCGACGGCAGCTTTCGCCCCCGCCTTGACGTCGTCCCTCGTGTTCTTCATCTGGTGTTCGATGTGGATGTCGGAGGTAGAGATGAAGGTGTGGATACGGGGCCGTTCGGAATCGCGGATCGCGTTCCAGGCGGCTTCGATGTCGCCCTTCTGGGCACGTGCCAGGCCGCAGATGGTCGGTCCCTGGACCTCGCGGGCGATCTTCTCGACCGCTTCGAAGTCGCCGGGAGAGGCAATCGGGAAGCCGGCCTCGATCACGTCTACGCCGAGACGCGCAAGCTGTTGCGCGATCTCGAGTTTCTCGGTGGCATTCAGCGAGATGCCCGGCGACTGCTCGCCGTCTCTCAGGGTGGTGTCGAAAATGTGGACGCGGTTGGCGTCGTGTTCATTGCCCGTACTGCCTGTCATGGGACTTCTCCTTGCTTATTCGAAACTGGACTGCTGGTCTGCTTGCGCCTAGCGCGCCGCCCGGCGATCATTTCCCCCGAAGGGGAGAAGGAGAAGTAGTGCCGGGCTGTTCAGACGATGCTTCATCGACGTTCAGCGTAGCGCACGGGATCCCGGGAAATCAAGGAGTGAGCAGGACCTTGCCGATGTTCTGCCTCGATTCGATGAACCGGTGTGCCTCCGCCGCCTCCTCGAAGCCGAAGCTCCGCGAGACGACCGGGTCGAACTGGCCGGCATCGAGACGGTCACCGAGCAGCTTCCCCAGCCTTCCCATTCCTTCGTCCTTCCACCAGTTGAGGAGGTTCAGCCCGAACACGCCTTTGTTCTCCGACATGACAGCAAGGCTCTTCCACCAAGGGTTCGTGGCGAAAGGCATGCGGACCAGCGCCCCTAGCGCCCGGCGGTCGAGAAACCCCTTCGCGCCCTGAACTTCGGACAGGCCGAACATGACCAGTTTCCCTCCGGGCCGGAGTATCCGGTAGTCCTTCCTGAAGTTCGTCGGCCCGGTCGCGTCGATGACCAGGTTCACGCCTTCACCCGAGGTGATCTCGTTGACGACTTCCTCGAAGTTGTAGTTCCGGTAGTCGATCGGATGGTCAACCCCCATCTCCCGCAGGACGTCGTGCTTGCCCGCGGATGCGGTGCCGAAGATCTCGGCCCCGATCTCGCGTGCGATCTGGATCGCCGCCGTGCCGACCCCGCCGGCCGCCGCGTGGATGAGGATTCGCTGCCCTTCGTGGAGCCCGCCCATCTCGACCAGGGCAGCCAGTGCGGTGGTGTAATTCACGGGTAGGGCGGCTGCCTGATCGAAGCTGAGCCGGGCGGGCTTGGACCAGGCGTTCTCGGCCGGAACCGTGACGAGTTCGGCCTGGCCGCCGAACAGGGTTGGCGCGAAGACCGTATCCCCCACCGCAAGTTCTTCGACGCCCTCGCCGAGCGATTCGACTTCGCCAGCGACCTCGTATCCGAGCACGCACGGAGGCTTCGGCGCGTCCGGGTATACCCCCGACCGGGCCAGCAGGTCGGCAAAGGTGACGCCCGCGGCCTTGACCGCGATCCGGATCTCTCCGGGCCCGGCGACCGGATCCGGACGTTCTTCGACCACCAGGTTCTCCGGGGGTCCGGTCGCTGTCATCACCACCGCTCTCATCAGCCGAGGTTACCCCCCTTCAGGGTCTCGCCGCCTTGTATCCGCGCGAAGCGTGGATCAAGGCGCCAGGACCCGATCCTTGTTCTTCTCGCCGCCTTGTATCCGCGCGAAGCGTGGATCAAGGCGCCAGGACCCGATCCTTGTTCTTCTCGCCGCCTTGTATCCGCGCGAAGCGTGGATCAAGGCGCCAGGACCCGATCCTCGTCCTTCTCGCCGCCCTTGTCGCCAGCATCCTGATCAGGTTTTGCCCGCCCGTGCATTGGACCGAATCAAAGCTCTATCGAGTAGCCGGAATTGAAGCCGTCAAGGTCCTTTATGGCCTCGATCGTCGATTCAGCCACCTCGGCGTCGCTGGTCACGACCATCACGGCCTGGTCGCTGTCGGATTCGGCGCCCACCGCAGCGGATCCGATGTTGACGCCCTGCTCGCCGAAGGCGGTTCCGACCTTGCCGATCATTCCGGGCTGGTCCGAGTAGCGGAACACGGCCATGTGCTCGGCGAACGGAAGGTAGAAGCTCTGCTCCCAGATCGACACGAGGTATGGCGTGTTCTTCGGCCCGACGGCGGTGCCGCCGACGGTCACGGTTTCCCCTCCCGACTGAACCGACACCCGGATCAGGTCGGTGAACTCGTCCGCGGTCGGCTCCTTGATCGTGCTGATCTCGATGCCGCGCTCTTCGGCCATCTGCGGTGCGTTGACCAGGTTGACCGCTTCTTCGGTGTGACCGGAGAGCAATCCGGCCTGGACGGCGATCCCGAGGAGGCGGGTGTCGTTGTCGGCGACCTTGCCGCGGAACTCGACCTCGACCTTGTCGATGGTCCCGGGAACCAGGCCGACGGCGACCTTGCCGAGGGTCTCGCAGAGCGGAACGAACGGCGCCAGGGCCTCCATCACGGCCGGGCTGACCGACGCGATGTTGACCGCGTTGGTCACGACGCCGCCGGTCAGGGCGGCCATGACCTGCTCGGCCGTGTCGGTGCCGGCGCGGTCCTGAGCCTCTGCGGTAGACGCGCCGAGGTGCGGCGTGACGACGACGTCCTCGCGCTGGAAGACCGGGTGCTCCGTGAACGGCTCCTCGGGGAAAACGTCGAGGGCGGCGCCGCCGACCTGGCCCGAGTCGAGACCCGCGATCAGGGCGTCGAGGTCGATCAGCTCGCCTCGGGCGCAGTTGACGATGCGCATGCCAGGCTTGAACTTGGCGATCGCGTCGGCGTCGATCCAGTTGATCGTCTCCGGCGTCTTCGGCAGGTGGATGGTCAGCAGGTCGGCCCGCTCGTAGAGTTCTTCGCTCGACTCGACACCCTCGACCCCGAGGTCCTTGAAACGCTCGGCGGACACGAACTTGTCGAAGGCAAGGACTTCCATGTCGAAGGCCTGGGCCCGCTTGGCGACCAGCTGGCCGATGCGGCCGAAGCCGATCACGCCGAGGGTCTTGCCGTAGAGCTCGGCGCCCTTGTACTTGCCCCGGTCCCAGCGGCCGGCGACCAGCGAGCCGTGTGCCTGGGGAACGTTCCGGAACAGGGCCAGGGCCAGGGCGAAGGTGTGCTCGGCGGCAGCGACCGAGTTCGATTCGGGAGCGTTGGCGACGATGATGCCGCGCTTGGTCGCGGCGGGGATGTCGACGTTGTCGACGCCCGTGCCGGCGCGTCCGATGACCTTCATGCGATCGGCACGCCCGATCAGTTCCGCGGTCAGCTTGGTGGCCGACCGGATCAGGATCGCATCGTAGTCGCCGATCCGGTCGGCGAGCTCCGCATCGTCCATCTCGAGTCCGAGATCGACATCGAAGTGCTCACGGAGAAGGTCAACACCGGAATCGGCGATCTTCTCCTTGACCAGTACTTTGGCCTTTTCGTTCAAGTTGCCTCCTGGTTGCCGGGCTCGGGCGAGCCGGCTTCGATCATTGATTTCAAGCGGTGACCCTGGCGTTTTCGATCGTCCAGTCGACGCAGGCGGTGAGCGCCTCGACGTCGGAGAGTTCGACCGCCGGGAACATCGCGACCCTCAGCTGGTTGCGGCCGAGCTTGCGGTAGGGCTCGACGTTGACGATGCCGTTGGCGCGCAGCGTCGCCGCAACGGCGGGGGCGTCGATCGAGTCGTCGAAGTCGATCGTTCCGACGACCAGTGAACGCAGGGCCGGATCGGCGACGAAGGGAGCGGCGAAATCGCTGGCCTCGGCCCACCCGTAGAGGTGCGAGGAAGAAGCCGTGGTCCTGT
This sequence comes from uncultured Solirubrobacterales bacterium, assembly GCA_963695885.1. Classification (GTDB taxonomy): domain Bacteria; phylum Actinomycetota; class Thermoleophilia; order Solirubrobacterales; family 70-9; genus 67-14. The sequence goes on along the minus strand of CAVOIH010000020.1, from coordinate 34,409 downwards.
CGATGCAGAATTCGAGTCCACCGCCCGCCTGCATCCACTCGAGTTGCTCGGCCAGCAGGATCAGGGTGGCGATCGCCGGGGTGTTGTAGGTCTGGTCCTTGCGGGAGTTGTCGAGCGCCGTCTTCAGGGAGAGGAACGGTGGCTGCCACCTGTCGGACGATCCGTCGAGCTCCTCGATCCGGGACATCGCTGCGGGACTCAGTGCGGCCAACCAGAGGCCGCCGTCGGAGCCGAATGCCTTCTGCGGCGCGAAATAATAGGCATCGGTCTGCTGAAGTTCAACCGGGAGGCCGCCGGCACCGGAAGTCGCGTTGACGAGGACCAGAGCGTCGCCGGCACCCGCGGGGCGCTCGACAGGCACCATGACACCGGTCGAGGTCTCGTTGTGAGCCCAGGCGATCACATCGACGCCGTCACGACCCTCCGGGACCGGGGCACCACCGGGCTCTGCCTCGAGCAGTACCGGGTCAGAGAGAAACGGAGCACCAGCAGTGGTGTCCGAAAACTTGCGGGAGAACTCGCCATAGACCAGGTGAAGCGCCCGGTCACGGACCAGCCAGGCGGCCGCGGCATCCCAGAACGCGGTGGTACCTCCGTTGCCCAGGGCGATCTCGTAGCCGTCGGGGAGCGAAAAGAGGTCTCCGAGACCGTTGCGGACGCGACCGACGAGATCCTTGACCGGCTTCTGCCGGTGTGACGTACCCATCAGGTCCGACCGTTCCGCCAGCGATCGCAGTCCCCCGGGCCGCACCTTCGAGGGGCCGCAGCCGAAGCGGCCGTCGACGGGCTTCAGGTCATCCGGGATCTTGGCGTGGTCAGGCATGCCGGTTGAGGATATTGATCCGGCGTGGTCGACCACCTGCCGCACATCAATCTGGCTCTGTACAAGGTCCGAAGGCGAAGGTAGTCTGGTGCCGAAGCAGTTTCTTGCCAAACCAACGAGGGGATCCTCTTGTATCCAGTCGCATACGAAGCCGACTACCTGAAAGAGCGGAATCGGCTGACGACCTTCTTCCGTTACATCGTCGCGATCCCATGGATCATCGTCGACTACGTCTACCTGATCGCGGCGTCGGTGGTCGTATTCATCGCCTGGTTCGCACTGGTCTTCACCGGCCGGTATCCACAAGGGATGTACAACTTCGTCGGCGGCATCCTGCGTTACTCGATGAGGGTGAGCGCATTTCTCTCCCTCCAGACGGACGAATGGCCGTCATTCGGCCTGAAGGAAGATCCGTCCTATCCGGTCCGGGTCCATTTCGCCTCCCGTGCCGCCAAGCAGAGCCGGGTCAAGGTCTTCTTCCGTCTCATCCTGCTGATCCCGCTGTTGATCATGGCCCAGATCATCTCCTACGTCCTGCTCGCCGTGGCCGCCGTTTCCTGGGTGACGATCGTCTTCCGGGGCTACCAGCCCGCCGCGATCCACAACGCCCTTGCCTGGTCGCTCAGCTGGACCACCCGGATGAACGCCTACTCGTGGCTTATGCGAGACGAGTACCCACCTGTGGGAGACGAGATCCCGGTCGAGGTGAACCCGCCGGCCCTCGAGGAACAGGCCCCGGCAGCAGCAATAGACCCGGTGGCAGCCGAGCAGCAGCAACAGCCGCCCCCACCCCCAGCCGTATAGGGCCAGAGCAAAGATTCAAAGGAACGGGCCCGGTCAACAACCGGGCCTTTTCTTTGCCCGGGTATCGGTCTACCGCGAGGGCGGACGAATTCGAATTAAAGAATGGTTTCGTCCTGTCGAAGACTTCACAGTTCTGAATAACTGCATCCAAGTTGGTGTTTCCGTTCTGAGTCAGAGACTCGGCCACGTTCGTAAAACCAACTTGGATGTCTCGACCAGCTGACCGGTCCATGCCGGCTACCTCCGGGCGGCCTAGACGGCTTGACGGTATTCCCAGGGCAGCCGGGTGCTCTGCTGTCCACAGAGCGCAAGTGGGTGGTGCACGGGGACGTCCTGAGCGTGGCTGGCGAGGAGTAAGGGAGCCGGTGAAGCGATTTGACCCACGTCAATGAGCGAACCGTGCGACCGTCGACGAAGTCCAGGCGCGCTCAGGACGTTCCCGGGCGCCGCCCGCCACCCCATGACTCAAAAAGGGCGGCCCGTTGGCCGCCCTTTCGACATGACTTGTGACCTCGAGGCGGCCTGCTACGCCTCGTCGTCCCATTCGAACGGCGGATATTCGGTGCTCAGGTAGTACATGTAGAAAGAAGCGCGGTTCTGCCAGTTGAGCGAGATCCTGATGACGTCGAAGAGTCCGTCCGGGATCTTCTTCGTGAAGAGGATCGTGAAGAACGCGATCAGTGAGCAGACGCCGGCCACCAGGGCGATCAGGGCGGACACGATCGAGTACGGGATCACCAGCAGCCAAGCAAAGAAGGGGCGCCAGCGTGAAACGTGTTCGGGGTACTCGGCATGAAGGTGGACGGTGTCCTCGGGTACTTCCTCAAGGGAAAACGCCGGGTATTTGTCCGTGATCAGCCAGTGGTACCCCATGACCCGCAGCACCCAGCGGTGGAAGCCGACCATGTAGTTCCACATCCCGGGCGGGTACTTGCCGGTGAAGAGGACGGCGAAGAAGGCGATGAACGCTACGAACATCGCACCGATCGCGAGGAAGAACACGACGATGTACTGCGGGATCAGCAGCAGCCACTTGATCAATGGCATGAATCGTGAGTACTCGGGCAGCAGCTCGGCCGTCACGTTGACCGGGTAGCCGCCGGCGACCGGAGCCGTGACGGCGGCGGAGCCACCGGTGGCCAAGGTGCCTTCTTCAGGCGGTGGACTGGGAACTTCACTCATGGTCGTTTCCCCTTCAGACTAAATTCCCGGGCCGATCCCGGGATTATCAAGAGCCAGCCTACTCCGCAAGAGGACGGAAATCTGTCAATGAAATGAAAAAGCCCTCCGAAGTCCGGGTGCCGCCCGGGCAATTCCGGGGCGCCGCTCAGAATTCGGTGTCGATCCAGGGCATCATGTCGCGGAGTTCGGCGCCGACGAGCTCGATCTTGTGATCCTTGCCTTCCTGGCGGAGGCGGTCGAAGTTCTCGTTGCCGGCTTTGCTCTCGGCGATGAATTCCCTGGCGAACTCCCCGGACTGGATGTCGGTGAGGATCTGCTTCATCGCCTTGCGGGTGTCATCGGTGATCACCTTGGGTCCGCGGGTCAGGTCGCCGTACTCGGCCGTGTTGGAGATCGAGTAGCGCATGCCCTGGATGCCCTTCTCGTACATCAGGTCGACGATCAGCTTGAGCTCGTGGAGGCACTCGAAGTAGGCAAGGCGGGGGTCATAACCGGCTTCGACCAGGGTGTCGAACCCGGCACGGACCAGTTCGGTGGTGCCGCCGCAGAGAACGGCCTGCTCACCGAAGAGGTCGGTCTCGCATTCGTCCTTGAAGGTGGTCTCGATGATTCCGGCGCGGCCACCGCCGATCCCGATCGCGTAAGCGAGGACGAGGTCGTGGGCGTTGCCGGAGTCGTCCTTGGCGACGGCCATGAGGCACGGCACGCCGCTGCCCTCTTCGTACTGCCTGCGGACCATGTGACCGGGACCCTTGGGAGCGACCATGCCGACGTCGACGCCGGGCGGCGGCACGATCTGGTCGAAGTGGATCGCAAAGCCGTGGGCGAACATGAGCAGGTTGCCTTCGGCGATGCCGTCCCGGATGTCCTCGACCCAGATGTCGGCTTGCTTCTCGTCGGGCAGGAGGATCATCACGATGTCGCCCTTGCTGGCGGCGTCCGCGATGCTGAGCACCTCGAGCCCGGCGGAACTGGCCTTTTCGCGGCTGGACGAGTCTTCGCGTAGACCGACCACCACGTCGACACCGGAGTCCTTGAGATTCAGGGCGTGAGCGTGGCCCTGCGAACCGAACCCGAGGATGGCGACGGTCTTGCCTTCCAGCTTGGAAAGGTCCCCGTCCTTGTCGTAGAAGATGTCATTTGTTTCCATGACGGCGGATGCTACCCGTCCTCAGCGCAGGGCCGACCGGTGAAGCTTTCCCGAGGCGGTGCGTGGCAACTCGGTGACCACCTCCACCCTCTTCGGAACCTTGTACGACGCCAGCGCGGCGGCACAGTGCTCACGCACCTCGTCGGCCGAGATTGCCGAGCCGCTGCTGAGCACGACGACCGCGGTCACCGCCTGCTGCCATTCGGGGTCGGGCCGGCCGACGACCGCCGCCTCGACGATCTCCGGATGGCGGACCAGCACGTCTTCGACCTCCGAGGGCGACACGTTCTCCCCGCCGCTGATGATCATCTCGTCGGTCCGCCCTTCGACGAAGAGGAAGCCCTCGTCATCGATCCGGCCGGCGTCGCCGGTGTGGAGCCAGCCGTCGCCGTCGAGTGCCTCGGACGAGACGGTCGGGCCCTGGACGAGGATCTCGCCGTCCTGGATGCGGAGATGGGAGGTGAGGAGCGGCCGGCCGACGGAGCCCACCTTTCGCCTCGCCTCCTTCACCTCCAGCGTGGTCACCTGGGAGCAGGTCTCGGTCAGTCCGTAGGTCTGGATCACCGAGGCGCCCCGGGAGAGTGCTTCCTCGAGCGCACCCTGCGGCACCGGGCCGCCGCCGACCATGATCGCCCGGGGGTGTGTCAGGTCGACCCCTTCCTCGAGCAGCCGCAGCAGCATGGTCGAGACCATCGAGATCACGTTGACCCCCTGCTCCTCGATCGCGTACCGCACGCCGTCGGTCTCGAAACGGTCCTGGAGGACCATCGTCGACCCGTAGATCACGGAACGCATGACGATCGAAAGGCCGGAGATGTGGCTGACCGGCAACGCGCAGAGCCAGCGGTCCTCGGGGTTCACACCGATGTTGAAGGCAGAGCCCATCGCGCTGAAGAGGTGGTTGCCGTAGGTCAGCCCGACCGAGTGAGCCGAACCGGTCGAGCCGCTGGTGAGGATCCGGCAATGCAGGTCCTCCATGTCGTGCTCCCCGAGCAGGGGCATATCGGCTTCCGTCCGGGTGAGGCGGCTCGGGTCGTCGAGGTCGACCGACACCTCGTTGCCGTCGATCGCCGCGTGGCGTTCTTCGGCCGAGAGCTTCGGACTGAGTGGCAGCAGCACGGCGCCCGTCTTCATGAGCGCGTGGATCAGCACGATCTGCCGGAGCCCCCCGCCCATCGTCACGGCCACGTTGGCTCCGCGGCGGACCCCGTACGCGACCAGGCGGCGGGCGGCGTGCTCGGCCTCCCGGTCGAGTTCGGCAAAGGTCAGCCGCTCGTCTCCCACCACCAGGGCGATTCGGTCGGGACAGCTCTGTGATCTCTGTGCAAGCCAGTTGTCGAGTTTCAATGAACCTTCTCAGGTGCTTCCCGGTTATCGTTCCCGACATTCTCGCGATCTGCGCCCCAAAAGGTCGCCACCAAAGAAACGGACATCCCTCTTGCCTGAACGCCACCGCAGCGCCCCACCCGAAGAATCGCTCTACGAACCGATCGTCTGGCAACCGGCCTACGAGTACAACGACATCCTGTACGAGAAGGCCGAGAGCATCGCGAAGATCACGATCAACCGTCCGGAAGTCCGAAACGCCTTCCGGCCCCAGTGCCTGGCCGAGCTCCGTGACGCCTTCGACCGGGCCCGCGACGACACCGGGGTCGGCTCGATCATCTTCACCGGCGCCGGCACCGACGCCTTCTGCTCGGGTGGCGACCAGCGGATCCGCGGAGACGATGGCTACATCGGTGACGACGACGTGGCGAAGCAGGGTGTCGGCCGGCTCGACGTGGGAGACCTCCATGTGCAAATCCGCCGCCTGCCGAAACCGGTCATCGCGATGGTCGCCGGCTACGCGATCGGTGGCGGCCACATCCTCCACCTCGTCTGCGACATGACCATCGCCGGCGACAACGCCCGTTTCGGCCAGACCGGCCCGCGCGTGGGCAGCTTCGACGGCGGGTTCGGAGCGAGCCTCCTGGCGAGGAACATCGGCGTCAAGAAAGCCAAGGAGTTCTGGTTCCTGTGCCGGCACTACACCGCCGAAGAAGCCCTCGAGATGGGCCTGGTCAACGCGGTCGTGCCGCTGGACGACCTCGAGAAGGAGACGGTGGCCTGGTGCCGTGAGATGTCTCACCTCTCTCCCCTTTCGCTCCGCCTGCTGAAGTCGAGCTTCAACGCGGAAGAGGACGGGCTGACGGGACTCCAGCAGCTCTCGCACGACGCAACCCTGCTCTTCTACATGTCGGAAGAGGCCCAGGAAGGGCGCAACTCCTTCCAGGAAGGACGCGCTCCCGATTTCTCCAGGTTCCCGAAACGGCCTTGAGGCCACGACTTTGAGAATCTGGCTGAACGCCGCGCGACCGCGCACTCTCCCTGCCGCGATCGCCCCGGTCTTCGTCGGTACCGCCGCCGCCTACGACGTGGCGGGACACATGCCGCGCTGGGGGGCCTTCGCCGCCGCCCTGGTCGCCAGCATCCTGATCCAGATCGGCACGAACCTCGCCAACGACTATTCCGATGCGCGCCGCGGAGCGGATTCGGCCGACCGGCTCGGACCGGTACGGGTCACCACGGCCGGGCTGGTCACACCCCGCCGGGTGCTGGTCGCGACCTGGATCGCCTTCGGCATCGCGGCACTGCTGGGGGTCTACCTCGCGTTCGTCGCCGGTGCGGTCATCCTGCTGGTGGGCGCGGTCTCGATTGCCGCCGGTGTGCTCTACACCGGCGGTCCCCGTCCGTACGGCTACGCCGGCCTCGGCGAGGTCTTCGTCTTCCTGTTCTTCGGCCTGGTCTCGGTCAACGGCTCGTACTACGTCCAGCTGGAGGAACTCGCCTGGCTGCCATGCGGGCTATCGGTTGCGATCGGCTTCCTCGCCACCGCCATCCTGGTGGTCAACAATACCCGCGACATGGACACCGACCGGCGGGCCGACAAGGTCACGCTCGCGGTCCGGATCGGCCGCGACCGCGCCCGAAACCTCTACCTGCTGCTGATGCTCGGGGCCTTCGCCGCGCTCGCGATGACCATCGGGCTGAATTCCGGCCCCTGGCCCGCGTTGCTCGGCCTCCTGGCGCTGCCGATGACGGTCAAGCCGATCAGGGTGATGCGCACCCGGACCGATGGCCCGTCGCTGAATGCGGCCCTCGCCGACACGGGTGCGGCACTCGGTGTTTTCTCCCTGCTAACCGCGATCGGGCTGGTGATCGGCGCCTGACCCGGCTTGCCTCCTTCGAGGTGATCCCCTACGCGCTGCCCTTCCGGAAGCCGTACGTGACGGCGAGGGGCAGCCTGGACCGGCGCGAGATCGTCCTCCTGCGGATCCTGAACGAGGACGGGGTCACCGGCCTCGGCGAGGGAGTCCCGATGTCCCTGCGCGGAGGCACCGGCCTGGACGGCGTGGTGAGGGATATCGAAGCCTGGGGCGATCGGGCGGTCGCAACCGGAGAGACGGCTGTCCCGGATTCGGCCTCCGCCCCGGCGCGGGCGGCAATCCTGACAGCGATCATCGACGTGGATGGCCGGGTGAACGGAGTCCCGGCCCATCAGTCCTGGAGCAAGGACACCAAGGCCCTGCCCGTCGCCTGCAACGCCACCTTGAACACCGACACCCCGGAAGGCGTGCTCGCGCAGGCCGAGGAATGGGCCGCAGACGGCTTCCGCGTCTTCAAGCTCAAGGTGGGGTCGGCCGACGACATCGGCCAGGTGCGGGCGGTCCGGGACGGACTCGGTGAGGACGTGGCGATCCGGCTCGACGCAAACGGGACCTGGAGCCTCGATGAAGCGACCCGAATCCTGAGCGAACTCGAGCCACTCGGCATCGAACTCGCGGAGCAGCCGGTGGCTACTCTCGGGGAGATGAGCGAACTGCGGACCCGGATCTCGATCCCCCTGGTCGCCGACGAGTCGGTTTCTACGCCACGAGAGGCCAAAACGGCAGCGGAACTCGACGCCTGCGACGCGGTCACCGTCAAGCTCAGCAAGACCGGCAGCCTCGACGTGCGACTCGGTGATTCCCTGCCCACCTATCTCTCCAGCGCCCTCGACGGCCCGGTCGGCATCGCGGCAGCGGCCCATGCCGCGCAATCCCTGCCGCGCTACGGCCCGTGGTCTACCGTGTCCCACGGCCTTGCCACCGAACGCCTCTTCTCGGCCACGATCTGCGAGCAGGGACCGCTTCTCGATGGTGCGCTGCTGCCGGTCCCCTCCGGCAATGGACTTGGCATCACGATCGACGAACGCGCTCTCGAGGCCCACCGGCTCTAACCTTCGCCGAAGGTGGACCCGACCAACGCAAATACCGCGCTCGCCTCGGTGTTCACCGAGGAGCTTGAGCGTTCCGGCGTCAGCCGCGCGGTGATCTCGCCGGGCTCTCGTTCGACGCCGCTCGCCGTCGCCCTCTGGCGCCAGCCAGGGATCGAGGTCACGGTGGCCGTCGATGAGCGCTCGGGCGGCTTCTTCGCGCTCGGTGCGGCCCAGGCCACCGGCGTCCCGGTGGCACTCCTCTGTACCTCCGGCACCGCCGCCGCGAACTTCCACCCGGCGGTCGCCGAGGCCGACCTGTCCTCGGTGCCGCTGGTCGTGCTGACCGCCGACCGCCCACCGGAACTCAGGGATATCGGTGCGGGCCAGGCGATCGACCAGATCGAACTGTACGGCTCGGCCGTGCGCTGGTTCACGGAAGTCGGCAACCACGATGCCGACGACGCCGGCCTGCTCCACATGCGTTCGATCGCCTGCCGGGCCGCCGCAACTGCCGCCGGCGATCCCCGCCCGGGCCCCGTCCACCTCAATTTCCCCCTGAGGGAGCCGCTGGCGCCTTCTCCGGACCCCGGCGCGGTGACCGCCAAATCGACGCTCGCCCTGGCGGGCAGGGTCAACCACCCCCTGTCCGAGGTGCTGACGACGAGGCCGGCTGCGTCGAACGACACCCTGGACCGCATCGTGGCCGCGCTGGACGGCAGCGCCCGGACGATGATCGTCGCCGGCCGGATGAGGGGGACCTCACACCGCCTGCCCCTCGTGAGTCTGGCCAGGCGGCTGGGCGCACCGGTACTCGCCGAGCCCACCTCCCAGCTCCGTTACGGCCCGCACGACCGCACCAACCTGATCGACGCCTATGACCGCGTGGCAGCCGGGCGAGAGGCCGAACTGGCCCCGGAAGTGGTGCTCAGGCTCGGCGAGATGCCGACCTCCAAGCCCCTGCGCCTCTGGCTCGGAGACCTCGAAGACCTCTGCCAGATCGTGATCGATCCTCTCTCCGGGTGGTACGAACCGACCCGGACCGCCAACCTGATCGTGCGCGCCGAACCGGAGGAGATCCTTCACCTGCTCGAGGACCGGATCGAACCGGCCGGTCCCGACACCTCGTTCCTGAACAACTGGCGGTTGGCCGGAAATCGAGCGGGTTCGGATCTTCGTACCGAAACCGGGAAGGGCACCGCCGGGGCAGTCCACATCGCCCTGGCGAACTCGGCCGGTGACAACGAGTTGGTCTACACGGCTTCAAGCATGGCTATCCGGAACCAGGAGGCATTCCTCGAGGGCGGCGACACGGACCTCGACTTCCTCGCCAACCGGGGAGCCAACGGCATCGACGGACTGATCGCTTCCGGCCTCGGTGCCGCCCGTGCCACCGGCAGGGCAACCACGATCATCACCGGCGACCTCGGCTTCCAGCACGACGTCGGCAGCCTGGCCCTTGCCTCATCAGTGTCCGCCCCGGTCCGCATCGTGGTGCTGAACAACGGCGGCGGCGCGATCTTCTCGAAGCTGGCCCAGAAGGACCACATGGAACCCGACGAGTTCGACGCATTGATGACGACCCCGGGCGGCATGAGCATCGAGAGTGCCGCCGGATTGTTCGGCATCGAGTACCAGCGGATTGCCGACCCCACCCGGATTCCACCGACCGGAGACGGAACTTCTATCCTCGAAATTTCGGTCGGGGCTTAGCCCCCGAGCAGAGGCAGGAGCGCGCCGAGCTTGATCTCGGTCTCGGCCAGCTCGGACGCGGGGTCGGAATCCGCGACCACGCCGACTCCCGCGTAGAGGTGGGCTTCGCGGTCACGCAGCAGTGCCGAACGCAGGGCGACGCAGAATTCGCCGTCGCCGGACCCGTCCATCCAGCCGACCGGGGCCGCGTACCAGCCCCTGTCCATCTCTTCGACTTCTTCCATGACCTTCTCGGCTCTCTTCCAGGGTTCACCGCCCACCGCCGGAGTCGGATGGAGCAGTCCGGCCAGTTCGATCGCGGTCCGCGGCTCGAGCAGGTGGGCAATCACCGGCGTGCCGAGGTGCTGGATGTTCGCGACCTTGATGATCTCCGGCTCCTCACCCGCCTCGACCCAGACACTCAGCTTGCTGAGCGCCTTCACGATGCGCTGGACGACGAGGTCCTGCTCTCCCCTGTCTTTGGGGCTGTTGAGGAGTTTCTGGGCCAGATGGTCATCGACCGCGGGGTCGGAACTCCGCCGGGTCGAACCGGCCAGGCCGACCGTCGAGACTCCGCGACCGACGCATCGCACGAGGAGCTCGGGGCTGGCTCCGACGAAAGCGGCCTCGGGGGTGCCGACGCAGAAGTTGAAGCAGCTGGGGAAGCCCTCCCTGACCGCCGCGAAGATCGCCGCCGGGTCGTGCGCGGCGGCTGAACGGATCTTCACTTCTCGGGCGAGGACCACCTTCTCGATCTCTCCGGCGCGAATTCGTCCGACCGCCGCCGCAACCGAATCCTCGAAAGCCTCCGGCGAGCGGACGCTCTCGATCGACGGCTTGTGGGCCGGATGCGGATCGATCATGCCGAGGTCGGACGAGACCAGCCCGTTGACCCGCCCGACCAGGCGCCGGACCAGTTCCGCTGCGTCGGTGCCGGGCCGGACGACGGCGTTGACCGTCATCACGGTCCGGCCGCGGTCGGCCTCGAGCGACACCTCGGGCAGGGTCATCGCCGCCGGGGCGAACGGCGCCCAGGCGGACCCGTTCGAGGCGGTCTCGGAGAATGCGAAGCCACCGGTCCAGGTGGGACCGGTGCGGTCACCTGAACCGCCCGGGCCACGAAGGACGGCGTCGCCCGACAGGTGCGCGCACTCGGCGGCTACGTTCGGGAACCTGTCCTTGCCGTGGGAGACGACGCAGTGGGCGGTGCCGAGCGCCGCCAAGGCGAACTCACGGTCCGGCTGCTGCCAGCAGAACCAGGCGTCGCTGGCCCGGCGCGACGCAAAGACGACGGCGACCGGGTCGTCGCAGTCGATCCGCTGGGAAACGCTGACGAGCCGCCGGCGACCGGCCAGAGCGGCTTCGGTTACCGCCTCACCCAGCAGGGATTCGAGTTCTGCTGAATCGAGGAGCGGTGCGGTCAATCGCCGCCGCGAGCGAGCGCGACTTCACCGGTGCGCACCATCTCGAGCAGGCCGTGCGGTCGCAGCATGCTCTCGAAGGCTTCGATCTTGTCGTGTGATCCGGTGACTTCTACGATCAGCGCGCGGCGCGACACGTTCGACGATCTTCGCGCGGAAGATCTCGGCGAACTGAACGATCTCCGCCCGGTTCTCGACCGCGGCGGAAACCTTGAACAGAGCCATCTCGCGGGCCACCGAGTCACCCGGCTCCATGTCCCGGATCTTCAGGACGTTGATCAGCTTGTGCAGCTGCTTGGTCACCTGGTCGATCGGGTGGACGGCGCCGTCGAGGGTCAGCGTGATCCTCGAGACCGCCGGGTCCTCGGTCGGACCGACCGCGAGCGTGTCGATGTTGAAACCGCGGCGCGAGAACAGCCCGGAAACGCGGGCCAGCACACCGGGCCGGTTCTCGACCAGGATCGACAGGACGTGCTTGCGACCCGAAAGGGTCCGGCTGACGTGGAGGTCTTCGAGCCTGACCATGTCCGCGGCGCCCATCAGCCGACCATGTCCCTGGCGGCGTTGCCGGCCGGAATCATCGGGTAACAGTTCTCGCGGGGACTGGTCCTCACGTCGAGCAGTGCCGGGCCGTCGTGCGCGATCGTCGCCTGCATCATCTCTTCGAGGTCGCCACTCTCCTCGCACCGGAGGCCCATGGCGCCGAAGGCCTCGGCCAGCTTCACCCAATCGGGACTCGGGCCGTTCTTGACGCCGCTGTAGCGCTCGGACCAGAACAGTTCCTGCCACTGGCGGACCATGCCCATGAAGCCGTTGTTCTGGAGGAAGATCTTGACCGGGATGTCCTGGTTGACTGCGGTGGCCAGTTCCTGGATGTTCATGATCAGGCTGCCGTCGCCCGCCAGGCAGACGACTTCCTCTTCGGGCTTCGCGACCTTCGCGCCGATCGCGGACGGAAGGCCGAATCCCATGGTGCCGAGTCCGCCGGAATTGATCCACTTGCGCGGTTCGTTGAACCCGTAATACTGCGCGGCCCACATCTGGTGCTGGCCGACGTCGGAGGTGATGATCGCGTCGCCGCCGGTGACCTTGTGCATCATCTCGACCATGAACTGTGGCTTGATCTCGCCCTCGGAACCCGGTTCGTAACCGAGCGGGTACTCGCCTTGCCAGGCATTGATGCGGTTCCACCAGCCCTCGAGCCGGGAAGAGTCGGTCTGCAGGGACCGGTACTCGCGGGTCAGCTTCGGCAGGACCAGCCTGGCGTCACCGACGATCGGGATGTGCGCCGGGACGTTCTTCGAGATCTCGGCCGGATCGACGTCGATGTGGATGAACTTGGCGTTCGGAGCGAACTCGGAGAGCTTGCCGGTGATGCGGTCATCGAACCGCGCTCCGATCGCGATGATCAGGTCGGCCTCGTCCATCGTGTAGTTCGCGGTTCGGGTGCCGTGCATGCCGAGCATGCCGAGCCAGCGGTCGCTCGAGGCCGGGAAGGCCCCGAGGCCCATCAGCGTCGAAGTGACCGGGAACCGGTCCGTGTCGGCGAACTCACGGAGCTCCTGGGAGGCGTTCGCGTTGATCACGCCACCGCCCGAGTAGATCACCGGGCGCCGGGCGTTCGCGATCGCCTTGGCGGCGATCCGGATCTGCTTCGAGTTGCCTTCGAGGTTCGGGCGGTAGCCGGGCAGCTCGACGGCCGCTGTCGGCGGCGTGTAGTCGATCTCCTCGAGGGAGAGGTCGGTCGGCACGTCGACCAGGACCGGGCCGGGCCGTCCGGTGGACGCGATGTGGAAAGCCTCGTGAATGTACCGCGGGATGTGCGCCGGCTCGGTGCAGAGCAGCGAATGCTTGACGATCGGCAACGTCACCCCGACGATGTCGGCCTCCTGGAAGCCGTCGGTTCCGATCAGCTCGGTGCGGACCTGGCCGGTGATGAAGACGGTCGGGACCGAGTCCATCATCGCGTCGGCGATGGCGGTGACCAGATTGGTGGCGCCGGGGCCCGAGGTGCCGAACGCGACTCCGACCTTGCCGGACGCGTGGGCGTAACCCTCGGCGGCGTGACCGCCGGCCTGTTCGTGCATGACCTGGACGTGCCGAACATCGGCGTCGACCAGAGCGTCGTAAGTGGGCAGGTTTGCTCCGCCGGGGATCCCGAAGATGTGTTCGGCCCCCTCGTGCTTGAGGGAAAGCATCAATGCGTCGGCGGCTCTCATTGAACCAGCGATCCTACCAGTGGACTCAAGTGTGCTGGGCGGTCGCCAGCGCGCCGCCCTCGAGCTCACCGGGATTCCACTTGGTCTTCGGGGTGATGGCCCGGCCGATGACGCGATCGCGGTGGCGCTTGATGATTCCGAGGACGGACTGGACCAGCTCTTTCCCGAGGAGGTGCGGTTCGAGCCCGAGGTCGAGCAGCTTCTGGTTGGAAGCGTTGTAGTAGTGCTGTTCCAGTTCTACCCTGGGGTTCGGATAGCCCTCGATCGCCACCTCGAAGCCGACCTCGGCCGCGCAGTTCTGGACGAGCGCCGCCAGCTCCGAGACCGAGAACTGCTCGGTGAACTGGTTGAAGACACGGAACTCGCCACGGTCCGCAGGATTCATTGCAGCAAGCTCGACGCAGCGCAGCGTGTCCTTGATGTTGAGGTAGCCGCGTGTCTGTCCGCCCGACCCGTAGACCGTGAGGGGATGGCCGACGACGGCCTGGACGCAGAACCGGTTGAGGACCGTGCCGAAGGTCTCGTCATAGTCGAAGCGGGTGACCAGGCGGTCGTCGAGCACGGACTCGTCGGTCTCGACGCCGTAGACGACGCCCTGGTTGAGGTCCGTCGCGCGCAGGCCCCAGATCCTGGTCGCGAAGTGGATGTTCGTCGAGTCGTGGACCTTCGAGCAGTGGTAGAGCGACCCGGGCATCTTCGGGAAGGGCAGCGTGTCCTTGCGTCCGTTGTGCTCGATCTCGATGAAGCCCTCTTCGATGTCGATGTTCGGGGTTCCGTACTCGCCCATCGTGCCCAGCTTGATCAGGTGGGCGTCGGGAATGTGGCTCTGCATCGAGAACAGGAGATTGAGGGTGCCGATCACGTTGGTCTGCTGGGTCTCGACCGCGGTCTGCCGCGAACGCATCGAATACGGGGCCGAAGGTTGCTCTCCGTAGTGGATCACGACCTCGGGCAGCGTGTCGCGGACCACCTCGTCGAGAAACTCGCCGTCCTCGATGCAGCCGACCCTCGAGGTGATCGTCCTGCCGGAGACCGCCTGCCAGGCCTCGATCCGGTCCTCGAGGGAGCCGATCGGCGTGAGCGAGTCGGTCGACTGCTCGATATGCCAGCGGCGCCGGGCGAAGTTGTTGACCACCGTCACCTCGTGGCCCCGATCGGAAAATCGCATTGCCGTGGGCCAGCCGAGGTAGCCATCGCCACCTAGAACGAGAATTCGCATAAGGCGGCAGATTACCGCAAGCCGAGTGGCAATCTAGGATCGCCTCACTTGCGTGTGATCACCCTCATATTGATCTGCCTGGCCGGTCTGGCCCTGCGCGTGGACCACGCATGGGAGGGGTCGGCCGAGAATCTCGACGACTCGGCTGCTTATGAGCGGATCGCCCGGGGCCTCCACGAGAACGGAGAATTCGAGCAGGCCGGGCCCGGAACGCCGGCCCACCCGCAGCCGGCCACGAACTACAGCCCCGGCCTCCCCCTCTTCGTCGGCGGCGTGTTCGAACTGGCCGGGGACGACGACGTCCGGCTGGCCCGGATCCTGCTGGCCCTGATCGGCACGGCCGCGATCCCGGTCGTCTTCGCCGTCGGACGCCGGCTTGCCGGGCCGGCCGCGGGCCTGACCGGCGCCGCTCTGGTCGCCTTCTACCCCACGCTCATCAGCAACGCGGGCATGCTCCTCACCGAGCCATTGGCCGGAACCCTGCTCGCCGGAGGCGTGCTCGCCATCCTCCGGGCCCGTGACCAGAACGGCCCGATGGCCTGGGCAGTTGCCGGGCTGCTCCTCGGACTGACCACGATGGTCCGCCCCGAGTACCTGATCGTCACGCTGATCCTCGCCCCGACCCTGATCCTCATGGAGCTGCGCGGCGGCTTCGGTCACGCCGTGCGGCCGGTCGCGGTCCTGCTGCTGGCCGTCCTCGTCGTGATCGCCCCGTGGACCGTGAGGAACGCGATCGAGTACGAGCGGGTCGTGCCGCTCTCGACCGGCGGCGGACAGACGCTCTTCACCGGCAGCTACGTGCCGTCGAATGGCAACCCGACCAAGGTGATGCCCGACCTGCTCGAACAGAACCCCGTACTCAAGGCCGAGATCCTCCGCCAGAACAAGAAGAGCGGCGAAGGGCCAGAGTCGATCACCCCGGAACGGGTCTTCACCCTGCACGCCTTCCAGAAGCTTCCCCGGATGAAAACGGATGCCGCCCTCTCCCGCCTCGGCCGGGAGCGTTACCGCGATGAACTGATCGAGGACCCGGTCGGTCTGGCCGGCTACCTTGGCCGGAAGACCATGCGCATCTGGTGGCGCGGGCAGTCGGGGGTAATCGAACAGCCGCTCGGAAGGGTCGCCCACTGGGTCATCGTCGTCTCCGGGCTGTCCGGCCTCCTCCTGTTGGCTGCCCGGCGACGGCCGGAGTTCTGGATCTTCGCCGCGATCCTGCTCATGGCCACGGTGATCGGGACGATCCTGGTCGCTTCGCCGAGGCGGGCGCTCGTCCTCTGGCCACTGGTTTCAGTCCTGGCCGGCATCGGCCTGACCGGTGCCGCAGCGCTTGCACGCGAGTCCCTCGAGCGCCGCCGCCGCCCCGTTGCCATAGCCTGACCGGCCCCCATGTCCGTGACCACGACCCCCGAGAGCATCACGAGCGAAGGTCGCCTGTCCGGCCTCGTCACGAGGTACGGCAAGAAGACCTTGATCGTCCTGATGGTCATCGTCGCGGTCGGGTTCGCGCTGCGGATGGACAAGGTGATCAACCCGCTCGCCGACCCCGGCGACGACGCCTTCGCCTACCGGGCCCTGGCCGAGTCGCTCTACGAGAACGGCACTTATGGCGACGAAGACTTCGACTCCCCGAGCGACTGGTCCCCCGGCGCTCCCCTGATCTACGCCGCGGCCTACTACGCGACCGGCGGGGTTCGCGACGGGGTCGGCCGCGGGGTCGAAGCATTGCTCGGCACGGCAGCGATCGTCGTGGTCTTCCTCCTGGGCCTGAGGCTGAGCCGCCGGCGGAGCGCTGCCCTTCTCGCCGCCGGGTTCGTGGCGGTCTATCCGCCTTTCATCCACTCCGCCGGGGCACTGATGAGCGAACCACCGGCGCTCTTCACCCTGCCGGCCTCGGTGCTCGCGTTCCTCTGGGCGGATTCGCGCGGCTCTCCGTGGGCGTGGGTGGCGCCCGGACTGCTCCTGGGCCTGACCACCCTGATCCGGCCGGAGTACCTTGCCGTCGCGTTCCTGTTCGGCGTGCTGATGCTTTTCCGGACCTGGCGTGACTCGTCGCAGCCGGGACGCGACAAGGCGAAGCGCGTCGTCACCCGCGGCCTGATCTTCGGGCTTGCCGTGTTCCTGCCGGTCATCCCCTGGACGATCCACAACTACATCTCCCTGGACCGCTTCGTGCCGGTCACCACCGGCGGAGGCAAGGCGACCTTCGTCGGCACCTACCTGCCGGCCGACGGCGAGTACCAGCAGGTCAAGGCCGACCTCTACGAGAAGTACACCGGCAAGTCGCTGGACCCGGACTCGAAAGCACTGGAAGAGGTCAACCCGGTCCCGTTGTTCGACCGCGCCGCCGAGCAGTACCCCGACCTAGACCGCGACGCCGCGCTCGGCAAGATCGGCCAGGAGAACTTCCGCGAGTATCTCAGCGACGATCCGGTGGGCTACGCCGGCATGACCGTGCGCAAGATCGGGCGCATGTGGGGCACCGGCATCGGGGAGGCGATGTCCAGCCCCGTCGGGGCTCTGGTCCAGAAGGGCCTCGTGCTCGCCGGCCTCGCCGGATTCTTCCTCCTGGCCTGGCGCCGGCGCTGGGAGGCGATCGCGATGGCGATCCCCCTCATCACCGTGACCGGGGTGGGCGCCCTCACCCTCGCCCCTCCGCGCCGCAACGAGATTCTGATGACACTTATGCTGCCGCTCGCAGCCATCGCCCTCGCCGAGGGCGCCGCCCGCATCGCCGGGCGACCCGGTCCGGACCGCCCTGAAAAAGAAGAGACAGCTTGACGTTCGCCTCGATCCTCCCCGCCCAGCTGACCGCCCTCCGGGCCACCGGACTCGTGATCGCGATCCTGATGATCGGGTTCGCCGTGGTCCGTCGCCGCGAGATGCGGAACGCCGACGTCCTGCTGCTGCTCGCGGCCGGAGCCGGGCTGGCGATCGTCGCCGGGACCGAACTGACCGACCGCCTGCTCTCCGCCCTTTCCTTCGAACGGGGGAACGGCGGCCGCATCCTCGGTCTCGCCGTCTTCGCGATCATCATCCTCTTCCTGATCTCGATGCGTGCCCTGTCCGTGAGCGCCCGCAACACCCGCCAGATCTCGGCGGTGCTGGAAGGGATCGCGTCCGAGCAGTTCCGCACGCAGGGCCACCGGAAGCTCTTCCGCAACAAGATCGCCATCGTGATCCCCGCCTACAACGAGGCCGACAACCTCGGCTACGTGCTCGACCAGATTCCGACAGAGGTCTGTGGCCTGCCGACAGCCGTACTGGTGGTCGACGACGGGTCCCGCGACGGCACGGAGATCGTGGCTGAGGGCCACGGCGCCACGGTCGCCCGTCACGTGGTGAACCGTGGCGGCGGCGCGGCCCTCCGCACCGGTTACCGTCTGATGGTCGACGCCGAGGCCGCGATCGTGGTCACGCTCGACGCCGACGGCCAGCACCTCCCCTCCCAGATGCCGGACCTGGTCCAGCCGGTCCTCGACGGCGAGGTCGACATGGCCCACGGCTCACGAGTGCTCGGACACGCCGAGGCCAATCACTACGCCCGTGAGCTCGGCATCGTCTTCTTCAACCGCTTCGTCTCTTTCATCACCCGCACCCACGTCACCGACTGCTCGAACGGCTACCGCGCGGTCCGGACCAGCGTCCTGCCCCAGCTGGTCCTGAAGCAGGAGCAGTTCCACACCTCGGAGTTCATGATCGAGGCGATCAAGCGCGGAATCCCGGCAAAGGAAGTCCCGGTAACCGTCGAGGCGCGGCTCCACGGGCATTCGAAGAAGCCGGCCGTGTTCCGGTACGGGGTCGGCTTCGCCAACGCCATCGTCCGCACCTGGATGCGTTAGATGCTGCCCTCGTCGGGACGCGGGTCCAGCCACCAGCCGCGAGACCACGAAAGTCGGACTTTATCCCTGACTTTCGTGGTCTCGCGGCTGTTTGGGCTTCGCGAGCTCGGCCGGTGGCCGGTCACTGCGGCGGCATCCTCGTCTGCTCGACCGGCGGCAGGTAGAGGTCCATTCCGCACCTCGGGCACACCTGGACGTAGAGCTTCACGATCTTGTTGCAGTTGGGGCACTGGCGCTCCGGCTCGTTGATCTCATTGCGCACCAGAATCACCGCGGCCAGGCCGAAACCGGGCAGGCAGGTGCCGATCACCAGCCACAGGAGGAACGATCCGCCCTTGGCCCTCCCGATGATTCCCGTCGGGATGCCGAAGCAGAGTGCGATGAAGACGATGAACGTGCCACCCATGGCTCCATTGTCCCTGATCAAGCCGATCTGCCGCCGCCCAGGCAGGTGACTTGACGGATGCTGGAGAGTAAGGGCCCGGGAAGCCGCAGCCCTTCGGGATCTACGAGGGCGCCTACCAGCGGATCCGGTTCGACACCCAGGCCGGCACCTACCGCCTGTGGTGCTCGCTGCCCGCCCATGCCGAACGTGGCATGGACACCACCATCGACGTCAACGGCTGACTTCCGGCGGCTACTCGACCGGCCGGTGGGAGCCGCCGTGCTCGTAGTTCTCCGGGGCGAGACCCCGGCCCGGACGGCCGATCGACCCGACCTCCGCGAGGTCACGTGAAAAGGGCAGGCTGGCCGTCCAGTCGATGACCGCCCTGATCTTCCGGGACAGTCCCGGGATCTGGCTCATGTGGTACGAGCGGGCCATCCACCAGGCGATGAATCCCCGGAACTTGAAGTTGCCGATCTTGCCGACGGCCTTGTAACGGCCAAGATTGACGAAGGCGGCGCCGCCGCGGTAGTCGAAGGTTCTCGGGGTGCCGATACCCACCGAGGCGGCGATGTTGGCCGCGACGACCGAGGCCTGGCGCACGGCATGCTGGGCGGTCGGCGGACAGACTCCTCCGGTCGGGTCCGGAACCGCGGCTGCGTCCCCGAGGGCCCAGACGCCGGGCATGCCTTCGACTGCGAGGCTGGAATCGACGATGACCTTGCCCCGATCGTCGAGCGGGACGGCCAGGCTCTTGAGGCTCGGGTGGGGCACGACGCCGGCGGTCCACACGAGTGTCCGGGCCGGGATCACCTCCCCGGTCGAGATCGTCGCGGTGGTCGCCGTCACCTCGCTGAGGGTGGTGCTCATCCGGATATCGATTCCCCGTCCCCGCAGTTCACGGACCGCGTAGCCGGCCAGGCCCGGGTCGACTTCGGGCAGGACGTGGTCCCTGGCTTCGACGAGAACCCAGCGCATGCCGTGGAGACGGGCCCTCGGGTAATGCTGCATCGCGTCGGCGGCAAAATCCTGGAGTTCGGCCAGCGCCTCGAGCCCTGAATAGCCACCTCCGACGAACACGTACGTCAGCAGCTGGTCCCGCAAGGCCGCATCTTCGGTCGAGTTGGCCTGTTCCAATGTTTCGATGACATGGTTACGCAGATAAATCGCATCGGCGAGGCCTTTGAAGCCCCGGCCGAATTCGCTGAGACCCGGGATCGGGAGCACGCGCGAGATCGACCCGGGCGCCAGCACCAGGTGGTCGTAAGGGACCGTCTCGTCTTCCCCGTCGTGGTTTCGCAGGCCCACCGTCTTGCCGGCGGGGTCATGGGAGTCGATCACTCCGAGGCGCAGATTGGCCCGGTGGATGATGTCCCTGAGCGGCGTGACCACATGACGGGGTTCGAGGGTACCCGCGGCGGCTTCCGGCAGGAAAGGCGTGTAGAGCGCGAAGTTGACGTCGTTGACCAAGCTGAGGCGGGCCGACTGCTTCGGCAGGGTCTTCTCGAGGTGGCGGGCCACGCTGGCTCCCGCGAATCCCCCACCGGCTATGACGATATTCCAAGCCATGAACCGAGTATAGGACTTGTAACAAAGTGTCACAATCTCATTCGTCACACAGCGCTCTACGATTGGGCGATGCCCGCAACGCGCAGGGGAATCCCGGTCCGAACAACTGTCAGCCGGCCCCGCGCCAGGCTGCCGGTCGGCGCCCTCTTGCTGTTCCTGGCCGCCTGGGTGGCCCCAGCTTCTGCGTCCCCCGTCGTTTCCGAGCACACGGTGACCGCCGAGCCGGACGCCGTGGCCGCAAGCTGGAGTCGCCAGGACCTGCTGTCCGCGAAGCCGGCCCCGATGCCGGCGCCACCCGCGGCGTCCTTCGACGTGCCCTCCTTCGACGCGGGCACGTCGGCGAAAGCCGGGCCGTTCTATCCACCAGACGCCACTGCGTTTCCCGAACGACTCCACGGCAAGGTGTTCTTCAGCCTCGGGCCGGACCGGTACCAGTGCTCGGGCACCCTGGTCAGTTCCGCGAACGGGAACGTCGTCTACACGGCGGGCCACTGCGTGTGGGACACACTCACCGGGCAGTGGATGCAGAACTTCGTCTTCATTCCCGGGTATGCCGGCGGAACTTCACCGTTCCGGACCTACGCCGCGACGACGCTCTCGACCCCGGCCGGCTTCTCCCGGGGCGGCAACCTCGACTATGACGTGGGCCTGGCAACGGTCGAGGGCAACCCGCAGGCCGACCTCGGCGGTGCCCGCCAGGTCGCGTTCGGCCTCCGCCCGTTCGGCCGCGAGTACACGCTCTTCGGCTACCCGGCCGACCCCTACCCGCCGTACGACGGCGAACGCCTGGCCGCGTGCCGTTCGACAATGGCTCTGCGCGGTGCGACCACACCCAGGACGATCGGCGTGAGTCCCTGCGACATGCGAAACGGTGCCAGCGGCGGCGGCTGGATCACCGACGGCAACTACCTCGCTTCCCTGACGAGCTACACCCTCTGCCAGACCCAGCCCGAACTCTGCAACGTTCTCTGGGGTCCGAGCTTCTCCAAGGCGGCAAAAGCCCTGTACACGACCGAGACCACGGGTGGATCCGTCGCCCCGACGCTCGAAGTGAAGTTCTCTCCGCCAAGGGTCGTCCGCAAGCGCCGGGTGCTGTTCAAATTCGCCGGAACGGGATCGACGCCCGTCCGCTTCCAGTGCCGCCTCGATCGCAAGCCATTTCGCAGTTGCGGGAAACGCACGACGCTCTCGGGGCTGGCCGCCGGCCGTCATCTGTTCCGCGTGCGCTCGACCGACCAGACCGGCCACCGGAGCAAGAAAACGATCAGAAAGGCGTTCCGGGTCGTCATCAGGAACTGAGCCGGGTTTCCCCGGGTCCCGGCACTTCGTATCCGCGAGACCCTACAGGCCGAGGTGGTGGCGGAGGAGGCGGGTCACCTCGCCGCCGTCGGCCCGGCCCTTGGTCTCCTTCATCACGGCGCCCACCAGGGCGCCGATCGCCTTGTCGTTGCCACCGCGGACCTGCTCAGCGGGTTTCGGATTGTTCTCGATCACGGAAACGACGACCGCTTCGAGCTCACCGGAGTCCGAGATCTGCTCGAGTCCCTTGTCCTCGACCACGGCAGCGGGGTCGGCCCCTTCCGCGACCATGACCTCGAGGACTGACTTGCCGGACGAATGGGAGATCTTCTTGCCCGCGACGAGCAGCACCAGGCCGCCGAGCTGGTCCGGAGTGACCTTCGAATCGGCCAGGGGCACGTCCTGCTTCCGCAGTTCGGCACTGAACTCCCCCGTGACCCAGTTGGCGGCCACCCGCGGTTCGATGTCCGAACTGTGGGCGATCACACCTTCGAAGAATTCGGCCCATTCGGTCTCGAAGGACAGCAGCAGCGCGGCACTGTCTTGAACACCGAGCCCGTCACGGTAACGGGCCGCGCGGGCAGCGGGAAGCTCGGGAAGCGTGTCCCGGGCCGCTTTCAGCATCTCTTCGGTGGGGACGATGGCGACGAGGTCGGGTTCCGGCATATAACGGTAGTCGTGTGATTCTTCCTTCGAGCGGAGAGAATGAAGCTCTCCGGTCGAGGGGTCGAAGTGAAGGGTCTCCTGGACCACCCGGCCACCGGAGCCGATCAGCTCCTTCTGGCGGGCGATCTCCGCTTCGATCCCGCGTTCGATGAAGCGGAACGAGTTCATGTTCTTCATCTCGGTCTTGGTGCCGAGCCCATCCGAGCCGACGGGCCGGACCGACACGTTGGCGTCGCAGCGCAGACTGCCTTCTTCCATGTTCACGTCGGACACCCCGAGCTCCTTGACCGTGGCCCGCAGGAGCTGGCCCCACTCGCGAACCTGGGCGCCGCTCCTCAGGTCGGGTTCGGTCACGATCTCGACCAGCGGAGTTCCTCCGCGGTTGAAGTCCACCATCGACGAGTCGGAACCCTGGATGCGGCCACTCTCGCCGACGTGGATCATCTTGGCCGCGTCCTCTTCGAGGTGGGCCCGGTTGATGCGGACGTCCCCGAGGCGGCCGGCACCGCAGATCGGGATCTCGAACTGGGTGATCTGATACGCCTTGGGATTGTCGGGGTAGAAGTAGTTCTTGCGATGGAAGATCGAGCGCGGTGCGATCTCGCAGTCGAGCGCGGCCCCGATCAGGAGCGCGTACTCGATCGCCTTCCGGTTGGGCA
Source organism: uncultured Solirubrobacterales bacterium (assembly GCA_963695885.1). GTDB lineage: Bacteria > Actinomycetota > Thermoleophilia > Solirubrobacterales > 70-9 > 67-14. The sequence continues at coordinate 11,248 of CAVOIH010000020.1, read as the reverse complement.
CGGGGAGCACGCCGGGATGGGCCAGGCAGACGGGACAGGTGTGGATGTTCGGGTCGTCGCCGAAGGACAGCTTGCAGCCGCAGAACATCTTGGTCTCGGTCGAGAGCTGGACGTGGATCTCGAGCCCGATCACCGCTTCGAGTTCTTCGGCCATCAGATCCTCCCCCCGCTGCCGTCGAACCCGATCGCCTTCTCCAGTGCCAGCGAAGCTTCGAGCAGTTTCTGTTCCCCGAACGCGGGGGCAGCGATCTGGAAGCCGACCGGCATTTCCGACCCTCCACCTTCGGGGACGGCCATTCCGGCCGGGATCGAGATCGCCGGGATCCCCGCCAGGGACATCGGCACCGTGAAGAGGTCGGCCATGTACATGGCAAGCGGGTCGTCGGTCTTCTCGCCGAGCCCGAACGCGACCGAAGGCGAGGTCGGCGTGATCACGAAATCGACCCGGCCGAACGCCGCGTCGAAGTCGCGGACGATCCTGGTCCTGACCCTCTGCGCACGGCCGTAGTAGGCGTCGTAGTAACCGGACGAGAGCGCGTAGGTGCCGAGCATGATCCGCCGCTTGACTTCGGCTCCGAAGAAGTCGCCACGCGTGACTTCGTACATCGAGGTGAGGTCCCGATCGCTCGCCCGCTGTCCGTAACGGACTCCGTCGTATCGGGACAGGTTGGTCGAGGCCTCGGCCGGGGCCAGTACGTAGTAGGCCGAGATGCCGTGCTTGGCGTGCGGCAGCTCGATGGTCTCGACCGTGCCGCCGAGGCCCTCGATCTGCTCGATGGTCCGGTCGAACACGGCCTTGACCCCGGGATCGACCCCTTCGCCGACCAGGACGGCCGGGATGCCGAACTTGAGGCCCTTCAGGTCTTCGGCCGAAGGCAGATCGATTCCGCCTTTGATGCCGGTCGAGGTCGAATCCATCTCGTCCCGGCCTTCGAGCCGGGCCAGGAGCAGCGCCGCATCAGAGACGTTCTGCGTGATCGGTCCGCACTGGTCCAGCGAAGAGGCGAAAGCGATCATCCCGTAGCGGGAGATCGATCCGTAGGTCGGTTTCAGCCCGACCACGCCGCAGAAGGCGGCGGGCTGGCGCACGGAGCCACCGGTGTCGGTGCCGAGGGCCCAGGGCGCGAGACCGGCGGCCACGACCGCGGCCGAGCCACCCGACGATCCGCCGGGCACACGCGAACGGTCCCAGGGATTGAGTGCGGGGCCAAAGGCGGAGTTTTCGTTGGACGAACCCATCGCGAACTCGTCCATGTTGGTCTTGCCGAGCATCGGCACCCCGGCCGAGGCCAGGCGTGCGACGGCGATCGCGTCGTAGGGCGGCCGGTAGCCCTCGAGGATCTTCGAGGCGGCAGTGGTCGGGACGCCGGCGGTGCAGAAGATGTCCTTGATCGCGAGCGGGACGCCGGCGACCGGGCTTTCGGCGTCCTGGTCGACCGTCCCGACGGCGCTTTCGGCGTCTGCCAGCCACAGGTAGCCGTTCAGGTCATCGGCCGCGGTGCGCTCGAGCCACGTTTCCAGGACTTCCCGGCGTGAGGCCTGCCCGCTCTCGATGAGCGCCGCGGTCTCGGCCGCGGTGGCGGCGGTCAGGTCGGATACGGCCACGATCAGCCTTCTGCCTGGGGCGAAGGGACGCGGAACGCGCCGTCCACGGGGTCCGGCGCCTGACTCAGGGCCAGGTCACGGTCCAGGCCGGGCCGGGCCACGTCGTCGCGAAGGACGTTTTCGAGTGGCACCACGTGCGAAGTGGGCTCGACGCCCTCGATGTCGATCTCGGCGAGGCGGTCGACGTGGTCGAGGATCGAGGAGAGCTCCCCTTCGAGCCGCGACACCTCGTCGTCGTCCAGCTTCAGCCTCGAAAGCCGGGCCACATGCAGCACCTGTTCACGCTCGATCACGCCGGGGAGTCTAGTTCTTCAGTTCTCGCGGGCGGTGCTTCGCCAGCCGGCCCAGGACAGCAGGACCGCGCCGGCCAGGCCGAGGAAGAATCCGGACTTCAGGCCACCCTCGGGAGACCAGATCAGCTTGAACGCGAGCACCACGGCGGCGATCAGCGCGAGAGTCGAGAGGAAGGTCTCGAACACGATCGGCACGTCCGTCTTCCGGGTCGACGCCAGCACGACCGGAAGGATGAGCCCCATCAGGCCGGCGATCGCGAGGACCACGTCCAGGAGGCTGACCGTGTCCAGCCCGGTCTGCTCCCCGTACCACGGCATGGACAGGCCGACCAGGATCAGCAGGCCGCAGGCGGAAGAAAGCCATTCGAGGGGATGGACCCTTCCGAATCGCAAGCGTCAGCCCCGGGCCTTCGCGGCCGTGAGCGTGTTGACCATCAGCATCGCGATGGTCATCGGCCCCACCCCGCCGGGGACCGGGGTGATCGCGGCTGCGACCTCCGACACCTCGGGGAAGTCCACGTCTCCGCGCAGGCCTTCGTCGGTCCGGTTCATGCCGACGTCGATCACGGTGGCACCGGGTTTCACGAAGCCGGCCGTGATCAATTCGGGTACCCCGACCGCGGCGACCAGGACGTCGGCCCGGCGGCAGACGTCAGCGAGGTCCCTGGTCCGGGAGTGGCAGATCGTGACCGTCGCGTTTCGCCCCAGCAGCAGGCTGAAGAGCGGCCGCCCCACCAGGTTCGAGCGTCCGACTATCACCGCCTCCGCCCCGCTCAGGTCGAATCCTTCGTGGTCGAGCAGTTCGACGACCCCGGCTGGCGTGCAGGGAACGAGACCGGGCCGGCCCGATGCGAGCATCCCGGCACTCGCGGGGGTCAGTCCGTTGACGTCCTTGGCCGGGTCGATCGCGTTGACCACCACGTCCGGGTCGATGTGGTCGGGCGGCGGCAGCTGGACGAGGATCCCGTCGACTTCTTCGTCGGCACCGAGTGCTTCGACCAAGGACACCACCTCGGCTTCCGGTGTATCGGCGGCCAGCCCGTGGTGGACCGACTTCATGCCGGCGGCCTCGCAGGCCTTGTGCTTGTTCGCTATGTAGATCTCCGAAGCGGGATCGGCGCCGATCAGTACGGTCGCCAGGGTCGGGACCCGGCCCGATGCCCCGGCGAATTCGGCGACCTCGACCGCCACCCGGTCGCGAACCTCCTGGGACACCTGCTTGCCGTCGATCGTCCTTGCGCTCACCTGGTCACCTCTTCTTGATCGGGGCGTATTCGGCCATCAGCTTCCGTTCGGTCCCGTCGGCGGAGAACCTGACGATCACCACCCCGCCCGGCTCGGATCCGATCACGACCCCGTCACCGAACGAGGCGTGGACGACGTCGTCGCCGACCGACACCTCGACCGCGGTCGAAGGCTGGATCGGGTCCGGTCCACTTCCGAGGCCCCCGGAGAGGGAGCTGAACCCGCCGGACGACGACGAACTCCAGCCGGCCGGAGCGCCGGCCCCTCTCCCGGCTGCGGAACCCTGCTGGTGGACCAGCGAAGCCGGCAGCTCGTCGAGGAACCGCGACGGCATCGTCGCCTCGGCCCGGCCCCCGTACAGGCGGCGGGTGCGGGCACCGGTCAGGTAGAGGCGCCGGCGGGCCCGGGTGATGCCGACGTAACAGAGGCGCCGTTCCTCTTCCTCTTCGCCTTCGTCGAGTGCCCTCGAGTGCGGGAAGACGCCGTCCTCGCAGCCGATGATGAAAACCGTGTCGTACTCGAGGCCCTTGGCGTTGTGGAGGGTCATCAGGGTCAGCAGGGACTCGCTCTTCTCGAGCTTGTCCTGGTCGGTGTAGAGCGAGATCTGCTGGAGGAACTCGTCGAGCGGGGCGATGCCGCTGTCGCCCTCGAGCGCCCGGTTGGTATCGAACTCCGCCGCGACGCCGATCAGTTCCCGGAGGTTCTCGGTCCGGCCTTCGGCCTCGACCGTGCGCTCCGCTTCGAGGGCGTCGAAGTAGCCGGATTCGGTGAGTACTGCCTCGAGCGTCTCGGAGACCGGCGAGCGCTCCGACCTTGCCCGCAGTCCGCCCATCGTGCTCTGGAACCCGGTGACGCAGCGGAGGGCCGCGCTGCTCAGCCCGGGGACCTCCTCGGCCGCCGAAGCCACGTCCCAGATGTCCTCGCCCGTGGTGTTGGCGTGGGCCAGGATCCTTGCCTGGGAGGTGTCGCCGATCCCCCGCCGCGGCGTGTTGACGATGCGGCTGAACGAGACCGAGTCCCGTGGGTTCGAGATGTACTGGAGGTAGGCGATCGCGTCCTTGATCTCTGCCCGGTCGTAGAACTTGGTACCGCCGATCACCTGGTACGGCGTGCCGAAGCGGACGAGGGTGTCTTCGACCACGCGGCTCATCGCGTTGGTCCGGTAGAAGATCGCGATGTCCTCCGTCGTCAGGCCTTCTTCGTCGATCAGGCGGTCGACTTCGCCGGCGACCCAGCGGGCCTCTTCGTGCTCGTCGCCGAGCCGTACGACCTCGATCTCCTCGCCCTGCCCGGCGTCGGTCCACAGCTTCTTCGGGCGGCGGTCGCGGTTGTGCTCGACCACCGCATTGGCGGCGGACAGGATCGTTTCGGTCGAGCGGTAGTTCTGCTCGAGCTTGACCACCTTCGCACCCGGGAAGTCCTTCTCGAAGTCCAGGATGTTCTGGATGTCAGCGTGGCGGAATCCGTAGATCGACTGGTCCTCGTCGCCGACCACGGTCAGATTTCCGTGCTCGGCGGCCAGGAGTTGGAGCAGCCGGTACTGGGCGTGGTTGGTGTCCTGGTACTCGTTGACCAGGACGTACCGGAAGGTGCGCCGCCAGCGTTCACGCGACGGCTCGAACAGTTCGAGCACGTTGACCGTGCGGACCAGCAGGTCGTCGAAGTCCATCGCGTTGTTCTCGACCATGCGCTTCTCGTAGAGCTCGTAGACGCCGGCCGCGGTGTCCTCGAAGTACGAGCCGCCGTGCTTGCGGTAGGCCTCGGCGTCGAGCAGTTCGTTCTTCGCCCCGGAGATGCTGTTCTGGATGGCCCGCGGCGGGAAGCGCTTCGGGTCGACGCCGAGCTCCTCCATCGCCCGTTTGATCATCCTCAGTGAGTCGGCCTGGTCGTAGATCGTGAAGGACTTCGAATAGCCGAGCTTCTCGGCGTCCGCCCTGAGCATCCGGGCGCAGGCGGAATGGAAGGTCGTGACCCACATCGCGCGGGCCCGGGCTCCGACCAGTTCCTCGACCCGCTCATGCATCTCCTTCGCCGCCCGGTTGGTGAAGGTGATCGCGAGGATCTCCCCCGGCCGGGCGCGTTTGGTCGCGAGCAGATGGGCGATCCGGTGGGTCAGGACCCGCGTCTTGCCCGATCCGGCGCCGGCGATCACCAGCAGCGGGCCGTCGCCGTATTCGACCGCTTCCCGCTGGGGCTCGTTCAGGCCGTCAGCGAAGAGATGGGCGGGCGCGCCGGCCCCGGCCGATTCCGGACCAGGCGAATCGGTGACCCCCACCTCGTAGGAATCGTCGCCAAAGGATTTACCGAGAGCCTCCACCAGTCGAGGATATACATCCGCGCGGCGGTGTCCCCCTGCTTCGAAAGCGGTTTCAGCCGCCGGCCGAAGACCGGCCTTTCCTGGGCTCCGTCACCGGATCCTCGGCCTGCGGATCCTCACCGCCGGAGAGGGCGGCGACCTGCTTCTCGAGCTCCCTGATCCGCGCCGAAAGCGACTTCACCGCGTCCTGGAGCGGATCCGGCAGGTGGATCCAGTCGGCATCCGGGCCTTCGACCTTGCGGCCGTCGATCCGGACGGGGTGGCCCGGGTTGCCGACCACCGTCGACCGGGAGGGGACGTCTTCGACCACGACCGAGTTCGCACCGATCTTGGCGCCGTGACCGATCGTGATCGGACCGAGCAGCTTGGCCCCCGAACCGATGGTCACATTGTCCTCGACCGTCGGGTGGCGCTTGCCGGACTGGAATCCGGTGCCACCCAGGGTCACCCCCTGGTAGAGCGTCACGTCCTCGCCGATCTCGGCGGTCTCGCCGATCACCACTCCCGCCCCGTGGTCGATGAAGAATCCGTTTCCGATCCGGGCGCCCGGATGAATCTCGATGCCGGTGATGACCCGGCTGAGGTAGGCGATGCCGAGGGGCGCGATGGGCATCTTCCGGCAGTGGAGCCGATGGGCCAGGCGGTGAGCGAGCACGGCCTGCACCCCTGGCCAGGTCGCCAGGATCTCGATCGTGGAGGCGGATCCGGTCGCGGGATCGCGGCCCCGGGCCGCGGCCACCTGCGACCTGATGCCGCTCACCACCCTGGTGAACTGGTCAGATCGGGCCATCGCTCCGGAGAGTACTCATGCCTGCCCGGGCTCAGGGGACGAAGAACGGAAGTGACATGTAACGGTCACCGGAATCACAGACGATCGTGACGACCCGGCCACCCTTCATTTCCGGGCGCTTCGCCACTTCCAGGGCCGCGTGGACGTTCGCCCCGGCGGAGATCCCCCCGAGGATGCCCTCCCGGCCGGCCAGCTCACGCGCGGTCCTCAATGCGTCGTCGTCGGTGACCGGCAGGATTTCGTCGAGCAGGCCCACGTCGAGGTTCTCCGGCACGAAGCCCGCCCCGATCCCCTGGATCCGGTGCGGGCCGATACTGCCACCGGACAGGACCGGAGAAGATGCAGGCTCGACCGCAATGATCTTCGCGTCCGATCCCTGCTCCTCGAGGTACCGTGCCACCCCGGTGATCGTGCCGCCGGTGCCGACCCCGCAGACGAAGGCGGCGATATCGCCCTCGGTGTCGGTCCAGATCTCGGGCCCCGTGGACCTGAAGTGAGCTTCCGGGTTGGCCGGGTTGGAGAACTGCTGCGGGGTATAGCCGCCACGTTCCTCGCAGATGCGGGCGGCGAGGGTCACCGCCTCGTCCATCCCGCCCATCGATGGCGTCTCCTGGACCTCGGCCCCGTAGGCGCGCAGAAGCTTGGTCCTTTCGCGGCTCATGCCTTCGGGCATGGTCAGGATCAGCTCGTAGCCCCGGGCGGCACAGATCATTGCCAGCGCGATGCCGGTATTGCCACTGGTCGGTTCGACGATGACCGATTCACCGCGGACCAGCACGCCCCTGGCCTCGGCGGCCCCGATCATGGCCGCCCCGATCCGGTCCTTGACCGAACCGCCGGGGTTGAAGTATTCGAGCTTCGCGCAGACTTCCGCCCCCCCGCCCTCGCCGATCCGGGCCAGTGAGACGAGCGGGGTCCCGCCGACGGTCGCCGATGCCTGGGGGGCGATCAAATGAAGTACATCCCGGCCGCAGCCTCTTCGTCTTCGCGCCTCTGGATCTCGCCGATGGTCGTCTCTCCGAACACCCTGCGGAGGGCGTTCACCCCTTCGAGCCAGATCCCACCGGCCTCGTCGGCCTCCTGGCCGACCTTTCCGTCGAGCGCCTGGACCACTTCCAGCACGGTGATCTCGTCCGCCGGCCGGGAAAGCGTGTACCCGCCCTTGCTGCCGCGGTGGCTGGTCAGGAGGCCCGAACGGCGGAGGGTCGAGAAGAGTTGTTCCAGGAACTGATCGGGGATGTCGCGGCGCTCGGCCAGTTCCTTGACCGGCATCGGGCGGTCACCTGAGCGGCCGAGTTCGGCCATCGCCACAACGGCGTACCGGGATTTGGAGGTGATCGAGATCACCCCCCCTTTTTACAGCAATCCCCTGACCAAAGCTGACTAAACGAGTCAGGAAACGGGTTTTTGCGGCGGCGCGGCTTCGATCCGGGCGAGCGCGGCATCGATGCGTTCGAGGCTCCGATCCTTGCCGAGCACGGCGAGGGATTCGAAGATCCCCGGTGAGACGGTGGTGCCGGTGATCGCGACCCGGACCGGCTGGTAGACCTTGCCCGGTTTCAGGTCGAGACGCTCCGGGATCGGCTCGACCGCGGTCTTGACCGATTCGGTGCTGAAGTCATCGAGGCCCGAGAGTGCGTCGCGAACGGTCTCGAGGACCTTGCCCGCGTCGTTCTTCATGATCTTGCGCCAGGCCTTCCCGTCCTCGGCCGGTTCCTCGAACACGAACCGGATCAACGGCCAGACTTCGTCCAGGGTTGACGCCTTCTCCTGGCTGATGCGGCAGGCCTCGACCAGTTCGGGGTCGATCTCGCGGCCGAGGAAGCCGGCGACCGTCGCCGTGTAGGTCTCGAGATCGAGCTTCCGCAAATAGCGGCCATTCATCCAGCGGAGCTTTTTCTCGTCGAACACGGCGGAGGACTTGCCGACGTCCTCGGGCCGGAACCGCCTGACCAGTTCATCGGTGTCGAGCAGGGTCTCGTCGTCCCCCGGTCCCCATCCGAGCAACGCTATGTAGTTCCTGACGGCTGCCGGCAGGTAGCCTGCGTCCCGCAGTTCCTGGACCGAGGCAGCACCGTGGCGCTTCGAGAGTTTCTTGCCGTCGGGACCGTGGAGCAGGGGCACATGCGCGTAACGCGGCGGCTCGTGGCCGAGAGCTTTCAGCACCAGCAGCTGCTTCGGGGTGTTCGAAAGGTGGTCATCGCCCCGGATCACCTCGGTGATGCCCATGTCGGCGTCGTCGACCGCGACCGCGAAGTTGTAGAGCACCGAGCCATCTCCGCGGGCGATCACGAAGTCGTCGTAGCCCCGGTTCGGGAAACGCACCTCGCCGTGGATCAGGTCGTCGACCACGGTGTCACCTTCGTCCGGGACCCGCAATCGCACCGCGCCGGTCCCGTCAGCGCTCGGCTTGCCACGGTAGCCGCGACCGTTCCCGTGCTCGGCCTTGTACGCCTTGACATCGTCGGCGGTGGCGGCGTCGCGATACGCGTGACCGGACTCGAGCAGCTTCTCCAGGGCGACGGCATGTTCCGGCGCCCGGGCCACCTGCGACAACGGCCCTTCGTCCCAGTCGAGGCCGAGCCAGTTCAAGGCATCGAAGATCTGCGCCTCGTTCTCGGGCGTGGAACGCTCGAGGTCGGTATCTTCGATCCGGAGCACCAGTTTGCCGCCGGAATGACGGGCGGCCAGCCAGTTGTAGAGTGCGGTCCGGGCCCCGCCGATGTGCAGAGCACCGGTAGGCGAAGGGGCGAATCGAACTCGGAGGTCTTCTTCACTGATGCTCATCGGAGCCCATGTTTCCACAGCGGGAGGTCTGGTGAGGGCGGTCGGGCGCGGCGTTGAGATCGGCGCCTCCTCGATCCAGATCTTCAACCAGAGCCCGCGGGCCTGGAAGCCGACGAAGTACACCGAAGACGATTTCGCCGAGTTCCGCGAGGCGCTGGATGAATCCGGCGTCGAATCAGTGATCATCCACGCCGTCTACCTGATCAACCCGGCGACCCCGGACAGGGAACTGCGGAAGAAGTCGCTCGAATCGCTGGCACACGCGCTGAGCATCGGTGACGGGATCGGCGCGACCGGCGTCGTCCTCCACCCCGGCTCCCGCAAGGACGCGGACCTGATCCCGGCCATGGTCCGTTCGGGTGAAATGATCGAAGAGGCGATCAAGCAGACCGACAAGTGCCCGGTACTGATCGAGCAGATGGCGGGCCACAAAGGCATCCTCGGCCACACCTTCGAGGAGATCCAGGCGATCACCGAAGCGGCCGGCGGCGGCGAGCGCATCGGCGCCTGCCTCGATTCGTGCCACCTGTTCGCGGCCGGATATGACATCCGGACCCCGGAGACACTGACCACGGTCGTCGACGACCTCGAGCGGCTCATCGGCAAGAAGCGCCTCAAAGCCCTCCACCTCAACGACTCGAAGGACCCGTTCGGTTCGAGGAAGGACCGCCACGAGGACATCGGCGAAGGCGAGATCGGCGACAGGGCGATGTCCTGGTTCCTTTCCGAGCCGCGGTTCGAGGACCTCACGGCCACGATGGAGACGCCCGGACGCCAGATGGAGGGCGTCAGGAAGGCCGACGTGGAGCACGTGAGGAACCTTCGCGCCCGTGGCCTCAAGAATCGAAGGGCCCGGAAGAAACGCGCGAAGTGACCCGCTACACAATCGGTTAACCAGAACAATTCGATTACAGATAGGTTTTCGGCAGCCGACCCGTCAGAGGAGAAAGATGAGCACCGACCCGACGCCCCAGCAGAAGATGAATCCCGAAAAGGAGGAGACCCTCGTCGAGAGCTTCTTCACCGAGCCGGCCCCGGACCACACGATCCCCGAAGTCGGCGTCATTCCCCGCGCGGCGTACAACGTGATCGCCTCGGAAATGGAACTGGACGGCGACCCGAACAAGAACCTCGCCACCTTCGTGACCACGTGGATGGAGCCGGAGGCACGGCTGCTGATCCAGGACAGCCTTCACAAGAACTACATCGACCACGCCGAGTACCCGCGCACCGCGGAGATCTCGAAGCGCTGCGTGCGCATGATCCACCACCTCTTCAACGGTCCCGCTGCACAGAACAGCCCGGGTACCGCCTGCGCCGGCTCCTCCGAGGCCGTCATGCTCGGCGCTCTGTCGATGAAGTGGAACTGGAAGAACCGTCGGCAGAAGGCCGGCAAGGCAACGGACCGGCCGAACCTCGTCTACGGCTCGGACGTCCACGTGGTCTGGGACAAGTTCTGCCGCTACTTCGACGTCGAGCCCCGGAACATCCCGATCCCGAAGGGCAAGACGGTCATGGGACCGGACGACTTCCGGGAACACATCGACGAGAACACGATCGGCGTCGTCGGTGTGGTCGGCACCACTTTCACCGGACAGTGCGACGACGTCGTCGGCATCGACCAGATGCTGACCGAGCTCAAGGGCAAGGGCCTCGAAGTGCCGATGCACATCGACGCCGCTTCGGGAGGGTTCGTGTTCCCCTTCTCCGACCCGGACTTCACCTGGGACTTCCGCCTCGGCTCCGTCGTGTCGATCAACGTCTCCGGCCACAAGTTCGGCCTGGTCTACCCCGGTATCGGCTGGCTGGTCACCCGGACCGACGCCCAAGTGCCCGAAGACCTCATCTTCTACGAGGACTACCTCGGCGAGAAGGACGCGACCTTCACCCTCAACTTCTCGGGAAGCTCATCCTTCGTCCTGGCCCAGTACTACCAGTTCATCCGCCTCGGCCACTCGGGTTACGCCTCGATCGTGCGCGCCATGGAGATGAACCGCGGAGCCCTGGCCAACCGCCTGAAGGAAATGGACGCTCTCACCGTCTACGACGACGACAATCCCACCCTGCCGCTACTGATCGCCAAGACGAATGACAACGAGCCGTTCGACAGCAACGACCTGGTCGGCGAGCTCGCCCGCCGTCGCGGCTGGCTCGTCCCGGCGTACCAGATGCCACCCGACAACGAGAACGACCGGATCATGAGAATGCTGG
>CAVOIH010000019.1:0-26540 GCA_963695885.1 uncultured Solirubrobacterales bacterium | reverse complement strand
TGGTTCGGTCTTCGATGCCCGGGGTACGCCGGCCACCGTGAACGTCGCCCTGAACTCCGGTTCGGGAGTGCCGGTCGGCACGGCCGAGCCGGGCAACCCCGTCCGGCTGAACATTCCTGACGGTCAGGCCGGCGACGCCATGCGCGTGAGCCTCGCCACGACCGGCGACGTCCGGGTCTGCGGCTGACCCCCGGTCACCCCGCGGAACCCGCGACAGCGCGCGATGTGACCAGCGTCCGACCCGGGCACCGTCAGGTTCGACCCTCGTCCAAAATGTGGATGGACACCTGGACCGAATATGTGCTCATGGGAATCAAGCGACAGATCGTGGCCCTTGGCGGCGGCGGCTTCTCGATGGAGTCCGGAAATCCCCTGCTCGATGACTTCGTGCGGTCATTGACCGGCTTGAAGAAACCCCGGGTCTGCTTCCTGCCGACCGCGAGCGGTGATGCCGACCACTACATCGTCCGCTACTACAACGCCTTCCGGAACACCTCGGAGGCGTCGCACATCTCGCTCTTCCGCCGCGAGAGGGGGGTCGAGAACATCCGTGACCATCTGCTCAGCCAGGACCTGATCTACGTCGGCGGCGGCAGTGTGATCAGCCTGCTCGGCGTCTGGCGGGCCCACGGCATCGACGAGATCCTCCGCGAGGCGTGGGAGCGCGGCATCATCCTTTGCGGTCTCAGTGCCGGCTCGCTCTGCTGGTTCGACGAAGGGCTCACCGGCTATCAGGACGCGAGCAAGCGCGTGCTCGGTCTCGGCTTCCTGCCGTTCTCGAACATGGTCCACTTCAAGGCCGGCTCCGACCGCCACAAGGTCTACGAATCGGAGCTCAAGGAGGGCCTGCGGCCGGGGTACGCGGCCGCGGACGGCGCCGCTCTGCACTTCGTCGACACCCAGCTCGCCCAGGTCGTCGCCTCGCGGCCCGAAGCCCGGGCCTACGCCCTCGAGCCGCATGGCGGTCACGCCAAGACGACTCAGATCGCGACCCGCTTCCTCGGGAACGCCGATCACACCCCGCTGGTCGGCGAATCATCGCTGCCGTGGTCGTCATCGCCGCTAGCGGCATGAAGGTGTGGCAAGGCTCTGTCCTCGGGACGCCTTGCCACACCTTCTAGAGTTCCGGTCATGAGCCGACGTCTTTTCACGATGGGAGGTCACGAGTTCGACCGCCTGGACGGGAACGAAGCCGTCTGCGACCACATCATCGAACTCTCCGGGGAGGAGCGGCCGAAGATCTGCCTGCTGCCCACCGCGAGCGGCGACCCCGAGGACCAGATCTCCCGCTTCCGCCGGTCGTTCGGCAGCCGGGGCTGCGAGGTCACCGACATCTCCCTGTTCCGCCTCGGCGCCAACCCGATCGATGTCGGTGCCCACCTGCTGGGGCAAGACGTGATCTACGTCGGTGGTGGGAGCCTGGTCAACCTCGTCGCGATCTGGAAGGCCCACGGAATCGGCGATCTCCTCGAGAACTGCCTCGACCGGGGCATCCTGATCGTCGGCCAGAGTGCGGGGGCGATGGCCTGGTTCGAATACGGCATCACGACTTCTTCCGGCCTGCCGGCGGCGGCGCAAGGTCTCGGGGTGCTCCCGGGCAGCCTCTGCGTCCATTACCACCAGGACCCGGAGCGCCGGACGAGGTTCCTGGCCGACGTCGGCTCCGGCATGCCCGGTGGGTACGGCTCCGACGACCAGACCGGGTTGCTCTGGGTGGACGGCGAGATGACCGAAGCCGTGAGCTTTCGCCAGGGAGCCGGCATCTGGAAGGTCGAGGCCGGCGATGGCAGCGGGGCCGAGACACCGCTCGACCTGGTCGAGAAGTTCCCGGAGAAGAGTGCGCCGCTTCCCGGTTCGACCGTCGACGACTTCCGGAGCCTCAACAACTGGCGGCGCGGCAGCAACGCCATGCGCGGACGTTAGCTGCCGGTCGCGTCGTCGCCCGGCGGCGCTGACCCCGAACCGGTTATCTTCCCGAACCCGTGGTAGCCATCGGAAGTGCCATCACCTCGCCGGAGAAGTACGAGAAGTACGCCGTGCCGGGGATCGAACTAGCCAAGGAAGAAGACACTCAGGTCCTGAGTTTCTCCAGTACCGGAACCCTTTTCCGCAGCTACAACCAGATTCTCGAACAGGCCGCGAAGATCGAGGACCTCGAGTTCCTGGTGCTCATCCACCAGGACGCCGAGATCATCGACCCCGACTTCATCCCGAAGATCCGCGAGGCGATGAAGGAGCCCGACGTCGGCCTGGTCGGCTGCGCCGGTGCGGTCGGCGTCCGCAGCATCGCCTGGTGGGAAGGCGCGGTGACCTGGGCTTCGTTCACGCACCACTACGAAGAGCTCGGCGGGGGAGAGATCCCGGCACTCACCTGGCTGGCCCGCGACACCCCGTCTTACGCGAAGCTCAGCGAGGTCGACATGGTCGATGGCTTCGTTCTCGGCTTCACGCCGTGGGCGATCCAGAACCTCCGCTTCGACGAGATCACCGGGGGAGCCCTCCACGGATACGACTTCGACATCTGCCACCAGGCCCGCGACAAGGGCAAGAAGGTGGTGACCGCCGACCTCAAGGTGATCCACCACCACTCGATCGAGCTGATCTCCGACCTCGACACGTGGGTCAACGCCCACATCCAGTTCTCGAAGAAATGGGCCCACATGCTGCCGAAGCCCGAGGGCCCCGAGGGAGACGCGCTCTGGGAGGACCGGGCCCGCCGCGCCGAAGCGGAAGCCTCAGCCGCCCGGACCCTGGCCGGCGCCGGCCACCTGATCAACGAATCGATGGAGCGGGAACTCCAGGAGCTCCAGAACAGCAAGAGCTGGAAGATCACCAAGCCGTTGCGCGATTTCTCAAGGATCTTCAAGAAGCGCGCGGCGAGAAAAGAAGAGAAAGCTCACCAGGCAATCCGCGCCGGCGAGCACCCCAGCGAGTCCTGATCCACGGAGACCGGGTGCGTTCTCAGCACCATAGGTGTCCTGAATGCACCCAGTCCTGCGTCACCCGTTTTGGGTGGTGAGAACCTAGGCCTTGCGGTCGAGCAGGTCCTGGATCTCCTGGCGGGTGAAGACCGGGTTTCCCCTCTGCTTCATGCTGGAGAGCTTCTCGGCGAGTCCGAGGGCGCTCGACTGGAGCATCCGGCCAAGCAGCTCGTCCTGGCGGGCGAGCCGGGCGGTGAGGTCACGGATCGTGGCGGCGTCGACATGGCCGCGCACGAGGTGGGCGACCCGGTTCTGCTCGACCCGCTTCAGGACCGGGTTGTCGTCATACGGTGCGATGAGTTCGGCGACCTTCCCGGCCCAGGGGGCATCGGTCTGCCAGAGGAGCCCGAACCCGAAGAAGACCGGTACGGTCGCGAGCTGCAGGTTCGGCCGATCTGAAATGAAGTCCTCGATCGCGGTCAGGACGCCGTTCTTCGGGCCGCCTTCGTGTGCTGCCGCCCACTCGTAGGGCAGCCCGCCGTCGCTGAGGCCGGGATTGCCCGGCGCGATGGTGCAGTTGTGGCCGAGGGGCTGGCGCTCGTCCTCCGGGATGCGGTCCGGCGCGTAGTACGTGTCGCGGCGCTCGTGCGGCCAGCACATGTCGTGGAAGAGGAGGAAGGGCAGAGGGTCCGCGGAGCCATCTTCGTTCTTGGCCATCTCGGCGATCCTGTCCAGCTCGCCTTTCAGCGTGTAGTAGTTGTGGTCGCCGTCGATCACGATCGCGTCCGGGAGCGAGTCGAGCCCGTCGAGTGCTCCGACGCCGGTGTCCTCGATCAGCTCGAGCTCCGGTCGGCGCTCCTTCAGCGCCCGGAGGTCGTCCGGCGGCAGCGGCTCGACCGTGGCGATGCTTGCGCCCGATCCATCAGCCCACTTCAGGAGTTCTTCGGTCAGCTCACCGCGGAAGGAGCCGATCTCGAGGAGGCTCTCGACCCCGGCCGCGTCGAGGGCCGGGGTCATGATCTCGATGACGTTCGCCAGCGAGTAGCCCCACTGGAGCGCCTCGGTGACCTGCTCGGACTGTTCGGAAATCTCTGGCACGTCGATCGGGCGAGAGGCTATAGGCTGCGGCCCTTCCAGTGACAGCGCAACCGGACAAAGCCGAGATGAAGGGATTCTGGCGCGAACTCCACGCCCGCCATCCGGGGTTCCGGATCGCGGTTACCGAGGACATCCGGGTCACCTCGATGCACCGGGGCGAGCACTTCGAGCCGAAGTCCACCCTGTACACCGCCTACCGCGCCCTCCGCCTGGCCTGGGTTTCCGACGCCTTCTTCGCGCACATGTGTTACCGCCTCCGCATGAGGCTGCTGGCCCGGGGCGTCCCGATCCTCCCGCGGATCCTCCACAAGATCTCGATGATGACCTCGCAGCTCTCGATCGGTGACCCGGTCTACATGCATCCGGGCGTCTACATCGTCCACGGCCAGATCGTGCTCGACGGCCTGGTCGAGATCAAGACGGGGACCGTCATCGCCCCGTGGGTTACGATCGGCCTGGTTGCGGGAAACCATCAAGGACCCACGATCGGTCACGGCTGCTTCATCGGCACCGGGTCTTCGCTCCTCGGCCCTTTGGACGTGGGGGACGAAGCGATCATCGGATCGGGTGCCGTGGTGACCAAGGACGTACCCCCCGGAGCGATGGTCGTGGGGATTCCCGCCAAACAAGTCGGGAATAGATAGACAGTGCTAGCGTTCCCGAAAGTCTTAGGTATCTCTAACCACCAAGGTAGGTAACGAATGGGCCTCTTCTCCCGTAAGAACCGTAGTGGCACCGCCGTCATCGAACGCAGCCCGGTGTCGCCGGAAATCGAAGCTCTCGAGGCCGAGGGCAGGCTCTTCGAGGCCATCGACAGGATGACCGGGATCAATCGCGCCCAGCGTGACCCGAACGTCGAGCGTGAGCTCCGCCGGGTCCGCCACCTCGCCGGAATCGAACTGCTGGAGAACGCACCGGCCAACCCTCAGTACCCCCGGCCCGCGGCGACCGTCCCGGCCCGCGGCGAGCAGTCCCGCTGCCCCGAGACCTCCCCGGAGGAACTCACCCCTGAATTGATCCGCGCCTCCTTCCTCGAAGCCGGCTGCCTGCTGGTCCGCGACGTGATGGACGACGACAAGGCACTTGAGCTCGCCGCCGATATCGACCGTTCCTTCGAGGTCCGCCTCGAGCGTGGCGGTGACAACCCCGATCCCGACGGCTACTACGACGAGATGGAGCCGGAAGACCCCTTCCGGATCCCCGAGCGTGAATGGGTCGAAGAAGGCGGGGGCGTCCTCGCCGCGGATTCGCCGAAGCTGCTCTTCGACATGCTCGACACCTTCGAGAAGGCCAACCTGCGCAAGGTGATCGAGGGCTACCTCGGTGAGCCGGTCGCGGTCTCCGCCCAGAAGTGCACGCTCCGCAAGTCCACCCCGGACGTCGCCGGCGGCTGGCACCAGGACGGCAAGTTCATGGGCGCCGACGTGCGGTCCCTGAACGTGTGGCTCGCGCTCTCGCGCTGTGGCGACGTCGCCCCGAGCATGGACGTGGTGCCGGTGCGGCTCGAGGAGTTCGCCGAGATCGGCGGCCCGGGCACCTGGCTCGACTTCCAGATCTCCGACCAGACCGCCGAGAAGCTCGCCGGGGACATCGGCGTCGTCCGGCCGGTCTTCAACCCCGGCGACGCGCTGCTCTTCGACAGCATGTTCCTGCACCAGACGGGGTCGGACCCGAGCATGCCGAACAACCGGTACGCGATCGAGAGCTGGTTCTTCGGATCGTCGTCCTACCCGGAGAATTACGTCCCGATCGCTTTCTAGATCGATGTTGTTCTCGGGGACCAGGAAGAAGCGCGCGGAACTCTTCGAATCGATCGACGAGCCTTCCGCCACGAACCGCACCGGCCGGTCACCCGGGAACGACCGTGAGCTCCGCCGCCTCCGTCACCTGGCCGGCATCGAGATGGTCAAGGCGGCGGGGGACCTGCCTGCCGGAAGATCAACCTGCCTCAGGGCCCGCCGTCATTCCTCGCTTCGAAGTCGAAGCCGATCCCGCCCTACATCGAGTTCGCCCGGGCCTTCCGCGAAGCGAAGGGACACACGGTGTTCCTGCTCGTGCCCGGCATCTTCAACGTCGAGGACAGTGAAGAGAGCGGAAGGAACTTGAAGGAAGCGAAGATCGAAGGCACCAACTTCTACCTGCCGAAGTCGGCCGAGATCACGGATATGCAGATCTGGGACGGCTACATCGAATCGGTCCTCTACACGATCGACGTCGGCGAGTAGCTTTCCGATCGACGCTGGAATGCGTCAGCACGTTGCGAACCATTCAGGCCTATGTCGCAATCGTCGAAGGTTTCGTCAGACTTTCCGAAATACCCTGCAAACCGCTCTAAAAGCGGCTACGCTAGCCGCCGTGTGGGACTTCCATCGCTCAAGGCGCAACAACTCTTGCGGATCTTGTGCCGCAAGCCGCTCAGCTACCGGGTCGTGTCTCAGTCTGGCTCCCACCGAAAGTTGGAGTCGGAAAACTTCCCTCCAATCAACTTCGCTTGGCATGATGGGAGGACGATTCCCCCCAGGTTTGTGAAACAACTACTCGTAAATCACGTTGGATTGACAGAGGAGGAAGCCCGTGAACTCATCTGAATACCGGAAGACCGTTTTCCTCAATGTCGACATGGAGGATGATGCTTGGTGCGTCACTTCCCCAACACTGCCCGGTCTATTTGCCGGTGGAGACAGTCTGGAGGAGGCTCGAACCAACGCTCGTCAAGTCGTTGATGAAGAGATCGGATCAAACGTAGACATCGTCGAGTGGCTGCCCGTACCGGAAGGGCTTCGGTCGATCGTGGGAAGGTCCAACAACACGATCAACGACTTGCCCGTGGAGTACCTCACCCTAGGTTCGTGGCCAGAAGAACCTGTCCCCCGCTTGTCACATGACAAGGCCGACACGGAAGCAGCCGCAAGTAGTCAATGACCACGTCGCTCGAAGCCACCGTTGTACTTTGCGACTCTGCGCAGGTAGCTGGCGACAAGCTTCATGTTCTTGGTGGTGGTTGGACCCGCATTCCCGCCAATGCGCCAGGGTTCGTCGCGGTGGGCATCATCGTTCATGTGCCATACGACATGACCAACCGGCAGCTATCCCTTGGGATTTCGCTCCTCGATGAAGATGGAGTTCCGGTTGTCCTCGAGGAGAACGAAGTCAGGGCCCGAGCGGAATTTGAGGTTGGTCGGCCACCCGGCGTGAAGCAGGGGGAACAAATGTCTGTACCGATTGCCATCCCGTTCTACGGGCTTGTGCTTCCACCGGGCGGGTACGTATTTGAAGTCTCCGTAGGAGACTCCACGCTCGGTCGGCGCCCCTTTCGAGCTTACTAGGCCTTCCGTTGGTTGAAGCGGGTGGTGAGGAAGATGAACCGGATCATCGTCAGGCCCCGCGCGATCGTCTTCACCGGATGGCCGGTGACCGATGAGGTGCCCACCCGCGGGAGGTAGTTCACGGGCACCTCGACGAACCGGCGGCCGGAGTTGATCGCCAGCATCATCATCTCGGGACCGGCGTGGCTGCCGCCGACGGACATCTCGTCGGCCATCCATCGCGCCGTGTCCTTCCGCATCAGCCGGTAGGCGACGACCCCGGTCGCGAAGAAGTCCTCGATGACCTTGCGAATCGAATCGCGCTCGTTGTAGGTCATCAGGACGACTGACACGGTTTCTCCGGACCACATGCGACGCGATCCTAACGAGGAGCAGGGGTTTAACCGGGTCCGGACCGTAGAATCGGGTGTCGATGCCGCCGCAGATGCCGGAGATCCTCGAGAACCCCGAACACCCGCTCACCGCGTGGTTCGACGACCACCGGGCCGAGCGCCAGGAGTTCCGCAGGCGAGCCGATCCGGCCGCCGGCCGTGGCCGGTCCCGGGCGATCGTCACGATGGTCCACAACGAGTCCTTCTTCCTGCCGGTCTGGCTGAAGTACTACTCGCGGTTCTTCTCGCCCGAGGACATCTACGTCCTCGACAACGAGAGCGACGACGGCTCGACCGCCGGCTCCGCCGGCAACTTCCGGACGGAGACGGTGAGGATGGACCGGGTCGACCACACCTGGATGGTCCGGACGATCGAAGCCAAGCAGCGGGAACTGTTCGACCGGGGTTACGAAGTCGTCCTGGTGACCGACGTTGACGAACTCGTCGTGCCGGACCCCCGGCTCGGGGACCTCGGGGACTACATGGACACGATGATCGAGCCGTTCGTCTCCTGCATGGGCTACGAGCTGATCCACCTGCCCGACCGCGAGCCGCCGCTCGACCCGGGCCGTCTGATCACGGAGCAGCGTGGTTACTGGAGCGAGAACGCGGCCTACAACAAGTCGGCGATGGCGACCGAGCCTTCGCGCTGGGAGCCGGGCTTCCACCGCCGCGTCGACAAGCACTTCCGCGGGGATCCCGACCTGTTCATGGTCCACCTCCACCGCGCGGATTACGACGCGTGCCTGGCCCGCCACCAGCTGAGGAAGAACCGCAAGTGGGGCGAAGAGGATGCCGATTCAGGCTGGGCCGCCCACAACATGATCACCGAGCGGGAGGAGTTCGATCACTGGTTCTTCGGCGAGACCGGCTTCGAAGGGTTCCCGCTGCGGGTCGAGCGGATCCCCGAGCGCTGGCGCGGGGCATTCTGATGCCCGGACTCCTGCGAAAGGTGAGGCTGCAGCTGGCCAAGGTACTCGCCGCCCTCAGCCAAAAAGTGTTCCCCGAGGCTTCGGGGCCGGAGGAGATGTGGCAGCGGGTCATGCTGAACCGTGCCGTCGGCGATCACATCCAGGGACTCGGTCCGGCCGGGCTCGACGCGGCCGAGATCAGCGGTGCCGCGCAAGCCGGCCACGGCTGGAAGAGCTTCACTTCGCTCGACTACCCGGCCTTCGACCTCTGCGCGCCACTCGACCCGGAAGTCGAAGGAAAGTTCGACGTCGTGATCTGCGAGCAGGTCCTCGAGCACGTGCTCGACCCGAACGCGGCGGCGGCCAACCTGCGCGGCCTCTGCCGGCCGGGCGGCACCGTGATCGTCTCGACCCCGTTCCTGATCAAGGTCCACGAGCTGCCGATGTACGGCATGTTCGACTACTGGCGGTTCACGCCGCGCGGACTTCGCACCCTGCTCGAAAATGCCGGGCTCGAGGTCGAGAGCGTCGGCGCCTGGGGCAATCACGAAGCAGTCGTTGGCAACCTCGACCGCTGGTCGGCCCACCGGAAATGGCACCCGCTGCACAACGAGCCCGACATTCCGGTTCAGGTGTGGGTTTTCGCCAGGAACCCGGCTGACCCGGTCCCTGCAATGACCGGTGGGGATTCTCAGGAGGATCGATCCGGGATGAAGTGGAAGCTGAGGCACCACGACATTTCCCAGCTCTGGTTTCAGCTGACGGAGATCGTGAATGACCGCACCTACCTGCGGCACGGCATCACCGTCGGGCCGGGCGACGTGGTGGTTGACGCGGGGGCGAACGTGGGCGTGGCCGCCGCGTTCTTCATCGACGAGTGCGGGGCCTCCGAAGTGCTGAGCTTCGAACCGGTCCCCGCGATCTACGAGATGCTGGCCGAAAACATGACCCGCTTCCCCGGAGGGCGCACCTGGATGGCGGGACTGTCCGACGAGAACGGCACCGCCGACTTCACCTACTACGAAGGCGCGGCCGCCATGTCGAGCCGTTACGCCGATCCCGCGAGGGACCGCGCCATGGTCAAGGCGGTGTTGTCCGATCTCGGAGTCAGCGAAGGGGAAGCGAATGCCCGGATCGAGGGCGACTTCGAACCGGAGGTCGTCACCTGCGAACTCGTGACCCTGTCATCGGTGATCGAGGCCGAAGGCGTCGAGCGGATCGACCTGCTGAAGATCGACGTCGAGCGGGCCGAACTCGACGTCCTGCGGGGGATCGAGCCGGATCACTGGCCGCGGATCCGCCAGGTGGTGTCGGAGGTCCATGACGAAGACGGGCGCCTGGCCGAGCTGTGCGGGATGCTCGAAGGCGAGGGCTTCGAAGTCACGATCGACCAGGAAGAGAGCATGAAGGACACGGGCGTCGTGATGGTCTACGCCTCGCGGCCATGAGCCTGCGGCCGAAGGTGTCCGCCGAACCGGTCGCGGTCTGCATGGCGACCTACAACCCGGACCCGGACCTTTTCCGCGCCCAGGTCGATTCGATCCGCAACCAGACCGGTTGCGAGTGGCACTGCTTCATCAGCGACGACGACTCGGACGCGGCCTCGATCGAGGCGATCGAGTCGGTCATCGGCGGTGACGAGCGCTTCACGTTCTCGCCGGCTCCCGGACGGCTCGGCTTCTACCGGAACTTCGAACGCGCGATCACGCTGGCCAGGGACGAGTACGACCTGATCGCCCTGAGCGACCAGGACGATCGCTGGTACCCGGACAAGCTCCAGACCCTGGTCGCGGAGCTGGGAGATGCCGGGCTGGTCTACAGCGACCAGCGCCTGGTCACCGGGGACGGCACGGTGATCGCCGACACCTACTGGGGCACCCGGAAGAACAATTTCACCAATATCGCTTCGCTCCTGATCGCCAACACGGTCACCGGCGCCGCCTCACTCTTTACGCGTTCCGTGGCCGAGCACGCGCTGCCATTCCCGGAGCTCCCCGGTGAGCAGTACCACGACCACTGGCTCGGAATGGTCGCCCTCGCGCTCGGCGACATGTCCTACGTTGACCGGCCGCTCTACGACTACGTCCAGCACGGCGGCGCGGTGCTCGGCCATGACAAAGCGAATGCCGGACTGTCGAGCCGGGGTATCCGCCGGCTCGACCCGCGCCAGTGGCGGGCGATCCTCGGCGGCTGGGCCTCGGCCTACTTCGACGTGTTCCTCCGGCTCAAGGCGATCAGCCAGGTCGTGCTCGAGCGCTGCGGCGGAGAGATGCCGAAGCAGAAGCGGAAGGCGCTCGAGCGGTTCGCCGGCAGCGACCGCTCGCTGACCGGCCTCCTCTGGCTCATGTTCCGGCCCCTGCGCCGGCTGGCCGGCCACGATGAGACGCTCAGCATGGAACGGGTGCTGGTCCGGGCGATCCTCTACCGCCACCTGGCCGGGGTTAAGCGCCGCCTGCCCCGGGAACTGCGCGACCGGCTCGGCGCCGGCGACTCGCCCGCGGTCGAGGAGGGCCTGACCCCGCAGATGCGCCAAAAGGTCGCGCCGCTCTTCCCGGTCGTATCGAAGACGCAACCGCCGCGGGTCAACCTGCTGATCCCGACGATCGACCTCGAGCACCTCTTCGGCGGGTACATCGCCAAGTTCAGCCTCGCCCGCCGGCTGGCCGAGGCCGGCCGGCCGGTCCGGATCGTCACGACCGACACCACGCCGCCGCTTCCGGGCGACTGGCGGCGGCAGGTCGAGTCCTACCGGCAGCTCGGCGGGTTGTTCGAGAACGTCGGGATCAACTTCGGCCGAGACGGCATGCAGCCCCTCCGGCTGAGCCCCGACGACCGCTTCATCGCGACAACCTGGTGGACGGCCCACATCGCGACCCGTCTCGCCAAACAGAGTTCATCTCCCGGCGGCCGCTTCCTCTACATGATCCAGGAGTACGAACCGCTGACCGTGCCGAAAGGGGCCTGGGCCGACCTCGCCCGCGAGTCCTATGGCTTCCCTCACGACGCACTCTTCTCCACCGAAATCCTCCGTGACTACTTCGCCGATCAGCAGCTGGGCGTGTTCCGCGGGAAGGAGGTCGCCGCCGGGGTCACGGCCCTCACCTTCCGCAACGCGATCACGCCGATCGCCGCCCCGACGGTCGACGAACTCGCGGCGCGGCCGGTCAGGAAGCTCGTCTTCTACGGCAGGCCCGAGGCCCATGCCACCCGCAATCTGTTCGGGGTCGGCATCGAAGCCCTGAAGGAGGCGATCGCGGAAGGCGTCTTCGGCAATGAATGGCAGTTCTTCGGCATCGGCTCGACCGGAGCCGGGGAACGGATCGATCTCGGCAACGGCCGCTCCCTCGAACTGCGGCCGCGGACCGGGCAGGACGAGTACGGCGAGTTCCTGGCCGGCCATGACCTCGGGGTGGCGCTGATGGACGCGCCGCATCCGAGCCTGGTGCCGATCGAGATGGCTTCGGCCGGAATGCTGGTCGTGACCACCGTATGGGGCGAGAGCAAGACGGCCGAAAGGCTCGAAGCGATCTCACCGAACCTGATCCCCGGGCCACCGGACCAGGCAGGGGTGGTCGAAGGACTCCGGGTCGCCGCCGGCCGGATCGGCGAGTTCGACGAGCGCGTCGCCGGGGCGGCGGTCGACTGGCCGAATGACTGGAACGAGACCTTCGATGACGACCTCCTTGCCCGGATCACTGAAACCCTCGGGTTCTCCTGAACACAAGTAGCCTTCACGTTCGGCCTGCCGGTCAATCCGCGGCGGTCCGCCCCTGACTTTGAACCCAGCGCAAACGCAAGAGAACCTGTCCCCGGCAGAAGCGGCCCTCGAGATCCAGAGGGGACCGGTCGTGGTCGACGTGCGCGATGTCGGCAAGTCGTTCCGCATCCCCGAGCACCGGGTCGATTCGATCAAGGAGCGGGCGGTCCATCCCTTTCGCCGGAACCCGTCCCGGGAACTGAAGGCGCTGGACGGCATCTCCTTCCAGGTCCACGAAGGCGAGTTCTTCGGCATCGTCGGGCTGAACGGATCCGGCAAGAGCACGCTCCTGAAGATCCTCGGCAGCATCTACCGGGCCGACCGCGGCCGCATCCGGGTGGCCGGGCGGATCGCCCCTTTCATCGAGCTCGGCGTCGGTTTCAACCCGGAGATGACCGCCCGCGAGAACATCGTGCTGAACGCGGTGATGCTCGGGCTGTCCCGGCAGGAGGCCCAGCGGAGGGTGGGGCAGGTGATCGAGTTCGCCGGGCTCGAGGAGTTCGCCGAGTTGAAGCTCAAGAACTATTCGTCGGGGATGATGGTCCGCCTCGCCTTCTCGGTGATGGTCCAGGCCGAGGCCGACATCATGCTGATCGACGAGGTGCTTGCCGTCGGCGACGCCTCGTTCCAGCAGAAGTGCGAAGACGTCTTCCACGACATGCGCGAGGCGGGCAAGACGATCATCCTCGTCACCCACGACATGAACAGCGTCGAGAAGTTCTGCCACCGGGCGATGATGATCCACGACGGCGAGGTCAGCAAGGAAGGCAGCCCGCAGGAGGTCGCCGAGTGGTACCTCCGGGCCAACTTCCGCGAGAGTGACGAACGTCCCGGCTTCCACCCGGGCGCTTCCGCCGAAGGCGACGACGCCCACATCGTCGAAGCCTGGCTCGAGGACGAGAACGGGGAACGGGTGCTGAACGTCGAGAAGGGAGCGCCGTTCCGGATGAACGTCATCGTCGAGGCGCTGGACGAGCTGCCGCAGGCGGTCTTCACCTTCGGCGTGACCGACGAAGCCGGGCTCCAGGTCTTCGGGTTCTCCCGGCGCCTCTGCGAAGAGGCCGGCTACGACGTCCTGTCCCCGGGCGAGCAGGTCCAGATCTCGGTCGACGTCAACAACATCCTGCGCCCGGGCCGTTACTTCCTCAGTGCCCGTGGCTTCCGCGACGACTCGCTGAACGACATGCGCATGCAGGTCCTCCGTGCGATCGACTGGGTCGTCTTCGGCACCGGGATCGATTCCGGTGCGGTCGACCTGGTCGACGAGGTCGAAGTCACCCGGCCGGGGCCCCGGTGAACCCGCCCGACACAGATCTCCCGATCCCCCGGGAGGAGGCGCCGGTCCTCCGTAACGTCGCCGGTCCGTCGGCCCTCGGTGGAAGCCCCCGCCGGTTCTTCGACCTGCTCTACCTGATCTCGGTCAACGACTTCAAGAAGACGTACTTCGGCACCGTGCTCGGTTACTTCTGGTCGCTGCTCCGGCCGTTGGCCCTGTTCGCCGTGCTGCTGTTCGTGTTCACGAAGATCTTCCGGATCGGTGACCAGGCCGAGTTCTACCCGGTGCTCCTGCTCTTCAACATCGTGATGATCTCTTTCTTCCAGGAGGCGACCATGACCTCGGTCATGTCGGTCGTCAACCAGGAGAGCGTCGTCCGGAAGACCCACTTTCCGCGGCTGGTGATCCCTCTCGCGACGGTGATC
Source organism: uncultured Solirubrobacterales bacterium (assembly GCA_963695885.1). Taxonomy (GTDB): domain Bacteria; phylum Actinomycetota; class Thermoleophilia; order Solirubrobacterales; family 70-9; genus 67-14. The sequence continues at coordinate 12,455 of CAVOIH010000019.1, read as the reverse complement.
ACCGGCCTCTTCAACTTCTGCACGAACATGGTCGCGGTGATCATCTTCATGATCGCCTTCGGGGTGGCCATCGTCTGGACCTGGCTGCTCTTCCCCCTGATCGTGGTCAGCCTCTTCGTGATCACGCTCGGCGTGAGCATGCTGCTCTCGTCGCTGTACGTGCGCTTCCGTGACGTCGGCATCATCTGGGGGGTGGTCGTGACTGCGCTCTTCTACGGCACCCCGGTGCTCTACCCGCTTAACGCCGTTCCGGAGAGCTACCAGAACCTCATCCTGATCAATCCCCTGACCCCGATCTTCGTCGAGGCCCGCCACTGGATCATTGACCCGAGCGCTCCCGGTGCGGTCGACGCGGCCGGCGGGCTGGTCAACCTGCTGCCGGCTTTCCTGATCTACCTGACCGTCTGCGTGCTCGGGGTCTGGGTCTTCAGGCGGGAAGCCCCCCGGATTGCCGAGGAGCTCTGAGCCCATGCCCGGTTTGATCGAAGGCCTGTCGCAGCGGGTAAAGGGGATACAGGCAGACCCGCGCTCGCCATCGCTGATCCTCGGCCTGGCGATGGTCGCTTCGGCCGCCCTGACCCTCTGGCTCGGACGGGACGTGACTTTCTCCGGCGACGAGGTCGTCTGGGTGACGGCGACACCCGGTATCGACCTGTCAACCCTGCTCGAGCCACACGGCGGACACCTGCTCTTCCTGACCAGGCTCGCCTACTGGCCGATACTCGAGGTATTCGGGCTGGGTTACCTGCCCTTTCAGCTGCTCGCACTCGCTGCGATTTTCCTGGCGGTGGCACTGCTGTTCGTCTACGGGCGCCGGCGGGTAGGCGCCTGGGCCGCGCTCGTCCCCTGCCTGGTGCTGCTCTTCTTCGGGTCCGACTTCCTCCACCTCTTCCAGGGCAACGGCTTCACCGTCCTGTCTGCAATGGCTTTCGGCGTCGCGGCGCTGCTTTCGCTCGACCGTGATGACCGCCGTGGCGACCTGCTCGCCTGCCTCTTTCTGGTCCTCGGGGTGATCTCATATTCAGTGGCCCTGCCGTTTGTCGTGGGCACATTCGTCGCCGTACTGATCCGCCCCGGTCGCTGGCGCCGGATGTGGGTCCCCCTGGTGCCGCTGGCGGTCTACGGGTTCTGGAGGATCTGGCTGCTGGTCGCCGACGTCGACAGTGAGGGTACCGGGCTGACCTTCTCCAATCTGCCGAAGCTGCCCGCCTGGGCCTTCCAGTCGGTCGGCGGCATCCTCAATTCGCTGACCGGCCTCAGCTACAACTTCTCCGGCCTGAACATCACCGGCCAGGTTGAACTGGCCGGCCCGCCGCTCGCCCTGCTGGCGATCTTCCTGGTCGGGCTGGCGGTCTCCAGGCGCGGGCTCAGCCGCGGACTGCTGGTCACCCTGGTGATCCTCTTCTCGCTGTTCGTCATCCAGGTACTGGCTTCCGGCGTATTGCGTGCGTCCGGCAGCGAGGCCAGGTACCTCTACCCGGGGGCGATCCTGGTGATCCTGGTCGCATTCGAGGCGGCCCGCGGGACCCGCCCGAGCCGTCTGGTCACCGGCTTCATCCTGCTACTGCTGGTCGCCGGGCTCTCCACCAACCTGATGCTGATGCGCGACAATGTCGACGAGGTGCGCAGGCTCGGAGAAGAGCTGCGGACCCATGCGGGTGCGGCGGAGCTTGTCCGGGACGTCAGGCCTGACGTCCCGGCGGCGTTACTTTTCGGAATGGGCAACGGCGAGTACGGAGACTTTGGCTACGACCCGGCCGAGATCGGCAACCTCGGCAACGAGCGCCGGATGACCGTGGACCAGCAACTCGTGTCGCTGATGCCGGTTCAGCTCGAACCCGCGGAAGCGCCCCCCGGCCGGTGCCCCGACCGCCGGGGCGCCGACGGTTCGACGGTGCGGTTCACGGCCGGCCCGGGGACACTCAGCATCAGGTCGCGGCAGGGTGGCCCGGTTTCGATCGGTCGTTTCGCCGATGGAGCGGGCGTTCCGCTCGGGGCTCTTTCCCCCGGCGAATGGGCCAGGATCGTGATCCCCGAGGATTCCGCCGACAAGCAGTGGACCGTCGCTTACGCCGGAGCGGAGCTCGAGGTATGCGTACGATGAACGGAGCCAAGGCCCAGGCGGCGTTCGAGATCGCCGGAGAGCACCGATGAACGAACCCACCCGGGAAGACGGGAGTTTCGAGCAGCATCAGCAGCGGCTGATGAAGCGCTTCCTCGACCCGCTCGTCAAGGGCGGCCCAAGCACCGGGGTCGCCTGGGGACTGCTGGCGGCGGGCATGTTCGTATCGTTCGTCTACTGCCTCTGGGTGACCCGGGGCACCACTTTCTCCGGTGACGAACTGTCCTGGGTCGCCTTCAGCCCCTCGATGGACCTGAGGGTGGCGCTCGAGCCGCATTCGGGACACCTCGTCCTCATCCCCCATTCGCTCTACAAGCTCGTCCTCGAGACGATCGGCCCCGAGTACATGGTCTTTCGCCTGTTGACCCTCGGCTCGGTCTTCCTGGCGACCGGGCTGTTTTTCGCTTACGCACGCAAGCGGGTCGGCAATGCGATTGCGTTGGCGCCCTGCCTGGTGCTTCTGTTCTTCGGCAGCGATTCCGTTCACATCCTCCAGGGCAACGGTTTCACCATCATGTTCGCCGTCGCCTGTGGCATGGCCGCATTGCTGGGCCTCGAACGCAGGAGCCGGCCCGGGGACATCGTCGCCTGCCTCGCCCTGGTGCTCGGCGTGCTCACCTACACCACCGCTCTGCCTTTCCTGGCCGGTGCGCTGGTTCTGGTGCTGATCGGCTCGGACCGCTGGCGGCGAATGTGGGTGGTGGCGATCCCGATCGGCGTCTACCTGGCCTGGCGGGTCTGGCTGGTCGCCGCAGACGTGCCGGTCACCCGCGGCGGACTCGACCCGGTGAACATCCTGCTGCTGCCGGCCTGGACCTACCAGTCGCTCAGCGGAATCCTGAGCGCCCTCACCGGCGTCAACTACAACTTCGGCGGCGGCAGCTGGCTGCCACCCGGGGAAATGGCCGGACCGGCACTCGCCCTGGCTTTCGTGGTCCTGATCGGCTGGCGGATGAGCAAGGTCAGGCTCGGGTCCTGGTTCTGGACGGCGGTGGCGATCGCCCTGGCGCTGTTCGTCTCGCAGGTCCTGGCTTTTATCCCGACCATCCGTGAACCCGGCACTCCCCGGTACCTCTACCCGGGGGCCTTCGCCGTCCTGCTGATCCTGGTCGAAGCGTTCCGGGCGTACCCGATGACCCGAACCCGGTTCATAGCGATCTGGCTGGTCGCCCTGGTCGGCTTCGCCACCAACGTCATGTACATCCAGGACAGTGGCGACGGCCTGCGCGAACGAAACGCCCGTATCGAGGCGGAGATCAGGGCCTCCACCCTGGTGAGCTCGGCGGTCCCCTATTACCCGGGCGCGAATGCGGTCCCGCTTCAGGAACTGACCAGCGAAGCCCCGATCGCGATCATCGGCGGGGCCCAGAGGAAGTACGGTGGCCTCGCCATGCCGGAGGAGGAGATCCAGGCCCAGCCGCCGGAGGTGCGGGCAAACGTGGACCGCATCCTCAGCCAGGCTTTCGGCCTCGCCCTGGTTCCCCTAGATGCGCCGCTTCCCGACGACTGTGAGGTGGTGAAAGCGGCGCCGGGAGAAAGCAGCGTGCTGGTGCCGGACCTGCCGAAGAGTGGCGTCGTGCTGAAGAGCAAGTCGGCTGGCAGCGTCACCCTGAAGCGTTTCGACCCGGCCTTCTCGACTAGTGTCGGCAGACTAGTGCCCGGCCAGAAGACGACCCTCTACATACCGGCGGACGAAGGCACCACACCGTGGCAACTGATGGCGGAAGTGGCTTCGCTGACCGTCTGCGGGCTGGCGTAGCCGGTGGACCTGGCCGTCATCATCCCGGCGCTGAACGAGCGTGAGGCCCTGCCCGGGCTGATCGGGGAAATCAACCTCGCCTGCGACAGGCTCGGCCGGGAATGGGAAGTGCTGGTCATCGATGACGGTTCGACCGACCGGACCTTCGAGATGGTCGAAGAGCTGGCCGTGACCGACCACCGCCTCAGGGCGATCCGGCTGCGGCGGAACTTCGGCAAATCAGCCGCCCTGGCGGTCGGCTTCGACGCGGTCGACGCCGACTACGTGATCACGATCGACGGCGACGGACAGGACGACCCGGCCGACATCCCCCAGCTGCTCGACAAGCTCGATGAGGGTTTCGACCTGGTCTCCGGCTGGAAGCGTGACCGCCAGGACCCGGCGAGCCGGCGCTTTGCGTCGAAGTTCTTCAACTGGTTCACGACCCGGGCCACCGGGGTCCATATGCACGACATGAACTGCGGATTCAAGGCCTATCGCGGCGAGTGCGCCCGTTCGATCGACGTCTACGGCGAGATGCACAGGTTCATGCCCGCCCTGGCTGTCCAGCAGGGCTGGAAGGTGACCGAGGCCCCGGTTAACCACCGGGCCCGCGAGCACGGCAAGTCCCGGTTCGGGCTGGAGCGTTACCTGCGGGGAGCGCTGGACCTGGTGACTGTGGTTTTCCTCGGGCGTTACCAGTTCCGCCCGCTCCACCTCTTCGGCGGCGCCGGGGCGGGACTGACCTTCATCGGTGGCCTGATCCTGATCTACCTGGCCATCGTCAAGCTCGGTGGCCAGCCGATCGGGGAGCGGCCGCTGCTCTTCCTGGGTGTGCTGCTGGTAGTCGTCGGCGTGCAGCTCCTGACCCTCGGGCTGCTGGCCCAGATGCAGGTGCTCACCAGGCGGGAGATCGCCGGCTCGGGACTGGAGCGCAGCCGCATCGACAAGGTGCTCGAGCGCGACCGCGTTCCCGGCTAGTTACCTCTTGCGCAGGGTGAGCACCACCTGGTACATGTCGCCGGTCATCACGCTGACGTCGAGCAGCTCGAACATTTCACCCCACTGCTCCCGCACGTAGGGCAGGGTGATCACCGCTTCGCCATAGCTCATCGGGTCGTCGGCGGCATCGTCGTACTGCGGATGGCCCTCGGTTTCATGCGGTACGAACACGTACTGCGGCTTGCGCAGCTCGGCCAGGCGGTCCGGGCCGAGCCGGTCGGCCGCGGGCTGCATCAGCGGATTGAAATCGATGTAGGCCGGGGGGCGCACCGTCACGATGAAGAGGCCGCCAGGCTCGAGGCCGTCGTGGATCGCCGCCAGAGAGGCGCGGTGCGCCGCTTCGGAGATGTGGGTGAACACCGAGAACGAGAAGATCAGGTCGAACTTCCTGCCGAAAGGAAGGCTCTCGGGCAGGAACTCGCTGCGGGCAAGCTCTGCCGGTACCCCGGTCTGCCTGCAGATGTCGAGGATGTCCTCGACCGGGTCGCAGCCGTGGAGCTGCCCGGGGCCGAGGTGTCTGGCCAGCATCCGGGTGAGCCGCCCCCACCCGCAGCCGAAGTCGAGCACGCTCGTCCCGGCCATCGGCTTTGATCCGTAGGAGGCCTGCATCTCTTTCAGCTTGCGGTAGAAGCAGACGCTCTGGGCGGCCAGGGTGGTCCCGGAGGTCCCGTTCCACATCTGCTGCAGGGCCGGGTCCGGGTGTCCCGGCAGGAAGGCGCGGATGTTGGGGTAAGCGTCGTACTCCCTGGTCAGGAGCAGCGACCAGAGGTCGTCGTCGAGGTCACGGAACTCTTTCCAGGGTTCCGCACCGGGGTCCTTCAGGGCGGCGTCGATCCGGGCGAGTTCTTCGTCGAACAGGGGGACCAGCCATTCGTCCAGCAGGGAAGGGACGGGATCGCTCCGCAGCGAAGAAACCGCCTTCTTTCCGAGTGACGTACGGGCGATCCGGCGGGCGGCGCGTCTGGCCGGACCGGATACGTTCATGGAGGGGGTCATCGCCGGGAATCGTATCCTTATGACAACCTTTCCCCGGGCCTCTCGGCCCGTACACGTGATGCAGAAGACCGATCAAGAGATTCCAGGGGCGGGAGGGACCGGGTGAACCCACTTTCGAAACCTCCGCAGGTCGCGGTGGTCATCCCCAACTGGAACTGCCTCTCCGACCTCCGGGCATGTATCGATTCCCTGCGTTCGCAGGAGGGAATCGAGCTCGAACTGATGGTGGTCGACAACGGATCGACCGACGGTTCCATCAAGTGGATGCAGGATGAACGCATCCCGCATATCCCGCTGCCCCGCAACCTGGGTTTTGCCTCCGCGGTCAACCTGGGCTTCTCGGCGACCACGGCCGACGCGGTGGCGACGGTCAATTCCGACACCGTGCTCGAGCCCGGCGCGCTCGCGAAGATGCACGAGGTCCTGGTGTCCGACGAGCACACAGGGGGTGTCCAGCCACGGATCCTCTCCCTGGTGCGGGGCCACGAGCAGAACCCGGACGATCCCGAAGCCCTGATCTACAGCCTCGGCCAGGCGCTGACCGCCGACGGTCGTGCCCGCGAGGACGGCATCGGCCAGCCGCAGGGCAAGCGCGGTTTCGAGGCCCGGGAGATCTTCGGCGTCTGCGGCGCCGCCTGCATGTTCCGGCGCCAGATGGTGATCGACCTGGGCGGCTACGACGAGAGCTACTTCGCGTTCTACGAGGACGTCAACCTGAACGTGCGCGCACGCGTCCACGGCTGGACCTTCCGGCTGGAGCCGTCGGCGGTCGTCTGGCATGTCGGCAATGCCGCCTGGAACAGCAACTTCGACCGCCCGGACGCCGAGAACGCCCGGCTCGTGGCCCGCAACCGCATTTTCACCCAGTCGAAGTTCATGCCCATCAGTGCGTTGCCCCGGGTGGCCGCGGTCGAGATCGGAGCGATCGTCCGGGCGATCGCCGCCCGCCGTTTCATGCTCACGCTGGCCGGCAAGGGAGCCGCCTTCCTTCGTTTCCCCGAGATGCTGAAGACCAGGCGGAAGCTGCGGAAGCAGGGCGAGCTGGAACTGGCCCAGGCCTGGCTCGGCGAGAGCCACCGCGCGCCTGCCGAAGTCCTGAAGCACCCGCTGCCCCCGGTCGGCACGCCGCCTCGCCGCTAAGGGTCTCGCCGCCTTGATCCCCGCGGAGCGTGGACCAAGACGTCAGGACCCATTCCGTGTTCTTCGCCCCTGGATTCGCCTACGCCAGTCGTCGAGCAGATCGAGCAGGCTGATCCAGAGCGGGATCTCCGGCTGCCAGCCGGTGGCCTCCTTCAGCCGCGTGGCCGATCCGCACACCAGCGGCACGTCGGCCGGGTGCGCCTTACCGGGCGTCTGCGCCACGCCGATCCGCACCGGGGTGTGGGCGGCCAGGCCCGCGGCGAGGTCGGACAGGGGGACCCCGGTACCGGAGCAGACGTTGAAGGTCCCGGTCTCCGGTCCGGTGACAATCCCGGTCAGGGCCCGGGCGGTGTCGCGCACATCGGTGAAGTCCCGCTCCGACCCCGGATGGCCGATCTCGAGGTCGAATTTCCGGTCGCCGCGTTGCTCGGCCATCGCGATCGCCCTCGCGAACTCGGCCGGAGCCTGGGCATCCGACTGGCCCGGCCCGATCTGGTTGAAGACCCGCGCGACCGAGACCGCGATCCCGGACCCGCGGGCGTACTGCGCGGCGAGCACCTCCGCGGCCGCCTTGGACGCGCCGTAGGGCGAAGCCGGATTGGTCGGGCTCGCCTCCGTGAAGGGCAGGTCCTCCCGGGACCCGGGCATCCCGTAGACCGCGGCCGATGAAACCAGCGTGACCCGCGTTTCCGGCGTTTGCCGCCGCACGGCTTCGAGCAGGTTGAAGGATCCGGTCGTATTGGCCTGGAAGGCGCCTTCGGGGTCCCTCCAGGCGGAGCCGACCGAGGACTCGCCGGCTGCCGCGATGATCGCGTCCGGCTTGGCCCGCTCCAGCGCGCTTCTGACCGATTCCGGATCGAGCAGGTCACAGGCGAGGTCGGAGTGCTTGCCGCTCCGCGAGGTGCCGATCACCTTGAAGCCGGTTTCGGCCAGCCGGTCGGCGGTGTGGCATCCGATGAAGCCGGTGGCTCCGACGACCAGGACCGTCGTGGAGGCCGGGGACATCAACCCGCTACTCGATCGACCCGATCAGCCGGTTGCGGCCGGACGTCTCGATGGTCTGCTTGAGGCCGTCGTTCAGCGCAATGGTCGGTTCCCAGCCGAGGATGGCCCGGGCCCGGTCGATGTTCGGCTGCCGGACCTGCGGGTCGTCGGTCGGCAGCGGCTCGAACACGATCGACGAGTCGGATCCTGACGCCTCGATCACGGCGTTCGCCAGCTGCAACAGCGTGTATTCGTCGGGGTTGCCGATGTTCACGGGCATGTGCTCGCCGGACTCGGCCAGGCTGATCAGCCCGCGGACCAGGTCGTCGACGAAGCAGAAGGACCGGGTCTGGCTGCCGTCGCCGAAGACGGTCAGCGGCTGGCTCTGCAGGGCCTGGCGCAGGAAAGTCGGGATCGCGCGGCCGTCGTGGGCGCGCATGCGGGAGCCGTAGGTGTTGAAGATGCGGACGATCGAGGTGTTGACCCCCTGCTGGCGGTGGTAGGCCATGGTCAGGGCTTCGGCGTATCGCTTCGCTTCGTCGTAGACGCCGCGGGGGCCGATCGGGTTGACGTGGCCCCAGTAGCTCTCTTCCTGCGGATGGACCTGCGGGTCGCCGTAGACCTCGGAGGTCGAGGCGAGCAGGAAGCGGGCGCGCTTGAACTTGGCCACGCCGAGCATGTGCCAGGTCCCCTGGGCACCGACCTTCAGCGTGTGGAGCGGCAGCCGGGCGTAATCGATCGGGCTGGCGGGGGAGGCGAGGTGGTAGACGTAGTCGACACCGCCTTCGAGGTGGACCTCTTCGGTGATGTCCTGGGTGAGGAAGGTGAAGTCCTCGGACCGGATGTGCTCGATGTTCTGCAGCGAGCCGGTGTCGAGGTTGTCGATGCAGATCACCCGGTAACCCTTCGCCAGCAACTGGTCGCAGAGGTGTGAGCCGACGAATCCGGCTCCGCCGGTTACTACGCAGGTGGTCATAGGCGGCGAATGCTAGATGAAACCGGGGTTCCCTACTCCGGACCTGTGAAACCGGAAGACCTACGAGGAGCCGGAAGCCGAAGATTCCGCTACGCAAGGTGAAGGTCAGGTAGCGTCGGGGCCGGGTCCCTCTGTGAGGATCCGGACCTGGAGGTTCTCGATCCGGTCGAGGTCGATCGGCCCGGCCTCGACGTCGCCATCGTGTTCCTCGAGGTAGACCTGGCCGTCGAACACGCCGTAGAGGACGCCGAGCACCTCGCCGCCGTCCTTCAGCTTGAGGTTGATCCGCGCCCCGCGACCCAGCTTGGGCAGGATGCTTTCGATCTCTTCGCGGGTGGCCACGGCAAAAAGTTACCGGTCATTCCCGCCTCCCTACGCTGCCGCCATGGTCAGAGCCCCGCACGCAGATCCCGACGCGGCTCATATGGAACACAACATCGGCGCTTGTTCACGCAATTTACGACTTTATTCGTGATTGTCGGAATTTGCGGGATTAATCGAGCCGAGCCGGGGGCGAGGTCTCTGAATTCGCTGACTTAGTGCTGCATATGGCGATTAATGGCGAGAGGGTGCGCACATTCAGTGGGTCTGACGGGGCGAATCCACGAGGTTCGAAAACCGTTCCGGGCGGGAATGCAATTTTCGCAGTCGTTTTCGTCCATTTACCGGGAGTCCCAGAAGGGGATTGATGGGCCAGACAGAGGAAGCACCACCCGAGTCGGAGTTCCCCGAGCGAGACCTCCGCCTTGAAGCCGGTATCGGCCTGGCCCAGAGGAAGCGGGCCGCGGTCGAGTTGATCCGCCGGCACGAGACGGCCCTCCGGAGTTCGTCCCGCCGTTATTCGATCTGTGCCGACGATGCCGATGATGCCTATCAGCGCGGCATCGAGATCCTCCTCTCCAAGGCGCCGGTGACCGACGTCCGCCAGCTGCTGCCGTGGGCCCGTACGGTCATCAAACACGAGGCACTGGCCATCCGCAAGACGCGCGAACGCACCCTCGGCCGGCCGGCATCGGCCTATCGGGACGATGAGTCCGAGGACTGGGTGAACCTCATCCCGTCCGCTTCCGATGGGCCCGACGAAAGGGCTGTGAAACGGGAGAAGGTGGCCCGCAGCCGCGAGGCCCTCTCACGGTTGAAGCCGCAGGAACTCAAGGCGCTGACGATGCTCGCCGAGGGGTACTCGTATGCGGAGATCGGGGAGATCAACCGATGGACCCGGACCAAGGTCAACCGTTGCCTTGCCGAAGGCCGGCAGCGGTTCCGGGCGGTATTCAGCGACAGCGAAGCCGGCGATCTCTGCGGAGAGTTCGAGCCTCTGATCTCCACCTGCTGCGACGGCGAGATCGCGTCGGACCAGTTGACCCGGTTGCAGGATCATCTGGCGACCTGTGGACACTGCCGGGCCACGTTGCGGGCGTACCGCGCCGTGCCGCGGGCTGCCGCTGCTCTCCTGCCGATCGCGCCGGCGAGCCAGTCCTTCTGGGACCGGATCCAGGAGGGGCTGGTGACGGCTCAGTTGAAGCTTCAGGGCCTGGGCAGGGGCAGCGATGCCTCCTCGGTGACCAGCGTGGCCGCCAGCGGCGGAACGCGGGGCCTCGGGGCGGCGGCCCTGGCGAAGATCGCAACCGTCTGCGTCGGGACGGCGGGAGGTGCCGCGGCCTGTGTCGCGACCGGAGTGGTGCCCGCTCCGGCGATTCTGCAGGATCAGAACGAACGGCCGGCGATCTCCCGCCCGGCGGATCGGCCCCAGCCGGGGATCGTGACCGATCAGGTGCCGTCGCCCGTGCCCACCGCGACCGCGCCGAACGCATCTCCGCAGCTCACGAAGGAGCCGGAGACCCAGGAGCAGGATCAACGTTCGACACCGGAGCCGGCACCTGAACCCACTCCGACCGAAGCGGAGTTCACGGCAGAGGTGGCGGGCACCCCGGTGACCACGGCTGCTCCGCCCCCGCCCCCCGCGCCCGCGCCGGGCAGCGTCCCGGTGGGTGGCGGCGGAGGTGAGTTCGGGCCATGATTCGACGCGGGATCTGTGTAGCCGCTTTCGCGTTCGCCCTAGGGTCGACTTTGTGTGCCGGTCCGGTGTCTGGAACGATGGCCGGTGAATTCTCAGTTCGGCAATGTGAAGGATCCAGCCATCAGGGATTCTTCGGGCAGTATCTGCAGCTCGGCTCATTCGATCATGTCGACGTAGTCAACGGATGTTTCCCAGCTGGTGCGAACAAGATTGGGACGTATCAAGATAGGAGCGGTAGTCGGCTCGCCTATGGTGATGGCGGCCAGTTCATCTGGGACGCCCCCGACGGGCTCGACATCGTCGGCACGGTCTTCACCTCCCGGCTCAACAACATCAACGGCATAAAGGCGCAGTTGATCGGGAGTGGTGGAGTCTCGAACATCCTGCTCGATGAAGGCCAGCCGCACGATGGTAAACAAAGGACCACACGCTGGACCGACCGGACGCGGCCACGCACTCTCGTGATTGCCCGGCTGGAGTGCTCACTGACCGGCGGTTGCGCCAATGCCGCCGGCGGCACCAAAGCCTTCTTCGAGGTGACCGACGCCGAGTTCAAGGTCCGCGACCAGATCAGCCCTGGCGTCGGAGCGTCCGGCGCCTTCTGGGACTGGGCCAACGACTGGCGGTGGCACCGCGGCAGCGCCGGCTACCGCATCAATGCCGGCGACACCGGCTCAGGGGTTGCTTCGATCTACCTCCTCGTCAACGGACTCAAGGTCAACCTCGGCACCATCGACTGCCCGGGAGACCGATTGACCTACACAACCAGGTTCAATCCCTGTCCCGTTCTGGCATACAGAAACGGGGTCGCGGCAACCGGCACGGTACCCTTCCAGGAAGGGGTCAACGTCGTCCAGTTCTGTACCGCGGACTACGCGGCGTCCCAGGACGATGCGAACAGGTCCTGCACCTCGGGCCGGTTCGTGTTCGTCGACAACGTTCCACCGGCCGCTCCGATCGACCTGCAGCCGGTCGGTGGCAATGACTGGAGGCCCGAGAATGGTTTCGACGTGGTCTGGAGAAACCCCGACGGACAGAACTCCGGAATCACGGAAGCTGAATATCACCTGATCCGAATTGCCGACAATACGGCGGTTGGCTCCGGGACCGTAAGCCTCGGAGCAGATGCGTCCCTCCCGAAGATCACCGTGCCGCAGCCGGGGGAGTACCGGGTCGAGGTGCGGCTCAAGGACGCCGCAGGAAACCTCGGCGCGCCCAGTTCGACCACGCTGAGGTTCGACGATGCCAGACCCGGCGATGTCGCTCCGGAACCGCCGGCAGGGTGGATCTCGGCGGACGAGTTGCCGCTGGAACAGGTGATCGAGCGAGCCGACGCAGGCGGCCCCTCCGGGGTCGGGGGGTACGCGATCGAGGTTTCCCGTTCGGGTCCGGTCAACCCCTGTCCGTCCGGTGTTTGCCAGCCCCTCGAACTGTCCCTGAACCAGGGAGTGGACCAACGCACCGCGAAGTTGACCGA
>CAVOIH010000018.1:0-188253 GCA_963695885.1 uncultured Solirubrobacterales bacterium | reverse complement strand
CCGCGAAGTCGGGGTCGGTGGGAAAGATCCAGGAGCGGTAAAGCCAGGGGCGGATCGCGTCCTCGCGCAACCAGCGGACGATCGTTGCGTGCGAGGCCTCGCTGACCCCGCGTTCGATGACCAGTCGGTGGACGTCAGCCGTTGAGCGGCGTGAGAGCGGGGCGCCCTCGTTTGGAGGCTCGCAGGCGAGCGCCTTGACCTCGGCGATCTGCTCCGGGGGGAAAACGGCGCGGCCGGCCCGGGCGCGCTTGATCGTCGAGGCCGTCGAGGCCGTGCTCGCAAAAGCGTCTTCGCCAGCGGCCGACCGCCTCGCGGCTGAAGCCGAAGCGCTTGCCGATCTCGGTATTGGACTCACCCCCGGCTGCCGCCAGGATCATCTTCGCTCTGATCACCTCGCGATGGGGACGGGTGTAGCAGGCGGCGCGGTGTTCGAGCTCGGTGCGGTCAGCCTGGCTGAGTTCGACTCGGTTGGGGCTGCGGCCTGGCATGCCCACCTATTCACCGCCCTTGAACGAAGTCCTTCAAGCGCGACAGGATTTCTGACTTGGAGCACTTAGGCTTGTATGGCCTCAAGCCACTTCTTCGAGGGACGCGCCCTCGAAGTTGCCGGCGTCCCGGGGCAGCTTGCGCGAGATCACCTTGGTGACACCGTCGCCGCCCATGCTGACTCCGTAGAGCACGTCGGCTGCGTCCATGGTGAGTTTCTGGTGGGTGACGATCACGAACTGCGTGCGGTCGGAGAACTGGCGGACCAGTTCGAGGAAGCGGCTGATGTTGGTGTCGTCGAGGGCGGCTTCGACCTCGTCCAGGATGTAGAACGGGCAGGGCCGGGCAAGGAACACGGCGAAGACGAAGGCGAGGGCGGTCATCGCCTTCTCGCCGCCGGAGAGCAGGCTCATCCGTCGCATCCGCTTGCCTTCCGGCGTGACCTCCAGTTCGACGCCGAAGTCGGCCGCTTCGTCCTCTTCCTCTCCGGTCTTCTCCGCCTCCTCCACGGATTCGGCTCCGGCGACCGCCTCGGTGGCTTCCGGTTTCGGCTCCGAGGTCGCCCGGAGGTTGACCGAGCGCAGCCGTCCCCGGCCGCCCGGAAAGAGCTTGCCGATCATCTCTTCGAAGTTCTCGGCCGTCGCGGCGAAGGTCTCGTCGAAGGAGCGCTTGATCTCGGAATCGATGTCGCGGATCACGCCTTCCAGCTCGCGCATGCCGCGCTCGGTGTCCTCGCGCTGGGCAACCAGTTGCTCGACGTACTCGAGCGCCTCTTCGTATTCGCGCCGGGCAAGCGGGTTGACCGGCCCGAGCCGTTCGCGGCGGAACCGCAGGTTGGTCAGTCTGGCCGCGATCCGCTCCCGTTCCTCGTCGGTCAGCGCCACCTCGGCCTCGGGAATCTCCTCGCCGAGCTTCTCACCGATGCGGGCCAGTTCGCCGGCGGCCTCGGTCCGGCGATCGGTCAGGTGGGCGGCCTCGACCTCGGCCTGGGTCACTCGCTCGGCAACGGCGCGAAGTTTGCCCTGGATCTCGATCTCCCGGTCGGAGCAGCGCTTCAGCTCGGCGGCAATCTCATCGGCGTCGCCCTGGTCGCCGATCACGGTGCGCTCGGCTTCGGCGACCCGGTTCCGCACCGACCGGCCCACGGCCTCGGCAGCGGCCTTCAGGTCCTCGATCAGCGCGACCAGCGCCTCGACCGACTCCATGCGCTCGGCCAGCCGCTCGCGGTGGCGCTCTCCGAGCAGGCCCTCCGCCCGGCGGGCGTGGTTGGTGGCCCGCTCGGCGCCGGCGTGGATGTCGAAAAGGGCTTCGAGGCGTTCTTCTTCGGGTCCTTCCCGCCGCGCCTTGCGCAGCCCTTCGGCTGCCATTCCGAGTCCGGCGTCGACTTCGGCAAGTTCTTCGACCAGGCGTGTCCCCCGTTCGGTGGCGCTGCCGCTGGAACCGAGGTCGAGCGTGAGCGGCGCCAGCTCGAGCCTCAGGGCCTCCAGCCTCTGTTCGAGGCCCCGGCCCCGCTCGACGATCGCCGAGGTGCCGATCGAGATCTTCTCCTGGCCCGAGCGCAGCGAGTTGAGGATGCCCCAGACCTCGGTGCGCTCGCGGTCGCGCTCGGCGAATCGTTCCTCGGCCGCGCGACGCCGCGACGATACCGCCGAAAGTTCCTTCTCGAAGCCGTCGCGGATGGTCCGTGCCTCGTCGGCAGCCTGTTTCGCGGCTCCGAGCCGGCCGGCGCCGAACCGCAGCTCCTCGGCCACCAGCTTCGCCCGCAGGCCCAGTTCCTCGCGCTCGATGCGAGCGCCGATCTCGGCCGAGTTCGCCTGCTGCTTGAGCGGGCGCAGCGCCCGGCGCGCCTCGCGCTCGACATCGAGCGCACGGTCGAGGTTGCCACGGGTCGCATTCAGTTTCAGCTCCGACCGGCGCCGGCGCTTGCGGAACTTGCCGAGGCCGGCCGCCTCTTCGATGAGCTGACGGCGCTCGCGCGGCTTGGAGTGCACGATCGAATCGACCCGGCCCTGGCTGATCACCGAATGCATCTCCTTGCCGAGGTTGGCGTCGGAGAGGATCTCGACGATGTCGACCAGGCGGCAGCGGGCGCCATTCAGGCGGTATTCGCCGTCTCCGTTCCGGTCGAGCCGGCGGGTGATCGCGATCTCGGTGAGATCCGTTTCGATCCGGCCGTCCGAGTTATCGATCACTACCTCGACCTCCGCCGCGGACCTGGCCCCGACATCCTTTCCGCCGACCGAGATCACGTCCTGCATCGACGTGCCACGGATCGCGCCGGGGCTCTGCTCGCCGAGGGCCCAGAGAACCGCGTCGGTGATGTTCGATTTGCCGGATCCGTTCGGGCCGACGACGACGCTCACGCCGGGGGCGAACCTGAGCTCGGTCTTCTCGGGGAAGGACTTGAAGCCCTTCATGGTCACGGATCGCAGATACATACGAACCTAAATGTGACTCCCGGATCGGACGCTCAGGCGCCCATTCGCGCAATTTGCGGACAAGGGTTTCGACAAGACGTCAGGACGCGGTCCCCGAATCATCCGCCGGGTGATCGAGCGCTTCGAGGCCGGCGGCCGCGGCGGCCTGGCCTGCGGCCTTCTTGCTCCGGCCGGATCCCCGGCCGATTTCGACACCGGCGAGTTTCACACCGACTTCGTAGGTCCGCTGGTGGGCCGGTCCCGAGGAAGCGATCACGACGTATTCGACGGTCTCGCCGTCCCGGGCGACTGCCTCCTGGAGTGCCGACTTGAAATCCGTGCGGGTGGTCTTCACCACTTCGACCCGGTCGCTGAACGCCTCGACCACGGCTTCCGAGGTGCGGTCGTAGCCGAAGGCGAGGAAGCAGCTGCCGATCATCGCCTCGGTCATCTCGGGCAGTGGCCGCTCGCCTTCCAGCAACAGCTTGGCCGAGGTCTGCTTGCCGTCGGCCGCGCCGGGATCGGCCTCGATCAGCATCTCCGGGATACGGATCGCCCGGCCGACCGCGGCACAGGAGGTCCCGCTGACCGCCTGGTTCAGGATCTTGGTCAACTCCCCGGCGTCGAGGTCGGGCAGCCTCGCGTAGAGGTCGTCGGCAATCGCCAGGCCGAGCACGCTGTCACCGAGCAGGGCAAGGCGCTCGTAGGAACCGATCCGGTCCTCGGCCCACGAGGAATGCGTCAGTGCGGCCAGCCGGGCTTCGTCCGGCAACTCCCTGATCAGCGCGCTCAGCGAACGGCCGGAAGGCTCGGGCGGCCCCTTCTGCTCACGAGCCCGCTTTAGCCATGACAAAGTCAACGGCATCCCCCACGGTGCTTATCTGACCGGCCTCCTGCTCGGAAACCGAGATGCCGTACTCGTCCTCGAGCTCCATCACCAGTTCGTAGAGATCGAGCGAGTCGGCGTCGAAGTCCTCCTTGAACCGGGCGCCTTCGGTGACCTGCTCCGGCTTCAGCTCCAGCTCGTTGACCAGGTGCCCACGGACCAGGCCCAGCACTTCGTCGCGATTACCGGTGAAACTCATTGCAGGGCTTTTATCACGTGCCGCCGCCGGACTCGGCCCCACCGCGGTTGGCTCCGACCCGGTGAAGCATCTCCTCGGTCAGGCCTGGCGCGTCAACCGCAGCTGCGCGGGCAGCGAGGCGGATCGCGTTGGCCACGCCGTCCGCGCTCGAGCTGCCGTGGCCGACCACGGCCACCTTTCGCAGCCCGAGGAGGATCGCCCCTCCGGTGTTGTCCGGATGGAGATCCGAACGGAGGCCGCTGAGAGCCGGCTTCAGCATCAGCCCGCCCACCGCGGAGACCGGGTTCTTCCGGGCGGCGTCGGAAATCGACGAACTCATGAGCTTCACGACGCCTTCCATTGCCTTGAGCACGACGTTGCCGGTGAAGCCGTCGGTGACGATGACGTCCGCGCCGCCCTCCGGGATGTCGCGCCCTTCGACGTTCCCGATGAAATCGATCTCCCCGGAGCCGCCGAGCGCGGCGTTCGCCTCAACCACCTCATCCTTGCCCTTGGCGGCCTCTTCGCCGACCGAGAGCAGGCCCACGGTCGGCGAATCGACCCCGAGCACGGCCTTCGAGAAGGCGGCGCCGAGGTAGGCGAACTGGACCAGGTGCTGGGCCCGCACGTCGAGGTTGGCGCCGATGTCGAGGAAGAGCACGGTCTTCCCCGGGAGCGGCACCTGTCCGGCGAGGGCCGGGCGCTTTACCCCTTTCGTGCGCTTCAGGCCGAACGTGGCGGCGGCCATGAGGGCCCCGGTCGAGCCGAGGCTGACCACGGCGTCCGAGTTGCCGTCGCCGACATCGGCGACCGCCCGCACGACCGAGGAACCGGGGCGGCTGCGGACGGCCGGGACCGGATCGTCGTCGTTCGTGATCACGTCCCCGGTGTCGATCACCTCGGCGCCTTCGCAGTCGTCCAGGTCGATCCTCAGCCGAGGTCCGAAGACGCGGATCTTCAGTCCGTCGGCAACTGCCGCGCGCACACCGGCTTCGAGCACGTCGAAACCGTTCTCGACCCCGAAACCATCAAGCGCGACCGTGGTCCCGCCGGGCAATTACTCGCCTGAAGGAATTGCCCCGCCGACGGTCGGCGTCCGCTGGGCGATGATCTCGCGGCCGTTGTAGTCACCGCAGTTGGGGCACACCCGGTGCGGAAGCCGCGGCGAATGGCACTTGGAGCAGTGGTTCACCCGGGCCTTGGCGGCCTTGTGGGTTGCCCTGCGCTTGTCGCGGCGAGTGCGGGAGGTTCTTTTCTTCGGTACCGCCATAGCGACGGCGCAGTGTATAGGAATGATGGAAGTGGCGCCCGGGAACTGCCTGGGCGGCGCCTGCCACCTCAGGTCACAGCTGCCTGAGTTTGGACCAGCGGGGATCGAGGTTCTGGCCGTGGTCGTGCTCCGCCGGGTCCGCTCCGTTCAGGGTTTCGCCGCAGTACGGGCAGAGGCCGAGGCAGTCCTCTCTGCAGACGATCTGGTTCGGCAGACTCAGGATCAGCGCGTCATGGGTCCAGGCCTCGAGGTCGAGGATCCGGTTCTCCACGTAGGGGCTCACCAGTTCGGCCGCGGTCAGCTCGTCCTCTTCGTCCTCCTCGGGCCCCGCTTTCCTGGACGGGACCGGGTCCGGCGGCTGGTCGACTTCACGCGCATCGACGACGACCCGGGCGACCGCGGATTCGAGACAGCGGACACAGGGACCTTCCAGCCCGACTTCGAACCGCAGCCTGAGCGCATACCCGGCGCTGGTGCGGGAGACGTCGAGGATGAACGGGACCTCGGCCGGCACCGGCAGATAGGTCTGACCGCCCAGTTCGACGTCGGCCGGGGACACGACTCCTTCGATCCGTTTGGCATCTCCGTAGGTGAGACTGAGGGTGTCGAGATCAACTTTCTCGATCAGCATGTGATTACCGCTCCTTGCCTGGCCTTGCAGACGAATACGATGTCGATCTGATCTCCAGAGTACCGACATGACCCCACCGGACCAGAAAGCCAAGCACTACCTCGAGTCGGTGCGCGCCCAGGTACCGCTCTACGACGAACTCCAGGACGCCGCGATCGCGGCGATCCCGTTCGAGCCCGAAACCGTGCTGGAGCTCGGCATCGGCACCGGTCAGACCGCCGGCCGGCTGCTGGACCGGTTCCCGAAGGCTCGGATCACCGGCCTCGATTCGGATGCCGACATGGTTTTCCGGGCCCGCCGGCAGGTCGCGGACGTCAGCCTGGCCCGCATGGAGGATCCGCTGCCAGACGGCCCCTGGGACCTGATCATCTCTGTCCTTTCGATCCACCGGCTCGACGACCGACAGAAGCAGACCCTGTTCCGCCGGGCGAAACAGAACTCGAAGGCCCTGGTCATCGGCGACTTCGTCGCCCTTCCCGCGGGAGAAGGCAAGACGTCGGTGCCGGGAACCGCCTACCCCGACTCGGCTGAAGATCTCGCCATCTGGAGCGAAGGCGAAATCGCGTGGGCGAAGGACGACCTCGTGGTCATCACTGCCGACTACAGGTAGGAAGCGGCGTAGGTCGACTGAAACCGATCGGCAAAAAGACGGCGGTGTCAGGCGGTCAACGCAACAGCAGTTCGTCAGCGTAGCCCTTCGAAGCCCGGCCCTTTCACTGAGCTGCACGTTCCGGGCGTCGACGAGGTCCAGGCGCTCTCAGACGTTCCTGGGGCCGCCCACGCCCCTGGGGGCTACTCTCCGATGTCACCGAGGGGCTCTTCGTCGCGGCCGGCCAGGCGGTCGCGGCCACGCTGTACGGCAGCGGTGAACTTCTGGAGGTTGACCTCCAGGGTGTTCAGGATCTCGTCGGCGTAGTCCTCGGCGCCCAGGCGGATCTCGCGTTCACGGGCCCGGGCGTCCTCGACGATCTCGTCGGCGGCGCGCTCGGCCTGCTTGGTGACCTCTTCGTCGGAGACGAGGCGGGCCTGCTGTTCGCGGGCTTCACGGATGACGCGCTCTGATTCGCGCTTGGCTTCTTCGAGCATCTCCTGACGCTCCTTGACGATCCAGCGGGCCTGCTTGATCTCTTCCGGGATCGTGGCTCGCATCTGGTCGAGGAGGTCGTAGATCTCCTCGCGGTCGACCCGGACCTGGTCCGTGAGAGGGACCGGCCGCGCGTTGTGGACGAGGTCATCGAGCTTGTCTATGAGTACGAGGACATCCATGCTTCAGGGAACCCTATTTGTCTCCGGGGACTTGGGGGGTGAAAGCGGCCATTTCCTGCACATTCTGCATGGAATCGCCCACTCCTACTTTGTGCTGCGGTGACACTATCTTCGACCGAGTCTATCCGCCAGGGCGGTTGCGACCGGCCCCGGCACCAGGTCGGAAATATCGGCGTTGAAGATCGCCATCTCCTTGACACCGGTCGACGACAGGAAGCTGTAGTCCGAGTGGGCGAAGACGTATACGCTCTCCACCCCGGGGTCGAGCTTGTGGTTGAGCTGAGCCATCTCGTTCTCGTACTCGAAGTCGGAGATCGCGCGTAGTCCCTTGACGATCGAAGTCGCTTCGACCTCGCGCGCGAACTCGACCACGAGGTTCGAGAAGATCTTGACCTCGATGTTGTCGAGGTCGGTGGTCGCGTTCTCGATGAATTCCTTGCGCTCCTCGGCCGTGAACAGGGTCGCGTTCTTCCGCATCGGCTTGTTGACGACGCCGACGACCACGCGGTCGAATGTACGGGAGGTGCGCCCGATGATGTCGAGGTGGCCGTTGGTGACGGGGTCGTAGCTTCCGGGGCAGACTGCTGTGTGAAGTTGATGTGCGCTCATGATCGTTTCTACGGGGACGGGACTTCGAAGAATGTAATCAGGGTACGGCCGTAGCGGCGCTCCCGTACCGCTTCGAGGGAAGGAAGTTCCAGCGGTCGCTTCACCGCGGACTCCACCACCACCTTGCCGCCGGGGGCCAGCACGCGGGGCAGGTCGCGGTCCAGGACCTCGCTGAATTCGGCGGCCATCCCGTACGGCGGATCGATGAGGATCAGGTCGAACAGCTGCCTGCCGGCGACCGACGCGAGCCAGTCCGCAGCCCCGGCACGGACCAGTTCGGCCTCTTCAACCAGGCCGAGGTTATGCACGTTGCCCATCACCGGGCGGGTGTCCGAATCGACGAACACCACCGACGTCGCACCGCGCGAGAGGGCTTCGATGCCGAGTGCCCCGGTACCGCAATAGAGATCGGCCACCCGGAATCCGGTGACGTCGCCGAGCGCCGAAAAGAGCGCTTCGCGTGCCCTTTCGGACGTGGGCCGCACCGACCACCCCTTCGGCGCGAGCAGCTGACGGCCCCCGAGGCGGCCGCTGACTACCCTCATCTGCGGATCCCCTCCGGGCCGAAGCGGCGTCCGGCCAGTTCGAGCATCGGCCCGAACTCCGGGGCGTCGAGTCCTCCGCCCTCTTCTGCCAGGCGATCGAGGTCGGCGCGGGCCGCCTCGAGCAGTTGTTCGTCACGCGGCAGCCGGGCGACCGCGAACCGCGGCAGGCCGTGCTGGCGCACCCCGTTGATCTCGCCCTCCCCCCGCATCCGCAGGTCGATCTCGGCCAGCCGGAAACCGTCGGACTCGCTGGCCAGGGCCGCAAGCCGGCGAGCCGGTGCCGGGCCCGAACTCCCGCCGATGAGGAAGCAGGCTCCGGCATGTTCGCCGCGGCCGATCCGGCCACGTAGCTGATGGAGCTGGGAGATGCCGAACCGCTCGGCCCCCTCGACGATCATCACGGTCGCGTTCGGCACGTCGATTCCGACCTCGATCACGGTGGTGGAGACGAGGACTTGCGTGCGGCCGTCCTCGAACGCCGCCATCGCGAGTGTCTTCTGCCGCGAACTCATCCGGCCGTGGATCAGACCGACCTCGAACTCGCTCAGCTCTCCCCCTCGCAGCCTCTCTGCTTCTTCGATCGCGGCCCGCGCCTGAAGGGCCTCCGACTTCTCGATCAGAGGGCAGACGACGAATGCCTGGCGGCCGCCTCGCACCTCGGTGCGCAGATGCTCGTACGCCTCGGCCCTGCCGGACCCGGCGAGAACCCGGGTGGTGACCGGCAGGCGGCCCTCCGGCAACTGCCTGAGTTCGGTCACGTCGAGGTCACCGTAGGCGGTGAGCGAGAGCGTTCTGGGAATCGGGGTGGCGGTCATGTGGAGGATGTGGGCGCCGTGTCCCGCCGGCGCCTTGCTGTCGAGCCGGCCGCGCTGGCGGACACCGAAACGGTGTTCTTCGTCGATCACGCAGAGGGCGAGCCGGTTGAAGACGACCGGCTCCTCGAGCAGCGCGTGGGTGCCGATCAGGATATCCAGGTCCCCCGCAGCCAGCGCCCCCAGGAGCTTCCTGCGCGCTTCGGGCGGAGTCGAGCCGGTAAGCAGGGCGAAGGTGGCGCCGGAGCCGCCAAGGAGCCGGGACACGGTCGCGGTGTGCTGTTCGGCCAGGACCTCGGTCGGGGCCATCAGTGCCGACTGGGCCCCGCTGCCGGCCGCCCGCAGCATCGCCTCGAGCGCGACCACGGTCTTGCCGGATCCGACTTCGCCCATCAGCAGGCGCCGCATCGGCACCTGCTCCCGGAGATCCGCTTTGATCGCCGCCACGGCCGCTTCCTGGTCCCCGGTGAGCTCGAAAGGCAGGCCGTCGATCCACTCCCCGGTGGTCTCCCCTCCTCCGTCGAGCGGGATCGCCGGGGGCCCCCCGGTCCGCACCGCGACGCGGCCCCGTCTCAACACCGCCTGGTGGAGGAAGAGTTCTTCGTAAGCCAGCCGGGCCATCGCCAGAACCGACGTCTCTTCGGACTGCGGAAAATGGGCCTCCCGGATCGCGCTGACCGTGCCCGCCAGCCCGCGCTCCTCGAGGATCGACGAAGGAAGCGGCTCGACCAGGTCGCCGGCCATCCGGCAGGCCTGCCAGGCCCAGCCACGCCACCGGGCCGGGCGGAGTTCTTCCGATCCGGGGTGCCGGCCGCGGATGCCGCCTTCCTTCAGGCCGGGCGGCCCTTTGGCGGCGGCGTCCTGCCAACGTGCCGGGCCTCCGGTGACCGGGATCCCGTCCGGGCCGGCGCCGGTCGGCTCCTGGGCCGAGACGACGAAGCCTTTCTTGTCGAGCCGTCCTTCCATCACGTACGAGGAGCCTGGCTCGACCTGGCTTGTGATCCAGGGCTGGTTGAACCAGACCGCCTTGCGCTCGCCGGACGAGTCCGCGATCTTCCCTTCGACCACGCTGAGACCACGCTTGCGCACGCGGATGCGGCGGATCGAATCCACGTCGACCAGGACCGTGGCCGTGACGCCCTGTTCGAGGTCCCCGAGCAGTACCCGCTCCGGTGCGTCGCCGTACGCTCTCGGCACCCGCCAGAGGAGGTCGAAGACCGTCACTACGCCGACCGCTGCCGCCTTCTCCTCCAGCACCGCACCGATGCCCGGCAAGGCAGAGAGCGGCCGGTCGAGCCGCCCGGGTCGCGCCCAGCGGAGCGGAGCGCGCAGAAGTTCCGCCGTCGAAGGCACAGGTCCGCCGCCAAATGGCGGCGGGCCTTTGCCGCCGAATGGCTGCGGGCCGGCTACTGGCTCGCTAGCAGCCACCACCAGCTCGGCTGGCCGCCTTCATGGAGTTCGAGCTCGACGCCGTCCGGGCTGTAAGAACCGAGTTCGTTCAACGGAATCGGAGCGCCTTTGCCCCCGATCACGGTGATCAGCTCGGCACCTTCGCACATCGATTCGACGGTCGAGGCCAGGGTCGACCCGGCCCCGCCCCAGGCGACGATCTCGCCGTCGATGAAACCGACCGCATCGCCGTGCCGGAAGCGCCCCTGCGCATCGTCGCGGGCCGCCGGCGCGATACCGCCGACCGTGATCCCCTGGAGCGCGCCGGTCAGGCGTTCCCGGTTCCGCTCCAGGTCGGCCTCGGGATCGAACTCGAACAGGGCGAGCAGACCTTCCTGCTGGGTCTTGGTCGGGATGACGACCGCGTTCTTCTCGGAGAGCCCGCAGGCCCGGTCGGCGGCCATGACCACGTTGGACGAGTTCGGCAGGATCAGGACGTTGTCGGTGTGGGCCTCGCGGATGGCCGCGTAGAGCTCGGCGGTCGAGGGGTTCATGGTCTCCCCGCCGGAGACGACCCGGGCGCCCATCTCCGAGAACATCGCTTCGAGGCCGTCGCCGCTGCCGACCACGATGATCCCCGTCAGCTGCCTGGCCAGGCGGGCTTCGCGCTCGGCCACCTGGACGCGCATGTCGGCAACGTCGAGGTTGGTGACGTCTCCTTCGCCCGCGAAGACGGTCATCGCGGCTTCCGGATCGTCGGTGTGGACGTGGACCTTGAGCGTGGCTTCGTCGCCGACGACCAGGACCGAGTCGCCGAGCCCTTCGAGCCGGGACACGTATTCGCGGGAGACGAGCCCCGAGCCGGAGACGATGAAGTTGGTGCAGTACTGGAAGCGGCTGTCGGCGTGGTGCGGCTGTCCCGTCTGCGTGGTGTCCTGGTGCTCGATCACCGGCAGTTCCGCGTCGTCGCCGCGCAGCGCGGCCAGCACGCCGGCCAGGATCAGGACGAGGCCGTAACCGCCGGCGTCGACCACGCCCGACTCGGCCAGCACGTCGAGCTGCTCCGGGGTGCGCTCGACCGCCTTCTGCCCGTCGCTGATGGCCTGTTCGATCACGTCGGCGAGCAGGTCGTCCTGCTGGGCGCTCGTGGCGTCGGGGGCGAGTCGCTGCCGCTCGGGATCGGTGTGCGCGAGCTGGCGCGAGATCGAATGCGCCATCTCGCGGAAGACGGTCAGCATGGTGCCTTCGGCCGGATCGCGCACCGACTCGTAAGCCGCGTCGGCGGCCCTGGCGAAGGCTGAGGCGACCAGCACCGGATCGACCAGCTCGCCGGGCCGGGAGGCCAGCTCCTCGGCCGCACCACGGACGATCTGGCTGAGGATGACCCCCGAGTTGCCGCGGGCGCCCATCAGGGCGGCCCGGGCCAGGGCCGAGACGAACTGCTCGCGGCCGATCTCCTCGAGCGTCTGTCCGTTGTCTCCGAGCCGGTCGAGCTCCTCCATGACGGCCTTCATCGTCATCGCCATGTTGTCACCGGTGTCGCCGTCGGCAACCGGGAAGACGTTGAGGTCGTTGACCTCCTGGCGGCGCGATTCGAGGGATCCATATGCGGACGCGACTACGCGCCGGAAACGTTCTAGGGAATCGTCAGGCACAAGGACTCACGTTATAGATCTGACAGGCGACACAAGTGGTTCCCGGGAACCACTCGGTCGGTCAAGCGGCTTTGGTGACCTTGTTGGCCTTCAGGCAGCGCGTGCAGACGTTGACCCGCTTGCGAGCACCGCCTTCGACGATGCGGACCTTCTGGAGGTTCGGATCGAACCGCCGGCGGGTGGCAACCATCGAATGGCTGCGGGAATTGCCGAAGGCCGGCCCTTTTCCACAGGTGTGACATACGCGTGCCATGGGACGGAGCATGGTATCTGAAAAGAAGGCAACAAGAGTTTCACCCAGTCAGCTCAACTGGAGATCCGTGTCGCAGAGCAATTCGGATACTTGTACCTGGCATCCTTCAGATGCCCAACTGCCCCTTCAGTTCGTTCATGCGCAGCACGGCGCGGGCCGCATTGGCTCCGGAATCGCGCTTTCCGCCGACGTCGGCGCGGGCCAGGGCCTGCTCCATGTTATCGACCGTCAGCACACCGAATCCGCAGGGGATGCCGGTTTCGAGCTGGACGTTCTGGATCCCGCGGGCCGCTTCGCTACACACGAATTCGTAGTGGTCGGTCTCGCCCCGGATCACCGCGCCGAGGCAGGCGACGCCGGCGAACTTGCCGGAGGTGGCACAGTAATGGGCCGCCAGCGGCAGTTCGAAAGCTCCGGGCACCGGAAAGACCGCGATGTCGTCCTCGTCGATCCCGTCCTCGGCGAATTCCGACTTCGCACCGTTGACCAGTTTCTCGGCGAGATCGGTGTAGAAGCTGCCGACGCAGATCGCGTACCGGGCGTCAGCCATTTTCCTCTTCGACCGCCCTGTCCTGGACCTGCTCGCCGTGGATCATCTCCTCGTCGAGCGGCAGCCCCTGGTGGTGGAGCGCGTGGCCCATGCGGTCGCGTTTGGTCTTGAGGTACGCCTCGTTGTGCTGGTTCGGCGGCGCCTCGATCCTGATCTGTTCGGTGACCCTCAGCCCGTGGCCCTCGAGGCCGATGATCTTCTTCGGGTTGTTCGTCAGGATGCGGATCTCGCGCAATCCGAGGTCACGCAGGATCTGCGCGCCGATGCCGTAGTCGCGGAGGTCGGCCGGCAGCCCGAGCTGGAGGTTGGCATCGACGGTGTCGAAGCCTTCGTCCTGGAGCTTGTAGGCGCGCAGCTTGTTGAGGAGGCCGATTCCGCGGCCCTCCTGGGACAGGTAGAGAAGGACTCCGCGACCCTCTTCCTCGATCATGGCCATGGCTGCGGCGAGCTGTTCGCCGCAGTCGCAGCGCATGCTGTGGAAGACGTCACCGGTCAGGCATTCGCTGTGCACCCGGATCAGGACCGGCTCCGCGGTGGTCACGTCGCCCTTCACCATCGCCACGTGGTGCTTGTCGTCGACCAGCGAGCGGTAGCCGACGGCGCGGAAATCGCCCTGGGTCGTGGGCAGTGCCGTCTCGACCACCCGCTCGACCAGCTTCTCGTTGGCCCGGCGGTACTCGATCAGGTCGGCGATCGTGATCATCTTCAGTTCGTGCTTCGCCGCGTAGGACGTGAGGTCGTCCACGCGAGCCATCGAGCCGTCCTCGTTCATCACCTCGCAGATCACGCCGGCCGGGCTGAGTCCGGCGAGGCGGGCGAGATCGACGCTGGCCTCGGTGTGGCCGGTGCGTTCCAGCACGCCCCCTTGCTTGGCCTTCAGCGGGAAGACGTGGCCGGGCACGACGATGTCCCGGGGACCGGCCTGGGGGTCGATCGCGACCTGGACCGTGTGGGCCCGGTCGTGGGCGGAGATTCCGGTGGTGACCCCGGAGGCAGCTTCGATCGATACGGTGAACGCGGTCTCGAGCGGGGCTTCGTTCTTCGCGGTCATCAGGCTGAGGCCGAGCTGCTCGCAGCGCTGGGGCGACAGGGCGAGGCAGACCAGTCCGCGTGCTTCCTTGACCATGAAGTTGATCGCTTCGGGGGTGGCGAACTGCGCCGCCATGACCAGGTCGCCTTCGTTCTCGCGGTCCTCGTCGTCTGCCACGATGACCATGCGCCCGGCCCGGATGTCCTCGAGGGCCGCTTCGACCGTCGAAAACGGGGAGTCCTCCTGGGTCACGCCCGAACCGCCCGGATACTGCTCACTGCTCGACATCGCTATTCGTTCTCACTCTCAACTCGTTGGTTATGCGCTACATATGGTGACACCATCCGCTCGACGTATTTGGCGATTACGTCACATTCGACGTTTACCGGCTGGTCGATCGCCAGGTCGCCGAGCGTGGTCCGCTCCCGCGTTTCGGGGATCAGAGCCACCTCCGCCCAGTCCGGGCCGCACTCGGTGACGGTGAGGCTGACCCCCTCGAGGGTGATCGAGCCCTGCGGCACGACGTACCTCGCGAGGCCTGCGTCGAGTGTGACCCTTGCCCTGAGGGAGAAACCGTCCTCGATGAGCGAACGGACGCGGCCGACCCCGTCGACGTGGCCCTGGACGATGTGGCCGCCCAGCCGTTGATCCGCGCGGAGGGCCAGCTCGAGGTTGACCGCGGTGCCGCCGCCGAGGCTGCCGAGCGAGGTCAGGTCGAGGGTCTGGGTCATCGCCTCGGCCGAGAATCCGGCTTCGGTGACCTCGGTCGCAGTCAGGCAGACACCGTTCACGGCGACCGAATCGCCGGTCTCGATCTGCCCGGCGAGTGCGGTCGCGACAGCGATCCGCGCTCCGTCGCCGTCAGTGTCGATCGTGTCCACGCGGCCGAGGTCGGCCACCAGCCCGGAGAACACCGGCTACCAGTCCTTGAGGTCTGCGCTCATGAGCACATCTTGCCCTACCCGGGTCACCGACATCTCCGAAAGCCTCGTCGCGCCGGCGAGGCTGTCCGGGCCGTCGGCCTCCACGGCAGACAGTCCGCCACCGACGATCAGCGGGGCGACGAACGTCTCGACCCGGTCGACCTCGCCGGAGGCCAGCGCCACGCCGGCCAGGGTGGGCCCCCCTTCGAGCAGCATCGAGGCGATCTCGATCTCACCCAGCATGTCCAGGGCCTGTACGAACCGCTCTTCGCGCGATTCGCCGTCCACTTGCAGGATCGCCGCGCCGGCTCCGAAGAGCGGGCCGGAGCGGCGCAGGTCGGCTTCGGAATGGACGACCACCGCCAGGGGCGCCGTTTCGATGTCCTCGAAGATCGCCGAATCCGGGGTCATTTCCTCGCTGGTGCCGAACACGACCCTCGTTGGCTGGTCTCCGGCGCCTTCGGTCCGGTCCGTGAGTCGGGGGTCATCCGCCCTGAACGTGCCCGATCCGATCGCGACCGAATCGAGCTGGCCCCTCCACCGGTGGACCAGGTCGCGGCTCTCCGGGCCCGTGATCCAGTTGGAGTCACCGGTGCGGGTCGCGACCTTGCCGTCGAGGCTCATCGCGGTCTTCAGTACGACGAGCGGCCGGCCGGTCAGCGCCCGCTTCCGGAAGTCCTGGACCAGGTGACGGCACCTGCCGGCGTCCTCGGGAGCGGCGTCCCGGACCATGATGCCGGCCTCGCGAAGCCTTTCGGGCCCGATCCCGGATGTCTTGCCGGTCGGGTCCTTGCATCCGATCACGACTTCGGCCACCCCCGCCTCGATCAGCGCGTCGGCGCACGGCGGCTGGCGTCCGGTGTGGGCGCAGGGCTCGAGCGTGACGTAGGCGGTGGCGCCGCGAGGATCGTTCCCCTTTTCCTCCGCGTCGGCCAGCGCGACCCGTTCCGCGTGGAGGTCGCCGCGCTTCTTGTGCCATCCCTCGCCGATGACATGGCCATCCCTGACCAGCACCGCGCCGACCGCCGGATTGGGGCTGACCGCACCCCGGCCGAGCTCGGCCAGGTGAAGAGCTCTGTCCCAGATCTCGGTCTCCGTCGGTTGCTTTTCGGTCGGCATGGGAGAATCTTGACGACTTATGAAGGTAATCATCCAGATCCCCTGCCTCAACGAGGAGGAAACCCTTCCGGCCACCCTGGCCGATCTCCCCACGGAAATCGAAGGCGTGGACGTGGTCGAGACCCTGGTGATCGACGACGGATCCACCGACGCCACCGTCGACGTGGCCATCCGGAACGGGGTCGACCACATCGTCAAGCTGCCGAACAACCGGGGCCTCGCCACCGGGTTCCAGGCGGGAATGGACGCCTGCCTCAAGCTCGGTGCGGACATCGTGGTCAACACCGACGCCGACAACCAGTACGCCGGGTCGGACATCCCCCTGCTGGTCCAGCCGATCCTCGACGGACGGGCCGAGATGGTGGTCGGGGACCGCAACGTCGACTCGATCGAGCACTTCTCGCCCTCCAAGAAGTTCCTGCAAGGGTTCGGCAGCTCGGTCGTCCGCCGCCTCTCGGACACCGAAATCACCGATGCCACCTCCGGTTTCCGCGCCTACAACCGCGAGGCGGCGCTCCAGCTTCTGGTCGTCGACAACTTCACGTACACGCTCGAAAGCCTGATCCAGGCAGGCAAGGCCCGCGTCGCGGTCGACGAGGTCTCGATCCACACCAATGCCAAGACGAGGGATTCCCGGCTTTTCGGCTCGACCTCGGCCTACGTCCGGCGAAACGGGCTGGCCATCCTGCGGATCTACGCCCGGTACGAGCCGCTCAAGGTGTTCTTCGCCTTCGCCGCGATCGCGGGAATCGGAGCCGTCGCCGCGTGGATGCCGTTCCTCATCGACTGGATCTTCAACGGCGACCGTGACGGCCACCTCCAGTCGCTGCTGCTCGGAGCCGTGCTGTTCATCGTCTCGATCCAGTTCTTCGCCCTGGGCATCATCGGCGACCTGCTGGCCGGACAAAGGGTCATGACGCAGAGGGTTTTTGAGAGAGTGCGGAGGATCGAACTCGAACTGGGGGTCGAACCGACCCACCAGCTCGACCCTCCACGCGACCACACCCAGGTCTAGCCCATTCACCTTGGAACCGACTCCCGAAACCGCCACCGACGCGGCCGAACCGAGCAGCAGCAGCAAGTCCCGCGACTACGGGAAGACGGCCGGCTTCCTGACCATCGGCGTCGGTCTGACCGGCCTGTTCACCTACGTCTACTTCTTCATTGCCGCCCACGACCTGAGCAAGGACGCCTACGGCGAGATCACGGTGCTCTGGTCGGCCGTGTTCATCACGGTCTCGACGCTCTACCGCCCGGTCGACCAGCTCCTCTCCCGCCACATCTCCGAGCACCTCGAGCGCGGCGAACCGGACACGGCCCCGGTGAAGGTGGCGGCCCAGATTCAGGTCTCGCTCGCGATCGGTTTCGCGATCCTTGCCCTGATCTTCCGCGACCCGCTCGAGAACGGCCTCCTCGCCGGCAACGACGCCCTCTACTGGGTGTTCTTCAGCTCGGTCCTCTTCTACGCGGCCAGCTATTACGCCCGCGGGTACCTGGCCGGCCACCAGCAGTTCGGCCTCTTCACCGGCCTGATCCTGTCCGAGTCGGTCTTTCGGACCCTGTTCGCGATCCTTGTCGCAATCGGCTTGCTGAGCGGGCAGACGATGGTCGCCATCGGAATCGTCGCCGCACCGCTGCTCAGCCTGCTGGTCGTGCCGTCGGCAATCCGCAGGCGGAGCAAGCGGGAGGTCGAGGCACGCGGGGCCCTGAGCGATTCGTCCGGGGATTCGGAGTCGGTCACGGAGTTCACGATGTCGAGTGGCGCGATTTTCGTCGGCTCGCTCTTCCTGATCATGTTCGCCGAGCAGGTGTTCCTGAACGCCGGCCCGCTCGTGGTGCGAAGCATCGAAGGCGTCGCCGCGGCCGGTTTCATCTTCAACGTCCTGATGATCGCCCGGGCCCCGCTGCAGCTCTTCCAGGCCGTATCGACCAGCATCCTCCCCCACCTCACCTCGCTCCACAGCAGTACCGATCCAGACTCCGAGCACCAGTTCCACCGTTCGGTCCGGATGGTGCTGCTCGGCATCCTCGGCTTCACCGCCTTCACCGCGCTGGTCGTCCTGGTCGCCGGACCGCAATTGATGCAGCTGGCTTTCTCCGACAAGTTCACCTACCCGAAGCCGGACCTGCTGCTCGTCACCGCCGGCATGGGCCTGTATCTGGCCGCGGTGACCGTGAACCAGGCCAGCCTCGCCCAGGGCCAGGCCCGGCGGGCATCGATCCGCTGGATCCTCTGCGCGGCCTTCTTCGTCGTCTGGATCTTCCTGCCATTCATCAACGACGGCAACCTACGAGTCGAAGTCGGCTTCATGGTGACGGCATTCATGCTCTTCGCCACGATCTACTGGATCTACCGTCATCCGCACGGGGTCGAAGCGGACATCCCGACCAGCGGATCAAGCGAGGAACTGGAGACGAGGTTGGCTGGCCTCGACGACTGAATGATGCAGCCAAGCCGCTCCGCTCATTCCTCCCGGGCCTTTGGCCCTCGCCGGGGCGCCTTCATGACTCTCCTCGTCGGGCAGCCGTAGTGATGTCTGTGAATGCCTGGGCGGGGTCGCCGGCTCCGAAGATCGCCGAACCCGCGACCATCAGGGTCGCTCCGGCTTCGGCCATCGGGCCGGCCGTGGCGGTGCCGATGCCGCCGTCGACCTCGATCAGGGTATCCCCGGCGAGGGGCTTCACCCGCCGGACCTTGTCCGGCGAGGTCCCGATGAAGGCCTGTCCGCCCCAGCCCGGATTCACGGTCATGACGAGGATCAGATCGGCCATGCCGTTCAGTTCTTCGACCGCTTCGGCCGGGGTTCCCGGGTTGATCGCGACCCCGGCCAGGCAGTCGAGCTCGCGGATCGCCCCGCACAGACGGTGGGCGTGCGCAGTCGCTTCGTAGTGGAAGGTGATGCTGTCAGCGCCGGCCTTCGCGAACTCGTCGATCTGGGCCTCTGGCCGGTTCACCATCATGTGCACGTCGAGCACGCCGCCGGCGTCGTGGACCTGGTCGCTGATCTGGGAGGCGACCAGCGGACCGATCGTGATCGGCGGGACGAAGTCGCCGTCCATCACGTCGAAGTGGATGACTTTCGCACCGGCGTCCATGACCTCTCCGATCGCCGCGCCGAGCCGGGAGAAATCCGCAGAGAGGATCGAGGGAGCGATGTGGACTCCCGAGTAGACATCCCGGTTGCCGGCGCCGCTCACAGTGGTCTCAGCATCGAGCCGCCGCAGGACTGGCAGGTCATGTCTTCGGTGGTGCTCATCCGGGCGAAGGTCTGATGTTCGCCGCAGTCGGGGCACTGCGACACGAGTTCGTATCGCGACAGGCAGTAGACGCAGCGGAACCGCCCGGGCAGCTGCGTCGGCCGGAGCCAGGGCTCGCCACAGCCGGGACAGGCGGGGCGCTTCTCGACGGTGGTTGCCTTTTCAGGTTCTGGCATGAGACCATTATCCCGGACCCAGTGGACTCATCCAAGTCGCACAGCGAAACCGTCTGTTCACCCTCATGAGCGAAGCGACTTGGATGCGTCAAGAGTCGCACAGCGAAACCATCCTTTGTCCCTCATGAGCGAAGCGACTTGGATGCGTTAAAAGTCGCACAGCGAAACCATCCTTTGTCCCTCATGAGCGAAGCGACTTGGATGCGTTAAAAGTCGCACAGCGAAACCATCCTTTGTCCCTCATGAGCGAAGCGACTTGGATCTCTTGAATCTCGAGATGAAGAACCCGGTCGTTCTGTCCCGGTCGGGCAAGAGCTGAAGGAAACGGGAGTCGTCCGCCGAGGCCAGGTCTGGCACGAGCACGCCCAGATCGTCGATTGCGAGCCCTGAAC
This sequence comes from uncultured Solirubrobacterales bacterium, assembly GCA_963695885.1. GTDB lineage: Bacteria > Actinomycetota > Thermoleophilia > Solirubrobacterales > 70-9 > 67-14. Next base: position 168,408 of record CAVOIH010000018.1, on the reverse strand, counting down.
GCTCCGCGAATGCCAGCGCCTGCTGCGCGTTCTCCTCGCTGGAGATGGTGCAGGTCGAATACACGAGGGTCCCACCCGGGGCCAGGAACTGCGCGGCCCGGTCGAGGATCGCCGCCTGGAGCCCGGCCACCCTTTCGATGACGGCCGGCGATTTCCGCCAGCGTGCATCCGGCCGGGAGGCGAGCGCCCCGAGGTCGGAACAGGGGGCGTCGACCAGGACCCGGTCGAACTCGGAGAGAATGTCGCCCTTTTCGGCGGTGGTCTCGATCACCAGGCCGTTGTGGAAGCCCAGCCGCTCGAGCTGGGAAGCCACTTCTTCGGCGCGGTCCGGATCGGGCTCGACCGAGACCATGTTGCCCTGCCGGCCCACGCGCGCCGCGATCTGGCCGGTCTTGATTCCCGGGCCCGCGCAGAGGTCGAGCACCCTTTCGCCGGGCTGGGGATCGAGCACCTCGACGACGGCGGCCGAGCCGCGCGACTGGGCGACGACCAGTCCTTCGAGCGCGGCCGTTTCGGCTTCGGCGAGATTGCCCCGGGCGATCAGCAGGTCGGCCGGGGCCATCGGCCACTCCCCCGCCGCCGGTTCGAGTTCGAGCACGTCGGTGGCCAGCCTCTCCCGGGCGTCCTCCCGGGTGAGGCGGGCGGTGTTCACCCGGATGGCCCGCTCGCTCGGTTCGTTCGCCGCGGCGAGGACCGACCTCGCCCGCTCCGGACCCAGCTGCTTCCACCAGAGGCCGACCAGCCAGGCGGGCGCCGAGTGGGCGACCGCGGCCTTTTCCGGGGTTGAGTCGTCACCGATCCTCGCCATCACCTGGTCGCGTTCACGCAGAGTCCGCCGGAGCAGGGCGTTGACGAAACCCGCGGCGTGCGGCACCGATCCCTTGACCAGGCTCACCGCCTGGTCAACCACCGCGTGGTCCGGCGTTCCGTCGGAGAAGAGCAGTTCGAAGACCCCGAGGCGGAGCGCGGCGATCACCGGCGGATCGGGCCGCTGGCCCTTCTTGCGGATGAACCCGGCGACGACGGCGTCGGTCGTGCCCTTTCGCTGGACCGCGCCGAAGGACATCCGCATCGCCTGGGAGCGTGACCGCCCCTCGAGACCAAGGGCCTCGGCCTCGTCCCGGAAGGCGGCCTCGGTGAACTCGCCGCCTTCGAAGGTGCGGCGGAGGACCGCGTAGGCAGCCTGCCGCTCGGGGGTGACCTGGCTCAAGTCTTCCCTGCAGCCGGCGCCAGGTGCGGCAGGCCGTATCCGCGGAGGTACGAACCGCCGTCCATCGCCTTCCTGCCGGAAGGCTGAACCACGTCGAGCCGCACGACGCGGTCGCCACAGGAGAGGAGCAGGTCGCCGCCCTCACCGACGACCTGGCCCGGGCCCTGGCTCGGCCGGTCGAGCACGGTCGTCAGCTTGACCCCCAGCCGGTCATCGCCTTCGAGGGCGAGCCAGGCGCCGATGTGGGGGTTGAGCGCCCGCACCGTGTTGTGCAGGTCCGAAGCCGCCCCCGACGGGTCCAGCCGGCGATCCTCAGCCGAGATCTTTTCGGCGTAGCTCACGCCTTCCTCTGGCTGCTCGGCCCACTCGAGACCATCGGCCCGGGCCGCTTCCAGGGCCTGCATCAGGATCTGTCCGCCGATTCCGGCGAGCCGGCCGGACAGCGAGCCGAAGTCTTCGCTGTCGTCGATCACGGTCGATTCGACCATCGCGACCGGACCCGAATCGAGCCCTTCGACCAGTCGCATCACGGCCACCCCGGTCTTTTTGTCTCCGGCCATGATCGCCCGCTCGATCGGCGCCGCCCCGCGCCAGCGAGGCAGCAGCGACGGGTGGACGTTCAGCATCGGAAGCTCGGTGAGCAGCGGCTCCTTGATCAGCTGTCCGAACGCGCAGATCGAGGCCCACTCGCCACCGGCCGACTTCAGCTTTCCGATCGCGTCCGGATCGTTGACGTTGCCCGACTTGAAGACCTCGATGCCCAGCTCTTCGGCCTTGACGGCAACCGGCGAAGGCTGCTCCTGGCGCCCCCGCCCCCGACGGCGGTCGGGCAGCGTGACCACGAGAGACGGGCGCTGCTCCGATGCGGCCAGCCTCTCGAGAACCGTGGCGGCGAAGCCGGAGGTGCCGAGGAAGGCGCCGGCGCTCACGCTTCGTCGTCGTCGGAAGGCGGCGAGTAGGCCTCGCCGCGCCGCAGGGCCTTCAAAGCGCCCTTTCGCTGGGCACGCTCGGTCCGGTCGAGAATCAGCACCCCGTCGAGGTGGTCGATCTCGTGCTGGAGGACGCGCGCCTCGTGGCCGGACGCGTCGATCAGGACCTCCGCTCCGTTCCGGTCGCGGCCGCGGACCCGCGCATAGATGGGCCGTTCGACCTCGACCACGACCCGGGGGATGCTCAGGCAGCCCTCTGCCATCACTTCGGCTTCGTCGGAGAGCCATTCGATCTCGGGGTTGACCAGCCCCTGCGGCGTCGCGTCGGCATTGGTCTGGAAGACGAGCAGGCGGCGAAGCTTGCCGACCTGGGTGGCCGCGAGCCCGACCCCGAGGCCGTCCTGCATCAGGCTGATCATGCGCTCGATCTCGAGGGCGAGCTCGTCGTCGAAGACTGTGACCTCGGACGCGCGGCTCTTCAGGACCGGGTCGCCGTACTGGACGACCTGGGCCAGCGCGGCCTCTCGCTTCCGCAGCGTTTCTTCATCGAGTTGGCGAGGCCCGGCGGCCGCTTCGGTCTCGCCGCCTTCTTCGACGAGCGGTTCCAGCTCGGCTTCGGCGACTACGCCGGTTTCAGGGTCATTTTCGGGCTCGGACATCGGGGCCGAGTCTATCCGGACTCAAGGTTCTCGCCGGCTTGATCCTCGCGGAGCGTGGATCAAGATGTCAGGGCCCGACCCGTGTCACTGCGGATCCACGTCGATGCTGAGAACGATGTCCCTGAAGACCTTGTCCGCCAGCATTTCCTCGACGGTCATGTAGACGGCCGTGATCGACTCCTCCCGGGACGTGGACTTGATGAGCAGCCGCCGCCGGAACCGGTTCCTCGCCCGGAACATGGGTGCGGGGCCGAGCAGCGAAGCCCCTTCGGGCAGGGCACCGGTCACCCGTTCCCCCACCTCCGTGGCGGCACTTTCGAGATCGGCTTCGTCGGCACCCGCCATCTGGATCCGGATCAGCGACGAGAACGGCGGGTAGGCGAGCATCCGGCGCCGCTCCAGTTCCCCTTCGAGGAATCCGGGCGAATCATGGGTGGCGGCGCTGGCGATGCTCGGGGCGGTCGGGGCCAGGGTCTGGACGATCACCTTGCCGCCGGCCGCACCGCGACCGCTGCGACCGGCCAACTGGGTGACCAGCGAGAAGGTGCGCTCCTCGGCGCGGAAGTCGGGAAACCGCAGGGTTGCGTCGGCGTCGAGGATCGCGCTGAGCGTGACCTCCGGGAAGTCATGGCCCTTGGCGACCATCTGGGTCCCGACCAGGACCGCGCTCGGCGCCCGGTCGAACCGGCTGAGGATCCGGCTGTGGCCCCCGGGGCCCGAGCTGGTGTCGGCGTCCAGCCGGAAGACCGGCATCGGGGACAGGTGCTCGGCCAGCAGCCGCTCGATCCGCTGGGTGCCGGCCCCGGTCTGCGCGAGCGTCGTGCCACCGCAGTTGTCGCACCGGCGTGGCACCGGCTCGACGTGGTTGCAGTGGTGACAGATCAGCTGCTCCGACTCGCGGTGGACGATCAGCGAGACGTCGCAGTTCGGACAGCCCCAGTGCTCACCGCAGGTCCGGCAGTTGAGCCAGGGGGCGAATCCGCGCCGGTTGATCATCACGATCGCCTTCTCGCCGCGGGCGCGGATGTCGATCAGCGCTTCCATCGTCGACGGGTGGACCGGGCCGCCGCGCGGATCGCTGTCACGCATGTCGATCACTTCGACCGGGGGCATGCCGAGCCCGTCGACCCGGCTCGGCAGCTCGATGCGGTCGAGAGAGTGCCAGGTCTCGGGGCGCGGCGTGGCCGTGCCGAGGACCAGCAGGGACCGGTTCATCTCGGCCCGCCGCCGGGCCACCTGCCGCGCGTCGTACCGCGGGTCGCCCTCCTGCTTGTAGGAAGGGTCGTGTTCCTCGTCGATCACGATCAGGCCGAGGTCGGTGACCGGTGCGAAGATCGCCGAGCGCGGGCCGACGCAGACCGTGGCCTCGCCCGACCGGAGTCGCTGCCACTCGTCGTAGCGCTGGCCGGCGGAGAGTGCCGAGTGGAGCACCGCGACCTCGTCCCCGAGCCGGGCCTGGAAACGGCCGACCGCCTGCGGGGTCAGCCCGATCTCCGGCACCAGCACGATCGCGGTCTCGCCACGCTCGAGCACCTTCTCGACCAGCGCCAGGTAGACCTCGGTCTTGCCCGACCCGGTCACGCCCGCGAGCAACGCTTCGGACATCCCCTCAGAGTCGAGGCGTGCCGTGAGTTCGTGCACCGCTGCGGTCTGCTCATCGGTCAGATCCGGAGGGTCGGTCGCCACCGACCCGATCACGCTTCCTGCGGGCCGCCGGCGGACCCGGATCTCCTCGCGGGCGATCAGGCCCCGGGCTTCGAGGCGCTTCAGGGTGGATCCGTCCGCACCGGTCCGGGCGGTGAGATCCCGCCCGGTCATGTCACCCTCGAGCAGCGAGGTGAGGGCCAGCTTCTGCTTCGCCCCCAGGCGCGCGTCCCCCGCCAGCGCCTCGCGGCCGGCCTCGGTCAGGGCGTTCAGCTTCTCGACCCGCGCCCGGGTCCGCTCGCCGCCGGTGCCGGTGCCCGGCGGCAGCATCAGACCGAGGCCACGGGCGGGCGTCGAGCAGTACTCACGGGCGATCCAGAGTCCGAGCTCGACCAGTTCCGGGGTCGTGCCCGAGCCGAGGATCCGGACCGGGTCGGCCAGCCGGCCGGCCGGGACCTCGCTACTCCCGGTCAGTTCGACCACCACGCCGAGGAGCCGCCGGTGACCGAACGGGACCTGGAGCACGTTGCCGACCTCGATCTCCGAGAGCCGATCCGGAATCGAGTAGTCGAACGGTCCCCGGAGCGCGCGGGCTGTCGTCAGCGGCTCGACCCTGGCGATGGACACCGGTCCACGTTACGACGGACGGCGGACGGGCCGCCTGGTGATCGCACACGGTTCGGCGGGAGTGAATATGCTCCGCTTCAGATGGCTTTCTCTACCAGTCCGGGCGAACAGATCATTTTTCAGGGACACCCGTCGTGGAGGGCGATCCTCGCCTTCTACCTCCAGGGTCTCGCGATCGGTGCGGTAATCGCCGTGATCGCTTACATCGCCGGCTCGTCCGGCGCCGTCGTCTTCGGAATCGTGCTGGTCGCCCTCGGAATCGCCGTCCTGATCGGCTACATCAAGCGCATGGCCACGACCTACACGATCACCAACCGCCGGCTGAACATAAAGCGCGGCATCTTCGCCCGCGACATCCAGGAGACCCGCCTCGAGCGGGTCCAGAACGTGAACTACACCCAGACGGTCTTCCAGCGGATCCTGAGGGTGGGCGACGTTGACTTCGACACCGCCGCCTCGGATTCGGAGAACGAATTCGTGTTCAACGGAGTCGGCGACCCCCAGGAAGTGGTCACCCAGGTCGACAAGGCCACCTCGGCCGGCGCCGCCGGCGGGCACGGGCTCGGCGAGCCCAGTTCCCACTACTAGTGTAGTGTCTCACAAATACATTGACATACGGTCGGTGAGCCGGTAACCTCGACCGCATGCCGAAAGCTGCCGCAGTCACGGTCGTATCCGACGAACAAAGGGCGACCCTGGAGCGCTGGGCCGGCGCCCACAAGACGCCGCAGAGCATCGCCACCAGGGCCCGGATCGTGCTGCGGGCCGCGGCGGGCGAATCCAACAGCGCGATCGCACGAGAGCTCGGGGTCTCGCGCCCGACGGTGATCATGTGGCGCCAGCGCTTCGCCCGGGGCGGGCCGCCCGCGCTGGCCGAGACCAGGCCGGGTCGGGGGCGCAAGCCTTCGATCCCGACCAGCAAGGTGAAGGCGATCATCGAGGCCACCACCCAGACCACCCCGCCAGGCGAGACCCACTGGAGCTGCCGGACGATGGCCAAGGCTCAGGGCGTGAGCCCGGCGACGGTCCAGCGGATCTGGGATGCGCACGGTCTCAAGCCGCACCGGGTGCGGAGCTTCAAGCTCTCCAACGATCCGCTCTTCTTCGAGAAGCTCACCGATGTCGTCGGGCTCTACCTGAACCCGCCCGAGAGGGCGATCGTCCTTTGCGTTGACGAGAAGTCGCAGATCCAGGCACTCGATCGCACCCAGGCGAGCCTGCCGATGAAGAAGGGCCGGGCAGGGACGATGACCCACGACTACAAGCGCAACGGCACGACCACCCTGTTTGCGGCGCTCTCGATGATCGACGGCCGGGTTATCGGAGAGTGCCTTCCCCGCCATCGCCACCAGGAGTTCCTGAGGTTCCTGCGCACGCTCGATCGGGAGTTCCCCGGTGAGCAGGAACTGCATCTGATCGTCGACAACTACCGCACCCACAAGCACGCCAACGTCGACAAGTGGCTCCGCAGGCACCCGCGCTTTCACCTGCATTTCACCCCGACCTCGAGCTCGTGGCTGAACCTGGTCGAGCGCTGGTTTCGCGAGCTCACCGAGAAGGCGATCCGTCGCGGCGTCTTTTACTCGGTGCCCGACCTTATCGAGGCGATCGAGGAGTTCCTCGAGGTACACAACGACGATCCCAAGCCGTTCGTGTGGACGGCGTCGGCTGAGGCGATCGTCGCGAAGGTGAATCGATGTAAAGCTGTTTTAGAGACGGTGCACTAGATTCGGATCGGCCTACCGCATTGGCGGGCTCGGCGTTGTTTCGGGGTAACAGGCAGGCTGGCTATCGGTCTACCGTGTTGGCGGGCGTATCGGAATAAATGGATGGTTACGCCCTGTGCGAGTCTCGCTGAGCTCTGGGTAATTGCATCCACGTTGGTGTTTCTGGTCTCAGTCGAAGAACCGGCCACGCGAGTAAAAGCAACTGGGTAACTGCATCCAAGTTGGTGTTTCTGGTCTCGGCCGAAGTCCCGGCCACGCGAGTAAAACCAACTGGATAACTGCATCCAAGTTGGTGTTTCTGGTCTGGGTCACAGTTCCGGGAACGTTCCTAAAACCAACTTGGATGTCTCGACCAGCTGACCATGTCCATGCCAGCTACCCGTTGGTGACCTGGACGGCGATGTGGTGAACCGTGGAGTCGCGGTGATTCAACGAGATCGGACTTCTCAGCGCATAAGACTGAGAACCCCGACCTCGTTACCTCTCCGACCTCCTGCGGCGTTGAACGCTCGCCGGGTGTCCCCTGCTTTGCCTGTGGGCCGGTCTGCCGTCCACTGTCGATACGTGGGGTGGGGGTGTCCCGCCCGGAGCTCCCGCGGTGAGGACGGGGACACCCCCATCCCACGTCACAACAGGCAAACGTAACCCGGCCCGGGGCCGCGACGCGGGACACCCCCATCCCGCGCCAAAACAAGCAAACGTAACCCTGCAAGCAAACGTAACCCTGCCGGAGCTCAGGCGGTGAGGACGGGATACCCCCACCCCACGCCACAACAGGCAAACGTAACCCTGCAAGCAAACGTAACCCTGCCGGACCTCAGGCGGTGAGGACGGGATACCCCACCCCACGCCACAACAGGCAAACGTAACCCTGCAAGCAAACGTAACCCTGCCGGACCTCAGGCGGTGAGGACGGGATACCCCACCCCGCGCCAACACACGTAACCTTCTGAACGTTGAGATGCGAGTTACCTGCCAGTAGCGCAGACAAACACGATCTCGATGACATCACCTCAGGTCACGAGCCTCCGGTGTACGATGCGCGCGTGACTGACTCCCTCGATTCCCAGAGCCCTGATGAACTGAGCATCAACACGATTCGGACCCTTTCGATCGATGCGATAGACAAGGCCAACTCTGGTCATCCGGGTACGGCGATGGCCCTGGCACCGTTGGCCTTGAAGATGTGGCAGGAGTATCTGCGGTACGACCCGGCCGACCCGTACTGGCCGAACCGTGACCGCTTCGTGCTCTCCGCCGGCCACGCCTCGATGCTGATCTATTCGATGATCCACCTGGCCGGTGTCAAGCGGGTCAACCACGACGGCAACGTCACCGACGTTCCCGCGATCAGCATCGAGGACATCAAGCAGTTCCGGCAGCTCAACTCGGTCACGCCGGGCCACCCCGAGTCGCACCTCACGACAGGGGTGGAGACGACAACCGGACCGCTCGGCCAGGGCGTGGCGACCTCGGTCGGCATGGCCATCGCCGGCCTCTGGAAGCGCGCCGAGTACGGCGAAGAGATCTTCGACTACGACGTCTACACGATCTGCGGTGACGGAGACATGATGGAAGGCGTCTCCCACGAAGCCGCCTCCCTCGCCGGTCACCAGCAGCTCCACAACCTGCTCTGGGTCTACGACAGCAACCGCATCACGATCGACGGCAGCACCGACCTCGCCTTCACCGAAGACGTCGAAGCCCGCTTCCTCGCCTACGGCTGGAACGTCCACCACGTCCACGATGCCAACGACCTCGACGAGATCGGCGCGGCGCTCGACAGGTTCAAGGCGGAGAAGGAAAAGCCGACCTTCATCCTGGTCCACAGCCACATCGGCTACGGATCGCCGAACAAGGTGGACACGGCCGACGTCCACGGCAACCCGCTGGGAGCCGAAGAGACGATCCTCACCAAGGAGGCCTACGGCTGGCCGGCCGACGCCCACTTCCTCGTGCCGGACGGCGTGTACGAGAACTTCAACGACGGCATCGGCAAGCGCGGCGCCGAACTGAACGCCGCCTGGAAGGAACGCTTCGAAGGCGCTTCCGGCGAGGTCAAGGACACGATGAAGATGATGATCGCCGGCGACCTGCCCGACGGCTGGGACAGGGACATCCCCACCTTCGACACCGGCGACGAGATCGCCACCCGCTCGGCTTCCCAGAAGACGCTGAACGCGATCGCTCCGAAGGTCTCGTGGCTGCTCAGCGGTTCCGCCGACCTCACCGGCTCGGCCTCCTCCGGTCTGACCCCCGACGTATCGGGGGTCTTCGAGCCGGGCAACCGTTCCGGTCACGGCATTCACCTCGGCGTCCGCGAGCACGAATCGGCGGCGATGTCGAACGGAATGGCGCTCAGCCACCTGCGTCCGGTCTGGTCGACCTACCTGATCTTCTCGGACTACGCCCGGCCCGCGATCCGGCTCTCGGCCCTGATGGAGCAACCGGTCGTTCACTGGCTGACCCACGACTCCTTCGGTCTCGGCGAGGACGGCCCGACCCACCAGCCGATCGAGCAGCTGGCTTCGCTCCGTGCCATCCCGCAGCTCGACACGATCCGCCCCGCCGACGCCAACGAAGTAGCCGAGGCGTGGCGCGTGATCATGGAGAAGAAGGACGAGCCGACCGCGCTCATCATGACCCGCCAGAAGGTTCCGGTCCTCGACCGGTCGAAGTATGCGGCCGCTTCCGGACTCGCCAGGGGCGGTTACGTCCTGGTCGACTCGGAGGGGGAACCCGAGGTCATCCTCATCGCCACCGGCAGCGAGGTGCACCTCGCGGTCGAAGCCCACGAGACGCTGCTCGTCGAAGGGATCAAGTCCCGTGTGGTCAGCCTTCCGTCGTGGCACCTCTGGGACCAGCAGACCGACGAATACCGCGAATCGGTACTGCCTTCGTCAGTGACGGCACGGGTCGCGGTCGAACAGGCCTCCACCATGGGCTGGGACCGCTTCATCGGCGAGACCGGCCACATGATCGGCATGACGACCTTCGGCGCCTCCGGCCCGTTCAAGGACCTGGCCAAGTTCTTCGGCTTCACGCCCGACGCGGTGGTCGAGGCGGCCAAGGACCAGATCGCCGGGAAGGGCTGAAGGCATGTCCAAGCTTCGGGAGACCCCGGCCTGGCGGGGTCTCGAGGCCCATCACGCCGAAGTGAAGGACCTCCACCTGCGGGGTCTCTTCGCCGACGACACAGGCCGCGGTGAGAGGATGACGGCCGAAGGCGCCGGGATCTACCTCGACTATTCGAAGCACCGGATCACCGGCGACACCCTGCCGAAGCTGATCGACCTGGCCGAGGACACCGGCATGCCCGGCCACCGCGACGCCATGTTCCGCGGCGAACACATCAACAAGTCGGAGGACCGGGCTGTCCTCCACGTGGCACTGCGCATGCCGCGGGAACGTTCGCTGGTGGTCAACGGCGTCGACGTGGTCAGGGAGGTCCATGGGGTGCTCGATCGCATGGCCGCCTTCTGTGAGGACATCCGCTCGGGGCGCTGGCTCGGCCACACCGGCAAGCCGATCAGGAACGTGATCAACATCGGCATCGGCGGATCCGACCTCGGTCCCGTCATGGCCTACGAAGCACTCAAGAGCTACTCCCGCCGCGACATGAACTTCCGTTTCATCTCGAACGTGGACGGCACCGGCTTCGTCGAGGCCACCCGGGACCTCGATCCGGCCGAGACGCTGTTCATCGTGTCCTCGAAGACCTTCGTGACGCTGGAGACGATGACCAACGCGAAGACAGCGCGCGACTGGTCACTCAATGCGTTCGGCGGTGACGAGTCCGCTATCGCGAAACATTTCGTCGCCGTCTCGACCAACGCCGGGGGCGTCTCGGAGTTCGGCATCGACACCGACAACATGTTCGGCTTCCGGGACTGGGTCGGCGGGCGTTATTCGATGGATTCTGCGATCGGCCTCTCCACCATGCTCGCGATCGGCCCCGACCGGTTCTCCGAGATGCTCGCCGGCTTCCACGAGATGGACGAGCACTTCCTCGGCACCGCGCCCGGCAGCAACCTTCCGGTCATCCACGGGCTCCTGGCCGTCTGGTACCGCGACTTCTTCGGATCCCGGACCCAGGCCGTGCTGCCGTACAGCGAGTACCTCCACCGCTTCCCGGCATATCTCCAACAACTGACGATGGAATCGAACGGCAAGAGCGTAACGCTGGAGGGCGAGCCCGTCGACTACGCGACCGGCGCCGTCTTCTGGGGCGAGCCCGGCACCAACGGCCAGCATTCCTTCTACCAGCTGATCCATCAGGGAACGCAGCTGATCCCGTGCGACTTCGTCGGCTTCAACCATTCGATCAACCCGCTCGGCAACCACCAGGACCTGCTGATCTCGAACGTGTTCGCGCAGACCGAGGCCCTTGCCTTCGGCAAGACCCCCGAGCAGCTCGAAGCCGAGGGGGTCGACGCCTCGCTGATTCCGGCCAAGACCTTCGAAGGGAACCGGCCGAGCAGCGCGATCATGGTCGACCACCTCACCCCCCACTCGCTGGGCACGCTGGTCGCGTTCTACGAGCATTCGGTCTTCACCCAGGGCGCGGTCTGGGGCATCGACTCGTTCGACCAGTGGGGCGTCGAGCTCGGCAAGGCGCTCGCCCAGAAGATCATCCCCGAGCTGGAATCCGACGCGGCACCGGAGCTAGGACACGACAGCTCGACCAACAACCTGATCCGCCGTTACCGACAGGCCCAGGGCCGCGTGTGACGGTGGGCCCGGCTTCGGCCCTGGACGACCCGGTCAAGGGCATCCTCTTCGATGTAGACGGCACGCTCCTCACCACGGGCGGGGCCGGAGCGGTCGCCTGGAGCAAGGCTTTCGTCGAGGTCCACGGCGTACCGGTGGACATCGAGCGCGTGACCGAATCCGGCATGACCGATTCGGATGTGGCCGCAGCCTCGCTCAAGTCGATTCTCGGCCGTGATCCGACCGAAGGTGAGATCCAGGCCGTCACGAAGCCGTATCTCGAGTACCTGCCCGACGCGGTCCGCGACTCCGAGAAGTACAGGATCGAGCCGGGCATCGTGCCGCTGCTGGAACGGCTGAAGTCGGAGGGCCACGTCCTCGGCATCACCACCGGCAACATCGAGCCGGCGGCCCGCATCAAGCTGGAGCGAGGCGACCTCAACCGTTTCTTCGACTTCGGAGGTTTCGGTTCCGATTCGAACATCCGGTCGGAGCTGACCGAGAGGGCAATCGGGCGAGGCATCGTCGCCGCGGACGGAAAACTCGCGAAAGACGACTTCATCGCAGTCGGAGACACGCCCCGGGACGTGGAGGCGGGTCACACGGTCGGGATCAGGGTGATCGGAGTGGCGACCGGCCATTTCCCGGCCAAGAGCCTGGAAGAAGCAGAAGCCGACTGGGTTCTAGAAACCGTCGAAGAAGGCTTTCCCGTCTAACGCAGTTGGGCTGGACCAAGGGTGGTTCGCCGGGGCCTCCTGCCGTTCGCTGGCGAGGAGTAAAGCCCGGAATGGTCCGCGATAGTACCCACGTACGTGAGCTGACCATTCCGGGCGTCGACGAAGTCCAGCGGGCGGCAGGTGGTTCCGGCGGGCCGCCCGCCGCGACTAGTTATTTCCCGGCAGCTTCTTTCAGAGACTCAACGCGGTCCGTGCGCTCCCAGGTGAAGTTCTCGTTCGAGCGGCCGAAGTGGCCGTAGGCCGCCGTGTCCTTGTAGATCGGCCGATGGAGGTCGAGGTACTTGCGGAAGGCTCCCGGGCGGAGGTCGAACTGGTCCATGACGATCTGTGAGATCTCGTAGTCGGAGAGGCCGTTGCCGGTGCCGAAGGTCTCGGCCATGATCGAGACCGGGTGGGCAACACCGATGGCGTACGCGACCTGGATCTCGCAACGGTCGGCGAGGCCGGCCGCGACGACGTTCTTGGCGGCGTAGCGGGTGGCATAAGCAGCCGAGCGGTTGACCTTCGACGGATCCTTGCCGGAGAAGGCGCCGCCGCCGTGACGGGCTGCGCCGCCGTAGGTGTCGACGATGATCTTCCGGCCGGTGAGACCGGCGTCGCCGACTGGTCCGCCGATCACGAAGATTCCGGTCGGGTTGATCAGCAGGCTCTGGTAGAGGGCGTTCTCGTCGAGCAGGTCGCCGTACTCCTCGCTGAGGACGGGCAGGATCACGTTCTCCCAGAGGTCGGGGCGAATCGTCTCGGTGCTGTCGACACCCGGCGCGTGCTGGGTCGAGATCAGGACGTTGTGGATGCTGACCGGCTTGCCGTCGGCGTAGCGGACCGAGACCTGCGTCTTGCCGTCGGGCCGGAGGTAGTCGAGCTCGCCGTTCTTCCGGACCAGCGCCAGGCGCTCGGACAGGCGATGCGCGATCTGGATCGGCATCGGCATCAGGGCTTCGGTTTCGTTGGTCGCGTAACCGAACATCATCCCCTGGTCGCCGGCGCCGTCGGTGTCGAACTGGTCGTCGGAGTCGCCGACGCGGGTCTCGATGCCTTCGTCGACGCCCTGGGCGATGTCGGCGGACTGCTTGTCCATCGAGACGAGGACCGAGATGTAGTTGCCGTCGTAACCGTACTCGCCCTTGTCGTAACCGATCTCGTTGACCGTCTTTCGCACGATCTCGGTGATGTCGATGTTCGCGTCGGTCGTGAGCTCGCCGGAGATGACCGCCATGCCGGTGTTGACCAGCGTCTCGCAGGCGACCCGTGAGTTCGGATCTGAAGCGAGGCAGGCGTCGAGGATCGCATCGGAAACCTGGTCGGCGATCTTGTCCGGGTGCCCTTCGGTGACGGATTCGGAGGTGAACAGGTGCTCACCCTCGACGAGCTTCAGCGACTGGGTCATCAGCGGATCTCCTTGGAAGTCATTGGAAAGAGTTCGGGTCGATCTCTAAGTTCGTGAGTCAAATTCGCGGAGGCGACAGGTTATTCACCTAGTCGCCGCCGCGCTTTTCGCGCGGAATGTAGTCGATGATCAGGGGCACGCCGTCGAGGCCGTAGTCGTCACGCAACCGGTTCTCGAGGTGGTAGGCCCATTCGCGGGCGATCAGACGCTTGTCGTTGATCTGGACCCGGAAGTGCGGCGGGCTGACCTCAATCTGGGTGCCGTAGAGGATCTTGAGCCGGCGGCCGCGGCGCGAAGGCGGCGGAGTGGTCCGCACGACGTCGGCGAGAAACCGGTTGAAAGCGGGAGTCGGGATGCGCTGGGCGGCCCGGTCGGCCAGCTCGACGGCCCGGGAGAGCAAGCTGGCGACGTTCCGCCCGGAGAGCGCGGAGCAGGTGACGACATCCGGTCGCAGGCGCATCTTGCGGTTCACCCGGGCGCGAGTGTCGTCGATGTCGGCCTCGGTGATGTCCCACTTGTTCATGACGATGATCGTGGCGCAGCCGGCTTTCATCGCCGTCTCGCCCACCTTCAGGTCTTCGGAACGCACACCCTCGGAGGCGTCGCAGACGATCATCGCGACGTCGGCCCGCTCGATCGCCCGCTCCGAGCGGAGCTGGGCGTAGTGATCGACGCTGCCGGCGACCTTCGACTTCCGCCGCAGACCGGCGGTGTTGACCAGGGTGATCTCGCGCCCGTTGACCTCGATGTCGGTGTCGATCGCGTCGCGGGTCGTCCCGGCGACGCCGGACACGATCACCCGGTCGTCGCCGAGGATCCGGTTGACGAGCGAGGACTTGCCGACGTTCGGACGGCCGATCACGGCAATTCGCACGCTGTTCGATTCCTCCATCCGAGGCGGTTGGTCGCCGAGCGCGTCCACGACCTTGTCGAGCAGGTCGCCGGTGCCGATGCCGTGGGTGGCGGAGACCGCAATCGGCTCACCGAGACCGAGCGCATGAAATTCTGAAGCGAGGTATTCGTCGTCGGGGCGGTCGGACTTGTTCACCGCCACCAGCACCGGGACCGGTGACGAACGCAGCCGGCGGGCCATGTCCGTATCACCGGAGCGCGGCCCCGCCTGGCCGTCCACCACCAGCAGGATCGCGTCGGCCTCCTCCATGCCGAGGCCCGCCTGGCGCCGGATGTCGGCCGCGATCTCGGATTCGTCCTCGAGGTCGATGCCGCCGGTGTCGAGCAGGTCGAACTCGACCCCGTTCCATTCGCACCGGACGCGCTTGCGGTCGCGGGTCACCCCGGCCTCGGAGTGGACCACGGCCTCCCGCCCGCCGGCCAGCCGGTTGACCAGGGTGCTCTTGCCGACGTTGGGGAACCCGACGATCGCGACCGTCGGCACGGAGGCCATCAGGCGAGGCCGCGATCGCGGGCGAGGCCGGCCACCTTCGCCACGACCTCGTCCAGCGTCAGACCGGAAGTGTCGATCTCGACCGCGTCGTCGGCGGTCATCAGGGCGCCGTGCTCACGATCGGAATCCCGCTTGTCCCGCTCCATCTGCGCGACCAGGATGTCGCGCGCGTCGCCGCCCGTCTGCTCGGCCCGCCGTCTGGCGCGGACCTCGGGAGACGCGGTGAGGAATATCTTGAGAGGTGAGTCAGGGCTGACGACTGTGCCGATGTCCCGTCCTTCGGTGACGTAGTCGCCGGATTCGATCAGGCGGCGCTGCTCAGTGACCATCGCCTCGCGGACCCCCGGATGGACCGCCACCTTCGAGGCGGCCTCGGTCACTTCCGGGCTGCGGATCCCGTCGGTCACGTCCACGCCATCGACAAGTACCTCTTCGCCCTCGAACGAGATCTCGATCGACATCGCGGTCGAGGTGGCTTCGCCCGACTGCTCGGGATCGGCACCCCACTCGAGGCAGGTGTGGGCCACGCAGCGGTACATGGCCCCGGAATCGAGGTAGGTGAAGCCCAGGGCTTCCGCGACGCCCCGGGCCACGGACGATTTGCCGGCTCCGGCCGGTCCGTCGATCGCGATCACCATGTGAAAAGTCCGTTCATCGGCTCCCCATCCTACGGCCCGGCCGCGGGGGGAACCCGCGCCCCGCGCGGGCGAATACGATCAGCCGATGCGTGTCCAGACCCCCGGCCCAGGGCCGCTATTCCCCGATCAGGGTCCGCTCGGGGCCCGGATCAAGCGGCGGCTGATCGGTGGGACCGCCGAAATCGGCGGCTTCGTCCTGCTCACGGTCCTCTCCCCGTTGCTGCTGCTGATCGCCCTGCTGATCGACGTGGCGCTCTGGATCGGGTCCCGGCGGCCTTTCGTGACGATCCGCATGGTGGTCGTGATCTGGTGGTTCCTGTTCGGCGAGATCAAGGCCTACCTCAAGCTGATCTACATCTATTTCACCAGCGGCGGACCGTGGGGCCGGGGCAACATCAGGCGTCGGCGCCTGGTCTTCGCGCTCCGGATCGCATGGGCGCGCAACCACCTGATCGCGATCCGCATCCTGTTCGGCCTGAAGTTCACCGTCGAAGGCGAGGAGAACACCGCACCGGGGCCCTACATCTTCATGCCCCGGCACGTCAGCATCATCGACAACCTGATCGGCGATGTCTTCATCGGCCACCCTCGGGGGATCGGCGTCCGGTACGTCATCAAGCAGGAGATCAGCGCCCTGACCCCGATCGACATCGGCGGCCGCTGGATCCCGACCGTGTTCGTCAAACGGGGGTCACTCGATCCCGACACCGAGATTGCGGCTGTCAGGGCCCTGACCCACGACATGTCCGGGGGCGAGATCATGGCGATCTACCCCGAAGGCACCCGCCCCACCCCGGAGAAGATAAAACGCGCCCAGGACATCATCGCCGACCGCCAGCCCGAGATCGCCCCCCTCGCCGCCCGCCTCAACAACCTGCTCCCACCCCGCCTCGGCGGCCCGCTGGCGGTCCTGGATGAGGCCAGCGCGGGAACCGACGTCGTGTTCTGCGGGCACGTCGGCTTCGAAGGCATCCGCACGGTCAAGGACGTGTGGGTGGGCGCGCTGGTCGGCCGCGAGATCAAGCTCCGGTTCTGGCGCTACGACGGCACTACCATTCCGCAGGATGATGCGGCCCGGACCGAGTGGCTCTACGAGAAGTGGCAGATCGTGGACGACTGGGTCGGTGAGCAGCTGGCCAAGGGCCCGAGCAAGCAGTGAGAGTCACCGTGGCAATGAAATTGCCTCCTGGGGAGGCAATTTCATTGCCACGGCTGGAGTTTGGCCCTAGCTTCCGGCAAATAGCCGGGCCAGGTCGCTGCTGAATCCGGGGTAGCTGACCGAGGCGGCGTCCATGTCGATCACGGCGACGCCTTCACGGCTGGCTACACCCGCGACAGCGCCGAGCATCGCGATGCGGTGGTCTCCGTGAGAATCGACCGTGCCGCCTCGGAGACCGCCCGTGCCCTGGATCCTCATGCCGTCTTCGGTGGCCTCGATCTCTGCTCCCAATCCCTTGAGGGAGTCGACCACGACGGCGATCCGGTCCGATTCCTTGCGCTTCAGTTCCTCGGCGTCGGCGATCACGGTTTCCCCCACGGCAAAGCAGGCGGCCAGCGCGAGCAGGGGCAGTTCGTCGATCGCGAGCGGGATCTCGGCCCCGTCGATCCGTGTTCCCGTCAGGGCCGCCGACGAGACGGTGACGTCGGCGATCGCCTCGCCGCCCGACGGAAGCGAGGTCACGTCGATCCGGGCGCCCATGCGCTCCAGCACGGTCAGGATGCCGGTCCGGGTCGGGTTGACCCCGGTGCGTTCCAGTTCGACCCTGGAACCGGGGACGATCGATGCCGCGACGATGAAAAAAGCGGCCGAAGAGAGGTCGGCCGGGATCTCGACCTCGTCGAGCTTCAGCTCCGGCCCGGGGGTGATCGTCACCGAGCCGGGCTTTCGCTCGAGGTCCGCCCCGGCGGCTTCCAGCATCACTTCGGTATGGTCGCGGGTCGGCAGCGGTTCGATCACCGTGGTCGGTCCTTCTGCCCGTAATCCGGCGAGGAGGATGCAGGACTTCACCTGCGCACTCGCGACCGGCAGTTCGTATTCGATCCCGTGAAGCTTCCGCCCGTCGATCCGGATCGGCGGGAAGCGTCCATCGGTCAGTTCGATCTCCGCCCCCATCAACCGGAGCGGATCGGCGATCCGGTCGACCGGGCGCTTCCGGATCGACTCGTCACCGTTCATGCGCCAGAGCCCGCCTTCGTAGCCGGCGATCCATCCCGGCAGCAGCCGCATCAGCGTTCCCGCGTTGCCTACGTCGATCCGGCCGAGACTGCACGGGCCGCCGGGGCCCACCCCTTCGATCGTGAATTCGGCAGGCATGCTTTCGTCCGGCTCCGGATTGACCATCGCACCGAGGTTGGCCACCGCACTCAGGGTCGAGCGGGTGTCGTCGGAGTCGAGGAAGTTGCTGACCCGGGTCGGGCCGTCGCTGATCGCGCCGATGATCGCGGCCCGGTGGGAGACCGACTTGTCGGCCGGCGGCCGGATACGGCCGTTCAGCGGTCCCTTCGGCGCGAACGCCTCGGCCGGCGGCGGCCCGGTGCCGGGTCCGCGGGTCATGCCTGGTCCAGCGAGACCGAGTGGCCGAGCCCGGAGATGCATTCGACCGCCTTGTCGGCTTCGGCTTGGCCCGCCACCCAGAGAGAGATCGCGCCGGAGGTCATGTCGGGAGTCGGATCTAGTGACATGTCGGTGATGTTCACGCCGGCCCGGCCGAGGGCGAGCGCCAGCTCGGCCAGGATGCCGGGCTGGTTCGGGACGAGCACCCGGAGCTGATGGGTGGCAGCTCCCGACGTCTCGGTACTCGACAGGGCGGCACGCTCACCCGCGGCAGCGGTCTGCCAGGCGGCGATGCGCTCGGGGTCGGCTGATCCGATGACTTCGGCAGCCTCCTCGAGCCCGGCGATCGATCGCCGGATCGCCGCGACGACGGCCTCGTGGTTGGAGCTGAAGATCTCACCCCAGATCGCCGGATTCGAGCCAGCCACGCGGGTCGCGTCACGCAGGCTCGGGGCGAGGCCACCCAGGCGTTCGGTACCCGGCCGGCCCTGCGTCGCGAGCTGGTTGGCGAAGACGTGCGGCAGATGGCTGACCACGGCCATCGCCTGGTCGTGCTCGGCGGCCTCGATCGCCATCGGGCGGGCGCCGAGGTCGGTGACCAGCCGCTGGAGCCGGTCGTAGAGCACGCCGGAAGAAGTCTCGGTCGGGGTCAGATACCAGCGGGCGCCTTGGTAGAGGTCCGCTCTCGCGTTTCCGACTCCGGCGGTCTCGGCCCCGGCGAGAGGATGTCCGCCGATGAATCGCTGGTCACCGCCCGCCGCTTCGACCAGCTCCTGCTTGGTCGAGCCGACGTCGGTGACCACGCAGTTCTCGCCCGCGGCATCGAGTGCGGCCTGGGCCATCCCGGCCAGGGAACTGACGGAAGCGCAGCAGACGACGATGTCGGCGTCGGCAACGGCCTCCTCGATCGTCCCGGCGATCCGGTTGACCGCCCCGACCTCGAGGCACTCGGCCGCTTTGTCCGGGTTCCGAACGAACCCGGTGACTTCGGCCAGTCCCCGTTCACGCGCCGCCAGCCCGATCGATCCGCCGATCAGGCCGACGCCGAGGATGGCGAGGCGCCGGGTCAAGCCCGGGAGACGGTCTTGCCCACCACGTCGGCGACCGCTTCGATCTTCGACGTCAGGGCCTGGAATTCCGAGGTGGGTACCTGCTGGGCGGCGTCACAAATCGCCTTCTCCGGCTCGTTGTGGACTTCGATGATGATGCCGTCGGCACCGGCCGCGACCGCGGCGAGGGACATCGGCTCGACCCAGTCGCGGCGCCCCGGAGCGTGGCTCGGGTCGACGATCACGGGCAGGTGAGTGAGTTCCTTCAGTGCCGGCACGGCGAGGAGGTCCAGGGTGAACCGGTAGGCGGTTTCGTAGGTCCGGATGCCGCGCTCGCAGAGCATCACGGCCTCGTTGCCTTCCTTGAGGACGTACTCGGAAGCCATCAGCAGCTCTTCGACGGTCGCCGAGAGGCCCCGTTTCAGCAGGACCGGGCGTCCCGACTTGCCGATCTCGGCGAGCAGCGAGTAGTTCTGCATGTTGCGGGCGCCGACCTGGATCACGTCGGCCACTTCGAGCACGTCGTCGAGGTCACGCAGGTCGAGCAGTTCGGTGACGATCGGCAGGCCTGTTCGCTCCTTCGACTCGGCGAGAAGGCGAAGACCTTCGCGCCCGAGCCCCTGGAAGCTGTACGGAGAGGTCCTCGGCTTGTAGGCACCGCCACGCAGCATGGTCGCTCCCGCTTCCGCCACCGCGCCGGCCGAAGCCAGCATCTGGTCTCGGTTCTCGACGGTGCACGGGCCGGCCACCAGGGCGAAGTTCGTGCCGCCGACCTTTCGCCCGCCGATCTCGAGGATCGAGTCCTTGTCCTCCTTGACCTGGCGGGAAGCCAGCTTGTACGGCTTCGAGATCGGCGTCAGGTGATCGACGCCCGGAGCTCCCTCGAGGCCGAGTTCGGCGACCTTGTCCGGGGCGCCGATCGCACCGATGAGAGTGAGGATCTCCCCTCTCGAAATATGCGCGGAACAGCCGATCTCCTCGACTCGTTCAACCACGTGGGCGATGTCGTCATCCGTCGCCCCTTCTTTCATCACGATCATCATCTTGTTCTCAAACCTTTCTCGACTGCCTGAAACTCTACTTTCCGCCCTGTGCACGGCACAGTGCGGCAGGTCCTCGGGGACCCCTTGAGGGAGACGGCGCCCGGCGGCTGATCTCTATGAAGCGCGGGTACTCGGACCGCGCGCCCGGACGCCTAGGTAAATCGCCAGTAGGAATAGAAACAACGCAGCGCAGCCGCCGGAGACGAAGCGCTCCGGGCGCTGGTCGAAGACCGCGGTGTGCGGCTGCTGGTGTCTCCGTGTGACTTCACTCAGGGTTTTGTATCAGAGGCGATGGTCGCGTGTCAGGAATGACGGTGGATCGAATCCCCGAGTGCGGCGAGCAGGCGGTCGTTCTCCTCGGGGGTCCCGTACGAGATCCGGAGCCGGCCGGGTCCGCCGAGGAGCCGGCCCGCGCGGACCACGAGCCCGGCTTCGGCCAGGTCGGCGATCACGTGGTCTTCGATCTCCACCCCGTTCTCGCCCAGCGACACCCATGAGAAGTTGGCCTGGGTTTCGGCTGTCTCCAGCCCGATCGCCGCGAAGCCCTCCTCGACCCGGTTCCGTTCGGCGATCGCGGTGCGGATCTGCGCCTGGATCGTTTCGCCGTGCTTCAGGGCTTCGACCGCGGCGGCCTGCGCCAGGGCGTTGATGCTGAAGGGCTGGCGCACGGCGCCGGCCGCGGCACCGAAGGCCGGAGGCCCGATCGCGTAACCGACCCGCAGGCCGGCCAGCGAGTGTGACTTGCTGAACGAGCGCAGGATGACGACGTTCTCGTACTCGGAGAGAAGCGAAAGCGACGAGTCGCTCTGGTCGTGGAGCTGGAACTCGATGTAGGCCTCGTCGATCAGCACGATCGCGTGCTTCGGTACGCGGGCGACGAAGGCCGCGATCTCCGGAAACGGGATATAGGTGCCGGTCGGGTTGTTCGGGTTGCAGAGCAGGACCAGGCGGGTGTTGTCCTTGATGGCGCCGAGCATCGCCTCGAGGTCGTGGACCTCACCATCGGCCAGCGGCACCTGGATGTCTTCGGCCTCCCTCATCGCGGCGAGCGTCGGGTATATCGAGAAGGCCGGCCACGCGTAGACGATGCTCTTGCCGGGCTGGAGTAGAGTCTCGGCCGCGCTCAGCAGGATCTCACAGGATCCGTTGCCGATCGCGATGCGGTCGAAATCGACTCCGTGGAGTTCCGCGAGCCGCCGGCGGAGGAGCGTCGAGTCGGGGTCGGGGTAACGGTTCATCGACTCCGAAGCGGCCGCGATCGCCTGGACCACTTCCGGTAGCGGCGGGTACGGCGACTCGTTCGAAGCGAGCTGCGCCAAGGTCGAACCGGCGACGTCTTCGGCCGAATGGCCCTTGGGTACGCCGGGTTTGTAGCCGGGGATCGACGAAAGGTATTCGTTGTACTCGACGCTCATGTCCTCTTCTACTGGGCGGCGCCCCGGTCGGCGCGAAGGTTGCGGGTTTCACCGAGGTAGACGTGTCTGGGCGAGTCCCCAACCGGCAAGTTGGCGTGGAGCATCACGCGGATCACCCGGGTCATCGAGCCGGGGACCGGGATTTCCCGGGCGCACATCAGCGGGACTTCGTTCAGCCCCATCCGCCGGGCCGCGACTGCCGGGAACTCGGCGTCGAGGTCGGCCGTCGTGGTGAAGATGGCGCTGATCATCGACTCGGGATCGAGGCCGTTTGCGTCGATCACCCCGGTCATCAGCTCCTCGGTGGCGCCGAGGATCGCCTCGGCGGAGTTCTCGCCCGCCCGGACGGCCCCTCGCACTGCCACGACTTTGGTCGGCTCACTCATGACCAGCATCTTTCCAGAGCCGGGCCACCTCTTGTTCGTCCAGTAGCCGCGACCTGCCCGGCCCCAGCCGGCCCAGCTTCAGGTGACCGATCGAAATCCGCTGGAGTTCGGTCACTTCGTTGCCGATGGCCTCGGCCATGCGGCGGATCTGGCGGTTGCGCCCCTCCCGGATCGTGATGTCGAAGGAGCGGTCCCCGTTCCGCCTGATCTCCGCCGGTGCGGTCGGGCCGTCGTCGAGCCGGACGCCGTTTTGGAGGTCGCGCAGCGCGGCGTCCGACACCGGGTGCCGTGTCTGGACGCGGTAGGTCTTCCTGACCCCGTACCGCGGATGAGTCAGCCGGTTGGCCAGTTCGCCGTCGTTGCTCAGCAGGATGATCCCGGAGGAGTCGGCATCGAGCCGGCCGACCGGATACAGCCGGGCGGAGCTGTCGACCAGGTTGACCACGGCGACCCGTTTGCCGGGCTCGTCGGCGGTGGAGATGACGTCCACCGGCTTGTTGACCACCCAGACCTCACGGCCTTCCGGCACCACGGCGTGCCCGTCCACCCGGATGTCCTGGCCGGTCTCGACGCCGTGAGCGGGATCGGTCACGAGTTGCCCGTCCACCCGGACGCGCCCGGCACCGATGATCACTTCGGCCTTGCGGCGCGAAGCGACTCCGGAATGGGCGAGGTACTTGGCGAGGCGCATCGGACAAACCTACGCGAGCCGGCCCCGAGATCGAACATTGGCAGTGAAATTGCCCCCGTCGCGGGCAATTTCACTGCCACCGGGCTGGAGCCGGGCGTTCTACCGGTCGGCGCGCTGTTCACCCGCAGCGAGCAGGCGTTCGCGGATCTCGCGCTCGTCCTCGGGGGTCGGATCGAACCTGGTCGGATCCGGCAGCGCTTCGACGCCGTCCAGGCCGAAGACCTTCTCGAAGAGGGCCGATGTGCGGTAGATCGTCGCACCGAAACGGGATCGCCCGGACTCCTCGATCAGTCCGCGTTCGCTGAGACTGGTCACGGCCGACTCCGAGGACACGCCGCGGATGCGGGCGATCTCCGGCCGCGCGACGGGCTGGAGGTAGGCGACGATCGAGAGGGTCTCGGCCTGGGCCTGGGTCAGCGGCGGTGTGCGGGGCTTCGCCAGCAGGCGGCGGGCCGCGGTCTCCGTGGCCGGATCGGTGGCGAGGATCAGGCCTTCGCCCACGTGCCGCAGGACCAGCCCGCGCCGGCCGCGCTCGAATTCCGCTTCGAGGATCCGGACTGCGGCCTGGATCTCCTCGAGCTCGGCCTGGCAGGCGTCAGCCAGCTCGATCTCGGCGACCGGGTGGTTCGAGAGGAAGAGCAGGGCCTCTATCGTCCGGGCGAGCCCGGCGGTCTTCTCGGTGCTCATCTGTTGCTCGCTCACGCCGTCTCCCTCAGCTGGCCGGAGCCGGCGACACTGCGGCTCACGGTGATCGGCCCGCAGATCTCGGACTGTTCCCAATCGGCTTCGCCCTTGTTGTAGAGGTCGAGGAGGGCGAGGATGGTGACCGCCTGGGTGAGGCGGTCCTCTTCGCCGAACTGCTCGTCGAAATCGAAGCCGGACCGGTTCATCAGAACGGACCGCAGGACCGAAAGCCTCCGCTGGAGGGAGACCGTGCTCTTGATGTGAGACAGGTCGGGGCGGGGCGGCGGTTCGAGCAGGTCGCCCATCGCCGCGGCGAGCTGGTCGGGGTCGTAGACCTTCCCGGCCGTCTCGACCGCGACCCTCCGCAGTTCGGGCGGGAGCGGAACCGAGCGGTACTGGTAGCCCCGCTGGCTCTCGAAGTGGTCGGCGAGCACCCGGCCGGCATCGCGGTAGCGCCGGTACTCGAGCATGCGCGCGACCAGTTCCTCGACCGCCTCGGCGGGTTCCATCTCCGAGAGTTCCTCTTCTGCACCGGGCAACATCAGCCTGGACTTCAGTTCGAGCAGGGAGGCGACGAGGACCAGGAACTCGGTCGCCACCTCGAGCTCCATCTCGCCTTCCTCCTCGAGCTTGGTCACGTAGCCGGCGACGATCTCGCCGAGCTCGACCTCGAGCAGGCTGACTTCCTCACGCAGAACGATGCTGAGCAGCAGGTCGAAGGGACCGACGAAGACATCAAGGTCCAGGTCGAGGTCCAAATCCAGTCTGGAAGCCACGGGAACAGGGTAATGGGGCGACCGGTCGATACCCGCGGGATTTGCCGCTATTTGCGGTTTTGCCGGCCTGAACCGGGTTCGGGCCGAAAGGCGCTATTTGCGGGGTGCGCCGACGCCCATGGCCTCACGCACGTCGCCCAGCGTTCTCGAAGCCAGTTCCCGGGCCTGGCCGGCCCCGGCCGCGAGGATCTCTTCGAGCCGGCCTTCGTCCTCCCGGATCTCCGGGTACGCGTCCCGCACCGGAGCGAGGTATTCGACCACCGACTCGGCAACCGCCTTCTTGAAGTCCCCGTATCCGGCTTCGGCGAATTCGGTCTCGATCTCGCCTTCGGTCTTGCCGGTGGCCACGGAGTGGATGCCGATCAGGTTGGTGATTCCCTCCTTGCCCTCTCCCCGCCGGACCTCCCGGCCGGAATCGGTGACGGCGCTGCGGAACTTCTTGCGGATCGCCTGCTCTTCGTCCAGCACGTAGACCCGCCCGGAATCGGCGCCGGCGGTGGTCGACATCTTGTTGGTCGGCTGCTGGAGGTCCATGACCCGGGCCCCGACCCTCGGTACCTTGTATTCAGGCACGACCAGGGTCTTGCCGAAGCGCTCGTTGAACCGCTTGGCGATCTCGCGCATCAGTTCGACGTGCTGGATCTGGTCCTCCCCGACCGGCACCTCCTGCGCCCGGTAGGCGAGGACGTCGGCGGCCATCAGGACGGGGTAGAAGAAGAGTCCGGCCGAGACCAGTTCCTTCTGGCTGGCTGACTTGTCCTTGAACTGGGTCATCCGGTTGAGGTCGCCATGCGCGGTGACGCTGCCGAGGAGCCAGGTGAGCTCGGTGTGCTCGTGGACGTCGGACTGGCGGAAGAGCACGCAGCGATCGGGCTCGAGGCCGGCCGCGATCATGATCGAGATCGTGTCGTACAGCCGGGCACGCAGTTCCTTCGGGTCGTAGGAAACGGTGAGCGCATGCAGGTCGACGACGCAGAAGATCGCCGGGTCACCCCGGTCCTGGCCCTCGACGTACTGGCGGATCGCCCCGATGTAGTTGCCGAGGTGCTTCCGGCCAGTGGGCTGTATCCCGGAGAAGATGCGCATGGCCGGGACAATATTGGTCGGGTTCGGGGAGCGGTCTACCGCGGGGGCGAACCCGGCTCCTTCTGGCGGTCGCTCGCCTCAGGCGAGGGAGCGTGCAATCACGACGCGCTGGATCTCGTTGGTTCCTTCGTAGATCTGGGTCAGCTTGGCGTCACGCATCATGCGCTCGACCGGGTACTCCTTGACGTAGCCGTAGCCGCCGAGCACCTGGACCGCGTCGACCGTGACTTCCATCGCCGTGTCGGAGCAGAAGAGCTTGGCCATGGCCGAGTACTTGCCGAGCTGCGGGTGGCTGGTCTGGGCCATCGCGGCGGCGCGGTAGAGCAGCTCGCGGGCGGCGGCGGTCTTCGTCTCCATGTCCGCCAGCTTGAACTGGATGCCCTGGAGCTGGTTGATCGGCTTGCCGAAGGCAATGCGTTCCTTGGCGTAGTCGGCGGCGTAGTCGGTCGCGCCCTGGGCGATGCCGAGGGCCTGCGCACCGACGCCGAGCCTGGAGCGGTCGAGCGTCTGCATGGCGACCACGAAGCCCTTGTTGACCTCACCGACCACGTTCTCGTCGGGCACGAAAACGTCTTCGTAGAGCGGCTGGCCGGTCGGCGAGCCCTTCATGCCCATCTTGTGCTCGAGGGCGTCGATGCTGAAGCCCTCGGTGTCGGCGGTGACCGCGAAACAAGTGATGCCGCGTGAGTACTTCACGTCGGGATCGGTGACGGCGAACGTCGTGTAGACGTCGGCGACGCCGGAGTTCGAGATCCAGTTCTTGGCGCCGTTCAGGATCCAGCCGCCGTCGACCTTCCTGGCACGGGTGCGCATCGCGCCCGGGTCGGAGCCGGCTTCGGGCTCGGACAGGGCGAAGGCGCCGAGCCACTCGCCGCTCGCGAGCTTGGGCAGCATCCGGTCCTTGAGGTCGTCCGATCCGAACAGCTTGATCGGGAGCGACGCGAGGTCCTGGACGGCCAGCATCAGCGAGGACGAGGCGCAGCCCTTGGCGATCTCCTCGATCGCGGCGACCAGCATGATCGCGCCGGTCCCGGTGCCGCCGTGCTCCTCTTCGAACGGGAGGCCGAAGATGTCGTGGCTCGCGAACAGCTCACGAACGTCCTGTGGGAACTCACCGGTCGCGTCGATCTCCGCGGCGCGCGGGGTGACCTTCTCGACGACCATCTGACGGATCACCTCGAGGAAGTCCGTCTGCTCCTGGGTCAGTGAATACTGCGTGGCTGTTTCAACCGGCATTGCTTACTCCGCTTCGTTTGCTTGAAAGTTTTCACAGGCAGCCTATAAAGAAGGCGGCTAAGGCCACCGACATCGAAGTCGCACAGCGAAACCGTCATCTATCTCTTGTGAGCGAAGCGATTTCGATGCCTTATTCCTTCGGCTGTCGAATGACGGGCCGTCTCGTCGCCCCGACTTCGTCGAGTCGGCGCACCGGCGTCGTGTAAGGCGCGTTCCGGGCGATGCCGGGATCCGACTCTGCCTCCTCGAGGATCTTCTCGATCGCGCCGGCGAAGGCGTCGAGGTGCTCCTTCGCCTCGGTCTCGACCGGTTCGACCATCAGGGCCTCGTCCACCAGCAGCGGGAAGTAGACGGTCGGCGGGTGGAAGCCGAAGTCGAGCAGCCGCTTGGCGAGGTCGAGCGTCTTGATGCCGAGATCCTTCTTCATCTCCGCGCCGGAGAGGACGAACTCGTGCATGCAGTGGCGGTCGAAGGCGACCGGCAGGTACTTGCCGGCGCGGCCCTCGGAGAGCCGGTGCTTCAGGTAGTTGGCGTTCAGGACCGCGAGGCGCGAAGCCTCGGAGAGGCCGTCGCCGCCGAGGCTCAGGATGTACGCGTAGGAGCGCACGAAGACGCCGAAGTTGCCCTGGAACCCCCGCATCCGGCCGACCGACTTCGGCCGGTCGTAGTCGAGGTCGTAGAACTCGTCCCAGCCCTCGCGCTGGGTCTTGACCACCTGCGGCCTGGGGATGAACGGCTCCACCCGGTCGGACACGGCGATCGGCCCGGCACCCGGTCCGCCGCCGCCGTGCGGCTGCGAGAAGGACTTGTGGAGGTTCACGTGGACGATGTCGAAGCCCATGTCGCCCGGCCTGGCCTGGCCCATGATCGCGTTCAGATTGGCGCCGTCGTAATAGAGCAGCCCACCGGCCTCGTGGACCCGCGATGCGATCTCGGCGATGTTCTCGTCGAAGACCCCGAGCGTGTTCGGATTGGTCAGCATCAGGCAGGCCACATCGTCGTCGATCTTCGAGCGCAGGTCGTCCATGTCGACGCCGCCGGTCTCATTCGTCGCGACCTTGACAACTTCGTATCCGGCCATCGAGACCGAGGCGGGGTTGGTGCCGTGAGCGGTGTCCGGGGTCAGGACCTTGCCCGGATTCCGGCCCTTGTCCTCGTGGTAGGCGCGGGTCAGCAGCAGGCCGGCGAGCTCGCCCTGGGAGCCGGCCGAGGGCTGGAGGCTCACGGTCGGCAGGCCGCAGATCTCACTGAGCGATTCCTGGAGCAGGTACATCAGCTCGAGCGCACCCTGTGCGTCGGCCGGGTCGGTCGCCGGGTGGAGCCTTGCGTGGCCCGGCAGCGCGGCGACCCGCTCGTTGAGGCGCGGGTTGTACTTCATGGTGCAGGAGCCGAGCGGGTAGAAGCCCGTGTCGAGGTCGAAGTTCCGGCGGGAGATCCGGTTGTAGTGCCGGATGATCTCGGGCTCGGAGACCTCGGGCAGCCCGGCCGGGGTCTCGCGCAGCAGGTTCGGCGGGATCAGGTCTTCGACCGGCGTCTCTTCGATGCCCTCGCCGAGCGGCGGCAGCTGCGCGGCGCGGCGGCCGGGAACCGACTTCTCGTAAATCGTGACGGCGCGGTCCGCCTGCTGCGGGGTCTCGGTCAGGGTGGAGGCGTCACTCATGACCGGCCTCCCCGGGTCGCCCCGGCAAGGCCGTTCTCGCCGGCGGGCTGTCCGTCCTCGTCGTGTTCGTGGATGAACTCGCCCCAGCCGGCCTGGCCGTGCTGCAGCACGTGCGCCAATTCGTCGATGTCTTCCTTCGACCGGTTCTCGGTGATCGCCACCAGGAACGAATCCTCGTACTCGGGGTAGTCGCGCCCGAGTGGGTAGACCGGGATGTGCGGACCGGGCCGGGCCGGGTCCGGGGTCATGTGGATGACCTCTTCGACCGGACGGTCGGACCGGACGGCAAACTCGCGCACCACGGGTGCGTCGTGGAGTTGCTCGAAACCGTCGAGTCCGGCGATCGTCTTCCGGGCATAGGCGGTGCGGCGGGCCAGGAGCTCGCCGAGTTCGACGAAGCCCTGCTTGCCGAGCCAGGAAAGGTGGACCACGGCGGCGAGCGCGTTCAGGGCCTGCGCGGTGCAGATGTTGCTGGTCGCCTTCTCGCGCCGGATGTGCTGCTCGCGGGTCTGGAGGGTGAGTACGAAACCGCGGCGGCCGTCGACATCGGTGGTCTCACCGGCGATGCGGCCGGGCATGCGGCGGATGTGCTCCTGCTTGGCGCAGAAGAAGCCGAAGGACGGCCCGCCGAAGTCGAGGCGGTTGCCGAGCGGCTGGCCTTCGCCATAGGCGACGTCGGCGCCGCACTCGCCCGGTGGCTTGAGGATGCCGAGGGTCATCGGGTCGGCCGCGACGATCAGCAGCGCGCCCCTGGAGGTCACGTACTCGCCGAGGCGCTCGATGTCTTCGACCGAGCCGAGGAAGTTGGGGTTCTGCAGGAAGACGGCCGCGGTGGTGTCGTCGATCGCCACTTCGAGCGCGGCTGCCTCGGTCAGGCCGTCGGCCAGCGGCACTTCGGTCAGCTCGGCGCCGAAGCCGACGGCGTGGGTCTTGAGGGTCTCGCGGCTGTGCGGGTGGACGCCGCGCGAGGCGACCAGGCCGGTGCGGCCGGTGACGCTCATCGCGAGGTAGGCGGCCGAAGCGGCGGCGGACGGACCTTCATAGAGACCGGCGTTGGACACCGGCAGGCCGGTCAGCTCCGACATCGCGGTCTGGAACTCGAACATCACCTGGAGGCCGCCCTGCGAGACCTCCGGCTGGTACGGCGTATACGGGGTCAGAAACTCGGACCGGCTGGTGATCGCATCGACGATCGCGGGCACGTAATGGTCGTACATGCCGGCGCCGAGGAACGAAGGGATCTCCTCCGCGTCGTTGTTCCATTCGGCGAGGCCGGCCAGCCGCTTGTACACCTCGGACTCGCTGAGGCCGTCTTCGAGGTCGAGCGGGCGGCCGAGCTTCACCCCGTCGGGGACCTGGGCGAAGAGTTCGTCGATCGAGTCGACGCCGATCGCGGCCAGCATCGCCGCCTGGTCGCCCGAAGTAGCTGGTGTGTACCCGGCCAAGTGCCTACTCCAGCGAAGCGCTGTAGGCGGCGGAGTCCAGCAGCTGGTCGGCTTCGGAAGGATCGGCCAGGCGGATCCTCACGAGCCAGCCCGTCTGGTACGAATCGGCGTTGATCGCTTCGGGCGCGTCGGCGAGGGTTTCGTTGACCTCGATCACCTCTCCGGAGAGCGGTGCGATCACGTCGGAGACGGCCTTGACCGACTCGACCTCAGCGTAGGGCTGGTCCTTGGTGATCTCGGCACCGACCTCGGGACCGTCGTAGAAGACGACTTCACCAAGGGAGTCCTGGGCGTACCAGGTGATTCCGAGGGTGGCTTCACCTCCTTCGATCCGGGCCCAGTCGTGTTCGGCGTGGTAACGCAGGTCTTCGGGATAGCTCGCTTCGGACAAGATCTATTTCTCCTTGGGATACAGGGGCTTGGAGCTTACGCGGGCGGGGCGACGCTTCCCACGCACGTCGATTTCGAGTTCGGTGCCGGGTTCGGCCAGATCGGACCGGACGTAGGCCATGCCGATGCCCATGTCCAGTGAAGGTGAGAAGGTCCCGCTCGACACTTCGCCGACCACTTCGTCGCCGATCATCACCGGGTTGCCCTGGCGGGGGATGCCGGGGCCCTCGATGACGAAAGGGGCCAGTTTCTCGTCGGTGCCATTTGCCCGGAGCACGGCGACCTTGTCGCAGCCGATGAACCCCGTGGCCTCCTTGCAGGCCCAGCCGAGGCCGGCAGAGATCGGGTCTGTGTCGGTCGAGAGGTCGTTGCCGTGGAGGTGGAAGCAGACCTCGAGGCGCAGCGTGTCGCGGGCGCCCAGACCGCAAGGGACGACGCCGGCATCGACCAGTTCCATCCAGATGGCCGGGGCGATCTCGGGATCGACCAGCAGCTCCACCCCGTCCTCGCCGGTGTAGCCGGTGCCGCAAACCAGGGCCGGGCGGCGACCGACCTGCTGGGTCAACACACCCATGCGCGCGGGGAGCTCGATGTGAAGCTGGTTCTGGACGATCTGACGGGCGTGTGGCCCCTGGACTGCCAGCATCGCGTAGCTGGAGCTCGCGTCACGCACGTAGACGTCGAAGTCATGGGCATGCCGGCCGAACTGTTCGAGATCAACCTCGTGGTTGCCGGCGTTGGTGATGATCAGATACCGGTCGTGCCCCAGGCGGTAGACGAAGAGGTCGTCGATGACGCCGGCTTCTTCGTTCAGGAGGCATGAGTACTGAGCGCCGCCGACCGCGATCTTCGAGACGTCGTTGGTGACCAAACGCTGCAGATAAGCGAGTGAACCGGGCCCCTCCACTTCGATCTCGCCCATGTGTGAGGTGTCGAAGATTCCGGCGTGAGTACGCACGGCGATGTGCTCTTCCTTGATCCCGTCGTACGAGACGGGCATCATCCATCCGGAAAAGGGGACCATCTTCGCGCCGGCTTCGACGTGGGTGTCGAAGAGCGGGGTGCGGCGTTCGGTCTGGGCAGTCGTCACCGAATCAGCTTAAGGGAAGGCAACCTCTGGCGAACGCATGGTGTCTGCGTCCGGCGGCCGATGGCGCGAGACCACGAAAGTCAGGGATTGTCCCTGACTTTCGTGGTCTCGCGGGCTTTTTGCCGGCGGAGCTACTCGCTACGCGGAAAGGGCGCCCCTCGGGACGCCCTTTCCCAGGTCCTGTTCCGGTGGTTCAGTCCCTGAGGAACGGCGGGACCTCGATGTCGCTGTCCCTCACTCGCAGGTTGCTCAGGTCGGATTCGTCTCCGGCAACCCTCCTGCGGCTCTCATAACGGCGGCGCACCCTCTGGGGTGAACGCGCGAGGAGCTCGAATCCTTCAAAGCCGGTGGCGATGACCGTCACGCGAACCTCGTCCACCATCGACTGGTCGACGACCGAGCCGAAGATGATGTTGGCGTTGGGGTCGGCCTCCTCCTGGATGAGCTGCGCCGCTTCGTTCACTTCGAAGAGACCCAGTTCCTCCGGACCGGTGATGTTGAGGAGCATGCCCGTGGCACCCTTGATCGATTCCTCGATGAGAGGCGAGGTTATCGCGGCCTTGGCGGCGTCGATCGCGCGGTTCTCGCCCTGACCGGCTCCGACGCCCATGAGGGCGGAACCGGCGTCGCGCATGATCGTGCGCACGTCGGCGAAGTCGAGGTTGATCAGGCCGGGGATCGTGATCAGGTCGGTGATGCCCTGGACGCCCTGGCGCAGGATGTCATCCGCCATCTTGAACGCATCGAGAACGCTGGTCCGGCGTTCGACCGCCTGGAGCAGCTTCTCGTTCGGCACGATGATCAGCGTGTCGACGTGGTTGCGTAGCTTCTCGATGCCTTCCATCGCGTTCTGCATGCGCTTCTTGCCTTCGAACTCGAAGGGCTTCGTGACGGCACCCACCGTGAGCGCGCCGATCTCCTCCTTGGCGATCTCGGCGATGATCGGGGCGGACCCGGTGCCGGTTCCTCCGCCCTCGCCGGCGGTCACGAACACCATGTCGGCACCCTTGAGCGCCTCCTTGATCTCGTCACGGGTCTCGGCCGCGGCGCCAGCGCCGATCTCCGGCCGGCCTCCTGCTCCGAGTCCGCGGGTGAGCTCCTGTCCGATTGAAATCTTGATATCGGCGTCGCAGGCCTGCAGGGCCTGGGCGTCGGTGTTGACCGCGATGAACTCGACGCCGCGTACTCCGGCGTCGACCATGCGACTGACTGCGTTGGTGCCGCCGCCGCCGCAACCGACGACTTTGATGACAGCTAGGTAAGTGGTTTCCATCTCCCGATCCGAATCCGGTTGAGTTGAGTTGAAGCTTTGGTTGATGAGTGAGTTGATGTCTCCGACGGCTGAGCCTGCATCCCCGGTTCAGGGTTGACAAACCCGTCCGGTCATCGGAAATTGCGCTCAACGTAGGGCATTCTAGCTCTCCTGTCAACGCGCCGCAGGCCATCCTGCACGCCAGACTCTCGATTATCACTTGAGGGTTTTTGAAGAGTGAAGCTGTGATTGAGGGTTAGGGACGGGTCCGGTGTGCCCCACCTCGGTCCCCTCGGGAAAACGTGCCTCTATGCCGATTGCCGGTTGAACGCCCTCATCCGGTGTACGGCACCGTACCGGGGACTGCCGGAAGGGCTTCGGGGACGGTTTCTGGCAGATCCTGGCCTCGGACTGCCGGTCGCCGTGGAACCGAGAGGTCTACATAACTGGCGTCGTAGAGGTCCGGGTCACTGATCACGGACGCCGCCGCGCGCCACTTCTGGTCGGCCTTGGACGCGTCACCGAAGAGCAGCACGAGCCCGTTCGAGAGGGTCACCTCGACCCCGTCCTTGTTGAAATCGCTCTCGGCCACATACGATCGCAGAGCCGTCGGCACGGCCCCCAGCACCAGGGCTTGAACCAGTGCGGGCCCCTCCAGCCGGTCCCCGGCCGGCGGATCACCGGATCCGATCCCGGGCAGCCCTTCCGCCGCCTGGCCGGCAGTCCCCAGGACTGTGCCGTCGGTGGCGATCAGGAGCTCGTCCGCGCCGGTGTCGAAGACCGAGCCGTCGGTCCGCTGGTTGACGGTGACGGTCGCCGAGTGCGGGAAGCCGGCTTCGATCGTCGCCGAGCGGACCCGCGGGAAGCGGGACAGCTCCTCCTCCAGGACCTCGGGCTTCAGGTGGAGGGTCGTCATCTCCCCCGCCGCGACTTCCACGGCGCTCCGGATCTGCTTTCCCTCCTCGGTGTCCGTGGTCACGCCGTTGACCTGCAGGTCCCGGATCTCGACGAAGGACGAATCGCGCAACCAGTACTGGTACCCGGCGTACAACCCGACGCCGGCCAGCAGGAGCAGGATCGCCATGATCGTGAACCGCCGCCGGCGCCGTTCACGCTTCCGGGCGAGCTCCGCGGTGTGCCGGACCAGTGATCTGCGCCCAGGCATCAGCCTTCCCAGTCTTCCGGCCAGTCGATCCGGCCGAGGATCTGGACCTCGGGCTCGAGCTCGACGCCGAACTCCTCCCGGATCCGCCGCTTGGCTGCGGCCATCACGGCGATCACGTCGGCGGTGGTCGCCTCGCCCATGTTCTCGACGAAGTTCGCGTGTTTCTCGGCGAGCCGTGCGCCACCCAGGGCCAGGCCGCGGCAGCCGGCCGCGTCGAGTAGCTGGCCGGCGCTCCGCCCCTCGGCCCGGGGGTCGTCCGGGTTCTTGAAGGTCGAGCCGAACGTCTTGATCCCCGAAGGCTGTGCCTCCTTCCGCCACTCCCGCATCTCGCCCAGCCTGGCCTTGACCTTCTCCGGGTCCTCCTCCCTCAGGTGGAACGACACCCGGGAGACGACTTCGCCCGGAGTCAGGTTCGATTCGCGATAGGAGAATCCGAGGTCGGATGGCCGGCGCCGCCCGACACCGTCGGCGGTGCAGACCTCGACCCATTCGAGCACTTCCTCGAGCCGGCCTCCGTAGGCGTTGGCGTTCATCCTGACCGCGCCGCCGGCGGTGCCCGGGATGTTCACCGCGAACTCGAGCCCCCCGAGGCCCCAGCCGGGGGTCTTGGCCGCCACCGACGGCAGCCGGGCGCCGCCGCCGCAGATCAGGTCGACGCCATCGCGCTCGGTCGCGACGAGCTCACCGTCGAGCTTGATCGCCAGGCCGCGGAAGCCGTCGTCGGCGACCAGCAGGTTCGATCCGGAACCGACCATGCCGATCGCGATGTCCTCGTCCCGGGCCCAGGCCAGGAGCAGAACCAGTTGCCCGGCGGTCTCCGGACGGGCGAACCAGTCGGCGTTGCCACCGGTCCGCACCGTGGTCAGGCGTGAGAGCGGGTAGTCACTGATGACTCCTTCCGGCGGGCCGGTCATCCCGGCACCTCCGCCGCGACCAGCCGGTCTGACAGCTTCGTGATGTCCCCGGCTCCGAGCGTGACCAGGATGCGGCCCTCCCCCAGCCGGTCCTTCACCGCGGCTTCGGCGGAATCGAGGTCAGGCGTCCACCAGACGGTCCGGCCCCCGGCCCGGTCGGCCGTCGCCCGGAGGACATCGAGGCCGCTCACTCCTTTGAGGTGACCGACGGGTTCCTCCCGGGCGGGATACACGTCGAGCACGAAGATCTCGTCGGCTCCGGCAAGTGCGGCTCCGAACGCTTCGGAGAAGGCCTTGGTCCGCGAATAGAGATGTGGCTGGAACACGGCGATCAGCCGGTCGGGCTCGAGTTCGCGCAGCGCGGCCAGCGAAGCCTTCACCTCGGTCGGGTGGTGGGCGTAATCGTCGTAGACCCGGGCTCCGCGGCTCGTCCCCTTGAACTCGAGACGCCGCTTCACGCCGGGAAAGCCGGAAAGCGCGTTCGCGCCGGCTCCGGAATCGACCCCGGCCAGGTCGAGGGCCGCGATGGCGGCGCGGGCATCGAGCACGTTGTGTTCGCCGGGCACCGCGAGTTCGATCCTCTCCGGTCCGGGAGTCGAAAGGTCGAATCCGGTCACTCGTTTGCCGGACAGTTCTGCGGCCATCCCGGTCTCGCCGGCCGGCAGGGCCACGCCGTCGGCCTTGCCGGCGAACTCGGCGAAGGCCGACCGCAACTCCGCCAGCCCGTTCCAGCGTGAATGGTGGTCCATCTCGATGTTCGTCACGACCGCGACCTCGGGGTCGAGCACGAGGAAGCTGCCGTCGCTCTCGTCGGCCTCCACCACGACCCACTCCCCTTCGCCCCAGCCGCTGTTGGCCGCGTCGCCGTCCGGCCCGGCAGCCGGCAGCTCGCCGCCGACGAAGAACGCCGGATCGAGCCCGAGCGCCTTCATCGACCAGATCAGCATCCCGGTGGTGGTCGTCTTGCCGTGCGTGCCGGCCACCGCGATCGTGCGCTTCGCCGAGCACAGCTCCGCCAGCAGGCCGGAGCGGTGAAGGATCCTGAGCCCGCGCTCCCGGGCAAGGGCCAGCTCGGGATTGTCGCCGGCGATCGCGGTCGAGACCACGACTTCGGCCCCTTCCGGCAGCCCTTTCGGATCGTGGCCGATCCGGGCGCCGACGCCTGCCGCCAGCACCCGGTCGAAGTAGCTCGATCCGGACCGGTCGCTGCCGGTGACCGTGGCCCCGAGCCGGGCGCAGACCAAAGCGAGGCCGCTCATTCCGGCTCCACCGATGCCGATGAAGTGGATCTGGCGCCCGGTCCAGTCGGCGGCCCTCATGATCCCGCCCCTGCGGCTCCGAGCACCTCATCGGCTATGTCCTTCGCGGCATCGGGCCGGGCGAGCGACAACGACGCCCGGCTCATCTCGTCCAGGGTCGCCCGGTCGGCGAGCAGGCCGGACACGACATCGTGGATCAGGTCGGCCGAGAGGTCGGAATCGCTGATCACCCGCGCGGCGCCGGCTTCCGCCATCCACTCGGCATTCGCGGTCTGGTGGTCGCCGGTCGCGTGCGGATAGGGGATGAGGACGCCGGGACGGCCGGTTGCCGTCAGTTCGAAGATCGATCCTCCCGACCGGCCGAGCACGAGGTCGGTGGCGGCGAGCGTGTCGCCGAGGTCGGGCTCGTACTCGATCAGCGTGTACCCCTCGGCGTGTTCCGCCTTTTCCAGCCGTTCCTCTAGTTCCGCGAAGTCGCGCTTGCCGGAGACGTGGACGACGTCGAATCGCCGCCCCTCCCGCTCGGCGAATGCTTCGACCGAGGCCCGGTTGATGGTCCTGGCTCCCAGGCTGCCGCCCATCACCAGGAGCGCCATCGCATCCGGGCCGATTCCGAAGCGTTGCCGGGACCTCAAGCGGTCGCCCGCGAGCACGGCCCGGTTGACCGGCCGGCCGGTCACCGTGAACTGCCGGCCCTCGAGTCCATCGATCGCGAAAGCGAGGCAGACCCGGTCGGCCCGCCCGGAGAGCAGCCGGTTGGCCAGGCCCAGGTGCCGGTCGGCCTCGGTGAGCACCAGCGGAAGCTTCATCGTACGGGCCGCGAGGCCGGCGGGGCCGGCCACGAAACCGCCGCCGCCCATGACGACGTCCGCCCCGCGGGCCTTGAGGATGCGCCGTGCCTTCGGCATCGCGAGGGCCGCCTGTGCCGCCGCGCGGGCGGCCTTCAGGGGGTTCTTCCGGTCGATGCCGGACAGGTCCAGCAGGTCGATCTCGTATCCGGCCTGCGGCACGAGCCCGGCCTCGACCCGTCCGCGGGCGCCGAGGAACGTGACCGCCGCACCTCTATCTCGAAGCTCGTCGGCTACGGCCACGGCGGGAACTACGTGTCCCGCCGTTCCGCCCGCCGCTATAACGACTCTGGGCACTGCCGGCCGTCCTTCGGGTAGGTGTTCTGCCGCGCTGGGGTTCAACGAGGCGCAGTTTCGCAACTCTGACCTGGCCTTGTGGCACCGTTCGGCGGGCCTCGCCGAGCCGTCCGCCCCGGGCCACATTGAGGATCAGGCCGACCGCCATCAGCGTGACGATCAGGCTGTTGTTTCCGTAGGAGACGAGCGGCAGCGGGATCCCGGTGAGCGGAGCCATGCCCATCACCGCGTAGAGGTTGAGACAGGCCTGCACCAGGATCAGGCCGGTCAGGCCGGCCGCAAGGATTCTGCCGTAGTCGTCTTTCGCCTTGTGGGCGATCTGGAAGCCGGCGTAGCCGAACAGGCCGAAGACGAGGATCAGCATGCCGAAGCCGATCAAGCCGAACTCCTCTCCGATCACGGCCGAGATCATGTCGGTGTGCGCCTCGGGCAGGTAGAAGGCCTTCTGGACACCGTTGCCGATGCCGACCCCGCTGAACCCGCCGGAGCCGATCGCGATCTTCGCCTGGATGATCTGGAATCCGGAGCCGGTGACGTCGGAGTCGGGGTGGAGGAAGGTCAGCAGCCGGTCGCGCCGGTACGGAGCGGCCAGCGCCATGACCAGGCCGACGGAGGCGATGCCGCCGAGCAGGAGCCCCAGGTCCCGGGGCCTGGCGCCGGCCGTGAAGAGCGTGATGCCGACCGCGAACAGGGCGACCATCATCGTCCCCATGTCCGGCTGCATCATCA
The DNA here is from genome assembly GCA_963695885.1 of uncultured Solirubrobacterales bacterium. GTDB lineage: Bacteria > Actinomycetota > Thermoleophilia > Solirubrobacterales > 70-9 > 67-14. The sequence goes on along the minus strand of CAVOIH010000018.1, from coordinate 130,766 downwards.
CCAGGGCGCAGGCGGCCCCGGTGAAGAGCAGGTAGGGCCTCATCTCCTTGACCGAGCGCAGCCGGTCGGGCCTGTGCGCGAAGAAGTACGCCCCGTAGAGGACCAGCGCGAGCTTGAGGAACTCGGCCGGCTGGATCTGGATCGGCCCGGCGATGAACCAGCCCTTGGTCCCGTTCACCGCGGTGCCGGCCAGGAGGACGGCGGCCAGCCCGAAGAGCGTCAGCCCCAGGAAGAGCGGCGTCCGGTCGTGGATGAACGAGAGCCTCCGCCTCGCGATGAAGTGCATCAGCAGCAGGCCGATCACCGCGACGATCAGGGTCTTCTTCAGGTAGAAGGCGCTGTCCGACAGCCCGCCGTCGGAAAGGATCCGGGTGGTCGAGCTGGCCGAGAAGACCATCACGGCACCGAAGGCCAGGAGGATCAGGGTCGCCGTGAGCATCAGGTTGTACTCGACCGAAGTCTGGACTTTCTCCTTCTCGCCCCTCGCTCTCGCGGGCGGGCGGTCCTGCCTGGGTCGGAGCACGGGCTTCTTCCGGCGGCGGTCAGGCATTGATCCGCCCGACCAGTTCGCGGAAACGCTCGCCGCGCTCTTCGTAGTCGCCGAACTGGTCGAAACTCGCGCAGGCCGGCGAGAGCAGGACGGTCTCGCCGGGCAAGGAGTCCCCGGATGCACGTGCCACGGCGCCCGCCAGGTCGCCGCTGTCATGGACTGCCGTGCCGGTGGCGATCGCCGGGTCGAGGGCCGCTCTCAGTTCGCCCGCCGCCTCGCCGATCAGGTAGACGGCCCGGCAGTGTTCGGCCACCACCGGTGCGAGGGGCCCGAAATCCTCGCCCTTCTGGCTGCCACCGAGAATCAGGTGGACGCCGCTTTCGAAGGAATCGAGAGCCGTGCGGGTGGCCTCGACGTTGGTCGCCTTGGAGTCGTTGACGTAACGGACGCCCGCGATCTCGGCGAGCGGCTCGAGCCTGTGCGCCACGCCGCCGAAGCTGCGAAGGCCCCGGGCGACCTCTTCCGCCGGCACCCCGAGGCTGAGGGCTGCGGCCGCGGCAGCCATCGCGTTGGCGATGTTGTGCCGCCCGAGGACCTTGAGCTCGGAGACGCCGATCAGGTCCGTGCCGTCCACCCGGATCGTGTCTTCGGCGAGGGCGACCTCGAAGCCGGCCTCGCCTTCGGCGGTGTGGAACCGGACGACCGCCGCATCCCCGGGTGGATCGATCGTCGCGAGGAACGGGTCTCCCCCATTCAGGATGGCGACGTCCCCTTCCACCTGGTTCCGGAAGATGGCCAGCTTCGCGTCGCCGTAGGACTCGAGGTCTCCGTGCCGGTCGAGGTGGTCGGGCGCGAGATTGAGGAAGACCGCGACCTCGGGGGAGAACTGGACGGTGTCCTCCAGCTGGAAGCTCGAGCATTCGCAGACGATCGTGCGTCCGGTGGATCCGGCGGGAAGGGCCGAGAGCGGGCTGCCGACGTTGCCGACCGCCTCCACCGGCAGGCCGGCGGAGCGGAAGATGTGCGCGGCCATCTCGGTCGTGGTCGTCTTGCCGTTGGTGCCGGTGACGGCGAGGAACCGGCCCTCGACCATCAGCCAGCCGAGCTCCAGCTCGCCGATGACGATCAGCCCCCGGCGGCGCGCTTCGGCGACGACCGGAGCCTCGTTCGGCACGCCCGGGCTCTTGACGACGACCGCCACGCCTTCGAGGTGGCTGGTGCCGTCGGTCCCGGTCTCGTAACCGACCCCGGCGGAATCGAGGTCTCCGAGGCCTTCAGGGTTTCCGGAATCCACGCCGAAAACGGCTTGGTCAAGCGAATTCAGTGCCAGCGCCGCGGCGATTCCGGAACGAGCGAGACCGACGACCAGAAACGGTCCCGGCGGGAGTGGTGGACGCACCTTCGATGAGTGGACGAATTCCACTCATACTCCTTCTACTGAGGCACCCTCAAACCTGCTTTCCAAAGCGAAAAAGCCGCAGCGGCTTCAGCCGCCGATCGACTGCTGGTAGATCGAGAATCCGATACCCGAGCAAACCGCCGCAATGATCCAGAAGCGCAGCATGATCTTCGTCTCGGACCAGGCCATCATCTCAAAGTGGTGATGAAGCGGAGCCATCAGCAGGACCCGCTTGCCGAAAGTCTTGAAACTGAAGACCTGGACCAGTACGGAAAGCGCCTCGATCACGAAGATACCGCCGATGATGATCAGGAGGATCTCGGTCTGGGTCATCACCGCAAGCGCGCCGACGGCTCCGCCGAGGCCCAGGGATCCCGTGTCCCCCATGAAGATCGAAGCCGGGAACGCGTTGAACCAGAGGAACCCGACGCAGGCGCCGACCAGGCAGACCGAGAGCACCGCCAGGTCGTGCTGGCCGACCGTGATGTAACAGATGGCCGTGTAGGTCATGAGCACGATCGCGCTCGATCCGGCGGCCAGTCCGTCGAGGCCGTCGGTGAGGTTCACGCCATTGGTCGCGCCCGCGATCACGAGGAAGACGAGCACGAAATACAGGACCGGCCCGATGTCGAGGCTGGCGTCGGCGACCCGGAAGAGAAGCACCGGTTCGAGGCCGACTTCATGGCGGGCGACCCACCACAGGCCGAGGGCCAGGACGACCTGCCCGAGCAGCTTGTAGCGGGCGGAGAGCCCGAGGGAGCGCCTTTTGATGATCTTGATGTAGTCGTCGGCGAAGCCGAGCGCGGCACAGCCGATTGCGACGAAGAACACGGTCATCGCCGCGGTGCTGTGGTCGGAGAGCACGAGGAAGGGCACGATGATCGCCGTGAAGATGATCAGGCCGCCCATGGTCGGCGTACCCGCCTTGGTCTGGTGGCCGGCGGGACCCTCTTCGCGAATGTGCTGGCCGAACTCCCGGGCGCGCAGGAAGACGATGAAACGGGGCGAGAGGAACAGGCAGATCAGCATCGAGGCGAGGGCGCCAATGACGATTTCTCCCATCAGGCAACCGTATCCTGATCCTGGCGTTCAGCCACCAGACGTTCGGCCACGACTTCCAGCCCCGCAGAACGCGATCCCTTGACCAGGACCACGTCGCCCGGCCTGATCAGGCCGGAGACGAGACGGGCAGCGGCTTCGGGCGAGTCGACCAGTTCGTCGGGCACATAGCCCCGCGCGACCTCACCGATCCCGACCAGCAGGTCGATCCCGTGTTCGCGGGCGTACTCGCCGATCTCGCGGTGGAACCGGTTCTCGTCGGGCCCGAGCTCCCCCATGAGGCCCAGCACCGCGATCTTCCGGGTAGCCGCGAGCCCCTCCAGGTAGTTGATGGCGGCCCGCATCGAGAGCGGATTGGCGTTGTAACAGTCGTTCACCACGAGTACGTCCCGGTCGAGCGTGATGTGCTCGCCCCGCAACTTCGAGAATTCGATCGATCCGGTCCGGGACGACAGTTCGGCGAGCGTGGCTCCGTTCGCCAGGCCGGCCGCGACCGCGGCGAGGGCGTTGGCCAGGTTGTGGTCCTCAGTGAACGGGAACTCGAACTCCTCCCGGCCCGCATCCGTCCCGATCGTGACGATCATTCCCGCGCCGCCCGGCGCCGCGTGGATGGTCTGGACGTTGCCGCCCGGCCCGAAGCGGACCAGGTTGGGCAGTTCGCCCAAGTGGGGTTCGAGCGGGCCGGCGTTGACCGGCACGACCAGCTCCCCGCCCGGCGCGAGCCCCTTGATCAGTTCCGCCTTGGCCGCTGCCACCGCCTCGATCGAGCCCAGCAGTTCGACGTGGACCGGCCCGGCGTTGGTGATCACGCCGATGTCCGGTTCGGCGATCTCGGCCAGCTCCCGGATCTGCCCGGCGCCGCGCATCGCCATCTCGAGCACGAGCGTATCGGTGCCGGCCGGGGCCGACAGGATCGTCAGCGGAAGACCGATCTCGGTGTTGAAGTTCTCGGCTGAAGCGTGGACGCTGCCCGGCAGGATCGACCGCGTGATGTCCTTGACCGAGGTCTTGCCGGCCGACCCGGTGATGCCGATCACCCGGCAACCGAGCTCGCGCCGCCAGGCCCGGGCCAGCCCCTGGAGCGCGAGCAGGGGGTCTTCCGTGACGAATACCCAGCCGTCCGCTCCGGCCAGGTCGTCCGTCCATCCGGGACCGACGACCACTCCCCACGCACCGTTCCCGAGGGCGCCGGCGGCGAACCGGCCGCCGTCGTCGTTCGCGCCGATCAGTCCGAAGAACAGCTCTCCGCCCGTGACCTGGCGTGAATCGATGGATGCTCCGCTCGGGTAGTCACCCGGTCCCCGCGAAGCGATCTCGGCGCCCATCGCCGCCGCCATGCGTTCTGCCGGCAGCTCGATCAAGAGGCACCGCCGGCCCGCTCGAGCAGGTACGAACGCGCGACGTCGCGGTCGTCGAAGGGGATCTTCCGGCCGCCCTCGAACTCCTGGCCTTGCTCGTGTCCCTTGCCGGCGATGACGATCGTGTCGCCCGCCCCGGCCATCGAGATCGCCAGTGCGATCGCGGCACTGCGGTCGAGCTCGACCCGGACCGTGCTGAGGTCGGAGATGCCGCCGACCACGTCTTCGACGATCGCTGCCGGGTCCTCCGAGCGCGGATTGTCGGAGGTGACGATCGCGACGTCGGCCAGTTCGGCCGCGGCCTGGCCCATCAGCGGCCGTTTGGCCCGGTCGCGGTCGCCGCCGGCGCCGACGATGGCCAGGAGTCGTCCTTCGGTCATCTCCCGGGCGGCCCGGAGCGCGTTCTGGACCGAATCCGGCGTGTGCGCGTAGTCGACGAGCACCGCGAAGTCCTGTCCTTCGTCGATCGGCTCGAAGCGGCCCGGCACGCGTCCGGCCCCGGAGAGAGCGGCGACGGCCTCGTCCGGTTCGACCCCGAGGCTGATCGCGGCAGCCAGTGCCGCCAGGGCGTTCGCCACGTTGAAGCGGCCGGGCAGCCCCGTACTGACGATCAGGTCACCGTGCTCGGACTCGACCAGGAACCTCGTGCCGGAAGCGTCGAAAGCCACTTCGGAAGCCGTGTAGTCGGCCGCGTTCCCTTCGGCTGAATAAGTGATCGTCTCGAACTCGGCGGCGAGGCGCTGGCCGTATTCATCGTCGATGTTCACCACCGAGGCGGCGGGCCCGGCGGCGAAGAGCAGCCGTTTGGCCGCGAAGTAGTCCTCCATGTCCTCGTGGAAGTCGAGGTGGTCCTGGGTGAGGTTCGTGAAGACGGCCACGTCGAACGCGATCGAGTCGGCGCGGTGCATGACCAACGCGTGGGAAGAGACCTCGATCACGCAGGCCTCGTCGCCGGCGTCGGCCATGCGGCGGAAGGTGCCCTGGAGGTCGAGTGCCTCGGGCGTGGTGCGCTCGACCGGCTCCTCCTGCCCGCCGACCAGCTGCTTGACGGTTCCGATCAGCCCCGAGTGGATTCCGGCGTACTCGAGGATGTCGTGGAGCAGGAAGGCTGTGGTCGTCTTGCCGTTGGTGCCGGTGATCCCGGCGATCTTCAGGTCGTCAGTGGGGTCGCCGAAGAAAGCCGCCGCGATCGGGGCCATCGCGGCGCGGACGTCGGGCACGACGACCTCGGGCACCCCGAGGTCCAGCGGGTGTTCGCAGACGAGCGCCGCCGCCCCGGACTCCACCGCCGCCGGCGCGAAATCATGACCGTCCGCGGTGAGTCCTTTCACGCAGAAGAAAAGCGCTCCCTGACACACTTTCCGGTTGTCGAAGGCCAGGGAGGTGATTTCAGTTCCGGGATCGCCACTGATTTCCGGCGAAGCTGGGCCCGGGAGGAGTTGATCCAACCGCATGGCCGCCATGCTAGTTGCCTACTCGGTTGGCACGCCGAGGTAGGGCAACGCGAAGGATGTGAGTTCGCCGACGGCCGGTGCGGCAGCCTCGGCTCCGGTGTGCCCGTTCTTCGGCTCGTTGACCATCACCGACACGGCGATCGCCGGATCGTCCGCCGGGGCGAGACCCATGAACGAGGCTACGTAACGCGTCTCCGAGTATCCGCCCTCGGTCGCGATCTGGGCCGTACCGGTCTTGCCGGCGAGCGTGTAACCCGGGACCGACACCTCCGAGGCCGTACCGCCCGGGGCCAGGACGCCCTCCAGCATGTCGCGTACCTGGGCCGCCACTTCCGGCGAGATGATCTGCCTGCCGGGGTCGGTCGGTGTCTTCACCCCGCCGATCGACTTGACGAGCTTCGGCTGGCGCAGGATGCCGCCGTTGGCGAGGGCCCCGTACGCCTGCACCATCTGGATCGGCGTGACCGCGAGGCCCTGCCCGATCGGCACGTTGCCGATCGTCGAACCGGACCAGTCCGCGTACGGCAGCACGATCCCCTGTTCTTCACCCGGGTACTCGATCCCGGTCTGGTGGCCGAATCCGAACTTGTCGATCCACTTGCTGAACTTCCGGCCACCCATCTTCAGGCCGATCGTCACCGCACCGACGTTCGAGGACTGGGCCAGGATGTCGCCGACGCTCAGGGTCACCGTTCCGCGGGAGTGCGACTCCTCGATCACGCGGTCGTAGATCCGGATGGAAGGGGCGAGAGTGAAGGTGCTCTCCGGTGTGACCGCGCCGCTTTCCAGGGCTGCCGCGACCGTGAACGCCTTGAAGGTGGATCCCGGCTCGTAGGTGTACGAGGTGCCGATGTTCAGCAACGAGTCTTCCGTGGCGTTCTCCAGGTGATCGAGGTCGACCGGGGGCCAGTTCGCCATGGCCAGCACCTGCGAGGTACGGGTGTCCATGACCACCGCCGAGGCATTGACGGGATCGTGGATCTCGCCGACCTCCCCCAGGACCCGCTCGGCTTCGGCCTGGATCGAGGCGTCGAGGGTGAGTTCGACCGGCTTGCCGTCGGCCGGGTCACCGAGGTTGTCGAGCCGAATCGGGTCGCCGAGCGCGTCCTTGACGATGCGCCGCTTGCCGTTGATCCCCCTGAGGGCGCCATCCTGCGACGCCTCGAGCCCGCTCAGGCCTTCGCCCTCTTCGTTGACCGCGCCGATCACCTGGGAGGCGAGGTCACCCTGGGGCCGGGTGCGGATCGTGTCCGGGTGCTGGCCGATCCCTTCGAGCCCGAGCTTCTCGACTCTGCCGGCGTGGGCGAGGTCTACCTTCTTCGCGACGTACGAGAAGCCGCCCGGCTGGGTGATCGCTTCGTAGACCTCGTCCTGGTCGGCATCGAGTGCCTTCGCGACCGCTTCGGATTCGGCGTTCGGATCCTTGATCTGGTACGGCGTGGCGTAAACGCTCGCCCCCGGCTCGGAGCCGGCGAGCGGCAGGCCGTTGCGGTCGAGGATCGCGCCCCTGAGGCCGGGGACCTCGATGATGTCCTGCTGCTGGCCCGCCGCCTGCGAAGCGTAAGACGACCCCCGGACCCCCTGGAGGTAGAAGGCCCGGACCATGATGCCCATGAGCATCAGAAGACAGAAGAAGAACAGCAGCCCGACGCGTTTTTCGAGCCGCGGCATCAGCCGCCTTCTGCGGCCAGCCGCTGGGCGGCCGCCGCGATGTCACCGGGCTTGTAATGCAGGTACCTCAGCTCCTCGGGATCGGGGGTTGCCATGCCCGCGGCGAGCGCCGCGTCACGGACCCGTGGCATCGAGAGCAGTTCGGTCTCGGTCGACTTGAGGATCGCGTTCCGCCTCTCCAGTGACTGGATCTGCTCGTCGATCCGGCTCGACGACGCCCCGTAGCCGACGGTCATGACGTTGATCGTGACCAGGCCGGTGAGGAGGATGCCGATGATCGCGATCCAGAGTCGCGAACGGGAAACACCGACCACGGGCCGGGATTCCGGGAGATGGGCGACGACGTGGACGGTACGGCCGACCAGGCGGCGCCCGCCGTGGCGCTGGTGCCGCTGCGGAGAAGGACGACGCGCCGGCGTGGCCCGGGGGCGCCGCCTGCCCGGCGCCGGCAGGACCGCGGGCTGGGCCGGTACCGACAGCTGACGAGCGGACGCGGCCATCAGGCAGCCGGCCTCTCGGCGAGCTTCAGCGCACCCCGGAGCCGCGCGGATCGCGCACGGGGGTTGGCTTCCAGCTCGGATTCTTCGGCGGTGATCGAGCGGCGGGTCAGAAGTTCGGCTTCGGGTTCGTGGCCGCAGACGCAGACCGGAAGCTCCGGCGGGCAGATGCACCCGACGGCGAGACCGGAGAAGAACTGCTTGACCCGCCGGTCCTCCAGCGAGTGGAAGGAGATGGCGGCCATCCGTCCGCCGATGTCGAGAGTGTCCCAGGCGACCGGCAGAGCGGCGTCGATCGCGTCCAGCTCACCGTTCACGGCGATCCTGAGGGCCTGGAAAGTCCGGCGAGCGGGATGGCCGCTGCCGAAGCGGGCGGCAGTGGGCATGCCGGCCTTGATCGCGTTGACCAGGCCGGAGGTCGTGCTCAAAGGACGGCGGCGGACGATCTCTCGGCTGATGCCGCCGGCGTAACGCTCTTCACCGTATATCTGGAGGATCTGCCTGATGCGGCTCTCCGGCCACTCGTTCAGGATCTCCCCGGCCGTCAACTCCTGCCTCGGATCCATCCTCATGTCCAGGGCGGCCTCGTGGGAGTAGGAGAAACCGCGCTCGGCGGCATCCACCTGTAGCGACGACATACCGAGATCCATGTACAACGCCGAGGCCCGAATACCTTCAATTTGCAGGTCTTTCAGGCCTTGGCTGAACTCGACGGGAAGGAAGCGGGTCCGGCATGGCGCGGTCGATTCGAATTCCTGGAACCGGGCCCGCGCGACGGGGTCCCGGTCGATGGCGATCAGGTTGCCTTCGGAGCCGATGAGCTCCCCCACCAGCTTCGCGTGTCCGCCGGCGCCGAAGGTGCAGTCGACCACGGTGTCTCCGGGCTGCGGGGCGATCAGGTCGACCAGTTCACGGGCGAGAACGGGGATGTGTTCCCGGGGCGAAGGGTTCATGTGCTGCTCCCAGGACCGGTGAGCGCGCTCGGCGGCGCTCACTCGGGCGCTCCTGACAGGCCTTCGGCGATTTCCGGAAACGATTCCTTGATCATCTCGTTCTCGCGCTTCCAGGCTTCGGCGTTCCAGATCTCGACGTACTCGCCGGCGCCGATCACGGCGCAGGTACCTTCGAGGCCGGCGTCCTCGAGCAGGTTTTTCGGGATGCGGACGCGGCCGGCCGAGTCCAGGTCGCTCTCCTCGGCACCGGCGTTGAACGCGCGGCGCAGGTTGCGGGCCTTGGCACCGAACGGGCTGTGCGGCTTGATGTAGTCCTCCTCCATCTTCTGGAAGGCGGCGTCCGTCATCATCCAGAGGCAGGCATCCGGTCCCTTGGAGAGAACCACTCCATCGGCGAGCTGGTCGCGGAACTTGGACGGCACGGTGAGGCGGTCCTTCGAATCGAGGCTGTGTTCGTGCTGGCCTCTGAACGCCACCGCTCCTGTCCTTTCTGGAAGTGAGTCGAAGTTGAAGTGATTACCGACCGAAGAAAAGAGTTGGACCGAGGTGATGAAGCGGGAGGAACGTCATCACCCCGGTCCTTGGCTTCAACTCGATCGGAAACCTACCCCACTTTCTCCCACTTTGCAACACGATGCCCCACCAAGCCAGTTTCGAAGGCCGCCGGGGCTGCGGACTGCCGGCTGAGTGCGCGCCGTCACATCCAGCAACCATGCGCATTTGGCTCCTGTAGTACGAACGAGCGTTCGTGTGGGCGTTTCACCCCTCGCAATTCCGCATGCAGGAAAAGCCGGGTAGGTTTCCGGCATGCCCGACGAACCGATCGAGATAACCGACGCCAATCAGACGCGCGGCCCCGCGTTCCGCGCGCTGCTGAAGAAATGGTGGATCTGGGTCCTGATCCTCGGGATCGCGGCCGCTGCCGGCGCGGCCGCCGCGGTCTACTGGATGCCGGCCGGCGGGGTGATCGCCGCCGGAGTCGTGATCGTCATCGGCATCGTCTGCGTCTTCGCCTACGCCGACCACGTGGCGGAGCAGGCGTTCTACGACGCCTACGCGAAATCACGCGGGCTCACCCGCTCGAGTTCCCAGGTGGGCGGCCTGACTCCCCTGCTGCAGAAGGGTGACCGGCGCCGTGTCGACGAGATGTTCGCCGGGAAGCTGAACGACGAGTTCGAAGGGTCCCTCTGCCTTTATACGTACACCGAGGTGAGCCGGGACTCCGACGGCGACGAGACCACGACCGACTATCCGTTCACCCTCGCCATGTTCAGCCTGCCCGGGAGCGCCGCGCACCTGCCGGAGCTCCTGGTCCAGCGCAAGTCGGGGATGAAGGCCCTCGAGGGGTTCGAGGACAAGTTCCGCGGCAACCACGAGCGGGTCAGCCTCGAATCCGAGGCGATGCGCGACCGCTACGAGATCTTCATGCAGAAGGAGCAGGACCCGGTCTGGGTGCGCCGCTTCTTCTCACCGAGCTTCATCGTCTGGCTGACCGAGACCCCGCCGAAGAAGTTCGCCTTCGAACTCGTCGCCGGCACCCTCGTCTGTTACGTGCCCAAGCAGCGGAGCAACGCCGAGGGCCTCGACGAGATGATCACGGTCGGCTGCGCGGTCGCCAGGCGCCTGACCGACGAAGCCGCCGAGACCAGCACCCGCTAGAGCCTTGGCGATTGCCGAATTCGTCCTCGAGCTGCGAAAGGCCATCTGAGGGTCAGACCATCAGACCAGTCCGGCGTTGAAGATCTTGTCGCCGTTCGCCACGAGCGCGGCGACGATCAGCAGCAGGACGGACGGAACGAGCACCAGCGCGATCACCAGCTGAATCTTCGGGGCGGCCCGCGCCGCCTCCTCTTCGATCGCCCGGCGCTGGTCCTGCCGGAGGCCCGACGACTGGCGGCGGAGCTGGTCGGCCAGCGGTGAACCCAGCTTTCGCGAGCGTTCGAGGTTGGCGACGAGCGATGCGACCTCCTTTCCCGTTATTCGGTGCCGGAGGCCGTCGAGCGCGAGCTTCTGCCCTGTGCCCCAGGCCATGTCCTGGCCGGCCCGCGCCAGTTCGATTGCCAGAGGTCCGCGTCCCGACACCGCCAGCTCAGACAGGCTGGCGCCGAGACTGCGACCGGTCGCGACCGACACCGAGAGCAGGTCGAGTGCGTCCGGCAGGGCCGTGACCATCCGGCGGTGCCGCCGCCGGGCTGCCCGTTCGAGCATCAAGTCAGGGCCGAAGAAGCCGCCGAGGCCCGCCGCGACCACGGCCGGTGGCCCCAGCCGCGGGGGCATCAGCGATGCCATCGTGAAACCCGCCATCAGGCCCATCGAAGCCGCCATGGCCTTGGCCAGCAAGATGGCCCTCACGCCGCCGGGGTCCCGGCCGGCCCGCCGGAGGCGTTCCGGAAGCCCGAGGTTCTTCGCGGCGGCCGGGATCGATCCCGGTACTCCCGGTCCCTCCTTGCGGACGGAAGCCGGGTCAGCCGGGGAGCGCAGGAGTTCGCGGACCGCCGCGAACAGGAGTCCCCCGGCCAGGAGGCTCACGACCAGTCCGGCCGCGGTCACGATTCTCCGACCCGGGCGAGTTTCGAGATCGCCATGAACCCTGCAGCCTGAAGCGAAGCCGAGAGCGAAAGCAGGACCAGCGCCGGCCCCGACCCGAACAGCGACCCGATGAAACCACGGCTGATCAATTCGGTGAACAGAGCGGCGCCGACCGGCATCGCAACCACCAGGTACCCGGTGAACCTCGCCTGTGCGGTCGCCGACCGGGCGTCCTCGGCCACCCGGTCGCGCTCCGCGGCGCCGTCGGCGAAGCGCCTGAGCAATGCCGCGAGGTCCCCGCCGGCCGTCCGCTGGCTGATCAGGGCGGTGGCGAAGGCGTCGACCCGCTGTGAACCGAACCGCCCGGCCAGGGACCGGACCGCGGCAGCAGTCGAATGACCGAAGTCGAGCGCATGACGAAGGTGGGCGAACTCGATCGCGGCCGGTCCTTCGAGCGAAGTGGCGGCAGTCGCGAGTGCACCCCGGGGCGAATGCCCGGCCGAGAGGCTGTCGGCGATCGCGCGGGCGACGTCGGGCAGCGCCCGTTCGACCGCCCGGCGATACCTCACCCGGCTGCGCCTCACCATGTAGAGCGCCACGACGGGTCCGAGGGCGGCCAGGACCAGCGCCAGGGTCGGGCTGCCCAGGTACCAGCCCGCCCCGATCGCGACGACGCCACCCAGCAGGGCCAGGCGCGCACGCTCCTTCGTCGTCGGCAGATACCCCTCTCCCCTGATCCGGCGGAGTGGTTCCACTGTCGTGCGGATCCACCCCGGCAGGGCGGGACTCACGACGACCAGTTCCCGGACCGCCAGCGCGACCAGGCATCCGGCGACGGCACCGAGCAGGAGCGGGACCGGGCCGATGCCGCTCACGGCTCCACCTCGAGGATCGTCTCGACTTTCCTCGAGCCGTCGGCGCACCGGGTCAGGTGCACCACCAGGTCGATCCCCCGGCGGAGCTGGGCGGCCACCACCTCGAGTGGCAGGCCGATCCCGGCCATCAGCGTCAGCACCTCGAGGCGCCGCAAGGCGTCTTCGGCGGAACTGGCGTGGACCGTCGAGAGGGCACCGTCGTGACCGGTGTTGAGGGCGGTCAGGAGGTCGAGGGCTTCCGGACCGCGCACCTCGCCGATCAGGATCCGGTCCGGCCGCATCCGGAGGGCGTTCTTCAGCAGGTCGCGGATCGTCACCTCGCCCCGCCCCTCGATGCTCGGCGGCCGTGACTCGAGCCGGACCACATGCGGCTGACCGAGGTTCAGTTCCGCCGCGTCCTCGATCGTGATGATTCGTTCGGAGGGATCGAGGAACCATGAAAGCGCGTTCAACAGGGTGGTCTTGCCGGACCCCGTGCCGCCACTGATCAGGACGCTCCGCCGCTCGGCGATCGCCCGTTCCAGGATTTCGGCCTGTTCCGCCGTCAGGGTCCCCAGCTCGATCATCCGCTCCGGGCCGGGCCGCTCGATCGAGAAGCGCCGGATCGAGACGGTCGGGCCCTCGACGGCGAGGGGTGGGATCACGACGTTCACCCGGGACCCGTCGGGCAGCCTGGCGTCGGCCATCGGGCTGAGCTCGTCGACCCGCCGGCCGAGCGGCGCGAGGATCCGCTCGATCGTGTTCAGCAGCTGGTCGTCGTCGGTGAAGCGCACCGGCGCCGCCTCGATCCGTCCGTGACGCTCGATGAACACGTGGTCATAGCCGTTGACCATGACCTCCTCGATCTCCGTGTCCTCGAGCAGCTCCTCGAGAGGGCCGAGCCCGGTGGCTTCCCGCGTGATCCGCTCGATCACCAGTTCGCGGCTTTCGGCGGACAGGACCGCCGCGAAGTCCTCGACTGCCCCGCGGATCGCCTGGTCGATCGTCTCGCCGGTGACCGGTGAGGCATGCCGGCGTTCGACCAGGGTGCGGAGGATTGCCGCCGCCAGCTGGTCGATCAAGTCCCGCTCCGGGTCGGGCGCCTCCATCAGGGCGAGCTTCCGGGCAGGATCGTCACCCGCCGGGCGAAGCTCTCCGCTTCGACCAGGTCGATCGCCTCCCGGCGGGTCAGGCCCAGAGTCACCTGGGTCAGCCCGACCCCGGCGTCGCTCGCGCCTGTCCGGCCGATGGCGATCAACGGCACCTGCCGGGCGGCGACGTACGTGCGGCCCTTGCCTCCGCCGGCCCTGGCCTCGGTCGTCACGAGCACGTCGACCCGGCCGGAGCTGCCGCTCAGGGCCCCCGCCCCCGACACCGAGATCTCGACCGCGTGGCGGCCCCGCCCCGGACTTTCCGGCTCCTTTCGCTCCGTTTCCGGCCGGCGCAACAGGTTCGCCGTCAGGTAGCTGCCGGCATAGAGGGGGCCGGCCGTCTCGTATCCGACCGCTTGCCCGGCCGTGGTCACCGCGCCTGCCGGAGTGAAACGCACCGGGATCCGGCGGACCTCGAACTTTGTCGAGGCCATCCCCGGGGAGACTTCCTTGCCCCGGCCGATCGACGAGGTGACCACCACGACGGGCCGCATGGCGCCGTAGCTGTCGACCACCGAAGTCGAATAGCCGTTGACCAGGGTCACGGCGAGGCCGGCGGCCGCAAGCGCCAGCATGGTCAGCAGCAGTGTCCGCCGGCGCCGGCTCACCAGTTCACCCGGATGGGCGATCTCCCCGACTGTGCCGATGACGAAGCGGGCAGCGTGAGGACCGCCTTCGAGCCGTCGCCGGAGATCTCGACATCCAGCCGCCCGTCGTGCTCCTGCGCCACCCGGCGGGCCAGGTCGAGACCGTGGCCGTGGCGGCGGTCGGATCCGGCCCGGTGGCGCCGGCGCCCGTCATCGTCGCAGTGCCTGCCGTTCGGCCGGCCGTTGTCGATCACCTCGACCTTCACCCAGCGTCCGACCGCGAGACCGTTCACGGTGATCAGTGGGCCGCCGTGCTCGATCGCGTTGAGGATCAGGTTCTCCACCGCGCCGGAGATCGCGGTCCCGTCGCCGCGGACCAGGGCGTCTGGGCCGGCCCAGCGCAGGCTGACCTCGGCACCGCCGAGCCGGGCCCGTGACTGCCAGCGCCTCACGCAGGCGTCAACCATGAGGCGGCAGGCGAGGAGCTCCCGGCTGCCCTTGCCTCCCGGGAGTCCGTTCAGCTGCCGGTCGAGGTCGCCGACGGCCCGGATCGCCTGCCAGACCGAACCGGCCGAGGGCGCCGGCGCGGGCGACGAAATGTCAGCGGTGGCAAGGGCCAGGGCCTGAAGCGGCCGCCGCACCTCATGCAGCGCCCGGTTGAGGGCGATCCGGCGCTGGGACCAGCGCCAGGACTGCGCGGCGAGAATCAATACGAGTACGGCCGGAGCCAGCCAGACGGTCCCGGGAGGCGCGAACAACCCGCTCATGGCGAGACCAGCCTGTAACCGACTCCCCAGCAGTTGACGATGAAGCGGCCTTCGTCGGGATCGAGCTTTCGGCGCAGGCGCGATGCGTGCGCTTCGAGGGTGCGGGTATGCCCGAGAGACCGGTAACCCCAGACGTCCCGGAGCAGCTCCTCCTTCGAATAGACCCGGGTCGGCTGTTCGGCCAGGGCGCCGAGCAGTGCGAACTCCTTGCTCGACAGTTCGATCGGGCGGCTGCCCACCTTGACGGTGCGCTCGGCCCGGTTGATCGTGATCTCGCCGGCCCTGAGCACATCGACCCGTTCGCCCGAGCGGCGGCGGAGCACGGCACTGATCCGGGCCAGCAGCTCGGCGTACTGGTACGGCTTGACGACGTAGTCGTCGGCGCCCTGTTCGAGCCCCCGGATCCGGTCCCGTTCCGTCCCGCGGCCGCTGAGGATGATCACGCCCATCGCCGGGTCGAAGCGGCTGAGCGAACGGTCGGGCTCGCGGATCTCCCGCAGGACATCCAGCCCCGAGGCGTCGGGCAGGCTCAGATCGAGCAGCAGCAGGTCCGGGGAGTTGAACTGGCAGAGACGCATGGCGTCGGCGGCAGTCGGCGCGGCGAGTACTTCGTACCGGTCCGCCGACAGGTGGTCACTCAGCAGTTCCAGGGTGGCCCGGTCGTCTTCGCAGATGACCAGCTTGGCTATGACGTCTCGCTCAGGCAGCATGCTCGCCTAAGCGTCAGGCGCCGAAACCTCTCCCCCCTCGTTCTGGACCGGCACCAGTTCGAGAACCGAATGCGCACCCTTCGTGAACAGACACCGGCGAGGCTTCACGCCGGGGCAGGAACGAATCACAGCGCCCTCCTCGTCGAGGAAAAGGACGTCGAGGGGGAAGCACATTCCGAAGGTATGGACCGAACGGCAATCCGGGATCAGGAGGCCCGGTCCGGCGCGGTCCGCGTCGAGATACGAAAGCCCGAGCAGACGGGTTCTGGAAGACACCGCCACCGGAACTTCGATCCCCTCGACCGTCCGGCCCGGCAATCCCCTGAGACGGCTCGCGACGACGTTCGGCTTCCCGGTTTCGTGACCCACAGGAGACAGAGTCCGGACGGGCACCGGTTCGCCCCCTTAGTACCCGGCGCGGAAAACGGCCTGCCCGTAACAACTCTGCAACAGGACTTGTCAGGTGCAACCCCTTGTTCAGGGTCCTGCCCAAGGCGATGGAAAAGGGCGCCGGCAGGCATGATGCCCGGGCGCCTTCAACTCTCGCTTACATACCAGCGCTTCAACTCCTGTCCGGCGCGTTTGGCTCACAAAGTGGAACGAAAACAAACCCGAAGAGGCAACTACGAGTCGGGCACCGACTACGTGCTCGAATACGGCAATCTGCGATTTGCGTTCAATGAACGTGACTTCAGCCAACGTGTCGAACAGGCGGCCGTCCGCCTGGGATTCGTCGAACCCGGCCTCACCCACGGTGAGCTCCACGACCTGCTCCACCTCGCTGTCTCCGGTGAGATCGAAGAACCGTCTTCAGAACTCGGAGTCCACGTGACCCATCACTGGGAGGACCTCTCCGGCCCCTCGAACCAGAGCTTCGTCCACTGGATCCGCCGCCTCGTCTTCCGCGGTGCCTGGCTCGACCAGCGGGTCAAGGAAGGTGAACTCGACATCGTCTTCGACGAGCAGCGCCAGTCATTCGGCTATATCCAGCCCGACCGCGGACCGGAGATGATCGAGCTCGCCAAAGAGCCGAGCTGGAAGCGCGTCTCCTTCCGTAACCGCTGATTCGATTTCTCGCTGCGGCCGGCAAGTCGGTCTACCGCGGGTGGCGGGCGCATCTGAATTAAGGAATGGTTGCGCCCTGTGCGAGTCTCGCCGAGTTATGGACAACTGCATCCAAGTTGGTGTTTCCGGTCTCAGCCGAAGTCCCGGTCGCGTTCGTAAAACCAACCGGGTAACTGCATCCAAGTTGGTGTTTCTGGTTTCAGCCGAAGTCCCGGTCGCGTTCGTAAAACCAACTTGGATGTCTCGACCAGCTGACCATGTCCATGTCAGCTACCCGACTGCGGCGATGTGGTGAACCGTGGAGTCGCGGTGATTCTTCGAGATTGAAGTTTTCAGTGGCCCCGTCAGGCGGTCAACGCAACAGCAGTTCGTTCATCTTCTCAGCTGGAGTCTTCCAGTCAAGAGTTTCCCGGGGCCTTGTGTTCATCAGCCGGGCAACACGGTCCAGCTCGGCTGGGCCGTGCACGGAGAGATCGGTCCCTTTCGGAAAGAACTGGCGGAGCAGGCCGTTGGTGTTCTCGTTGGAGCCCCGCTGCCAGGGCGAGTGCGGGTCGCAGAAGAAGACCGGGACCCCGGTCTTCACCGAGAAGGAGGCGTGGCCCGCCATCTCCTTGCCCTGGTCCCAGGTGAGCGAGCGCTTCAGGTGCTCGGGAAGCTCGGTGATCTTCTCGGCGACCGCCGCGCAGACCGTCTCGGTCTTTGAATCTTTGCCGAGGTAGGTCAGCATCACGAAGCGGGTGTGGCGCTCAACCAGGGTGCCGATGAAGGAACGGTTTCCCTTGCCAACGATCAGGTCGCCTTCCCAGTGGCCGGGAACGGCCCGGTTCTCGGCTTCGGCCGGGCGCTCGGAGATCATGATCATGTCCTTGATCTTTCCCCGGGTATCGGTCTTTCCCCGGGGCTTTCGCCGCTTCCTCTGGGTCCGGAGATATGCGGTCAGGTCCTTGCGAAACCGGCCTCTGGTCTGAACGTAGAGCGATTGATAGATCGTCTCGGGGCTGATTCTCATCTCCGGGTCGTTCGGGTATTCGAGCTCGAGCTTCTTCGAGATCTGCCTGGGTGAAAGGTAACCCTCGAGCATCGTCTGGACCTGCCGGCGGAGTCTTCGGTTCTTCGCGAGCTTCGATGGCTTCGGCCGGAGTGAGCGAAGACTCGCCAGGTCCTCCGCCTTCGTGGCTTTGTAACGGCCGCGGCCGCCGGCGCGGCCGATCTCGCGGCTCACCGTCGAGGGTGCCCGGCCGATCCGCCGGGCGATCATTCGGAAGCTGTCGCCGGCGGCGATTCCGGCCCGGATCTCCTCCCGCTCAGGCAGCGAAAGGTGGTGAGGCGACCTCGGTCTCCTTCTCGACCTTCTCGACGGCATGCCGCCGGAGGCGGCGATCACCCGCCCAACGGTCGCGATGCCCCAGCCGGTCTCGGCGGCCGCATCGATCGGGTTCACACCCCTCGAAATCAGGTCAAGGATCTCCAGGCGATGCTGGTGCCCGAGCTCTGCGGCCACCGGGGAGCGGCGCTTCTTCATCTTCACTTTTCATCTCCAATCGGTTCAACTCAACAGGGTCAGTGTTGCGTTGACCGGTGGAGACCACCAGCGCATACGACTGATAACTCGGATCTCGTTACCTCTGGCCTCGTGCGGCGTCGAACCCTCTTCGGCTGTCCCCGGCTTTGCCTGTGGGCCGGTCTGCCGTCCACTGTCGATACGTGGGATGGGGGTGTCCCGCCCGGAGCTCCCGCGGTGAGGACGGGACACCCCCATCCCACGCCAACACACGTAACCGTGCGAGCCGACGAAAGCTCCAAAGTGAATCCGAGTTACAGTTTTCCGAGGAGTTCTTCGTTGCTCTCTGAGTCGTTGATCAGCTCGACCAGCCTTTCGGCGGCCGGGACCGGCTCCATTTCCTTCAGTTCTGCCCGGAGCCGGCGCAGCGCGTCGAGCTCCTTCTCGGTCAGCACCGCTTCCTGACCCGACAGGGCACATGACGAAACGTCGAGCGAAGGCTTGATGCCGGCGGCAGCCAGCTGCGAGTCGAGGCGGATCGTGGCGTTCTCGGTCGTATGGACGGCGTCCATCACGGCCTGGTCGCCCGGTGAGCCCCACAGGGCCGTGGCGATGACAGTCACCGACCCGGCGCCCTCCTCCTCGAGCTCTCGCCCGGTGCCGAAGAACGGCTTGACCGCGCCGGCGTCGCCGTAGGCGTTGCCGAGACGGGTCAGGGAGTCGACGATGATAACGACGTCCTCCCCGGCCTCCGCCTGGCGCTTGACCTTGGACAGGGCTCGCTCGGCGACCCGGATCTGCTCATGGGCGCCGAGGTCGGCCGGAGCGGCTTCGATCTCGACCCCGGGGACCTCGCGGACCCAGGCGGTCACTTCCTCGGGACGCTCGTCGACCAGCAGCACGGTGACGCCGGTGCCTTCCTCGGTACCGCCGACGATGGCGCGGGCCAGCGACCGCAGGAAGCTGGTGCGGCCGGCTCGCGGCTGTGCTTCGACCAGCACACGCTGCCCGTAGGCGAGCGGCGCCAGGAGGTCGACCGAGCGGGCGAGGATGTCGTCGCTGCCGGCGTTGAGCGGGATGTGACGGTGCGGGGCGATCGGGGTGAGGCCTTCGAAGGTCGGGCCACGCTCGTCCTGCGGCGGCTCGCCGTTCACGGTCTCGACCCGGACCAGGGACGGGCGGCGCTCACCACGGCGGGCCGGGCGGACCGGACCGCTCACTTCGTCGCCGCTCCGCAGCTGGCAGCGGCGGATCTGGGCGGGCGATACGTACACGCCCGCCTCGGGTGCGTCTTCGGCCTTCAGCAGGCCGCTGCCCCGGGGCAGCACCTCGAGAACACCGGTCACTTCGGTCAGGTCGGGCTTCGCATCGGACTTGTCGACATCTTCACGGTCGGAACGGTCTCCGCGCGGCTCACGGTCTCCTCCTCCTCCGCTGCGGGACCGGTCCCGGCCCCCGCGGCGACGGCGGTGGCCGGGACGGGATCCGCCCCGGTCCTCCCCGGAATCTCCGGATCCGTTCTCGCCCGATCCGCCGCCGTCGGCATCGGACAGCTTTTCGACGAGATCTTCACGGCGAAGCTTGCGGAATCCGTCGATCTTCGCCTTGCCTGCGAGCTCGTGGAGCTCGGCCAGGCTCTTGCTTTCGAAATCAGTCATTTTCTCTTACCTATCTCGGGCAGTCACGAGGCTGTGGCTGGTTGCCCGATTCAGTTCCGGGTGCCAGTGCGGCACCGGAACGATTTGTGTCTGGCAAGGTTATTGAAGCGCCTGTTTCAGGGACTGGCGGTACTCAGGCCGGCAGGGTTCAGTCCCTCGGCCAGTGCCGTGTCAAGCCAGGCCTGGATCTGCCGGTCCGATTCCTCGTCCGACCACCCCAGGCTGCGCGCCATGACCCCGGCCACCGGCTTCACCGATTCTGCCGTGGCGAGGCTCGAAGCCGCGGTCAAGCCCAGCCGGGTGCGGCGGAGCAGCACGTCACTGATCGTCCGCGCCTGTTCGAGTTCGGCCGCCACGGTGACTTCGGCCAGCAGGTCCGGCTGCCCCTCGACGGCCGGCTTCCCGAGTTCCGGATCGGCCTTGACCAGCTGGAGCACCGCGCGGGCCGCGTGGCCGTAACGGAACGCGAGCTGGTTGAGCGATTCTTCGGAGATGCCCTCCGGCGCTTCCAGCATGCCCGGATCGACCTCCATGCCGAGGGGGATCTCGGCAGTCTGGCAACGGGCTTCGCGCCCGGATCGCTCGACCAGGCGGTCGACGGTCTGTTTCGCCATCCGCCGCCACGTGGTGAGCTTGCCGCCGGTGATGGTCAGCATCCCGGATGACGTCTCGTAGAGCTCGGCGCGGCGGGATATGTTGACCGACTTGCGCGGATCGCCGCTGCTGATCAGCGGTCTTACACCGGCGTATGAGCCGACGATGTCCCTTTCGGTGAGCGCCTTGCCGGAGAAGGCGTTGATCGCGTCCAGCAGGTATTCGATGTCTTCGGGGCGAGGCGCGACCTCTTCGATGCCGCCGTGGTGGTCGACGTCGGTGGTGCCGATCAGCGTGCGCCCGTACCAGGGCAGGGCGAAGATGCCGCGCCCGGCGCCCGCCGGCACGACACATGCGGCCCGGCCCATGTCCAGGGTCTCCGTGGAAAGAAGGATGTGGGCGCCCCGGCTCGGCGCGATCTTCGGCACGTGTTCTTCGTCCTCGATCTCACCCGGCCGGATGCGGTCGGCCCAGACGCCGGTCGCGTTGATGACGTTGTCGGCGCCGACCCGGACCGTCTCGCCCGATTCGGCGTCGGTGAACTCGACTCCGTCGGCTTTGCCGCGCTTCTCGGTCACGGTGGTGACCTGGGCCCCGTTCAGGCAGACGGCGCCGAACCGCTCGGCTTCCCCGAGGATAGTCAGCACGAGGCGCACGTCGTCGGTCTGGCAGTCGTAGAACAGGTATGCCGACTCGGGATCGCGGTCGGCCAGGGCCGGCACCATGTCGAGGACCTCTTCACGGTCGATGGTCCGGTGGCGGTCCGGCGACCAGTCGCCTGCCGCCTCGCCCGGACGGCGGCGGCGCCGGGACTCGCGGCGGCGGCCGCGGCTGCCCACTCCGGCGAGCACGTCGTAGGCGTTCAGGCCGATGCCGATCTTCCGGTCGCGCTTCTCGTCCTTCAGGGTCGGAACGAGGAACGGAGTCGGGTAGACGAGATGGGGCGCGAGCTCGACCAGCAGCTGCCGTTCCAGCAGCGCTTCGCGGACCAGCCCGAGGTCGAAGTTCTCGAGGTAGCGCAGCCCGCCGTGGACCATCTTGGAAGAGCGGGACGAAGTGCCGATCGCGAAATCGCGCCCTTCGAGGAGGGCGACCGAGTACCCGCGGGACGCGGCGTCGAGCGCGACGCCCGCGCCGGTGATGCCGCCACCGATCACCACGACCTCGAACCGCTGGCCACTGATCACTTCGAGCGAGGCGGCGCGACTCAGCAAACCGTCACCAGTTCATCCGCCGTGCGAGCAGGACCGTGCCGCCGGCCAGCCCGCCCGACACCACCAGGGAGATCAGGATCGCGATCAGCGGAGATGGCTCGTCCCCCTGGCGCGAGGCGGCGAGAACGGCCTCGGTCGGCGCGACGGGCACCACCGGGATGTCGGTACCGGGCGGAGGGGTGTCGGCCCCCGAAGTGACCGGGTCGGGCGCGTCGTTGATGTCGTTGGCGGAGTTCCCACCGTTGCCGGAGCCACCGTTGCCGGATGAGCCCGAACCGGAGCCGCCGGAGCCGCCACCGCTCGGGGAACTCGAGTCGTCATAGAGGTTCGGGGTGGTGGTATTGCCCGAACTACTGCTGCCGGGAGTGGCTCCGCCGCCGTTCTTGTTCCCTCCGTCCTCTTCCTTTTCTTCGAGCGGCGGCTGCTTGACCGGCAACGTCTCGCCCGCTATCGCGATCGCCGCGTCGGCCGTCACCCAGACCCGGGTCTGGTCGCTGGACTTCGAGTACCAGACGCTGCCGTCGTCCTGCTGGCGCACGAGCAGGTAGTCGAGCCCCGAATTGCCGTTGGTCTTTATGTAGTCCCGGCCCTTGCCCTGCGCCATCGCCCCCTGGAGGGCGAGTGCCGTCGACTGCGAGTTCACGATGCCGAAGCTGCCCCAGCCGCCGGAAGACTTCTGCGTCTTCTTCAGGTACTTCATGGCCGGCCGGACGTTCTCCTTGCCGTGCATGATCTGGAGGACCGTGCCGGTCGAATCGGGGTCGCTCTTGGCCTTGCTCGAGATTCCCCAGCCACCCGTTTCGTTCTGGACGGACATCAGCCACCTGATCACCCGTTTCTTGGCCGGTTCAGCCTCGGCCGAGCGGAAGGCCAGTGCCGCGTAGGCCGCGACGTTGACCCTGTCGCCATAGGAATTGTTCTTTCCGCGCCTCACATGGAGCGCGGTGACGAGGTCGCGGCCGGCGAAGTCACGCGGGTTCTGGCCCACGGTCTTCAGCGCGAGGATGACCAGTGCGAGATCATCCGCATCGTCGAGCTTCTTCCGGTTGTCCAGCAAGTATTCATAGGGGTCGTTGCCGCCCGACCTGACGTCGAGCGGGTTGATCCCGGTCGCGGCCAACCCGAGCATCGACCGCGCGGTCATGCCTACCGATGAATCGCCTTCCGGCGAAGATGGGAAGCCACCGTCGTCGTTCTGCTGCCCCCGGAGCCACCCGCCGGCGAGCGAGGCCTCGTCGGCGGTCGAAGCCGCCCCGGCCGGAGGCGTGGCGACGATCGCCACCATGGAGACGGCGATGAGCAGGGCTCCGGCGACCGGAGTGGCCTGTCGCCATTCGAACCGCTCGCGGAACCGCCGGAGCGCGGCGATCATCGCCGGGCCGGCGGCCAGGGCGAAAAGGACGTTGCCGGTTATGTGTGCCAGATCGAATGGAATCGCTCTCACCAACAATGCAAGGTACCGGTCCAGGGA
Organism: uncultured Solirubrobacterales bacterium; assembly: GCA_963695885.1. GTDB lineage: Bacteria > Actinomycetota > Thermoleophilia > Solirubrobacterales > 70-9 > 67-14. The sequence continues at coordinate 107,784 of CAVOIH010000018.1, read as the reverse complement.
CATTTCACCCCCGAATGCGACCATCGCCTCAAAATTCATCCAGAGCCCGAAAACGAGGCCCGCGGCTCCGCAGGCCGCGGCGAGCACGAGACGGCCGCTCCGGCCCCGGGTCAGGTGAAAGAACGCGCCGCCGGCCAATCCGGTCATTCCCCACCCGACCATCTGCCATGGGGTCCAGACGCCCTGCCCCAACCAGAAGTTGGAGACCAGCCCGCCGAGGGCGCCGACCGCGAAACCCGGCGCCGGCCCGAGGGCGAATCCCGAAAAGAAGACTATGTCGGTGGTGGCGACGACGTTGGGGATCGGGGCCAGCACGATCCGCCCGGCGACCGCGAGCGCCGCGAGCACCGCGACCAGCGCCACGATCTGCGACGGCGGCCGTGACCGCTCGTACCAGAGCATGCCGCCGCCGAGGGCGAGCATCAGGACGATGGCGGTGACGACCTGCCAGGTCATGCCGTGCCCTCCCCGCCGGGTGCCGCGTCGAGCCAGCGCGCCCCGTCGGCGACGCTGACCAGTCCTGGCCGGTCGAGGACCCGGGCAACCTCGGAAGCGAAGTACCAGCCACCGGAGAGCACAGTCCCGGTCCCGGCGTCGGCGATCAATTCGCCGTCGCCGAGCAGGACCACCCGGTCGGCGAAAGTGACCGCGAACTCGACGTCGTGCGTTGATATCAGCAGGGCTGCGCCACGGTCTGAGAGCCTGGCCACCAGCTTCGTCAGTCCGTCTTTCAGGCCGCGGTCCATGCCGCGGGTCGGCTCGTCGAGGGCGATCAGCCCGGGCAACTCCTCGCCTTCCATCCGCCCCGCCAGGGCGATCGCCAGTGCGAGACGTTGCCGCTCCCCGCCCGAGAGGTCGCGCGGGTCGCTCTCCGGGTCGAGGTGGAGGCCGGCGGCCCCGAGAGCTGCTTCGCCCTCAGGGCCGGAGAGTTCCTCGGAGATCCGCTCGCGCACCAGGTAGTCACCGGGGTTCTGGGTCAGGAGCCCGATGCCCCCGGGGACCTCGACCTTGCCCTTGACCGGATCGATGAGTCCGGCCGCAGTACGGAGAAAGGTGGATTTGCCGGCCCCGTTCCGCCCCATCAGGGCGACCCGCTCCCCCGGTTCGATCTCCAGGTCGATGCCCCGGAGCACGTCGACCGGACCGTCACCCGGGTCGAGCTCGACCCAGAGACCCCGGGACCGGAGTGCGCGGCCCGGCGTGCGCTTTCGTTCGGGTTCCGCAGCCGATTCCACCGGTTCGGCTCCCGGCTCCAGCCCGCGCAACCTCAGGGTGGCGCGCGCGTCCCGGACCCCGACCGGGAGCGGATCGATTCCGGCTGAGGAGAACATCCGGGCGGACGGTGTGGCGAGTGCCGGGTCGGCCCCGATCGTGTACTCGAGGAACTCCCGCGGGCCACCGTCGAAGCCGATGCGGCCCTTGTCCATGGCGATCACCCGGTCGGCCGCGGCCAGGCAGCGCTCGATCCGGTGCTCGGCGAGCACGACGGCCACCCCCCACTCCTCGTTCAGCCGGCGGAGCAGCCAGATCAGCTCGTCGCCGGCCACGGGATCGAGCTGCGAAGTCGGTTCGTCCAGCAGGACCAGCGGCGGGCGGGTGACCAGCGCGACCGCCAGGGCGACCCGCTGCATCTCGCCTCCCGAAAGCGTGGTGACCGTGCGCGGAAGCAAGTGTGGGATGTTCAGGGCGAGGGCGACTTCTTCGACCGCCCGTGCCCGCTCGGCCGGATGGTCGCCACGGAAGCGCAGCGGCAGGTCGAGTTCTGCCGCCACCGTGGTCGAGATGATCTGGGTCTCCGGGTCCTGCGCCACGAACCCGACCACGTCCGCGAGCTCACCGGGGCCGAACTCCCGGGTGTCCCGGCCGGCGATTTCCGCCCGGCCTTCGATCTCGCCACCGTGGAAGTGCGGGATCAGGCCGCAGGCGGCCCGGAGGAGCGAAGTCTTGCCGGTGCCGGATCGCCCCGCGAGCACGAGGAACTCACCGGCATCGACCCGCAGCGAGACGTCCCGCAGGACGGGCCCGGGAGCTCCCGCGTAGGTGTAGGTCAGGGAGTCGATGGCCAGGGCCGGCCGTCCGGTCGTCCGTTCAGCGGCTTTGGACATTTCGCCTCCCGCCCCGCCGCCACGTAGTGAAACCGGCGAGCAGACAGAGAGCCGCAAGACCCAGCGAGAGCGGGCCCGGCGAGTAGTCCAGCTCCGGATAGGTGACGAGCTCGCCGAATCCGGTGACGATCGAAACCACCGCCGCGGCGGCCAGGACCGACCCGGCCACCCAGAACCGCATGTCGTACCGGGAAGGTACCTTCCTGAATTTCGTACCGCCGGTGCTCTGCGCGTAGCCCCGCAGTTCGAGGGTGGCGGCGACGTCCACCGCGCGGTCGAGCGAGCTGGCGAGCAGCCGGTGCGCCATCGCCACCTTGCCGACCGGTGTCGCGCCGGGGCCGCGCAGATCAGCGGCCTCCGAGATACGGGCCTGGTCGGTGGCGGCGAGCGGTACGAGCCGGGAGATCAAGGTCGCCGTGAGCGCCGAACGGCGGGCGACCCCGTGGACGGCCTGCAGGATCCGGTCGGGATCGACACAGGCCGAGTAGACGCCGATCACGATCATCGTGCCGAGCACCCGCAGGCCGATCACGCCTCCGGCCGCGAATGATTCCAGCGTGATGTCGACCTGGCCGAGGACCGGCCATTCCCCGAGCCTGGCGAGCACCGTCGCTCCCCGGCTGGTGACGAGCACGTTGATCACCGCCATGGAGACGGCCAGGACGAGTCCCAGCTTCAGCGAGAACCAGACGGCCCGGTCCGCCAGGCAGCCGATCCCGGCGATCCCGGCGCCGATCGTCGCCGCCACCAGCACTACGGGATCGGACGACAGGAAGCACAGCACGAGGTATGCGCCGAGATACAGCCCCACCGGCGCCAGCGACGCGGTCTGCAGGGTGCCGCGACGGGGGACATAGGCGAGTGGGGAGAGCTTCTTCACGGGAACGGTTCAGGGTACGGGCAGCGAGGTGATCCGGCCGTCCTCGACGGCGGCGGCATAACGGTGTTCGAGGTCGTTTTCGTTCAGAGCGGCGGCAGCGGCCTCGACTCCGGCTGCGCTGCCGCCGGTCACGAACCAGACGGGCGCGGCGACGCCCCGCCTCGCGGCGGCCACCAGACCGGCGTCCGGCCCGAAATCTTCGGCCTCGCCGGCTTCCTGGTCCAGCCCGATCAGGCTGTCGCTCCCGCCGGAGTCTTCGAAACGGGCAAAGATTCCGCTGGCGGACGGTCCCGAGGCGAGCCGGGCCGCGTATTCGTCGGCTTCGACCCTGCCCCAGACGCCGACCACGATCCGGATCGTGTCGTCCGCGGGCGATAGCCCGTCCACTGAAATCTTTGCGTCTACACCGGCCTCGCTGAGCCGTTCGCTGACCATCTGGCAGGCATCTGCCGAATCGAGGCATTCGATCGAGACCGGCCAGTCCTCATCCCCGTAGCCCGTGCTCATCGGCGCGGGGAACGCGCCGACCACGGCGCCGATCTCCATCGCATCGGTCCAGTCGCGGTAGTCCCACCAGACGGTGTCACCGGCGTTGACCGGGAACTGGGCACCACCGACCTCGGAAACGACCCCGTTGACCGAGAAGAACCAGTCGTGGCTCCGGCCACCGGGCGCACCGCCTTCGATTCCGTTAACGGACTGCACGTAATCACCGCTGTACCGCGTTTCGACATCGGCGTTGCCGTCGAGCACGCGGATCGCGTTCTCCGACTCGGTCAGATCGGTCAGGGTCTCGTCGACCAGGACCTCGCTGCCGTAGTCACGGGTCACGAGCAGGTCCGCCGTGCCCTCCTGGCTGCCGGCACCGAGGCCACAGCCGGAAAGAACCATCACGACCGCCGCCAGCATCGCGGCGGTCGTGATGTACCTCTTTGGGACTGGCGAGGCGATCGCTTACTTCTTGATCGCGATCTTCACGTGATTCGAAGGAATCAGGCCGGTCGAACGCGCCCGGAGGCGGGTCTTCCTGGTGATCTTGATCCTGGCGTAGCCGTTGGCGCCGGTCAGCGGTTCGCCGGAGACACCATCGAAGGAAGCACCTTCGACCGGGCTCTTCCTGCCCTTGTCGTCGTACTCGAGGACCCGCACCCTGACGGTGGATCCCGTCTCGGCCTTCGCAGGGGCATTCAGGGCGAGTTCGCCCGGCAGACCGAGGACGTTGTAATCCTCGGCCAGGTACCAGATCACGCTGCTGCCCTTCCTGGGCTTGGTCAGCTCGCCGCCGGTCGACGACAGCTTGTGCTGGTACTTGATCGCCCACCAGTTGACTCCTCTGGCGAGGGTGCTGCCGAAGCCGCAGAGCCCGAAGCCGAAATCGCCGTCGGAGATCTTGAGCGGACGGAGGGCGGATGACCGCTTCGCGGCATCGACGAGTGCACCGAAGGCAGTCGGACCGGTCAGCGTGCGGGCAGGACCGGGCTTGCCGCCGAGGCAGGCCGTGTTCGGCTTGACCTTCGCGGTTCCGGTCTTGACCTTGCCGTCGAACAGGACCTTGCCCTTGTAGGTGACGACTCTCAGGTTGACCGACACCTTCCCGGCAGCCATCGATGGTGCCGCCGCGAAGGCGAACAGCACGGACAGTCCGAGGACGAGACCCAGGACGGGTTTGATGATTCGATTCTGCATTTGTGTACGTCTTTCGTTCCGGCAGCCGTTACGCGAGGCCGCTGTTGTCGGTACGCCTACGGGTCTCGCCGCCCTCGCATTTCGCGCGATCCATGGGGATCAAGACGTCAGAACCCGGTTCTTTTTGGCGTAAAGTCGGCAGGTCTTCGGACTAAGACGTTCAGTAGAGGCAGCCTTCCCAGGATTTCCCAGTGGCTGAGTGCCTCTCATTTACGTCCCTACCGCTGCGCGCCAGTTCCGGAATTTGACCGGATTCCCTGACCCCGCTTTAGGGGGTGCGACCGACTTCACGAGGATCATATCCTTGAACGGCTTCTGAATGCGGTGCCCGGCCGGGCAAGACCCCCGGTATCTCCGATACCGTCCCCCGTCGATGGAATCCCTCTTGCACCTGCCCCTCGCCCTCGGCCCGAGCTGGCTCGATCCCGAGACCCTGATCGAGAAGTTCTCGATGATCGGGCTGCTGCTCGTCGTATTCGCCGAATCCGGCCTGATGGTGGGTTTCTTCCTCCCGGGCGACTCGCTCCTTTTCACGGCCGGGCTGCTCTCGTCCACGACCGACCTGCTGCCGAGCATCTGGGTCCTCATCGTGCTGGTCCCGATCGCCGCGATCGCCGGCGACCAGTGCGGGTACTGGATCGGCCGCAGGTTCGGGCCTCCGCTGTTCAACCGTCCTGACAGCCGCTTCTTCAAACGCGAGTTCGTCAACCAGACCGCCGCCTTCTTCGAGAAACACGGCTCACGCGCGATCATCCTGGCCCGCTTCGTCCCGATCGTCCGGGCTTTCGTGCCCGTGATGGCCGGCACTTCGCAGATGAACTACCGGGCCTTCCTCACCTTCGACATCATCGGCGGCATCCTCTGGGGCGCCGGCGTCGTGACGCTCGGCTACTTCCTCGGCCAGATCGATTTCGTCGAGAAGTACATCGAGTTCATCCTGATCGGCGTCGTGCTCGTGTCGGTCCTCCCGGTGCTGTTCGAGCTGAACAAGGCCCGCAAGTCCGCCGAGATCCACCAGAAGCCGGAACCGTTCGAGAATCCGGTCGATGAAGAAGGCGAGCCGGTCCACCCCGGAGCGGACCGGGCCATCGAAGGGACCGAAGCAGGGGGCGACCCGCTCTAGGCAGCTTTCAGGCCGGCCGCGGCCGCCAGAGCGATCCCACCCCCTATGAACTCCCGTCTCCTGATCCAGTCAGCGGTAACCTCTCGCGGATGCGCAGAACGCTTCTGGCTTTCCTGACCGCGGTTCTTCTCCTCGGAATCGCCGCTTCCGCACAGGCCGTCACAGCGCGGACGGCGAGCTTCATCGCCGAATTCGAAGGTTTCGTTCCCTGCCCCTACGCCGATCCGGCGGGCCACGCCACGATCGGATACGGACACCTGCTCCACCTCGGCGGGGTGACGAAGAAGGACAAGAAGAAGTGGGGCTGCATTTCCGAAGCCCGCGGGAAGAGGATCCTGAGGAAGGACCTCCGGTCGACCGAGGAGGCCATGTTCGGCGAGATCGGCAGTGCGGTCGTCACGCCTTCGATGGTCACCGCTCTCACCTCATTCACGTTCAACCTCGGTGCGGGTGCTCTCGAGCCACGCAAGACGAAGGGCCAGAAGCGGGGCACCGCGATCGCCAGACGGCTGCGTCATGGCAAGTACCGTCGGGCGGCCAGCGAGATGCTTCAGTACGACGGGATCATCGTCGGCGGCAAGAGGATCGAGCTGGAAGGACTCCGGATCAGGCGCCGCAAGGAGTTCCGCCTGATGATCAGGGGGATCGCCGAACTGAAGCCGTGCTCGAATGACTGCCCGGGCTCCGGCGGCGGCCTCACCCCCGGCTGACCGGGGGTACGTGGCCCGGGGGCCTTCGATTCATGCGGCCGAGAGGAGTCGAACCTCCACATCCTTTCGGACACAGGCACCTGAAGCCTGCGCGTCTACCAGTTCCGCCACGGCCGCGTGGGATCGTGGACTCTAAATGACTCGCAGCAGAAGAGGTTGGCCGCTGCGGGCGAGCGGCGCCCGGCGTGCACCACTCACCTCGATGGTCCGACGACTGAGATTCGGCAGCCCACTGGCAATTGAGGGAAGCAGCGTTTGTTCGATGGATCGATAGAATGGCCGTCGCTTGCCGCTATCGTCCAGGGGTCTAGGACGCCGGATTCTCAGTCCGGAAACCGGGGTTCGAATCCCCGTAGCGGTACTCCAGAGAGCCGCATCAGATGCGGTTTTCTCCAGTGAGGAGGTCTCCATGGGAAGCTTTTTGGGAAGAGTGGTTCGCAAAGGTAATCGTGGGTAGAAGCGGAAACCCTGCCAAGAGCGGTCCAGGAACGGGGACCGCAGCGACAAACTCGCCTGATCCGGCCGACGAGACCCGCAAGCGCAACGCACGTCGAGAAGCACTCGAAACCTTGCAAAAGGCAAGGGGATCGGATCATGCCATCGTCTATGTGACGGGAACTCGACCTGGTCTGTCAGCCATGATGTCCCTCGATGCCGTGCGTCGCATAGCCGACCACCTCCCGACTGAGAAGGTTCCCAAGCTAGACCTCATCCTCCACACGGATGGAGGCGACACTGTGGTTCCCTGGCGCCTGATGACCTTGCTTCGTGAGTATGCCGAGGAGGTTGATGTGCTGGTCGCGCACCGCGCTTTTAGCGCTGGCACACTGACCGCACTCGGGGCCGATCAAATCGTCATGCACCCCTTGGCGATGCTCGGCCCGATTGATCCCACCGTCCATGATCCTTTTGGACCCAGGGACGAAGAGACCGGTAACCGTCCGGGTGTGAGCGTGGAAGACGTTTCCGCCTACATGAAGCTCGTGCAGGAAGACATCGGTCTGAGCGAACCCGCCGAGATGTTGGAGGTTTTCAAGTTGCTCGCCGGCGAAGTCCATCCATTGACCCTTGGTCACGTGAAGCGCGGAACCCAGCAGGCCGCGATGCTCGGTCGGAAGTTGCTTCAGCTTCCCGCAAACAAGATGAATGACGAGCAGATCAAAACGGCACTTTCCGAGCTAACCACCAAGCTCTACTTTCATGGTCATCCAATTCACAGGGGTGAAGCTAAATCACTGGGGCTCCCCGTCGAATACCCCGAAAAGAGCGTGGAGGATGCGCTCTGGAGTCTGTACCTGCTGTTCGAATCGGACCTCGACCTGGAGAGGCCGTTTGACACCGTTGGGACGGCGATGGAGGCTGGCGGTACGGTTCCGAACTCAGGGTTTTCGACGGTCCGGATTCCACCGATGCCTCGGGTGATGGTGGAATCTGCGTCCAGATCGGACACCTTCTTCAATGAGTTCGAGATCAGCCTGAGCCGAACCGATGATGGTGGCGTAGCCGCGACCGTTGTTAGCCGCGGGTCTCACTGGGATGCAGACCTCAGCGAGTCGTCGGGCGAGTCACCACCGACGGACGCTTAACGGAACCTCTGACGACACTTGACGGTAGATCTCCGCCCGTCTGCTGAAAGCCAGCAGGAAGCGGGGCCTCATTAGTCGTACTTCTCGACGGTTGTGGCCTTGAAACGGTCGGCAAGATGGTTCGCTTTTCGGCAGGCATTGGATCCAAAATGTACTACCCGACCCTAAATTTCGCTTCATCACAGGACTCAAGGTAAGAATCGAGCGCAAGCCGTACTTCATCGCGCCGACCCGGCATCAGGCGCCCATATCGATCGAACGTCATCTGGATCGTTGCGTGGCCCATGAACTCCTGAATCGCCTTCGGATTGGCCCCAGCATCAATCAGGGTTGAGGCGAACGTGTGGCGGCACTCGTGGAGGGCGATGGGTGTCCGATCCTCCCAAGCAGCCAGCGCTCGGCTTCTCACGCTCGATGTCAAGGCCGGTTGAAAAGTGGGCTCTTGTAGATCCAGCGGGGAGACGCCGGGTGGTCATTCGCCCCGCGAACCAGGTGAAAGTGGTCGGCGACGATGCTCGCCTCGGGCAGGATCGCCTGAACCGCCTGACGGTAGCCCTCGTAAGGGTCGATCGAGACGACCTTGATCGCCTCACGGCGAACCAGTGAAAGCGAGCGCAGATAGCGTTTGACCGTATGCTGGGAGCGTCCGTCGAGAACCTCGATCACGCAGCGGCGATCGAGGTCGGAGACCACCGTCGCAAGCTCGTGACCGCGTCGGTGGTGGGCCTCGTCCAGTGAAAGCCGGCGGGTCGGCGCAGCCACCTGCTGGCACCCGATGGCAAGCTCGGCGCCGTCTTTGAAGGCTCGCCGGACCTGGTAGCGGGTGGTGCGCTCGGTGCGGGCGATCTCGGCGTGGGCACCGCCTTCGCCTGTCCGCTCACGCAGCGCGCTTCGAAAGCGCCGGGTTACCCGCTGGCGACTCGGCAGCTCCGGGTGAGACTCGGTGAAGCTCCGCCCGCAGCCTCGGCAAAGGTAGCGTCGCTTTCGCCAGAAAAGATGAGCTTTCCGACCGCCGATCGGCAGGTCGCGGACGCGGACAAGCGGGCGCTCCTTGATCTCGGGTGAGCCTCGACCGCAGTGGGGACACGAGTTGGCCCGGGTGAGCAGCTCGACCTCGAGGTCGAGCTGCTCACCGGCGCCCGAGACTGCCCTAACCTCGAAATCATCCAGGCCGATAAGACGACTAACTTGTTGGTACATCCGCTGTTCCTCCCAGCTTCGTGATCTTTGACCACTCGAAGTCTGGAGAGGACGGCGGGTGTGTGCCCTAAACCCTCAATCCCCGCTTGTTTTGCAAGACCCCAGTATTGGACCGGCGCCTACAGCACTCTGCGGAGAGTGCCACGCCTACCCGGACTCGGAACCGCTGAACTCGACATGGCGGGGAGCCGATGGGGCGGTTGGCCATCAGAGCATCCTTGACGGGGTCAGTTACTTGAAAGCCTGCCCGACATGTCACCGTAGCTTCAGGTCAAGAGGTAACCGGGAGTTTTGCGAGGACTCATGCCGCAAAAGGTGGAGGCGGGGTACTGCCGCAGGACGTCCAGGGGCCGACCCCGTACCCGAACGCCTGCTTCCCGCTGCAGTCGAACAGGCACTTGCCGCATCGTTCCTGCGGCGCATCCGTGAAGTAGTCGCCACGACCCCGGGTCCGCGCACCCCAAGGGAGCACATACTCGCGGCCCGGAACCTTCGTAACTCGAAAGCCGCTTAGTGGTCTCCTGCGGTCGACTTTGACACACCCCCAGAAATTGCTGAAACAATCTGAATGATGAAACACAGGAGGGTTGCTATCTGCTCGTGTGTGTTGGCACTAGCTGGCATCGCTGGCTGCGGCTCCGAGGGGTCGGACGACTCCGTGCCGAACGTGGTTGGCGCCAGGGCAGCGGTAGCGAAAGCGGACCTTGAAGAGGCAGGCTTCGAAGTACGCATTACGGGCCGGCCAGGTATCGAATACACGTCGCCTGACGAGTACGACATGTTTGAGAACGCGGACTGTCAATTTGAGCCCTACGTTGTGGTCGAGCAGTCGCCCGATGCCGGGCTCGATGCGGACCCGGGTTCTACCGTGACAATTGATCTTGATCAGGATTGCTAGAGCGTCCCCCAGGTTCCAGGGAAAAACTTGGGAAAAACGCTCCCTAATACCTGCGGTTTCGAGCGGTTTACTGCGGTCGGGAGACTTGGCCGTAATCGGCACCGCTAAACCGATTGCCCCATTTCATGACGTTTGAGTAACCTGCGCCCAGCGGGTTCGAATCCCCGTAGCGGTACTCACCACGAACACTTCCGGGAGGCGCGAACATGAAGATCTATTCCTGGAACGTGAATGGCATCCGGGCGGTCATCCGCAAGGGCGACTTCGGGCTGTTCGTTGCTTCGCACCAGCCCGACATCCTCTGCCTTCAGGAGACCAAGGCCGAGCAGGGACAGGCGGAGATCGACCTGCCCGACTACGAGGAGTACTGGAACTCGGCCGAGAAGGCCGGTTACTCCGGAACCGCCATCTTCACGCGTCCCAAGCCCATCGCCGTGATGAACGACATGGCGGCCGATATCTCGGACCAATACGGACTCCATGACGATTCATACGGTAACCCCCTGAAAGAGGGCCGGATCATCACTGCCGAATACCAACACTTCTTCGTGGTCAGCACCTACGTGCCGAACGCCAAGCGCGACCTGACCCGCCTCGACCTGCGATTCAACAGATGGGACCCCGCTCTCCTCGCCCACATGCAGGAGCTCGAGAAGAGAAAGGCGGTGATCGTCTGCGGCGATATGAACGTCGCGCACACGGAAGACGACCTGGCCAATCCGAAAACCAACGTGGGCGAGCACGGCTTCACCGACGAGGAGCGCGAGGGTTTCCAGAACTTCGTCGACGCCGGCTTCATCGACACGTTCCGGCTGTTCAACGAAGGGCCCGGCCAGTGGAGCTGGTGGTCCTACATGTCGAAGGCGCGCGAACGGAACGTCGGCTGGCGGATCGACTACTTCCTGGCCTCCGGGAACCTGAGGGACGCGATCACCGGCGCCTGGATCCATGACGACATCATGGGTTCGGACCACTGCCCGGTGAGCCTCGAACTCGACGAAGCGAAGCTCGGTCAGTAGAAAGGCGGCCCGGGGGCCGCCTTCCCACAGTTGCTGGTGCCGTCCGGGGTCAGCCGACCTTCACGGTCTTGGTCCTGGAGGCCGAGCCGGCTCCCCGGGAGCTGATCTTGAACTTCGTCCTGATCGAGCCCTTCCTGGAGAACTTGACCCTGACCTTGACAGTCTTCGACTTGCCAGGAGCGAGCGAGCCGGCCCTGACCGAACCCCTGGCGCCCTTGCCCGAAGCGGTGATCTTCAGACCCTTGGCCTTGGCCTTGTCGGCGTTCTTGAACGAGACCTTGAAGGTGCCCTTGGCGCCTTTCTTCACCTTGCCGGGGCCCTTGATCTTCACGCCCATCAGCTTGCCCTTGCCGCCGGAACCACCGCCCCCGTCGGTTCCGGTGCAGGGAACCTCGATCGGCGGGGGGTTGAGGATCGAGTCGGGGCTGGTCGGGTTGCCGGCCGTGTCGCGGGTGCCGAGGGTGAACTCGGTGTCACCCTTCCAGGGGCTCTGCCGGCAGGTCGTCCGGACGTAGTCCTTGGTCTGGCCACGACGGTTGGCGACGCTGCTGTTGCTGCCGGGGATGTTCAAGTCGAAATAACCGACCGCGGAATCGAAGGCGAGCAACGGGATCGGCACGGTCAGCCTGTTGTCCCTGAGCGTACCTTCCATATAGACGCCCGTCTGGACTCCAGCTGAGTACCCGTATATCTTGAGGACCGGCTGCCCCTGACTGTTCCGGCCGCCGTTGAACGCGACGAGTACAGCATCCTTCAGTTTGGGGCCTGACGCGCTGTTCACGCGGGCCAGGTACAGGTAGGCGACGCCGTTGCCGACGACCGAGTCCGGGCAGCGGGCGATGATCGTGTTCGGCTCGAAGTTGAGGTCGGCGTTCGGCCCGACCTTCGAGTCCGGGCAGACCGGCATCTTCGGGTCTGGGTTGAAGGTCATCTCCCCGGGGAAGTCCGCCCGGATCTCCTTCAGCGGTAAAACCGTGGGGTTCTCTGGAAACGGCGCGTTGATCGACACCTCGACCCCCCAGTCGACCGGCTTCTTCACCGTCTTCGAGAGCGACCCCTGCTGCGGGGTCATGCTGAAGTCGTAAGTGGACGTTTCGCCCGACGCCTGGGCCGGCGCGGCGCCGACGGCCGATACGAGAATCAACGCAAGAAAACCTTTAGCTGTTTTCCAAGCCGTTTTCACAAATCTCTCCTGTCCCCGGGCTTCTCCCGATGAGAATCCCTGAAGTTCAACTAAAGTACTTCCCCGTCAACGGACTGCTCAAACCTCGACATCATATCGTGTCGAATGCCCCCGGTTCACTCAGGACACCTTCGGAGGGGACGGGTAAACCTCCGTAAAACCTCATCCAATCTCCCTCGGGAAGACGAGAGGCGGCCACGAGGGCCGCCTCTCTCACTTCCCTGGATCCGTGGATCCGGTCCAGGTCTAGCTGACCTTGACCGTCTTCTTCACGCTCTTGGCACCGACACCCTTGCCGGTTGCCTTGAACGTGGCCTTGATCTTGCCCTTCTTGCTGAACTTGACCTTGACCTTTACGGTCTTCTTCTTGCCGGCCTTCAGGGTTCCGACCTTGGCGCTGCCGCTGACACCCTTGCCGGATGCCTTGACCTTGACGTTGCTGATGCTGCTCTTGCCGGCGTTCTTGACCGTGACCTTGTAGGTCGTCTTCTTGCCCTTCTTGGCCTTGGCAGGACCCTTCACCTTGACCGCACCGAACTTGCCGGAATCGACACCGACGCAGTTCTGCGTCTCCGCGGGGGTCTGAATGGTCTCAGTCGGGCTCGTGGGGTTGCCAGCGGTGTCGCGGGTTCCGAGTTCGATCGACGCGCTGTTGGTCCACTTGCCGGTCGAGCACTTCGCCTCGACGTATGTCTTGTCCACACCGCGGCGGTTGGCGAACTCGCTCTCGCTGCCGGGGATGTTCAGGTCGAAGTAGCCGGTGGCCGAGTCGAAGCTGAGACGCGGAATGGCCACTTCGAGCACACCCTTGATGAGCGAACCTTCCATGTAGATGCCGACGCCGGTGCCCGCCGAGTAGCCATAGATCTTCATCTTGGGCTGACCCGCGCTGTTCTTGCCACCGTTGAAGATGATCAGTACCGGATCCGGCAGGGTCGGGCCGGTGGCGCTGTTGTTGCCGGCGAGGTAGAGCTCGGCGAGGCCGTTACCTATGACCGCCTTCGGGCAACGGGCGATGATCGTGTTCGGCTCGAAGTTGAGATCCGCGTCGGGTCCCACAGCGCTGTCGGGGCAGACCGGGGTGTTGGCCTTGGGGTTGAAGGTCATGTCGAGCGGGAAGGTCTCTGTGACCTTCTTCATCGGCTGCACCTTCGGTGAGGCAGGGAACGGCGCCTTGATCTCGACTTCGGTCCGCCAGTTGGCCGGCGAGCGCTCGGTCTTGGAGAACTTGCCTTGCTGCGGCGTCAAGACGAGCTTCGCCGTAGCCGTCTCATCGGCGGCGCTGGCCGGGCCGGCCAGCGAAAGCGTCATGAACGCCGCCGCCGCGATCCCTGTCATTACTGCGAAAAGCCTTTTCATCTTCTTCTCCTCCAGGAGTTTGAACTGATATTGGTCATGCAACTACTTAAACAACACGTCTAAACCCCGGACGTACCGGTCAATCTTGAAAATCTCCCGGCGGGGCAGACCTCCATCTCTGGAAGCCACTTGTCAAGAGACAACCTAACCGAAACCGGACGGCTCCGAGCGGCTGCCCGAAGCATGAAACTACTCAACCTTCACCGTCCGCCTCACAGCCTTGCTGTTGCTGGACCTTCCGCCGGTAGCCCTGAAGGTGGTCTTGATCCTGCCCTCCCTGGAGAACCTGACCTTGACCGAGACCATCTTCGACCTGCCCTTGGCGAGGTTTCCGGCAGTCTTGGCACCCTTGACGCCCTTGCCCGAGGCCTTGACTCTCAGCTTCTTGATGGTCCCTGAACCGGTGTTCCTGACGGTCACCCTGAAGGTGCGCCTCGCGCCCTTCTCGACCCTGCCCGGGCCCCTGGCCTTCACCGATCCGAATCTGCCGCGTCCGGTGCTCACGCCGGTGCAGGAGTTGACGTCGGTTTCGGCGTCGAGGACCACGTCCGGACTCGTCGGGTCACCGGCCGTGTCACGGGTACCGAGGGTCAGCTGCGCATCAGTGACCCAGGTGCCGGTCGAGCACTTCGCCTGGACGTATGACTTGTCCACACCACGGCGGTTCTCCTGAGGTGCCTTGGTCCCCGGGATGTTGAGGCTGAAGACACCGGTGCCCGAATCGAAGGCCAGACGCGGAATTGCCACATCGAGCACACCGTCATCGAGCGCGCCTTCCATGTAGATGCCGACGCCGGTACCAGCCGAGTAGCCATAGATCTTCAGCCTGGGCTGACCCGCGTCGTTCTTGCCACCGTTGAAGACGATCAGCACGGCGTCCTGCAGGGTCGGGCCGGTGGCGCCGTTGTTGCCGGCGAGGTAAAGCTCGGCATTGCCGTTACCCAGGACCGCCTTCGGGCAACGGTTGATGACCGTGTTCGGCTCGAAGTTGAGGTCCGCATCGGATCCCACAGCGCTGTCAGGGCAGACCGGGGTGCTGGGCTTGGGGTTGAAGGTCATGTCGCGCGGGAAGGTGGTCCTGATCCGCTTGAGAGGCAAGACCTTCGGTGAGGCAGGGAACGGCGCCTTGATCTCGACGTCGACCTGCCAGATCGAATCCTTGCGTTCGGTTTTCGAGAGCTGGCCGGCCTGCGGAATCAAGGTCAGGCCTGCCGCGACCGACTCGCCCGCGGCACTCGCGGAACCGGCCAGCGACACCGAAGCGGCTGCAGTTCCCGCCAAACTCGCGGCGATCGCGATGAAACGTCTCATGGTCTCCTGTTTTCTGTCGAATGAGACCGTAACGGCCGCATGGGTGGCTGCGGTTGGTCCTGTGGCCGGTTCCCGGCCGGCGCCTCATGTACAAGAACCCCGGTCAGGGCGGGAGTTGCGCTCAGTCGCCGCGGAAAACGTGCTGGTACTGGGAGGCGGGCTGCGAGGGGTCACCGATCGCTTCGAACGGTGGCTGCAGCAGGCAGGGCGGGGCGGCGACGCCGGCCGTCTGGCTGGCGCCGTTCAGCCCGAACTCGATCGTCTTTTCGTACTGGTCCTGCGCTTCGGCCGGAGTGAACGGGTAACGCAGGTTGCTCGTGAACTGCGCCTGTTCGACCGGGGTCAGCGCGGCCCAGGGAGCGATGGTGGCGTTCAGGGCGCCACAGCCGGCCGCCGAGAAGACCTGCTGGCTGTTCGAAGCCAGCCTGCTCTCGTTGCCACCGGTCTTGACGTACGGATTGCCCCGGATCGCATTCAGGCGGGCGGGGAAGGCGGCGAAGGATTCCGGTCCGACGGTGATGCCGGCCCTGACGTAGTTGACGCCCAGCCCCACACCCTGCTGCTGGGACGCGCTGGTCGCGGCGGCGGCGTTCCCCAGGAAGGCCGCGAGTTCGCGGCGGTAATAGCTCGCCGTCTGGATCAGCGGATTGAACTCGGCGAAGTAATCGGGAACGCGGGCCAGCAGGCGCGGAGCGTCGTCATCGAGGAAGGCCCGGAGGGACGGAAATGCCCGCGGGGCTTTGCGGATCACCGGTTTGAGGCCGCGGTACAGCCGCTCGCTCGTCGGGGCGAGGTCGGCCGAGGCCTGGAAGGTCGGCGAGAGCTGTCTCGCGACCGGCACCATCTTGTTCATGATCGGCGTGCCGAACTCGCTGAAGTCACCGAGGCGCTGCTGGGTGGCGCGCGCCTCGCGCAGGAAAGTCGGGAAGATGCGGAAGAAGTTCTGCAGGTCCACCCGGCGCTCGGCGGTGGTCGAAAATACGGCGTTCGAGTTTCTGATCAGCCCGCTGAGCTGGCCCTGACGCCTGCTCAGCGCGTCGAACACCACGCCAGTGTTCTTGATCAGCCTGGAGAAGTCCTTCTCCTCTTCGTTCAGCACGGTCAGCACGTCGGTGACCGATCCGAGCGTGCCGGGCAGGACCCCGAGTGCCTGGTTGATCGTCGCGCCGCGACGCATCACCGCGATCGAGTTGTCGATCGCGCCCCGCTTGAAGGCCTCGCGGGTGACCGGGTCGAAGGTCCGGAAGATCTCGTCGAGCTGGACCGATTTGGCCACCTGCGCGGGCGGCAGTGAGTCGCCGTCCTCGAGCATGCCGTCACGCTTGTCGCCCGGGGTCAGCTCGATGTAGGCCTCGCCGAGCAGCGACTTGGCCCGAAGGATGGCGCGTGTGTCTTCCGGCACAGGGGCGTATTCGGGCTCGAGCTCGAGGGTCACGATGGCCGTACCGGACTGCTCGCCTTCGCCGAGGTCGATCTTGGTCACGTGTCCGACACCGACACCGGAGATCGAAACCTCGGACTGTTCGGCGAGCTGTCCGATCTGGGTCATCGGCATCTTGAGGTGGTAGCCGCTGGCGGCAAGCGGTGTCGGGCCGCCGAAGGCGACCCAGACGAAGAGCAACAGGCCGAAGCACGACAGGGCGAAGCCCGCAATGGTGATCAGCTGTCCGACCGAAGGGGCCTGTTTGTTCACGGGGCCACCCCTCCGTCGGTCAGGCCGGTGTCCCCGGTGTCACCCGTTTCGCCACTCGCGCCCAGTTCCTCGGTCGTGCCGGTCGTGCCGGCCGCGTCATCGGAGTCGGTCACGCCCGTCGTACCGGTCGTCGACATCGGGGCATCCGGGTCGAAAGCGTCCGAGTCGCTCGACGCGGCGCCCGAGTCGAGCTGGCTGGAGACTGCTCCGCCGAGGTCATTCGCGCAGATGCCACCTTCCGCCGGTGTGGTCGGCGGGGGAAGCTGTGCCAGCTGATAGACGGTGAGCAGCTGCGGGCTGCCGGGGGCGACCTCCCTGGCCTGCCTGGCGGTGTTGCAGCTGAGGGTGCTGATGCCGCGCCTGACCGGACCCATGCCGTCCTGGGCGTTGATCGACGAATTCATGTTGTGGTTCATCCACGGAGCCCAGAAGAGGAAGCCCTCCTGCGCGTCGCCGGGCGGGTTGTATGCGAGCAGGTTGAACAGCTCGTTGAGTTCGGTGAAGACACCCTTGAACTGGGTGGTTGTGACGGCCGCGGGCTTGCTCGTCCGGTAGAGGTCACGGAACACGGGCTGGACGTTCCGCGCGAACGGCCGGATGTTGTCGCGGACGTTCGCGGTCTGGTTCGCAGAGAGGGTCTGGACGGCCCGCAGGGACGCCTTGAGGTTCTTCACCCCCGGGATCAACCCGAGCAGCGTCGGGCGCAGCACGAGCGAGAGCCGGTTCGACTTGGAGAGGCCGTCCTGAGCGGCGGTCAGGGTCGACGGGAACTCCCGCAGCGCCTCGCGGAGCGAAGCCTCTTCGTTGGCGTAGGCCTGGAGGTTGTTCTTCGAATTGGTGATGAAGTCGGCGACCGCCTGGTCATTGTTCCCGAGCTCGGTGGCGATCTGGCTGAAGGCGCGGATGCCGCCGCGGATGTTTTCGCGCCGCTCTTCGAGCTTGCCGTTGAGCTTCGCCGTGTACTGGGAGAACGGCCCGAACCGGCGGAGTGCCTGTGAGAGCTCTTCGCCCTTGCCGTCGAGGCCCTGGCCGGCGCCGTTCAGCAGCAGCACCAGGTAGTCCTGGGTGTCCTTGTCGAGCGTCGCGAAGAACTGGTCGAGCTGCACGTTGCTGAGCCCCTGGGCCAGCGGCAGGGTCGAACCTTCCTCCGGCGGCGGTCCTTCCGTGCCTGGATCGATCTCGATGACCATGTCGTTCAGCCCGGTCTTCGGACGGAGCAGGAACTCGGCGTCCTCGTGGAGCAGGTCCTCGTATTTCGGCTCGATGTCGAGCCTGATCTTGGCGACCCCGTCGTCCAGGTTCGAGGCTCCGACCTTGCCGACATTGATGCCGGCGATGACGGCGGCCTGGCCCTGGCCCGGGGTGATCGCCTGGGCGGTCTCGAACTCGGCGTTGATCGAGTAGAAATCCTGGCCGAGGCCCGGCAGCCACGACGGCAGCGCCGCCGACTGCCTGGAGAGGATGAACAGCAGGACGGCGAGGGCGACCACGATCAGCCCGAGGATCGCCAGGAAGTCCTTGTAGTGGGTCTTTACGGCGCGCGTCACGGTGTGTACACCTTCGGGTTCGGCGGTCCGGCGTCGGCCGCGGGGCCGTTCAGGTCGGGAACGTCCTGTTCGTGGCAGAGCTGGTCGCTGACCAGGGGCGGCAGGATCGAGGTTCCGTCAGACGTCGTGCCGAGCGAGGCCGGCGTCGTGCCGAGCGTCGGCGTCTGGATCCGGCCGTACAGCGGCGAGAACGGGAAGAGGTCCCCCGGCTTCACCCCGGTGGGATCGTCGGTCTGGACCGACAGCGGGCCCCCACCGGCCTGGAGCCGGATGTAAGGACCGTTGCCGTCGAAGTTCTGGTTCGAGCCGGCCGTTCCCACCGTCGCGTAGAGGAACTCGCGGCTCGCCTTCTGGCCGTTGCCGAGCGATCCGTCCTCGATCACCTGGTCACCGGTCGGCACGATGTTCTCGGCGATGCAGAGCGACACGTTCCTGAGCTGCGGCAGCAGCCCGAGGGTCGCGTTGATCGACTTGGCGCTCGCGGGGGTCGACCGCCGGGCGATCTTCGCGAGTCCACCGAGCTCACGCCTGGTCAGGAGCGCCTTGACCTGGCTGGTGAAGGGCGTGGCCACGCGGATGGTCCGCGGCAGCTCGTTGATGCCGGGGGTGATCGCGACCGCGAAGCCGCGCAGCGCGGGCAGCGCATCGTTCAGGCTGGTCAGCGAGGTCCGGGCGGTCTGGAGCGTCGGGCCGAGTTCCCGGATCGTCAGGCCGAGGTTGTCCGACTCGGCCGCGAGAGCACCCGTGAAGGCCTCGAAGTTCCTGACGAAGCCCTGGACGTCGTCGCCGCGCTCGTTGACCTTCCCGGTAACGCGGCTCAGGCCGCGCAGCAGGTTGCCGAGGTCGTTCGGTCCTTCACCGAGGGTCGCCTCGCTGACGATCGCCGTGCCGCGGGCCGCTTCCTCACCGCTCTGGTAGGCGACGTTCAGGGCCTCGCCGCCGCTGAGACCCTGTACCGAGGGCTCGAAGGTCAGGTCCTGCTCGGGCGTGGGCTTCTGATTGAGGCCGGTGCCGAGCCCGGTCAGCAGCTTCTGGAGGTTCGCCCGTTCGGGGATCTGGAAGGTGCGCAGGACGTCGCCGATCTGGACGCTGGTGGAGGTTCGCGCGATCGGGATGCTGCCGCCGTCCTCCATCTCCGGGGAGTCGGGCGTGCCCGGATCGAGGTCGATGAACCAGTTGCCTTCGAGGAAGAGGCGGGGACGGATCTGGGCGCTCGCGTCCTCGTGGATCGGCCGGCCTTCCCCGTTGACCGAGAACGTCACCACGGTGTTGTCGCCCGCGCCTTCTTTCCCCGTCACCTTGCCGACGTTGACGCCGGCGATCCGCACCGGCGACTTGATCGCGATGTTGACGGCATTGCCGAACGTGCCCTTGACTTCATAACCGGGGCTCGTGAACGGAATCGTCTTGATGAAGGCGAGGTACATGCCGACCGCGACCAGCAGTACCGCGATGACCCCGAACGTCATCGGGCCGGGCCCACCCCAGTCCCTGAAGAACTGCTGGTTGTAACGCGAAGTCTTGCGGCGGTCGCGGCTCATTTGCCCACCCAGTTGATCTGCTTCTGCGACTGCCCGGCCGTCAGCAGGGGATCGGGGCCGAAGTCGGTGCCATTGCCGATGACCTGCGTTCCCCTCTGGTAGACCTCGTTGCCGGCAGCGCAGATCCGGGGCTGGCCGGGCGATGCCGTGTACGGGTACGGGTTCGAGTGGAGGAAGTTCGTTTCGGGCGCCGGGCCGTTTGCCGGTGCGGCCGCGGGGTTGCCCTCGGCGTTCACTCCCACCGGCGGCAGGACGCTGATCGCGCGGACGAACTGGCCGTCGGGGTTGCCGGTCGAGGTGTAGTCCTGGACGTTCTCGAGCAGCAGCGCGAGGTAGTTGCAGGTGTTCTGGGCCGGAGCGACGTGGGACAGCAGCGGCTTCAGGATCTGATTGGTGTCGATGAGCGAATCGAGGCCGTTGTTGACCGCGGTGCTGGCCCCGAACCGGCGCAGGGACCTCGCGGTCGGAGCGAGCTCGCTGTTCAGGCGGGGCGAGGACCGGAGGACGGGAATGCCCACGTCGAGCGACCGGTTCACCAGCGGGGCGCTGCGGCCGAGGGCGATGGCGCCGGGCAGCAGCGCTCTGGAGAAGCGGGCCGAGGCGTAGAGGAAGGGCCGGATCCGCGGCGCTTCCACCTGGGTCACGAGCTGGGTCTGGAGGCCTTCGGTGACCGAGTCTTGCCAGTAGGGGCGGGCGATCTCGGCGAGCGCGGTGAAGGTCGTGTCGAGGGCGACGAACATGTCGGCCTGGGTCTTGGCCACGGGCGCCACCTCGGCAGCGGCCTGGCTGAGGCCACGGATGAATCCGTCGAGGTCGGTCTCCTTCGACGAGAGGTTCCGGGTGACCGGTTCGGCCAGCGCGAGCAGCGGCGGCAGCTGGCCGAGCAGCTCGTTGATCGCTCCGCCACGGGCCGCGAAGACACCGCCGTATTCGGCGAGGTTGACCTGGATCGCCCGGCGGACGTCGGGCTGGAACATGTTGAAGACCTCGTCGGGATCGACCGCCACGGGCTTCACCTGGCTCGGGCCGAGGGTACCCCCGGCCGGCAGGCCCTCCTCCGAGTCGCCCGGTGTCAGCAGCAGGTACTTGAGGCCGAGGGCGGAGCGCTGGCGCACTGTGACGGTCGAGTTATCGGGGATCGGTTCGACGCTCTTGTCGAGTTTCAGGTCGAGCTTGGCGACGGTTTCGCCGTTCTCGCGCTGATCGGCCTTGACCGAGTCGATCACGCCGACGCGTACACCGGCGATCCGGACCTCGTTGCCCGAGACGAGCGACTGGCCGCTGGGCAGCTCGACGTTGACGTTGTAGACCGGGACGAATGGCAGGCCGGTGTTCGCGTTGTACGAGAAGAAGACGCCGACCACCACGATCACGGCGGTGACCGCACCCACCAGCATCGGGTTCGAGGAGATTCGTGACTGCCGGCGGCTCTTATGCATCAGCGGCCCAGGAGGTAGTCGAGGATCTGCATGCGCGATTCCGCCGGGCCCTGGCGGTCGGTCGTGGCTTCGGCCGAGAGCGGGATGGCGCCGGCGCTGCCGGTGCCGGTGGTCCCTTCGAGCGGAAGCGGTGAGCCGGTGGGGCCCGTCGGGCCGACGGTTTCCCCGGTCAGGCCCGTGTCTCCGGTGTCCCCGGTCAGACCGGTGTCACCCGTCACTCCGGTGTCCCCGGTCGTGCCGTCGAGACCGTCCAGTTCGAGTTCCGGGGCGGAAAGCTCGCCGAGGACGGCCGTCGTGTCCTCGTTCCGGACCTTGGGCCAGAGGGCGCTGCAGCCAGCCAGGATCGGCGCCAGCTTGTATTCCGTGCAGCCGGTCACGATCACGTTGGTCCGCTGGTAGTGACCGAACTGGTCGTAACCGTTGAGGGCCGTGGCCGTGTAATAGAAGAGCTTCATCAGGTTCTGGAAGCCGTCACCCTGCCGGGTGCTCGCCAGAAAGAAGTTGAGGTTGGTCGCGGGCGATTTGCCGGTGCGGGCCTGCCTGCCCAGCTTCTGGATGATCGGCCTTGACGCGACCAGGTCGGGGCCCGCAGAGCGAGTCGCCCGGCTCAGGCTCTCGAGCGAGATGTCGGTGGCCTCGGCGAACGGCTTGAGCTTGGTGGTGACTTCGGAGATCTGCCTGGTGTTCGGCTTCAGCGCCGCGAACACCGGACGGGCGTCTCCGGCGAAAGTTCCGATCGCGTTGAACGTGGCCCTCAGTTCACGCAGGGTCTGCGGCAGCTCACGCAGGTTGCCTTCCTGTTCGGCGCTCCGTTCGGCGAGGGCGCCGGCGGTATAGCCCGCGCTGTTCAAGAACCCGACCAGGTTCTTTCGTCTTGCCGCCAGCTCGGTCAGGTTGTTGTCACCGTTCTTCGCCAGCTGGGCCAGCCGCTCGTTCTGGGAGGAAAGGATCTCCAGGACCTTGTTCACCTGCATCAGGGCCGGGTTGGCCCGGGTGATCGTCTCGCGCAGTTCGGGTCCGCGGGTCGCGAGGCCGGCGCCCAGTTCGTTGAGGATGATGCGGAAGCGCTGGGCGTAAGGCAGGCGGTAGATGTTGGTGATCAGGTCCTGGTCGACCGACTTGCCGTTGTTCTCGAGCGGCAACAGGTACTGGCCGGCGCCCGGGTCGCCTTCGGGGATCTTCTTCAGTTCGGGCGGTGCTTCGGTGCCGGAGGGGCGCGGCTGGGTGACCGAGCAGTCGATGAACTTCTCGCCGATCAGCGACTGCGGCCGGATCAGGCAGGATGCGTCCTCACGGAAGTCCTGGAAACCCTCGTCGGTGATGTTCAGGACGACGATCGCCTTGCCGGGCTGGACATCGTCTTCGGGGTCGTTGCTGACGACTTCTCCGGGCATCGAGACGTCGATCGAGTCGACGCTGCCGACGTTGGCACCGGCGACTCGCACGTCCTCGTCGGGGACGACGAAGGCGCCGTTGTCGAAGACGGCCCTGACCTTGTAGGCGCCGGCGTCGTCGCCGCAGCTCCTGATCAGGAAGAAGGCGGCGACGACGACCAGGATCGCGATGACTGTGAGGATTGCTCTTCTCACGGCACTTGCCCGGGATCACACTTGCCGACGAGGTTGCCGTTGTCGAGGAAGGGGTTGGAACCGGCGATCGGTTGGACCGATCCGCCCGGGCAGCGCTGGGGGCCGCTCAGGAAGTCGAGACCGCCGTAGACGGTGGTGGTGGCGGGCTGGATCGCCGTGCCGTTCAGCTGGTAGACGCCGGTCGCGGTCGGCCGCACGCGGGCGTAGTGGCCGGAGCCGTCGTAGTTGGCGGCGGTGGTCCCGAGGCGGGCGAAGGCGTTGAAGATGTCCGGCGCGAAGGCCCTGGACTCCGAAACCTCTTCCTGCGAGGCGTCGAAGTTCCGGAGCGTGGCGTCCACGGCCGGTCCGGCGACATCGTGGAGGGGGATCAGCGACGAGGAGAGGTCGCTCAGATCGTTGTTGGCGCCGGGCTTCGAAGCGGCGGTGGCGAGATCGGAGAAGACCGGCTTGGCCCGCGTGAGGACGGGCCTCAGGTTGTTCTTGAGGAATCCGGAGAGACCGGCGTCGGCGGCGCGCTCGTTGGCGGCGAGCAGCGGCTCGACATCGTCGAGAGCGGCACGCAGGTTGACCAGCGTGGTGTTGCCCTGGCGGAGGGTCGGCGGCAGTTCCCGGAGTGCGAGTGAGAGCGACTCGTTGTTGTCGGCGATGGCGCCGAGGGCCTGGTTCGAGTTGCTGACCAGCCGGGTCAGCTCAGGCGCGACCTCGGACAGCCTGGTGACGAAGCCCGAGGTGTTGTTCACGAACTCGCCGAGCCTCGCGTCCTGATCGGCCAGTTCGGTGAACAGCCGCTGGGTCGAGCTGAACGAGGTGCCGGTGTACTTGAAGGTCCGGTTTGCCTTCTCGGCCGTGTCGCCGGCGTAGATCGAGGCGACGCCGCGGATGTACTTCCGCCAGCCGTCCCGGGTCTCCTCGTCGAAGATGTCGAAGAACTGGTCGAGCTCGACTGCGGTGGTCGTGCTGCCTTCGCCGAGAATCGCGCCCTCTTCGATCTCGGGCGCGTTGTCGGCACCCATGGTCAGGGCGATGTAGTGGCCATGGACGCTGGAGAGCGAGCTCTTGCGGATGATCGCCGTAGTGCCCTCGTGGAGTGGCTCGTCGACCTCGATCTCCATCTCGGCTTCGTTCTCCTCGCCGAGGCCCACCGAATTGACGGAGCCGATGGCGTGTCCCCCGACCAGGACCTGGTTGCCGGGGACGATCAGACCCGCGTTCTGGAACTTGAGAGTGTACTTGTGGCCGGAGTCGCCACCGAAGATGAGCGAGGCGACGAAAACGATGGCGCACACGAGAACGCCCAAGGTGACCACCCTGAGCACGGCCGAACTTCGACCCCGGCTAGAACCGCGGCTTGGTTTTGCTTGATTGGCTGACGTCAATCTGAGCTACCCGGTGAATCTCCCATCCTTCGGAGCCTCCTTCCTGATCGCCCAAGGTTACCTAAGCGGGCAGCGGAAAAACTTGCGATACCGCGGCGGGTCTCATGGGGGGTTACGGCCCGGTGAATCCGCCTGCGAAACAGGGGCCCGGCGAGCACCGGTCGGTCACCCGGCCACCGGACTTCAGGAAGTCGGAAACCATCTGCTGGGCGGTATCTGCACGTCGCGGATCCTCGTGCGGGTCGAGGCCGAATACAGGGGCCACGTTCGTGACCGGGGGCGGAATGGTGCCGAGGACTCCCCCCGGGTTCATCGGGTCCGGGCGCAGGGGGCCGGAGTCGAAGTACACGATCGCCGAGCCGTCGTACGGGTAACCCTCGATCGAGCCAATGCCCCACTGGCCGTCCACGCCAGGCCAGCGGTCGGAGAAGACGAAGGGGTCGACCGCTCGGGCGCCGATCGTCCGCGCCATGACGTTCGCCTGCCAGTTGGTGACGAGGTGGTCGCCGAAGGCGATGTCCATCAGCACCTTGTGGGCGGGTGTGTCCGGCAACGGATCGGTGGTCATCCGGTGGGCGTAGCCGTTGGCTTCCCCGCGGTCCCACAGCATCTGGATGAGGCTGAGGACGAGCGGCCGCTCGATCTCTCTCGGGTAGCTCGGGTTGAAGACGGACGCGTAGGCCGACCACGCCTTGGAGCGGTTGAGCAGTACCGAGAAGTTCATCCCGGTGACCCCGAGCGAGGCCCGGTCGAAGTCGGGCGCGAGTGCCGTGAGTGCCCCGCCGAGGATGCCCCCCTGGCCGTTGCCCCGGTAGAAGGCGCGACCCGGGGTGACGTCGATCACCGGGTCGCTGTTCGTGTCCGTCGGGTCCACGCGGAAGCCGGGAGCGGAAATCAGGCCGTCGGGATGGACCATCAGGCGGGCGAGGTAGAGCTCGTTCAGCAGCCCCTGCTGGAGGCGGTCGGTAATCCCGGGGAAGTTGTTGAGGTCGGCCAGCGCGGACGCGACGGTGCCGGCGTCGCCCGACGACATGCCGATCTGGTCGGTGCCGCAGACCACGAATCCGTGTTCGTCGGCAAGGTCGAGCTGGGGGTCCAGCGCGATCTCGCCGCCGATGTCGCCCAGCAGCCCATGGCCGTAGACCAGGGCCCGGCCCGGAGCCGCCGACGGCGAGTCGACGACGGCATGCGGTACCACGCAGTCGAAGTTGGCTTCGTAGGTACCCGTCTTGACCGGGACCCCGGAAGAATTCAGGTTGAGGGTGGCGCCGGGGGCGCAGGGGTCGGAGCCGCCGGGCTTCTTCAGGTAGCAGGGCACGTCGAAGGTGCCTTTGATGCGCTGGACGACTCGCGGGTCCGGGTCGTCCTCGGTGGAGGTGACGGTGAAGGATGGCGCCGACGAACCGGCGGGGATCACCCGGTCGGAGAGGTCCGGGTCGCCCAGTTCGGCGAAAGCCTGGTCGCGCATGGAAAGGGCCCTCGAGGAGTTGTTCCCGTCGCTGGCCACCGTGAAGTCCCAGGCCAGGTAGAGGCTGCGCCGCGGGACGTCGTGGTTGCGGAGGCGGCGGAAGATGTCCTCGAAGTAGGAGCGCCGCTGGTTGATCGCGATCTCCCGGCTCGGCAGGAGGTCCCGGTAGTAGCGGAAGCCCGGCGGCGCCGGCAGCGTCGCCCCCGAAGCCTGCTTGAGCCCGCGCAGGGCGACGATGTACCTGGCCCCCGCCTCGAAGTTCACCATCGGGTGGATCAGCAGGTTGCGATTCGCGTCCGAGGCCGCGTTGCTGTCGAGCTCGACCCAGATCGGATGCCGTTCGCCGGTGGCCGAATTCATCACCACGACCGGCGTGTTGGCGTTCAGGTACTTCCCGGGAGCCACCAGACTGGCCGGGTCGGTCTGCTGCAGCGCCAGGAAATTGTCGAGGCCGGGAACCCGGACCGTGATCGTCTGGCCCTGGCTGAATCCGTCGCTCGTGTTGTAGGGGGCGGCGTTGATCGGCTTGTCCCCCTGGTTGGCCGGCATGGCATCGGTCCGGAAATCGATCCGGCGGCCGCTCCCGGTGGATGGGTCCGCCCGGGTGTAGAAGTTGCTCGGGAACGGGTTCATGCAGACCGTCGGCGCCGGTTCGGCGATGAAGTCGCAGCGGTCGGCCCGGGTCAGGTCGATCGCCTGGGGGGCGCAGGCCGCCGACTGCCTGACCAGCGCCCTGATCCTGCTCCTGGCCGTTCCGGCCCACACCTGCATGTCGCGGTCCTCGCAGCTCCTGACTGCCTCGACCCCGGCGTCGGTCAGACGGAGCTTGACGACCTTCGCCTGGCGGGCACGCTTGAACCGGGGACGGGACACCCGCGTGAAGGAGTAGTACCTGCCGCGGCGGTCGAAGGTCGTCGAAAATCCCTGCACCCGGATCCTGCCGCGGTGCGCGCTCCTGACCTTGACCTTGAGGATCCGCTTGTTGACCAGCGGGTTCTGCCCGGTCGTGAGGATCGTCGCGCTGGGCCTCGGCTTGGGCTTCGGCTTGGCCCCGGACGCCGCGGGTATAAAAAGGGTCAGCGAGAAGGCGAACATCGCCACCGCGAACATCGTCAACCTGCGCATCCGCAACCGTTCCTTTTCTGGTTGGGCCGTCGCAACGGGCGACCGCCCGATTGCCCGTCGAACCTACCAACCCGGTTGGCAACAAGAAGGTGCGAAAGGGTCTCGCCGGCTTGATCGCCGCGAAGCGTCGATCAAGGCGCCAGGACCCGTTCCTCAAGGGTCTCGCCGGCTTGATCGCCGCGAAGCGTCGATCAAGGCGCCAGGACCCGTTCCTTTTTCAGTCGATCGACTTCAGGTACGGCAATGGATCGATCGGGCGTCCCCCGGTCTGCCAGGGGCCGACCCAGTACTCGAAGTGGAGATGGCAGCCGTAGCTCCGTCCGGTGCTGCCGACCCGCCCGGCCGTGTCGCCGGCCTGGACGTTCTGCCCGATCCCCAGCTTCGAGGGCTTCCGCATGTGCATGAAGGCAAAGTAGGTGTTTTCGCCCTTGTTGTTGAAGACGACGTAGTTGCCGGCGGCGCTGTGGTAGTCGTTGTAGGCCACCCGGGCCCCCTTGACCACGACCAGCTTCGTGCCGCACGCCGCGGAGATGTCCTGTCCCTGGTGGCCGTAGCCGGGCCGGGCGGACCCGAACCTGCCTCCCCCTCCGAGGTAGTCGAATGGGCCGCGGATCGGGAAGACCTCGTCGGGGATGCGGCTGCGGGGGACGACCCGGATCTCGTCGGGGGAGCGGTTCGACCGCTCGCCGGTCGAATTGACGACGAACGGGCGTCCGTCGTCCGCACCCTTCGGCACGACGACGCGCACGGCGACGCTCGAACGGGCCCTGGGCCTGACCTTCACGCGCCTGTCCTTGCCGGAGAAGACGACTCGCCCGACCTTGTCCAGGTACGCCCCGGTCAGGCGGACCACCGCGCCGGGCGTGGCCTTGTGGCGGGACACGCAGTCCTTCACGCAATAAGCGGCCTTGATCTCCGGGTCCGGCTGGATCTCGATGCCCCCGGCCCGCGCGGCCGGGGTTTCTGCACCGGGGTCCTCCGCCGCGCCGGCGCTTGCGCAAAGGGCCGTGCCCGCCAGGCAGCAGCCGATCAGGATGATGAGGCCGGACCCGGGGCGGTCCGGAAGACTGAGGGTGCGCACGATGCCCATCTGTGGGCACACGTTAGCGAGCAACCGCATTTTTGTTAGCCGATGCACATATTCCTGCACCGCAGCGCCTGTGGGTGCGGAATGGCGACCGGTCCCGGCCCCTGGCGCGGTAGCTGTACCACAGGACGGTCCCCCTCATCTAACCTTAGCCTTTGGTACAAGGGCTTTGGGAGCCGCGCAAAGGTAGCCTGATTCTCGCTTTTCAACCAATCTTGCCACCAGGAGGAACTCCAGCAACATGACCCCGATCCGCCAGCAGAACGTGACCGCAGCACAGTGGGCCGGCAACGGCACCGCAATGGGTCCCGTCGACCTCACGCAGGACGAGAACCTCGTCTTCGGCGAGAACGTCTTCAACATCGCCACCCAGCGGGAGCGGCTCCCCGAAGACGTCTTCGCCCGCCTCGTCGGAACCCTCGAACACGGCGAGGCCCTCGACGTCGAACTGGCCGATGCGGTCGCGCTGGCGATGAAGGACTGGGCCCTCGAGAACGGCGCCACCCACTACACACACGTCTTCCAGCCCCTGACCAACCTCACGGCCGAGAAGCACGACTCCTTCTTCAAGCCGACCGGTGACGGCGGCACGGTCGCCAAGTTCAAGGGTTCGACCCTGATCCAGGGCGAGCCGGACGCGTCGTCCTTCCCGTCGGGCGGCCTCCGCGCCACGTTCGAGGCCCGTGGTTACACGGCCTGGGACCCGACCAGCCCGGCGTTCCTCATGGACAACCCGAACGGGAAGCTCCTCTGCATCCCGACGGCGTTCGCATCCTGGACCGGTGAGGCGCTCGACGCCAAGATCCCCCTGCTGCGGTCGATGGACGCATTGTCCCGGTCCGCGGTCAAGGCCCTCCGGCTCCTCGGTGACGACGAAGCCAAGCGCGTGACCACTTCGGTCGGTCCCGAGCAGGAGTACTTCCTGATCGACGAACAGTACTTCTACGCCCGCCCCGACCTGATCACCACGGGCCGCACCCTGTTCGGGTCGGAACCGGCCAAGGGGCAGGAGCTAGACGACCACTACTTCGGGGCGATCCCGGAACGCGTGCTCGCATACATGATGGATCTCGAGAACGAGCTGGCGAAGCTCGGCGTGCCGGTCACGACCCGCCACAACGAGGTGGCGCCGGCGCAGTACGAGATCGCCCCGATGTTCGAGAACTCCAACATCGGCTCCGACCACCAGCAGCTGACCATGCAGGTCATGCAGAACAAGGCGCGCAAGTACGGCCTGGTCTGCCTGCTCCACGAGAAGCCTTTCGCCGGCATCAACGGATCGGGCAAGCACAACAACTGGTCGATGGGCACCGATACGGGCCACAACCTGCTCGATCCCGGTGACACTCCGGCGGAGAACCTGAACTTCCTGTTCTTCTGCGCCGCGGTGATCCAGGCCGTCAACAAGCACCAGGGGCTGCTTCGGGCGGCGGTCGGAAACATCGGCCAGGACCACCGGCTCGGCGCCAACGAAGCGCCGCCGGCGATCATCTCGATCTTCCTCGGCGCCGAGCTCGAGAGGGTCTTCGAGACGATCGCGACCGGCGAGGGCGACCCCAACACCCCGGAGTCCACCCTCGACCTCGGAGCCGTGGCCCTGCCGCCGCTGCCGATGGACGGTGGCGACCGCAACCGGACCTCTCCGTTCGCCTTCACCGGCAACCGCTTCGAGTTCCGTGCGATGGGATCGAGCATGTCGCTCGCCTTCACCAACACGGTGCTGAACGCGATCACCGCGGAAGCGATCGACGAGCTGACCACCAAGCTCGAGGAACTGAATTCGGGCGACCTCGCCGCAGACGTGATCTCGGTCGTCAAGGAGAGTTACCTGGCGAACCGCCAGGTCTGCTTCGACGGCGACGGCTATTCGGACGAGTGGCAGGAGGAGGCCGCCAAGCGTGGTCTCAAGAACCTGAGGACCACGGTCGACGCGCTGCCCGAGGTCATCTCCGAGACCACCGTCGAGACCTTCGGCAAGTACGACGTCCTCTCCGAGCGTGAACTCGAGGCGAGGTACGAGGTCTGGGTCGAGCAGTACGCGAAGGGCGCGAACATCGAAGCGGAAACCGCTTCGACGATCAGCCGCACCCTGCTCATCCCCGCGGCACTCAAGCAGCTGGCCCTGGTCGACAGTTCCGGAGTCAACGTGCTCGACGGCGAGACCCGGAGCCTGGCCACCGAGTTGATCGAGAAGACGAAGGTGCTCGAGGAAGTGAACGTCTACCCGGACGGACTCGAGGACGGAGACGGGCTGGCGCTCGCGACCTACGCCCGCGATGAGCAGCTGGCCGCGATGAACGACGTCCGCGAGGTGGCGGACAAGCTGGAGCGCGTCGTCTCCGACGAGTTCTGGCCCCTCCCGAAGTACTCGGAGATGCTCTTCATCAAATAGAGGAACCTCGAGTACGAACAAAGGGCGCCCGCGGGGCGCCATTTGTGGTTAATGCCGTTCAGGCCGCACCGGTATTCGTGGGACGCGATCCATTGCGCCGGAGAGGTGGATCGCGCGTCTGGTCCGGCCGTCCTTGACCAGCCGCAGCACGCCCTGGCCGATCGCCGCCGCACCCTGCGCGACCATCTAGGATCGGGACATGAAGATTCCGGCGCGGACAAGCTCGACGTCGACCCCTTCCTCTCGCACGACCTGACCCTCGACGAAGTCAATCGCGGCTTCGACCTGATGGAAGACCACGACGGCATCCGCAGCGTCATCCACTTCAACTGAAAGGCCCCGATGATTCTCCAGCGCGTTGAACAGGCCGACTGGCTTTCGAATGCTTACCTGGTGACCGACGAGAAGTCGGGCGCGACCGTGCTGGTCGACGGCAACGGCGTCATCGAGCCCCTGCTCGAGCGGGTTGACCGCGAAGGCCTGGACCTGTCCCACATCCTGCTCACCCACGACCACTGGGACCATGTGGTCGGCCTGGGCAAACTGGCGAAGGAGCGAAACATCCCGATCCTCGCCCATGAGATCACCGCCGAGCGGGTCGACTTCGACGTCGACCGGACCATCGGCGACGGCGAAGTCATCACCACCGGCGGACTTTCGGTGGAACCGATCTTCACCCCGGGCCACGCCGCGGGCCACTTCGCGTTCCTGATCAACGGCACCGACGTGATCACCGCCGACGTGATCTTCAAGGGCACGGTCGGCGGCACGATGGCGCCGGGGGCCACGGGATTCGAGGACCTCAAGCACTCGATCATGGAGCGGCTGATGACCCTGCCTCCGGAGACGCGGATCCATCCGGGCCACAAGGAACCGAGCACGGTCGCCGAGGAGTGGGAGAACAACCCCTTCGTGCGGATCTGGCGCGGCCTCGACGAAGAGGGTGACGGTCTCTGCGAGGTCAACGGGAAGGGCGAAGCGACACTCGTCCTGTGGGCCCCCGACTACGACGGAACGAACAAAGCCTGGGTCCGGTTCCCCGACGGAACCGACAACATCACCGGCGGCTCCCAGATCACGAAGAAGTAGATCATCCGGCCCTTCGTACCTGTCCGTCCGCGTATGAATTCGTACACGCGACCCGGGTGAATCAGGGCTTCATCTCGTACCCGCCGGCGAGTGCCCGGGTCTTCTCCCAGACCGAGTTGAACCGCTCCTGGTCCACGACCGGCCTGGTGATCGCGCCGCGCGCCCATTCCTGCTGGGCTCCGGTCGCCGAGGTCTTGCCGTGGAGTTCCGCGGCGTAGGCCGAGAAGTCACGGATCAGGACGTCGAAGATCTGGTCGAGCGTGTCGAGCGGCAGGCCGATGAACGCGGCCTGTTCGCAGATCAGCTGCCCGTACGGGATCAGCGTGAAAATCTCGCCAAGCGTGAGCAGGTAGTCGAGGTCCTTCTGCTGCGCCTCGTCCGGGCCGGCGTTGACCAGGAACTGTTTGAACGACTCGGCCTTCTCGGCGAACAGGGCGACGTTCGGCACTTCCGCGAAGGGCTCGAAGGCGTCCCGCCAGGGGCTGAAGCGGATCTTCCCGAGACCCCGGGCCGGCCCCTGCCGGAACAGGAACTCGTCGTCACCGGGATCGAGGGCACGCGGGGGCGGCGCCAGGTCGGGATCGGCGTTGAACAGGTACGAGCCCATGAACTTGAGGACGAGTGACATGTTCACGTGCACCGTTCCTTCGAGCTTCGGCAGCGCCCGGATGTCGCGGGCCGCCATCTCGAACCACATGTCCCGTTCGAACCCCTTTGCGGCGATCACGTCCCAGAGCAGGTCGACCACCCGCTCGCCTTCGGTCGTCACCTTCATCTTGGTGAGCGGGTTGAAGAGCAGGTAGCGCCGGTCGGCGAGCGACGCGGTCCGGAGATAGTCGATCGAACGGTAGGCGAACAGCTTCATCGCGGCCAGGCGGGCGAAGGCGTCGGTGAAGGCCTGGCTCACATGCGGGAAGTCGGTGACCTTCATGCCGTAGAGGACCCGGGAGTCGGCGTGCGTGATCGCCTCCCAGAAGGCGTGCTCGCAGATGCCGATCGAAGCGAAGCCGAGGTTGAACTTGCCGATGTTGACCGTGTTGAGCGCAGCGTCGAAAGCGCCCGGTCCGGTGTGGAGGACGTCGGCGGACTCGACCGGGTAGGCGTCGAGGTCGAACTGCGACACGTAGCTCTGGGAATTGACGACGTTGCGGACCAGCTCGTAGTTCGCGTGCTGCGAGTTCGCGGCGAAGAAGGCGTAGCCATCGGCGCCCTCGATGCCGTTGACCCGGCCGAAGACCGAGACCATCGCCGCTTCGTTGCCGTTGCCGATGTAGTACTTGCCGCCGGTCGCGGTGTAGGTCTCCCCGGCCCCGTCGTCCCCCGCCGGCCGGAGGACCATGTCGGTCGAGTAGATGTCGGCGCCGTGCTCGCGCTCGGACAGCCCGAAGGCGAAGATCGAGCCCTTCGCCAGCTCTTCGGCCGCCTTCTGGCGTGCGCCTTCGTTGTCGGACTGGAAGATCGGGCCGAGCCCGAGGATCGAGACCTGCCACGTGTACCAGTAGGGCAGGCCGTAGAAGGCGGAGAGCTCGTTGAAGGCACAGATCCGCTGGGTGTCCCAGCGCTTCTCCGGATCGCCCTCGCCATCACGGGCCGGCGTCAGGAAACTGGCGAAGATCCCGAGGTCCCGCTGCATCTCGAGGAAGTCCGAGTACCAGGTCCGCGAGCGATCGTGGTCCTTGAGGGTTTTCTTGCCCCTTTTCTCGAACCAGTCGATCATGCCCTTGAGCCGGGCCTCGTCGGCCGGGTCCAGGTGTTCGGCCGAATAGGCCGAAGGATCGAGGATCAGGCCGTCACCGGGGGTGCCGGGGGCGATCGTCTGGGCAGTGGCTTCGGGACTCGCGGAAGGCTCCATGTGCGGAGCATACGTTGCCGCAGGTCCTGAACCGGCCGTCTCGTTCCGACTGGCTCAAGAGGGGACTCCGTGGCCAATGACCCCACTGCTAGATTTGATGCGTGTTCGATCATTTCCGCGCCCTCGCTCCCGTGCTTCTCCTGCGCGGGATGACGGCCGATCGCCATCGGCCCGACCTCGATGCCCTGGGCCGCGAGACCGACCCGGAGAGGTTCGTGTGGAGGGTCCTCCCCCACGCCGCGAGGAGCTTCGCCGCGAGCATCGTCGTCCTTCCCCGGGAGAAAGCCATGGCCGCCGCGGTCGCCTACCTGTACTGCCGCATGCTCGACTCGTACGAGGACCTGATCGACGAACCGAAGGCCTGCGAGGAGGGGATCGAGAGGTTCGCGTCCCGCTTCGGCAGCACTCCCCCCGCCCCGCCGCAACGACTCCCCGACGGCGCCGCACGCGACGATCGCGACCGGGTGTACCTGCTGCTGATCGAGCGCTGCGACCTGGTCGACTCCGCATACGCCGGTCTCGCTCCTCTCGTCCGGGAGCAGATCGCCCGGCTGGTCCGCGACATGGCCGACGGCATGGTCTGGTTGACCAGGACTTTCGCCGAGCAGGGAGGCGTGCTCGAGGACCAGGAACAGCTCGCCCGCTACTGCCGGAGCGTGATCGGCCATCCGGCGCTGTTCACGCTGAGCCAGGTCGCGGACGGGGAGCTGGCCGAAGGGGCCCGCGAAGACGCCCTGCTGGTCAGCGAGATGATCCAGCTCGCCAACGTCAGCCGCGATATCGAACGCGACCTCGAGCGCGGCATCTCCTATCACCCCGCACTACGGCCGTACCTGGGACACCCGGCCGGCGCCACCGCCCGGGTGGCGGTGAGCGAGGTCCGGGAGGCCTACATGTCGATGGCCCTCAGCCGGGCCTCCGCCTACCGGCGCCTGTTCGAAGGCCTGAACCTCGGGGGTACGGCAGCCGTTCGGACCGCCGCCGTGCTGATGCTCTCCTTCACCGACCTCCACTACCGCGGTTGTGCGACCAGGATCGGGCACACCGCGTGGCCGGGGCCGGGGAGCCGCCTTCAGGTCGTGGCGAAAACGCTTCCTTCAGTCGTGTCTCGCGGCTGGGCCGGCAACATGATCCGCCAGATCGAGAACGATTTCCTCCACGCGCGGCTCGGGCTACTGACCCAGAGCTGAGTCGATCGCTGCCACGACTTCTTCGTCCGCCGGATCGGTCGGGGCCGGAAACTTGGTGATCAGTTTTCCTTCGCGGTCGATCAGGTACTTGGCGAAGTTCCATTCCGGCTCCTCGCTCTGGGCGGCCAGTTCGGCGAAGAGCGGGTTGGCTGCGTCGCCAACCACGGTGGTCTTCTCGAACATCGGGAACTCCACGCCGTAGTTCTTCTGGCAGAACTCGCCGATCTCCTCGGAGGTTCCGGGCTCCTGTTCCAGGAAGTCGTTCGCGGGAAAGCCGAGGACGGTGAAACCTTCCGCGTTCTTCTCGCTGTAGATCTTCTGAAGGTTCTCGAACTGGGGCGTGAGGCCGCATTTGCTCGCCGTATTGACGACGAGGGTGACCTTGCCGAGATAATCGGTCAGGTCCTGTTCGGATCCGTCGAGCCGGGTCATGGTGCCGGTCAGGACGACCGGCGCTTCCGTATTTTCCATTGCACGATCCTAACGACAAGCTCGGCGTGGCCGGAATCGCTAGCCTGACCCTGAGGAAGCCGAGGATCCCGAAGTCGTCCGGCCGAGGCGGCTGATCGATTCGGCGACGCCTTCGCGGGCTGTGGGGAAGCGTGGGGTCCAGCCGAGCTCCGACCTGATCCGTGCGTTGGAGCTCCTGGCCGAACGGGTCACCGCCCGGACCGTGTCGCCGCCGGTGAGCATGCGCGCCAACCACGCCGGGACCCGGCGCGGACGGCCGACGCCCAGGGCTTCGGCGGCCAGAGCGACGAAGTCGAAGTAGGTGATCGGCTCGTCGTCGACCACGTGGTAGAGCGAGCCGGATGGTGCGTCCTCGGCAGCCCCGACGCAGGCCGAGGCCACGTCCTCGACGTGGACCACGTCCCACCAGTTGCGGCCGGAACCGACCACCGCGAACCGGCCCGGCTGGACCAGCCGGATGACGAACTCGTCGACGAACCAGCCTCCCGGGCCGTAGACGTGGCTCGGCCGGATGATCACGTCTTCGAGGGCCGAGTTCCGCAGCATCCTCTCCCCCTCCAACTTGGAGCGGCCGTAGATCGTGGTCACCGGCAGTTCGGATTCTTCGGTCAGGACTTCGCCGCGGGCGTCGCCGGTGACGACGGTCGAAGTGAACACCATGCGCCTGACCCCTGCCCGTTCGGCGGCCAGGATCAGATCGGCCGTCCCGCCGACGTTGGCCGCGGCGATCTTCTTCGGATCGCGCTGGGAGGCGATCTCGGCCGCGAGGTGGATTACGCATTCCGGTGCCGCCTCGGCCATCGCCCTATCAAGGGAATCCTTGTCGGTGAGGCTGGCCAGGTGGGCCGTCGTTCCTTCGGGTTCTGAACCCCTCCGCCGGATCATCGCCCCCACGTCATGCCCCCGCTCGACCAGCTGTTCGCAGACGAACCCGCCTAGAAAACCGCTCGCACCCGTGACCAGGACCTTCATCGCTGCGTTTCACCCATGGGACACCTTCCCATACGATGCGCCTATGGGCCATTACAAGAGCAACGTACGGGATATCGAGTTCAACCTCTTCGAAGTTCTGAAGACCGACGAGGTCCTCGGGACGGGTGCCTTCGGCGACCTCGACGGCGACACCGTCCGGATCATGCTCGGTGAGGCCTCACGGCTCGCCGAAGGGCCGGTGGCAGCCGCCTGGGCCGAAACCGACCGCAACCCCCCGACTTTCGATCCCGACACCCACGTCGTGACCCTCCCGGAACCGCTGAAGGATTCGGTCAACGCCTGGACCGACGCCGAATGGACCAAGCTCGGCCTCGGCGAGGAGGTCGGCGGCATCCCGGCTCCGTCGACCGTCTCCTGGGCGATCAACGAGTTCATGGTCGGTGCCCTCCCGGCCGGGTTCTTCTACCTCGCCGGACCCTCGTTCGCCCATCTGCTCCACAAGAACGGGAACGACGAGCAGAAGCACTGGGCGAAAATGGCGGTCGATCGCGGCTGGGGAGCGACCATGGTGCTGACCGAGCCCGATGCCGGGTCGGACGTCGGCGCCGGACGCACCAAGGCGATCGAACAGCCCGATGGTTCCTGGCACATCGAAGGCGACAAGCGGTTCATCACCTCGGGCGATTCGGACGACCTCTTCGAGAACATCTTCCACTACACGCTCGCGCGGCCCGAGGGCGCCGGACCCGGCACCAAGGGGCTCAGCCTCTTCGTCGTGCCCAAGTTCCTCTTCGATTCCGAGACCGGTGAGACCGGGGAGCGGAACGGCGTCTTCGTGACGAACCTGGAGCACAAGATGGGCCTCCGCGCATCGGCGACCTGCGACCTCACCTTCGGCGCCCACGGCGTGCCGGCAAAGGGATGGCTGGTCGGTGACGTCCACCAGGGGATCCGCCAGATGTTCGATGTGATCGAGTTCGCCCGCATGATGGTCGGCACCAAGGCGATCGCCACCCTCTCGACCGGTTACCTGAACGCCCTCGAGTACGCCAAGGAACGGGTCCAGGGAGCCGACCTGACCCGGTCCATGGACAAGACGGCCCCGCGGGTCACGGTCATGCACCATCCCGACGTGCGCCGGTCGCTCATGACCCAGAAGGCCTACGCCGAAGGCCTGCGTGCCCTGTACCTGTTCACGGCGGTCCATCAGGACAAGACCGCCGCCCGGGTGACGGAGGGCGTCGATCCCGAGCTCGCGATGCGGGTCAACGACTTCCTGCTGCCCATCGTCAAGGGCGTCGGCTCGGAGCGCTCGTACGAAGTGCTCACCGAATCGCTCCAGACCTACGGCGGCTCCGGATTCCTCCAGGACTACCCGATCGAGCAGTACATCCGCGACGCGAAGATCGACAGCCTTTACGAGGGCACGACGGCGATCCAGGCGCAGGACTTCTTCTTCCGGAAGATCATCCGCGACGAAGGCACCTCGATGAACCACCTCTTCGCCAGGATCCAGGAAGTGGTCAACGGTGGTGCCGGCTTCGAGCGGGAACGGGCGCTGCTCGGCCACGCCCTCGATGACGTCAAGGCGATGAACACCGCTCTCACCGCATACATGTTCAGCTCCCAGGATGACCCGAAGAACATCTACAAGGTCGGCCTGGGTTCCGTCCCGTTCCTGATGGCATTCGGCGACCTGATGATCGGCTACCTCCTGCTACGGCACGCCGGGGTGGCCGACGCCGCGCTGCAGGCGGGTCCGTCAGACATCGACAAGCCCTTCTACGAAGGCAAGATCGCCGCCGCCGAGTTCTTCGCCCGGAACATGCTGCCGCTGCTGAACGGCGTCCGGGCCCGCATCGAAGGCATCGACAACGGAGTCATGGAGCTCGACGAAGCCGCGTTCTAGCTTGCACCAGCGGGTTGCCCCGGTTACCTTCAGAAGGGGAAAGCACCAAGGTCCGCCGCGCAGTCTTTCCGCCGGGAGATGTGACGGCGGCCCGGGGGACTGGGAGTTCCCGCTGCGCCTACAGTCCCATCGTCTTGCCGATGAGCTCCTTCATGATCTCGTTCGTGCCGGCGTAGATCCGGCCGACCCGGGCGTCGACCCAGGCCTGGCCGATCGGGAACTCCGTCGTGTAGCCGTAACCACCGTGGAGCTGAAGACCGGCGTCGGTCACCTTGCTGAGCAGGTCGGTGGTCCAGTACTTCGCCATCGCCGCCTCCTGGACGGTGCAGGTTCCGGCGATGTAGCGCTCGATGCACCGGTCGATGAAGCAGCGGCCGATCTCGACCTCGGTGCGCAGCTCGGCGAGGGTGAACCGCGAGTTCTGGAAGGTGCCGATCGGGCGGCCGAAGGCCTTGCGCTCCTGGACGTAGTCGAGTGTCCAAGCGAGAGCGGCCTCGCAGCCGGCCATCGAGCCCACCGAGAGGGCGAGGCGCTCGGGGACAAGCCGGGAGACGAGCTGGAGGAAGCCCGAGCCCTCTTCGCCCAGCATGTTCTCGGCCGGGACGTGCACGTCGTTGAAGAAAAGCTCCGAGGTGTCGGAAGCGTGCTGTCCGAGCTTCTCGATCTGCTTGCCCTTCTCGAAGCCGGGCATGCCTGCCTCGACCACGAAGAGCGAAAGGCCGCCGTGACTGTCGTCGTTCGTCCGGACCGCCACCACGACCAGGTCGGCGTTGATGCCGTTGGTGATGAAGGTCTTCGCCCCGTTGATGATCCAGCCGCCGTCGCCGTCGGGCTTGCCGCGGGTGGCGATCGCCGCGAGGTCGGATCCAGTCCCCGGTTCGGTCATCGCCACCGCGAGGATCTTCTCGCCGGACGCGATGCCGGGAAGCCACCGCTCCTTCTGCTCTTCGGTGGCCGAGGCCATTATGTAGGGAAGGACAACGTCCGAGTGAAGCAGCGGCCCGGCCATCGCGTCCCCGACCCCGGCCCAGACCGACTCTTCGGCCAGGACCACGTTGAAGCGCCAGTCGTCGACACCGCTGCCGCCGAGTTCCTCCGGCACCTCCATCGCCAGGAATCCGTACTCGGCGCATTCGGTGAAGAGGCTCCGCGGGACGATGTGGTTCTTGTGCCACTCCGGGTATTCGGGCACGACCTCGGCGTTCAGGAACCGGCGGAAGCTCTCACGGTAGTCGTCGTGTTCCGGCTCGAAGAGAGTGCGGGTCCCCTGAACGATGGGGGCGCTGGCCGGAATGGACATGACGGCATTTCTATCAGCCCGCGGCTAGCCGGCGATCCTGAACTTCCGCTTCGCCGGAGTCGGGTCCGTCTGCCCGGTCGCGTTGGTGGCGACCACCATGAACCGGTGCTTGCCCGGTTTCAGTCCCTTGAAGGCCTTCGGAGACACGCACATCCTGAACTTCCACCCGTCCAGGTTGCAGCGGAAGGTCGACCCTCCCTGGTCGGAGGTGAACCGGAAGGTCGCCTTGCCTTTCGCGTCCTCCACGGTGACCTTCCTGATCGTCGTCTGTGGCGCGGCGACCGGCGGAAGCGGGCTGCCCGGTTCCTCGGCCAGCACCTTGATCGTCTGCTCGGCGATCTTTGCCTCGCCCAGCGCGTTCGGGTGGACGATCACCGGGTTCGTGCCGGCGAAGACCGGCTCGATC
Source organism: uncultured Solirubrobacterales bacterium (assembly GCA_963695885.1). GTDB lineage: Bacteria > Actinomycetota > Thermoleophilia > Solirubrobacterales > 70-9 > 67-14. The sequence goes on along the minus strand of CAVOIH010000018.1, from coordinate 68,317 downwards.
CACCGGGTGCCGATCGGCTGGCAGGCATCGTGGCCTTCGGAGACCCCGTTCAGGTTGACGAAGACCGACCCGGTCGCTTCGGCGGCCCGCCCGATGGCGTCGTTCAGGGTTGTCTGGAGCGAGCGGACGTAGGGGATGTCCCCCGCCGCGACGGGCATCTTCGGGAAGCAGCCTTCCGTCGTCGGGGTTATCCAGGGGTAGCTGATGATCGCGACCTCGGCGTTCGGCGCCTTGTCGTGTACGGCATCGAGCGCCTTCACCAGCGACGGATAGGTCGTATCTCGGATCGTGTCTTCGAACGAGCTGCCGAACTTCTCCTCGCATGGGTTGCCCTTGCCGACGGACAGAAGGCCCGTGGTACTGCAGCCGAGGATGGCGTTGATGAAGACGCCGCCGTCGTTGCCGCCGATCGTCATGGTGACCAGTTCGGTCGACTCGCTCAAGGCGTCGAGCTGAGGCTTTACGCCGGGGTACTGCGGTTCGAAGTAGTGGCTCGTCTCGGCAGCACCGCAGGTGACGTCGTTCAGCTTCGCGCCGGTCGTCTTGGCGATCACGTGCGGGTAGTTCCGGGTGGAGCGCAGGCACAGGAGCGGCGCAGCGGGATCCGGGGGAAGTACGCCGGACGCGGCACTGTACGAATCGCCGAGGGCGACGTAGTTCACCGGTGCGGCCTGCGCGGGCGCTGTCCCGAGGGCCAGAACACCGAAAACCACGGCTGCGGCGACCAAGCCGGACAGGTTACGACTGCGGAACTTCATCCATCCTCCTCGTTGGTTCGGAAACCCTGTGTTCCCGAGTAACCGGCCGCTACCCCTTCACGGCGAGAATCAAACACGGAACCTGTGAGGATCGGTGCATGTGCCATACGGACGATGGCGGCACACGAGCCTGCTGGGCGAGGCAATCGGGCCGGCGGCGTGCTCTGGGCCTCGGTTATCTCCGGGCTGGCAGCGGGCTACCCTCCCGTTCATGCCCCCGCGGCCGCCTGACCGGCCGGCAGGTCGATCACGAAGCGCGATCCGCCCAGTGACGAGGATTCGCACCTGACGGAACCCCCGTGCGACTCGGCGACGGCCTTGACGATCGCCAGACCGAGCCCGGAACCGGACGAGGATCTCGAACTCTCGAGTCTCGAGAACCGGTTGAAGATCACCTCCCGCATCTCCTCCGGGACCCCCGGGCCGTCGTCTTCGACCGCGATGGACAGGCGGCCACCGGACTCCGTGGCGAGAACCCGCACCCTGCCGCCCGGGGCCGTGTGCTGGACGGCATTCGCGATGAGGTTGGAAACCGCGCGGGCCAGTTGCTCGGGGTCTGCGCGCACCTCGGACCTCGCCGACACCGACAGTTCGAACTGCCGGTCGTTTCCGTCCTCGAATCCCTCCACCTCGGCCACGAGCAGGGACTCCAGGCTGACCGGCTCCTTGTGAACCGAGTCACGGGACTCGGTCCGGGCCAGGGTCAGGAGGTCGGCGACCAGCCGGTCCATGCGGGACACTGCGTTCTCGACCAGGCCCGAGACCCTCCGGATGTCCTCCTTCGACGGGTCGGGGTTCCGGCTCAGCACTTCGAGCTGGCCCTTGATGATGGTCAGGGGAGTCCTCAGATCGTGGGATGCGTCCGCGACGAAAGCCCGTTGCCCTTCGAAAGCGCCTTCCACCCGGTCGAGCATGCCGTTGAACGACTCGGCCAGCAGGCGGACTTCGTCGTTCCGGGTCTCGCTGATCGGCATCCTCTCGGATAGGTCCCCGCCGTCGACCCCCTCGGCAACCTCGGCCATTCGCCTCATCGGGCGGGTGGCACTGTTCGCCAGCAACCAGCCCGCCGCAGCGGCCAGCAGGAGACTGAAGATGCCGACCACCACGAAGGTCTTGCCCAGGCCTTCGAGTGCTTCGTCCACCGGTGCCAGCGGTTCGCCGACCCGGATCGTCGCTGTCGATGGCGATCCCCCGTCAAGGGGCACGGACCGCGTCAGGAGCCGCACCTCGCCGACGTCGTCCACGTCCACCGACGAAAAGCCCTCCGGCGCATCGGAGATCCCCTCGGAGTGTCCTTCTTCGCGTTCATGTCCTTCTTCGCGTTCCTGTTCGTCTTCATGTTCGCGTTCATTTTCGTGTTCGTTGTTCAGGAGGTCGGGCTGGTTCGTGACCGGCTCCCCGCCCGGCACACTGATCAGGATCACGCGGGAGTTGGCTTCGAGCGTCTGGTTGCCGACGAGGGTCCGGGCGGCATCGGTCACCTCTGGCGGGGTGCCCTTCCCGGCGAGGCCGGCCCGCAGGGTCTCCACCTCCCGCTCGAGGTCGTTCTCGGTCCGGTCACGGAGCTCGGAGCCGGTCCCCTCGTAGACCGCGAGATAGGTCACCCCGAGGGCGACCAGCAGGATCAACGAGATCGAGATCGCCAGGCGGCCCCGCAGGCCGGGCCCCCTCACGGCGACTCCCGCAACCGGTACCCGGCGGAGCGGATCGTCTCGATCGGGTCCGGCAGGTCGTCGAAGGCCAGCTTCTTGCGCAAGTACGCGATGTAGACCCCGACGATGTTCGTTCCGGGGTCGTAGTCGTACCCCCAGACGCCGTTCAGGAGCTGCTCCCGGGACAGCACCTGGCCGGGGTGCCTCATCAGGAAGGCGAGCAGTTCGAACTCCTTCGCCGATAGCGAGACCTCCCGGCCCGCGCGGGCCACCCGGCGTTTCAGCAGGTCGAGTTCGATGTCTCCCACGGAGAGTTCCGACGGGGTCTCCTGGCCCGGCTGCCTCAGGTGAGCCCGTACCCGGGCGACCAGCTCCTCGAAAGCGAACGGCTTGGTCACGTAGTCGGTGGCGCCGCCGTCCAGCCCGCGCACGCGGTCTTCGATCTCCGACCTCGCGGTCAGCAGGATCACTGGCGTCACCCGGTGGTCTTTCCGGAACGACCCGAGGATCTCCAGGCCGCTTTTCCCCGGGAGCATCCAGTCGAGGATCAGCAGGTCGAATCGCCCGGTGAGGGCCAGGGCCTCACCCTCGATCCCGTCGCCGACGCAGGTGACCGCGTAGCCCTCGGATTCGAGTCCGCGGGCGATGAAATCGGCAATCGCGTGCTCGTCTTCGGCCACCAGGATCCTCATCGCGGTCGATGCTAGCCGCTTCCCTGCGGCTAATCGCCTTCATAAGAGAACTCTCACGAAGCGCTTACGGAGTTCACGGGCGGGGCGGTCACTCTGATCCCATGAACGAAAGCCTTCCCCCCAAAGAGATAGCCCGGATCAAGCGTGAGCACCGCGAGTCGAGGATTCGCCAGCTCCGGAACCTGGTCGCAACCGTGACGGTGATGCTGCTCGTCCTGTTCAGCGGCGTCATCCTCACCCGGACGCTCGACAGCCAGAATCCGTCCGCCCAGGCCGCGCCGACCGGCGTCAGCCAGACCGGCGTCAGCCAGCCCGTCTATTCGGAGTCCGATGACGAGGGCGAAGAATCCGATGACGAGGGCGAAGAGTCCGATGACGAGGGCGATGATGACTCGGGCATCCTGTCCGACGTCGCCCGGGGAATCACTTCCGCAATCGCGCCGGCGGATTCCTCGCCGGCGGCGCCCTCCACACCCGACCCGGTCACCACCAGCCAGTCGTGAGCGGCCGGGAGCACACCACGAGCGTCGAGGCCTTCGGTGGCACGGTCACCATCCGTGCGAGCGCGGAGGTCGCCGAAGCGGCGATCGACCGCGCAGAGATGGACATCCGGCTGGTCCATGACACGCTGACCAGGTTCGAGAAGGACAGCGAACTCTGCCGCCTGAACGCCGATCCCCGGGGCACGGTCGCGGTCAGTCCGGTGATGCTCCGGTTCGCCGAAGCCGTCCGGATGGCGGGCGAGATGAGTGACGGCCTGGTCGACGCGACCTGCCTCGACGCGGTGGAGCGCTCCGGCTACACCGGGTCGCTCGGCCACAACAGGGAAGCGGGAACGCCCGCCGGGACCGCGGTCGGGACCGCCGGTTCCGCCGTCGCGACACCTTCCGCCGGCAATTGGCGGGACGTTCAGGTCGATGCCTCCGCATCGGCGATCACCAGGCCCCCGGGACTCCGCCTCGATGCCGGAGGACTCGGCAAGGGCATGGCTGCCGACATGGCGGCGGCGAGGCTCAACCACCTCGACAGCTTCGCGGTCGAATGCCTGGGTGAGATCCGCTTCGGCGGGAACTTCGTCGGCCCGCGGCTCATCCAGGTTTCTTCACCAGACCCCGCGGCCGCACCGGTCGCTTCGATCAGCCTGCAGGACGGCGCGGTCGCCACGAGCGGCATCACCAAGCGGTCGTGGATCGGACCCGACGGCAGGGTTTCGCACCACCTGATCGATCCGCGCACAGGCGAGCCAGCCGGTTCCGGCCTGGTCCAGGTGACCGCTCTGGCGCCGACCGCCCTCGAGGCCGAGATCCTGGCCAAGTACGCACTGCTCGCCGGTCCCGATGACGCGATGGCGAAGTTGCCACACGGTGGCGTGATCGTCTCCGACGATCTCCGGGTCGAGGCTTCGGACGGGTTCGACGTGGATGGAGGCCACTGGTGAGCGGCGTCCACATCTTCTGGATCCTCAGCCGCGCCGCCGGGATATCCGCGATCGTGATGGCCAGCTTCTCCGTGTTCGCCGGACTCCTCGCCGGCCGGGGACGCCCGGTCAAGATCAAGCGTTTCGGGGAGATGAAACCGCTCCACGAGGCTCTCGCCCTCGCGACGATGTTGCTGGTGCTCACCCACGGCCTGCTGCTGCTCGCTGATTCCTGGCTCCAGCCGGGACTGAGCGGCATCGCCATCCCCTTCCAGATGTCTTACCGGCCCTTCTGGACCGGAATCGGGATCATCGCTGGCTACGGCCTGATCATCCTCGGCTTGACTTACTACCTGAGGAAGTGGATCGGCCCCTCCCGCTGGCGGGTCGCCCACCGGTTCATCGCGGTCTTCTGGATCCTCGGCCTGTTCCACACCTTCGGGGCGGGAACCGATGCCGGCGAAGCCTGGCTCCAGGTCCTGGTCGCCGTAACCGCCCTTCCTGCCCTGGTGCTGCTGGGCATGCGCCTCGGCGCCCGCCCGGCCCCCAAGGCCCCTCCGGCCCCCAAGGCCCCTCCGGCCCCCAAGGCCCCTCCGGCCGGGCAGGCCCCTGTCGGCCCCACCCCTCGGCCAGCAACCGTTCCCAGTCAAACAATGAGAAGCAAGGAGAACCAATGGATACAACAAGGATGAGAAAACTAGCCGCGGCGGCGCTCGCCCTCACGGGCCTGCTCCACCTGGTCCTGGTGCCGGAGTACCTCGGCGAGCAGGCTTATATCGGTGTCTTGTTCATCGGCGGTGGACTGTCCTCGCTGGCGATCGCGGCCTGGCTCTGGACGAAGGACGATTCCCGCGCCTGGGTACTCGGATCACTCGTCGCGGCCGGTATGGCGGTGGGCTTCATCCTCTCGCGCACCATCGGGCTGCCCGGCTTCCACGAAAGCGAGTGGGAGCTGTCGGGAATCATCTCCGTGCTCCTCGAAATCGGTGTCGTGACCCTCACCCTGGCGGCCATGCGCTCTCCGCGGGCGGCGGTGGGCAAGGCCGCTGCCTGAACCACCGGTCATGGGAGCGGCCCGGCAGGGGGCCGCTCCACACCGGTTCATCCGGACCGGCAATCAGGCCGGGCGGCACTCCGAGGGGAGGCCGGGTGAGCCCGGTCGAGACTCGATTCAGACCCGGACAGCGGCCAGTAATCGGGGCGATTTGCCCAGAATCCGGCTCATCTGGCTCCAGTCCTTATTCTCGGGTTTTCGTTCTCACTACTTTTCTCACTATCCGCAGGTCCTGAATTTTGGTCAAACTGACGTCAGTTCTGGAACTGAAGCGATCTCTCGTTCGGCTTCCTCGCCGTCCGTTACCGATTCGATTCCGATGAGGAGCTCTTCGTCGAGAACTGCCAGGATGCGCTGAAGAACCGGGATCTTGGGAAGGTGTTCCCCCCGCTCGAGCTTGGAAATATACGAATGCGAGGTCTGCGCCCGCTCGGCGACTTCCTGCTGAGTTAAGTCAAGTTCAAAGCGGCGTTCACGGATATGCGCGGCGATCCAGTTCTTCTTGCGAAGCTTGCGTATTTCGGCATATTCACTCCGGGCTTCCCGGTAACCCTCCCTCTTGGCGGAGCGGGCCGCGGCAGCTTTGGAGGTGCTGCGCCCGGCTGGGTCTGAATTGTTTCCAGGTGACTGCTTCATAGAAGTACCTTATCGATTTCGATAAGTCTGTCAACCCTGTCGCTTTGTCAGCGCGGTGCGTCCCGGCCGGCTGCCCTGGGCGGAACTCTCGGTTTTGCATTCATGCGGTACTCGAAATCGGCCATGCGCTTCCGGGCCAGTTTCTTGTCAGCAGTCGAAACGGCTCCGGTGTTCTTCTCGAAGCCGTGCAAAAGGACAATCAGGTTGTCAGAACGCTGGTACAGGATCCGGTAGCGGGTCCTGCCGAAGCGAACTCGAAGTTCCCGAAGTTCGTTTTCGATCTGCGAACTGATCGGAAAGTCAGGCGGAGGTGCCTCTGGATTCCGTCCGTTTAAGTACTCATCAATGAACTCATCGATCTTCGCGGCCGGTTTATCGTCGAGTCCTTCGATGAAATCATCAACTGGTTCTCGACCCGCCTTGTCCCGGTAGAAAATCGCCTGCGTCCCAGCCATCCACAAACGATCCCACTGGTAGCGGCGGAACCGGGGAACGCCCATCGGCGACACGCTCGGCGATGGCCAGCAACCGAGTCAACTTGGAAGGGTTCGGTACGGACCAGCAGGCAGGCCGCAACCCCTCTTCCGAGCGGCCAGCGTGGATGGCATATTGATGGAGCTTGCCTCGAAGAAGGGTGTCAGGAACCTGGATCTGGGACAGCGGTTCCCCGGCGCCGAGCTAAACGATTTCCTGCCAGACAAGCGCCGCTTTCCTCCGGCTGCTGGTCCCTAGCTTGTTCGGATCAAACGGCGAATCTTCATCGGGGCGACTGGATTTGAACCGGAATACCGGGGTAAGGTCCGGTCGCCTTCGGCTCTGTAATGCGGTTTGGGTTCTATCAGGTCAGCTCAGGTTCTCTCATGTTGGTACCCGGATTGGTACCTCGGTCGAATGCGGCAGCGATCAGGCTCGCCTCCCGGCTGCTCGGCGCGTAATCGGCGTACCTCTGAGTGGTTTGAATGTCCCGGTGTCCCATCCATTCCTGCAGGGTCCGCATCGGAACACCGGCCCCGGCGCACTGGGTGCCGAACGTGTGCCGCAGATCGTGAAACCTCGGCGACGTGTCGAGCCCGGCGGCTTTCAGAGCCCGTCGAAACCGTTTCAAAACCTTGAACTGACTCAGCGGCTCCCCGGTCACCGGATCGCCAAACACTAAATCGCCGTCAGCCTGAAACCCGGATCCTTGGAACAGTCGCTCCAGCTCGCCGCCTACCGCGTCAGCCATTGGCACCGAACGGGTCGAACGACGAGACTTAGGGGTTCCGAACTCGCCTCGGACGTAGTTTCGGCGAACCCTGATTCGGGCGGCGGTCCAGTCCACGTCTTGCCAGCGAAGAGCTAAGAGCTCACCGACCCTGAGCCCGGCCATTGCTGCGGTTCGAAAGAGCGCGCGTTCCAGCAGTTGATCCGAACCCTCGCGGACCGCTGCGATGACGGACTCGACTTCCTCGGGCGTGAGGAACCGGATTTCCTCGCATCGCGGTACGGGCGGCAGCTCCACTTGCCGGATCGGGTTCGAGCCGGTCCAGCGACGTTTTTCGGCATAAGTGAGCATCGCTCCGAGAGTCCCGATGTAGTTTCGAATCGACTTAGGGGATAGACCATCCGCTTCCATTCGGGCAATCAGGTCTGTCACGTCCTCGGACCTGATCGACTCCAGCGACCGCCCGGCGAAGAATGGAGAGAGCCATATCCTCGCCGCAGATTCGACGGCGGTCAGGGTCGAGCGTTTCCGGCCACGGCCTTTCAGGTAGATCAGATACCGACTGGCCAGCTCGGCGATAGTCAGCGACTCTCCCATCGGCGCAGCCGCATGGGTCTCTGCAGTCAGGGCTCGAAGCTCGGCCTCGGCCTGCCTACGGGTCAAACCGTGGCTGCTACCGGCGGCCCGTTTCGGCCCTACCTTCCGTTTTACCTGTCGTCCGTTCTGCCGCCACTTGCCGTACCAGGCTTCCCTGCCAGCAGTGTCGGTACGGATAAACAACGAGCCGGTTCCGTAGCTTCGACGGTTCCCGGCGGGTGCGCTTTTTTCACTCATTACCGATTCTCCTTTGTCGGATTCGACAACGGGATCGGGGAACACAGCTTCGAGCACGACCGATAGGTTCCGGTTGCGTCGGGGCAGGTTCCACCTTGACCCGATGCCACGCCCCCGGAGTTACAGCTCGCGGGGGCACTTATTGTTCTTAGGCTACTCATTGCTGGCCCGGCTCGCAAGATACGCACGCCTACGGGGGCGTTTCAGGTAGTGCGAGACAGATTCGTAAGGCTCGGTATCCGAACCTCTAAGAATCGCCCGGAGCCGCGACAGTTCACGGCGGCAGGATGCTCCGCAGGTCACGGCGTCCGAGCGCCGTCCGGCAAGCGAGGTGCCGCAGACCGGGCAGCACCTCGCACCGGTGGTCTTAGTCATCGGCTACACCGAGCTCCGGCGGACGCGGCGGATCGCAGTCGAACACCTCGGACGCCGGTCGGAGCGGGCAGCCCGGAGCGCGGCTCAGTGGCGGCGCGGCGTCATCGGAGGTTCGGACTGAGCCATCCGGCCTGATCGTCGGAGCAGGACCACCGCCTCGACCCTCGTTGTGAGCAGCGATCAGCACGTCCCACTCGGCTTGCGAGGCGTGCCAGCAGTCCTCGGCCTTTTGGTATGCCGTGCGGAGCTCTTCGAGTTCACTAACCGCTTCGGCCCCGAGAGCTTCGGCGTGATCGGCGAACGCCTCGAACTGCTGAACGTGCAGGTAGTGAATCGCCTCCGTGATCTCGCCCTTGACGGTCTGGGCGGCTTCGATCCGCTCCGCGATCTCTCGCCTCTCGGCTTCGAGCTCGTCAATTTGGTGCTGGTGGTGGCCGGTGGAAGTGGATTCACCGTGCCTTACCGCGTCGAGCCGGTCTTCGCGCCGTTCGGCTTCGAGGCGTTTGACCTCCGCCACTATCTCGGCGTCACGGGCGACCGCCTGATCAGTTGCGGCCTGAACGTTGGCGAACCGCTCCCGTAGGTGGTCCCGCTCGGCGAGAGCTTCCTTCGTGGTCTTCGGTTCAACCGGGTCGAGCAGGTCTGTCGGTGTCGGGTCCATGTCAGTTCTCCTTCGTGTCGTTGGTCTTCAAGGCGTCCGTCAGGGCTCCGGACTCCCAGAGAGCGTTGAAGCGGGCCCGGTCAGACTTCGCCAGCTCGGCTACCTGCTCGGCATCGGTCGGGACGCCCTCGCCTTCGAGGTCATCGAGGCGCTCCATGCGCTCCCGGATTTCGGTTCTGATTCGCTGCGATTCGGTGGTCATTCTGTGTGTCCTTTCATCGTTTGATCTCGTAGCGGCCAATCCGCCAGATCGGTTTCGGTTCAGGCATCGTCCGAGCAATCTCTAAGCACCGCTCGCAACCGATTTCAGCGGCGGTGTCGCGGTGAGCCCGGTAGTCCGGGTGACCCCAATCGACGTGTTTCGGCTTCCAGTTCGCAAAGTCGGAGCCGTTCCAAATGTCCGGCCCGACCGAAGGCGCGGCGAACTCCCGCTCTTTGAGGAGCGACGTGGCAGCAAGGGCCAGCGCAACGGCGCGATCATCGTGGCAGCCCGGATCGTGATCCATCCGAAACACGCCGGGCGATTTCTCGATTAAGCGGACGTGAGCCAACTCGTCGATCAGGTCGGCATCATCGGGAAGCGACAGGTTGTGATCCCGGAGCAGCCCATAGAGCGTCGAAGCCAAACGGCCAACACTCGACTGAGAGAACGTGAACTCCTCGGCCCGGTGACCGCCCTTTCGGAGTCTCTGGAGCAGGCCGATACTTTGCCACGGGTCGGCGACGATCCGAGCCTTCCCGAAACTCTCGGAAGCTTGGACTACCCACTCCTCGACGGCTTCGATCTTCACGGGCCGAAGCCGGGAGCCTTGCCAGACGGCGATCCGGTCGAGCACGATCTTCGAGCCTTCGCGGTGAGCGACCACGGCGACGGTGCGGTCCCGTTTCAGCCCGATGTCGAGACCGATCACATAATCAAAGGTCCGGTCATAGTCGAGCGGCCCCTCGTGGCCGACACACTCGCGGACGGATTCGAGTGTGGTCAGCCGGTCCTCGGCAGCCGTCCAGCGGTTCTCGAACAGGCGGGCATACGCGGACTCGGTGAGCCTTGCCTTCTGCTCTCCAAGTCGCGCCGGGTCGGCCCAGGGCGACGGGCCCGGCACCTCATTGACTCGCCATAGATCGGAAGTCTTAGCGTGGTCGAGGATTCGCGCGGCGAAGTGGGCCGGATCACCGGCAGTAGTGAGCACGACCAGTCGGGCATCCGAGCGCTTGGCGACGGCGGTACTGATCGCTTCCCAGAGTCGGCGCGGTGCCGGAGTGTCGGCCCACTGGGCCAGTTCGTCGGCGTAAACAGCACGCGGTAGCAGCCCGTAGGCACCGGCAGCGTCCGCGGCCAGCACGTCGAGGGACGCTCCGGTGGCAGTGGCGACTACCTTGCGGCTCTGGACTTCTATGCGCGATCCGATCCAGTTCGAGCGGGCAGCAAAACCGGCAATAGCGTCGAGAGCCAGAGAGCCTTGATCAGAGTCCGCGGCGACCCAGTAGAGGCGATCAGCAGTCGGCAGAGTGAGCAAATCAGACAAGGCAACAGCGGCGAGGTCCGTGGTCTTCGAGGCACCGCGGGCACGGGTCAGGAACTGGTAAGGCCGGTCGCCCTCCAGCACCGCGAGAGCATCGGCAAGCTGGAAGTCAGCGGCCACTTCGATCCACCGGGAACCGTCTTCAAGGATCAGCCGGGAGAGCACGTCGCGGGGCGTCGTCATTCGGTCGCCTCGGCGTCGATTGTTTCGGCCCGGTGGTCGAGCCGCTCGCGGGCGACCCTCGCGGCTTCGGTCTCTTCGGCGCTGGCCACGGTCCGCTGGAGGTCGAGGCCGAGTTTCGCCCGACTGGTCGGAGTCATGCCGAGCGCGTCGAGCGCGTTGGCCAGGGATCTCTCGGCCTGGAGTTCGTAGTTGGCGGCGGGTTTCACGTTCCCGGTCTTCTCTTCGATCCGTCCATGGAGGTCGCACCACGTCGCCAGGTGGCGGTAACGCTTCAGGGCGCGAGCGGCGTACTCGACGGCAGCCAGGTCGGCAGCGGGAACACCGCCGTCCGCGTCGCGCACCGGCACCGACTCCCCAAGCGCGTCCATCAGCTCGAGCACTTCGGCCTCGACCTCCTTGAAGAGCAGAGCAGAGCGTCCGCCGTGACTCAGTGACCGGGTATGGCCAACGGGGGCCGGTGGTGCCGGTCGAAGGTTCGCGAGTTGCCGGGCTCGCTTCTCCGGCTCTTTCGAAAGCGGACTCACTCTGGACCCCCGGCGATCAGGACCGCAGCGGCAAGGTTTGCGTGGACCTCGACCGCTTGCGCCAGTGATTGCTGGATCAGGCTTCGAACCGTGGACGCATCGGCGGGGGTCAGGTTCGCGGTGTCGAGTGCCTGGAAGGTGAGCAGCGACCACGCGGCCAGGTCGGCGATCTCTTCCAATGCCTCGGTCAGCAGACCAGCGACCGGGACGGTGGTCCACCTGTCGCGATAGACCCGGTGGCCCATTCGCAGGCGGGATTTGACCATGGCAGTGAAGGCGTCCGCGTTGGCGGCGAGACCTGCGGCCTGCTCCAGTAGATCGTGCTCACGCGCAGGGTCTCGGACGGGTCGGTTAGTACCTCGATTGGTACCTCGCTTGAATCGGCGGTCGGTATCTGGCTTCATCGCTGCGATTTCCTTTCGCCAGAGACTGGTCGCTTACCAGTCCGTGGTCCGCGAGTCCGACCATCAGCCCATTCGAGCAGCGCCTTGCGGTCATATCGGCGGTAGCGACCAAGGGCGATATGCGGGATCCGTTCGGCTCGCGTTTCCTGTCTGATCCAGCTCACCGGCACCGAGAGCAACTCGGCAGCCCCACTAGCGTCCAAAAGCGGGGTGCGGTTCGTGTAAGCGTCAACCTCGAACATTGCGGGCCTGTCTTCGGTCATGGCAGGCTCGTTGGTCATACCGCCACCTTCTGTTGACCCTTGGTCAGGGGATCAGCGTCTACGAAGCCCTGAATCCTGTCGGCGACGAGGATTTGAGTGAGGTCCGTAACGCCGACAGTGCTTGCCCCTCGGTACGCCCTTGAAAGGTCGGGGATGGTGTGGCTGTCAGCCAGCAGAGAGTGGAAGGCTTCTTCTGCCTCGCCGCTGTTCTCGGGCTCATCGTCACTACTCCAGACTCGGCACTTTTCGATGAACGTTCGATACTCAGGAGAAAATTCATTGAGGTTTAAAGCTTCTGGATCTTCTTCTGGTTTTTTCTCTTCTGGTTCAACTAACGGTTGGGCGGCGAGGTCTGCCGGTGGAGGCGCAGAATCTGCCTGTGGTGAAACCGAGTCTGCCGGTAGAGATGGCGAATCCTGCCGGTGATCGGACCCAGGTTCGTCTATGACCGGCGAATCCTGCCCTTGGTCTACGGGCGAGTCCTGCCGGTGGAAGTCGGAGACCACTTGGTAGACGTTCGCCATCGGCTTGCCGCCGTAGAAGCCGCCCCGACGAAGTCGCCGAAGTTCGCCGAACTCGATGGCGATCTTGACCGCCTGACGAACTGTCCTCTCCGAAAACCCTGTGTCTAGCGCAAGGCGGGAGATGCCGGGGAAGGCAATCCAGCCATTCTTTTCGTTCGCGTAGTCGGCGATCATTAGCAGGACCGACTTCACCGATCCTTTGGTCTTCGAGTTGTCGCGGATATGGGAGAACGCGGCGTGACTCATCCCTGAAGGTCACCGTCCTTGGCTGGAGGCCGCTCGATCTCGGCAAGAGCGTCCGGCCCGTCTCCCAAGTGGGTACGAATCAGGTGTCGAAGTTGCTGAGCGGCAGAGCGGTCGGCGGCCTGCGCGGCCTCCCTAAACCGCCGGGCGGTCTCCTTCGGTACTTGCGCTGAGAGCCAAGCGCTATCCGGTGCTGTGAGGCGGGGCATTGAAACTCCGATCGGTCGAGGGCAATAACGAAACCGATCTCCTTTTCTTGGGCATCTCGCCGGAGTTCGATTGTCGGTCTTGGCCTCTCACCGTCGGAGAACACCTCTCGTGTTCTCAATACCGGTAGAAAGCTCCGAAGGTCTAGCGGCCTCTCGCCGTGTCCACCCTGGATACGCCCTTCAACTGCCGCGCACTTGCTCCTACAAAAAACACAGTAACACCTCAATCTGATGGAACCGCGAGCGTCCTCGGCCATAGAATGAGTGGATGGGAGATCTGAAGCTTTTTCGAATTTCGTCCAACGACGTCCAAGAATTGGCAGCCGAAACTTCGGTGGTGGAGAAATCGCTCCAGACACTGTGCGAGAAGCACCTGTACGGGCTCCTCGCTATCCGGTTCCTCGCCACGGAGTACTCAACTGGCCAGAGACATGCTGGAAGGATCGACACGTTGGGTCTCGACGAGAACGGCTCGCCGGTCATCGTCGAATACAAGCGCCGCGGTGATGAAAACGTCATCAACCAGGGTTTGTTCTACCTAGATTGGCTGCTTGACCATCGCGGCGAATTTGAGCTGCTGGTTTCGAAAGAACTTGGTCCCGATGTGGCCGGCACCATCGAATGGACGCGACCACGACTTCTTTGCATAGCGGGGGAATTCACCCGATACGACCAGTACGCCGTCGAGCAGATAGACCGGAATATCGAGTTGCTGAGATACAGGACTTACGAGGATGACAGTCTCATTGCCATCGAATTGCTCAACTCGGTCGCCGCCAGTAAGCAGTCCTCGAAGATTTCTGGATCTGGAACGACATCAACCGAAACAGCCTCATCCAAGAATGTGAAATACGGGGTCTTCAAGGACCTATTCGGGCAGGCGGGGCCGGAACTCGTAGATCTCTACGAGGCGACGAGGGACCTCTGCCTCAGCATGGGTGATGACGTGATTGAGACTGAGCTCCAGAACTACGTAGCGTTTCGTCGAATCAAAAACTTTGCCAGTCTCGAAGTACGACCTAAGGCAAACTATTTGCTCGCCTACCTGAAGCTTGACCCTGCGACGGTGGACCTAGAGGAAGGCTTTATTCGTGACGTGCGAGAGATCGGTCACTTCGGCACTGGCGACGTCGAGATCAGCATTCGCAAGATCGAGGATCTCGAAAGCGTGGCACCTCTTCTCGAGCGAAGTTATGAAGACAACTAGTTCGGTGTAGCCGCGCTCTATTGCTTCTGGGTCTCGACGATCATCGAGCTTACTTCCAGCAAGCTGTACGGCTCTTTGCGTCGGTGGATCATCCGGTGGCAGTCCGGACAAACAACGGCGAAATCTGTTTTCGGATTGAGCTTGGTGGGTCGTCCTTTTAGATCTGCAAACGGGGTTAGATGATGAGCCTCGATATATCCCTCGCCCACTCCACCGTAAAGGGAATTGAGCCTCTTCCCGCAGGCTGGGACTTGGCACTGCGCTCCATGGATCTCCTTGGCTTTAGTCGCCAAGCTACGAGACCGTTCTGCACGACGGTGCCAGCGATAGCGCTTCGCTTCGACATCGTCCTCACTGTCGTGGCTTGTGTCGTCTCCGCCTGCATCAGCTTGGACCTGATCGCGAGCCTCGACTAGAGACTGATAGAGCAGCAGCATTCTCGTCAGGTCATCCGCGAGGACACCATCCTCCGGAACGGATCCCTGCTGGTATTCGATGGCAAGGATGTTCCCGGCCTCATAGCCTCGGGCCATCGTAGTGCCGGCGTCTAGCTCCAGAGGGCCCGTGAGGAGTTCACCAGTCTCTTCCTTTGCCAACAGACCGACGTCTCTCTCGGCGGTGTCCCGCAGGACGTCGAGATATCTACCGCCGCCCACTCGGTTCTGAATTTCAGTAGTCGCCTGATTCAGCGACAGATAAGTCTTTGAGCCGTCTGGCGCAACGAGGTAGACGACATAGAAGCCCTTTCGAGCAGTCTCGGTAACGGTTCGGTCGAACACTGAAAGCCAAACGGATTGGGCCCAGTTCCCCTTTCCGGGACTGCCTTCAATCTTGTAGCTCTCGTCGTCCACCACAGGGGTTACGGCGGCCGGCCATTCATTTCGAATTCGAACCGCCGTTGGGTGGTCCGCAAGGGGCTCCGAGCGGGCTACCTCGATTTCTCCCATGATCGTCTCAAGTTCTTCCCGCATTCCCATGAGACGAGAGCCTAGAGGTTGCCGCTTCCCATCAGGAGCGTCGTCTGCTTGACACCCATCTCCGATTTTCTTAGGCAACAAAGAGACCAACCGGGCGAGGATCTACGGACCCGCTGGGTAACTCTGTTAACCTTCTCTTTGGACGATCGTGGAGGTCGCGTCTGCTGCCCTAACGGGTAGCACCCATCGAATCGGTGGCTGAAGGCGTCTCTGGTTCGTCCCTTTTTATGCTCTATCGCGTCTACGTAGACGAAGCGGGAGATCGGGGCCACAAAGAGGGCTCGTCCGATCATTTCGTCGTCTCAGCAGTAATCGTCTCTGACGATCAAGATTCTGCTGTTCGGGGCAGGTTAGGTGATCTTCGGGAGGTTCTCGATCGCCAGCGAGATCAAGTCCTTCATTTTCGGAAACTGAGCCACTTCCAGAAAATCAAAGCCTGCCAGTCCATGCTCGACCTAGGGATCGAGTCCATAACCAGCGTGATCGTATGTAAGCGCATCCTGAACGAGTCGGATCCCGCATTCCCGTCTGTGCACATAACTGGAGCCGACCCGATGTATCTATACGCCATCCGTTTGCTGCTCGAAAGGGTCTCCTGGTACATCCGCGATGCCGCCGGAATCCAGAATGAGGCGATCGTCACCTTTGGACACCTGGTCCGCTTCAAAACGGAAAAACTCCACACGTATCGGAGCACCTTGGAGGCTGGCGATACTCGAATCGAGTGGTCCGTATTTCGTGATCACCCGTTCAGAGTCAAGGGCACGGGTGACGTCGAGCTCCTTCAGCTGGCAGATATTTCAGCATCTGCGCTCTACAAGGCGATAGAACCTCATGATCTCGGCATGACCGAGCGCAGATACTTGGACGAACTCAGTCCGATCGTCTACCGCAGGGGAAGCGCGAGCGTTCTCTCTTATGGGTTGAAGGTGATTCCCGCACGCGGAGCGCATCCAGGCGCGTCGCTGGAGTTCTTGGGCAACTACTAAGTGCTCCAAGTCATAAGTTCCATCTCTCACGCCGCCAGCCTGAGATCCTGCTCGGCCTGACGCTCAGATAGCCGCGCCAGCCACTTGTTCAGGTCCTCGCGGGTGAACTTCCAGCCGAAGGGCTCGGCGATCTCGTTGTAGAGATGCTCGAAGTCGTTCAGGCGCCGCGCGACAGCGGCGAGCGAGTCGAAGTCGTTGGGGCTCAGGACCTTGCGCTGGAGGATCGAGAAGTAGATCTCGATCTGGTTCAGCCACGAGGCATGGACCGGGGTGTGGATCAGCTTCAGGTTCGGCCAGCGACCCTCGAGCCGGTCGATCGAGGCCTGGCCGCGATGGCTTGATCCGTTGTCGACGATCCAAAAGACCCGGCGGGCGGAGCGGTAGGGCTCCTTTGTCATCACCTGCCGGACGAGCCGGTCAAACGGCGCGATCCCGCCCTTGGCCTCCGAGCGGCCGAAGATCCTGCCGCGGCGCACGTCCCAGGCACCGAGGTAGGTGAGCGCGCCGCGGCGCTCATAGGTGTGCTCGACCCACTGGCCGCGGTCGATCCCGGAGGCCGGGGCCAGAGTCTTGGAGATCCGCCGTCGGGCCTGGATCGAGGGCTTCTCGTCGGCGCTGATGACGAAGTCGCCGGGATGCAGCAGCCTGCCCTCGAAGCGGCCCGCGTAGAGGTCGAGGATGCGGCCCGCCTTGACCGCGAAGTCGGGGTCGGTGGGAAAGATCCAGGAGCGGTAAAGCCAGGGGCGGATCGCGTCCTCGCGCAACCAGCGGACGATCGTTGCGTGCGAGGCCTCGCTGACCCCGCGTTCGATGACCAGTCGGTGGACGTCAGCCGTTGAGCGGCGTGAGAGCGGGGCGCCCTCGTTTGGAGGCTCGCAGGCGAGCGCCTTGACCTCGGCGATCTGCTCCGGGGGGAAAACGGCGCGGCCGGCCCGGGCGCGCTTGATCGTCGAGGCCGTCGAGGCCGTGCTCGCAAAAGCGTCTTCGCCAGCGGCCGACCGCCTCGCGGCTGAAGCCGAAGCGCTTGCCGATCTCGGTATTGGACTCACCCCCGGCTGCCGCCAGGATCATCTTCGCTCTGATCACCTCGCGATGGGGACGGGTGTAGCAGGCGGCGCGGTGTTCGAGCTCGGTGCGGTCAGCCTGGCTGAGTTCGACTCGGTTGGGGCTGCGGCCTGGCATGCCCACCTATTCACCGCCCTTGAACGAAGTCCTTCAAGCGCGACAGGATTTCTGACTTGGAGCACTAAGTCTACGCGATCTGCCTACAGCTGCCGCAACATCGGTACCTCATTGGTACCTCCACTCCCCCCGGAACGGCGGAAACCCGCTACGAGAACGGGCTTCCGGCAATCGGGGCGACTGGATTTGAACCAGCGACCTTTCGACCCCCAGTCGAATGCGCTACCAAACTGCGCCACGCCCCGTGCGTGATGGCGCACTTTATAGAGACTCCGGCCGGCCGGGTTCCGGCCAGAAGCGGGTGACGGGAGTCGAACCCGCCCTAGGAGCTTGGAAGGCTCCTGTGCAACCGATACACCTCACCCGCGTGAGCAACTTCGCCCCGAATATATGGAGGCGATTCCCCATCTTGAAATGCGAGGAAACAGACAGCGCGAAAAGGCGGGGGTACTAGGATTCGAACCTAGACGAATGGTTTTGGAGACCATCATGCTCCCGTTGACATCATACCCCCGGGCGGACAATCCTAGCGGCGATTTTCGGGGCGTGCCGGCTTCGTCAAACTCTGCATTTCCATCCGAACGCAATGGGAACGTGTGTTCGTGCCTGCCATCCTTTCTAAAGAGAAGAGAAATGCCGTCCGCGACCTCCTGGGTCAGGGCCTTTCGGACTATGAGATCGCTCGCCACACTGGCGTGAACAGAGGCACGGTTCAGAGATGGCGCCTCCGCGGCATCCCCACGCCGACAATACAATTCACGGTCTCACCAGAGGAATGGGACTCCGACCGATGTGCTGCTTACTCCTACCTGCTTGGCCTGTACCTGGGCGACGGGTATGTTGGGACCCACGCAAGAACCTTTTCGCTGGTGATCGCCTGCGACGGTCAGTACAAGGATCTCGTCGCTGAGTGTCGATGGGTCGTTGACCTGTTTGCATCTCGGCCTTCGGCCCTTCAGATAGTCGGCCACACGAGGGGTGTCCGAGTTGTTTCCTATGGCCAAGTCTGGCCGCTGCTATTCCCGCAACATGGCCCAGGCATGAAGCACGAGAGAAAGATCGATCTCGTGGATTGGCAGCGGGCGATCGTCCAGACATTCCCGCACCAGTTGATCCGAGGCTTGATCCAGTCAGATGGATCGCGTTGCTTCAACACCTTCAGCATGAAATTGAAGGACGGTCCGAAGGAGTCCTCGTACCCCCGGTATTTCTTCACCAACCACTCGACTGACATTCAGGGGATTTTCAGTGATGCCTGTGACCAGCTCGGTATTCGCTGGAGCCAGTCGAGCTGGCGCAACATCTCGATTTCTCATCGGGACAGCGTCGCGAAGCTGGGTGAATTCGTCGGTCCCAAGTCCTGATTGGCGTCCGATGGTCATGCGAACATGTGTTCGTAGTCTGAGACTCAACCACAGAAGCGGAATGCCGCCTGACAAGTCGGTGTTCCCGGGTTTGACAGCCAATGAGTCACAGGACGACCGGCGCCGGGAGGACTTCCACCGAGAGGTGGAGGTGGCGCCGGATGATCGCGACTCGTAGGGACCTGGATCACCGCCTTCTCATGGCGGTAAGTCCGGTCGCTTCCGTGCGTCAGGCCGGGACGGAGATGAGGGGCTCGTCCGGTGAGACCTGATCGGGGTCGTTCATCGCTGCCCCCGGCGGTGGAGCGACCGGGCCGTCGAGCAGCGGATCGTCCGTGTTCTCCATCCAGGCGTCCAGGCGGTTCCGCATCTCGTCGCGCTTGCCCGCGTGTTCGGGCACACCGGCGAGGTTGAGCTCTTCGGACGGGTCGATCAGCAGGTCGTAGAGCTGCTCCTCGGCCACCGGCCGGTCACCCCACCCCGCTTCGACCAGCAGGTCCTTGGTCGCGCTGTCGTCGACGTTGGCCAGCACCGGCCGGTCACGCCCGTCGAAACGGCGGATGTACTTCCAGCGATCCGTCCGAACCCCCCGCTGCGGTTCGTACGCGGCGTGGTAGGTGATCTCGGAGAAGACCTGGTCGTGGACCGAAGCCGTCTCGCCGGTGACCAGTGGCAGGATCGAATCGCCCTGAAGGAAATCCGGGCGCTCGACCCCGGCGTAGTCGCAGATCGTCGGGTAGATGTCCAGCTGGGTGACCAGCGAATCGATCACCTTGCCTCCGGTGAATCCGCCCGGACCCCGCATCAGCAGCATGACGCCGATCCCGGTGTCCAGCAGGGTCGCTTTCGCGTTGGGGAAGGCCAGACCGTGATCGGTGGTGCAGATGACCAGGGTCCGGTCGGACAGTCCGGTCGCGTGAAGTCCGTTCAGCACGGCGCCGATCCCCTGGTCGAGCGAGCGTACGCTCGCCTTGAACGCCGCCATGTCGTGACGGGTGATCGGAGTGTCGGGCAGGTTCGGCGGCGGCAGGGAATAGAGCGAGTCGCGGACCGAGTTGGGCGCCGCGTAATCGCGATGGGTCTCGAAGAAGCCGACCGACATGAAGAAGGGCTCGCTCGTGCTCGCCAGCGCCTCGAGCGCGCTCGGCGCCACCCGCTCGGCGAGGTTGTCGTCGAGCTTGTGGACCTCGTCGTAACCGATGACTCCCGGATCTGAAGAGATGTGCTGCTCACCGATCAGGACCGTGTGGTACCCGGCCGCCTTCAGCGGATGGATCAGGTGCTGCGAATAGTCGTTCAGCTCCCAGCCCCGGTGGGCGAGCCCCATCATCCCGTTGTTGTGGCAGTGCTGGCCGGTCAGCAGGGCGGCCCGGCTGCCCGAGCAGGTCGGAGCCGCACAGAACGCCTTTCGGAAGAGGATCCCCTGATCGGCCAGCAGCTGGATGTTCGGCGTCGGCACCTGGTACCCGTACGGCTGGACGTATCTACCGGTGTCGTGCGAATGCACGTAGATGATGTTCGGTCGATCAGCCATAGACGCTCATGATCCCTGATCCGGAGCGGGTACGGCAGGCACGAGGTCGAACTCGCTGCCCAGGCGGATCTCGCTGTAACGCCTGGCCCAGTCATCGTTGATGCCGTCCGACTGGCTCTTCATGCGGGTCTCGATGCGAAGGTCGTCGGGCGGATCGATCTCGAGGCGATCGAGGACGTTGCGGGTACTGACCTCGATGTCGGCCGCGAAGTTTTCGTACAGCACCAGCACCGGCTTGATCCGGGTGTGCTCGAAGAATGCGTCCCAGGCCGCCTCCTGCTGGATCAGCTGGTCGAGCAGGTGCTTGATCGCCCCATAATGGAACCGCAGCTGCGGACGGTGTTCGTTGACGAAGCCCTCGTAGTTCGGCGCCTCCGTGTCCTCCGGGGATTTCGAAGTCTCTTCGTTTCGCCAGGTCGCATTCTGGACCGCCTTCCAGAGGGAGACCGCCTGGCGGATCTTGTTCGCTCGCAGGACCCTCACGAACGTGAGGTCCGGGAAGACCTCCGGAAGCAGGTCGGCCAGCGGCAGGTCGCGGTACTCCGGCACGTTCCGGAGGAGCGAGGTGAAGTCCTCGAGGTAACCCCACATGAGCTTCGCACCGAAGACGCCGTTCGGGGTGGTGCCCGCCTCGAGTACCCAGTCGAGGTACCGGTCGTAGGCGGTGCGGCTCCAGAGCGGCGAGCGTGGCTGTGGGGTGAACGAGGTCTCCTGCTGTCCGAGGTGGTCGAGGATCGTGCGGTCGCTCGACTCATGGAAGTACTCCTCCGGCCGACGGGGCACGCCAGTGCTGCGGAGCGCCTCGAAGTACTCTTCCGGCCGGCCCGCGACTCCGGTCCGGACCAGCGTCTGGCAGACGAGGGTACTGCCGCTGCGTGGGGTTGCGCAGACGAGGTAGGAACGTTTGGTTTCAGCCATAGTCGATTATCTTACTCAACAAACTTCGGCTAGCCAACCGAACATCGTTTCTTCCGGTTTCTGCCAGCCATGGTCACTGAGCGCAATGTACCCATCCGCTTCGTTCTCATTCAGGGACTCGAACAGATACTCGTACCGCACCGGGATCGAGCCTCGGCGGCCGGATGGCCGGGCCATCCGGCCAGCGCTCGGCGACTTCGAGTGAGGGGCTGCCGGCATCTGGATTCCCGTTGTCGTTTCCGATCGGTCTGGTGAGAGCTTCTGTCAGTGCGGACGAGAGGACTCGAACCTCCACACCCTTTCGGGTACCAGGACCTAAACCTGACGCGTCTACCAGTTCCGCCACGTCCGCATCAGAGTGCCACGACGCGCATCCGCAATAGATTCTATGATCGCACTCATGGCCATTGGAGAGGCGAGACCCGGGTACGAGCTTTGGCGGCCGAACCGGGCCAAGCCCGCGTCGCAGACGTCGAGGTTCGCGGTGATGCTGGTGCTGCTCGTCTCCGCCTTCCTGATCCTGGCCGTGGTGCTCGGCGGCTGGTCGATCCTCGTCGGTGGTTCGACCTTCGGGATCTTCGGCATAATCTTCGCGGTCGTTTACATCCTCCTGGCCGTGATGGTCTTCCGCTGGAGCCGTGGCGCGCTGACCCTCTCCATCGCTTTCGCAGTGCTGCTCGCGATCTTCTGCGCCGTCGGCGCCGGCTCCTGGTTTGCCCGCGACAAGCCGGGCTTCGCCGAGGCCTCGCTGCCGACCGAACTGCTCGGAATCATCGTGGTGCTCCTGATCCCGGTCCAGATGGTCCTCGCAGCCGTCGCCTGGATCGCCTTCACCCAGGAGTGGCACGTCGAAGAGGAACGTTCGCTCAGCGACGGCGCTCCCCCGCCCCGGGACGCCCCCGGCCGGGGCGAGTCGCCACTCGAGACCCGTCCCGCCCCTTCGGCATAGACTTATCCTCCTGCGGCGGTGGCGGAACTGGTATACGCGATGGATTCAAAATCCATTGCCCGAAAGGGCATGTGGGTTCGATTCCCACCCGCCGCATGAGTCCTGAGGACCTTTGAATGACAGCCGCCGAGTCCAAACTTCCCCCCACCGGAGTCCCCGGCAGCGACCTCGAGAGGCAGGCCGCCAGGCGACTCGCCGATGAGCTCCGGAAGCGCGGCCGCTCGGTCTCGATCGAGTCGGTCTCGGTCCGGATCTCGGAGGGAACCAGCGTTTCCATCCACGCCCTCATCGCGCTGGCAGCAGGCCTGATCGGACTCGAGTTCCCCCTGGTCGGCGCCTTCCTCGTGCTGATTGCCGCCTTCTCGTTCTACGCCGAGCGCAGCCTCGGTCTGCCGATCATCGGGCGGCTGGTGCCGACTCGCGCCTCCCAGAACGTGATGTCTCCGCCGCCCGGCCCCGCCTGGCAAGGCGAGGTGGAGATCGTCCTGACCGCCGGTTACGATCTCCCGTCCTCGTACCCGACGGGCGAGTGGCTGTCGCGCCGCTTCTCGGGCCTGATCACCACCGACCGGCTGGTCCTCTGGGGCGGCATGGTTCCGGTCTTCGTCGCTCTCATGCTGAATGCCGCCGACATCGACGGGTTCGGCCCCCAGCTGATCCAGCTGATCGGCTCCGCGGTCCTGCTGTCGGTCGTGGCCGCGCAAGTCGACCGCAGTCTGGCCGGAAACGCCGAGGCCGCCGACGCCGACCTGAGAGCGACCGGCAACCTGCTCGCCGCCCTCGACGAGACGGTCCACGAATCCGGCGGTGACCCCCCGATCGCGGTCTGTTTCTTCGGCGCGGAGACGACTTCGGCGCAGGGTGCCGCGGAGTTCTTCAAGGGCTTCGAGGACGACCTGCGCGCCGAGAACGCGGCGGTCATCAACTTCGTCAATGGTGCCGAGCCGGGGTCGGTCCTGACCCGCAAGGCGCGGGTCCTGATCACCGCCCGGGAGGGCGACCTCGCGACGATGAAGATGAACTCCGAGATGGCGAGCGAGAGTCCGATCGAGCCGGAGCCGGCGATCCTCCGGACCACCACCGCGGCGACCATCGCCCGGCGGCGCGGGCTGCGCGCGACCTCTGTCGTCGGCAGCAGTGACGACGCGGTCGACGTCGGACTCGACCTGATCGACAATTCGGCCCCGCCGGGCGGGTGATCCCCTCCGCCGACAGTCCCGGGCCGCTCTGGAGCCCCACCGCCGAGGCCGTCGAGTCCTCGCAGCTCACGGCATTCACGAACTGGCTCGCCGAGCGGCAGGACATCGAGTTCGGCGGGTACTCCGATCTGTGGAAGTGGTCCACCGATGAGCCCGACGCCTTCTGGCGGGCGATCTGGGACTACTTCGGCGTGATCTCGTCGGGCAGCTTCGATTCGGCCCTCGGAAGCCTCGAGATGCCGGGCGCCAGGTGGTTCGAAGGGACCGAGCTCAACTATGCCGAGCACATCTTCCGCGATCGCGACCCCGAAAGGGTGGCGATCCTCGCGGCCACCGAGACACGCGACCTCGCTTCGACCACCTGGGGTGAGCTCCGGGGGCAGGTCGCGGCGGCGGCCGCCGGACTGAGGTCGCTCGGTGTCGGTCCCGGCGACCGTGTTGCCGCATACCTGCCCAACACGACCGAGACGGTCGTCGCCTTCCTCGCCACGGTGAGCCTGGGCGGAGTGTGGTCCAGTTGCTCGCCCGATTTCGGGGCCGGCGCGGTAACCGATCGCTTCGCCCAGATCGAACCGAAGGTCCTGCTCGCGGTCAACGGGTACACGTACGGTGGCCGCGGGTTCGACCGGCGCCGCGTCGTGGCCGAACTGGCCGAAGCAATGCCCGGTCTCGAGCACGTGGTCGTGCTGCCGTACCTCGAGTCGGTTCCCGACCTCTCGCCCATTCCCGGGTCGATCGCCTGGGACGAACTGGTCACGAAGGACCCCGGCGCCGAACTCGAATTCACCCGGGTGCCATTCGACCATCCGCTGTGGATCCTGTACTCGTCGGGCACCACCGGGCTGCCCAAGGCGATCGTCCAGGGCCAGGGCGGCATCCTGCTGGAGCACCTGAAGGAAATGAACCTCCACCTCGATGCCAGGCCCGGCGACCGGATCCTCTGGTTCACCACGACCGGCTGGATGATGTGGAACTTTCTGGTCTCCTGCCTGCTGACCGACGCGGCGATCGTGCTGTACGACGGCAACCCCGGGCATCCAGACATGACCTCCCTCTGGCAGTTGGCCGCCGACGCCGAGGCCACCTGCTTCGGCACCTCCGCGTCGTACATCTCGGCCTGCATGAAGGCGGGGGTCGAGCCCCGCGACGGACGCGACCTGAGCCGCCTGCGGTCGGTCGGCTCGACCGGCTCGCCACTGGCGCCGGAAGGGTTCGACTGGATCTACGATCATGTCGGCGAGGAAACCTGGCTGTTCTCGACCAGCGGCGGCACCGATCTCTGCACCGCCTTCGTGGGTGGCGTTCCGACACTGCCGGTCTACCGCGGCGAACTTCAGGCCCGGGCGCTCGGAGCCGCTGTCGAGTCCTGGGACGAAGACGGTAACCCGCATACCGGAGAAGTCGGGGAGCTCGTGATCACCAAGCCGATGCCTTCGATGCCGCTCCACCTCTGGGGCGACGAAGACGGGTCCCGGTACCACGACAGCTATTTCGACTTCTACCCGGGCGTGTGGCGCCACGGTGACTGGATCGAAATAACCAGGCGCGAGACGGCGATCATCTACGGCCGTTCCGATTCGACGATCAACCGGGGCGGCATCCGCATGGGCACCTCCGAGATCTACCGCGCCGTGCTCGCCGATCCCTCGATCGCCGACGCGCTCGTGGTCAACATCCCCCGCGAGGGCACCGTGGGCTGGATGCCGCTCTTCGTCGTCCTGACCGAGGGTGCCGAACTGACCGAGGACCTGAAGAAGACCGTCGCCCGCGAGATCCGCGAACGCTGTTCACCGAGGCACGTGCCGAACGAGATGATCGAGATCGAGACGATCCCCCGGACCCTGTCCGGCAAGGTGCTGGAAGTGCCGGTGAAACGGATCCTCACCGGAACCCCGGCCGAGAAGGCCGCCAGCAGGGATTCCCTGGCGGATCCGGCCAGCCTCGACTTCTTCGTCGAGTACGCAAGAGCCCTGAACGAAGCTTGACCGAGCCCTGAACGAAGCTTGACCGAGCCCTGAACGAAGCTTGACCGAGCCCTGAACACGCAAAGGCCACGACCAGGTGATCGGCTCCACAACGGGCATACCGATGAAAGGCCGATCACCGCGGCCGGTGGCCGCTGTCGGCCAGGATCTTCCGAATCATCTCGCGTACTTCGCCGGGCTGCTCGGTGACCATTCGCCAGGTGAACCGGAGGACGGTCCATCCCGATGCCCGCAGTCGGTTGTTCTCCAAAGCATCTTCCTCGAAGGCCTCGATCCCGCGATGGAATTCCCAGCCATCAACCTCAACGATCGTCGCCTGGTCTCGCCAGACGAAATCCATCTCCTTCCCCAACACCTTCACGTTGACTTCCGGCCTGCGAATCTCTCCGTCACGCCGAAGCTCCAGGAAAATCCCCTCCAGGATTGACCTGGCCCTCTTGATGTCGGGAATTCGCCGGATCACGGCTCGTCGAAACATCCGTCCTCCCTTCCGTCCCCTCGTACGGCCGGTGAACTCGAGAAGCTCCTTGTCGTCGAGGAGCCCGAGACGATCTGCTTCAGCAAACGCCGATCTGAACTGCCGTGCCGTAACCAACGCCGGCAGCTCAAGTTGTGCGCGGCTCACAGTCACGATCGGAATGCCTTCGAAGTGAGTCGAGTCTGTCGGCAGAATCATCCGCGGGCGATGGATGAACAGGTACGGCCAGATTCGGGTGTCGGCAATCGGCAGGAGTGCCGGCAGCCCTCGTCCGTCAGTGCGGCTGTTTACGTTGACAGAATGTTGATGATCAAGGAATCCCCAGGCGGTGGAGGCGCTCCGGCCCGAAAGCATCGACCCTTTCCCCGCGGCGAGGACGGATGCCTGCCAGTGGCCCTTTAGATGAATCTCCTGCCGACCCACCGCGTAGACCCCCGGAAACACTGGAAAAAGGGCTGAACCTCGGATGCGATCGGTGATGGTGCTGCTTGAGATTCCCACTTTCAGGAGCTGTTGTCTTGAAACGACGCCATGCTGGCTGGCGGCCATACCGAGGGCAACTTCTGCTGGCCGAAGGGTCATGGATCGAACTTGAAGGCAAGCCGATCACTTCGGGGACTCTGTGGGGTTCTTGATTTTGGGGGCCCAGTCGGCTGGTGTTTCCTTGCCCGCCGCCGACAGGGCCGCCAGGGCCAGGGCCGCCCAGAACCCGACCACCAGGACCGCTCCGATCACGTCGCTGATGAAGTGCCAACCGGCGATGATCACGCCCAGCCCGACAGCCGCCCCATAGGCCAGGCCGGCGAGACCCGCCCAGCCCCGCCACCCCGGCGGCGCGGTGAGCCAGAGGGCGAAGCCCAGCGAAAGGGCACCGGTCGTGTGGCCGCTCGGATAGCCGATCTCGATCGGGTAGCCGGCTCCGAGCGCGCCCTGCAGCCGCGGATGCGACAAGACCAGTTTCAGCATCTGGGTGGAGAAGTTGGCGAACAGGAAGACCGCGATGCCGGCTCCGAGCTGCCAGGGCCGGCGCCAGGCGATTCCGAGCACGACGGTCGCAAGCAAACCCAGGGCGAGCGGTCCGGAGTTGCCACCGTCCGCGGCGAATTCAGCGATCTCCTCCCGTAGCGATCCCGCCGGCGCGAGCAGGTGGGCGGTGAGCGTCGTGTCGTAGTGGTTGAACCTCGCCGATTGGTAGAACAGCAGCCCGAGAAGCGCCACGCCGGCGGCGCAGGCGAAAGCGATGAAGATCAGGCGCTGGACGGCCAGTGGCATCGGGGAAACCTATTGATCGTGCCTTCTCGTGCGGTAAACGGCCCCGGGCCACCCGAAAGGCGGGGACCGGACTTCGGTCAGGCCGGGGTGATCGGGGCGCGCCGCTCGGTGAACGATCGGTCACGGCCCTCGGCCAGGGTGAACCGGCTGATCAGTTCCTCGCGCAGGGTCTCCGGATCGATCACGGCGTCGATCACCATCTCGGAGGCAAGATGGAGCAGGTCCACTCCCTTGGCGTATTCCTCGCGCTTGTCCTCGGCGAACTTCTCGCGCTCGTCTTCGTCCTCGATCGCCTGGATCTGGTTGTAGTAGACCGCGTTTACTGCCGCCTGCGGCCCCATTACGGCGATCGAGGCGTTGGTCAGGGCGATGCATGAATCCGGTTCGAAGGCCGGGCCGGCCATCGCGTAGAGCCCGGCGCCGTAGGCCTTCCGCACGACGACGGAGATCTTCGGCACCGTGGCCTCCGACACGGCCGAGATCATCCTGGCCCCGTGGCGGATGATCCCCTGCTTCTCGACGGCGGTGCCGATCATGAACCCGGGCACGTCGGCGAGGAAGAGCAGCGGGATGTTGAAGGCGTTGCAGGTGCTGATGAACCGCGCGGCCTTGTCCGACGAGTCGACGAAGAGCACCCCTCCCTTCTGGCGCGGCTGGTTCGCGACCACTCCGACCACCTTGCCGTCGAGGCGGCCGTATCCGACGATCAGTTCCTTCGCCCATCGCTCGTGGACCTGCGTGAACGAATCGGCGTCGAGCAAGGAGTCGAGCAGCTCACGCATGTCGAAGATGACGTTCTCGTCAACCGGGATGATCTCCGAAAGAGGCTTGTCCGACGACGGGGCCACCGCATCGGCCACCGGTGACGTGTCCCGCCACGAAGTCGGCATGTAGGACAGGTAGCGGCGGCCGGTCTCGATCGCCTCTTCGTCGGTCTTGACGAGGAAGTGGCCGCAGCCGGACTTCGAGGTGTGCATCTTCGCCCCGCCGAGCTCCTCGAGGGAGACCGTCTCGCCGATCACCACTTCGGCCATGCGGGGCGAGCCGAGATACATCGACGCGTTGCCGGAACGCATGATCACCACGTCGCAGAAGGCAGGGATGTAGGCGCCCCCGGCCGCGCTCGGGCCAAACAGCAGGCAGACCTGCGGGACCCGGCCCGACATCTTCACTTCGTTGTAGAAGATCCGGCCGGCCCCGCGCCGCCCGGGGAACATCCGGACCTGTTCGGTGATCCTCGCTCCGGCCGAATCGACCAGGTAGACCATCGGAATCTCGAGCTTGATCGCCCGCTCCTGGATCCGCAGGATCTTCTCGACCGTCTTCGGTCCCCACGACCCGGCCTTGACGGTCGGATCGTTGGCCATCAGGGCAACCGGCCGGCCCTCGACCAGTGCGGTGCCGGTCACGACGCCGTCGGCGCCGAGACCCTCCTGGTCCCAGTTCGCCAGCAGTGCGTCCTCGACGAAGCTGCCTTCGTCGACCAGGAGCGACACCCGCTCGCGAACGGGGAGCTTTCCCTGCTCCTCCGACTTGGCGTGGTGCCGCTCAGGTCCGCCGCCGAGGGCGGCGAGCAGTGCCGGGTCGAGGTCTACTTTGGGCACGAGCGGCTCTCCCCCGGTTCCCTACAGCCCGGGGTTGACCGAGACCGGCTTGTCGCCGGAGTAGTCGTAGAAGCCGCGGCCCGACTTCTTGCCGTAGAAACCGGCGGCGACCATCTTGCGGAGGGTTGGCGGGGCGGCGAACCGGCGCTCGCGGAACTCGTCGAACATCACCTCCGAGATCGACATCAGGGTGTCGAGGCCGACGAAGTCGGAAAGCGTGAGCGGACCCATCGGATGGCCGGCTCCGGCCTTCATGGCGGCGTCGATCTCGTCGATCGTGCCGATCCCCTCTTCGAGGCCACGAATGCCGTCGAGCAGATACGGCACCAGCAGGCGGTTGACGATGAATCCGGCCTTGTCCTTGGTCTCGACCGTCTGCTTCCCCACCTTCTCGCCGTAGGCGAGGCCGATTCCGATCGCCTCGGGCGAACTGGTCACCGACTGGATGACCTCGAGCAGCGGCATGACCTGCACCGGGTTGAAGAAATGGAGCCCGATGAACTGCGTCGGGCGGCTCGTCGCTGCGGCCTGGTTGATGACCGGGAGCGACGAGGTGTTGGTCGCGAAGACCGCTTCTTTCTTGACGATTCCGTCGAGCTGCTTCCAGAGTTCGAGCTTGGACGCGAGATCTTCGGTGATCGCCTCGATGACGAGGTCGCAGTCGGCGAACTCGCCCAGGTCGAGGGTCGGGTTGATCCGGCCGATGATCTCGTCGGCGGCGGACTGCTCCATCTTGCCCTTCTCCACCGCGCGGCCGAGCTGCTTGGTGATCTTCCCGACGCCGGCATCGAGCTTCTCCTGCGACGACTCGATGACGACGACGTCATAACCCGCCTGGGCGCTGACCTGGGTGATTCCGTGACCCATCAGGCCACAACCGGCGACCCCAACCTTCTTGATCTCCATCCGGGCTTCCTCCTGGTAAAAGTTTGTGCCCGGTCACTTCACGGGCGGGAAAAGGGAGCCTAACGGGATTTCATGCCTGACTGCCTGATGCTTCGATCCGCCTGCCCATCTCTTCGCCTAGGGCGGCGAGACCGGTCATCGGCCGGACCATGACCGTCAATTCGGTGATCTTGCCTTCGTCGTCGAACCGGAGGATGTTGACGCCCTGGAGCTGTTTGTCGTTGACCGTCGCCTCGAAGGTCAGCACTGCGGTGTCGCCGGTCTCGACCTGCGAGAGGTGGCTGAAGTTCTCGAACACCTGGACGACGTTCCCGAGCAGGAAGGCCAGCGCGTCGATGCCTTCGTACGGGGTGTGGACGAAAGGGCTTCGGAACGTCACGTCGTCCCGGAACAGATCGCGGCCCGCCTCGAAGTCCTTCGCTTCAGCTGCCGCCTTGAATCCGTCAGATTTCATACGTGGCAGCCTACCGTCAAAAACCCGAAACGCCGCCGGGCGACCGGTCGGGAGTGCGAGCTCATTCCTGGTGCCAGTCGATGGGGCCGGCCTTCAGGACGTGAGACCCGAGGGGGCGCCCCAGGATCTCCTGGGCACGGGCCGAGGCCTCGAGCAGCTTCGGCAGGTCCACCCCCGTCTCGATGCCCATCTCGCCGACCATGGAGATCAGGTCCTCGCTGGCGATGTTTCCGGTGGCGCCGACCGGGACCACGCATCCACCGAGCTCTCCGAAACTCGACTCGAACGACTCGACTCCCTCCTCGAGGGCGCTCAGCACGTTGGCCAGGCCCTGTCCGCGGGTGTCGTGGAAGTGAGCGGTCAGCTCGACCCGATCGAACCGTGCAGTTGCCTCCTCGAAGAAGCGCCGGACCTGGACCGGGTTGGCCATGCCGGTGGTGTCACCGAAGCCGATCTCGTCACAGCCCGCGTCGACGAGCCGCTCGGCGATCCCAAAGACCTTTTCCCGCGGCACGTCGCCTTCGTAGGGACAGCCGAACGAGGTCGAGATCACGCCTTCGCAGCGCTTGCCGGCGTCGCGCGCACGCGGAATCGTGTCCTCGAGGTGGGTCAGCGAATCCTCGATCGTCCGGTTCACGTTCTTCATGTTGTGGGTCTCCGACGCCGACAGGAAGAAGTTGGTCTCGTCGAAGCGGCCGCCCTGCTCTAGGGCGATCTCGAGGCCGCGGTTGTTCGGGATCAGCACCGAGAAAGAGACACCATCGGGCCGCTTGATACCGGCGAGCACGTCATGTGCGTCGGAAAGCTGGGGAATCACGTCCGGCCGGACGAACGAGGTGACTTCAATGCGCTCGATCCCGGTAGCCGTGAGCAGGTCGATCAATTCGATCTTGTGCGCGGTATCGATGATCTCCGGTTCGTTCTGGAACCCGTCCCGGGGCCCCACCTCCCTGATCCGGATGCTCCGCGGGAAGGAATCGGGGCCGAGACCACTCACGGACCGCCGGCCCCGTCGACCGCGATCACCCGGCGCTCGTGGATGCCGATGCCGATGATGCGTTGGCCCTCGCGGACTTCGACCGCAAAACGGAGCTTGCGGCCGTCGATCACTTCGTCGAGCCGGGCCCAGGCCACGCATTCGGATCCGCCGAGCGCACCGCCGACGTGCTTGATCGAGACTTCGAATCCGACCGTGGCCTCGCCTTCGGCCAGCTCCGGCGCCACGAGGAGGGTCGCGTTGTGTTCCATCATCCCGATCATCCCCGGGGTCGAGAGCACGGTCGCCTCGATGGTGCCGCCGACATCCGTGGTCAGCATCCCGTTGACGGCGAAGGGCTCTTCTCTCTCGGTTCCGATCAGATCTTCGATGGGCATGCCCGTAAGGATATGAACTCGTCCCCGGCGGGGCTGCCGCCCCCGGAGCAGGACTAGACTCCGGCGCCGTGAGCGAAAACGGCGACACCCCGACAATTCCCGTAATCGGCGGCACAGGGGCCCTCGGCTCCGGTCTCGCAAAACGCTGGGCCCGGAGCGGCGCCAAGGTCGTGATCGGCTCCCGCGAGGCCGGCCGTGCGCAGGAGGCCGCCGGCAGGATCGCGGCCGAGACCGCTGGCGACGTGACCGGCATGGCGAACGAAGAAGCGGCTGCTGCATCCGATGTCGTCTTCCTCACCGTGCCGTTCCGCAACCAGTCGGAATACATGACCAACCTGAAGGAATCGCTCAGCGCGGGCCAGATCCTGGTCAACTGCTCGGTGCCCCTGGCGGCGGCGATCAGCGGCAAGGCGACAAGGTCGATCGGCGTATGGCAGGGCTCCGCCGCCCAGCAGGCCCAGGAGATGGCGCCCGACGGCGTCACCGTGGTCTCGGCCCTCCACACCGTCAGCGCACCGGGACTGGCCGACCTCGGCCACGAACTCGGAGAAGACGTCCCGGTTTGCGGAGACAGGAAGGCCGACAAGGCGAAGGTCGCCGGACTGATCGCAAGGATCGAAGGACTCCGCCCGGTGAACGCCGGCCCCCTCGAGACCTCGCGCATCGTCGAGCAGCTCACCCCCCTCCTGATTTCGATCAACATCCGCTACAAGACCCACGCCGGGATCCGGTTCACGGGACTGCCAGAAGGCGACCCCTTTTCGTGAAGACGGTCCTGCTCGCGGGGGGCACCGGCGGGGCCAAGCTCGCGGCCGGCATGCAGGCGGTCATCGGATCCGACCTGACCGTCATCGCCAACACGGGCGACGACATCGAGATCCTCGGGGCCCACGTCTCCCCCGACCCGGACCTCGTCACCTACTGGCTGGCCGACCAGGTGGACCAGGTCCGCGGCTGGGGCATCAAGGACGACTCCTTCCGGGTCTTCGAGCGCATGACCCGGCTCGGCACGCCCGACTGGTTCTCGCTCTCCGACCTCGACCTCGCCGCCTGCCTGTACCGCCGGAACTTCATCGATGAAGGCGGCCGCCAGACCGACGCCCAGCTCCAGATCGGCCGCGGGATGGGCATCGCGGCAACGGTCCTGCCGATGTCCGACGACCCCGTCCGCACCCGGATCCTCAGCAGCGGTGAGTGGAGGGGCCTGCAGGAGTACCTGATCCTCGAAGGCGGCCAGACCGAAGTCGAAGGGGTCGAGCTCCAGGGGATCGCTGAAGCCACTCCCACCCCAGAGGTCGCCGAGGCGATCGCCGAAGCCGGGCTGATCGTGGTCGGGCCGTCGAATCCGGTGATCAGCATCGGCCCGATCCTCGCCGTTCCCGGCATGAAGGACCTGCTCTCCGGCGTCGGCGCTCCGGTCGTCGGGGTCAGCCCGTACGTGGCCGGCAAGGTCGTGAAGGGGCCAACCGACCAGTTCATGAGGGCGATCGGCCGGCCGACGACCGCCGCCGGTGTCGCGTCGCTCTACGAAGGCCTGGTCAACGCCATGATCTGCGACGCGGACGACCCGGACCCCGCCCCGGACACCGTCCGCTCATTCTCGACCGGCACCCTCATGCACAGCTCGGAAAGCCGTGCGACAGTGGCCCGGGCGGTGATCAAGGTGGGTTCGCAGCTGGCCGGGGAATGAACTCGGTCGCGATCGTCACCGCGAAGCGCTTCACGGCCGCGAAACAGCGCCTGGCGGGTTCGATCGACGAAACGTTGCGGCTTGCTCTGGTCGAAGCGATGCTCGGCGACGTGCTCGAATCGGTCAGCCGCGCCAGGACCGTCGACCGGATACTCGTCATCACCGGTGAGGGGCGGGCGGGCGAGATCGCCGCAGACTTCGGCGCCGAAGTCATCCACGATCCCGACGATGCCAGCCACTCAGGGGCCGCCATGCTCGGCATCGATCGTGCACTCGAGTTCGGCGCCCCGAGCGTCGCGCTGCTCCCGGGCGATTGCCCGCTGCTCGACCCCCGCGAGCTCGACCGCCTGCTGACCGGGCTGCCGACGCCGTTCGTCAGCGTCGTCCCGGACCGGCACGGAACGGGGACCAACGCCCTCGCGCTGTCGCCACCCGACGCCATCGCCCCGGCGTTCGGGGAAGGCAGCCGTCAGCGCCACCTGGACCTCGCCCGGGCCGCCGGAATTCCTCATACGACCGAGGAACTGCCCACCCTGGCGCTCGACCTCGACACCCCCGCCGACTTCGTCGCACTGACCACCCGGCTCGACCAGGATGGCACGGCGCCCCGCACCGCTAAGGTTCTTGGCATCTGATGGCCCTTCAGGGAGAGATATTGATTCAGGCCATTCCGGACATTCCGGAGATAGCCCCCGGCACGAACCTCGGCGTCACGATCAGTGAGAGCGTCAACCTGACCGACACCGACATCATCGCCCTGTCGCAAAAGGTCGTCTCCAAGGCCGAGGAGCGCATTGTCAGTCTCGACACCGTCACGCCCGGCGCAGCGGCCGAAGAACTGGCGGCCGAGCTCGGCAAGGACCCCGCCGTCGTCGAGTTGATCCTGAACGAAAGCACCGAGATCATCCGCAAGGACGCCGAGCGGAGCATCCTGATCGTCGAGACGGTCCACGGCTTCATCTGCGCCAACGCCGGCATCGACTCCTCGAACCTCACCGAGACCGGCACCGTCGCCCTGCTGCCGAAGGACTCCGACCGGTCCGCCCGGCGCATCCGCGCGGAGATCGAGGACGCCGTCGGCGTAAGGCCGGCCTTGATCATCTCCGACAGCTTCGGGCGCGCCTGGCGCCACGGACAGTCCGAGGTCGCGATCGGCTGCGCCGGCATCGACCCGCTCGACGACTGGCGCGGCCTGCCGGACCGTTCGGGCAACAACCTCGAAGCGACCAACATCGCGGTGGTCGACCAGATCGCTGCAGCCGCCGATATCGCCCGCAGCAAGACCAGCGGCACCCCCGCGGTCCGCCTGCGCGGCCTCGAGCGCTTCGTGCAGGCCGAAGACGGGCAGGGCTGCTTCCCGCAGCTGCGCAAGCCCGAAGACGACCTTTTCCGCTAGATGCGCAAGCTCATCTACTCGGGGAACACTTCGATGGACGGTTACATCGAAGATGCGGACGGAAACTTCGGCTGGGCCGAGCCCGACGAAGAGGTCCATCGCTTCTGGTCCGGGTGGGTCTGGAGGATCCCGTAGGACGTGTCGCGCTGGGCGGCGTTTCGGCCTGCCCGGTGGGCGGCGTCGATCAGTTCCTCGATTTCGAGCCTGACCCCGTGCTGTGAACCAGCCATGCGCGAGATGCTCTCTTCCATCAGCGTTCCGCCCAGGTCGTTGACGCCCCAGCGCAGGGCTTCGGTCGCGCCTTCAAGTCCCATCTTGACCCAGCTCGCTTGAAGGTTCGGGATCGAGCGGCCGAGCGCCAGCCGGAAGGCGGCGGTGTGCTTGAGGTTCTCTTCGATCGAGATCTCCTCGACCCCGTGGGTCCGTCCGAGCAGGGTATTGAACGGGATGAAGCTCAGGGGCACGAATTCCGTGATTCCTCCGGTGCGTTCCTGGAGGGACCTGATCACCTCCATGTGGCGGGCGAGCTCGCGCGGCTCTTCGATGTGGCCGAACATCACTGTCGAAGTCGAGCGCAGGCCGGAAGCGTGTGACGCTTCGATTATTTCGACCCAACGGGCAGCCGGGAGCTTGTTCGGCGAGATCCGCTGGCGCACCCCGTCGTCAAGGACCTCCGCTGCGGTTCCCGGCGTCGAATCCAGGCCGCAGTCGATCAGGTACTCGAAGACCTCACGTGGCGGCTTGCCGGACTGCTCGCACATGTGGTTGATCTCCATCGGCGAATACGCGTGGAGGTGGATATCGGGCGCGACTTCCTTGGCCAGGCGCAGCCAGCGCCCATACGACTCGAGGGTCAGGTCGGGATGGATCCCGCCCTGCATGCAGAGCTCGGTCGCGCCGAACTCGATCGCCTCCTCGACCCGGCCGACGAACTCCTCCTCGGTCAACTCGTAGGCGTCGGGGGAGCGCTTGCCCTGGCCGAACCCGCAGAAGGCACAGCCGACCACACAGATATTGGTGAAGTTGATGTTCCGGTTGACCACGAAGGTCGCCGTGTCACCCGCCAGCTCGAACCGCAGTGCGTCGGCGGCGACCCGCATCTGCTCGATCACCTCGGGCCGGGTCTCGGCGAAGAGCGCGGTCAGCTCGTCCTCGGTGAGGGCGACGCCCTCCCGGCCCTTGGCGATCGCCTCCGGGGCCAGACCGGGATCGAAGGATTCCTCGGAGATGCGGCCCGAGCCGAGACGCGGGATGAAGCTCCAGTACTTCATCTTGATCACGTCGAGCACCCCCTGCTCCATCCACTCGGCATTCATGTACTGCGGGTAGACGCAGAGGCGCTCGGTAAGTGCGAAGCCCCGGGGAGAAAGATCCTTGCGCACCTGGTGGGGACTCGGGAACGGTTGCTCCGGCGAGATGTGGTCGCCGTTGGCCGAAAGACCACCGAGGTCGGTCGCTCCGGCCTCGACCAGCCCGGACCACCAGCCGGAGAGGTTCGGCGGGACCTGGATGCCGACATCCGGCATCAGTCGCTGGGTCTCGGAGATCAGGAACTTGAGGTCGTCGATCGTGACCGGGCAGGCCCAGTCCGGGACGACCACGGAATCGTCCTGGGGTGCGTCGTTCCCGTCCTCCCACAGGCCGGAGCCCGCCGACCAGCGGCCCTTGCCGGTCCAGCGCTCGGCGGAAGCCTGGTTGGCGATGTCGGCCGGCTCCTGGCCGTAATAATGCGGGTGGGGCACGAAGTTCTGAATGATCACTTCCTGGATGTGCCCGTACTCGTCCTGAAGTGCCGCCAGGGCTTCGAGCGACTCGATGCGTTCCTCCGGCGTTTCGCCGATTCCGACGAGGATGCCCGTGGTGAACGGGATCTTCAGCTTTCCTGCCGCTTCGATCGTCGCCAGGCGGACGGACGGGTGCTTGGTCGGTGATCCGGCGTGGACGGTCTGCATCAGCCGCTCGGAGGCCGATTCGAGCATCAGCCCCTGCGAGGCCGTCACCTCGCGCAGCCGGGCCAGATCGGTTTCGCTCAGAGTCCCGAGGTTGGTGTGCGGGAGGATGCCCCGTTCGAGCGCCTGCTGGCAGGCCCAGACCACGTAGCCGGTGAAGTCGTCGTGGCCCCAGGATTCGAGCTTCGCCTTGACGGCCGGATTGACCTCGGGCTTCTCCCCCGTCAGGAAAAGCAGTTCCTTGGCGTTCCGCCGGACCGCCTCGTCGAGACGCTTCTCGACTTCTTCCGGCGAATGTATGTGGGCTTGATGCGTGGCGAAGGCGCAGTACTTGCAGTAGCACTGGCAAGTCCGGGAGAGCGAGATCGTGTAGTTCCTGGAGAAAGTGACTCTGCGCATCTGACGACAGAACCTAGCGAAATGCCCCGACCGTCCCGGGTGGGTCCCGGTAAAAGTGCATTCGGCCGGAGCCCGAAAGCGTAGTCTCTAGATGTCGAGGCGCCCGCCCCGAACCAATCGGTCATCTGCCGAGTCAAGGAGAACCCAATGAAACGTTCCGCTTACCTTCTGGTCTTGCCGCTCGTGGCGATGGCCATGCTCGCCGGCTGTGGCGACGACGACGGTTCCGACGATTCCACCGCCGACACCGGGACCACCACGACCGAGCAGCCGGCCGGCACGGGAGGATCGAACGGCGGCGAAGCGATCGCGCTGGACGCCGACCCCAACGGTGCCCTGGCCTACGAACAGGAGACGCTCGACGCGAAGGCCGGCACGGTTGACGTCGAGTTCACCAACGACGCCAGCATCGGCCACGACGTGGTGTTCGAGCTTGAAGGCGAAGAAGTCGCCCGCGGCGACGTGATCACCGGTTCGAGCGAGACGGTCTCCTTCAAGGCCAAGCCGGGCGAGTACGAGTTCTACTGCTCACTGCCGGGCCACCGGGCCGCAGGCATGGAAGGTGTGATGACCGTCAAGTAGCCGGTCGTCTTTCCTGCCTCGTGAATGCACGAGAAAGGGCGCCCGTCGGGCGCCCTTTCAACGTTTCCTGCTACCGGCGTTCTACGACTGGCTGCCGGGTGACACGGACGTCGGTTCCACCTCGGAGGCCGACTTCTCGATCACGAACTTGTAGAACGCGAACGCGAGTGCGCCACCCACCAGCGGGGCCAGCACGTAGACCCAGGCGTCGGCGAACTCACCGGAGACGAGTGCCGGTCCGAACCAGCGGGCCGGGTTCACTGAAGCGCCGGTCAGCGGGCCGAAGACCATGCCGATCGCCGCGAAGGTCAGGCCGATCGCGAGCGGAGCCCATTCCTTCTTCGCCCTGATGCCCAGCGCCACTGCCAGAACGGTCAAGACGAGGAGGAAGGCGCCGAGACCTTCGACGATGAAGCCCTGCGTGGCACCGCCCAGAAGCGGACTGATCGTCGCCGCACCGTAGTTGGAGGCGCGGCCTTCGTCCTCGAGCAGAGCTTTGGTCAGCAGCGCGCCGAGGACACCGCCGGAAAGCTGGGCCAGGATGTAGATGACCGCATCTACCGGTGCGATCTTTCTCATCAGCGCGGCACCGAAGGTGATTGCCGGATTGAAGTGACCACCGCTGGCTATGCCGATCCCGATGATCAGGACGCAGAGGATGAAGCCGTAGGTGAGGCCGATCACCGCGAAGTCAGAACCGAACGAAGCCGACTCTCCTACCGAGATGAAGAGGACGCCGACACTGGTGATGAAAAAGACCAGGAACAGCGTACCGACGAGTTCAGCGATGTATGCGGCTAATCCGCGATCTTGCATGTAAATCAAACCTCCCGAGGCTTTGTGTGCTGATACCGGCCGCGAGTGTATATGCCTTCCCATTCAGACGGGTTTCCCGGCCGCAGTCCGGGTCAGAGCAGCCGCTCGGCGAGCTGCGGCAGCTCCCGGACCATTCTCGAGCGGGGGATCACCAGGTCGACCCCGGCCTCGGTCGCCCGACGCCGTGTTTCGACATCCGTATGTGAATAGAAACCGATCGAAGGCGGGCCCAGTGCGGCGACCGCCTCCGGCTCGGTCGAGTCGAGATCACAGACGATCAGGTCGGCGTCGACCCGGTCCGGCAACGCCGAAACGATCGTGACCTCGTGACCGGACGCGGTCAGCATCTCCTTGACCCGGCTCGCCAGCATCAGATCGGCCACACACCCAAGGACGCTCGCCATCGGTACGAAATCCTAGATCGAGCGGCGCTGGCGGAACTCTTCGCGCACGCTCTCCGGACGGCCCCACATCTGGACGACTTCCGAACGCCCCTCGCGCACCTCTCTCATCTGGATCTCTCCGGTGAAACCCTCCTCATCCATCTTCGAGAGGACGCCGAGCACGGTCTCCGGGGCGGCGGCACGCCCGAAACTGTGGGCGACGGCGACCCGCCAGTGCCAGTCGGCGCGCGAATACGGCTGGGCGTTGATGAAACTCATGTTGACCGCGGCGTCGATGTACCGCTCCTCGTCGTCGATCCGCAGGTCAAACTCGACGTCCGTCCAGTCGTCCGGGAGGGAATCGAGTACTTCCTGAAAGTCCGGGGCGAGTGCCATCGGGGAAAGACTACCGGCCGCCGCCCGGCCGGACCGGGGGCCCCGCTCTCGTAGAATCGGGTCATGACCACCGCCTCCACCCCAGATCTCGACGCCGAATACCGGCAGATCCGCGAGGAATGCGGCCTGGTGAACCGGTCCACGCGCTTCAGCCTGACCGTTTCCGGGCCCGAGGCCGCCGAATTCCTCCAGAGCCAGGTGACCAACGACGTGGAAGAACTCGCGGTCGGTGGCGGGTGTTACGCGGCCCTGCTCGACCGGAAGGGCCACATGCAGTCGGACCTGCGCATCCTCCGGACGGGTGAGGACGAGTTCTGGATCGATGCCGAAGGTGACGCCGGTCCCCGGGTCCTCAAACACCTCACGATGTACAAGGTCGGGCGCGACGCCGGCGTGGAAGCCGCGGACCGGACGATCCTGTCGCTGATCGGGCCCGGCTCGCACGAAGCTGCCGGACTTGCCCCCGGAGACGAATACGCGTCTGTCACCGGCACCTTCGCCGGGGTCGAAGCGCTGGTCGTGGCCACCGACCTGGGCCTCGACATGATCGTCCCCGATGACTCGGTCGACGCCGTCACCGCCAATCTGGAGTCCCGCCGGGCAATCCCCGTATCCGAAGCGGCGGCCGAGATCCTCCGGGTCGAAACCGGCCGCCCCCGCTTCGGCCGGGAGATGACCGAGACGTCGATGCCCGCCGAAGCCGGCATCGTCGAATCGGCGGTCAACTTCACCAAGGGCTGTTACATCGGTCAGGAACCGGTCGCGAGGCTGCACTACAAGGGCCGCCCGAACCGGCACCTCCGCGGCCTGAAGTTCGCGGGCCCGGTGGAAGCCGGATCCCCCGTCCGCCTGGGCGAGCGGGCACTGGGCTCGGTCGGCACGGCAGTCCTTTCCCCCGCTTCGGGTCAGATCGGAATGGCGATCCTCCGCAAGGAAGCCGAGCCGGGGGCCACCGTACTCGTCGCGTCCGGGGAGCACGAGGTCGAAGCCGAAGTCGTCGAACTGCCGTTTCTGGAGAACCTCGTATGAGCGGCCGGGCCCAGGGCCTGGGCGGAAAGACGTTCGGTGCCGACAGCCCGCTGTTCGGCGGCGGGGCACCCCACCCCGAGCCCGACGTGCCCCAGGAAATGATCCCCAGTTGGGACCCGCGGGCCGACGATTACGCCAACCCGCTGCCCGACCCGCCTCCACCGGAGGAGTTCGAACAGGCGGTCGCCGACCTCAGGGACCTCCTGCCGGCCGCAGAACCGGACCGCTCGCTCGACGACTGGGGGCGCTCGGAGGACCTGGTGTCCCGGCTCGAGCCGATCCTGAACTTCTACTATCGCTACTGGTTCCGGGTCGAGGCCGAAGGGATCGAGAACGTCCCGTC
Organism: uncultured Solirubrobacterales bacterium; assembly: GCA_963695885.1. Lineage (GTDB taxonomy): Bacteria > Actinomycetota > Thermoleophilia > Solirubrobacterales > 70-9 > 67-14. Next base: position 27,786 of record CAVOIH010000018.1, on the reverse strand, counting down.
CGACGGTGGCGCCCTGCTCGTAGCGAATCATTCGGGGGCGCTGCCCCCGGACGCCCCGATGATCATGCAGGCGATCCGCAACGAGCACCCGGTGCCCCGCCCCCTCTACATCCTCGGCGAGAACTGGTTCAAGGGCTATCCTGGCGTCTCGATGCTCATCAACAAGATGGGCGTGGTCCCGGCACACCGCGAGAACGCGCAGCGGCTGCTGAAAGACGAAGGCCGGCTCACGATCGTCTTCCCCGAAGGCCAGAAGGGGTCACGCAAGGTCTATTGGCAGCGCTACCGGCTGCGGCGCTTCGGGCGTGGGGGCTTCGTGCGCACCGCGATCCGGGCCCAGGTGCCCATCGTACCGATCGCCGTCATCGGCGCGGAAGAGGCGATGCCGATCTTCGCCCACCTGCGCACTCTCCAGAAGCTGAGTGGGCTGATCTACTTCCCGATAACCCCGTCGTTTCCCCACTTCGGCCTGGCGGCGCCGTTCCTCTACATGCCTGCCAAGTTCAAGATCAGGTTCATGGAACCGGTCGACCTGAGCCAGTACCCGGCCGAGACCGCCGACGATCCGGCCGAGATCCAGAACATCTCGGAGCGCATCCGGGCACGGATTCAGTATGAACTCGACGACATGATCGGCGAACGGCAGTCCGTGTGGATGGGCTGACGCCACCCGGTTGGATACATTGCTGTGCGTGAGGGGATCACCACTCTGCATCACAGCAGTACTGGCCGCTGGTGTTGCGCTGTCCGCCTGCGGCTCCGAAACCCGCGAGAACAACCCGCGACCGCCGGTCCCGCCGGTGCTCAGCGTCTCGATCGCCGACGACACGATCGAGGTCTCACCCGAGGCCCTCGGGGTCCCGGGCAGGGTTCCGGTCAACATCAGCCAGAACCGCGACGCCACCTTCAGCCAGGCCGACCCCAAGGCTCCGCTCGTGGCCCAGGTTGCGATCTCGAACCTCACCAAACGCAACACCGAGATGATCATCGAGGGCCCGGTGGAACGGACCCGGTCCCTGACCGGGACCGGGTCCGGCTCGTTCCAGGTCGCACTTCCGACCGGGATCTACCGCGTCAGCTCGCCCGCCAGTTCCGCCACGGCCCGGTTCGCGGTCGGCCCGAGCCGCGTTTCGGCTTCGGGCGACCTGCTCACCCCGTAGACCCGACGTCACTCCTTGCGTCTGCGAATGTAGGATGCGCGCACCCTTCCCGAACCCGAGAGGAGCGAAGTGCCACCAGACCTCGCTGATGTGACCAAGGTAGACGTAGAGCCCGGAACACTTCCCGAAACCATGTCCGCATGGGTCATCCGCGAGGAGACGATGGGTGAGCCCAAAGACGCCTTCAAGCTCGAAGAAATCGAGACCCCGCAGCCGGGCGCTTTCGAGGTCATCGTGCGCGTGATGGCGGCCGGTGTCAACTTCAACAACGTCTGGGCGGCACTCGGCCGGCCCGTTTCCGTCTTCGGCTACGGCGACCACCCCGAGTACGGGCACCACATCGGTGGTTCCGACGCCTCGGGCATCGTGTGGGCCGTCGGCGAGGGCGTCACCCGCTGGAAGCCGGGCGACGAAGTCGTAGTCCACTGCAACCAAGCCTCATACGAGGACGTCGAAGTCCACGGACTCGATCCGATGGCCGCTCCCTCCCAGCGCATCTGGGGATACGAGACCACCTGGGGATCGTTCGCCCAGTACACCAAGGTCCAGGCCCAGCAGCTGCTCGCCAAGCCGAAGAACCTCTCGTGGGCCGAATCCGCCTCATACGGACTCACCTACTTCACCGCCTACCGCATGCTGATGGACCAGGCGAAGATCCAGCCCGGCCACAACGTCCTGATCTGGGGCGCCGCCGGTGGACTCGGCGTGTTCGCCGTCCAGCTCTGCAAGGCCGCCGGTGCCAACGCCGTCGGTGTCGTCTCTTCCGACGAGAAGGGCGAGCTCGTCAAGCAGCTCGGCGCGGTCGACTACATCAACCGCAACGAGTTCTCCGGGATGATGCGGACCGGCAATGAGACGGCTGATGAGGAGAAGGCCCGTTTCAAGGTCTCTCGCGAATTCGCCAAGAAGGTCATGGGAATCCTCGGTGACGCCCCCGACGTCGTGTTCGAGCACGTCGGCCGGGCCACGTTCCCGACCTCGGTCTTCGTGGTCAAGCCGTTCGGCAAGGTCGTCATCTGTGGCGCCACCTCGGGCTACAACCTCGACTTCGACGTTCGTTACCTCTGGATGCGCCAGAAGCAGATCATCGGCTCGCACTTCGCGAACGCCTACGAATGCATGAAGGCGAACCAGCTGATGGCCGAAGGCAAGGTCAGCCCCGTGCTCTGGAAGACGATGGAGTATGACGGTGTGGCCGACGCCCACCAGATGCTTCACGAGAACCGGCACTTCGGCAAGATCGCGATCCTGGTCGGCGCGAAGGATGAAGACGAAGGCCGACAAATCGAAGGCAGCGGAGCGATCCGCGCCGAAGTCGGCGCTTAGCCGGTAAGGAGCAGAAGGCATGGCTGACTACATTTCCGAGATCAATTGGCACGTGACTCCGTTCCGGGAGCAGAAGTGGCTCGACCTGTGGGAGCCGGCCGCGGCCAAGTCCAAGGACTACGGCGCCGAGCGCTGGGAGATCTACCGCTCGGTCGAGGACCCGCTCATCTTCCGCCAGATCACGCACTGGAAGGACAAGGCGGACTTCGAGGCCTACTGGTACTCGGAGGAGATCTCGGAGCACCGTGAGAAGATCGTCGATCTTTACGTGATGCCGCTGCTGCCGCAGTGGTGCACGCCGATCACGAGCGGCTGAGATCCCGCGTAGAACTGCTGAACCCGAAAGCCAACCGCATCAGCCGGTGGCTTTTGTTTGGAGAGGGCTCGGGGCCTAGAAAGGGTCGGGCATGGTCCCCGACAAGTTCAGGAAGCTGCCCCGGGCGTTCCGGGCGCCCTTCTTGGAGCCGATCGAGAAGGATGTGTACCGGCCCTCGAGCTGGTTGCCGCGCGGATCGATCACGCCGGCCAGCTTCTCGCCGTTGACGGCGGCGAAGATTCCGGCCGATCCCGACGGGTTGCCCTTCTGGTCGTTGAAGGCGCGGAGCGACAGGCGGTTGGCTTCCCCGAAGCCGCCGACCTTCCCGCCCGCCTTGCCGTTGTCGAGGTACTGGATCTTGCCGTTGGGGAAGATCTTCCGGAGCTGGTAGCGCTTCCCGCTCGGGAATACGCAGAGCTGGTAGCGGCTGCCGTCGCTGTCCTGGCGGATGCTGACCGACAGGTACGCCTGGGCCTTGATCTTCTTCGGAGTCGACTTGAAGAGGCGGGCGGTCACCGACACGCCGACGTCCCGGCCGTTCCACGGGGTGCGATAAGCGCATTCCTTCGTGCGCTTGCCGACTTCGGTGCGAAACGACGTCTTCGAGCCGCCGCGGTCGCAGTTCGCCTCTCCGCCGAACTGCTTGATCTGCTTGCGGCCGGCCGAAGTCTCGAGCGAATTCTTGTAGATCGTGATCGACGCGCCCTCTGCCACCGACCCGGCGAGCAAGAGGCCGGCGCAGGCCAGGCTCGAAGCCAGAATCAGGGGGAGGGAGAAACCGGTCTTGGTGATGTGGGGTAGGCGCATGCAGAGACCCTAAACACAGCAAGCGGCGAAAGGTGCGGCCAGGGCGAGCGTGACCAGAGCCTTTCGGTTGCGGTCCGGGCGGTATCCTGTGGTTTCTATGAGCGACCACCGCCTGCCCGATAAGGACCGCCCCTGGGTGATGCGCACCTACGCGGGCCACTCCGACGCCAAGCGCTCGAACGAGCTTTACCGGGGCAATCTGGCCAAGGGGCAGACCGGCCTGTCAGTGGCCTTCGACCTGCCCACCCAGACCGGTTACGACCCCGACCACGTGCTCTCCCGGGGCGAGGTCGGCAAGGTCGGCGTGTCGGTCGCCCACCTCGGCGACATGAACACCCTGATGGACCAGATTCCCCTCGGCACGATGAACACTTCGATGACGATCAATGCCGTCGCCGCCTGGATGCTTGGGCTCTACGTCGCCGCCGCCGAGGAGACCGGCGTCGACCGCTCCGAGCTCAAGGGGACGACCCAGAACGACATCATCAAGGAGTACCTCTCGCGCGGCACCTACGCCTTCCCGCCCGAGCCGTCGATGCGCCTGATCGCGGACATGGTCGCGTTCACCGTGAACGAGGTCCCGAAGTGGAACCCCATCAACATCTGCAGCTACCACCTCCAGGAGGCCGGAGCTACCCCGATCCAGGAGATCGCCTACGCGATCTCGACCGCTGTGGCCGTGCTCGACGAGGTCAAGGCACGCGGCCAGGTGGCCGACGAGGACTTTCCCAGGGTATTCGGCCGCATCTCCTTCTTCGTCAATGCCGGCATTCGCTTCATCGAGGAGATCGCCAAGCTGAAGGCGATGGGCCGGATCTGGACCGGGATCGGCCGCGAGCGGTACGGCGTGACCGACGAGAAGATGCTGCGCTTCCGCTACGGCGTCCAGGTCAACTCGCTCGGGCTGACCGAGGCCCAGCCCGAGAACAACGTCCAGCGCATCGTGCTCGAGGCCCTGGCCGTGACCATGTCCCGCGACGCCCGGGCCCGCGCCCTCCAGCTGCCCGCCTGGAACGAAGCGATGGGCCTCCCCCGCCCCTGGGACCAGCAGTGGAGCCTCAGGATCCAGCAGGTGCTCGCCTTCGAAACCGACCTGCTCGAGTACCCCGACATCTTCGAAGGTTCGAAGGTCATGGAAGGCCTGGTCGACGAGTTCACGGCCGGAGCCAAAGACGAGATTGCGGTAGTCGAAGAGAAGGGCGGCGCGGTCGAAGCCGTGCCGTACATGAAGGCACGGCTGGTCGAATCCCAGCGCGAGCGTTTCGCCCGGATCGAGAGCGGCGAGCAGAAAGTGGTCGGCCTGAACGTCTACGAGACCACGGAGGACTCCCCGCTGACCGCGAGCGCCGACGGCGGAATCATGAAGCCCGACCCCGAGGTCGAGCGCGAGCGCACCGAAGCCCTCGAAGCCTGGCGCGCGGACCGTGACGACGACGCCGTGACCGCCGCCCTTGCCGAGGTCGCCCGCGTGGCCGCGTCCGCGAGTGAGAACATCATGCCGGCAACGATCGAGGCCGCCAAGGCCGGTGCCACCACCGGTGAATGGGCGGCGACACTCCGCGAAGTCTTCGGTGCCTACCGCGGACCGACCGGCGTCGGCGGCGCCGCACCGGCGGAGCGCGAGAGCCTCGAGGCGACTCGCGACAAGGTAAATCAGGTTTCCGAACAGATCGGCCACCGGATCCGCATCCTGGTCGGCAAGCCCGGGCTCGACGGGCATTCGAACGGGTCCGAGCAGATCGCCCTGCGTGCTCGCGACGTCGGCATGGAAGTCGTCTACCAGGGCATCCGCCTGACGCCCGGGCAGATCGCCGAGTCAGCCCTGCAGGAGGATGTCGACGTGGTCGGCCTCTCGATCCTTTCCGGTTCGCATCTCGAGCTGGTGCCCGAGGTCGTTCGCCTGATCGGCGAAGAAGGCGTGAACGTGCCGGTCGTGGCCGGCGGCATCATCCCGCCAGAAGACGCGCAGCGACTCCGCGACGGTGGCGTCGCCGGGGTCTACACGCCCAAGGACTTCGACATGAACGAAATCATGGCCGAGATCGTCGAACTGGTGGCCCAGCGCCACGGCCAGGCCGAGAGCACCACAGCGCAGCCCGTATAGGGTCAACGGGATGTCCGATCAGCTGACCCTCCTCCAGCGGGGGATCCCGACCGAAGTCCTGGTGCTGCTCATCGTGATCACTGCGGGTTCGGTCGCCGCCGTGGTCGCCTCGGTGAGAGGCACCGGAGGAGAGAGGACACTGCGCATCACGGCCGGAGTGCTGAGCGTCCTTGGTCTGATCGTGTCCGGTTACGTGGTCTACAAGACCCAGGTCCTGAACGAACTCCCGCAGTGCGTCGGGGGCGGTGGTGGCTGCGAACTCGTCGAGAAGAGCGACTACTCCCACCTCGCAGGCATCCACGTCTCGATCTTCGGCTTCGTCGGGTATTCGCTGTTGCTGGCCGCCACGGTCCTCGAGGGCGACCGGGCCCGGGTCGCGGCATTCGTCCTCTCCCTCTTCGGTTTTGGATTCAGCCTCTACCTGACTTATCTCGAGCTCTGGGAGATCCTCGCGATCTGCCAGTGGTGCGTCACCAGCGCGGTGGCCATGACCATGCTGTTCGTGGTCAACACGACTCGCATGTTTGGCTATTTCGGCCTCGACGAGTACGAGGACGGGGAGGAAGCCCCGGAGAACCCAACCCTCACCTAAAGCGGACCCGTTTTCCAGGCAATTGGATAGCATCACCGGCCAATGGCTACCGGACCACAGCAGAAAAGAAAAGAGCTTCGCGAAAAACGCCTCAAGGCCGAGGCGCAGGCGAAGGGCGGCGACCGCCGTCAAAACCTGGCGAAGATCATCGGCGCCGCGGCATTCGTCGCGATCGTCGGCATCGTCATCGCGATCGTCGTGGTCTCCTCGGGAGGCGACGACTCCGGCTCGAAGGACGCCTCGACGGTCAACGAGCAGCTGGCCGGCATCCCCCAGAACGGCTCGGTCCTCGGAGATCCGGATGCGAAGGTCACCCTGATCGAATACGGGGACCTGCAGTGCCCGGTCTGCAAGCAGTACGCCGACGAGATCCTCCCCGACGTGATCGAGGGCCCGATCCGGTCCGGCAAGGCCAACTTCGAGTTCAAGGACTGGGCCGTCCTCGGTGAGGACTCGACCCTCGCGGCCAAGGCGAACCTCGCGGCTGCCGAGCAGAATCTCTCGTGGTCCTTCCTCGACAACTTCTACGCCAACCAGGGCCTCGAGAACACCGGGTACGTCACCGACGACTTCCTGACCGACATCGCCAAGAAGGCGGGCATCGAGGACATCGACAAGTGGAACGTGGACCGCGAGAAGCCTGCCCTCGAGAACGACCTCCTGAAGATCGACAGCCAGGCTACGGAGAAGGGCTTCAGCGGCACGCCTTCGTTCGAGATCCGGGACGCCCAGGGCAACGTCACGACGCTCCAGGACACCCAGTCCTCTCAGGCCATCATCGACGCGATCAACGAGGCCGCCAAGTAATGCCGATTCGCGGGAGGAGTTGCGGCCGGCGCGACCCTTCCGCAAAGATATGGGCATGAACAACGGCATCTCCGCCTGGCTGCGCTGTTACCGGTGCTGGTCACGCAACCTGGAGGTCCAGGTCCACTACGACGCGATCCGGACGATCGACCCGGAAACCGGCCTGCCGGCCGAAGGGGTCGACGAGATCCAGGAATCGGTGGTCCAGTGCCTCGACTGCATGCACGACCAGCCGCACCTGACCTTCGACCGTGACCGCGTGGTCCCGATCGAAGACCGCTGGGAACGCCTGGTGGCAGGGACCCCCTGGGTCGCGTCCTGCACGGTCACGGTCGAGGGAGAACAGGTCGAAGCCTGCTCCGGACCGGAAGCCGTCGACTTCCTCACCTATGGCGCGTTCGGCGACCCGGGCACCCGCGAGTTCTTCACGCACGTGCGTTTCCACAAGCACCACGACGACCAGATCGCGGTCCACATGCTGGTCGAGCTCTACGCGCGCTCGGCCGAAGAGGCTTCCGAAGTCCTCGCAGAAGCCGCCCGGGGAGCCCTGGAGATCACCTCACTGGCCGAGGAGTCCCGCCCTCCGGCCCACGCCTCGGAGAACCCTCACTGATCCGGATCTGAGCCGGGTTTGGCCTTCTCGGCCGCTGCCTCCGGGCCGGCGGGTTCGGCGGGCGCCTTGGTCGGTTCGCTCGAAGTCGCTGCCGTCGCCGTGTCCGGCTCCTTGCCGGGATCACGGTCGACCAGCTTCTCCTTGGCTTCCTTGGCCTTCTCGGCCAGGGAGCCATCCCCGCTCAGGATCTTCCGGAACTCCTTGCCGTCACGCTTGAGGTTGTCGGGTTCGGCCCGGTCACCGAGCTTGTCTTCGGCGGTCTTCTTGAGCTGCCCTACTTGCTGTCCAAGTTTCTTGAAGTCCATAGCCCGAGATTACCCGTCGGGCTGGCCGGGCTAACCCAGGTCCGGGAATCGGTCTACCGCCGGGGGCGGCGTGCCTCGGGGATCGGTCTACCGCGTTGGCGGGCGCATTTGAATCAAAGAATGGTTGCGCCCTGTGCGAGTCTCGCCGAGTTATGGACAACTGCATCCAAGTTGGTGTTTCTGGTCTGGGTCACAGTTCCGGGAACGTTCCAAAACCAACTTGGATGTCTCGACCAGCTGACCATGTCCATGCCAGCTACCCGACGGCGGCGATGTGGTGAACCGTGGAGTCGCGGTGATTCTTCGAGATTGAAGTTTTCAGCGCATACGACTGATAACTCGGATCTCGTTACCTCTGGCCTCGTGCGGCGTCGAACCCTCCTCGGCTGTCCCCGGCTTTGCCTGTGGGCCGGTGTGCCGTCCACTGTCGATACGTGGGGTGGGGGTGTGCCGCCCGGAGCTCCCGCGGTGAGGACGGGGACACCCCCACCCCACGTCACAACAGGCAAACGTAACCCTGCAAGCAAACGTAACCCTGCCGGAGCTCAGGCGGTGAGGACGGCACACCCCCATCCCACGTCAAAACAAGCAAACGTAACCCGGCCGGGGCCGCGACACGGGACACCCCACCGCGCGCCACGACAAGCAAACGTAATCCGGCCCTTGACCGCGACGCGGGACACCGCAACCCCGTGACCGCGCCTCCATGCAAGCGAAAAGATCTCAACTGAGGCAGCTTCTACTCGACCGCTCCTTCTTCGGCGATCGGGGTTCCGTGGACCTTGCGCGGGATCAGGGCCGTCCGCTTGAAGTGCGCCACAAGCACGCCGTCCTGGTTGAACACGCGGGTGTGGACCTTGACGAGGCCGCGGTCCAGCTTCGACTTCGACTCGCGTACCTCGAGGACCTCGGACTCGCAGAAGAGCGTGTCACCGTGGAAGACCGGGGCGGGATGGCTCAGCTCATCGGTGGCGAGGTTGGCGATCGCCTTGCCGGAGAAGTCCGACACCGACATGCCGACGGCCAGCGAGTAGACCAGCGGGCCGACCACGACGTTCCTGCCCTGCTGGGAAGCGCTCGCGTGCACGTCGTTGATGTGCAGCGGGTGGTGGTTCATCGTGAGCAGGCAGAAGAGATGGTCGTCGTACTCGGTCACGGTCTTGGCCGGCATGTGCTTGTACACGGCTCCCACCTCGAACTCCTCGAGGTAACGACCGTAGGGATGCGAGCCGCTTGCCTCGCGCTCAGCCTGGTCGGTCGTGAAATCGCTTGCTTCGTCACTCATGTGTTTTGGTTTCCTTGGTTGTGGTGAACCCACGCGGGAGTTTGGGCCCGGCGGATCAGTGGACTTTCTTCAGCTTTTCGCGCTGCTCGTGGGCTTCGAATACCCGCGTGATCAACTTGGCGACGTTCGAATCACCTTCGAAACGGATGTGCCCCGTTTCCGCAGCACGGCGATAAGAAGTGACTGTGCTCTTCTCGTCGGCCAGCCGGTTGAACTGCTGCCGGTCGATCTCGACCCGGCATCGTTCATCCTCTCCCCGCCCCTTGCTCACCTTCGGCCCGGGAACCTCGACCCGGTACGTCTGCATGTCACCCTTCGCGCGCAGATCGAGCCCGAACACCAGCTTCAGTTTCTTGAGCGCCGGAACCTCCTCCTGGAGGTGGTTTACGGCGGTCTCGATCATCTGCGGTGTGGATGCCATGTCGTGGTGTCTACAGGGATTGCGGCCCGGCGGCAAGCCGGACCCGCCCTCTTTGGCTCTGGGGACCCTGATCAGATCTTGTTGCGCTGGAGCAGCTTCTTGCCGATGACCATGCGCTGGATCTCCGAGGTGCCTTCGCCGATCAGGAGCAGCGGGGCGTCACGGTAGAGGCGTTCGATCTCGTATTCCTTCGAATAGCCGTAGCCGCCGTGGATCCGGAAAGAGTCCTCGACGACTTCCTTGCCGGTCTCGGAGGCGATCAGCTTGGCCATGCCGGCCTCGAGGTCGGAGCGAACCCCCGCGTCCTTCATCTTGGCGGCCTTGCGGGTGACGAGGCGGGCGGCCTCGAGCTTCGTGGCCATGTCGGCAAGCTTGAACTGGATCGCCTGGTGCTGGGCGATCGGCCTGCCGAAGGTCTTCCGCTCCTGGCTGTAACGCAGGGCGAGCTCGAGGGCGCGCTGGGCGATACCCACGCCGCGGGCGGCGACGTTGACACGACCGACTTCGAGCGCGTCCATCATCTGGCCGAAGCCCTTGTCCAGGCCGGCTTCCTCGCCACCGAGGATGTTCCCGGCCGGGCACATATAGCTGTCGTAGACCAGTTCGGTCAACTCGACGCCCTTGTAGCCCATCTTCCTGATCTTCGGGGGAACGGTGAGGCCGGCGTACTCGCCGGTGTTCTCCTCGACCCACGGCTCCTTCTCGGTGATGAAGCAGGTCATACCCTTGTAGGCAGGCTCGGCCTTGGGATCGGTCTTGGCGAGCAGGAATACGAGGCTCGAGCCGAGGCCGTTCGTGACCCACATCTTCTGGCCGTTGATCTCGTACCTGCCGTCTTCCGCCTTCTTCGCCCCGGTCTTGATCCCCTGGACGTCCGATCCGACTTCCGGCTCGGAGAGCGAGAAGGCAGCGCGCATCTCGCCGGTCGCCATCTTCGGCAACCACTTCTGCTTCTGCTCCTCGTTGCCGAACTTGTCGAGCAGGTAGGCGCCGATGAAGTGGGTGTTGACCACACCGGAAATCGAGATCCAGCCGCGCGAGAGCTCTTCGACGATCAGCTCGTAGGTCGAGAGATCGAGGCCCATTCCGCCGTACTCCTCCGGGATCATGGCGCCGAAGAGGCCGAGTTCCTTCATCTGCTCGACGATGTCCTCCGGGAACTCGTCCTTGGAGTCGAAGTGCTCGGCGTTGGGGATGATCTGCTCGTCGACGAACTGATGGACCATCTCGACGATGGCCTTCTGGTCCTCGGTGATCTCCTGGAAACTGTTTGCGGACATGGCTCCTCTTCGGTTCGGTGGGCACTGCTCAAGTGAAAGCCCGTTGTGGCGCGGAAAGCAGCGCACGAGGGACGGGCGAAAGGGACCCCAGAGAATACCGGTGGGACGCTTTGGACGATTCGTGGATCGGGCTTCGGCTGCCGTCTGATTCCAGATACGCTCCCGGATGGCGCTGTAACCCTCTTTCCGCGCCCAGCGAGTTTCGAAACGACCACAAGGAGCCCCTTGCGCAACCCCCGTAACTTCTTCAAGTCAAAAGCGATCGGCGCACCCGATCCGATCACCGAGGTGCCGTTCGGTCCCTCCCGGATGATCCACTTCTTCGACGCCTCGAACGAGAAGATGGCGGCCAAGGTGCCGGACATGGCCAGGCAGGCCGACATCCTCCTCGGCAACCTCGAAGACGCCGTCCCGGTCGACAACAAGGTCGCCGCCCGCGAGGGCCTGGTCAAGGTCGCGAAGGAGGCCGACCTCGGCGGCACCCCGCTCTGGACCCGGATCAATTCGCTGGAGAGCCCCTGGGTCCTCGATGACCTGACCACCCTGGTCACGGACGTCGGCAACCGGATCGACGTGATCATGGTGCCGAAGGTCGAAGGCCCCTGGGACATCCACTACGTCGACCAGCTCCTCGCCCAGCTCGAAGCCAAGGGTGATGTCAAGCGGCCGATCCTGATCCACGCCATCCTCGAGACCGCCCAGGGTGTGACCAACCTCGAAGAGATCGCCGCCGCCAGCCCGCGCATGCAGGGCATGAGCTTCGGCCCGGCCGACCTCGCGGCCTCGCGCCGCATGAAGACGACCCGCGTCGGTGGCGGGCACCCCGGTTACCGCTCGATGGAGGACCCGGTCGCGGACGACCCCGAGGCCGCCCGCGTCACCGCCCAGCAGGACCCATGGCACTACTCGATCAGTCGCATGGTCAACGCCTGCACATCGAACGACATCCTGCCGTTCTACGGCCCGTTCGGCGACATCAAGGACGTCGACGGATGCGAGACCCAGTTCCGTGCCGCGTTCCTGCTCGGCTGCGTCGGTGCCTGGTCGCTCCACCCCGTCCAGATCGGCATCGCCAAGAAGGTGTTCTCGCCCCCGGCCGACGAGGTGCTGTTCGCCAAGAAGGTGATCGAGGCCATCCCGGACGGCCGCGGCGTCCACATGATCGACGGCAAGATGCAGGACGATGCCACCTGGAAGCAGTGCAAGGTGATGGTCGAACTGGCCGAGATGCTGTCGGAGAAGGATCCGGAGCTCAAGGAGCAGTACGGCTTCTGAAGCCCCGATGTACAAATCGGCGTCGACAGCACTCAGGGTCCGCTACAACGAGTGTGATCCACTCGGCATCGTCTTCAACGCCAACTACCTCGTCTACGTGGATCTTGCGCTCAACGAGCTCTGGCGTGAACACCTCGGCGGATACGACGCGATGATGGAACGGGGACTGGACCTCGCCGTGGCCGAAGCCAACCTCCGGTATTTCGCACCTCTCCGCTTCGATGACGAATTCGTCGCCGAAGTGAGGGTCGAGCACATCGGCACCAAGTCCATGACCACGGCTTTCACGCTCACCCGCGATGGCGAAGAGGTAGCTGCCGGCACCCTCGCCTACGTATGCGTCGATTCCGCCTCGAACGAATCGCGGCCGGTCCCGGAAGACATCAGGGCGGCACTCACCGACTGAACCTTCAACGGCGCCTGTTCTGCCTCTTCTGTTTTTTCGGCTTCGCCTTGACCTTGAACTTGACGACCTTCTCGGTGCCCGGGCGGCCGCTCGCATAGAGCGGGCGGACCCGGAACGTGTGCTTGCCGGTCCGGACCCGGTACTTTCGCGGTGAAGCGCAGGGCTTGAATTTCGCCTTGTCCATGCGGCACTCTGCGCCCTCGGAAACGCCGGCCGGGGTGAAGGCGAAGAGGACCAGCCGCAGCTTCGGCTTGCCGCCCCGCTTGCGCCCGACGCGGACCACATTCGCGGGGCGCTTCCGGATCGAAACCTTCGGTTCGACACGGGCGGCGATCCGGTCCGCGATGAACGCCATGACTGCCTGCGTTTCTCCGGTGGTGTTATCGGGATCTCCCAGCGCGAGATTGATGCCTTCATGGCTGAGCGGAACCTTGAGCACGTCGGCCGGGTCCTGCCCCAGTGCAACCGCCATCTTTTCGTTGTCGACGATCCTCGGGCACCGGGCCTCCTGGGTTATGAGCAGGAAGCGGGGGTCAGTCGGATCACCCCAGGTCGTGGGCGAGGCATCGTGCCAGCGGGGTGTCTTGGCCTCTTCTGCGGGACTGCCGAAAGCGTTCCAGATCGCATAGTTGTTGTCGGTCGGCTGTGGCCTTCCCTGGGTAGCGGAATCAACCACGTCCATTGCCCCGGCGTCCAGTGAAACGACCCCGCGCACCTGACGGAGCGAATCGCCCTGGTCCTCCATCCATGACGGATCGCTGCCGACCAGCGAGACCAGGTGGGCGCCGGCCGAGTGCCCCATCAGGAACATCGCATCGGGGTCGCCGCCGTATCCCCCGATGTTGTCGCTTACCCAGGCGATGGCAGCTGCGACGTCCTTGGGATGATCGGGGAACATGACCCGGTCAGGTTCGAAGGTGGGGACCCCGCCGAGCGAAGGCGAAAGCCTGTAGTTGATGCTGGCGACGATGTATCCGGCATCGGTCAGCAGACGGGCCTTGTCCGACATCCGGTTGCTCTTGTCGCCGATCGCCCAGCCACCGCCGTGGACCCAGACCACGACCGGGCGAGGTTTCGCCGCTTCCCCGGCCGGCAGGTAGAGGTCGAGCTGGTTCAGGGCCGGGTTCGAAGGTGAATTTGCGGCGTAGGAGATGCCGGTCTGGACGGTGTAATCAGCCCGCGCCGAGGGAGATCCGAGCGTAAATGACGCCGCGATCGCCCCCACCAGTGCCAGGACGGCAATGGATCCGCGACGGGAGTTCGAAGACCGGGTCATACTCCTTCAACCCGCTTGCCGCTTTGAAGTCGCGCGGCGAACCGCTCGCCTGGCGAACCGCTCGCCTGGCGAAATCCATCGCCTGCCGGGTCTCGCCATGGTTCGGAGTCCGGGCGAAGCTGTGGTTGATCTGACGGTGGGTCAGCGGCACCTCGAGCACGGAAGGGTCGACCCGCTGGCCGAGGCGCCGGGCCATCTCCTTCGATTCACGGATCCGAAGCGGTTCGTCGTTCTGGACGACGAAGAAGAACGGCGGGTCGCGCGGGCCCGCGTACTCGAGTGGGGAAGCCCGCTTCCACCGGCCGCGTTCCCTGTTCTCCGCCGGGGTGCCGAACGCGTTCCAGTAGACCGGCTTGATGTGGTCGCCTCTGCCCTTGCTCGCCGGTGCGGTCAGGGGCCTGATCCCGAGGCCAACCGCGTCGAGCGAGATCACCCCTTTCACGCTGCCGGGACCGACCCCGGCTACCCGTAGGAACCTGGGCTGCGTGGCGACCAGCGACACCAGGTGGCCACCGGCCGAATGCCCCATGAGCACGAGCCGGCCTGGATCGCCGCCGAACCTGGAGATGTTCTCGTCGATCCAGCCGATGGCCGCGGCCACATCGTTGGGCTGGTCCGGGAACATGACGCGGCCCGCGGCGAGGCTGTCGCGGTCATTGACCCCCGGTGACAGCCGGTAATTCACCGAAACGAAGATGAATCCGGAGTTGATGAACCGCCTGGCCTTGGAGGCGACCACCAGGTTCTTGCTGCCTTTGTACCAGCCGCCGCCGTGAACCCAGACGAGTACCGGCGCCGGTCCCCCGGCTGGTTCCTTCGCCTGATAGATATCCAACTCGTTCTCATACGGCTCGGATGCCACGTGGGAATACGGGATGTCCCGGCTCGCCACGAAGGGCTCGGCCGACTGGGCAGCCCCCTCCGTCCCGACGATCGCAACGACGACGAGCATCGGGGCAAACCACCGGCTGGACGATCGCAGGAACATCACGAAGGGTTTTACCCGCTCAGGCCAGACGGACAATCAGGTCCCCCAGAGGGACGAGGGCCATTTCCAGCACCTCACCAATCGAATCGATGTCCAGGGGAACGTCGGTCAGGCCGGCCGCGCGGTTGACCACCGGACAAACCGCCGCGTAGTCGAGGCCGAGTTCCCTGGCCAGAACCGCCTCCGGCATGCCGGTCATGCCGACGATGGTGCAGCCGTCGGCGGCGAGCTTCGACACTTCCGCCGCGGTCTCGAGCCGTGGACCCTGGACGGCCGCATACGTTCCGCCTTCGATCACCGTTTCCGGGTCCAGCGGCGACGATCCGAGGGCTTCGAGCACTTCGGAGCGCCACGGAAGGGCGTACGGCAAGGTGAAGTCGACGTGCGTGACGGTCCCGTCCTCCCCGCCGAACGTGTGGTCCCGGCCCCAGGTGTAGTCGACGATCTGGTCCGGCACCACCAGCGTCCCCGGGGCACATTCGGGAGCGATGCCCCCGACCGTGCTGATCGCAAGGATCCGCGTGGCGCCGGCGGACTCGAGAGCCTTCAGGTTCGCCCGGTAGTTGATCCGGTGGGGCAGGAAAGAATGGTCCTCCCCGTGCCGCGCGAGGAAAAGCAGGCGATCGCCGCCGAGGTGACCGCTGATCACCGCGCCCGAAGGCGTGCCGTAAGGCGTGTCGATCAGCCGCCGGTCATCGGCGATCAGGCCCTCGATCGAGTAGAGCCCGGTGCCGCCGATCACCGCCAGCACGGCCGGCCCCTTAGGCCAGGCGCTGCTTGAGTGCTTCGAACTCTTCGCGAAGCGCTGCCGGCAGGTCATCACCGAACTTCGCCAGGTGCTCTTCGAGCTGCGGAAGCTGGGCCTTGACCGCTTCGTCATCGACCGAAAGGATGTCCTCGAGGTCGTCGGAGGTCATGTCAAGCCCTTCGAGGTTCAGGTCCTCGGTGTAGGGCAACAGTCCGAGCGAGGTGTCGTGCGTCTTGTTCTCACCCTTGCAGCGGTTGTACACCCACTCGAGGACACGGCTGTTCTCGCCGAAACCGGGCCAGATGAACTTGCCGTCGTCGTCCTTGCGGAACCAGTTGACGTAGAAGATCTTCGGCAGCTGGGCGCCTTCGCGCTGGCCGATGTCCACCCAGTGCTGGAAGTACTCGGCCATGTTGTATCCGCAGAACGGCAGCATGGCCATCGGGTCGAAGCGCAGCTTGCCGACGGCGCCGGTGGCCGCGGCCGTGGTCTCGGACGACATGGTCGCAGCCAGGAAGACGCCATGATTCCAGTCGCGGGCCTCGGTCACCAGCGGAATCACCGACGAACGGCGACCGCCGAAGAGAAAGGCGTCGATCGGGACTCCGGCGGGATCTTCCCACTCCGGTGCGATGGTCGGGCACTGCGAGGCCGGTGTGGTGAATCGCGAGTTCGGGTGCGCGGCCGGGGCATCGGCGGACTCGGGCGTCCAATCGTTGCCGTGCCAGTCGATCAGGTGCTCCGGAGTCTCGGAGGTCATGCCCTCCCACCAGACGTCGCCGTCATCGGTCTTGGCGACATTGGTGAAGATCGAGTTCTCCTTGATGGTCATCATTGCGTTGGGGTTCGTGTTCTCACCGGTGCCCGGGGCGACGCCGAAGAAACCGGCTTCCGGGTTGACCGCGTAGAGGCGTCCGTCTTCGCCGAACTTCATCCAGGCGATGTCATCACCGACCGTCTCGACCTTCCAGCCGGGGATGGTCGGGATCAGCATGGCGAGATTGGTCTTGCCGCAGGCCGACGGGAAGGCGCCAGTCACGTACTTGGCGATGCCGTCCGGGTTGGTCAGCTTGAGGATGAGCATGTGCTCTGCCATCCAGCCTTCGTCCCGTGCCATGACCGAAGCGATTCGAAGAGCGAAGCACTTCTTGCCGAGCAGGGCGTTGCCGCCGTAACCGGAGCCGTAGGACCAGATCTCGCGGGTCTCGGGGTAGTGGACGATGTACTTGTTCTCGGCGTTGCAGGGCCACGGGACGTCGGTGTCGCCCTCGGAGAGCGGCATGCCGACCGAGTGGACGCAGGGGACGAAGTCGCCGTCGGAACCAAGCACGTCGAGGGCGCCGGCACCCATGCGCGTCATGATGCGCATGGACGCGGTGACGTAGGGCGAATCGGTGAGCTGGACGCCGATGTGGGCGATCGGTGAACCGAGCGGACCCATCGAGAAGGGCACCACGTACATGGTGCGGCCCTTCATCGACCCTTCGAAGAAGGCGTTGAGGGTCCGGCGCATGTCGGCCGGTGCCTTCCAGTTGTTGGTCGGTCCGGCGTCCTCTTCCTTCTGAGTGCAGATGTAGGTCTGGTCCTCGACCCGGGCGACATCGCCTGGATCGGAACTCGCAAGGTAGGAGTTCGGGCGCTTGGCGTCGGAGAGCTTCTCGAAAGTTCCCGAAGCGACAAGCACTTCCGCCAGGCGGTTGTACTCCTCGGCGGAGCCGTCACACCAGTAGATCGAATCGGGCTGGGTCAACTGCGCGACTTCATCTACCCAAGCGAGCAGCTTGGTGTTGTTTGTCGGCGCAGTTACCTCGGTGGTCTCACTCACGAGCGCTCTTCTACTCCTCGGTTATTGACCCGAAATCGAAAAGTTCCGGGCGTTATTGGGGCCTTCGGCCACTCCTGTGGACGGGATTGTTGCGCATTTGTCACCCCTCTTGCGGTGACACCGGCACACCCAGAAGGGTCTCGCCGCCTTGATCCCCGGGGAGCGTGGACCAAGACGTCAGGACCCGGTCCGGGTTCCCGGCCGCTCGAACAGACAACCTCAGGGCTTGGTCAGGCGGATCATCCGCACATCGGCATCTTCATTCAGGATCTCGCCTTCCGCAATCGCCACCGCACCGTCGGAAGCGACCACTTTGCAGGAGAAACGCTTCCCGGGAACGACTTCGACGTCCTCCGGGCACTCGACCGAATCGATCTTGGTCTTCGTCGCTTCCTGAACGTCGAACCGGATCGCCGGTTCGGCCTTGTTGGCGTCGATCACGGTCTCGTCGCAACCTGACATCAGGATCGCGGCGCCCAGGAAAGGCAGGAGCAGCATCCGGCGGCGAAGGGGAACCATCGCCGGGACGTTACCGGCGCTCCGGAGATCCGGCCCCGTCCCCGGCTTCGATTCCTACCGGGCGCGTCGGAATTCTGACTCCAGAACGGGTCGAATAGATTTCTCAGGAAATGATCTTCTACGAATACGAGGCACGAAAGATCGTCGAGCTGGCCGGTATCCCGGTCACCAGGTACGGCTTCTGCCAGACAGCTGACGAGGCACGGAAGGTGGCTGAGGAAATCGGCGGCCCCACCGTGATCAAATCCCAGGTTCTCACCGGGGGCCGCATGAAGGCCGGCGGCGTGCAGTTCGCCGACACCCCGGACGAAGCCGCGAAGCACGCCGAGGACATCCTCGGGCTCGAGATCAACGGGCACATGCCGGTCGGAGTCCTGGTCGACCCGAAGGCCGAGGTCAAGCAGGAGTACTACGCCAGCGTCGTCTGGGACGGCACCGCCAAGAAGCCGCTGATGCTCTTCAGCGACATGGGCGGCATCGACATCGAACAGGTTGCCGAGGAGCATCCCGGCCACGTCGGCCGGGGCCACATCTCAAACATCCTGCCGGTCGGTGACTACGAGGCCAAGCAGGTCATCGCGGCCACCGGGGTCACCGGCAGCCAGCTGAACCGGGCGACCCCGATCCTCGCCAGGCTGGCCCGTCTCTTCCGCGATAACGACATGCTCCTCGCGGAGATCAACCCGCTGGCCGAGCTGACCGACGGCAGTTTCGTCGCGCTCGACGCCCACATGGAGATGGAGTCCGAAGCGGAAGGCCGCCAGAAGGCCCTCCTCCGGAAGGAACTCGGCATCGACGAAGACGACACCCGTGATTCCTACGTGCCTTCCGACTTCGAGAAGAACGTCAAGGCGATCGACTCGGCCGACCACCGCGGCGTCATCCAGGGCAAGGACCACGGCTTCGACGGCAACCTCGGCCTCGTGATCGGGGCCGGCGGTGGCTCTCTGACCCTCACCGACGCGGTACGCAATCAGGGCGGCAAGCCTGCCAACTACTCGGAGATCGGCGGCAACCCGTCGGTCGCCAAGGCCTGCGGCCTGGCCAAGGAAGTCCTCAAGAAGGACGGCGTCGAGAAGATCGCCGTGATGATGTCGATCGTCTCCAACACCCGGGTCGACATCGTCGCCCGAGGAGTGATCAAGGCCTGTCTCGAGCTGGACAAGGACCCGGCCGAGACGATCGCGATCTTCCGCATCCCCGGTGCCTGGGAAGACGAAGGCAACAAGATCCTCGACCACTACGGCGTCGAGTACTGCGACCGGACAGTCTCCCTTTGGGACGCCGCCGGACGAGCAGTGGCGAAGATCCAGGGAGGGAAATAATGCGCCATCTCCTCTGCTCCCGGAAATCCCTGCAGAATTCAATGACGGACAGGGATTTCTTCCCGCGTCCGGGGATGGCTTAGGCACATGTCGATACTGCTGAACAAGGACACGACCTTCATCGTCCAGGGCATCACCGGGCGCGAGGCGGTCAACCTGACCAAGGAATGCCTCGACTACGGCTCCAAGGTCGTCGGCGGTGTGACCCCTGGCCGTCTCGGCCGCGAGGTCCACGGCGTGCCGGTGTTCGACACCGTCGAGCAGGCTGTCGCGAACCACGGCAGCCCGATCGACGGTTCGATCGTCACCGTGCCCCCCGGCTTCACCAAGGACGCGGTGATCGAGGCGATCGCCAACGGCATCAAGCTGCTGGTGATCGTGACCGAGCGCATCCCCCGGGGCGACGTCGCCGAGATGGTCGAGTTCGCCGACCTCCACGGCGCGCGCATAATCGGCCCGAACTGCCTCGGCCTGATCGTGCCTGAAGTCTGCAAGATGGGTGGCATCGGCGGCCCTGCTTTGGATGCCGCCAAGTCGTACAAGCCGGGAGTCGTCGGCGTGATGTCGCGTTCCGGCGGCATGACGACCGAGATCTCCTCGTCGCTCACGGCAGCCGGCCTCGGCGTCTCCACGGCCATCTCGATCGGCGGCGACGCGATCATCGGCTCGACCTACGCCGAACTGATGCCGTACTTCGAAGCTGACGAAGACACCGAAGCCATCGTGATCTACACCGAGCCGGGCGGCCGCATGGAAGCCCAGCTCTCGGAGTGGCGCCAGGAGAACGACTCCCGCCTCCCGATCGTCGCCTTCATGGCCGGCAAATTCATGGACGACGACGAGATGCAGGGCATGAGCTTCGGCCACGCCGGCACGATCGTCGAAGGCAAGGAAGACTCGGCCACCGAGAAGATCGTGCGTCTCGAAGAGGCCGGAATCAAGGTGGTCGAACGGATCGACGAGATCCCGGACCGTGTGAAGGAGAGGATCGGCAGATGAGCCCCGAATCACTGGACAGCGTCTTTATCGACATCGAATTCGATGAGCCCGCGGCTTCCGACCGGGAACTGGCCAAGAAGCTCGAAGAGGTTTGCACCGTCGGCATCTTCAAGGCGGGCGATTCAGGCACCGAGATCGTCAAGGGCCAGCTCGACGAATGCGTGCTGTGTTACCTCTGCACCGACGCCTGCCCGGGCCACTCGATGCGGATCGTCAAGAAGTACGAGTAGGGCCCAGGAACAAGGACCAGGTCCTGGCGTCTACCTCCACAGCGAGACCCTAGGAACCGAAGCCGTTGCTGCGCAGTTCGCGCAGCGCGGCTTTCTTCGCCTTCCTGCTCCTGTCGCCCTTGAACAGGGCGACGTTCTTGCCCTTGGCCAGCACGCGGCCTTGGTCCGGGATGTAACGGAACTTGACGAGCACCCTGGCCCGGCCCTTCCTGTTCAGGCGCCGCTTGATGTTCTTCCCCTTCGGCACGACCCGAAACCGGTAGACGCCCGCGCTGCCGAAGTGGCGCTCCGAGCTCTTGAGGATCTTCTGCCCCCTCAGCTGGACCGATCCCGGTGCGGGGATCCGGACGCCGATGGTCGCCGTGCCCTTCTTCCGGTTCGGGGTCGAGTTGAGGAGGAGGAACGGCCGGTCCGGAGGTGGGGGCGGTGGCGGTTCCGTGTACTGGAGCTCGAAAGCGCCGATGTCGGCTCCGTTCGCCCCGGCTGCGGTCGAATTCGGGATTCCCGGGTAGGCCACCGGCCGCTTCTCGTCTCGCTGGTCAACCGTGAGCGGGCTCGAGCCCTTGTTGACCACCGGGCTTTCAGGGCCGATCGCCATCGTCTTCGTCGCACCGCCGTTGTCGGCCAGGCGATCCAGGCCGGCGTCGCCGCCGTTCAGGATGTTCGAGTTCGCGACCGTCGAAGTGATCAACGCCTGCGAGGTATCACCGATGAAGCTGAAGCTGGTCGCGAAATCGGTCTCGTAACAGCCGCATCCGGGTTCCGGCGGGGGCGCGCTGTCGAGACCGCTGTAGATGTCGGGACCGTAGTAGGCGAAGTTGTTCTCGATGATCGAGTTGCTGACCGTCGCCTCGGTGAACCCGCCGAGGATCCCGCCTCCGGCGAAACCGCCCTGGTTGCCCGAGATCGTCGAGGAGCTCAACTCGAGATCGGTGCTGACTCCTTCGAGACCGGGCAATACGGCGATGGCACCGCCGGCAGTCGCACTGCTGTTGCGATTGAGCGTCGACTGTTCGACCTTGAGCACGGTGGATTCGGTTTCCGAGCCGAGCAACTCGATCCCGCCGGCACCCTGAAGCGCCCGGTTGTTGTTGAGGGTCGAGCCGGTCACGGTGATGTTGCCGGTAGACGCCAGCGCTCCGCCGAGTGCGGCGGAGTTGCCGGAGAACGTGCTGTGGTCCACGGTGATCGAACCGTCGCGGCCGGGCTCTTCATAGCCCTGGTTACCGGCGTAGATGGCACCGCCGACCTGGGCAGCGTTGGATGTGACGACCGAGTCAAGGACGGCCACGTCCGTGTTGACGGCATAGATCGCCCCACCGTAGTCGGAATCACCGTCGGTCAGGGTCAGGCCGGAAACGGTGAAGGCACCGGGGGTGGCCGCAGCCGGATTCCCAACGATGACCAGCGGAAAGGTCTCGTCTCCCTTCACGGTGATCACATCGGCGCCGGGGCCCATGATCTCAAGGTCCCCTCCGTCGGAGACCAGCGGGAACTCCGGGCTGATCGTGCCGGTCAGCGCTGATTGAAAGAGAACCCGGTCGGGGCCGGGAGAGGCGTTTGCTTCGGCGACCGCGTTGACGAGCGATCCGGGACCGCCGGCATCCAGGTTCGCGACGGTAAAGTCCGCAGCCGCCGCGGGAGCGGCCATGGCCAGGGCCGCACCGACTCCGATTCCGGTGCCAAGCGCGATCTTGCCTGCCCGTGACCCCCCGCGGACCATCCTTGCGTGGATGTGGCGGCGCTCGAGGCGCTGCTTCTTCTGCCTGCTGGTCATACGACCCTCCCTTCTGACTTTCCGAAGGATCGAGCTTACTGCGGGTGTCCTGCGAAATCCAGACGCCTGCGAGAATCAGCGGAGTGAACTTCATCGACGACGTTATCCAGCGGTTCCCGTTTTCCCAGGAAGCGGTGATCGCGATCGACGCCGCGGGCGACCGGAAGGTCCACTGTTTCAGCCACCTGTTCGCCCGCAGCATGGGACTTTCCGGGGCAATGCTCGCCCAGGGGGTCCACCGTGGCGACGTGGTCATGATCCTGGTCGGCAGTCGGATCGAATGGGTGATCTCAATGCTCGCCTGCTTCCGTATGGGGGCCATCGCGCTTCCGCTGAATCCCCAGCTGACCGCGGCCGACCTCGCCTACCGGGTGACTGCCACGAATCCCGCCCTGGTAATAGGCGAGGAGCGCTACCTCACGAACCTCGGCGAGGGAATCCCGTATCTCGACATGGCCGACCTCAACCGGATCCTCGACGAGGACCTCGACCAGGACACGCCGGCGGCGGCCGCCGGCCTGGACCCGGCCGACCCGGCGCTGATCGTCTTCACGTCCGGATCCACCGGCGAGCCGAAAGGCGTCGTTCATGCCCAGAGCTACCTGCTCGGCCAGGCGACCCAGGCCGAATACTGGCTGGGCGCGGCCGAAGGCGACCTCGTCTGGTGCACGGCCGCGCCGGGCTGGTCGAAGTCGTCGCGCAACTCGTTCATCGCTCCGTGGCTCCGAGGTGCGAAATCGTTGCTGGTCGACGAACGCTTCGATCCCGATTCGCGGCTGGAGACAGCCCGCCGCGAGGGAGTCAACGTGCTCTGCCAGGCCCCGACCGAGTACCGGATCCTCGCCAAGCGGACCGAGGTCGCCCCCGTCCCTGGCCTGAAGCGCATGGTCTCGGCCGGAGAGGCGCTGAACGCCGAGGTCATCGAGGTCTTCCGCGATGCCACCGGCCTCGAGATCGCCGACGGATACGGCCAGACCGAGACCGGGCAGGTCACCGGGATCCGCCCGGACGACCGGGTGGCCGGGCGGGAAGGGTCGATGGGCCGGCCGCTCCCGGGGATCGAGACGAGGATCGTGGACGACGAGCTCCAGGTCAAGGCGTCGACCTCCCCCACGTTCTTCTCGAGCTACATCGACGGCACGACGTTCGATGGCGAGTGGTGGGCGACCGGGGACCTCGTGACCGAGGACGAAGAAGGGTTCCTCTTCCACCAGGGCCGGAACGACGACGTGATCAGCTCGGCCGGCTACCGGATCGGCCCGGTCGAGGTCGAATCCGCACTGCTCACCCATCCCCGCGTGGCCGAAGCGGCAGCGATCGCCGCGCCCGATCCGGAGCGCGGATCGGTTGTCAAGGCGGTCATCGTCCTCAAGGACGGCGAGCCGGGCGACGGACTCGTCGCGGAGATTCAGCAGCACTGCAGGGAGGCGACCGCCCCCTACAAATACCCGCGAATCGTCGAGTTCACGGACGAGTTGCCGAAGACGGCCAGCGGCAAGATCAAACGGTCCGAGCTGCGCGCCCGCCAGGTATAGGCTGATTCAGATCCAACCACCGGAGGAAACATGACCGAAAAAACCACGAGTCCGTACGACCCGAAGCTCGTCGCGTCGCTCACCGAAGCCCAGCAGGAGACCTTCCGCAACCGGACTCCGCGGTCGGCCGCGACCTACGAACGCGCCGAGAAGGTCATGCCGAACGGTGTCCCCTCCTCCTTCCAGGTGAACGACCCCTGGCCGACGTATCTTGAACGGGGTGAAGGATCCAGGGTCTGGGACGTCGATGGCAACGAGTACGTCGACTTCCACAACGGCTTCGGCGTCATGGCGATCGGTCACGCAAACAAGATCGTGGGCGATGCGGTCAAGAAGCGCATCGACCAGGGCACCCACTTCGCGGCGCCGACCGACGGCTCGATCGTCGTCGCTACCGAACTCGCCCGCCGATTCGGCCTGCCCCAGTGGCGATTCACCAACTCCGGCACCGAGTCCACCATGGACGCCGTCCACCTCGCCCGCGGTGCGACCGGCCGCGACATCCTCCTGAAGATCGAGGGCTCCTACCACGGCCACCATGACGCGGTGATGGTAAGCGTGTACCCGCCACTGGAAGCCCTCGGTGACCGCGACGACCCGGTTTCGGTGCCGGAGGGCGCCGGCACCCCGCTCGCCCTGACCGAACTCACCAGGGCCGTGCCCTTCAACGACGCCGAGGCCCTCGAAAGCGTCTTCGAGAAGATCGGCGACCAGGTCGCCGGCCTGATCATGGAGCCGGCGATGATGAACATCAACATCATCCCGCCGAAGGAGGGCTACCTCGAGAAGGTCCGCGAGCTCACGCAGAAGTTCGGCATCAAGCTGATCTTCGACGAGGTCAAGACCGGCGCCACGATCTCGGCCGGTGGCGCGACCGCCAGGTTCGGCGTCCTGCCCGACATGATCACCCTGGCCAAGGCGACCTGCGGCGGCTATCCCGGCGGCGCGATCGGCATGTCCGGCGAGATCGCCCGGCTGGTGGCCGACGACAAGGTCAAGCAGTACGGCACCTTCAACGGCAACCCGCTGGTCATGGCCGCGGCCGAAGCCACCCTGCTCGAAGTCCTCACCGACGACGTCTACCAGGAGCTCGAGCGGAAGAACGACTACCTGCTGGACGGCTGCCAGGCGATTATCGACGAATATGGCCTTCCCGCCTACACCTCGGGAATGGGAGCGAAGGGCTGCGTCGTCTTCTCGGCCGACCGCCTGTACGAATACCGCGACTACCTGACCAAGGTGGACGAAGAACTGTCAGGACTGGCCTGGCTCTACCACATGAACCACGGCATCTTCATGACCCCGGGAGTCGAAGAGGAGTGGACGATCTCGGTGGCCCATACGGAAGAGGACCTGGACCGGTACCTCGAAGCCTTCGAGATGTTCGCCAGGGATGTGAGTTCGTAGGAAGCGGCCCTGGCCATCTGCTCAGTTGACCGCCTGACACCGCCCACCGAAATCGCAATCACCTCGAGGAACGACCCCTGGGTCGCCGCCCGCCACCTCAGGTATCAGTGATCCGGGAGACCGCCGCCCACTATGTCGCGGAATTTCTCCTTGAAACGCTCCGTGCGCCGTTCCGGGCTGAAGCGGACCTCGGCGAGAGCCTGCTTCGCCGGGTTCCTTTCCCCGTAGCGGCGCTTGCCCCAGGGTGAGTCAGGCTTGCCGATCCGGCAGGCGCCGTAGAGCGCGATCGGCCAGATGAAGAACCCGACCACCGCGTGGAGGATCCGCTCTTTCAGGAAGCAGATCAGGACCACGGCGAAGACCATGATCGCGACGGCGATGCTGAAGATCAAGGCGACGGTGTCCGCCGTGGTGATCTCGAACGGCCGGACGCCGAACATCAGGAGCAGGAGTACGAGGCAGGTCACGACGGTGGCATCGATCGACCGCCGTCCCTCCTCGGCCCAGTAGACGTCGTCGAGGTGCACCCACAGCGCGAACTCGTCGATGGTGAGTCCGACGCCGATCCCGAAGGCGAGCGCGCACAGCTCGAAGATCGGGCTGTATTCGGAGAAGGCAAAACCGAGTCCGCCGGCGATCATCATCGTGACGATCCCAAAAACCAGGTGGTGGACGTGGACGCCCCCTTCGCTGACGACGCTTCCCGGCCACCAGGACACGCTGCCGCTGCGCATGATGCGGGTGCTGATCCGGATGAAGACGAACGAGCCGAGGAAACCGACCATCACCAGGAACAGCGCCTGCTGGTCGTTTTCGACGAGCTGGTCGTTCCAGAAGTCCGTGACGATGCTGGCGAAGGACAGATCCACGCGACCAATGATGCCGGGTGCCATCCGCTGGTGCGTCCCTGAGACACTTCGGGAATGAGCAATCGCCTCGCCGGAGAAACCAGCCCGTACCTCCTGCAGCACAAGGACAATCCGGTCGACTGGTACCCGTGGGGACACGAGGCCCTCGAGGCCGCGCAGCGTGACGACAAGCCGATCCTGCTCTCGGTCGGTTACGCCGCCTGCCACTGGTGTCACGTCATGGAGCGCGAATCCTTCGAGGACCCGGTCACCGCCGACTATATGAACCAGCACTTCATCCCGGTCAAGGTGGACCGCGAGGAGCGCCCCGACATCGACGCGATCTACATGGAGGCGGTCCAGTCGATCACCGGCAGCGGCGGCTGGCCGCTGACCGCGTTCCTCGACCCCGAGGGCGTCCCTTTCCACGGCGGTACCTACTTCCCCCCGGACTCCTCGACCGGAATGCCCAGCTTCATGATGGTGATGGACGCCGTGGTCAAGGCATTCGGGGAGCGGCGCGAGGAGATCCGGTCACAGGCCAGGGACGTCCGGATCCGCCTGGGCGCCGTCTCGATGATCAGCGCCAAGGAAGGCGACCTCGACCCCGGCCTGCTGGCCGACCGGACGAAAACCCTGCTCGAGCTGGCCGACACCGACCTCGGTGGCTTCGGTCCCGCCCCCAAGTTCCCGCCGGCCTCCACCCTCGACTTCCTGCTCTCCCGCGGGGAGACGGAACCCGTCGAGGTGACCCTCGACCGCATGGGTGCCGGCGGCATCTACGACCAGGTCGGCGGTGGCTTCGCCCGCTATTCGGTCGATGACGCCTGGCTGGTCCCGCACTTCGAGAAGATGCTCTACGACAATGCCCTGCTCGCCCGTACGTACCTCCACGCCTGGCAGGAGCTCGGCCACGACCGCTACCGCCGGATCACCGAAGAGACCCTCGACTGGATGCTGCGGGAGATGCGTGACGACGCCGGAGGCTTCTACGCCTCGCTCGACGCCGATTCCGAAGGCGAGGAGGGGTTCCTATTCCCCAGCTTCGGCTCGGAGCGCACCGGCGCGCCGGTGGTCGCGTTCTGCCGCATCGACGACAAGGAGATCCGCCTGCGCGAACCGGTCCTGGAACCCGACGCGCTGATCATCCAGGACCCTACGCTCCTGCACCAGGTGGACGTGTTCGGCGGCCTGGCGCGCGACGGCCACATCCTCATCAACACGACGCGGTCCTTCGACGAACTGGGCGTGAAGGAATTGCTGCCGAAATTCAGGTTCTACGCGGTGCCTGCGACCGATCTCGCGCTCAAGCACGTAGGCCGGCCCCTGCCCAACGCGGCCCTGCTGGGCGGATTCGCCGCGGTCTCGGGACGCATCACGCTGGATTCGGTGGCCGCGGCGATCCGCGAAAAATTCGGCGGCAAGGTGGCCGAGGGCAACGTCGCGGCGGCCAGCGCGGCCTACGCGTACGTGCGCGAGCGAAATGACCGAGGACCGGACATGCTCAAGCAAACTGAAGGCTCGCACGCCGTCGCCGAGGCCGTCGCCCTGTGCCGGCCGGAGGTGATCTGCGCCTACCCGATCTCGCCGCAGACCCACATCGTCGAGGGGC